>CAZRIV010000011.1:0-159712 GCA_964600235.1 uncultured Bacteriovoracaceae bacterium | reverse complement strand
ATAACTTTTCGTCTGGGAGAGCTTTACCTATTGACACGAGGAGGCCTTATAAGTGGTTCGGTCATCTAACCATATAATTTGCTATACTCGTTCATAGCGAAATTATCTGTCATTCCAGCGATATGATCACAGATAGCTCGTAAGAGAGCGATCATAAATTTTGGATTAGATTTTTGCGATGTTGAATCAACATCATAGCGCATTTGACCCAAATCTGATTCTGTCATGTCTGACCATTTTTTATATGTATTATCAAACAAACTGAAAGCAAAATGCATTGTCGAATCATGAAGCTGCTTTGGATTAGTCAAATATGCTTTGAATAACCTCCTAATTATGAATCTTCCTTTGCCATCCATCCTTTGAACTTCAAATGAATTAAGTATTCTGTTCTTTAGAAAATCTTGCAAATTACTTTGAGCTTCCCCAAAACCTTCTGCATATCCAATAACATTAATTGCTTCACTAGCGTTTATGTTGGGATATCTGTGAACAAAATCATCTCTCGATGAAATACTATTAGATAGGATAAAATTATTAAGATTAATTTTTGAATTATAGATTAGATTCTTATTAAGCATCCCAACAATGAATTTTGAAACGATTGGCATAAAAAGACGATTATTATCTTTATTTTCACTGAGACTTAAAAAAAGACTTTCATCCTCTTCATCAAAAAATATTCTGAAATTATTATCAATGTATTCGAGTAACTCATCCTTTGAAATAATGCTCATGTAAATAGCATCTTCAATATCATGATGCCTTTGAGCGATCTCATCAGCTAATTTGACCACTTGACCTTCGAAAGACCAAGCATCTACTTCTGTTTTATCTTGCTTTATAGCTGAATAGTATTGTCTATAAAAACCAAGTTGGAGACCGTCTTTTTGTTCACATATATGGGGATTTCGGTTTAATAAACATAAGCTACACTTATCCTCTAAGTTACTTTTATTATCTAAATACCCACATGAACCCCATCTATCTTTGGTATGATGTTGTATCCCCCATAAAGTAAAGTTAGTAAGATTCAAACCGGGATTTCCATATAATTGCTCCAAATCACAAGCTACTCTTAATCCTTGAAGATTATGCTTAAACCCTTTATCAGATAAGTTCATCTCATCTTGGAAAGATGCTAAGGTATCACAACCGTTCATTATTAAATTTAAAGTTTTTTCTCCTACATGCCCAAATGGTGTATGGCCGACATCATGCCCAAAAGCAATCGCTTCAGCTAATGTTGGATCAAGTTCCAAATTATTGGCCGTGACTCTTGAGATCTGAGATACTTCTAAAGTGTGCGTAAGCCTAGTTCTAACATGATCATGCGACGTACTAAGAAACACTTGAGTCTTATCACTTAATCTTCTAAATTCCTTTGAATATAATATTCTATCTCTATCACGCTCAAGCTCACTTCTATATGGACTGGACGGATAAGGTTCTTGATGCAAACGAGAACAATATTTTTCTGGAACGGATAATTTATACTTCACTCTTACTGTCAAGGTTCACCTCTATTCATCATCAAATAAGACCGAACGTAAGGATCACTGGTGGCTACAAGCCGTCTGACGGATTCTTTTGTTCGGATATTTAAATCAAAATAATTTGAAAACACCAATAATTATAAGAGCCCACAATCCGTACCAATATAAAACTACCGGTTGAAAAGCCGACTCAAAAAGATCTCCAATTTTATATCCTCTCTTGATTTGACTCAGTTCTAATTCCCGAAAAACATACTTGCGAACTTGCTTTTCGTATTCCGCCTGATCTTCAATCATTTGAATGCTTTTTATTGTTTCTACATTCTTCTTGTTGAATTTCATTGAGCTTCGTTCATGTAATTCTAAAATGAAAAACATACCAAGACAAATTCCTATTAAAACAGCACTTGCAGTAATACTGGGAGCTTTTCCCGATATCTTCCACCCCAACGTCGCGACTAAAATAGCAACAGTCCAAGCTCGAATAGAGTTCACTTGTTTTACAAGACGATCATAACCAGAATATGCAGTTGTTACGTCTGCCTCTATTGCTCTTACTTTTCGAATCAGAAAATCCTCATTTGTCCCCATAATGTAACTCCTTTTGTATTCACCGAACGTGCTGATCACCGGCGGCTGTAAGCCGTCCGGTGAATTTGCTGGTTGGGCGCCAATTATCCTTTGCCAAAACTATAATACAATGATCTTAGCCATTGCCAATATCTAAGACCTCCCACCACGCATACGAGCCAATTCTTCTACAACTAGCTGAGTCGATAACTCAAAAAAGTCAAACAAAGCATACAGTGGAGATAAAAGAGGATGAACGATTTCCGGTAAGTTCGTGTCAATCGCTTGAGCATCCACATGTGTTTTTAAAGTGATTGAATTTTGTCGCGAGACTTGACTTCCCCAGACATCACGGCGGTTATCAATACTCGTAAGAGCGCGGCCAGATAGTCCTTCATAGGCTGCGATAAATCTTATCGTTGTTGGGCCATCAAACAAATTTGCTGCTAAACGTTGTGCTTGTAAAAGAGTCTCGCCAACCCGCCACACTGGAAGAGTGACATCAAATATTGTACCTGGAAGCACGGGGCCACGTACGGCTCGTTGTGCATCTATACCGTCTTCTTGGAAACCACGAAGTAAGAATGCGAGACCATCAGGATGAATGCGCCAAAAGTCTGAGTGAGCCGCATCGCGTTCTTCGATGGTCGTTTGTGAATCTCCACCAAGCCAACACTCGACCGCGCCATCAATTGGATAGGGCTGTATTCCTTCACGCGTTGGGTACCAAAATGGCGGCCATCCTGTATAACGAGCAACGCTAGCCCTCAGCACATCTGGTAACTGAGAAGATGCAATTTGTCGGCGCTCACCAATAATTTCATAGATGAAGTTGTAGTACCCATATGAGAAACGTGGACCAACATGCGCAGGAAGTCCCTGAGTAAGTGTATGCCAGCGCTCGAAACATACCCTAATCCAATCATCCAGTCGTGCTGGCTCAGGAGGTTGTTCCACCTGAGGCACTGCACCCATGATTAGATCCCTTATTTGATCGAACAGTTCATCCCTGCGATTACGCAAACACCTAGATAGAAGATCATCCCACTCCTGTGCACTTTGTGGGGTCTCGCTCCGAGGGCCAGGTTTTCGAATGTAAATAGCATTATTTTGGACGATATTGCCGTTAGGTCCTGCTCGACGCGATCGCACTGGGACACGGTGACCGCCGGGAATTACAACTATTGGGAATACACTTCCTGCAGGATTGGCAACTATATGGACTGCACAGTGAAATTGAGGATCACAGTAATTCTGAACAATGCCGTTAATCAGATCATGACTATATCCATCCAGTGTTGCCGGACGTCCCTCTGCCTCTACTATTCCCACATCTGTTTCTAATAAACCTAAGGCAATGAAGCCACCTCCATGGTTGGCGATGGCTAACACAGCCTTTGCAAATATCGCCTTATCCTCATTATTGCCTTGAAGATCCAACCAGTTTTTGACCTCGAAATTGAGATCTTCACGGGGATCGACCAATAGGTCAGCCAGTCTCTCGCGTGTAATTCCTTGTGTCATCAGTTAAGCCGATCTTAATTATTTTATATTCAATATGTGATAGTTCGTCGCCCAACGTGGGCATCAGCCGCGCGCGTAGCGCGTCGGCCTGCATGCGCTTGTTAGGTTTTTTCCTTCTCAATTATTTCATTTGTAGCAAAGCGACGTGTAAGGTTTGTAAGCGTATTGTTTTTTCTCTCAAAATATTTTCGCAAATCAATGAAGTTCAAGAATAGTGCAATATCGTCCTTATATAGTCCGTCTTCAGTACGAATCATAGCAGAGAGACCAAGGACAGTATCTTCTTCTGGATTGTTAGATTTATATCTTTCAATAGCCTCGATGATAATATATTCCCACTCAGTGCACTTTTGATGGATATGTCTGCGGACTTCTGATTGGACAATGGATAGGCCTTCCATATAATCGCGTACTAGAAATTTAAGATCAATTTCCTCGCCTATTACTTCCATTTCTTTGAGTATTTTCTTATTGAAACTATCATCTTCTTTTAAATCCTTTGGACGTAAATATGGTGTTATCGCAAATCGGAACAGATCTTTATTTTGTCGTTCGACCCTGCTTCGTTGAAAACTGAGCATGTGTATTGGGAAACCACAATGTTGGACATAATTGCGAAGAGTCTCCATACATCGATATCCAAATCGCCCATCATACTGCTTAGACAATTCAGCTTTTATATCAAATGTATTATTAGATCCGTTATGGAAGATACGGTCTATATGTTGCTTCATATGATCAATGTAGGTTCTTCCAGCAGAAAGAAGATTAGCTAGTCGTCGATTAAATAGTCCACGCTCTAAATTGAACCATTGATAATTCTGGTCCTGAAGAATCATATCGTGAACTGTAGATTCAAGCAGTGTTGTTTCAAATTCAAGATAGTTCTCTACAAGAAAATCGAATTTCTCTTCAATGAAAAGACATTCATAAAGACCAGACTTTGCATCTTTTATTTTGAGATATTCTTCCTCTGTAATTGGTGTGAATGCTTTAGATCCAAGGACCATTTTTGCCAGGCCATATTCCATTATTTATCCTCTATAAACCTAACGTGCGGATCAGCGGCGGCCGAAGGCCGTCGGCTGCATTTGCTTGTTATGTTTTATTCAGTATTGAATCCATATTTTTATATATTTTTAAAATTTCTGAACTCTTATACTTTTTCAAAGTTATAGCATCATCATATTCGATACCAATATCAATTATCACTGCTAGTTGACCAAGTTCATAGTAATTAATAAGCGATTTTATTTGATCTACTTTTAAGCCATTTCCATTTAGCTGAAATATCTGGAAAAACTTATCTCCTGATATTAATTTTGTTGGTGCAGTATAACCTGCTTTAGAGGGAGGATTATCGCTATTGGAGGTATTGTTGACTTGAACAATAGTTTTATCGCCGATTAAGAGCTTTTGTCTTACGTAAGAATAATTGATATTTATGGCATTATTTTTTCCATAGTTTTGAAAAGATAGTTCATATGAGAATTCAATGCCATTATTACCAACTACTTTATATCGTAGGTAAGGCTTATTTTGAGTTCTTATAACCAACTTGGGTTGATCTGATTCCCGAGAATAGCTAGATGAATACTCATTAATTAAAAATCCAATTGCAAAAAGAACCAATGATAGAACAACTCCGATGTATGAAGCTTTGCTTGGGAGAGTCCAACTTTTCCATTGTTTTTTTGTAGGAAAAATATTCATGCCCTCAGCTTAATCATTAATTCTTTCAAACATAACATGTAGATCACCGGCGGCTTTAGCCGTCCGGTGGATTTTGTGGTTATGCGTTCTTTTGTTTCTCCTTTGAATATTGCCATAATGCTCGATCGAGAGTTCTCATATCCAAACTGGTACGTTTTGATAGATCACTACAGAACTGAACATAGGACCACCAGAAATTAAAGGAGTACTGAACCGGTGTTGCTAAAGATATTGCCCAAAGTGCTCTAAAGTCCAATATAGGGTAGGGTTCGCTATGGAAGAAATGCAAGATCACAGAAGCTGTTGGCCACTGAACACCATCAAGGTTAGTCAGCACCTCTATGCGAGCCCGCTCAGTTGAAGCTCCAAGAGCAAATGCCGTAATTTCTTTGACATATTCCTCTGTGTTATCCTCCATATGCCCCGCACTTCGAGGGGCTTTCCATTTTGCAATAGCTCTTAGTTCATCTTTTATAAGCCATCCTCGTTTCGCAATACTCGGCCTCAGGTTCAAGATTTTCGTATCCTGCAATGGATACTGGTATCGGGCAGCAAAGAATGAGAGTTCAGATTCTGCACATCGTAATTTTGGATTCATTTTTTCCTCGCATAACAATAACTATACCGCACTTTTGCTATGGCTATCTAATTATCCGACGCACAAGTGCAATATATCCAGGTATTGATTGCAGGGCAATACGCTATTAATAATTTATTAAAATAAAAATAGCTGGATCCATGAGGCACTTGCTTTGGAACTCTTGAAGGAGGTTTGAAACATGGCAGAAGTAAAGCTTGTTGATCAGATCAGGATTGTCATCAGGACAAAACATTATTCCCTGAGCACTGAGAAAACCTATATCGGGTGGATCAAGCGCTACCTTATGTTTCATCATATGCGTCATCCGCGCCAGAAGGGTGCTGCTGAAATTGAAGGCTATCTTTCACACCTTGCCGTAAAGAAAAAGGTGAGTTCATCGACCCAGAACCAGGCATTCAATGCCATTTTGTTTCTCTACCGTGATGTGCTCCATATCGATATTGGTGAATCCATCCAGGCTGTTCGCGCCAAAAAACCGGGCCGCATACCGCTTGTCATGACAAGAGAAGAGATAGCTGGTGTACTGAATGTCCTTACCGGCATCCAGCGGCTCATGGCCAGCATGCTCTATGGTTGTGGGCTGAGGCTCATGGAATGCTGTCGCCTTCGGGTGAAGGATATTGATTTTGCCATGCACCAGATTACGGTACGCCAGGGCAAGGGAGGGAAGGACCGCGTGGTCATGCTTCCCCAAAAGCTTGAGGCACCCCTGCACGATCAATTAAGGCACACACGGATTATTCATGAGTCTGACCTTTCCAGGGGACCAGGCAGGGTGTCCATGCCGTTTGCCCTGGGGCGCAAATATCCACAGGCTTCCGAGCAATGGGGATGGCAGTTTGTCTTCCCGACACAGGAAATTTCCAGGGACCCGCTGACCGGCACCTTGTGTCGCCATCATATCCATCCCTCCAGCCTGCAGAGGATGGTGAGAAAGGCAGTTGTCATTTCCGGCATAACAAAGCCGGTAGGCTGCCATACCTTCCGCCATAGCTTTGCTACGCATCTGCCCGAAGACGGGTATGATATCCGCACGGTACAGGAACTCCCCGGACACAAGGATGTAAACACCACCATGGTCTACACCCATGTCATGCAGCGCGGGGCCTCTGCGGTGAAGAGTCCGCTCGACCGCATGGTCTGACGCGGACAGACTCCGTCCCTTCAGGGTGGGCGTGCGGGGGATGATACCGGGCCCTCCTCATGGAAATGACGCAATCAGATGTAGCGCAAATGCATGTCATGGTGCGTTGTTTCAGGCATTTTAACAGATAAGATGAAAAGCTGTCAAATCATTGAATATTTAAGGTATATTCCAGGTGCAGTGGACAGAGAGAAAATTCAGCCGGTCTCGTGAGAACCGGCGGTCCCCCTGTGGAGTGAACGCATCGTATGGATCCGGATGAAAACCGGACAGCCAGAATGTGCCTGCCGGGTCTGTGTGTTCCTCAGCGCTCGGTCTGTGCCTCCACGAGGCTGCCGCCGCAGTACTTTTCCCGGAGCTTCGGCTTCTCGATCTTGCCGGTGGGGTTGCGCGGCACAGCTTCGAAGAAGATTTTTCGCGGGCGCTTGTAGCGCGGCAGTGCTTCGCAGAACTGTGCGATATCATCTTCCGTACAGGAAACTCCCGGCTTCAACTCGATGACAGCCGCGAGGATTTCGCCCAGGCGCTGGTCGGGAAGGCCGATGACGGCCACGTCCTTGATGGCGTCATGCGTGCGCAGGAAATCCTCGATCTGCACCGGATAGATGTTCTCGCCGCCGCTGATGACCACGTCTTTTTTCCGGTCGACCAGGTAGATGAAGCCGTCTTCATCCATGCGCGCCATGTCGCCCGTGTAGAGCCAGCCGTCCTTGAGAATCTCGGCCGTGGCTTCCGGATTCCTGTAATAGCATTTCATCACGCCCGGACCCTTGACACAGAGTTCCCCCACCTCGCCTTGCTTCACCGGGTGGCCGTTAACATCTGCGATCTGCACTTCCCACTTGTAGCCGGCCTTTCCGATGGCTCCGACCTTATGGATGTTTTCCATGCCCAGGTGTACACAGCCTGGACCGATGGATTCCGACAGGCCGTAATTCGTGTCGTAGTCGTGGTTCGGGAATACCTTTTTCCAGCGTTTGATCAGGCTGGGCGGGACCGGCTGGGCGCCGATGTGCATCAGCCGCCACTGATCGAGCTTGTATTCTCCCAGATTAATATCGCCGCGGTCTATGGCATCGAGGATGTCCTGTGCCCACGGGACCAGCAGCCAGACGATGGTTATCCGCTCTTCAGACACCGCTTTCATGATCCATTCGGGCTTGACGCCGCGCAGCAGGACGGCCCTGCTCCCGGCCAGGAAGCTGCCGAACCAGTGCATCTTTGCGCCGGTGTGATAGAGCGGCGGGATGCAGAGGAAATTGTCCCCGCGGGTCTGTTTGTGGTGGTCCATTTCCACCTCGCAGGAAATCATCAGGGCCAGGTGAGAATGGAGTATTGCCTTGGGGAAACCCGTGGTGCCGGATGAAAAATAGATGGCCGCATCATCATCGTCGGAAAGTTTGATACCGGGCGCCACTGAGGAGCAGCACGCAGTCAGCGCATAATAGCTTTCGGCAAAGGCGGGGCAGTCAAGCCCCAGGAACAGCCGCATCTTCACGTTCGGGATCTGCTCGCGGATCGCATCGATCCTCTCGGTGAATTCCGGCCCGAAGATCAGGACGTCGCACTCGGCCAGGTCGAGGCAGTATCTGATTTCGTCGGCCGTATAGCGGTAGTTGAGCGGCACCGCTATGGCGCCGGTCTTCAGGACACCGAAATAGATAGGCAGCCACTCCAGGCAGTTCATGAGCAGGATTCCGATCTTGTGGCCTTTCCGTATGCCCCGCTCCAGCAGGAAATTGGCAAAACGGTTGGCCTTGTCTTCGAACTCACGCCAGGTCATTACGCGGCGGTATCTCTTTTCGGGATTGGTCTCGACAAGCTCGTATTCCTTCCAGCTTGCCTTCCTTTCCTTGATATCGGGATTGATTTCAACCAGGCTGATCTCATCACCGTACAGGGCGGCGTTGCGGGCTAGAATCTCTGTGATAGGCATTTGTCATTCCCCGTTATTTTTACTGTCTTATGCCGGCATTCTGCCACATAAGTGACACTTTTGATAGGACCATCGTTTCTATGGGGAGAGTATAAAAAATGAAAAATACGGAATCAAGGAGAAAAGGGTCGTGTGCAGGGGGAAGAGGAGGGCTTTTTATTGGAGGAAACCCGGCGGTGAAGGCAAACCCCGGCACATGAAATCCTTTGTGCTTATTCTCGGGGGTATTTCTTGAGATCATTGATTTTCTGTATATATGCACGCCCGATCGGTTTTCGAAGGTATCTTCAGTCGGCAGACCGATCTCAAGGTCCGGGGTTATCGAGCAGACGCATATCAGGGAGAATCTATCTTCAGGGATATGGGCTCTATAATATATCGTCTGGGTAATGTTCAGGCCGGAATCATGAATAAGAAAATGGTATCCAGGAGAACAAGGACCGCATATCACGAAGCGGGTCATGCCGTAGCTTCATACCTGGTCCGCAAGAAGTTCAGGTATGTAACGATCAGGTCCAATGGGGAGTACGAAGGGTTTATGCGGCATGATCAAAGGATCGATGCCTCCCTCATCGATGGTGAGGAACTCTCGAGGACGAGGGCCTCCATAGAGAAAGACATGATGGTTTCCCTGGCAGGAGGCGCTGCCGTTTTTCTCCTGACCGGCAAGCATGACTACATAGGGAAATGGGCCGATGATCACAAGGCCATGGACCTTGCTGAAAATGTATGCAGATCCAGTCGTGAGTGTGCGGCATATATCAACTGGTTGTATATCCGCTGTGAATCCATGCTGAGATCCCGGGCAAACTGGCATGCGGTGGAATCCCTTGCAGAGGAACTCCTGCTGCAGGAGACCCTGAGCTACAGAAAGGCCGTGGAAATCATCAGGGCCACCAAGAGGCAGTTCAGACGGAGAGGGTGGAATGATACCTCCGTCCAGGCTTATTCTGTGGGCGCAGGGCGATGACCGTAATGAAATCCTTTCTTTCAGAAACTTCCACCCAATGCCCGCCTGCTTCACCAACTCATTGGGGTTGAGATCCACCCAGGATTAAACTAGAGTAGCGAACGATGGGGAAAGAATTCAGGCATACATGCCTCTTCATAGACCTGAGAGCCAGGCAGGCCCACAGGGAGACCCTCGATCCCGGGGTGTCGCGCGCATTTCTCGGGGGCAGGGGCATGGGTACGTATTTTCTCAACGGCTCACCCACGGTGGATGCCTGTGATGCCGAGGCCCCGCTTGTCTTCGCCACCGGCGCTCTCACCGGGTCGCGCATCCCTTCAGCGAGCCGCATGATGATATCGGCCTTTTCCCCTCTCACCGGAACCATATGCAGCAGCTCCGTGGGCGGTGGGCTCGCCGTGGCCATGAAGAAGGCGGGTATCGATGTCATTCACATCACGGGCAGGGGCGATAAGCAGACAGTCATCCTCGTGAATGACCACTCGGTCAGCTTTGAAGATACTTCGTGGGCGCTTGACACCCCGTTGTCATCCGTGTTCGGAAGGTTCGGCTCCTTCAAGGGCTCGGTAGCCGCCGTGGGAGAGGCTGCCTTCAGGTCGTGCCGCTATGCATCCATCATGGTTGACTCGTCCTTTACCTCGGGCAGGGGCGGTCTCGGCATGGTCATGGCATCCAAGAACCTCAGGGCCGTCGCCGTAAGAGGTTCGGGCGTCCTTGCAGGGGAAGCCCGTGACAAGGAGGCCCTGGAGACTGCCCGCAGAGACATCATCCGCCTCTTCGATGCGTCGCCCGCCATCATGGGACGCTCGGGGATCAGTGCCTATGGCACGAGCGCCCTGGTTGACCTCATCGCGTCGCGGCGCATGATGCCCACAGCCAATTTCCGCAGGACCTATTTCGAAGGCTACAGGGCCTTCAGCGGGCCTGCCATAAGGTCAAAGGAGCATCCTGCTCACTATGCCTGCCACGGCTGCCCCATTGCCTGCAAACAGAAATCCAGCCGGGAGATACCCGAGTATGAGACCCTGTCGCACTTCGGCGCGCTCAACGAGAATGACGACCTTGAATCCATCATCGAGGCCAACCATATCTGCAATGAGACCGGCATGGACACCATTACCGCCGCGGCCACCATTGCCTGCCTGGCCGAGATCAAAGGCACGCGGTATGCCGGAGAGGTCCTCGTGGACAAGGTGCGTTCCATCATGGGGGAAGGCCATGAGGCCGAGCTCCTCAGGATGGGGTCTTCAATCCTTGCCAAGGAACTGGGCGCGCCGGGGATGTCCATGAGCGTAAAGGCCCTGGAGCTTCCCGCCTATGACCCGCGGGGGGCCTACGGCATGGCCCTGGCCTACGGCACCTCCACCCGGGGGGGATGCCACCTGAGGGCCTATCCCATTGCGCACGAGATCCTCCGCAAGCCGGTCGCCACGGACAGGTTTTCGTTTTCCGGCAAGGCCCGCATCATCAAGATCGCGGAAGACCTCAATGCCGTCATCGACACCATCGGGGCCTGCAGGTTTGCCTGCCTGGGGGCATCCCTGGAGGAATACGCCAAGGGATTCGCCGCGCTGACCGGCCTTGCCTACGACAACCAGGATCTGCTCAGGTTCGGGGACAACATCTATACCCTGGAGCGCCACATCAACAGCCTCCGCGGCTTTACCCGCAGGGACGACATGCTCCCCGAGCGTTTCTACCGCGAGCCCGGCACGGGCGGGCCGGGGATCGAAATCGTGTCCGTAGACAAGGCGGCCTATGAGGACGCCCTGTCGAGATACTACCGGATCCGGGGGTGCAATGAAGACGGCACCCTGACTGAGGCACGCATGAAGGGATTGGGTGTATGCAGCATCAGGTGAACAAATATCTCAAGAAACTGCTGGACCATGGGCTCATAGAGGGTCCCCATGATGCCCGGCTCTATGGAATTGATGACGAGATCTACACCAATAACGCCACAGTCCCCCGCGAGGTCGCCTCCCTGTTTGATGCGCTCAATATCAACAGCCTGCTCATAGCACGGCCCGAACCGCTCAGATGGGCGATCATATGCGAACTCATACGGGAAGGGACAAACCCCATCTCGCCGAAAGACACCGAGAGCCTCACCTTCATCCACGATATCCCGGTGGTGGAGTCATTCGATCCCGGCCTGGTGGCATGCGCCTTGAACTCCCGGAAGGGCTGCATCGTGAAGGGGCAGGGCATCATTACCACCGGTGCGGTCTCGCTGGAACAGGCCTTTGTCACCATGAGTTCCATCTGTTTCGCCACTTTTGTCAAGTTTTTCACCGACATCCTGGCCGGGTTACACGGCATTGGGGGGATTGCACGGCCTTCAGAACGGATGATTGACCTCTGTCAAGGATTCCTCATGCAGCTCGCCAAGCCTTCTGCACCCAACCCCCTCTCGCAGGAACCCCTCGAAGACGAAGCAGACATCATCAAGGCCATGGATGAGGCGGGCAAGGCTACGGTGGCTGCGGGGCTGGTTGATTCGTTCTTCGGCAATATCTCGTTCAAAAAGGGGCCTCTTATCTACATATCCCAGACAGGGTCTTCCTTAGACGAGCTTCCGGGCCATATTGACTGCGTGCCTCAAGACGGATCGTCCACCTGCGAGCTCACCAGTTCATCCGAACTCTCGGCCCATGTGAAGATCTATGCGCTCACCGGGAATACGGCCATTCTGCATGGTCATCCCCGATTCTCGGTGATCATGTCCATGTCCGGCGGGCCCCTGCAGTTCGGGCATACCAGGGCAATTGGAGATATCCCGGTTGTGGCGGGCGAGGTGGGTGCGGGAAGGCATGGTCTCGTGCACACCCTGCCCCGGGCCATGCAGGCCGCCCACTCAGCCATCGTTTACGGCCATGGTGTCTTCACCAGCTCTGAAAACTCATTTCATGAGGCCTATGAAAGGCTATACGCCATCGAGCGGATGTGTTTTTCGAAGTGTTCGGAAGCTGTTGGCCTAAGGCCTTAGTCAAATCATCCTTACTCTTCGAGGATTCATATCCATGGCCAGTGAGTTTGAAGGAATCCGCCTTCCACCCGGGCCTATGTCCTATTGACATCCGTGTGAAAATGCCGGACAAAAAAGACAGGATGAAGGGGGGATAGGCTATGAGGAAACTGTTCGTGCTCTTAATGGCTGTTCTTCTCATCGCAAGTGCGGCATGGTCCAAAGAGTATGCGATCATCAAGGATACCATGTTCGGCAGCCAGAAGATCGAGATATTCCAATCCCTGAAAGAGGCCCTTGAAAACTTCACAGGTGAAGGCAGGCTCTATGAGATTACCCTCAAGCAGGTGCCTCTGAGGCGCGTGGAGACAAAGAAAAAGGTTGAGGTGTCCGAATACAGGTGGTCCGTGGACGAGAAGACCGACAAGGCTCTTAAGGCCGATAAACCGGAGAGGACAGAAAAACCTGCAAAACCCGCTGTGCAGAAAAATTGAGGATGACCTTTCCCACCGCGCCTTTTACGAACACCTTGTGCACATTGGTTCAAACATAAGCATTCCTGAAAAAATCCATCATGGCACGATACCGGTTGACCGTCATGGAAGGTTTGATTATCTTATGCACTGATGAAGAGCTAAGAATCTGCAGCTGACATATTCATAAGGAGGACCGTCATGGATGAGCATGAAGCACAAGCCAAAAGAATCATGGTACAGAAAAAGCACAGCATGCATGAAGAGGCCCTGGCAAAGGCCATCAGGGATATTGAATATAACCTGGAGCACCATGACAAATACACGGGCCCTGAAAGCGTATTCGCCCATGTTAAGGCAAATGCCGCTGCCCTTCTTTTCCTCCTGCAGGAGCGCAAGCGTGACCGAGACAAACGAAAGGGAGACTTTGCCAAACCCGCTTCAGATCTGCCGCCGGGTGGCGCAGACCTTCTCTAGAAGAAAAAATGTTTTTTAGCCCCCGCCTTCGGGGGAAGATCCCGGGGGCGGCGGATTCTTCCATCTCCTGCTCAAGCGAGAAGAGGCCATCAAGAACCCCACCCATGTTTCCTTCAGGATTTTCCTCGTTAAAAAATTACCTGATACGCTGAAAGATGAAAAGGACCCCTGCATGATTTCAGAAGGGTGATTAAACCGGATGAGAAAAACCTTACCCGAACAGATGATGGTTCCGGCCGAATTTTTTGGTGCTGTTCAACTATGGGTATTGAGTTGTGCAGGGGTCTCCGGCATGAGTAACTGAACTTGCAATTTTCTGACTGGTGTAGTATACCCGCAACCAATGTTATTGAACCTGATATATCTATCAGGGCATTCTACGGGGAGGATTCATCCCATGAACAAAAACCATTGGCCTTTCTGCGTGCGGTACATACTGCTCGTATTCATGGCAGGGTTTCTGGGGCAGATCTTCCTCCCATCCGTTCCCTGCTGCAAGGCCATCGTGAGTTCTTCCCCGCGAGGGACAGATTCGGTGAATGAGCAGCTGGCCGGAAAGGCCCCGGGATACATCTCCTCGAAATCCATGAAGGTGTATGCCATACGGCCCGGAGATGTATTCTCCGACATCCTGGTGAAGGCCGGGGCATCGAGGAAGGACGCCCTGTACATCTCCAAGAGGGCCGACAAGGTATTCAGGCTCACCAGGATGAAGCCGGGCAGCGAGCTTGAGCTCTATTTCAGCCCGGACGGTACAAGCCTTCATGAAATAGACTACAAGATTTCCAGCCGGAAGAAACTTGTCCTGTATAACGGCAAGGTCATCAGCCTCATGAAGACCGGAACGGTGCCCGTATCCCATCAGGCTGCCCAGGCAGGTCCGAGGAGATCCCCAAAAAAAGCCAGGGTCAGTGGAAAAGACGTGCCGGGAGCTGCCGGGGAATGTCGCCATGCCGCCCTGCCGTCGCCCAGGAGACCCTCAGGCATAAAATCCAATCGGGATTCACAGCAGAGGGGCTCCGTCCAACCCGGCCCTGAAACAACACGGGCAGCCCGGAGCGAAACCGGGCGAGTCATGAAGGCGGCCTCGTCGTACCGGTGCGGGCTGCCTGATACCGTCAGGACATCACCCCATGCCCCCTACGAGATGCTGGCAAGCGGCTTGGTGCTTTTACCCCCGGTGCTGCCACTGAGGGACAAAGATTACTTTGCCGCTCCCGGTCAGGATAAGCAGGCACTGAGAGGGGATAAGGATTCCTTCTCGACGACGGAGAAGCGCCCTGCAAGGAAGAAGGCATCCAATAAAAAGGCCCGGTCAGGCAAAGCCCGGAAGACCCGCATGGCAAAAGCCCAGGAGCCGACCTTTCTCAGGGCGCCCCTCACTTACCGGCGTGTATCGTCAGGGTTCAGCCACTCGAGGGTCCATCCCCTCACCCATGAAGACCAACCCCACCTGGGCGTGGATTTTTCCGCACCTACCGGCACCCCGGTTCATGCCATCGGGGCGGGCAGGGTGAATTTCATGGGATGGGATGGAGGATACGGGAAAACCATCCGTGTAACGCATCCCAACGGTTACACATCTCACTATGCTCACCTCTCCCGTTTCAGGCGGGACATGATTACGGGCAAAAGGGTGAAGAAGGGAGAGATCATAGGCTACGTGGGCATGACAGGCTGCGCCACCGGGCCGCATCTGGATTTCCGCATTACCCGCCGGGGGACCTTTCTCAACCCCATGAATATAGAATGCAGCTCTCCAAAAACCCCTTCCAGGAAGAATGCAGGCAAGTCGAACCGTGCTCCCAGAGGCTGATATCCATCCAGGGCATCACACTTGGCTGCCCATGAAGTACAAAGGCATCCCGCCCAAGCTCGCTGTCCCTTATGCCTGCCTTGTGCTGGTACTGATGGCAGGGTATCCTGCGCCGCTATTGGGCCAAGGCATTGGCAAGGCAGAAGCACCACAACCGGGAAGGGCATGCACGGTGCTTGCCGTGGGGGACATTATGCTTACCGGGAGCGCCAGAGGCTTCCTGCAATCCAAGGGATACAACCATCCCTTCCAGGACAGACACCTGGCGAGACTTATTGCACAATCGGATGTTTCATTCGCAAACCTCGAATATCCCGTTACGTCAAAGGGAGTGAGGTATCAGGACAAGCAGTACACCTTCAGGGGGGATCCTGAATCGATCAGTGCCATCAAAAAGGCGGGCTTTGACCTGCTGTCCCTGGCGAACAACCACATCATGGATTATGGGGAAAGGGGGCTGAAGGACACCATCAGACAATGCCGGAAGAACCGGCTTGCCTGTACCGGGGCAGGAATGGACCTGGCGTCGGCCAGCAGGCCTGCCGTGATAACGAGGAACCGGACGACATACGGCCTTCTGGCATATTCCATGACATTCCCCGAGGAGTTCTGGGCAGGAAGCGACAGGCCTGGCACCGCTCATCCTGACTGGGCCCAGGTGCGGCAGGATATCATGGATGCGAGGCCCAAGGTCGATATCCTCATGGTGAGCTTTCACTGGGGCGAGGAGCTCAAGAGCGAACCGAAGAAGTACCAGATAGACTTTGCCCACCATGCCATAGACTCAGGCGCGGACATGGTGCTCGGCCACCATCCGCATATCCCCCAGGGCATAGAGATATACCATGGCAAGCCCGTCTTTTACAGCCTGGGCAACTATGCCTTCGGCTCCATGAGCGGCAATGCCGCCTTCAGCCTTGCCGCAGTGACCCGTTTCAGGGACAGGGTCCCGGTGCAGGTGAACCTCTACCCGCTCAACGTGCGCAACCAGGAGGTGGGATTTCAGCCGAGGCTGGCCAGGGGAAACCAGGCGAAGATGATCATCACGCACCTCAACGAGATTTCTAAAGGCTTTAACACGGTCATTCACTGGCACAACGGCATCGGCAAGGTCAGGATTGCATACGAGGGCCCTTCACCTTCCCTGACGGCATCAAAGGATGAACCCCGGGCGACAAAATAATCAGGGGTAAATATCAGCATCGAAGACCTTCGATGAATCGGCAGGGATTGAGAGGTGGATTTCCATGGTGCACCTCAATAACAGAACAGGGGTGTTGATTCGTCTTTGCTGCTACTTCTTCTTATAAATGTTCAACCCCACCTTGATTTCCTCATGGCCTTCAATGGCGATATTCCCTTCAGTCGAGGCAATGATGATGGTCTTGCCTGAAGATGAAGGTCCAAATTCTTTCGTAAGATCAACCCTGATAGTCAGGATATTGCCTTCAGCCGACATGTCCACGTTTTTCATATCAGGTTTCCCCGTAAGATTTGATAGTGGCGGAGCTTATCATGTACAGCCCATGTGTCAATGAATATATCCACAGGATCTTTTTAACGGGTTTTGTGGCCTTTTTTAGGGGTTCTCTCTTTGGGAGGCACGCCAAAGCCATGCCCAACCATCCTGTACGGTATCTTGTTGACAGATGACATGCATGGGGTAAACATTGCTGGAAGCAGGAACGTTTTTCATTCCAGGGCCCTATCGAGGAATAGCCATGAGCCTTAATGAAATTATAGAAGCTTCCAGGAAGCGATCGGGAAGCAGGCTGAAAAAGATCAGGGATGAACTGTCGATCCCGTTTTTCAAGATCCAGGGGCAGCCGATCTGGGATGGGACCCCCAAAAGGGTTGTCGTTATCGGCAGCGGGATTGGTGGTATGGCTTCAGGGGCTCTCTTTTCCAAGATAGGTCACCGGGTTACTGTCCTGGAAATGAATAAAGAACTCATCGGAGGCCACGGAAGATGCCTAACCTTTCACGGGATGAGCTATTCAATGGGGCCGCAGTATGTATGGGAATTCGGAGACGGCAGGATCGGTGACCGTTTTCTCAGATACCTGGGCATAAAAGAGTCCAATCCCTTTATTCCCATGAATCATGATGGCTTTGAAAGGATTTTCATCGGGCGCAGGAGTGAACAGGGCAATCATATTTCTGCAAATTTCAAGGTGCCCCTGGGACTGGAAAATTTCCGCAGGGATTTAAAGGCCCTGTTTCCCGAAGAGGGTGAGCGGCTGGATGCCCTCTTTGATGAGATGATCTCCATCTATGATACGTACAAGTCTTTTTTCAGGGAGAATTCATCAGCAGAGGGGAGATTTCTGCTCGCGACAAAATTTCTTGCCACAAGCAGGATCCCCATGGCCATGAAACTGAAAGTGGGCCACTGCATAAAACTCTCCGTAAAGGAGTTCTTTGATCAGTTTCATATCAATAACCTGCTCAGGCGGATCCTGTACGGCCATGGCGGAATA
Organism: uncultured Bacteriovoracaceae bacterium; assembly: GCA_964600235.1. Classification (GTDB taxonomy): domain Bacteria; phylum Desulfobacterota; class Desulfomonilia; order UBA1062; family UBA1062; genus MWEI01. The sequence goes on along the minus strand of CAZRIV010000011.1, from coordinate 141,544 downwards.
TTCGCGGAGAACGAATCCGAGATGTCCGCGATAGCATACATCATCGGAACAGGTAATTATCACAGCGGCGCCTGGTATCCCGAAAAAGGTTTTTCCCACTTCTTTGATTCGTTATCGTCCGTGATAGGTAATAACGGGGGGTCCGTTGAAAGGGGCAAAAAGGTCGTCCGGCTCGACACAAAAGACAACATGGTGACTCAGGTCATATGTGAAGACGGTTCTCGGTATGAGTGCGATTTCGTATTCAGCGATATCTCTCCGAGATTGACCTACTACCTGCTGGGCCGGGGAACCGAGTTTTATGATTATGCGCCGTCGCACAGCATCCCCACCTGTTGCATGGGGGTCGAAGGGGGATTGCAGTCCATTGCAGAAATGAAAGGACGTAATTATTGGTGGCAGGACGGCAATGAGGTGAACTACAGGAATCCCGATGTTACCGCTCCGCCCCGGATGCTTTTCATCGGGTCGCCGTCCGCGAACGGATTCGGGAAGGCACGGGAGGACAAAAACGACTGCCTGGTGGTCTTCTGTCCGGGCAACTACCACCAGGAAAAGATGATTCATGAAAACGGAGCAGAAGCGGTCCGCAGATTCAAAACGAGGCTTGCCGAGGATATAGTGGGTATCCTTGAGATGAATGTTTTCCCGGGGATCAGATCCAGGGTGCTCTTTGCTGAAATTTTATCATCCATCGATATCGAGAGGGATACTGCGGGCGAGATGGGAAATGCCTATGGAAGAAGGCTGACCGTAAAAGAGATTCTCAAGGGGGCCATAGAAGAGGAAGACTGCCCTCACAATCTATACAATGTCTCCGCCACGAAGAACACCCCGGGGATAGCTGCCGGTATTTATACGGCGGGACTAATCCTGTACGAGCTGACAGGGATAGAAATTTAAAGAGGATGACAGCTGAAGATTTTTTAGGTCCGTTCAAGCCGGTGATCTCTTTAGCCTTCCAGGAAAGCTGAATTTAACGGTCATATAAAGGCTAAAGAGATCACCGGCTTGAACGGATCAGGTTTTTTACCCCTTCAAATGCACAATCAGGGGGATGACTACCTCACCGGTCTTAACGCCCGTGCATCGCCCTGCGGGCAGAGAGTAACCTGCCGAGCCCCCTGGCAAGCCCAAAACCTGCCCAGGCGCAGGCGGCCAGCATGATGATCAGGCCAAGGCCCATGGCGGCTGAGGCGATTGCATGGTCATAGGGCAGAAGGCCCAGGGTACCCAGGATGTTCTCCCAGTCGTGGAACCCCGGCCTCTCCCTGCCGGTCACCCCGCCCAGCAGGGTAAGCTCCAGGGCGCGTGCGTCGTTGATGTACGGGGCCATGTCGATGAAATTCTCACCGCACCACCACAGGGCCACCGATGCACCGAAGGGGTCCCTCGTTTTCAGGAGGAGCGCGGCACAGCAGGTCAGCGGCATGATGAGCTGGAACAGGCTGCCGCCCAATATGGTGAGGAACTCCCCGAAGGGACGGAAGAAGATGTGCCCGGCTTCGTGGAAGGGCAGGTTCACATAGTGGAGTATGTTGTCGCCGGCCTCCTCGATGGGGGTGAAGAAGAGTTTGAGCCCCCACACAAGAAGTACTGCCATGAGCAAGGTCTTCAGTGCCAGTTCAAGGGGGTCGGGATCGGTCCTGGCTGGAAAGAAAAGGTCCTCCAGGACAAAACCGGGTGTTGACCCCGGAGGGTCGGCATCGGCCCGGACAGGGGATGCTCGATGGGCCGGGGGTATCCTGCTGAAAATAACCCCGCATTTCAGGCATTCATCGTATCCATCGGCCTGTTCATTTCCGCATTTCGGACAGGTCACTGCTTATTCTCCATCCTTTGGCATCTCTATGTCTGCACCGGTTTTGCATGCCTTGCACGTATACCTTTTTCGGCAATGGGGTAATGTTTTATGAACAGAGCTTCCTGAACCATGCTCCATTTTCTATCATCTGGACATTACTCACATTCCTGCGTATTATTCTCCCGGAACCGGAGAGAACAGACCTGCCGGGATCCATTGAAAGGGAGGCAGCCCATGAGTGATTTCCTTCAATGCGGGCGCATCGGAACGCTCCATCAGATGAGCCCGGTGAAGCTCGAGAGGCTGGAAGACGAGCTGAGGCAGTACGTCCGTTTCAAGCCCGTCTCGCTGGTCCTGCCGTGCCAGTATTCCGAGATTACCGGCACGGCCATGACCCGTATCGTGGAGCACCTGAAAGGTGCCGACTACCTCCATCGACTCGTGGTTACCCTGGATGGCGCGCAGAAAGAAGGGTTTGCCAAAACCAAGGAGTTCTTCTCGAGTCTCCCCCAGGAGACGGTGATCATCTGGAACAACTCGCCTGATATGGAGTCCTTCTACACGCGCCTGAGGACCGAAGGCCTGGTGGACACGGCAGGAGGCAGGGGCAGAAGCCTCTGGATGGCCATGGGCTATATCCTTGCCCGCCACGACTCGGAGGTGATCGCCGTGCACGACACGGACATCCTCACCTATGAGCGGCTGCTCCTGGCACGCCTCATCTACCCGCTGCTGCATCCGGGCATGGAGTACGAGTTCGCCAAGGGCTACTACGCCCGCGTTACCAACCGTCTCCACGGAAGGGCCATGCGCCTCTTCGTGGCACCGCTCCTCAAGGCCCTGAGAACAACGATCGGGCCCCTTCCCTACCTGGAATACCTGGATTCGTTCCGCTACCCCATCTCGGGTGAATTCGCAATCAAAGCCGGCCTCATGCGCGTGAACCGTGTCCCTGCCTCATGGGGCCTGGAGATCGGCCTGCTGGAGGAGGTGTACCGCAATTGCGGCCAGAGGCGCATCTGCCAGGTGGACCTTTCCATAGAGTACGAGCATTTCCATCTGGATCTTTCCGATAAGGACCAGGGTTCGGGCCTCCAGAAGATGTGCGTCGACATCGCCTGCACCCTTTTCCATGCCCTCTGTGCCGAGGGTATTCACTTCAGCGAGGCCGCATTCAGGTCCTTGAAGGTGGCCTACCGGCTCATTGCCCTGGACATGATCAGGTATTACGAGGACGATGCAGCCATCAACGGGCTGCTCTTTGACAGGCATTCCGAGGAGATCATGGTTGAGGCCTTTATAAGGGGCCTGGATACAGCCACCTCGGAATTCATCAAAGACCCGGTAGCGGTACACTTCATCCCCAGCTGGTCACGCGCGAGCTCGTCGCTTCCGGGCATAACCTCGGAGCTGGTGGACATCGTGGAGGGCTGAGACTTCACTGCGCTTGACCTGCCGGGCGCACCATGTATAAGGTACGGAAAAAATCATGCTATAAAGGATGACTTTGGCCATCAAGACCGATGTGATCATCATTGGCGGCGGAGCCACCGGGTGCGGGATAGCCAGGGACCTGGCACTGCGCGGCGTGCACCACTACCTCATCGAACGGGGCGACTTCGCCTCCGGAGCCACCGGGGCATGCCATGGCCTTCTCCACAGCGGCGGCCGCTATGCGGTGAACGATCCCGAAGCAGCCCGTGAGTGCATAACCGAGAACACCATCCTGCGCAAGATCGCCCGCAAGTGCGTGGAGGCGACAGGCGGCCTGTTCGTCCGGCTGCCGGGTGACTCCAAACGCTACCGGGACAGGTTCCTCAAGGGATGTGAAGAGGCAGGCATCTCCACCACGGTCCTCTCGCCCAGCAAGGCCCTCGATCTGGTCGGCGGTCTGAATCCAGCCATGGAAGAGGCCGTCATGGTGCCCGACTGTTCCATAGATCCCTTCAGGCTCTGCATGCTCAACGCCTATACCTCCCGCCACAGGGGGGGCGCCATCCTCACCCACCACGAGGTCGTGGAGGTCATCATGGAGAAGGGGACGTGCGTGGGGGTGAAGGCCAGGGAGCGGCTCACATCCCAGATCAAGGAGATCAGGGCCCGCATCGTGATCAATGCGACCGGCGCATGGGGAGATCACGTGGCCCGCCTCGGCGGAGCCAAGGTCCCCATGACCCTGTCCAAGGGCAGCCTCATCGTATCGAATCACCGGCTGACCAATATGGTCATCAACAGGCTTCGTCCGCCCTCGGACGGAGACATCATCGTTCCGAACGAGGCCGTATGCCTGGCAGGCACTACCTCCATCACCGTTCACAGCCCCGACAACCTGGAGATCGACCCCGGTGAGGTGGACGTGGTGGCGACCCAGGCCGAGCAGATGATCCCCGGTTTCGGCAGCACCCGGCTTATCAGGGCCTACACCGGCGTGAGGCCGCTGCTCAAGGCGCAAGGGACGGACGGCAGGGCCATCTCGCGGGGCTTCAGGATCATTGACCATGAAAACGGCATGTACAGCATCCTGGGCGGCAAACTCACCACGTACCGGCTCATGGCGGAGAAGATGGTCGATGTCATCATGGAGCGCTTCGGGCTGAAGGCCGTTTGCCAGACTGCCGATCTTCCCCTGGAAGGCCAGGATGAGCTCAGCGGCTACCCGCTGTCCAAGCGGCTTTCAAGCATGGACGACATCGTGTGCGAATGCGAACTCGTGGGCCGTGGGGCCGTGGAGCATGCCATCAATACCATGGGCACCCAGTACGTGGGAGACATCCAGCACAGGACCAGGCTGGGCATGGGTCCCTGCCAGGGGGGGTTCTGCACGTACAGGGCGCTCGGGATCATGCAGGAGCTCGGAAGGGTAAGCCCGGATGTGTCCCTGAAGATATTGAAGGAGTTCCTCCAGAGGCGGTTCAAGGGAATCAGGCCTGCCCTGTGGGGCGACCAGCTTCGCGAGGAGCAGCTCATCGAGAGCATCTATCTGGGCATTCTGGGCATGGAGAATCTTTAAGTGAACACCCTTTTACATGACGCGGTGATCATCGGAGGGGGGATTTCCGGGCTCATGGCCGCCATCCACCTTTCGGAGATGGGGTATAAAACAGCCCTTATCTCCAGGGGAGACCCGGCCTGCTGTCTCTCCACCGGCTGTATCGACATACTGTCCGGGGCTGCAAATCCCCTGGACGGACTGGCCGGGCTGCCGCCGATGCACCCCTACCACCTGGTGGGCAGGAAGGGGGTCGAGGATGCGTGCAGGCTTTTCAAGGAGATCATGGCCGGCGGAACCAATCCCTATGTGGGAAGTGTCAGGAAGAACCGGGAGATCCTCACCCCCATCGGGACATTCAAGACCACCTGCCTTGTCCCCCAAACCATGGCTGCATCCCTCGGGTGCCGGGACGACTATGTGCACGTGATTTCTTTCAAGGGGATCAAGGATTTCTACCCCTCCTACATCACCTCCAGGCTCAGCAATACCGGGTTTTCCCTGTTCGACGCAGGGGTCTCGTCTCCCCTGGCCCTTGCCACCCGGTTCGAGGAAAAGGGCTTTGTCGAGGGATTTGCGCAGTGGATTGCCGGGCTTGAGCTCCCTCCGGGGAAGGTGGCCGTTCCGGCTGTCCTGGGCATTAATAATCCCTTGACGATACTGAATGAAATATCTTCACGCATCTCCAGGGAGGTATTCGAGATTCCCACCCTGCCCCCGTCGATCCCTGGCCTCAGGCTCTTCCGTTCGCTCAAGACAGTCCTGAAAGGCCTGGGAGGGGATCTCTTCTGGGGCATGCCCATAAGCAGTGTGGAGCGCCACGGCAGCACCATCGAGGCCGTGACCCTGGCCACCTCGGGAAGGGCCACCAGGGTGCAGGGCAGGGCCTTCATCCTGGCGACCGGGTCATTCGTGAGCGGAGGGCTCTTTGCCTCACGGGAATCGGTCATGGAGACCGTGTTCGGCCTGCCTGTCCATATACCGGGTGCAAGGAAAGACTGGTTCTGGAACGACTTCTTCACCGCCGGCCACCCCATAGAACAGGCGGGCATAGAGGTGGATGCGTCCTTCAGGCCCAAGCAAGTGACCATAGACAACCTCTTTGTGTGCGGGAGTATCCTGGCCGGCAGCGAGGTCATGAAGAACCACTGCGGCCACGGCCTGGCCCTTGCCACGGGCCTGAAGGCGGCAAAGATGTGCGAGAAGGTGCTCTCATGACCTTTGAGCACTGCGTGCGCTGCACCGTCTGTGTTGAGAACTGTCCTGTCTACAAGGTCGAACCGCTCTTTCCCGGACCGAAGCAGGCGGGCCCCGATGCACAGAGATTCCGGCTCGACGGTGAGAAGTCGGTGGATGCCTGGGTGAAATACTGCTCCCAGTGCAGGAGGTGCCAGGTTGCATGCCCTTATGGCGTGGAGGTTGCCGACATCATCCTCAAGGCCCAGCTCAAGTATGCAAAAGAGCATATCAGCCCGTTCAGCGCGCACCTGTTTGCCAATGCCTATCACGTGAGCGCCTTCGGCTCGGTCTTTTCCCCCTTGATGAACAAGGCCGCGTCATGGAACACCACCAAGGCCGTGCTTGGAATTATCGGGATATCAAAAAAGCCGGATCTTCCTGAATTCCGTTTCATGAACCTGGAGCGGGGCAGGAGGAGAAAGGGAAAAGGGAGGAAGGTCGTCTTCTTCCACGGATGCCACCTGAGCTTCAACCGTCCCGATATAGGGCGGAAGATCAGGGACCTGCTCGTGTCTTTCGGGTGCCGGGTCGTCATGCCGAAGCAGACATGCTGCGGGCTGCCGGCACTGGGAAACGGCGACCTGGACATGGCCAGGAAATATGCACAGAAAAATGCCGCTGTCTTGACCACATATATCAACAAGGGCTTCGATGTCGTGTATGCCTGCTCCTCATGCGGTCTGGCCCTTGTTCAGGACTACCCAGGCATCCTGGAGGCCCCGGGCGGGAAGAGGATTGCGGAGAACACCTATAACGTGAACGAGTACCTCCTCTCAGTGCTTCAGGAGGAAGAAGACGAGAAACCCATAGGGCGCCTGGAGATGAAGCTCGCCTATCACATCCCCTGCCACCTGAGGGCGCTGGGTATCGGTTATCCGGCAGCAAAGATATTTGCAAAGATAGAAGGCCTTGAATGCCACATCCTTGATGAAGACTGCTGCGGACTGGCCGGCACCTACGGCTTCAAGAAGCGCAACCAGGACGTATCGAAAAGGCTTGGCGAGATAGCCGCTGCACCCATCCAAGCCTTACATGCAGACGCCCTGGTGTCCGACTGCGGCGCGTGCCGCATGCAGTTGGGCCACCATACGGGGCTGAAGGCCATGGACCCCTCTGAAATCATCACGGAGGCTCTTGCGAACAGTATTGACAGCGGCAGGAAAACCGGACATTCAATAAAGCGCTGGTTTACGAGAACACCATAAAAGGAGATGATATGAAGAAGTGCTTGATCATACTTTCATTATGCCTCGCTGTTTTCATGCTGCCCCAGCAGGGAAGGGCCGCACAGACCCTTGAGGTCGTCCTCGTGGATTCCCTCTGGGGAGCAGCTATCGGCGGACTCATAGGCGGGGCCACCCTGGCATTCATGGACCACCCGGGCGACCATCTGGACCGCATCTATCAGGGCGCTGCAGTGGGCGTGATCTGCGGTGTCGCATTCGGCCTTTACGAGATCCGACCCATGTTTTCCAGCTACACCACCCCTGCCGGGCAGAAAGAGTATCTGTACGGGCTCAACCTGAGGATACCACTGAAATGATCCTGAGTCCCCTGATGCAGTGAAAGTGTGTGCCGCGCCACGGGTGTGATGGAACCCTTCTCCTGACTCATGTATGACAGGCACGAAAAATCGGCCCGAACAGATGAGGTATCATGCCTCAGGCATGATACCTCATCTGTTCGGGTGAATTTTTTATCTAACTGCTCATTTTTTCAAGAGCCCTGCAGGAATCTCATGTTCACGTATGAACCGTCTGCACAACGAATAGCCTAAGGCTAATTCCTCCCGTAGATGTGCTGCCTCTTGAACCTGAAGAAGTCGCCCTTTTCTTCGAGTTCGATGGTCTTCGCCTCATCATCGAAGTACTGCTCCCTGAGTTCCCTGAGCTTCTCTTCTTGTTGCGGGCCTTCAAACTGCCGGACTATTTCCTCACGGTCCTTCATGTAGTTCAGCCCGGCTTCCCAGCGCAGCTCGTTGTCCGCATCCCGCTTTTCCATCCTTTCGACCTGCTGCTCGGTGAAGCCCATCTTTCTGCGGATCCTGTTAAGCTCCTGCTGACGTTCAAGGGGGGTCATCTGTTTCAGCTCGTTCTGTACGGAGTCTATGCTGAAGAATACCTTTGCCAGGAGAGGCCCCTGGTCCAGGATGAATTTCTCCGGGGTATTCTCATACGCCTCACGGAGTGACCCCTGATACACCTCAATCTTATCATCCATGGTCATGTCTTCGGTTTGATTGAGGTAGGCCAGCGTATCCTGCACCTTTGCCCTGCGTGACTCTGTTGCCAGTTCCTCGCCAGTCCAGATCTTCCGGGCGTCGTCGCCGAAGAGCTCCATCCTCTTTTTCTGCAGGGCCTCGAGCCTCTCGGTGGCGGACATACGGGCAAGCAGGGCCTTATTGTGCTCAAGCCACCGGTTATACTCGTCGAGTTTGTCCAGCGTGGCCATTATGGCATCGGCATATCCCGGGAATGCACGTTTGAGTATACCGTAAAAGAGCTCTCTGCCTCTGTCCGGATGGGAACCCATGAAGGATTTCCACAGGTCGAAAAGGCCTGCCTGGGTGACCACTTCCGATATGGTCGCGCCGTAGTATTTCTTCAGTTCCTTTACGAACTGGTCGCTGAGCGGGTCCTGTCCCGTCAGCTTCGTATGCGTGAGCAGTGTCGGTATGGTTTTCTGCACAGGCACAGGCACAGGATCAGGATTGTGCACGGTGAAAAAAACGACTATGGCAACGAGTGCGGCAATACCCAGTGCCGCTCCCGAGAGTTTCAATGTCCTGCTCATGTTCATCTCCGATGCTCAAGTATATACCAATTAAGGGTCTGCATCATAGTGAAAGGTCTTTGAACCCCTTAGCCCGGAGGGAAAGTACCCGCATAGGATTGTGACACGGGCAAGGAAATCAAAGGTGGCCACGGAGGCCTTATAAAAAGCCTCCGTGGCCGGTGATTCGTTACAGCTTCGGCTGAAGCTTGGCCCAGAGGAGGTTTGCAAGCTTCAGAGAACCCGAATCGCTGGGGTGGACGCCGTCATAAATGATGTCGGAACTGACGATGTAGGGCCTGGGGTCTATGAATACCCGGTAATTGGGTGCAGCGGTTGCATTCTGGACTGCCAGGGCAAGCTTGGTATCGCCATATGCGACTGCCTGGTTCAGTTTCGTGGTCCCGAAGAGACCGTTCTTCAGGTTGTAATACCCCTGGAAGATGATGTTGTCCACGCCGTCCCTGCCCATCTGGTTCAGGAGGTTCACCACGTCCACGTAGCAGTCGTCGATGAGGGCCCTGCAGGAGGACGAAAGCCCTGATTCCCACCAGTCTACCTTGCAGTTGTAGGGATCGAACAGGGTGGCCGGGATCAGGATGTCGTTGCCTGCTGCGTCCATGAAGATGGTGTTGATGTTCGGATCATCGGCCTTGGCGTCGTCATACTGGTCGGCAATATGGCTGACCATGGAACCCGACAGGGCATACCGGCGGAAGGTCTGCCCGGACCAGTTGTGGAGATTGTCCTGGATCTTCCCGGACAGGGCGAAGATGGAATCCCCCAGATTCACCACGTCATTGCGGGAGGCGTTGCGAATGACAGGAACGCTGATAAGTGAACAACCGGTAAACACTAACAGTAATACGAATACCACAAGCCCTTTGACGCACACACCTGATTTCAAGTCCTTCATTTGATTCCCCCTTGCAGTGATTTTAAAAAAATATTCCATTACCCCACATGATAGAAAAGCGACAAGAATTGATGTTCCGACCGTTCATGGATAAGATAGTGCATTACACAGCAAAGAAATACCGCATGTAACTATTTTAGTATTATATATAGATGACATAGCCCCCGGTCAATAGCTGAATGAATAAATCTTCCCTCCAGGGTTATCGGGATCGCTCCATAACCCCGACGCCATGTATGCAGCTAGCCCGCAGGCTCTTCGGCAGCCTCTTTCTTTTTTGCCGTGAAGTAGACCACAAATATGCTCAGCTCATAGAGGAGATAGAGCGGGATGATGAGCAGGACCATGCTCACCATGTCCGGCGGGGTACAGAAGGCTGCTATGCAGGAGATGCTGAGAAAGGCATATTTTCTGAATTTCTTCAGCTTGGTGTGGTTCACGAGCCCCATCTTGGCCAGGAAGAACATGAACACGGGCAGCTCGAAGGTGACGCCGAACGCGATCATGAGGCTCATGCTCAGGCTCAGGTATTCCTTCATGGAGGGCAGGGCCTGGATACGGTCTGTTGTAAAGCTGAGGAAGAACCTGAAGGCAAAGGGGAAGGCGATGAAAAAGGCAAAGGATGCCCCCAGGCAGAAGAACAGGCACGCCAGGAGCATGAATGGCACCACATAGGTGCGTTCCTTCTCATAGAGGCCCGGCACCACGAATTTCCATATCTGGTAGAAGATCACGGGCATAGATATGAAGAGTCCGGCAAAGAACGCCACCTTCATGTAGGTGACAAAGGCCTCCTGGAGCGAGGTGTAGATGAGCTTGCCGTCGGTCGGCATGGCACGGACCAAGGGATAGGTCAACAGGTCGAAGAGCTGCTGGGAGAAGGAGAAGGAAATGAGGAATCCTGCTATGACGGCAACGATGCACTTGATGAGTCTGCTTCTGAGCTCCTCAAGATGATCGGTTACCGGCAGTTTCTCCTCTTCCACTTTTAGGGTCCTTCGTTTTTCAAGGTTTCAGGGATTCTTCTCTGGCGGGTTTGTCGGGTCGGGTTCTGATTCTTTCGTCTCGGGGGTCGACCCGGGCTCCGGGGATTTCTCTTCCGGCTGTTTCTGCTCAGGTGCGGGTTTTGTATTGAGGTCTGTCGTGGTCTTTATCTCCCGCTTGATGTCGTCTGCCGTCCTCTGAAACTCGCCGAACATCTTGCCCAGGGTCTTGGCGATATCGGGCAGGTTCTTCGGCCCGATGACCACCAGGGCAATGACCAGGAGCAGCAGGATATGAGGCAGACTCAGTTCGAACATGGTATAGCTCTATAGTGCATTTCATGAAGCCCTGTCAAATGCGGGAGAGGAATTCTCAAAGGAGACCCGTGCATGGACTCAAAAGGGCATTTACCCTAAAAACAAATCAGACCTCCTTTGTGCAAGGCGCGAATATGCGAGGGGGTGTATATCTTTTCATAACGTGTTCAAACGAACCAGGAACAATAGGATTTGACTAATGGGAGCGCCTTACATAATCTAGGGGCTGCCATGGAGCGCAGGACAATTTCCAGAGAACTGTTCATCGAGGGTACGGGACTCCACAAGGGGTCTGCCATCACCCTTGTGTTGAGGCCGAACGCAGATGGGATAGTGTTCGTCAAGGACGGCAGGCGGATCCCGGCCACGCCGGACAATGTCATCAACACCAGGCTGAACACCACCCTTGGTGACGAAACCGTGGCCATCTCCACTATCGAGCACCTCATGTCAGCCTTTTCCGGGCTTTCCATCACCGATTGCGACGTCTTTGTAACAGGCGATGAAATGCCTGCCATGGACGGTTCGGCGCTGCCCTTTTTCCTGCTCCTCAAGGAAGCGGGCACTCAAGATCTGGGCACGGAGTGCAGACCCGTCAGGCTTGACGAACCCATGCGCCTTGAAGAGGGGGATGCCTGGATCGAGGCAACCCCCGGAGGGTTCAGCCTGGCTTACGAGATCGACTTCACAGACCCTGCCATCGGCCGCCAGAGATTCGTCTATACGGGCGAGGATTATGAGAGCCAGATCGCGCCGGCCCGCACCTTCGGGCGCATGAAGGATGTCGAAATGATGCGTTCGGCCGGCCTGGCCCTGGGGGGAGGCCTGCACAACGCCGTTGTGGTGGACCACGACCGCATCGTCAATCCCGAGGGTCTGAGGTTCAAAGACGAATTCGTCCGGCACAAGGTGCTGGACCTGCTGGGTGACCTGTGGACCCTGGGTGCGCCTCTACAGGCAGCCATACGGGCCTCCAGGGCGAACCACACCCTGCATATACGTCTGGCAAAGGCCCTTTACCAGGTTGCCGCAAAGAGGGACCAGGGATAGTCCATGTCCAAGAAAACAAAGGAGATGATCATTATCGGAGGCATCATTCTGGTGATGATCCTCATGAGCATTTTCAAGACCAACCTCAGCAGCCTCAGCCTCGTGCCGTCGAGCAACGCCGTGGTCTTTACCGTGATCAGCCTCAATGTGGTTCTCCTTGTCCTGGTGGTCTTCCTGGTGACCCGCAACGTGGTCAAGCTCATGCTCGAGCGCAGGAGGGGGGTGCTCGGCACCAGGCTCAGGACCAAGCTCGTGGTGGCCTTCGTAACGCTCACCATCATACCCACTGCCGTGCTCTTCTTTGCCAGCGTGGTATTTCTGAACCGGAGCATGGAGGGGTGGCTTTCCACGGAGGTGGAGGCGGCCATAGAGGAATCCATGAATGTGGCCAGCATCTATTACCAGGAGGCCTCCATCGATGCCATCAACTATGCCAGCTCCATTGCCAAGGAGATCACCGAGCGCAGGCTCCTGAAGGAAGAGAACCTGAACATATTGAAGTCCATGCTGCTGGAAAAGATGGAGCTGTTCAGGCTTTCGTCCGTGGTGGTCTACTCTGCCCAGGGCGAAGAGCTGGTGAAGATCCTTTCACCGGGCATCCTTGCCGAGGCCATGCCCACCCCCGAATCCAAGATCGTCAGGAGCGCCATGCAGGGCAAGCCCCTGTCCATGGTGGTTTCCAAGGGCAAGGCCGATATCATCGAAGGTATCGTGCCCATCCAGTCTTCCTTCATCCTCTCCGACGTCGTGGGTGTCCTGGTGGTGGACTACTACATCCCGGAGAGCCTGTCCGGCAGACTTGGTCTCATCAAGCGCTCGTTCAAGGACTATTCCCAGATCCTGAGGCTCAAGGGCCCCATCAAGACGAACTACATCATCCTGCTCACCTCGGTCACCCTGCTGGTCATCTTTTCCGCCGTGTGGTTCGCTTTGAATATCGCCAAGGGACTCATCAACCCCATCGAGAAGCTCGTTGAAGGCACCCAGATGATTTCCAAGGGCGACCTGGGATTCAAGATCGATATCCAGGCCAATGACGAACTGGGTATCCTGGTGGATGACTTCAATATCATGGTGGACGATCTCAAGGAGTCCCGGAAGAATCTCGAGGGCGCCTACAACGAGATCTCCATGAGGAACCGCTACATCCTCACCGTGCTCAATTCCATCTCCACGGGCGTCATCACCATCAACCGCGACGACCGCATCATCATGGTCAATCCCTCGGCAGGGACCATGCTCGGACTCACCCTGGAGAACGCCATGGCCAGAGACGTTGCCGAGGTTTTAGCCGGCGAATACCAGCCCATCTTCAATGAACTGGTCCTGGGCTTGAAGAATTCAAGGTCTTCTTCCATTGAAAAACAGATCTCCGTGTCCATCGACGGCAAGTGGCTGACGCTCCTGGGACAGGCATCACAGCTCTATGGCGACAATTACGAACGCATCGGCATGGTGCTCGTGTTCGACGATCTGACCCAGCTTCAAAGGATGCAGCGCATGGCCGCCTGGCGGGAGGTGGCCCGCAGGATCGCCCACGAGGTGAAGAACCCGCTCACCCCCATCCAGCTCTCGGCCCAGAGGCTCAGACGAAGGTACCTGGACAAGCTGGGAGACGACGTGGAGGTGTTCGACGAGTGCACGCGGGTCATCATCAACGAGGTGGACGTCATGAAGAGGCTGGTAAACGAGTTTTCCGCCTTTGCCAAGATGCCCACGTCCATGCCCAGGCCCGAGGATTTCAACAAGGTGGTCACCGATGCCGTGGCGTTGTACCGGCAGGCCCACCAGGCACTGGAGTACGTGCTCGACCTGGACAGGGCCATGCCCAGGGTGGATATCGACAGCTCCCAGATGAACAGGGCCATCACAAACCTGCTGGATAACTCCACCACGGCCATCCTGGAGAGCAACAGCCCGGTCAAGATGATCACCATCCAGACGAGCTATGACGCGGATGTGCACATCGCGAAGCTCGATATCATAGACACGGGCCCGGGCATCCCCAAGGGCGTGAAAGAGCGCATGTTCGAGCCGTACTTCTCCACCAAGAAGAGTGGCACAGGTCTGGGCCTGGCGATCGTCAACAGGATCATCGCGGACCATAACGGTTTTATCAGGGTCAAGGACAACGAGCCGAAGGGCACCATCTTCAGCATAGAACTGCCGGTTAAGGAGTAGGAATGAAAAACACCATACTTATCGTGGATGACGAGGACAACATCAGGCTTTCGCTCAAGGGCGGGCTTGAAGATGAAGGATATAACGTGCTTCTTGCCTCATCGGGCGAAGAAGGTCTCAAGGTCATCGAGAAACAGGACGTGGACCTGGTGCTGCTGGATATATGGATGCCGGGCAAGGACGGGCTCCAGGTGCTTGAAGAGATGAAGAACGCCGGGTTTGCCATGCCGGTCATCATCATGACCGGGCACGGCTCCATCGAGACCGCCATACGTGCCACGCGCCTGGGCGCCCTGGACTTCATTGAAAAGCCTCTGGACCTCAACAAGATCATCATCACCATCAACAACACCATCCACCTGAAGGCCCTGGAGGAAGAGAATGCCCTGCTGAAGAAGAAGACCGAGAAGGATGATGAGATCATCGGATCTTCCCCTGCCATATTGAAGCTCAAGGACCAGATCGACCGCTGTTCACCCACGGACGCCTGGGTGCTCATCTTGGGAGAGAACGGCACGGGCAAGGAACTGGTGGCGCGCAGGATTCACAAGAACAGCACGAGAAAGGGTTTCCCCTTTGTAGAGGTGAACTGCGCGGCCATCCCGGAGGAGCTCATCGAGAGCGAGCTTTTCGGTCACGAAAAGGGGGCCTTCACCGGTGCCGCCGAGCGCAAACGCGGCAAGTTCGACCTGGCGCACGAAGGCACCCTCTTTCTAGACGAGATCGGCGACATGAGCATGGCCACCCAGGCCAAGATCCTGCGCATCCTCCAGGAACAGCGCTTCGAGCGGGTGGGCGGCGCCCAGACCATCCAGGTGGACGTGCGGGTGCTCACGGCCACCAACAAGAACCTGGAGCAGGAGATCTCGGAGGGCCGCTTCCGCCAGGACCTCTACTACCGGCTCAATGTCATACCTATCTACGTGCCCAGGCTCATCGACCGCAGGGACGACATCCCGGAACTGGTGGACCATTTCCTCAAGCTCTTCTCCCCCCTGAAGGGCGGCAGGAAGACCATGACCGATGGCGCGGTGAGAAAGCTCATGCAGCATGACTGGCCCGGCAACGTGAGAGAGCTCAAGAACATCGTCGAGCGCCTTGTCATCATGACCCCGGGCAACACCATAACCGCGGACGACATCATGCCGCTGGGCTCCAAGACGACCTCCGAGATGGACAAGATCTTTGACATGATAGAGCTCAAGGACGCGCGCGCCGAGTTCGAGAAGATCTTCATCGAACGCAAGCTCGTCCAATGCGGGAACAACATATCCAAGACCGCCGACATGATCGGCGTAGAGCGGAGCAATCTGCACAGGAAGATAAAGAGCCTAGGGATCGATGTGGAGTGAAACCCTGACAGTACGCAAGGACCCGGGAGGCAAGCTGAATATCGCGCTCGTCTACCCCAACACGTACTGGATCGGCATGTCGAACCTCGGGCTGCAGCAGATGTACCGCATCTTCAACGAACACCCGGGCATTTTATGCGAGCGGTTTTTCACGGACAGCCCGCGTTCCGTGGAGAGCGGCAGGCCCCTGAGCGACTTCCACCTCGTTGCCTTCTCCATCAGCTATGAGCTCGATTTCATCGAGGCCGTCAGGATACTCAAGGCAGCAGGCATCCCCGTGCGGACCCCTGACCGGGCGGGCAGGCCCATCGTCATGGGAGGTGGATCGGCCGTCACCTCGAACCCTGAGCCGGTGGCGGATGCCTTTGACCTTTGTTTTCTGGGTGACGGCGAGACCTTTCCCGGGGGCCTCCATGACGCATACGCAGCAAGCAGGGGGTACGAGGAGTTCCTGGACAGGTTGAGTGCCGTGCCGGGGGTGTACATTCCATCGAGGACCCTGGGCGTGTATGAGGGCGGGGATATTACGGGATTCAGGGGTCCGAGCCCACGGCTCTCGGTAAAGGATCCTCTGGACGACCCTGCCAGAACGTCCGTCCTCACCCATGATACGGCCTTCGGGGACATGTACCTCGTGGAGATCGCCAGGGGGTGTCCGTTCACCTGCAAATTCTGCAGCGCCCGCGAGATCTATGCCCCGTACCGCGCAGCACCCCTGGAAAGACTCGACGCCATATTCACTTCGGCGGCGCGCCACAGGGGAAAGGTGGGCCTGGTGAGCACCTCGCTCAACAACCACCCGGGTGCCCCTGAGATTTTCAGAAATCTGCAGGAAAAGGGACTGAAGGTGGCCCCTCCTTCGCTGCGGTCGGGCATGATCAGCCGGGAGCTGTTGGATGCCCTGAAGGTCTCGGGGGTCAAGGGGGTGACGCTGGCCCCTGAGGCAGGCGGAGAGGAGCTGCGGTTCGCCATGGGCAAAAGGATCACCAACGAGGTGATCCTGGAGGATGTACGGGCCCTGGTGGGTACCGGCATCCGCGACATCAAGCTCTACTTCATGGTGGGGCTGCCGGGCGAAACCATAGATCATATCGAAGAGAGCGTCGACCTTGTCAGACGCATCCGCCAGATCTTCATCCAGGTCTCAAAAGGCAACCGGAAGATCGGCACGGTGAGCGTCAGCATCAATGTCTTCGTGCCCAAGGCCCATACGCCCTTCGAGCGTGAAGGCATGCTCGAACCCGCGGAGGCCAAGGACCGCATCAAGCGTATCCAGAAGGGGCTTAAAAAAGAGAGCAACGTCACGGTGGCCTTCGAAGGGCCCAAGTGGGCATTTCTCCAGGGCCTCATCGCCCGGGGCGACCGGAGGGTGCTTGCACTCATCACGGAGCTTGCGGACAGCGAGGCATCCTCCTGGCAGAGTGTCCTCAAGCAGTGGCAGTTCAACCCGGACTATTATGCCCTGAGACAAAGAGACAACCATGAGATCCTGCCCTGGTCTTTTTATTCCACATCCTGCCCACGGGAGGATTCACATGCAGTCTAAGGGAAAAGGTGAAGTGACCCCTCTGTACGCCGGTCACCGGCTCCGGCTAAAAGACCGCCTGAGGAAATCGGGCAGGAAGGCGTTAGCGGACTATGAGCTTCTGGAGCTGCTGCTGGCCTATGCCATCCCCCGGAAAGACACCAAGCCCCTGGCCAAGACGCTTCTTCAAAGGTTCGGCACCTTCCAGGCAGTGCTGGACGCCCCGTTTGAGCGTCTTGAAGAAACACCTGGAATAGGGGGACATGCCTCAACGCTCATGGGCCTCATGAAGGCCTGTATGGGCCGCTACCTGGAACCATCCTTAGACGACGCCCCGCTCATCTCAGGGCCCGAAGACGTTGTTGCATACCTCAGGGCCGAGATAGGAGGCTCAGCCAGGGAACAGTTCATGCTGCTGTGCCTGAACGCCGCAGGAAGGCTCGTTCACTCCCGGGTCATGAATGAGGGCACCGTGGACGCAGCCCACGTCTACCCCAGGGAGGTCATCAGGGAGGCACTCGATCACAACGCCACGGCACTGATCCTGGTGCACAACCACCCGTCAGGTACACTGAAGGCGTCGGAGCAGGACATGGATCTCACCTCGCGGCTCACGGAGATCTGCTCGCAGGTGGGCATCAGCCTTCACGACCACCTCATCGCCACCAGAAACGGGGTCTACAGCATCAGGCTCGAGTCGTGCCTGGAGACCACGTAAACGGGTGCTCTGCAAAGAGCTGACTATGGAAGATAAAAAAACTGACCCGTACAAATAGTGTTTCTGGCGGTGACAAGCCTCCTGGCTTGTCACCGCCAGAAACACTATTTGTACGGGCTAAATTTTTAAGTGCCCTTCCTCTATGTGTATGGAATGGTGCACAGCCTCCCCCCTCATCTCCCTGTGTAAATCAATTGCAAAGCAAATGTAATTCAAATGTTAATTCAAATAATTAGATGGATATTGTCCCTGATCTGGACGATATACCCCATAATATTCCACCCCCAAGGAGCACCAGCATGGAAACAATGAATGCCGTTCACCCGCTCGGTAACCGGGCCAAGATACTTTTATCCAGCGTATTTGGTCCCTACGCGGTAGACGATGAATACGGGAGCCGGAAGATCAACCCCATGGAGCTCTATCACAACCAGGTCACAAGGGAGCAGGGAATTTTTTCGCTGCGCATGTTCCACCGGTCCTTCGGATTGATGCTCTTAAAAGAAAACATCGATGCGCCCTGCACGCTGCTCGATTTTCCCAGCCGGGAGCGGTTCATTGATGAGCTCAGGGACAATTCATACGACATCATCGGCATCAGCGCCATCATACCCAACGTCCTCAAGGTGAAAAAGATGTGCGAGCTCATCCGCACATACCAGCCCGGCGCCACCATAGTCATCGGAGGCCATATCGCCAACCTGCCTGGGCTGAAGGGGACCGTCGGCGCCGATCATGTGTGCAAGGGGGAAGGGGTGAGCTGGTTCAGGAAGTACCTGGGCGAGGATGAGAACGCACCCATAAAGCACCCGTATGTCTATTCCGGGTTCGGCACCCGGATCCTGGGCATACACACGCCCGACAAGCCGGTGAACACCGCTGCCATGCTCATCCCGTCGGTGGGGTGCCCCATGGGGTGTAATTTCTGCTCCACCTCGGCCCTGTTCGGCGGCAAGGGCAAGTCCATCAATTTCTTCGAGAGTGGTGATGACCTGTTCAGGGTCATGTGCGACATCGAAGAGAAGCTGAAGGTGAGCGCCTTTTTCGTGATGGACGAGAACTTCCTCCTGCATAAGAAGAGGTCGCTCAGGCTTCTGGATCTGATGAAGGAGCATAAGAAGTCCTGGGCACTGTTCGTGTTTTCTTCGGCCCGGGTGCTCAGGTCCTACACCATGGAACAGCTCATCCGCCTGGGCATCTCATGGGTATGGATGGGCCTGGAAGGCGAAGACAGCACCTATGACAAGCTTAGGGGCGTGGAAACCAAAGGCCTGGTGCAGGAGCTGCAGGCCCACGGGATCCGGGTGCTTGGCTCGACCATCATCGGCCTGGAAAACCACAGGCCTGAAAACATCGACGGGATCATAGACTATGCCATAGGCCACGACACGGTCTTTCACCAGTTCATGCTCTACACGCCCATCCCGGGCACGCCCCTGTATGAACGGCACAAGAAGGACGGCACCCTCATGAGCGAGGATGAGCGCCCCTTTGCTGACAGCCACGGGCAGTACCGGTTCAATTACCGCCACGAGCATATCACGGACGGCTCCGAGACCGAATATCTGCGTAAGGCCTTCAGAAGCGATTTCGAGATAAACGGCCCCAGCCTTTTCAGGATGATCCGCACCATGCTGTCCGGCTGGAAGAGGTACAAGAACCATCCGGACCCATGCATCCGCAAGCGGCTCGCCTGGGAGATAAAGTACCTGAAGACCACCTATGGTGCGGCCGTATGGGCCATGAAGAGGTGGTACAGAGACGATGCGCGGATGCATGACAAGATCGGCGCACTTCTGCGCGACATCTACCGGGAGTTCGGATGGAAGACCAGGATCATTGCGCCCGTGCTGGGGCGGTTTGCCTACTTTGCCATGAAGAAGGAGCAGAAGCGGCTCGTCGAGGGCTTTTCCCATGAGCCCCAGGCCTTTTACGAAAAGAACGCCAAGGCGCTCGAGCAGGGGGCCCCGGCACGCGCGGGAAGCAGGCCGCACCCGGTCCTCGAAGGCGCGTTCATGCCCGGCCCCGTACGGAACAGCACCCCCTATTGAAGTCAGGAGAAGAGATTGTTCTTGAATGAGCAAGCCACAAAGGGCTAATCTGGATTCAAACAAGCTCATGAACTGAATTGGGGGAGATCGTGGAGTACCTGTTCCTTGCGCTGGCATTCGCTTTCGGTGGAACTGCCGGCTGGTTCATTGCCCGGACCCGCTATGCGGGCGTGATGTCGGCGCTTGAGCTCTCCCTCGCCCAGGGCAGGGCCCTGGAGGATAAGCTCAGGGGCGAGATCACCCAGGCAAGAGACCTCCTGGAGACCGAGCGCCTGGAGCGTGCCCGTCTGGAGACGAGGCTCATAGAAACCCAGGGCTCGCTGGCTGAGCAGAAGACCCTCCTGGAGGGCGCCTCGCGCCAGCTCACCGAAACTTTCAAGGCCCTTTCTCTCGATGCCCTCAATCAGAACAACGCCGCCTTCATCCAGCTGGCGGACAAGACCATGCAGGCGGTGCTCATGGAGATGAAGGGAGACTTTGACAAGAGGCAGGGTGCCGTGGAAGCCGTTGTCAAGCCCCTTGAGGAGTCGCTCAAGCGCTACGAGACCCAGATCCAGGCCATGGAAGGCACCCGCCAGGCCGCTTATGGCGATATCAGCCGGCACATCGCGGAGCTGGTGAAGATGCAGGACCGCCTCACCGACCAGACCAGGACCCTGGCCTCGGCCCTGAAGGAGCCCCAGGCCCGGGGCAGGTGGGGCGAGATCACGCTGAAGCGGGTGGTGGAGCTCTCGGGCATGTCGGCCCACTGCGACTTCATCGAGCAGCCGGTCACGGAGGCCGAGACGGGCAGGAAGCGTCCCGACCTCATCGTGAAGCTCCCCGAGGGCCGCCAGGTGATTATCGATGCCAAGGTGCCGCTGAGGGCCTACCTGGAGGCCTACGAGGCCACGGATGCCGCGACGACGAGCGCAAACCTGGTGCGGCACGCCAGGAGCGTGCGCGACCACATGAATTCGCTGGCCACCAAGGAGTACTGGAAACAGTTCAGCCCCACGCCCGACTTCGTGGTGCTGTTCCTGCCGGGCGAGGCCTTCTTCAGCGCCGCCCTGGACAACGACACCACCCTGATAGAGGACGGTATCGACAAGCGGGTGCTCATCGCCACTCCGGTCACCCTCATCGCGCTGCTGCGCTCGGTGGCCATGAGCTGGCAGCAGCAGAGCGCCTCGGAGAACGCACGCAAGATCTGGGAGACGGGCATAGAGCTGTTCGACCGCCTCAAGACCTTTGTGAGGCACTTCGACAGGGTCCGCGACGGGTTGACCAAGGCCTCGGAATCCTACAACCAGGCGCTGGGCTCCTTCGAGTCGCGCGTACTTCCCTCTGCAAACCGCCTGAAAGACCTCACCGCCCCGGAGCACGGAGAGGTGCTCGCGTGCGCGGAGCCGGTGGAGGTGGTGCTCAGGGGCATAACAGCCCAGGGTGATGATCAGATTGAGGGAGGGAACGAACAATAGGTCCAGCGTGTTCATCTGACCTTATCTCACCCGCATCACCTTGCATCTTAACGATCCGGCTTTATTATCTATCTCATCTATGCGTTAAATCTTTGACATATCCTCGGATGGAGAAGGAGTGACCCTATGCAGTGGTTCAAAAACCTGAGCATCAGGACAAAGATCGGCGGCGTATTCGGGCTGACGCTGGTACTGGCCCTGCTGATGTCCAGCCTGATATTCATGCTGGTATCCATGTCCCAGCTGGCCACAGTGGCCATTAGCGAGAACGACAACTTGATGCTTTCCGCCAAGGACGTCAGGATTGCGGTGCAGTACTTTCAGCTTCACAAGAACCCTGATGTCGTATCCCGGATCGATGAGGCGGTGAACTATTACCACAAGAATGCCGATTCGTTGATGAAAAAGCTGAAGCTGGAAGAGAGCCGCAGAGACCTCACCAAGGGAGTCGAGCTCATGGACCAGTCAGCTGAGCTGGCTAAGCGGTTCATAGCCTCGGGAGGGGACGAGGCCGCTCAGCCGGATCTGTACAAGACCTATGTCGAGAAGAGTGAAGAACTTTTCAAACTGGGCGAGTATGCCCGCACCGAACACCCCAAGAAACTCTTCAGGATATTCAATACGATCAAGACAGGAGTCTTTGCCGTAAATTTCTTCATCCTGCTGGTGGGATTGTTGATAGGGATTATGGTGGCGCGGTCCATATCGAGTGATATGCGCAGGAGCGTGGAATTCGTGACGGCGGTGGCGGACGGTGACCTGACGGCCACCATCGAGATAAACAAGAAAGACGAGATCGGCCGTCTGGGTGGCGCCATGCAGGAGATGGCCAGAAGCCTGGACCAGATCGTCCAGCGGGTGCGGAACAATGCGTCCGAGGTGGCCACGGGGAGCCGGGAGATCCAGGCCAGCTCGGAGAGTGTGGCGCAGAGCGCGACGGAGCAGGCCGCAAGCGTGGAAGAGATTGCGGCCACCATCGAGGAGATGATGTCTTCCATCAAGGCCTCGGCCGTCAGTGCTCAGGAGGGCCGACAGAAGGCCACGGGGGCCATCGAACTGGTGAACGAGAACGTGGAGCTCTCACGGCAGATGGCCCAGGCCATGGAGGAGATCACCAATGCGGCCACGCACATACGCGAGATCACGGACACGGTGAACCAGGTGGCCTTCCAGACCAACCTGCTTGCCCTGAACGCGGCCGTGGAGGCGGCTCGAGCAGGAGAGCACGGGAAGGGCTTCGCGGTTGTGGCCGAAGAGGTCAGGGCCCTTGCCCAGCGGAGCGCGGACGCCTCGCGCGAGATCAAGGCCTTGATCGAGACCACGGTGAACAAGGTGAATGCCGGCAGCCAGCTGGTCACCAAGGTGGCGGGCGCCATGGAGGAGATCAACGTGACGACCTTGGCGCTGTCGCAGTCCATGGAGGAGATCGCCATGGCGGCCTCCGAGCAGTCGGCCGGCATCGAGGAGCTGAACCGTGCGGTATCACAGGTGGATCAGACGACGCAGAGCAACGCGGCCGTGGTGGAGGAACTGGCGGGCAACGCCTCCAGCATGCTCGGGACCTCGGACGAGATGCTCGATGCCGTGAGCATGTTCAGGACGAGCGGGTGAAGGTGTCGGGACAGCTTGACACCCTGTCCCGGTATGGTATCAGTGAAAGGATTAATCGATCCGGATCGCTTATATCTGCCGGTATATGATTACAGCAAAGAGGGCGCGGGGGAAGCGATATGTCGAAAGGAACCATGACTTTTCCATTCCTGATCTTTGCCGCCATGCTGTTCATGGTTTCCTGTGCAGGCGCACCCGATGTGATCGGCAAATGGCGCGAGATAGGAAAGCCGGGCACCATTGAATTTTTCAAAGACGGAACCTTCAGGGCCGTGGACAATCAGGGCATGGCAGCCGGCGGCACCTACACCCTGGACAAGGATGGAAACATGGTCTTCGAGATTGCCCACAGGGGGTCTTCCCCCGAGGTTGTACGCACAGTGGCCGCAGTGAAGAAAAGGGAGCTGACCCTGGTATTTCCACGGACCGATGAAGTCCTCAGATACATGAAAGAGGACTGAGTATTGAACACCCGGAACATTCGCCTGCCCCGGCAGATCGAGGCGGATCAGCAAGGAACCCTGGTACTTAAGATGCTGTCCGAAGATACCCGGCCCCTGTGGCAGGGCTCAGAGGTCATGGTGCCCTTTGTCGAGCTCAAAGAAGCACTTGCATCCGCCCTGCGCAGCGCGAATATGTCGGGTCTGGCGGTACGGGGCCTTCAATGTGCGGAGGAAAGGCTCGAGCGGGAAGAGAGGGGCTTGAAGCTGGCCGATAAAAAGCAGGGGCAGAACCGGGGAGGCCGCATCTCGCGCCTGCTTATCCTTTCGGGTGACGGATCACAGAGGTTCTATCGCAAGGTGGAGTCTTTGCTGCGCCGCAACGGCCCCAGGGTGCTGGCTGTGCGCATTAATGCCGATGCCGCAACCCTGGGCGGGCTGGTGTTTGGGCCCGGCCGGATGGTGAGGCTCCTGATGATCGAGCACAAGGATGCCGTCAGTGCCGTGCTCCTGGCCATGTCAAGGCAGTATGAGGGGGCCTGAGGGGTGGATATGGCAGGTTCTGAATGTCCTGCCCGCTGGCATCTGTACGTGATCAGGACTCTCGATGGTTTCCTCTACAGTGGCATATCGACAAATGTCCCAAGGCGCTTCAAGGAACACCTCTCCCAGGGCAGCAGGACGGCAAAATACCTGATGGCGCACAAGCCGGGAAGGCTGGCATTCTCAATGGTTATCGGAGACAAGTCCCTGGCGCTCAGGGTGGAATACTATTTCAAGCGGCTTGCCAAGAAGGAAAAGGAACGCATCGTCAAGGCTAAGCGGCTTGTCTTTGACAAGGATTCGGGCAGGATACGGATATAGGCCGGTCATGAGCTGCTCATGACTCGTGCACGACTTCAGGTGCATAATCCGGTATAGAGCCGGGAAAACCAGTGTCCCCCCGGCTCTATCATGTGCGGGATGTCACGTTGTCTTGCGTGCCTTATGGCTGGTGACGAGTGACTTCAGGTAGTTCACAGACTTTTTGACAGTGATTCTCAGTTGGCGTTTCAATGCATATTTCATAACCGTTGGTTTCAGGTCCTTGAGTTCCACGCCCGCGCTGTCATATTTTCTGAGGAGTGAAATCGCGTCGAACTTGCATTTTGTCGTGCAGGAACCGCATCCTACACACAGGAACTGATCTACAATCGCAGCACCACAGCCAAGGCAGCGTTGAGTTTCCTTGAGGACCTGCTCTTCTGTAAAGGTACCGCGTAAATCCCTGAAGGTTTCCCTGGATGCCTTTCCTTCAAAATGAACCGGTCTCTGTCTGGGTAGACGGTCATAGCCTTCCAGGTCAAGGTTTGCCTTGTCTAGCGCACGATAATCCCTCCTGGTGCGACCAAGGGTCAGACTTTGACCCGGGTGAACGAAACGATGAATTGAAACAGCACCCTGCTTGCCCGCTGCAATGGCATCGATGGCAAACTTTGGGCCTGTCAATGCATCACCGCCTGCGAATACATCCGGCTCTCCGGTCTGGTACGTGTCGGGATCCGCTTTGATTGTCCCGTTGGGATTCAATTCCATCTGACTGCCTGCAATCAGGTTGCCCCAGGCCACTGCCTGACCTACTGAAATCAGAACGGCGTCGGCCTCAACAAGCTTCGTATCGTTCTCGTCATATGTCGGATTGAACCTTCCGTCTTCGTCAAACACGCAAAGGCATCTCTTGAATTCCACGCCGACAACGCGGCCATGTTCCGCAACGATGCGTTTCGGCCCCCAGGAATTGTTGATAGCGATTCCTTCGGCCGACGCCTCTTCGATCTCTTCACCCAGGGCAGGCATTTCCCCCCGGCTCTCAAGGCAGAACATGTCGATTTCTTCAGCGCCGAGTCTTGCCGCGGTTCGTGCAACGTCGATGGCAACGTTGCCGCCCCCGATTACAATTACTTTACCCTCTAGCCTGATGTCTTCGCCCAGGTTGACGTTGAGCAGCAGATCGACACCGGCGATGACACCTTTGGCATCTTCACCTTCTATGCCCAGCTTTCTGCCTGCCTGGGCGCCGATCGCAAGATAGAATGCCTCGAACCCCTGGCCCCTCAAGTCCTGAAGGCTTATATCCTCACCGACCGCAATGCCAATTTTAAACTCGACCCCCATTTCTCTCAAGATGTCGATCTCGGCATGAACGACATCCTTTTCGAGTCTGAAAGACGGGATTCCCAGCGTCAGCATGCCGCCGAGGGCCTTTTGCTTTTCAAATACCGTCACCTGGTAACCGTCGATGGCCAGATAGAAAGCACAGGAGAGTCCTGCTGGACCTGCGCCGACAACGGCGATTTTCTTTCCGTATTCATGCCGTTTCTTTGGTACGAAGCGCCTCGCTGCGTTTAAATCCTGCTGTGCAATGAATTTCTTGATATCATCGATGGCAATGGGATCGTCGATATCGCCCCTGGTACAGGCGGATTCGCATTTTCTCGGGCAGATACGTCCGCATACCGCCGGGAACGGATTCTCGTGCTTGATAAGTTCAAGTGCCTCTGTATATCTCCCCTGAGATGCCAGCTTGATATAACCCTGTATGCCTATGTGTGCAGGACATTCTGCTTTACAGGGACTTGAGCCGGTATCGAGGACGACCTTTCTGTTCATGCGGTAATCGGGATTCCATTTGTCCGGACCCCACTGTGTATCATAAGGGAGTTCCCTTTTCTTTTCGGGAATAGGCGTCTTCGTGCAGAGCTTCTGACCCAGTTGCAGCGCGTTGACCGGACAGTTCTCGACACATTCTCCGCACGCGACACATTTATCGCCATCAACCTGTGCCACATAGTTGGAACGTACCATGTCGGGGTTCAAGAACATCTCGGCAGTTCTCAGGGACAGGCAGGAACATCCGCAGCAGTTACAGATTGCGTGGGTCTTTCCGGGGCCGTCCGTATTGGGGACCTGGTGTATCAGCCCGTTTTCTTCGGCCCTTCTGATAATGTCAAAGGCTTCTTCACGGGTAATCTGCCGGCCCCTGCCGGTGCGGATATAGAATTCAGCTGCGTGGCCCATCTGAATGCACATGTCTTCCTTCAGGTGGCCGCACCCTTCTCCCATGGCCTCCCTTGCCGTACGACAGGAACAGTCCGAAACCGAAAACAACTCGTTTTCGTTGAGGTATTTGGAAACCTCTTCGTACGATGCCCTTCTGTTTTCAGCCATTATGGACTGTTCGATGGGGATGACACGCATCAGGCCCATGCCCACGGGGAAATTGCCGGCTGTCTTCGGGCCCCTTACCCTTCCGTATGCCTCGAAGGCCTCGGCGATCTGCGGATACTTCTTCACGTTCTCCCTGTTGTTGACCATCATTTCCATGTGGCCCGGAATCCAGAGGTCGTGCCAGTATCTGTCAACACCATCGATCCTGTTGACAAAACAGACGCCGGCAAGGGCCAGTTCCCAGAGGAGTTTCTCTGTTTCCCCGGGAGATCTGCCGCACAGAGGAGCAATCTCTTGTGCACTCATGGGTTTGCGCAACTCAAGGCAAAGCGCCACCTCTGCCATTTCTTCGGTAACAACAGGTTCCAGAATCTTATATTCCGGATCCTGGGGCTGGATTTCCGATCTCGAACCACGTTTTGTCCTGCTGATCTTGTTCGCAAGATCAAGCACCTTTTCCTTTACCACAAGGTTTTCTCCTGAATGAATCGTTTCCATATCGTTTTCCCCTTTTTACGCCGGCCCTCTTTATGTACGATACGGAACAGTCGGGAATATATGAATCAGGTGAATACCCTAATCAGCACTACGGAAGTACGTATTTTCATGCTTTTTGCGTCATCACCTCTTGATTCCCCCCGTACCAGGTGTGATAACAGGGCACACACATGGAGCACAAAACCGTCTATTCCACCGAACAGGGAAGGGTGTGCACCGGGTGCGGCTACCCCGTTGCGTGTTGCGAGTGCCTCAGCCCGAAACAGGCCCCGAAGGGCACCGGTCGGGTCCGAATCGGCAGGGAGACAAAGGGACGTAAAGGGAAGGGCGTTACCATCGTGACGGGACTGCCCCTGGACGAGGAAGCGCTCCGCTCGCTGGCAAAGGAGCTGAAGCACAGATGCGGGACCGGGGGTACGGTGAAGGGCGGCGTCATCGAGATCCAGGGAGACCACCGGACTCTGCTCATGGACGAGCTCACAAAGAGGGGTTATTCTCCGAAGATCTCAGGTTCCTGATGCAGGGGATTATCGGTCGGGAGAGATGCCTGTCAACTGCCGGAAGAACCGGGCCATAGGGTGTGGGTTGAAGGGTCGATCGAGGATCTTCCTTACCGGTCGGCTTCCAAAAGGCTCTGCACCTTGAACAGTATGATATGGGCCGGCGAGGGTTTCACCAGGTAGAGGTTCGCCCCGGAATCGTATGCGAGCTTCCTGTTTTCAGGCGTGGAGTCCGTGGTGAGCATGATGATGGGGATGTCCTTGTACAGTGGGTCCTGCCTTACGGACTTGATGAATTCGATGCCGTCCATGTTGGGCATGTTCAGGTCGGAAATGATGAGCCCGATCTCTTGGGTCTGGGCCAGTTTTTCCAGGGCGTCGAAACCGTCCGAGGCCTCCACGCACTTGAAGTTCCTGGTTTTCAGGGTATGGGTGAGAAACTTTCTCACCGTGCTCGAATCATCCACAATCAGGATCGTTTCCATGAATACTGCCCTCCGCCTATTCCTTCTTGTAACCCAGTGCCCCGGGGAAATGCACGAGCTTGAAGGCGCGTGAAATATTGTGCAGGGATTCAGAGTGGCCGATGAAGAGATAGCCGCCGTGACTGAGGCAGTCATAGAGCTGTGCAACAAACCTCTTCCTGGCCGAGTCGTCGAAATAGATAAGTACGTTTCTGCAGAAGATGACGTCGAACCCCTTCATGCTCTGCACCCTCTTGACATCATTGAGGTTGAGATACTGAAGCTCCACGAGGTTGCGGACCTCTTCCTTGATGCGGAATGCGGTTCCCTCCGGGGTAAAGAATGCCCGCTTGACCTCCGGCGGTACGCCACGCAGGGAGTAATCGCTGTACATGGCCGACTTGGCCGAACGCAGAGCCTTTTCGCTGATATCGCTGGCAACGATCTTGATATCCCAGTTCGAACAGGTATCCTGCAGGGCCTGCTTGAGCACGATACCCATGGTATAAGGTTCTTCCCCCGTTGAGCACCCGGCCGACCAGAGGCGGATCTGGCGGTCCTGGAGTTTGTCTTTTCGCTCGATCACATCGGGGATCACCTTTTCCTGGAACGCCTGAATCTGCGGCGGACTGCGGTAGAAGCTGGTTTCGTTGGTGGTTACCGAGTCGAACAGCGCCCTGAGCTCCCGTGAAGCCAGGGGGTCGTACTTGAGCAGGTAATAGTACTTGTCGTAGTTGGCCAGGTTGTTGGCCTTCAACCTCAGGGCGAGCCTGTTTTCAAGCTGACCTTTCTTGTTGTCGGCAAAGTAGATTCCCGACTGCTCATAGATAAAGTCACGCAGCAGGATGAAGATCTCATCGGTCATCTGAGAGGAGGCGGCGGCTACGGTCTCATCCATTTGCCTTCTCCGTGGTCGCAGGATCCATGACCGTATCGATATAGTTCTTCACCTGGTCGCCGATGGTCTCCATCTCAAAGGTTATACGTTCTATGTCAAGATCATCAACTGCATAGCCTCGATCCCTCAATACCTTCCAGGCCTCTTCATCCGACAGGATGAAGGACATCCTGTCGCCTCCGCAGGAGAGCTCCTTGGCCTTTGCCAGGAGGTTCGCTATGGAGATGAGTGCCGCCATGTCCCGGTGTGTCGCCTGGGAAGGCTGATGGTGCCAGAGGATGACATCGCCCAGGTAGGCGGGAAGGTTCCACTTCTGGGCCAGGAAATAGCCGACCTCCATGTGGTTTGTCCCGCACACCTCCATCTCCGTTTCGTATATGGGTTTGTTTTTTTCAATGGACATGTTGTATGCGGCCAGGAATTCGGCATGGAAGTACTGGTCGAGGATGATCTTCCCGATATCGTGAAGCAGGCCGGCCACGAACTCTCTTCCCATGGACCGCATCCCGAGCTTCTTGTCGATATATCGTGCAATCAGGCCGGCTGCAACACTGTGATCCCAGAAGCTTTCCCTGATGGAGACTTCCTTTGCCTTGCGGGATTTGAGTGCCGAGAAGACCGACAGTGAAGTGGTGATATTTATTATCTCGGCCAGACCTAAAAAGATGATGGACTGGTGAAGGGTTTCGACCTTCCTGTCTCCCCTGCGATAGAATGCGGAATTGGCCATCCTCAGAACCTTGGCGGCCAGGGGAGGGTCCTTGTGGATGCACTCGGCTATGCTCTGGATGGTTATGTCGCTCTGGTGGGCCAGGCTCAGGACCTCTAGGGCGACCGAGGGCAACGTCGGGAGATCTTCGATGGTTCTGATGCGTTCGAGGATATGTGACTGCATCTCTAGAAGCTCACCCCCTGAAGCCTGTCTATGGCATCAATGACGGCGCGGGCCACGTCCGGGTTCGGGTCATCGATGAACGTTTCGAGCTCTGAAGCGAGCGCCTCTTCATCCCATGTGGCGATGGTCTTTATGGCCGATATCTTCAAAAAATCCGAATCGCTCCTCAGCAGCTCAAGGAGTTTCGCCTTGGAGGAATCGTCTCTGAATCCGCCCAGGGCCTCTATGGCATGGGAAGCCGCCCACATGTCCTGGCCGGTAATGGCTTCAAGGAGCTTATCTTTGAGCCCTTCCATCTTTTTTATGCCGATGATGTCGAGCGCCGTGTATCTGATCTGCTCATGAGTGTCCACGAGCAGGGCTGCGAGCATATCCTTCGTGATGGGCAGATCTCTGTCCCGGATGACCTTCGCCGCCGCGGCCCTCACCTCCCAGGAATCGTCTTCCAGCAGGTTTTCCGCTGCCGGTTTGAGCGCGGGACTTGTCATGCGGTCGAGTCCTGTCAGCCCGGTGATCCGTTTCTCCGGATCGGCGTCTTGAGTCATGCGGGTGAAGACCTCTTCAGCGACCTTCGTCCCTATCATGACCACGGATGTGAGTGCGGTTGTCCTGACATCCGGATACCTGTGGCTCAGATAAGGCTCCATCACCTCGATATCATGAGGGTCTCCGTTTCTCCCGAGAGCAAGGAGCGAGGAGGAGATGACATGTCCGTCCATGTCAGTCAGCAGCCCTCTGAATGTGTCGGATAACCTGCTCCCTCCAATGGATGCAAGTGCATCGGCCATGGCGCGTTTAACATACCCGCTGGCCGCCGATATCCTCTTGCTTATCTCTGTGGCGCCATCTTCGCTGCCGATTTTACCCAGGACATCGGCGGCAAGGATCTTGAGTTTATCCTCGGCATCGAGGAGATCCAGCATGGCCTCGACATCGTTGATTCTGCACAGGGCCCCGGTGATCGCCTGGATCTTCTCGGCCTCGGTGTCCGGGTCAGTACCCCGGGCGAGCTCGATCATTGCCTGCACGCTCGAACGGTCGCCGATTTTCGGCAATACGGCGAGCATATCGCCGAGCAGGTCTTCCTCGACATCATTGAGGTGCATGTCGATAATGGATTTGATGACGTATGTGTCTTTTTCCGGACACGATGCTATCTCATCAGGGGAAAGGATCTTCAGCAGGGCCTTCACGATTTCAGTTTCGATGTATGCATTGGCGGTTTCGAGCATTTCGATGAGTGCGTTCACGCACTGCTTGGGCTTGATCTTTCCCATGGTCTCAAGCAGGGCGGATACGGTGAGGTCGTCGAAAGACCAGCGCCTAAGCTGTTCCAGGAGAAAATCGGCGATATTCTCGTTGGGTATCTGCGAGAGTGCCTCGATGGCGGAGAAGCGTATCCATTCCTCATCTTCGATCAGGGGCTTTATATGATCAAAGGACCTCGGATCCCCGAGGAGTCCCAGGGAGACGATGGCTGCATTGCGGATATTGGCGTCAGCATCGGACAGCCCGCCAATGAGCACGTCGACACTCTCGGGATTGCCGATGGTGCCCAGGATATCGAGGACAAAGAGCCTGATATCATTATTTTCATCTTTCGCCAGGCGGTGCATGACATCGATGGCGTCATCGCCGACTTTTCTTAATATGTCTATAGCGGCGTTGCGCAGACCGGGATCGGTCACGCCCACCAGAGGGGCTACTTTTTCAACGGTTGACCGTCCGCCTATGAACATGAGAGCGCTCTCCGAGGCGTCCCGTACGCCGCCGTTTGCATCCTTGAGCAATTCCACGAGGCGTTCAACGGTTGCCGGGCCATCCCCGGTCTCGCTCAGCATGGAGGCTGCCATGCGGCGCGCCGAGGAGTCATCCGACTTCATCAGTGCGTCTATCTCTGAGTAATCCATAGTGCCCTTGCCATCCTAACGGGATTGATCACATTACATGAAACCATCATCCCCGGTTATGTTCATTTGGAGCGGTACTGGACAAATGCAACTTCCTGTATGGGATAATCCATGAGATCGTCCGAGAGCATCAATGTGATCTCGGTTTGCGAGTAGACACTCGCCGCAGAGAGCAGTCTCCTGTAGATGATGTTCCGGATATCGAAAAGCTTGCTCTGTATGGAGTCTATCATTGATGGATCGACCTTGAGGCTTACCTGTGCCACGAGCACGCCCGATTTTTTCGGTGAGGACGACGGGAAGAAGACCATGAAGGGATCCAGGATCACCCCTTCCTGACCGAAAGGGGACTCCTTTTTGGGGAGAACCTTCTGAGCGACCTGGGGCTGGTTGGGTTCCTCGTGGAGGAAGTAATATCCAAGTGCCGTCAGCAGAATCAGAATTCCGGCAGCACCTGCCCCTGCCATGAGGACCATACGTTTTTTGTCAACGGGTTTTTTCCGGATTTCCTTATCAACGGCAGGTTCGCCGGGGGCGGCGTGATCGGCGGTGTCCTCGACATCCAGGGATATGCCTTCTTTGTCGAGTTCCGCCTTTCCGGCATCCTGAAATACGATGCCTTCCTTGTCGAGATCAGCCTTTCTCCCTGGAGAGTCTGCCATGATTCACCTACTTGCTGAATATCTGGTTAATTTTCTGGCTCAACGTCTCGGCGGTGAAGGGTTTGACGATGTAGTTGCTCACGCCCGATTTCACTGCCTCGATGATGTTTTCCTGCTGGGCCTCTGCCGTAACCATCAGGAAAGGGATGTGCTTCAGCGCGTCATCGGCGCGGACCGCTTTGAGCAGTTCCAGGCCGGTCATCTTGGGCATGTTCCAGTCCGAAACCACCAGATCTACCTTCTCCCTCTGGAGCACTTCAAGGGCGGTGGACCCGTCGTCCGCTTCGGTAATATTGGCATAGTTGAGCTGCCTCAGGATGTTCTTCACTATCCTGCGCATGGTTGAAAAATCGTCAACTACGAGGATCTTCATGTTCTTGTCTGTTGTCATGGATACCTCCAGTACGCTCACCTTTTACAGTCTCATCGAATATTTTCCTGCAAATCTTTACACGCTGATCTCTTTCAGGATTTTTTGCATCTTTGAGCGTAGCCTGAGGATCGCCTTTGTGTGTATCTGGGAAACCCTCGACTCGGTGAATTTCAGGACATGACCGATCTCCTTCATGGTCAGTTCGTCGTAGTAATACAGGGAGATGACCATGCGCTCCTTTTCAGGGAGCGACTGGATGGCCTTGGCCACCATGGTGCTGACCTCGGCATAACGGATCTTGTGCGAGGGCCAGTCTTTGTCGTCCTGGATGATGAATTCCAGCAGGTTCCGCTTGGACAGATCGGAATCGTCCTCGCCCAGGTCGTCGAGGCTGAGCAGGGATACGGATGCCGTCTCAGACAGGAGCCGGTGGAAGGTGTCCATATCGACGTCCATCTCCTTGGCGACCTCTTCATCGCTGGCAGGCCTTCCAAGGGCGTATTCCAGCCTGGAATAGGCGTCTTCGACCTTGCGCGCCTTCTGCCTGACAGACCTGGGGACCCAGTCCATGGAACGGAGCTCGTCGAGAATGGCGCCCCTGATCCTGAATTCCGCATAGGTCTTGAACTTGATCTGTTTGGCGGCGTCAAATTTCTCGATGGCGTCTATCAAACCTATGACGCCCGCATTGATCAGATCGTTCAGGTCTATGTGCGGGGGGAGGCGTATGGCTATCCGGCTCGCGATATACTTGATCAGCGGCGCGAATTCATTGATGATCTTGCCCCGCACCTTGGGGTTGAGCTTTTGCTCCTCAGTAAGTTCCGTGTAGACGATATCCTGCATGGCTCGTTCCTTTCGCTTGATTCAAGAGCATCTTTCTGAAAAAGAATTGAAGGTTTCCGCTCTGGGCTGCAAGTGGGGTTTCCTCGAGCCTGCCTGCTATGCGGCCGAGCCTCTTGGTCGCCTCGCTTTGCGGGTAAAGCCCCACGAAAGCCTTCTGTGCCTTGATGCATTCAGGAATGGTTTTGTCATGCGGGATGGTGCCTAGGATCTCCAAGGCAACATCCCCTAAAAACCTCTCACATACCAAAGTCAATTTTTCCGACACTTGATCCCCCTCGGATTTTGAAGTGACATTGTTCACAATAAGATCGAACCTCTTGATGCCGTATTGCCTGCGCAGCACCTTGATGAGCGCGTATGCGTCCGTGATGGATGTGGGCTCGGGAGTGGCCACCACGAGTATTCTCTGGGCGGCTGCGTTGAAGTACATGACGTTCTTGGATATCCCGGCCCCGGTATCCACGATCATGTAATCCAGGTCGCCTTCGAAATGGTCCAGTGAATCCATGATGCTGAGCTGCTGTTCAGGGTTCAGGTCGGCGAGTTCCTGGATGCCCGAAGATGCCGGAATGATCCTGATACCGCCGGGACCTTCCATGGCGACTTCATCGATGGAGCACTGCCCGTCCAGGACATGCTTGATGGTGAGTTTCGGGGCAAGTCCCAGCATCACGTCCACATTGGCGAGCCCCAGATCGGCATCCAGGACAAGAACCTTTTTCCCGCGGGCGGCAAGCAGTATGGCCATGTTCACCACGATGCTCGTCTTTCCCACCCCTCCCTTGCCCGAGGTTACGGACAGGACCGTGGGAGAGCTCGCGGTTCCTTCTCTGAACATTCTCCTTAATGTTTGTGCTTGATCCTTCATTATGCATCTCCAAGCGTACGTGCTATGATCTTGTCTGTGCTTGCAGGTTCGATGTCCTCGGGCACCCGCTGCCCGGTGGTGATGTGAGAGATAGGCATGCGGTGGATCAGGTTATGAGAAATGATGCTGCCAGCCATGTGTGCCTCGTCGAACTTGGTAAAGATCATGCGGTCTGCCTTCAGGGGGGAGAAGGTCTTGGTGATGGTGTCCATCTCCTGGTCTCTTGTGGCCACCGGCATGAGGAGGAATTTACAGGCCTTCACACCGTCAAAAAAACCGATAAGCTGCTGTGCATATTCATTGCAGAAGGGTGAGCGGCCGACCGTATCTATCAGGATAAGGTCTTTAGATTGAAGCTGATTCAGCGCTATATTGAGTTCGGACGGAGTTGTCACAGAAAAGAATGGAATGTTCAAAATTTTGGCGTATATGCGGCTCTGGTCAATGGCGCCTATCCGGTAGCTGTCCAGGGTGATGAGCGCCACGCTCTTGGCCTCGGACAAGACGGCCCTGGCTGCTATCTTTGCAATGGTGGTGGTCTTGCCCACGCCGGTTGTGCCAAGGAATATCCATACCCTCTCACCTGTGGGGCCTTCGACGCGGAGCAGCTTTGTAAGCAGTTCTCTGATTGCCGTCTCCGAGGCATCGCTTCCGAGCTTGTTGATAATGAGGTCTGCAAGATTCTCGCGAACCCCCTTGTTGATCAGCTTCTCCCGCATGGGGCTGAAAGGGGCCACATTGCTTCGGGTCATGAGCTGCTTCAGCATTTTTTTCAACTCAACTATCTCCTCGCTCACATGGTTGGGCGCCTGCAAGAGAGAGGAGGCTTGGTTGAAGGAAATGGACTTGCCCTCGTAAGACCTGTTCCCCGCTACCTTCTTAATAAGCGTGTCGCCGTCATAGTCAACAGCCGCAACAACCTCGATCAATGGTTTGCTCATGAGACCGTAGCCGCTCTCCCTGATCTCGCGCGTGGATATGATGACCGCGTTCGAGCCGAGCTCGGTCTTGATCTGCGAGAGGGCATCCTTCATGGAGGCCGCCATATAGGTTTTAATTTGCATCGATCCTCACCAGTCCCAGGTTTTTAATGGTTACATCCGGAGGTATCTCATTGTGGGAGAGCACAACCAGGTCGGGCATGTACCGTTCTGAAAGCCGTTTCACATAGGCCCTGCTGATGGGCGATGTGAGCAGGATCGGTACGAGCCCTTGTTTCCCCACGTTGTTTACCTCCTTGTTCAACGTCATCAGTATTTTCTGTGATTTCTCCGGATCTAATGCAAGATACGAACCATGTTCCGTATGCTGGATGGAATTTGAGATCATGCCGTCTATATTGGGGTCCAGAGCCAGTACGCTGATGGTGTTGCCCTGGATGTAGGCGGTGCTGATGGTTCGCATGAGGGCTTGTCTGACATACTCTGTCAAAATATCGGGGTCCTTGGTCATGTGCCCGAAGTCGGCCAGGGTCTCCAGAATAGTCAGCATGTTCTTGACGGACACCTTCTCCTTCAGGAGGTTCCTGAGAACCCTCAGGACAATGCCGGCCGGAAGAGTACCAGGGATAAGGTCCTCGATCACCTTCGGGTGCGTGCGCGATACCGAGTCCAGGATGGACTGCAGTTCCTGCCTCCCCAGCAGGTCGTGGGCGTTCCCCTTGATGGACTCCGTCAGGTGGGTGGCAACCACGGTGGCTGCATCCACCACGGTGAGGCCGGCCACCTGTGCCCTTTCGCTGTCGGCCTTCTTGATCCACAGGCCCGGCAGACCGAATGCAGGCTCTTTCACAGGGATACCGGGGATATCGATATCCACCTTCTCCGGGTTCAATACCATGAGCCGCTCGGCAATGGCCTCGGCGCGGGCGATCTCGATACCCTTGAGCAGGAGACGGTATTCGTTGGGCTTGAGCTCCAGGTTGTCGCGTACGTGGATGGGCGGGACCACGACACCAAGCTCGCCTGCAACGGTCTTGCGCATGGACTTTATACGGGTCAGCAGTTCGCCTCCCTGGGAGGCGTCCACCAGGGGTATGAGGCCGTAGCCCACCTCGAATTCGATGATGTCCATGGGCAGCAGCGCCTCGGCCGATACCTCTTCGCCGGCAGGGGCGCTCGGCTCTTCCTTCACCTCCTCTTCGGCCTTGAAGCGAAGGCTTACCCATCCGATGCCGCCCATGACGGACGCCATGGTGAGGAAGGCCAGGTGGGGCATGCCCGGAACCAGGCCGAAGATGAAGATGATGCCGGCAGATGTGAGCAGTGCCATGGGCTGGAAGGAGAGCTGTTCGGAGAGCTGTTTGCCCACCGACTTGTCCGCGCCCGACTGTGTTACCACGATGCCGGCCGCCGACGAGATGACCAGCGCCGGGATCTGCGCCACCAGGCCGTCGCCGATGGTGAGGATGGTAAAGGTTTTCAGCGCCTCGGAAAAGGGCATGCCGTACTGGAGCATGCCTATGATAATGCCGCCCAGGATGTTGATGAACACGATGATGATGCCTGCAATGGCGTCGCCGCGGACGAATTTGGTGGCACCGTCCATGGCCCCGTAGAATTCCGATTCACGGGCAATCCGCTCCCTCCTCTGCCTGGCCTCGTTTTCGGTGATCATGCCTGCGTTCAGGTCGGCGTCGATGGCCATCTGCTTGCCGGGCATGGCATCCAGGGTAAACCGGGCCGTAACCTCACCGATGCGGGTGGCGCCCTTGGTGATTACCACGAAATTGATCAGGACGAAGATGGCAAAGACCACGAATCCCACCACGTAGCTGCCTCCCACGACAAACTGGCCAAAGGTGTGGATGACGCGCCCCGCCGCAAGCTCGCCCTCGTATCCGTGCAGGAGGATGATACGTGTTGTAGCGATATTGAGCGCAAGCCTGAAAAGGGTCACCAGCAGGAGTAAAGAAGGAAACACCGAGAAATTCAAGGGGCTTGTGGTGTACATGCTCACCATGAGGATGATGATGCCCAGGGTGAGGCTGAAGGTGAGCAGTGTATCCAGCATGAAGCTCGGCAGCGGTATGATGATGATGGCAAGAACAAGGAGTACGCCTGCCGCCATAAATACGTCGCTGGTGATCTTTTCCGGAAATTTGATGGGAAGACTCTGCGTTGCCATTTATCTGGTCCCTGCCTTCAGGCGGTAGACATATGCCAGGATCTCGGCAACCGCCTTGTATAGTGTCTCCGGGATGGTTTCCCCGATGTCCACGGATTTGTAGAGCGCCTGGGCCAGCGGCTTGTTCTCGATAATCGGCACCGATGCCTTTCTCGCCACTTCCCTGATCTTCTCCGCCACTGTTCCCGCTCCTTTGGCTATGACCGTAGGTGCTATCATCCTGCCCCGATCATACTGCAAGGCTATTGCCAAGTGGGTCGGGTTGGTGATGATCACGTCAGCCTTGGGAACTTCGCGCATCATCCTCCTGCGCGCCATATGAAGCTGTATGGAGCGTATCCTGCTCTTGATTTGCGGGTTTCCCTCCGACTGCTTGTATTCTTCCTTCACTTCCTGCTTGGTCATCATAATATCTTGAGTATGTTGCCATTTTTGAAATCCGTAGTCGGCTGCGGCAATAATTACAAATATCCACAGGACATCCCAGAGGAGACGCAGAGAGGAATGGAAAATCGTCAATACAATGACGCCAACGTCAGCACCAATGAGCGGGGGGTAGACCGGGAGTTCCCGCCTGATGGCCCGGTAGGACACCCAGATGATGATGGTCATGATGATCAGGGTCTTTACAAGCTGCTCGAGGCTCCTGGCGGACATGAACTTATTCTTGAAGCCGGTGATGGGGTTGAGCTTGGAGAACTTCGGGGTGATGCTTTCCGAGCTGAAGAGGAAGCCGATCTGCATGATATTTGACGCTAATCCGATGACGAGGAAGAGGATGAGCAGGGGCATCACGATGACGCCGAGCTCAAAGACGCTGTGTCTGAATATGCTTACGGCACCGAAGTCTGATCCGTCCCACATGGAGAGATTTGCCATATAGGACCTGACCGTTGCCATGAGTCTGGTGGCAACCGTTGGAATATAAAGATAAAATGCAATAATGGTCGCAAAAAAGAGCATGGCGGTCGACACCTCTATGCTCTTGCACACCTGCCCCTTCTCCCGGGCTTCTTCTATCCGTTTACTGGAAGGCTGTTCGCTTCGCTCTTGACCGTTCTCGTTTTCCTTGGCCATGAGAGGTGGGAATGCGAGAATCATACCAGGCGGGAGAATATGCCGGATTGGAGCAAATCCTTACGAATGATGAGCAATCCTCAAATTCGCCCGGGGACCTGCCCGCTTCATCATCCAGTTTAACCCGCCAGTGTGCGTTTTGAAGTGTCCTCATGTACCTGATACACTTTTAAGAGCGCGTTGGCATACGGTTCGTGCCAGGCAAAAATGTTTTTCACAAGTCCGTTCGAAGCAGTGATCTCGCCGCCTCAAGCAGCCGGCATGATAGGCATTCATCGAAAAGCGGCGAGATCACTGCTTCGAACGGATCAATTTGAAACACCTTCAAATGCAAAATCCGGGTTTAAAAAGCCTCCTGAGAAACTGCATGGCATCCTGAGGGTGTCTTGAGATGCGGCCCCGGAGTCCGGACCAAATAATAGATTGACGTTTAAACCTGTTTCATATAAATCCAGCAAAAGCACAGAGGATATTATAACGCTGTATATTTAAGTGCATCAATCACGCAGTAAAAATAGAAGATAAATAATGTTGATACACAAAGCGTTGTGCTGGAGATACAGGGTTATAATGAAATGAAATATAATTAAATTTGTCACGAGACGATAAACCGATCACTTGAAATGTAATGTTGGGATGGAGGTCAGGGCGTGAAGTCTCTCGTCATAAGCCCATCCAGCGTTATCGATAATCAAGAACAATAAAATGCAATTAAATATAAACAGGAGGAAGAACTATGGCAGACGTATTCGACAAGTGTGTTCAATTTAAGGAGGGGATGGAAGGTTACGGGAAACAGTTTTTTCATGACATGAATATTGACTGGTATAGAGATTACGATCTTTTTGAGCACTGGGGGTATAAGGTTCTTTACGGCGATTCGCCCATAGACAATGGTGGCCCTCTCATTACCGACGGCAGCAGGGAATGGCTGCAATTCAGCACGAACGATTATCTCGGCATGAGCAGGCACCCTGAACTACGGAGGGTGGCAGCTGAGTACGTAGAACAGTTCGGTATCGGAACGCCCATGGGATCCCGGTTGCTGACCGGATCAACGGAGGTACATTCTGAACTGGACAGGAGGGTCGCAACGTTTAAAAAAACCGAGGCAGGGTTGAGCTTTGCAACAGGCGCCAATGCCATGATCGGTGCGGTCTCGGCGTTGACATCAAAAGACGAGATGACCATCCTGGACCAGTTTGCACATGCAAGCCTCTACTGCGGCGCAAAGATATCCGGAACCCAGATCAGGACATTCAAGCACAACGATTTGAACGAACTTGAACACATACTCAAAAAAGCCGATCCGAAAATTGCGAAATTAATCGTTGTTGATGGTGTTTACAGTATGACCGGCACTATAGCGCCCTTGCGTGAGATATGTGACCTGAAAGACAAGTACGGTGCACGACTGCTCGTAGATGACGCCCATGGCAACGGGGTATTCGGAGAATACGGGCGGGGTGTTGCGGAGGTGCTGGGGTTGGAGGATCGAATCGATATTCATGCAGGTACATTCAGCAAGGCATTTGGAAGCAAGGGCGGGTTTATCGCCTCTGACAGGTCCGTCATCGATTATCTGCGCTATACGTCCTACACGAATCTGTTTACAAAGGCTCAACCGGCCGCCCTGGCAGCCGTAACCCTGAAATCAATAGATATCGTTGAGAAGAGTCATGATCTCAGAAACAGGGTTCATGAAAATGCCCAATACCTTCAAAACCGGTTAAGAAAGTCGGGATATGATATCGGGATAACCATGACCCCGATCACCCCGATCACTTTCCCCGACCTTGCCGGGTTTATTTTTGCAAATGAGCTCAGGTATGCTCACGGGGTATGGGCGGCGCCGGTTTCCTACCCTGCCATTCCCCTGGGCAAGTCCATAATCCGCATTATCCCGACTGCATATCATACCAAGGAGCAGTTGGATTATCTGTGTGACAGCATGGATGCAATTTCAGCAAGGATCGAAGAAGCGAGAAACAAACCCGGAAAACTGGCGGTGAATAATTAACCCGCCTGATTGATGCGGGCGGTATTAAGAACCAAGCGGTTCAGGCCGGCTTGAGCGCAGGGATGGTGCTTCAAGTCGGCCCCGGGGAAGTTTGACGGGTGGAGCAAAAGCTTCACGGATTAAGGGCTTCTAGGCGGCATGATCATGATATCTAAAAATGATATAACAGATCAGTTCCTGTCGTACATCAACAAGCTCAAGCATCGGCATGATCTGAAAATTGTCGATACCCACGTACATCCCTTTGATGTCATGGGTATTGTGCATTATGAAAATGATCGATGTCCCCCAGAAAACGACTATACGGATGATTATCTCCGGCCCACGTTGATGGAAAAGCTGGAGTCGGGGAAGGCGGCAAACGCCCTGGTGAAGATCGCACACCGTCTTTTCCCCCGGGCAGTAATTTCGGAGATAGAATCACTCTATGGCAAGAGAAAAGGAAACAGGGTGCTGGATGAAATGGAATGTGCCCTTGTTGATTCAGCCGTTCTCGTCCCGGTAGAGCCATGGGTATCCACTTCTTATATCCACAGGCGTTATTCCCAGAAAAGTATGTTTCTCCTGGGGTCCATCGACATCCATTCATCAGACCTGCATGCAATAGAAAAACAATTAACTCGATATGTTACCGAATTTAAGATTGTAGGTATCAAACTCCATCCAAATTTGCAGAACTTTAAACCTCAGCCACGGGATAATCCGCATGAACTGGCCGAGAAGCTCAGGCTGATCTATAAATGGGCTGAAGAAAATAAGCTTTACCTGTTATTTCATGGCGGCGCGACAAATTTTACCCACTACTCGGACAAACGGTACGCAAAATTTGCGAGAAGCAACACAAATGGATTATTGGAAAATTTCTGCAATGAAAAGGGGGAAAGCGAATTATTCGATAAGTATGATATTCCCATCATAATAGCTCATCTGGGCCACTATGGATTAAACAAATTCAATTCCGCATTGATAAAAAAAATTTCGGATCGGCACAAGACGGTTTATTTCGACACCTCGGGGGTATCTCCCGCCAGCATTCAAACAATGATAGAGACGCTCGGAAGCAGAAGATTAATCTGGGGATCCGATGCCCTGTACAATCGGATG
Source organism: uncultured Bacteriovoracaceae bacterium (assembly GCA_964600235.1). Classification (GTDB taxonomy): domain Bacteria; phylum Desulfobacterota; class Desulfomonilia; order UBA1062; family UBA1062; genus MWEI01. The sequence goes on along the minus strand of CAZRIV010000011.1, from coordinate 99,687 downwards.
ATCTATGGTATATATTTTGTGTACAAGGCTGCAATAAATGCAAAATCAGATGAGAAGTTAGATGAGATAATGACAAATATACTGGGAAAGAATTACTATTCATCGATTCTAATGACGCAATAGAATTGTTCACGAAACATTGGCGGGTCTGCCAAACCCTATTAATCAAAGGATGGTGCACTTGAATGTGTCCACGCACTGCAGGTACGCTTTAAGAGTGCATTAACTGATGATTCGCGGTGAACTGATTTGTTTTTCATAGGTCCGTTAAAGCCGGTGATCTTAAAGCCTTTCAATGACCGGTAGATTAATCAATCCTCGAAGGCTTTAAGATCACCGGCTTTAACGGATCAAGTTTTACAATCCCCTTCTCGCTGTAATGAATTGAAGACGGCTCCGCATCGATGCCTGTTTATTGAGGTTTATTCTATACACAAGGTTTTTTTTATGCAAAATAGTGTCTAAGCAAGGATTTCTTGAGTCCTGAGCTATATTTTTGATGGAGGGATGGTTCTTGTGAAGACGTTCAAGGAACTGCGGAAATCAAAGGGATTGACCATGGGCAAGCTGGCCGGGCTCAGCGGTGTGTCGGCAAAGACCGTATCCGTCTACGAACAGGAACCGCCTGTCAGGCCGAGCAGAAAGGTTTTGGGCAAACTCGCCGAGGCACTCAAGGTAACCCCGGAAGAGCTCGTGGCCTGCATGTATCCCGATAAAAAGCGCTCCGGCGCAAAGGACAGGGAGAACGCCGAGGGCAACATCATGCTGGAAGAGATCCATGTGAACAGGCTCTTGCGGCTCATCGACAAAGAACTCGACGAGCTCCGCTACATGCTTCTGGACTCGGTCGAGTTGACAGAGGACTATCCGGCCCTTGGCAGGTGCATGGATATGGTGGGCTCCGACATAGACCTTCTCTCTGAGATCAAGTGCCGTTTCCTGAAATAATCAAAGGAAGCGTTTCACTTGCTGCTTCAGAAGGGACCATAACCGGAAGATCACTTAAAAAGAGATAGATGATCATCCTTGATAATGTCACAAAGATCTATCATGACACCGTCTATGCCGTTCGGGATATATCCCTGAACATAAACAAGGGAGACATGTGCTTCATCGTGGGGCCTTCCGGGGCAGGCAAGACCACCCTGCTGAAGCTCATGTTCGGCATGGAGCACCCTTCCCGGGGAACGGTCAGCATGTTCGGCAGGAACCTGGACGCTCTGAGCGCTTCGAACATCCAGGCCATCAGGCGCCACACCGGCTTTGTCTTTCAGGATTTCAAGCTCATTGAAGACTGGTCTGTCTTTAATAATGCCGCCATCATCCTGGAGATCCTGGGCAAGCCCCAGGTCTATGTCAGGGGAAGGGTATGGAGAATGCTCAAGTGGGTGGGACTCCAGCACAAGGTCTATGAACGGGCGAAGGATCTGTCGGGCGGAGAGAGGCAGCGCCTCGCCCTGGTGCGGGCCATGATCCACGATCCGGACATCATCCTTGCGGACGAGCCCGTGGGTAGTCTCGATGAAGCCATGGCCAGGTATATGATGAATGTGTTCCTGAAGCTCAACAAAAAAGGGACGACCATCATCATCGCAAGCCACAGGGGCGATCCGCTGATGGATTATGCAAGGATCATCCAGATGGATCGCGGGGGTGTTGTGGGTTCAGGAACGTAAATGATCCGGTTCTATTACATACTCAAACTCATTGTAAGGGGATTGCGCCATAGGCCCTGGGGAAGCCTTCTGACGCTCATAGCCTGCTGGTTCGCCCTGTGTCAGCTCTCGGTGGTCCTGTATATTGCCGATGTGGCCGACCGGATAAGCACCATGCCTGCCGCCTCGGCCTCCATGATCGCTTACCTGAAAGATTCGACACCACAATCCGGCATCTCTGAACTGGAAAAGAAACTGAGCTCCATGGGAGCAGTGTCTAAGGTGCGGTACATACCGAGACAGCAGGGACTGGAAAAGATGAGGCAATGGCTCGGAGACAAGAGCCCCCTGGTGGATGGCGTGGATCCAGGGATTCTGCCCGATGCCTTTGAGATAACGCTTAAACGTGAATATGCAGACAAGGTCGGTGAGATTACCCTCTCAGTCGGAAAGATCCCGGGCATAGAGGATGTCAGGTACCGCAAGGGGCTCGTCGGATACATAGCCGGCTCCCTCGATACCATCCTTATCAGTGCATCCGTACTGGGCGGCATTGTCCTGATATGCCTGGCCCTGGTCATCTTCCTTTCCATCCGGGTGGGGATCGTCTCCAGGAAACAGCAGATCGAAGTGATGGGCATGCTCGGGGCCAATTATCTCTACACCTATGCCCCATACCTGATAGAGGCGGGCATGTACGGGATTCTCGGCTCCCTGGCAGCCCTCGCCACCATTTCTGCGGGGATCGGCTATCTGCATACACAGTTTACCCCGTTACAGGCCTTCCTGGTGCCCATGGAAAACTGCCAGGCCGCCGGATTGATCTTCTTTGCCTGTTTCTGCAGCATGGTGGGCGCGCTGCTTGCCATCAAGAGGAGTATCAATGCCTAGGAAGCTCCTCGTGGCGCTTCTCATTCTGGCGATTCTTTACACCCCGGCGCTGGCGAAGAACGAATCAACCCGCTTGAAGGAGCTTGGCAAAAAGGTCAAGGCCATAGACGTCAAGCGCCGCTCCGAGGAGCAGCGCCTTCAGGGCATTGACAAGAACATCTCCGTATTGCAGGGCGAGATCGCATCCGTCAGGAACGAGGCCAAGGCGATCAATGAGAAGATCGCCCAGCAGAAAGCCCGGATCAGGTATTACCAGCGGGCGCTGAGAGATTCGCAGGGGACATTGAGACAGAAATGGATCGGCCTTTACAAGGGGGCATACCTTGACATGGCGGACATCGTCTACACCCATGCCGAGTATTCAGGATATATCGATGCGATCATCTCCAAGAACAAAGACGAGCTGGTGGGTTACCGACAGACTCGCGAGGCGCTCCTTGATGCCAAGGGACGCCTCGATGAGACATCCAGGGCACAGAGGGAAAACCTGAACGTGCTGCAGGGAAAAGTCGGGTCGCTCAATGCCGAGCGGGAGAAGAAATCCGTCCTGCTGGCATCACTGGGCAAAGAGAGGAGGTCCTATCAGGAAGAGATACAGCGTCTTCTCAAAGAGCTCCAGGCCCGCAAGTCCAAGACCCCCAGCAGGGGCATGGACAAGAAGATGGGTGATCTTCCCTGGCCCGTGTCGGGAAAGATCGTGCAGGGGTTCGGCATATCGAGGGATCAGGGGTATTCCCTCATATCCCACGGGGTCGATATCGAGGCCGACGAGGGTGCTCCGGTGAAGACCATTCATGCAGGCAGGATAGTCTTTTACAACTGGGTTACCAACTTCGGGAATACCATGATCATCGATCATGGGGGGGGCCTGTATTCCGTCTATGGTCATCTCCAGAAGCCCTTGAAAAAGATAGGAGAATCCGTAGAGGCACGGGAGGATGTCGCCCTGGTGGGGCAGAGCGGGGACGTTTTGAGGCCAACCCTGCATTTTGAGATACGCTACAAGGACAAACCCCAGGACCCTGTCAAATGGCTCTCCAGGAAATAGTGGATATTTTAACCTCATGTCAGATATGCTATAGGTCGATTCTGTACTGTATAAGAGCATGAACGAGAAAGGGTGTGTATGAGAAACGTGAAAGGGATTTTACCGGGACTTGTGGTTGCCGGATTCATGGGCTTCTTGCTCCTGCAGCACACTGATACGCTTAATGCCGAACCTGCACATATCTTTCCGGAGCTCCAGAAGTTCACAGACTGCCTGAACATGATCCAGAAGTATTATGTGGAGGAGGTGAAGCCTTCAACACTTATCGACGGGGCCATCAAAGGCATGGTTTCGGTCCTTGATCCCCATTCCACCTACCTCAACAAGGAAGATTACAAGGAGATGCAGATCAGCACGACCGGTTCCTTCGGAGGGCTCGGCATCGAGGTGGGCTTAAGGAACAACCAGCTCACCGTCATCACCCCCATAGATGGCACACCGGCTTTCAATGCAGGCATCCGTCCCGGGGACAGGATCCTCAAGATCGACGCGACACTCACCAATGACATGACCATCGCAGAGGCGGTCAAGCTCTTGAGGGGCCCCAAGGGTTCCAAGGTGAAGCTGACGATCCTTCGCGAGGCACAGGAAAAACCCATCGAGGTGACCATTACCAGGGCCATTATCCATATCGAGAGCGTCATCTCGCAGACAATCGAACCCGGATACGGCTACATCAAGATCAGGAACTTCCAGGTGGATACCTCGGAGGCTGTCCGGAAGGCCATGCAGAAGATGATGCCGCTCAAGGGACTCGTCCTTGACCTCAGATATGACCCGGGCGGGCTCCTGGACCAGGCCATAGCCGTGAGCGACCTTTTCCTCGCAGGAGGCAAGATTGTTTACACCGACGGACGCCAGTCCGAAGACCGTACCGAGTACCTCGCCCATAAGGAAGGGACCTTTGAAGGCTTCCCCATCGTCGTGCTCATCAACGGCGGAACGGCAAGCGCCGCGGAGATCGTTTCCGGGGCACTGCAGGACAACAAGCGTGCCCTCATCGTGGGAGTAAGAAGCTTCGGCAAGGCGTCGGTCCAGACCATCAGGCCCCTGAGCGACGGGTCCGCACTCAAGCTTACCATTGCACGGTATTACACGCCGCTGGGAAGGTCCATCCAGGCGAAAGGGATCGAGCCTGACGTGGTGGTCGACCAGAAGGCGCTCCCCAAAGAGGATTCAAAGGCCCAGACCTTTATTCGCGAGAAGGACCTGAAATCCCACCTGGTGCCTAAGGAAGAGGAGCCGGAAGAAGCACCTGAAGACACGACCGGCCCCGTGAACCTTGATAAAGACTACCAGCTCAAGTACGGTATCGACATGCTCAAGACATGGGAGGTATTCAACCGCATCAAGAAGGCAGCATGAGAAAGAGCAGAAAGAAAAAAGCAAACAAGACCCTCATAACTGCCGTTATCGGTGTACTGATCGGCGCCATCATCATCGTGAGCGGCATTGTCCTCCTGACCGGGAAACACCGCAAGCCCACGGAAATTTCAGAGGCTCCCCGGAGTATCACCATCACCAAGCCCCGCATCGTAAGGGAGGATCTCCTCATCAGGGGGTGCCTGTTCGACCTGGGCATTCCCAGGGACCAGGTCCGCATCATGGGAAGGAATGTGGAGGTGACATTTTCCAAGGCCCCCGATGCCTCCCGCATAGAAAGGGTCTTTTCATCCCTGGGTGATGCGCCGGGCGTGGAAGTGAACATGAAAGAGCCCGCACGGGTTGCGCTGATCATCAATGAAAAGGAATGGAACATCTTTTTTCACATACGAAAGGCCGCGGGTAAAAAACTCGCACAGATCGCCATCATCATCGATGACATGGGGCAGGATATGGAGTCAGCGCTTAAGCTCTGCTCCATAGACGCCGATATCACCTTCTCCGTAATGCCCAATGAACGCGCAACCAAAGAGGTGGCCGACTACCTCCACAGGCACGGCAAGGAGGTGATGCTCCACCTGCCCATGGAGGGCAACAGCGGGAAGAACCCCGGACCCGATGCCATCTTTCACGACACCACCCCTGTGCATGCGAGGAAGATCCTGCTGGATGCGCTTGAGAAGGTCCCCATGGCGGTGGGCGTGAACAACCACATGGGCTCGGTGGTCACCCAGGACGAGGTGCTCATGAAAGAGGTGCTTTCCACGCTCAAGGATCGCGACATTTTCTTCATCGACAGCGTCACCACGGGCAATACAGTATGCCGTGCGGTTGCCGCGGATGTGGAACTCCCCTTCCAGGCACGGGATGTCTTCCTTGATAACGATCAGAACTATCAGTATATATCCGGCCAGCTTGATGAACTTGTAGCTGTGGCCAAACTTAGGGGCGAGGCAGTGGGGATATGTCATCCGCATCCCGCCACCATAAACGCCCTCGCCAGGGAGGTACCCCGTCTGAAGGAAAAGGGGGTGGAGGTGGTCCGTGCCTCCCGGATTGTAAACGGCCGCTGATGGGATTGGCTGCATGGGCTTTATCGCCTGGATTGACTCTTTTCCATGCTTTGGGTTATAGATGAATGCGCTTGAAGGTACGATCATGAAGCAGTGGTTCGTGGTACAGACAAATCCCAAGGAAGACAGCCTTGCCTGCCTTGTGCTCTCCCAGCACGACGTGACCATCTACCAGCCGTTCATGGAAAAATTCGTGTTCCACGCCCGGAAAAAGACCCTGAAGCGCTACCCTCTTTTCCCCAACTATGTCTTCGTCCAGATCGTGCCCACGGAAGAAGAGTTTCACAAGATCCGCTGGAGCAGGGGCGTGCGCAGGATACTCATCGACAACTACCAGCCCATCCCCATCGAGGATGAATTCGTTGCCTCTCTCAAGACCCTGCAGGACAAGGACTCGGGCATCATCAAGAAACCTGTTGAGTTCGAACCCGGCGATGTGGTGAGGATCAAGTCGGGGCCCATGAAGGACCTGTACGGGGTCTTTGCCGAGTGGGGATCGGATGAAGGCAGGGTGAAGATTCTTATACAGATGGTCAACAACAGGGCCAAGGTGGTCATGCACCCCTCCCTCATTGAAAAGGCCTGATACCGGGAGGGTCTTATCCAGAAGATTTTCGGCAATGCTAAGGCACTGAAGGCCTCCGAGGCAAAGGCCGTGGAGCGGCTCTACCGCAGGCGTATACCGCCCTCTGCCGTCTTCACCCACGAGCTCTGCTCGGAACTTACCCGCATTTCTGCTGAAGTCGGCATCCAGATCGGGCTCTTAATCAACCGGCATGGCGCTGTCGAATATGTCATCGCCGGCACGGCAGTGGGCATTTCCATCCCGGAGCTGCACCGCATGAGGACCCACCCGGGAAGGCTCCAGGGGCTCAGGCTGATCCATACCCACCTCAAGGACGGTCCGCTCACCGCCGAGGACCTCACCGACCTGGCCAAGCTGCGCCTGGACATGATCTATGCCATTGAGGTGGACAGTGGCGGCCACCCGGGTCTGGCATACGGGGCGCACCTGGTTCCTGCAGGGGACGCGCTGTCTCTGTGGAAACTCCTGGACCCGGTGCCCACCTACCGCATGGACCTGCCCTTCGATAAGTTCATCACCGAGCTGGAGGGCGAGATCACCAGGAGACAGACCGCGCTGGTGGCAGGCTCACATGAAGACCGGGCCATTCTGGTGGTGGCGAGCAGCACCTCGGGAGAGCTCCTCAAGGACGGCATCGCCGAGTTCCAGGCCCTGGCGAAAGCGGCCCTTGTGACGGTGGTGGACACGGTGGTGCAGAAGAGGCCCAGGCCCGACCCCCGTTACGTCATAGGCAAGGGCAAGGTGGCTGACATCTATATCATGGCCCTGGCCAAGGACGCAAACCTCCTCATCTTCGACCACGAGCTCACCCCGTCCCAGGCACGCTCCATCGGGGAGGTCGCGGACATGAGGGTCATAGACCGCACCCAGCTCATCTTAGACATCTTCGCCAGAAGGGCCCGCACCCGGGAGGGAAAGATCCAGGTGGAGCTCGCCCAGCTCAGGTACAACATGTCGCGGCTCGTGGGCAAGAACCCCTCGCTCAGCAGGCTCGCAGGCGGCATCGGCACCAGGGGGCCCGGAGAGGCCAAGCTAGAGGTGGACCGCAGAAGAGCCAAGGAGCGCATGGAGAGGCTGGAAAAGGAGGCAAAGCTCATCAGCCGCAAGCGCATGCTCACCCGCATGCGCAGGTCAAGGCAGGCGTTGCCCGTCATCTCCATCATCGGCTACACCAACACGGGAAAGTCCACCCTGCTCAACACCCTGACGAAGAGCAGCGTGCTCACGGCGGACATGCCCTTTGCCACCCTGGACCCGTCGAGTAAGCGCCTGAGGTTTCCCAGGGAGATCGAGGTGATCATCACCGACACGGTGGGGTTCATAAGGGACCTGCCCAAGGACCTGAAGGCGGCCTTCATGGCGACGCTCGAGGAGCTGATGGACGCGCGGCTGCTGCTGGAGGTCATCGACCTCGCTGACCCGCACATAGAATATCGGATCCAGGCCGTGGAGGAGATCCTCAAGGGTTTGAACCTGCATGACAAGCCGCGGATCAAGGTGCTGAACAAGGCGGACAGGTGCCCCGCCGACCTGGCCGAGACCTTGTGCGCTCGCTACAAAGCAGTGGCCGTGTCCGCCCTGGACAGAAAGACCCTGGTGCCGCTCATCGAGAAGATGCAGGACTACTTCCTGAAGGACATGAGAAACGAAAACCATATCCCGGGGAAACCCTGATGCCCGCCAGGCAGCTCATACGATGAGGACCGGGCAGTCGGCGTTCAGCAGCACATACTGCGCCACCGAGCCCAAGATGAGCTTCTCTATCCGGGTCTTTTTCTCGGCACCGATGATGATCTCGTCAACCCCGTGCTCTTCGGCGAACTTGACCACGTCGGACCCCGCGTAGTTGCCCTTCATGAGGAGATAGGTATCACAGGCGACATGCTCCTTTTCAAAGGCGGCCTTCAGGTCCATGAGGAATCCCCTTACCTTGCGCATCTTCTGAGGCTCCAGGTCGCCCCCCCTGGAAAGAGAGGAAACCACGTCGACCTTCGTCTTCAGGACCTTTGCATGTTTCGTCACCGTTGATAATGTTTTCTTCATATAATCTGTTCCGTCACAGTACATAAGTATGCTCATGATGTGCTCCTTTCTCCTGCTGAATGGTCCCTTGAATCTTCCCGTTCACTCCCGTAAGGGTGCACCAAAAGGATAATTCGTAGTGTTTTTACAGGTCCGTTCAAACCGGTGATCTCTTTGGCCTTTGGGTGACCGGTACATTCAGCACTCCTCAAAGGCCAGAGAGATCACCGGTTTGAACGGATCAATCTTTTCACCTCTTCAAGCGCAGAATCAATCTGTTCATACCTTCAGGGCCTTCCTGAGCAGGTGTTCCCTCGCGCCCTGATATGGACTAGGCTCCTGCCTCCTGGTGTACCCGGCGATGGTCGACTGGAAGATCCCGGCGAAGATCAGGTTCAGGTAGTGGCTGACCAGGGAGTGTTCTCCCTCCGGGCAACCGCCGCGGGCCGCCATGAGGGCCGGGAACCTCTCCAGGCACTCACCCTTTATGAGGAGGATCGCCCCGGCAACCTGCTCGAGCGCTATGCCTTCCCTGTGCCTCTTTGCGCCGAGATCCTCATAGAAGTCAAACGGCGCGTTCCCTCCCGCCTGGCCCGTAAGGCGTCTTTCAAGCCTGTCGAGCACGTCCCTGACCACCTTCGAAATACGCTCGAAGGTGACTTCATCGCGGGCCACCAGGTAGTGCCATGTCCCGGGGTTCCCCTGAATCTTTTCCATGAGGCTGATGGTTGCCGCATCTGCATCCGCACTGGCTGCTTCAAGGAATCGCTTATACATCGCCTGCTCCTTCATACGCATCATCATTCTGGCTGAATACGCTGTCTCTGCCCTGTAACGACCGCCAAACTCTTGGAACCTTCCTGAAGACGTAAAGGAATATAGGCCAAAAAACATTTTGAAGATGCCCGCAGACGTCTGAAATATTTGTCAGCCGGACACCGATAGGGCGTAAGATAAATATCCACGCCAAATTCAGACTCCGCCGGGCATCCAGGCCGGCATAGTTGTCCTATATTCGCCTACATCCAGAGAAACTAAGAATAAGGAGACTGATATGGCCGAGCAGAACGAACAAGATTTCTACGACAAGGTGTTCCCGGTTCCCGAGAGAGTGCGCGAAAAGTCCCACATCAAGAGCAGGGCTGCGTACGAGAGGATGTACAAGGACTCCATCGAGAATCCCGATGCCTTCTGGGCGAAGCAGGCATTGGTGAGGATGAGCTGGTTCAAGCCCTTCAACAAGAAGAAGGTATCCGACTGGTCCTTCGGTGACGACCTCCACGTGAAGTGGTTCGAAGGCGGCAAGCTCAACGTGAGCTACAACTGCCTGGATCGGCACCTGGAGGCGAAGAAGACCAAGGCCGCCATCATCTTCGAGGGCAACGACCCCAATGACTGGAAGGTCTACACCTACTACGACCTGTACCGCGAGGTGAACAAGTTCGCCAATGTCCTGAAGGACCTGGGCATCAAGAAGGGCGACGTGGTCACCATATACCTCCCCATGATCCCCGAGCTGGTCATCACCATGCTCGCCTGCACCAGGATCGGAGCCATGCACGCCATCGTGTTCGGCGGCTTCTCCGCCGAGGCGCTCCGCGACCGCATCAACGACTGCAAGTCCACGCTGCTCATCACCTGCGACGGCACATACCGCGGTGCCAAGGCGGTGCCGCAGAAGGACAACGCGGACAAGGCAGCATCGCAGTGCCCGTCCATAACGAAGCAGATCGTTGTCAAGCGCACCGGCACCAAGGTGGACATGAAGGACGGCCGCGACGTCTGGTACGAGGACCTCATGGCTAATGCCGCCCGCTACTGCAGGCCCGAGGAGATGGACGCCGAGGACCCCATGTTCATCCTCTATACCTCCGGCTCCACCGGAAAGCCCAAAGGCGTCCTGCACACCACCGCAGGCTACCTCCTGTACGCGTCCATGACCCAGGAGCTCGCCTTCGACGTCACCGACGAGGACGTGTACTGGTGCACGGCCGACATAGGCTGGGTGACGGGGCACAGCTACGTGGTCTACGGACCGCTCTGCAACGGGTACACCAGCATCCTGTTCGAGGGCGTGCCCAGCTACCCCAACTACGACAGGTTCTGGGCCGTGGTGGAAAAGTACAATGTCAACAACTTCTACACCGCACCCACCGCCATCAGGGCCATTGCCAAGGAAGGCGACGAGTGGGTGGAGAAGCACGACCTGTCGTCCCTGAGGGTCCTGGGCTCCGTGGGCGAGCCGCTCAACCCCGAGGCCTGGTGGTGGTTCTACAACAAGATCGGCGGCGGCAGGTGCACCATAGCCGACACCTGGTGGCAGACCGAGACAGGCGGGCACATGATACTGCCCCTGCCGGGCGCCATCGACATCAAGCCCGCCAAGGCCATGGTGCCTTTCTTCGGCGTGCAGCCCGCCATCATGAACGAAGACGGCCGTGAGATCAAGGGCCCCGGCAAGGGGGCACTGTGCATCAAGGCCGCGTGGCCGGGCATGATGAGAGGAGTGTACGGCGACCCGACACTGTTCAGGGAAAACTACTTCTCGCAGTTCCCCGGGTACTATTTCTCGGGCGACGGCGCGGAGCGTGACGCGGACGGCGACTACAAGATCACCGGCAGGATCGACGACGTCATCAACGTGAGCGGACACAGGCTGGGCACCGCGGAAGTGGAAAGCGCGCTCACCCTGCACCCGGACGTGGCCGAGTCCGCTGTCGTGGGGTTCCCGCACGACATCAAGGGTCAGGGGATCTACGCCTACGTGACGCTGAACACCGGCGTGGCGAAAAACGATGCACTCAAGAAGGACCTTGTAGCCCTGGTGCGCAAGGAGATCGGCCCCATCGCGACCCCGGACCACATCCAGTGGGCCGACGGGCTGCCCAAGACGAGATCGGGAAAGATCATGCGGCGCGTGCTCAGGAAGGTCGCGGCCAACGACTTCACGGACCTGGGCGACGTATCCACCATGGCGGACTCCAGCGTCGTGGACGACCTCATCGGCGAGAGAAAGAAGATCGCCTAGAATAGACAAAAAAAGGCCCTGGCCGGGCTGCAGCCTTCTCCAAAGATTTGCTTGGCAGGCACTGGGACTACGGGACAGGCGACACACTGCAGCATAACCAGGAACACAGATAGAGGCCGGGTTTCCCGGCCTCTATCTGTTTCATATCCAGGATGCAGTGGAACGGGCAAATAAACCCGGGGTGTGCGTTTGAAGGGGTTTAAAACTTTTTCCGTTAAAACAGGTGATCTTAAAGCCTTTGATGAAAGTATAATCTGCCGGTCATTTTAGGGCTTTAAGATCACCTGTTTTAACGGACCTATAAAAACAAGTCAGGTTCACCACGAATCATCAGTGAATGAACCCTTTGAGTGTACCGGCTCACAATTCGGGATAAAAGTCGACCCGTACACAATAATGCATCCCGCCCATACGGGGTTGACATACCAGCAATGGGCGGGATGCATTATTGTGTACGGGCCAATCTTTCACCCGGGACCTTATGCCTCATTCGAGCTTCAGGGACAACGTGAACATGTTCCCGGTCTTCTCCTCCACCGTGAACCTACAGCGCTTGAGCACCCGTATCATGGCATGGTTCTCGCGCAGGGTCTCCGAGACCATGTTCTTGACGCCCCAGCGTCTGGCCAGTTCTATGCTCATGTCGGAGAGCAGCTGGCCCAGGGTCTTCTTCTGCCACGGGTCGGAAACGATCACGGCGAACTCCGCCACGTTGTCCTGAGACAGCTTGACGAGCCGGGCGATGCCCACGGCCTTGCGGCGCTTTCCCTCGGTCGTCTCCGCGACGATGGCGAACTCCTGCTCCGGGTTGATGTCGCAGAACCTCTGCGCCTTTTCAGGTGTGGGGGAAAAAGGCGTCAGGAACCTCATATACAAAGACTGCGGCGAACAGCCATTCACGAAATCGGTCCACAGGTCCTGGTCGCCGACCCTCAGGAGACGGAACCGGACGGTCCTGCCGTCCATGGTGAATGCCCTGCCGGCCAGGCAGCCCTCCAGGGCCTTGAGCAGATTGTTTCTGCGCCTGAGTTCATAGCGGTACATCTCGCCCAGGACCTCGGAGGCCATCTCGGAGGTGGAGTAGACCGGTATCCCCGCCTGCTCCATTTTTATCACGTCTTCGATCATGAATTCCTTGCAGGCAACGCAGCAGACGATGGGTTTGCCCTTGTAGTCGATTTCCCTGAGAGGACCCACGAAAGATGCCAGCTTTTCCCCCTGGATGATCACCATGACGCTCTGCACGTCGCTGCTTTTGATCCCGGTCTCGATGATCTTCTTAAGCTGTTCGGGCGTCATGGTGAACGAGCAGTCCACCGGGTTCTGGATATTCAGATAGCCCGGCAGGACTTTAGCGAGCTCTTCGGTTGCCGCCTTATCGAACGTGACGAGCCGCAGATTGTTCTGGTAGAGCATGTCCGTGGCGGCGACGCCGAGCGAACCTGTGTACGTGACGATCATGACGCCCGGACCCTTGGGGAGCGGCTGTTTTGAAAAGCCCCGCATGAGGGCGAAGAGGTGCTCGTTGTCCCTGGCCCTGATGACGCCGCTCTGCCTGAAGGCCGCGCTGTTGATCTCGTCGTTTCCGGCAAGGGAAGCCGTGTGCGAGGACACGGCCTTTTTCCCGGCCTCTGTCCGTCCGGTCTTCAGTACGATGACGGGCTTTTTGCGCGACACGGATGACGCCACATCCACGAAACGCTTGCCGCTGCTCACATCCTCCATGTACATGGCGATGAGCGAGATGTTCGCGTCGTCGCCCATGTATTCCAGGATGTCCGTTTCGCTGATATCCATCTTGTTGCCGATGGTGGCCACGATCCCGAAGTCAAGGACGTTGCGCAGGCCGGCAAGGATGCCCGCCGCATACACGCCCGCCTGGGCGATGAGGCCCACGTTGCCCTTGTTGAGCCTTTCCAGCATGCCGATGGACTGGACCATGTTGTGGTGCGTGTTGATGATGCCTGAGCAGTTGGGCCCCAGCAGTCGGCACCGGCTCTTTACGGCCAGCTCCTTGAGGTAGGCCTGCACCTCCTTGCCTTCTTCCCCGAGCTCTGCAAAGCCCGCCGTTTCGATGACCAGGTGCCTGACCCCCTTTATGCAGCAGTCCTCCACAGCCTCGGGCACCGCCTTGGATGGGACGATGATGATCGCCGTGTCTATGAGGTGGTCCACGTCGAGGACGGTTTTGTATGCCCTGATCCCCTGCACGGTTTCCTTTACTGGGTTGATGGGGAAGAGCCTGCCTTCAAATCCATGGTCGACGAGGTTTCTGAAGACATTGTACCCCAGCTTCCCTTGCGAATCCGTGGCGCCCAGCACGGCGATGCTGTCCGGGTAGAACAGCTCGCGGAGCCCCTCCCTGTCGCAAGTTGCCTGAGGCCGGTGTGCCTGCGGAGAATAGTCGACGAACATGCGCGCGTCTGCCGTCAGGCACCCCGACGGGTAGAGAAAGACCGGGTTGAGGTCCAGCTCCCTGATCTCTGGATGCGCCGACACCAGGGCCGAAACCCTGACAAGCAGTTCCTTCAGCGCGTCGATGTCGGCGCCGTGGCCGCGGTACCCCTTCAGCAGCGAGCAGCCTTTTATCTCCTCGATCATCTCTGCGGCGTCATCCCCGCTGATGGGGAGGACCCTGAAGGTGACGTCTTTCATTATCTCCACGAAGACCCCGCCCAGACCGAACATGATAACAGGGCCGAAGCTGGGGTCGCGCATGACCCCGACGATGGCCTCTATGCCGCTTGGGGCCATCTTCTGAACCGAGACGCCCAGGACGTTGCAGCCCCGGTAGGCATCCATGATCTCGCCAAAGGCCGTGCGCACCCCGCAGTCGTCCGTCACGCCGAGCTTCACACCGCCGCCGTCGGTCTTGTGGATGACGTCCGGAGAGACGATCTTGAGCGCCACCGGATACCCGATTGACCTGCCGATCTCCACGGCGTCCTCGGCGGTGAGGGCGATGAAGCTGCCCGTGGTCTTTATGCCCATGCTCTCGAGGATCTCCTTGCACTCGTGCTCCATGAGGCAGCTCCGGTTTTCGCCAAGCGCCCTGTAGATGATCCTGTTTTTATCTGCGTTGAGGGTTCTCCCAGACGCAGGGGGGAAAACCACGCCCGGACTCTCTTCCTGCCGCGGGCTCTGCTCGGGCAACGCCGCAAGGATACCGCTGCTGTTCATGTCCTTTGACCTCCTTCAATTCTCCCTATGTTTTATTAAGCTTATTGTCTTACAAAGGAGTGGGTTATCATTGCTGATATCACGGCATGGGGGCCTGCGGTATCAGGCAAGCGCCCTTTTTTCTGTGGGAATGATGTCGCGGGGCTGACGGGTTATCTCTTACAGCGCATGAGAATGAATCCGGCAGTCGAGGTTGCGGGATTTTTGTCAAAAAGGGCCGGAAGGTGGGGTTCTCAGTCGATGAGGTGGTTGTTCATGGCGTAGAACGTCAGCTCCGCGTTCCTCTTCATGGACATCTTTTCCATGATGCGGGTCCGGTAGGTGCTCACCGTCTTGACGCTCAGGCACAGCTCGCTTGCTATTTCACCCACCGATTTGCCGGAAGCCAGCATGAGCATGACCTGGAACTCGCGGTTGGAGAGCTTCTCGTGCCTGGGCTTGTCGCCCTTGCTGTCGAGCTCGGTGGCCAGCTTTTCCGCAAGGGAGAGCGTCAGGTACTTTCCCCCGCGGGACACTTTCCTGATGGCGCCGATCAGCTCGTGGGGCGCGCTGGCCTTGGTGAGGTAGCCCGAGGCGCCTGCCCTGAGCGCGCGCACGGCATACTGCTCTTCCGGGTGCATGCTCAGGATGAGCACGGGGAGCCTCGGCTTCAGCGAGAGGATGTCTTCGAGGATTTCCAGCCCGCTCCTGCCCGGCATGGAGATGTCGAGCAGCACCACGTCGCAGTTGCCCTGGTTCACCTTTTCAAGGGTTTCGGGACCGTTGGACGCTTCGTCTTCCACTACCATGTCGTCCAGGCCTGCCAGGATCTGCTTGACGCCTTCACGGACAACGGCATGGTCGTCTGCCACGAGGATGCGTATCATTTTACGGATACCCCCTTATGAACGGGAATCACGACGTTTACCGTGGTCCCCCGGTTGTGTTTTCCCGTTATCCGCATGTGGCCGCTCAACATGTTCACCCGCTCACGGATGCCCATGATCCCGAAGGACAGGGGGTTCTCCAGCTGCCTGCGCGTGATGCCTCTACCGTTGTCCGTCACCTCGAGACACAGCTCGTCGGCTTCCTGGGTGAGGCGGACCCACACGGCCGTGGCGCCTGAATGACGCGCTATGTTGGTGAGCGTCTCCTGATAGACGCGGAACAGCGAGGTGGCCAGGTCCTTGTCTATGGAGCCGTCCCTGCAGTCCACATAGACCTCGCAGAGGATGCCCGACCTGTTCTCGAACTCCTCGGCCTGCCATTCTATGGCCGCGGTGAGTCCCAAGTCGTCCAGGAGGATGGGCCGCAGCTCCGTGATGATCCGGTGCACGCTGTCGATGGTGGCGTCCGCCAGGTGCGACATGCGCTGCGTCTTTTCCTTAAGGTGAGAGCACTCGGGGGGGAGCTGGCTGCCGAGCCATTTGACGTCCATCTGGAGGGCCGTGAGCGACTGGCCGAGCTCGTCGTGGATCTCCCTGGCAATGCGGGTGCTCTCCTGTTCGCGGACCGACTGGAGGTGCACGGAGAGGTTGCGGAGCTGCTGGCGCGAGCGCTCAAGCTCCTGCTCCGAGCGCCTCTTCTCCGTTATGTCCTCGTAGGTGATGACGATCCGGCGCTCTTCGAGATAGTCTCCGATCCGGGCCGCCCGCATCCTGCACAGGATGTCCTTCCCGTCCTTGCGCCTGCAGTTGAACTCGTTGACGAAGGTGCGCTGGCGTTTGAGCGTGGAATAGAAGTAGCGGGCGATCTCGTCGGACTCCTTCTTGCTGCGGTAGAAGATGGTCACGCTCTTGCCGATGAGCTCCTCGCGGTCCCAGCCGAAGGTCTCCTTGACGGCGTTGTTCGCGAAGATGATGCGTCGGTTGTGCAGGCCCACGATGGCCTGGGGGATGGCATCGAGGATGGACGACTCCATGGCCGCCATTTCCAGGAGGCGCTCTCGTGTCTGGTCGTGTTCCGTCGTATTCATGGTGTCACCGAGAACATCCTGCTTTTGTGTCAGACATCATAGGCGCTGCCTCGCCCTTAGTCCACTGTATTGTGCCTGAGCGCGTTCGATATACATAGCCTATGGGGGTGCAGTCCCGCTTGTGGTGGCTGCAGTAACTGATTAAAATTTAAGACAAAAGGGGCTGCGGGTCAAGGGGAAATTCAAGCAAAATGCGGGCGAAGCCTGCTGTTTACATGGAGATGCGTTGCTTTCCTGAGAAGGCGTAGATCACGCAGCGGCCATGGGGCCTCCTTTCGACAAAAGGCATGCTCAGCAGGTTCTTCTCACAACCCTTTAAGCGCCTGGTCCAGGTCGGCCATGAGGTCGGGCACGTCCTCGATGCCTACGGAATAGCGCACGAGCCCTTCGGGGATCCCGAAAGCGGCGCGCTCTTCGGGGGTGCACTCCACGTGGCTCGTGGTGGCGGGCGGGCCTGCAATGGTCTCCACGGCGCCCAGGTTGGCGGCCCGGTGGGCCAGCTGCAGGCGAGGCAGGAATGTCTTCACGGCATCCAGGTCGCCCTTCAGGGTGAAGCTCAGCACGCCGCCGAACCCAGACATCTGTTTTTTCGCAATGGCGTGGCCCGGGTGGCTTTCAAGGCCCGGGTAGAACACCTCCTTGACCGCCCTGTGTCTTTCCAGGTGCCGTGCGATGGTGTTCGCGCTCTCGTTCTGCCTGGCGATGCGCAGGTGCAGGGTCTTCATGCCCCTTATCAGCAGGTAGGCGGCCACGGGGTCCAGCGCTGCGCCGTTTATCTCCCGGAAGTGGTAGATCTCCTTTACCAGCTTTTCGGGCCCGCACACGACACCGCCCAGGGCATCGGCGTGGCCGCCCAGGAACTTGGTGGCGCTGTGGACCACCAGGTCCGCCCCGAGCGACAGCGGCTGCTGGTTGATGGGCGTGGCAAAGGTGTTGTCCACCACCACCACTGCGCCGGTATCATGGGCCGCTTGTGCGAGCCTGGCTATGTCCACCACCTTGAGGGTGGGGTTGGTGGGGCTCTCCAGGTAGAGGACCCGGCAGCCTTTTTTCACCTCTTTTTCTATCTGCGCATGGTCGGTTGTCTCGCATAGCGTGGCCTCAATGCCGAACCTCGGGAGGAACTCCAGGAAGAGCCTGCCCGTGCCGCCGTAGCTGTCCTTGATGGACACCACGCGATCGCCTGGAGACAGCAGAGTGAAGAGGGTGTTGCTGATGGCTGCCATGCCGCTGGAAAAGGAGGTGGAGGCCTGGGCCCCTTCCAGGATCCGCACCTTCTCCTCAAAGGCAGCCAAAGTGGGGTTGGTGTTCCGGCTGTAGATGTGGCCCGGCTTTGAGCCCCGGCCCACCTTGATCCATTCCTCCACGTCGTCGTACCCGAAGGACACGCTCTGCACGATCGGGACCTGCGTGGGGTTGCCCGAGGCGCTTTTTTTCTCCCCTGCCCATACCGAGGCAGTGCCCCGGCCCTGATGCCTTTTCTCATCCATTCCCGTTATCCTTTCAGTGCACTTTTCCGGGGACAACCATGTAATGTCAACTTCCGGCAGACGCGCCTTCCTTCTTGAACACATACACGGCAATGCCCACCATGAGCGCGCCCACGCCCAGGCTTATGAGGTCATGCCTCACAATGCCGTAGATGAAGTCCATCACGCCCAGCAGGGCAAAGAGCAGCGGCACTATCTTGTTCTTGGGCAGCATCATAGTATCCTTTCACTGGTGATGATCAGTAGCCTGATTTCTTGCCCGTAATCTCCCTGATGTCGATCCTTATGACTACGATAGTCCCGAGGGACTCATCAGGAAAGTCAAAACCGCCCTGGTCGTAGTGGTTCATGATGACAGCCAGGGCCTTTTTCTTCTCATCCAGGCCCTCGACGAAGGAGGCCTCCCCGGACCCCATGACGCTGCGGTATTTCATGGAGAAAGAGCAGGGCTTGTCCGCCCTTTTCACCTCGCAGTCCGTATCGAACTCGAAACACACGGAAGGGTTTTTCTTCAGGATGTCGATCTTTCTGCCCTCCTTTGCGCTGTGGAGGTAGATGGCGCCATCCTCATGGCCGAAGCACATGGGCACGATGTAGGGGATGCCATCGACGCACAGGCCCACGCGGCAGACCAGGGAGCGGGTGATGACGGAATCCATGAACGCACTGTCGGTAACTTCCTTGTCCTTTCTTCTCATGGGATTGCTCTTCTCCTTTACTTTATTAATCATCTAACTCGTTGTCGTATGGCTCATACATGACGCACCGGGATGTTTTGCCGTTGATCTTCACGATGATGGGCTCTTTTGGCCTTACGTGCTTGAGATACCTCGTCTCGCCTTCCACCGGCAGCGACTCCAGCCACTTCCAGTCCAGGATGTCCGAGGTCCCTTCGGTTACTGTCACATAGGGGATGCCCAGCGACGTGATGTTCTGGAAGAAGTGGGACCCCTGGGACGGGTCGGCCTTTAAAAGCGCGCCCCTTGTCTCCAGGATCGCCCCCACGCCCGATATGTGCCGCCACTGGACCGGCACGCCCAGCCACCGGTCAAAGGAGCCCCACCTGCCCGGGCCGATGAGGAGGTAGGGGAGCTTTTTCGTGATGAGCCCGCCGTTTAACCTGCTCACCTCCTCGGCGATCTCGGGGGTGGCTTCGAGCTTGAAGTCGGCTTGTTTCACGAAGATGATGTCCGCGATGTCCTGCCTCCTGCCGTTGCCCAGGGCCAGGTTCGATACGCAGAATGCGTGCTTGAGGTCGGTTTGAGTGATCTCCACCTCGAAAGGGTCTTCCTCGGTCACCATGGGCCGGACCTGGAGGAGGTAGAAATCGCAGGCCGAAGGACTCTCCTTCCTCAGGTTCACGGCAAACTCCATCTCCACGGCGCACCCCATGTTCCTGCGCGCCAGCTCCAGGATGTCGGACAGCATCTCGGGCAGGGCCAGGCTCCTGTACTTCAGGATCTGGGCAAAGGTGATGATCTTGCCGCCCGGACCTTCTGCAGTGTCGCGGATGCGGTGCTCGTCGGGGTCGTAGGTGCTGGCGCAGGCTAAGATGGGGTATTCGTCCCTGGCGTCGTAGATGTCGCGCCTTTCCAGGTGCGAGTGTGCCTCCAGGCGGTATATGTCCTCGTGGTCTGTTATCCGCAGCGAATAGAAGAACCGCTGGGAGTTGGCGATCATGTCGTCCACGGTGGAAAACTGGGGCAGGATCTCGGGATACCTGGGCGAGAAGCGCAGCGATTTTCCGCCTTCCACCACGGTCTTGCCGAACCCGACGGCCATCTGGACGATGCCCTCTTCGGGCTTCATGTGGCTGACGGGGTAGTAGTTGTGGGACTGGGCAACGCCGGAGATGGCCGGGTAGTAATAGTCTCCGTGAACATCACCCGCGAGCTGCTGGATGACCACGGCCATGGACTCGTCCTTGGCCTGGCTGGCCGTGCTCCTGGCAAAGGCCTTGGGGCTCTCGTAGTAGGTGGAGGCGTATACGAGCTTGATGGCTCTGATCAGTGATTCGAGCCGCTTTTCAAAGTCCCTGTGGTTGTTGGGGATCATGAAGGTCTCGTACAGGCCTGCGTAGGGCTGGAACTGTGCGTCTTCGAGCAGGCTCGACGAACGGACCGACAGGGGATAGACCACCTGCTCGAGATAGACCTTGAGGTCGTTCACCACTTCTTCGGGCATTGTGGCGGCGAGAAAGGCCTGCGCCACCTCCTCGTCCATGTACCCTTCGGCGGCGAAGCGCTTCAGGTCGTTTTTTTCCACAAAGTCTTCGAAGATGTCGGTGGCGAGCACGATGGTCTGAGGTATGGAGATGGACGATTCCCGATACTTCTTCAGCAGGCTCACGTCCTCCTGCAGCATGGAGGACATGAAGGCCAGGCCCCGGGCCTTTCCCCCCAGGGACCCCTGGCCGATCTTGGCGAAGTCCAGCAGGTCCACGTTGAATTCCTTCCGGTTGAAGCGCGCCACAACGCCCTTCTGCCGCCACTTGCGCACCAGGTGGATGAGCGAGATGATGTATTCGCGCATCTCGAGAGTGGACCCGAAGGAGGCGCAGCACAGGTCCCTGATGGTGGAAGCCAGCGGGATCTCGGAGCGCATCATGATCCAGTTCGCCATGTCCTTCTTCTCGATGTGGTGGCACAGCGACTCGTCCGGTATCTTTGCCAGGGCTTCCTCCAGCATGCGCAGCTTGTTCACCCTTGTTACCTCGGTGCCCAGGGGCGTGCGGAACACGAACTCGCCGAAGCCCAGGTGCGTCAGGAAGAAGTCGTGGATCTCCTCCAAGAGCTTGGGGGAGTTCTTGTCCAGGAACTCGGCAGGGATGTGCCGCGCCTTGTCCCTGTTTTCGGGCTCGGAGCTGAACAGGAGCAGGGGGAGGTGGGGCAGCTCAAGCCTGGCGCGGGTGAGGAGCTCGATGCCGGCATGTGCGTGCAGCCTGCCGTTCTTGGGGAAGCGGGTGTCCGAGATGATGCCCAGCAGGTAGGGCCGGTACTTCTCGTAGAGTTCGATGGCCTCTTCGAAGGTCCTGGCCGAGAGGATCTTTGGCCTGGTGCGCATGATGAGCAGGCGCTCCTCCTCGTTCACGCCCAGCTCGAGCACCGCCTGGACCTGCCTGACCACCTCCTTGTAGAAGATGGGCAGCAGTGTGGAGTAGTACAAAGGCGAGTCCTCCACGAAGATGAGCACGCACACCTGGGCGTGCGAGGTGTCGTAGTCCACGTTGAGTGCGTCCTCGGTCCCCTTGATGATGGCCAGCAGCAGATCCGCGTTGCCCGACCAGATGAAGACCCTGTCGATCCCTTCGCTGCGGGCCGTCTCGGTGGACGTCTGGATGCCCCGGAGGCTGTGCGCCAGCAGATAGACCGGCAGCTTCGGGTGCCTCTCCTTGATCTTCCTTCCGAAGGTGAAGGCGTCCATGTCCTCCAGGTTGGGCATGGTGAAGACCAGGTCGAACTGCCTGGCCTCCAGAAGGTCCAGCGCATCGAGCGTGGAGGAGGTGCGGGTCACGCGGGGGGGCTGGGAGAGGTTGAGCCCGTGGTACTCGGTGACGATGCGCGACGCCAGTGTCACGTCCTCCTCGATGATGAACGCGTCATACCGGCTGGAGACCAGGAGGATCTCCCTGATCTTGACGGACATGAGCTCCAGGAAGACCTTGAAGTCCAGGTGGAACTTGCTGGAAAGCTCACGTTCCTTGAGCCTCATGGATATCCCCCCTCATGGATGTTGATGCTTCAAATCCATTATACGTCTGCATGGCTGCAAGACAAGGTCTTCGGTTCCGAACCGTAAGTATCAAGGTGTCTTTTATCGACCCGTTCAAGGATGCTGTTTCATCAGGCCGGCGAAGACGGCCTGATGAAACAGCATCCTTGAACGGGCTAAGGTCTTTTCCGTGCCCCACATCATCCCTTCTGGTGTTTTCACAATCCGACCAGACCCGTAGCCATCTTCATCCGGGAAAAGAGTTCAACGGCGGCTTCCGTTCCCGGAAACCGCCGCCCATGCAGAAACGTTATGAAGATCAGACAATTCCCTGGGCCATCATGGCGTCCGCCACCTTCACGAAGCCCGCGATGTTGGCACCGTTCACATAGTTGCCGGGGGTCCCGTAGGTTGCGGAGGCATTCACGCACGCGCTGTGGATGGCCTTCATGATCATGCGAAGCCGGTTGTCCACCTCTTCACGGGTCCAACTCAGGCGCATGCTGTTCTGGGTCATCTCCAGGCCCGAGGTGGACACGCCGCCCGCGTTGGCCGCCTTGCCGGGGCCGTAGAGGATCTTCTTGTCAATGAAGAGGTCCACGCCTGCCGGAACGGTGGGCATGTTGGCGCCTTCGCTCACGACATAGACGCCATTTTTGAGCAGGTTGGCCGCGTCCTTGGCATTGATCTCGTTCTGTGTGGCGCTCGGGAAGGCGCAGGCCGCCTTGTGGTCCCACAGGGGGTTGTAGTCCAGCGCCGGGTCTACCGGGGTGTAGACAACGCCCTTGTACTTGTCGGCATACTCGCTGATGCGGCCCCTGCGGACGTTCTTGAGCTCCTTGACGTAGGCCAGCTTGTCCCGGTCGATGCCTTTCTCGTCGTAGATGTACCCGTTGGAGTCGGACATGGTCACCACCTTGGCACCGAG
The DNA here is from genome assembly GCA_964600235.1 of uncultured Bacteriovoracaceae bacterium. Taxonomy (GTDB): domain Bacteria; phylum Desulfobacterota; class Desulfomonilia; order UBA1062; family UBA1062; genus MWEI01. The sequence continues at coordinate 76,738 of CAZRIV010000011.1, read as the reverse complement.
GTCCAGGAGCTTCTCCACGGTGTACTGGGAAACGTTGCCCGAGCCGGAGACCAGGCAGACCTTGCCTTCCAGGGTCTCGCCCCTGGTGGAGAGCATCTCGGCTGCGAAGTAGACCGAGCCGTAGCCCGTGGCCTCAGGGCGGATGAGACTGCCGCCGTAGCTCAGGCCCTTGCCCGTGAGCACGCCCACGAATTCGTTCTTGAGCCGTTTGTACTGGCCGAACATGTACCCGATCTCCCGGGCGCCCACGCCGATGTCGCCTGCCGGCACATCGAGGAACTGGCCCACGTGCCTGAAGATCTCGCTCATGAAGCTCTGGCAGAACCGCATGACCTCGCGGTCGGACTTGCCCTTGGGGTCGAAGTTGGAGCCGCCCTTGCCGCCACCCATGGGAAGCGTTGTGAGCGAGTTCTTGAACACCTGCTCGAAGGCCAGGAACTTGAGGATGGACATGTTCACGGACGGATGGAACCGGAAACCGCCCTTGTAGGGGCCAATCGCGCTGTTCATCTGAATGCGGTAGCCCTTGTTCACCTGGACCTCGCCCTTGTCATCCACCCAGGGTACCCGGAACATGACGAGTCGCTCGGGTTCCACCATGCGGTCTAAAATCTTCTCCCTGCGGTATTCGGGGTGCTTCTCGAGAACAGGCTTCAATGAATGAACCACCTCGGTCACTGCCTGGAGGAATTCCTTTTCCCCGGGGTTGCATTCCGCACATCTTTTTAGAAAGTCTTCCATAGCTTTTGAATCCTCCTTTTGTGTTCAAATGGGTTGTTGTATTTTCTGCATCCACAGGCTTAGAACCTCTGTTTTACAAGGTTCTCAAGGGGAAAACCCCTGTGGGCCTCCGGTGGGTGCTCTTAGCCTGGGTACTGTGCTCCTTTGGTCTTTCCCTTCCCGTTCCCTTTGGGTTCGTGATGGATCTTCGGGTTGTCCAATCCATCCATCCCTGTCAAAGGGATGGATGGATCGGATGATATAAAAGGGGGCTATGAGTATCTGTCGTATGCCATGTCCATGGGTGGTTCCTATATCCCCAGGTAGGCTTCCCGGATGTTCGGGTTCTCCAGGAGCTCCTTGCCGGTGCCTTCCATGACGATGCGGCCGTGCTCCATCACGTATCCGCGGTCTGAAAGGCTCAGCGAGTGCTGGACGTCCTGCTCCACCATGAGCACCGTTGTGCCCTGGTCAGCGATCTTCCGGATGGTGGTGAAGATCTCCTTGATGAGGACCGGTGCCAGGCCGAGCGACGGCTCGTCCATCATGAGGATCTTGGGCAGGGCCATCATGCCCCTGCCGATGGCCACCATCTGCTGCTCTCCTCCGGAGAGCGTGATGGCCTGCTGCTTCTCGCGCTCCTCGAGCCTGGGCAGGAGCTTGTACACATCCTTGAGCGTCTCGGACAGCTTCGAGTAGGCCCTGGAGTTATGGGCCCCCACGTCGAGGTTCTCGCGCACCGTCATGAGGCTGAAGAGCTTTCTCCCCTCAGGGACCTGTATGATGCCCCTCTCCACGATCTTTTCGGGCCGCAGGGAGTGTATGGGCTGGTTCTGGAAGACGATCTCGCCGGAGCGGGGCTTCATGAGGCCCGAGATGACCCGGAGCATGGTGGACTTGCCTGCGCCGTTGGCGCCGATGAGGCTGATGACCTCGCCTTCCTCGATGTGCATGGATACATCGTAGATGACCTGCACATCGCCGTAGTAGCAGTTGATGTTCCTGATATCAAGCAGCGCCATAGCTTTCCCCCAGATATGCTTTGATGACCCTCTCGTCTTTGGCCACTTCCTTGGGCGTGCCGTCCATGATCTTCCTGCCGAACTGGATGACCGTGATCTTGTCTGACACGCTCATGATGGCCCGCATGATATGCTCGATCATGAAGATGGTTACCCCGCTGTCGCGGATCTTCCTGATCTCGTCTAAAGTCTCGTCCACCTCGTTGGGGCGCAGCCCGGCCATGGACTCGTCCATGAGGAACATCTCGGGCTCGGTGGCCATGGCCCGGGCGATCTCCAGGCGCTTGCGGTCCGCAATGGTGAGGTTCTTGGCCAGGATGTTCCACTTGTCTCCGAGCTGGAACCTCTTGAGGACCTCCATGGCCCTGTCGGAGGCCTCCGAGGTGTTCGAGGTGGTGGAGAACGCGCCCACCATGGCGTTGAAGAGCACGGTCTTGGTCTGGAACGGTTTCACGATCTGGAAGGTGCGTGCGATCTTGTTCTTGCAGATGTCCCAGGGTTTCCAGCTCGTGATGTCCTGTCCCTTGAAGATAATGGAACCGGAAGTCGGGGCGTAGGTGCCTGCCACGCAGTTGAAGAGCGTGGACTTGCCGGCGCCGTTGGGGCCGATGAGGCCGTAGATCTGACCCTTCTCGATGTTGATGCTTACCTCGTCGACGGCCTTGAGCCCGCCGAAGTGCTTGGATACGTTGTTGATCTCGAGATATGCCATTACGCCTTGACCTCCTTTCTCTGACCGCTCAGCTTGTCGAGCATCCAGTTGTAGAACCTCGTGAGCGGTTCCACCAGGCCCCTGGGCTGGAAGAGCATGACCAGGATCAGGACCAGCCCGTAGATCACCAGGTGAAGGCCCGGCAGCATCGAGCTCAGATATATTCTCGAGAATTCTCCTACAGGCCTCAGCAGGAGCGCGCCGATGACCGGGCCTGCAATGGTGCCCCTGCCTCCGATGAGCGCGATGAAGGCGAGCTCGAAGGAGAAATCCAGGCTTAAGATACCCTTGGGGAAGAAGTACAGGTTGAGCTGTGCGTAGAAGGTGCCTGCAAACGCGGTGAGGAAACAGCTCAGGGCCATGAAGAACTCCTTGTACCGGGCAACGTTCACGCCTAAAGCCTGGGCTGCCTCGGGCTCCTCTCCGCCTGCCAGGATGTAGTAGCCGGGCCTGATCTGCTTGACGTACCACGTGATGAAGAGCGCGATGCACAGCAGGATCAGGATGATGTAGTAGTAGGGGGCCTTGTCGACGAACTGGTAGTTGGCCAGGTTCTCCATGGTCGTGCCCACCTTCAGCGGGACATTGATGCCCCGGGGTCCGTTGATCTCGAAGGGGCCGAGCTTCATGGTGTTCTCCACCAGGACCCTCACCCCTTCGCCGAAGGCCATGGTGGACAGGGCGAAATACGCGCCCCGGAGCTTCAGCGTGGGGATGCCGATCATGAGGCCTACAACCGCAGCAATGGCCCCACCCACGAACATGCCGATCCAGGGGCTTAATCCATAGGTTATGAACAGGACCGTCGAGGTGTATGCGCCGATCCCCACATATGCGGAATGCCCCAGGGGCAGCACCCCGGCAAAGCCTCCCACCAGGTTCCAGCAGGTGGTAAGGTAGGCGTAGAAGAACAGCAGGATGAGGATCTGGAGGTAGGTGGGGCTCGTCATCCACATGGGCAGGGTGAACACACCCGCGAGCACCACGATCTTCAGTATGATATCAATGTTTTTTCTTTTTGACGAAGCATTCATCTTCGTTGTCTCCTTTCTTACCAATCCCTCTTTTCACCGAAGAGGCCGGCCGGCCTGACGAACAACACTGCCAGGAACACCACATAGACGATGAGTTCCGTCCACGTGGAGGTCATGTATATGGCGAACAGGGACTCGATGAGCCCGATGATCAGACCTCCGATGAGTGCCCCGGGGATGCTTCCCAGACCGCCTAAGACCACGATGATGAAGCACTTCACGTCGAAGACCACCCCCACCGAGGGGAACACATAGTAGAAAGGAATCAGGACGCATCCGACGATCCCCGCGATGGCGGCCCCTATACCGAAGGCGATGTTGTAGACACGGTACTGATTGATCCCCATGAGGCTTGCAGCATCCCTGTCAAGGGAGGCTGCCCTGATGGATTTGCCCATCCTGGTGTATTTGAGGAACCAGATAAGGAGCCCCGAAGTGACGACAGTGGTAATAACGCCGTAGAGCTGAGCTTTTGGAAATATATAGTCTCCCAGCATGAAGATCTGACCGGACATACTGGTCTGGACGACCCGGTACTCCGCGCCGAAGATCATGAGGGCAAGGTTGTCAAGGATGTACCACACGCCCGTGGTCACGATGATGACCTCGGTGGGTTCGCGCACATCACTCTGTGAAACCAGGATCGGTTTGATGAGGATGTTCTGCATGGCATAACCGAAGAAGAAAAGCATGGGCACGACCAGGATCAGGGCGGCATAGGGGTTCCATCCGGTCAGCTTCACGATCCAGTAGGCGGTGAACATCCCCACCATCAACAACGATCCGTGGGCGAAGTTGATGACCTTGATGACACCGAATACGAGCGTCAGGCCCAGAGCTGCGAGACCATAGTACGATCCGGTCATTACCCCGTTTATGATTGCTTGTAGAATAACGTCCATGGTGACCTCTTTTTCGTTGTGTCATGTGGTGCCGGGCCCTTTTTGCAGGGCCCGGCCTGCCACGATCACTCAATTGAGATTGTCTTTTCTTTCACCTCAGCTTTGAAACGGGTTCCTCACGGCATGGGGAATACGGCCTTGACACCTTTTCTTGCTGCGGCGATGGGCCACACGGTCACGCGCTCCATGCTCCCCTTCACATTACGGAACTGCACGAGTACGATGCCGGCCTCTTTGTTCTGGCCGGTCTCGTCAAAGGCCACGCACTTATACGAGAGGATATTGATGCCCAGCGGGGCCTTGGGTCCCTGGCACAGCTTGGTCGCTGCGAGGGCATCCCTGATCTTCTTGGGATCTGTTGACTTTGCGCGCTCCAGGGCGTCCGCTATGACATAGACCGACGCAAAGGCGTCGACGGACTCGCCGGCCAGGTCATAGCCGTTGCGCTTCTTGAACTCGGCATTCAGTGCCGGGATCTCGGGCCTGCCGAGGTCGGTCTCCCACTCCACCACGTCGAACATGTACTCACAGTTCTTGGCGGTGTTCTTGCGGAACATGGGGTCGGCATGGCCTCCTCCGGTGCCGATAATGGCCTTTGCCTTCACCTTCATGGTGGCCATGGTGTTGGTGAGCAGGATGGCGTCAGCCGCGTTGGACGTGAGCAGGATGACATCGGGCTTTTTGCTCTTGATCTTCATGACCACCGGGGTCAGGTCGGAAGCGGTGCTGGGATAGGGCTCATCCAGGACAATCTTGTAGCCGAACTGGGCGGCAAGCTTTGTCCACTGGTCCTTCATGCCGGTGCCCCAGTCGCCGTTTTCATAGACAAATGCGATGGTCTTGAGCTGCGTCTTGGTGGCCTTCTTCATGTCGTCCAGGAACCGGAACTGGTCGCGTGCCCACCAGCTGTCTTTCGCGGCGATACGGAAGGTGTACTTGAATCCGCGCTCCGTGATCTTGTCGGCAACGGATACCGGGACCACATAGGGAACCTGGTAGCGCTCCGCCACCTGGGTGGAAGGATAGGTGACGGCCGAGTTCCATGCGCCGGATATGACGCTGACCTTGTCGGTGTTGATGAGCTGTTCGGCAGCGGTCACGCCCACTGTCGGGTCACCCTTGCTGTCGGTGAACACGTTCACGATCTTTGCGCCGCCCAATGCCTTGATGCCGCCGGCCTTGTTGATCATCTCGGTGGCCAGCTCAATGGCCTTCTGGTTCTGGATGCCCACTGATGCGGACGGGCCGGACAGCGGAAGGATGTTGCCTATCTTCACCTCTTTCGCCGCAGCAGCCGGCACGGGTGTCGCGCTTGCGAACACCAGTGCGCATGCGATGGCGAAAACCATGATACTCAGATAACTATGCCGGAAAGTCCTGTTATTCATACATCTCCCCCTTTGGTTTTTTTAAAACTGATCCTGTCAACCCAATCGCTCTTTACTCCATAGTATCCCTGGTCAGGGCTGAATCAATAATCGCCCGGCCTATTTTTTCTTTTTCAGCGATGCGAACGCGTCATCAAGGATGGAGACGCCCTTTTCCACCTGTTCGTCGGTTATGACCAGAGGCATCATGGTGCGGATCACGTTGCTGTACTGGCCGCAGGACAGGATGTTGAGCCCCTTTTCAAAGGCATACTTAACGACGGCTGCGGTCTCTTCGGGTGCGGGCTCCTTGGTCTTGCGGTCCTTGACCAGCTCGAGGGCCAGCATGGGTCCCAGGCCCCTCACGTCGCCGATGACCTCGTGCCTGGCCTTGAGCTCGTTGAAATACTTCCTGAGCTTCTTGCCGAGCTTCTCGCTCTTGGCGAGCATCTTCTCTTCATCATATACCTCAAGGACAGCCAACGCTGCTGCGCAGCAAACCGGGTTGCCGCCGTAGGTGCCGCCGATACCGCCCGGATGCACGCTGTCCATGATCTCCTGCTTGCCCACCACCGCGGACAGGGGCATGCCTGCAGCAAGGCTCTTGGCAACGGTCATGAGGTCGGGCTCCACGCCCCAGTGCTCGATGGCGAACATCTGACCACCGGTGCGCGCCATGCCTGACTGGATCTCGTCGGCCACAAACAGGATGCCGTTGTCCCTGCAGATCTTGGCGAGCTTGGGGAAATACTCCTTGGGGGGCGTGATGAATCCGCCCTCGCCCTGGACAGGCTCCACTACGACGGCGGCCAGCATGTCGGGGGCGATCTTGCCGAAGAAGTCCTTCATGTAGTCCGCGCAGGCACAGTCGCACTTGGGATAGGTGAGCCCCATGGGGCAGCGGTAGCAGTAGGCGTTCGGAATGCGATAGACCTCGGGTGCAAAGGGCCCGAAACCCCACTTGTAGGGCTTCACCTTGCTGGTCATGGTCATGCACATGAGAGTCCTGCCGTGGAAGGCGTGGTCCTGCACCACGATTCCCTGCCGCTTGGTGTAGTACCGCGCTATCTTCACCGTGTTTTCCACCGCTTCCGCCCCGCTGTTGATGAAGATGGCACGCTTGGGTGTCTTGCCCGGTACGATCTTGCAGAGCCTCGCGGCCAGCTTCACCGCCACCTCGTAGGGGGTCACCATGAAGCAGGTGTGGGTGAATTTCGCTGCCTGGTCCTGGATGGCCTTGACCACCTTGGGGTTCGAATGCCCCACGTTCATGACCGCGATGCCGCCGCCGAAGTCGATATACTCGTTCCCTTCCACGTCATAGAGCATGGCCCCCTTGGCCGAGGCGATGTAGATGGGCTTGCCGCTGGCAAAGCCCTTCGCCATGACCGTGCTCCGTAACTCGCCGATAGACTTGTTATTGGCTTTCATCTTGTCATTTCCTCCTGAAGATTCTTTTCTTCCGCTCATGAAATGCCTGTTTCGCTACAGTGCGGCCTTGTAGATCCTCTTGGCATCGTCCAGCGTGAGCGTGCGCGGGTTGTTGGCCAGCAACCGGGTCACCTTCATGACGCCGTCTGCGAGCGTGTTTATGTCTTTCTCCTTTACGCCGAAATCCGCGAGATGGCGCGGCACCCGTATGTCGTCGGCAAGACGGTCGATGGCGGCGATCACCTTGTCCACGATTTGAAGATTATCGAGACCTTCGGTGGGCAGGCCGAAGGGTTTGGCAAGCTGGGCGAACTTTTCAAGGTTCCCGAGCACGTTGAATCTGATCACGTGAGGGAGCATGAGGGTGTTCGCGATACCGTGGGGGATATGGAACTCGGCGCCGATGGGGTAGGCAAAGGCATGCACCGCAGTGACCCCGGCATTGGCGAAGGCGATGCCTGCGAGCAGTGCCCCTTCCATCATGGCGGTGCGGGCATCCATATTGTCGCCCTTGGCATAGGCGATACGGATGTTCCTGTAGATCAGCTCTATGGCCTTGACGCAGTACATGTCGGTGATGGTGGATGCATTGATGGACGTATATGCCTCGATGGCGTGGATGAGTGCATCCATGCCGGTGGCTGCGGTTACATGGGGCGGCAGGCCGCATGTGAGTTCCGGGTCCAGGATGCCGATGGCCGGGAAGAGGTAGGGGCTTACGATGCCCTTTTTGAGCTTCTCGCCCTCATCGGAGAGGATGGCGATGGGAGTCACCTCGCTGCCGGTCCCTGCCGTGGTGGGGATCAGGATGGTGGGAAGACCTGGTTTCGGGATGAGGTTGATGCCGAAGTATGCACCGATGGGTCCCTTGTTGGTGAGCATGACCGCAGTGACCTTGGTGATGTCCATGGGGCTTCCGCCGCCTATGCCCACAAGCATCTGGGCCCGCGCGGCCTCGGCCATTTTCACGCAGTCCGCCACGATCTCGTAGCGCGGGTCGGGCTCCACCTTGTCGAAGACGGCGTATTTGACCTTGGCAGCCTTGAAGGACTCTTCTATGGATTTCAGGAGCCCTGCGCCGATGACCCCCTTGTCGGTGACGATGAGAACCCTTTTTGCCCCACGGGCCTTCACCTCCGTGCCGATGGTCTTTACCGATCCGGGGCCCATGACAATTCGAGGTGTCGTACTGAATATTTTCACCATACCCTTAACCCTCCTTCTTTTTCGCTTCTATCCAAGGCCGTCATGCCTGGATCTTCCGGTTGTAGATGCGCTGGAATTCCTTCTTCAGCTCGCCCCTGAAGTCAGGGTGCGCTATAGCGATAAGGGCCTTTGCCCTTTCGGGGACAGATTTTCCCCTGAGCTCCGCGATGCCGTATTCCGTGACTGCATAGTGGATGTCGCTGCGGGTGGTGGTGACGACAGCGCCCTCGTCGAGATGGGAGACGATACGTGAGATTTTGCCTCCGGACGCGGTTGCGTGGAATGCCAGGATGGAACGGCCGCCCTTGGACCATGCGGCTCCCCGCACGAAATCCGCCTGCCCGCCCGTGCCGCTGAACTGTTTGTGCCCGATGGACTCGGATGCCGCCTGACCTGTCAGGTCCACCTGGATCGTTGAATTGACGGACACCATATTGTCGTTCTGTGAGATGATGGCCGGGTTGTTGGTTATGTTCACCGGGAACATCTGGACCATGGGGTTGTTGTGCACGAACCTGTAGAGTTTTTCCGTTCCCATGAAGAAAGTCGCCACCATCTTGCCGGGATAGAAATTCTTCCTGGCGCAGGTGATGACGCCCGCATCCACCAGGTCCACAACGCCGTCCGAGAACATCTCGGTGTGGATCCCCAGGTCTTTCTTGTGCTTGAGGAACCCGAGGATGGCATCCGGAACGGCGCCGATACCCAGCTGCAGGCAGTCGCCGTCTCTGATGAGCTCTGCACAGTACCCTCCGATCTTCTCATCGATGTCGGAGATCTTCGGGGGCTGAAGGACGATGGGCTTTGACTCGCACTCGACGATGTAGTCGATGTCGCCGACATGGATGAAGGCATCCCCCAGGGTTCTGGGCATGTTGGGGGTAACCTCGGCGATAACCGTCCTGGAGCTTTCTGCTGCGGGCTTTGTGTAGTCCACCGAAACACCGAAGGAACAGAAACCGTGTTCATCCGGCGGCGATACCATACACAGCGTCACATCCACAGGGAGGATCTTGTCCGTGAACAGCCTGGGGATCTGGCTGAAGTGGGAAACGGTAAAGGATGCCCTGCCGTCGTGTATGGCCTTGCGGGTGGTCGCGCCCGCAAAGAGAGAGTTGTGGATGAAGTGCTTCTCCATCTCGGGCAGGCAGTATTCGGAGGCTCCCATGGACACCATATGAACCAGCTCGACGTTTTTGTAGGCGTCTTTGTTTTCCACGAGGGCCTTCAACAGGATCTCGGGTGACCCGCTGGCATGCGCCACCACGACCCGGTTGCCGGACTTGATGTGGCGCACTGCCTCGGCTGCGCTTACGACCCTGCTCTTATAGATCTCACGCCAGTTCTTCACTGTCCGCTCCTTTGTCTAGGAATTAAGGATTTCAGCGACCCATCGCTCGGCCTCTGCAGGGCTCGTGATGAAATGGACCGGGCGGTCGCCGGTGAAATCCAGCTTTGTACATGCGCTTGAACAACCGCTCACGATCAGGATCATCTCCGCTTCCTCGCTGTCTGCCGACACGAACTCAACCTTGTCCGACAGGCGGTCCCTGACGGTGCTCACCATCTCCACCCGGTCGTAGCCTGCCCGGCACCCGCCGCAGTACTTCAGGCCCACCTTTATCTTTCCTTGTCTATCCCGCACAGGTATTTCGCCACCTTCTGCTTCTGCTTTATGTTCACGAGCCTTGCGATCATGATCCGCTGCGCCTGGGGGGAGCCCGCCCCATGCATGGATTCCGTGAGGTAGCCGACTGCAGCGGTGCCCATGGTGATGTTTTCGATGAGCCTCAGAATCCTCATGCGGTACTCCGTGGGGACATCCGCCTTGGTCTTGAAGTACTTGTCCACCCACTTGCCCACCACGGGCGATGCCAGGTCGGCCGCAGACGGGCAGGTGACCACGAGGCCGCCCGCAATGTCCTGGGCAAGCCTGGCGATCTCGTAGGGGAAGCGCGTGATGTTCTGCTTGTGCACATTGGCCAGCAGCAGGTCGTTCTGGTATGTACCGCTGGGCTCCTTATGCCCTTCAGCAGCGCAGGCGATGCAGCCGCAGAACAGGGTCTCGTTCAGGTGGTTCATCTCGATGATCTTGTCCTTCACATGGGAGGCCTTCTCGGCCCCGTTGTACTCGGCAATGGTCTGGGTGGCACCGATGAGCACATCCCCCACGCCCACCTTGCAGGCGTAGCTCTGGCGGTGGTACGATGCGAAATGCTCCACCAGCATGGTGGAGAAGTCGTATTCCTTGTACATGAACACCCTCTCCCAGGGTACGAACACCTTATCGAACACCACCAGGGCCTCGTGGCCCCCGTAGTGCATGTTGCCCCGATCGAAGGTCATGCCTTCAAGCTTGCGGGTGTCGCAGGACTGGCGGCCCATGATGTAGGTTATCCCATCGGTGTCGCTGGGCAGGGCGAACGAGATGGCAAAGTCCCTGTCCTCTTCCCGCATGCTGATGGTGGGCATCACGATGATCTCGTGGGAGTTCACCGCGCCGGTCTGGTGGGCCTTGGCTCCTGAGACCACGATGCCGTCCTTTCTCTCTTCCACCACGTGCATGAAGAGGTCCGGGTCGAACTGCTTGGCCGGAGAAGCGGAGCGGTCACCCTTGGGGTCGGTCATGGCCCCGTCGCAGACCAGGTCGTTCTCCTGGACGAATCCGAGGTATTTGAGGAACCGCTTATTGTACTCGGTGCCGTACTTGGCGTCGATGGCGTGCGTTGTTATGGACAGGGCATTAAGGGCGTCCATGCCCACGCAGCGCTGAAAGCAGCAGGCAGTTTGGGAGCCCAGAAGGCGTCCCATCTTGCTCTTCTTCACCAGGTCGTCCACGCTCTGGTGGATGTGGGTGAACCGGTTGATCTTCTTGCCCGTCAGGTGGCTCTTGGCGGTCATGATGTCTTCGTATTCGGGCTTGTGGGCAAATTCGTACGTAGCGGCCACGGCATTCATGGAAGGCCGGATGATCGGGTCGTCCACGACGTTTTCCACCTTCTTGCCGAACATGTAAACGTTCAGCTTCAGTTTTCTCAAACTCTCTTCGTACTGTTTTGCATTCATCAATTTGCTCATACGATCCTCCGTGGGTTCTTTGTCCTTGGATCATCTCTGTCTGTAAGGGTTGGTGTGATGGGTCTTTGCCGGGCAGCCATATAATCCCCCCGGCCCATCTCTACAAAAAGGGTGCCATGCAGGTCTGCTTGTATGACAATGCCAAAAAAACTAAGTTATATCGAGTTGGTATGCCTGTCGCATCTCAATGAAGGAGTTGATTGGACCCGGTATTCCTGCTGATGAATGATGCATCTCGGCATCGGCAACCGTTTGACGCCTGGATAACCACTTGATGAAACGATTGAAATCTTTATTTATGAACAATGATGCAATTATGCATCCACGAATTATGACAGTGTGCTTTATTAATAAATAACTCTAATTAATATAATATGGTACAAGATAAGATCGGGCCAAGCATGCAATGATGCATCACTTCTCATCGTTGTCCCGCTGTCTCCGATCGTCGGTGTCTCAGGAGTTCTTCTTGAGTTTCCTGGTCAGCGAGGTGGAATCCATGCCCAGGTGGGGGGCAGCCTTGCGTGCGCTGCCATATTTCTCGATGGCCTTGCGGATTATGGAGATCTCGATCTTATCGAGCTGTTCTTTGAGGGTAAGGCCATTCTCGATGAATTCCCTTCCGGTTTTCTCAAAGATCTCCCTGGGGAGGTTGTTCGGCAGGATATAGTCACCGTGGGTGATGACAACCAGGCGCTCGATGACATTGGCAACCTCCCTCACATTACCCGGCCATGAATAGGTGAGCAGATGGTCCATCGCCTCTTTGGATATGACCTTCTTGGTGCTGTGCTTCTTGTTGTACCGGTTCAGGAAAAAGTGCACGAGATAGGGTATGTCATCGCGTCTTTCCCGTAAGGGAGGTATGTAAATCGGTATGACATTGAGGCGGTAGTAGAGATCCGCCCGGAACTGTTTTTTGGTGATCATGTCTTTTAAATCCTGGTTGGAGGCGCAGATAAGCCTCACATCCACCTTGATGGGTTTGGTGCCGCCGACCCGTGTGATCTCGAAGTTCTGCAGGACCCGCAAGAGCTTTGACTGGAGCAGCATGGGCATGGACTCGACCTCGTCGAGGAACAGGGTGCCTTTGTGCGCCACCTCGAAGAGCCCGGATTTACCCTCCTTGCGGGCGCCGGTGAAGGCCCCCCGGTCATAACCGAAAAGCTCGCTCTCGAGGAGGTTCTCCGGAATGGCCCCACAGTTGATCTTCACGAAGATCCCGGTCTCCGCCCGGTCGGATTTTTCGTGGATCTCCTCGGCGATACGGTCTTTGCCGACACCGGTCTCCCCATAGATGAGCACCGTGGCGTTCGTCCTGCATACGCGGTCTAAAAGCTCTTGGATGTGGAGCATGGGCTCGGAGACCATGATGATGTCATTATCGCGGACAGAGGCCTGTTGTAATGACTTGAGGATATCCCTGTACGCCGTGGTCATGCCCTTGGTATACTCGAGCTGCTGCTGGAGCTCCACGAGCCCGGTCATGTCGCGTACATTGGTGACGATCATCTTGATCCGGCCGTTTTCATCGAAGATCGGGTTTCCCGTGACCAGGATATTCTTGCCTGATTTCAGTGTCTGGTGGATGGTGACCGGCTTCTTCTCCTGCTTGACTCTCAGGCTCACGCTCTCGTCGAAAAATCCCTGCTTCACGAGCTCCTGCATATTTTTACCCAAGAGCTCGGATGCACTCATGCCGGTGATCTTTTCATAGGCCGAGTTGACCCTGATGGTGTTCGCCTCTCCGTCCGTCACGTAGATGCCGTCATAGGACGACTCTATGATGGCCTCGATCTCATGGGTATATTCCTTGAGCTTGAAGATGTCGTTGGCAAGCTCCTCGTAGGTCTCCAGATGCTTGAAGATGCTCATCACGCCGATGATCCTGCCGTCCAGGGTGATGGGCAGCCGATGGCTTACCAGAGGGGTTTCATTGTGCTGCGCAGGCACATTGAGCTGGGGCCTGCCTGTTTGAATAACCTGTGCGTATTCTTTCCAGAGGTTTTTATCTATCTCGTTGATTCTGAGGGCCTTGTTGGAAATCTCCGTGTGGATATCGAGCAATGATCTTGCAAAGGTATTGACGAAAACGACATATCCCTCGACGTCGGAGGCTATGATGCCGAAATTCGCGGAATTGAGGAGGGTCTCGTAGTATTTTTCCATGGTCAGCGATCGGTCGGAAATACCCACTGGGCTCCCATGAACCGGTTTTGGTTCGTCAAAAGAGATTATGCCTGGGTTCTTTTTCATAATTCCATGCGATTGTTTAGGATGATGCATTATTTCTCATTCCTTTTCAAGCCCTGTAATAGTTTTCAGGGGCATATTGTCGATGATCGGACTTTCATCCACAAGGCCGCAGGGGGTTGACATCCTTAAAAGGGGCGCATGGATTGTATGGGAGATTGCACTTGACTTATAGGGATAAAATCCTAAACATATCAGATCCGCTGGGGCTTTACGTTCGCGACTTCGTCATTGCCGCAGGTACAAAGGGCGAAGAGCTGCCGGGATGGCGGCACATAATGCATACCGCACACCGTACACTACCCCGGCAGATCCCTGCAGAATACTTACGGACCATAAGGGGAATCGATGGAACTACTGGAACAAAGAGAGTATGACTTCAGCGCAAAACTCAGGCAGACTTCCGTAGTCGCAGCGCTGAGGGAATACATCACCTGGCAGCGGTCTGTGAGGAAATCACCCGAAGGTGCTCAATTTCCCAAACAAGGGCCCACTTCCGTGAATCTCGACCTGACCACGGCATGCAATTTCTCCTGCCCGCACTGTGTTGATTCAAGGCAGCTGAACACCGGCGATTACCTCGACCTGGAAACCGTAAAACGCAGCATTGAGACATTGCAAAAGAACGGCATGCGCTCCGTGATCGTCAACGGCGGCGGAGAACCCACCATGCACAAGAACTTCGAGGAGATCGTGAGGTTCGTCAGCGAGCGGGGGCTGCAGATAGGCATTGTCACGAACGGGTCAAGGATGGACAAGGTTTTATCCATTGCCGGGATGCTCAAGGACGGCGACTGGCTCAGGATCTCCATCGATGCAGGTAAAGAGAGCACCTTTTTCAAGTCCCACAGGCCCCGGGGCAGGGTATCCCTTGAGAGCATACTGGGAAATGCACGCCGGGTCAAAGAGCTTAACAGGAAAATAAACCTCGGTTACTCCTACGTGATCGTATGGGATGGGATATCGGTGAATGGGCACGAACTCACCGCAAACATCAATGATATGGACCTGGCGGTGGGTCTTGCAAAGGAATACGCCTTTGATTGTGTTTCGTTCAAGCCCTGCCTTCTGCGGGTCGAGAGTTCCCAGAAGGTGTCGCTTTTCGACCCCGCGGACCCTGAGCGGGAAGAACGCATCATCGAGGACATCAGGGGGAAACTTGCCCAGGCCAGGGAAACGGGCGGCACGGTGGTGAAGGTACTGGAAAGCGTGAATCTCCATGCCATGCTGGACCAGAAGGTACATGAACTGAAAATCCAGCCGGAGGTTTGCCACAGCCAGTTTTTCAGAACGGTCATGTCCTCAGGGGGCATATACCACTGCCCGGCCTTCAGGGGGGTGGAACAGGCAAAGATAGGAGACGCAAGCGGGTATCGGGGAAAGGCGAATCTCGATTTTACGCAGAAACGCCTGGAACACTCCATAAGGTCCTTCAATGCCAGGCTGGAATGCTCCCAGGTGGTGTGCTTCTATCACCACGTGAACTGGTGGATCGAGCATTTCATCGGGTCTGATGACGATGTAGCCGGCATTTCAGAAGTGGCTGATAATAACTTCTTCTTGTAATGATCAGTCCTTCAAAGACCATAAGCAAGATCTGTGTCATACATTTGAACCAGATCGGTGATCTCTGTTTTTCCCTGCCCTTGCTGAAGTCACTGCGCGAGCACTATCCGAAGGCCGAAATCCACTCGGTAGTGAGGCCTTATCTCGAAGGACTGCTCACCGACAGCCCCTATGTTGACAGGATAATTATCCGCAGGCACACGAACCTTTCAAGGATAGGCCTCCTGGGCACCCTCATGAGGGGGCGATACGATCTGCTCATCGTCCTTTCCCGCTCTGAAGAGGCCCAGATCCTCGCAGGTTTGAGCTTCGCCGGAATCAAGGCAGGGTTCGAGCATTTTCCCTGGGACCTGGGTCTGGATGTCAAGGAAACCCTTCAGGGGCATTATTCGTGTTTCAACAATGCCAGGCTTCTGAATCGCCTCGGCATACCCCTTGCCCAGGATAATTACGTGGGCCTGCTGCGGGTGGACGAGCCCATGAACCTCAAGGGGATACCGTGGCGGTTTGCCGTCTTCTCTCCCGGAGCCTCCAGGCGCAGGCTCGCCAAGGCGTGGGATGAGAGGAAAATGGCGGCAGTCATTGCAAGGCTCTCCATGGAATTCGGCCTGAGCTGCGTGCTCGTGGGAGGCGATGATGCCGCCGAGATAACCGGTTCGATCGGGAAATATGTGGAGGCGCATCTGGACGGTGGTGTGCAGCAGGTGGTGGACCTGGCCGGCAAGATCAACCTCAGGGAGCTTTCCGCGCTCCTCAGGAAGGCAAAGCTCTTCGTGGGCATCGATTCAGGCGTCATGCACATGGCATCCGCCCTCGATGTCCCCACCGTGGCGATTTTCGGCCCCACGGATCCCTTCTATACGGGGCCCCAGAACATGAGGAGTATGGTGGTACGCAGAGACCTTGCCTGTTCTCCCTGCTACCTTGAAAAGCCCTGTCCGCATCGGGAATGCCTGGAGGGGCTGGAGGCGGATGTCGTCATGGATGCGTGCAGGGATGTGTTGAACAGATAGGGTCTGCCTGCGGCTGTCCTGAACCCGCCAGTGTGCGTTTGAATGTGTACACATGTACCTGATACACTTTTAAGAGTGCGTTGGCATATGGTTCGTGCCGGGCAAAATTGTTTTTCATAAGCCCGTTTAAAGCAGAGATCTCGCCGTCTCAAGCAGCCGGCATGATAGGCAATCATCGGAGGCGGCGAGATCTCTGCTTTGAACGGATCAAGTTGAAACCCCTTCAAACGCACAATCCGGGCTGAAAGGGGAGTGTGGTGGAAACCGTTCCCGGGGCACACGGCGGGGCTAACCGAGGATGCCTTCAAGCTCCTTCATGACCATCCGTGCAGTGATTCCGCTCATGCATCTCGGATCTTCGCAACGCCTCTTGTTGCATGGCATGCAGTCCAGATCGAGCCTGACGACCTTTCCCCTGAGCGGCCCCGTCCTGCCGGGGTCCGAGGGGCCCATCAGGGCAACGACATTTTTTCCCAGGGCAACGGCCAGGTGCATGGGGCCGGTGTCGCAGCTCACGACCGCGCGGGCTCCAGCCATGATTTCCTTGAGCTCCTGGATCGATGTCCTGCCCGAGAGATTTATCAGGGAGTCCGGGGACAGGGTTGCTATCTCCCGGCCCATAGCCATATCCTCAACGCCCCCTGTAAGGACCGCGACTGTGGAGCAGTCCCTTTCAAGGGCTGTGGCAAGGGATGCGAACCCCTCCGTTGTCCAGCGGTTGGCAGCCTTAGTGGCGCCGATGTTGAGCACCACGTATTTCTCCGGCAGGCCCGACGGCGGTTTACCGGTGGTGGGTATGTCCCACCTGATCTCGGAAGGCCTCAGTCCCAGATAACGAGCAAATTCGAGGTACTGGTGGGTCATGTGCACAGAAGGGTCCGATGCGGGGATCCGTTCGAACGGGAAAAGCCAGGTGAGCTCCTTGCACCGGGCCTTGTCGAAACCGATTCTCCGCGCGCTTTTTGAAGACATGCAGAAAATACCTGACTTGATGAGGCGCTGGAGGTCCAGGGCCATGTCATACTCCACTGTCCGCAGTTCCCTGAGGACGCCGGGCAGTGCCCTGGGCCAGTTCTTCTTGTCAAAAAGAATGGTTTTTTCAACACTTGGATGCGATGACACAAGGGGGTGGCTCAGGGGTTCAACCAGCCAGTGTATACGGGCATCAAGCTGTTCGTGGAGTGCTGTGGCAAGCGGCAGGGTGTTGATTACATCACCCAATGCCCCGAGTTTTATAAGGAGGATTATCATTGCACGCAGTCTGTTCCAGGTCTTTTGCCCTCTATAACACTCTTGGCGTGAGAAGACAAAACATTGATGACATCGAAAGACCCTCACACAAGATACACTCCAAGTGCCCATTTAACGGATCAAGTCTTCACAACCCTTCGAACGCACAATCCGGGATAAATGTCCTTAACATAATTCGATGCGCTTGATCGCAGCATTGTTTAATGGTATGCCAAGCACGCCCAACACTAATATTGCCGCGGTTTTGTGAAATTATGGAAGGGATATGGCAACGATCAATTCACGCTCTCTTGAGTCCACCAAAACATTATGAAGGGATCGGCGGCCGGGTGGCCGAGGATACCGCTATTCGAGGCGGCATTTTTTATCTTCATGTGCGGATTCTTTTTCATGCCGCAGATAAAGTGGCAGAATAATCTATTCTATGCCCTTATACTGGTGCCTTATATCATCATGTTCAAGCCCAGGAGCTTCACGCTGCTCTTCAGGTCCAGGATATTTTTAGCGGTGATGCTCTTTGTCGGGTATTGTGTGACGACGCTCCTGTGGGGGGCCCGGGGTACATACGGCGATTATTCCCATACCCTTACAAGGTCTGTTTCAGTGATGGTCTTTTATGTCCTGACAATAGAGCTTTCACTTGCGGATGAGCGGTTCAGGGGCAGGGTATATTCTGTTTTGAGCTGGGTTGCTCTTGCTGGGGCGGCAGCGGCCGTCTATCTTACCCATTATGATTTTGCATACCCGCCGGCAAGGCTGGCGGATATAGGCGCCCTTCGAAGCCCCATCCAGGCAGGCAGTGTCTATGGAATGGCACTCGTTATCCTGTACTATCAGTTTCTTTCAAGGGACTGGCGCTGGTACAGCGTTTTCTATCTTGTATTATTTATCGCCCTGCTGGGGGTCCTCCTGTTGACCCAGAGCAGGGGTCCTCTTCTGGCCCTCATGCTTGCGTTCATCGCGGGATCACTTGTTTCCCGCGATCTCAAGATGCTCGTCATCCTCGCCCTTATTGCCTCAGGTGTGTGGATGCTGGTTTCATCCGGAGAAGGATTTTTCTATGATCTGATCATCACCCGTGGCTCTTCCTACCGCCTGGAAATATTCCAGTGCGTTTTCAAAATAATACAGGAGAAGATACTGTTCGGGCACGGGATGCTCATGAAATTCACCTGTACCATGTCCGACGGCACCCTGGTGTCGAGGACGCACAACCTCTTCCTGGCCGCATGGATATATGGCGGGCTTGTGGGCCTTTCCCTGTTCGTCGCTTTCCTGGCAAGGGCCTTTTGGGTCAGCGCTCAATATTACATGCGTAAAAATGATTGCACCTATATCGCGTTGATGATTTTCAGCATAACATGCGTGTCCACGGGGAACCACAACGCCATCAGCAATCCCCACCCCCTGTACCTGTTCTTTTGGATGCCGCTCGGCTTCATTACGGCCTTTGAACTGAGCGAGACGAGACGATATAATCAAGATGGAGATTCAAAGATCCCTCAGGTATAGAAGAAGAAAACCCGTGTGACGAGATGGAAAAATGTCCAGAATAGCGGTATTCGGAAAATCGCAGAGGAAGACCCGAAAGGTTCCCCATATAACCCGGGCCTTTAAAGACCTGGGGCATGAAACGCTCTGGTTGAATCCGGCCACCATCAGACGGTGGCTGGGAAGATGGTCGGATTCCTATATACTCAATCGCCTGTATTCATTCCGCCCTGATATCGTGTTCATCTTCTCTCAGGACATACCCTTACCGGTGCTGGAAAGGATCTCTTGTGACAAAAAGATCAAGATCGTATTGTTTTATGTGGACTGGAGGCCTGAAATCCTCCCTACCCTGATAGAGCGGGGCAGACTCGTGGACCTTTTTCTCGTCACCTCGAAAGGGTTGCTGGACGAGTATCGAAGAGCAGGTATCCGCAATCCTGTCTATTTGACCGATGCATGCGATACCTATGATCATCGAAGGCAGACTCCTGTTCTGCCAATATGGAAATCGGATGTGGCTTTCATAGGCGAGGCCAGGCTCAACGAGCCTCGTGTGAATATTGTACGTCGGCTCAAAGACTCCTGCACCGTGAAGGTGTATGGGAATAACTGGGATGATTTCCACATAGGACCCACTCTGAAATCCGTAGGACCCCGGGGGTATCGCCTGATCTGCAGCGGTGCCAAGATCGTGCTGGGAGCCGATATCGTGAATTTTGTAGATGGGTACTGGTCCAACCGTCTCTGGCTGACACTCGGGTGCGGTGGTTTTTTATTAACGAACCATGTGCCCGGTATTGAGGATTTTTTTGAAAATGGGAAGCACCTGGTATGGTACCATGATGAAGAGGAGTGCATTGCCCTTGCCAGGGAATACCTGGCCAAACCCCAAGAGCGTAAGAGAATTGCCGATGCCGGGTTTGAGTACGTGCACCAGCATCATACGTTTCACCACTTTGCAGAAAGGGTCCTGGCCCTTTGTGATGCAATCCAAAAGGGGGAGTGACAGAGAGTGGAATTTGCAGCTGTCCCCATGGACATCGAGCTCCTAAAATTCTCCGGTTCATTGACACATGCCGCCTCATATGTAAGATTCCCAGGCATTTGCAGGGAGGATTATTCCATTCGCAGATCCATGGATCCTGTAGTAGAACATGAAACAAACTTTTAAAAGAAGAGAGGTAGCGGCATGGAAGGTGACTCGCGCATGAAATTAAGCGTCATTATTCCTTGTTACAATGAAGAGAAAAATATTAGAGAGTGTCTTGAGAGTGTTGCATGGGCCGACGAAATCCTTGTAGTTGACTCCTTCAGCACTGACAAGACTCTTGAAATAGCCCGCAAGTATACCGATCGCATCGTGCAGCATGAGTTTGTCAATGATTCCGTCCAGAAGAACTGGGCCATACCCCAGGCCCGATATGAGTGGATACTCATAGTGGACTGTGACGAAAGGGTGCCCCCCGAACTCCGCGATGAAATCCTGGACATCCTTGCCCAAAGTCCGTCAAAAGACGGGTATTGGGTGAAGAGAAAGAATTACCTCATGGGCAGACATGTCACTCATTCCGGATGGGGGAGAGACACCGTCCTGAGGTTTTTCAGGAAGAGCAAGGGGAGATATGAGGAAAAGCGTGTCCATGGAGAGATTCATCTCGACAACACCGGCACGCTCAATTCCTTCTTTGATCACTACACCGTAAGTTCCATCGGGGAATGGGTGAACAAGATAAATCGCTATACTTCCTACAAGGCGCAGGACAAGTTCGATAAGGGGTTGCGGGCTCCTGTCATCCATATGATCGTCAGGCCTCCGGTGCGCTTTATCAAAGACTATATTATCCGCCTGGGCATACTGGACGGGTGGAGGGGATTTCTCATTGCCGGGCTCAGTGCCTTTGCAGAGATGGTCATGTCGGCAAAGGTCGTCCAACTTACCTACGATCGCTCCAGAAGATCCCATGAGGATCCATGAGGATTGTTCACATCAATCTTGAGAAGTCATGGCGCGGAGGCGAACGGCAGGTTCTCTATCTGATGGAGGGACTCAGGAGCCTGGGCCATGAAAGCCACCTGGTGGCACGAAGGAACGAAGCCTTTATTTCACGGGTAAGTCAGCAGGGTTTTCCGGTCCATGTCATCCATAAGCCATTTGCCTTTTCAGGACATATCCTATCGGGATTCGATGTGGTCCATGCCCACGAGACCAGGGGCCTGCAGGTTGCCGCGCTCTGGAAGCTCATGAATAAGAGGCCGCTCGTCTTTACCCGGCGGGTGGATAATCCCCCTTCGGGAAACATCCTGACCCGTTTCGTTTACAGCAGGATAGATACCCTTGCAGCCATCTCCGGCACCACCGGCACTGTAATGGAGAAATGGGGGTTTGATGCCTCCCGCATCAAGGTGATATACAGTGCGGTTGAAACACGGCGAGAATCCGGGCGCGAGGCCGTGGGAAAGCTCAGGGAAAGGTTCGGGCTAAAAAAGGTTATCGGGTGCGTGGCATCCCTTGAAAAGCGCAAGGACCACCTTACCCTGCTGCAGGCGGCATCAGTGGTCCAGAAACTAAGGGATGACGTTGTCTTTGTCCTGGTAGGCGGCGGAGACCTCATGTCGGAACTTGAACAGGCGGCATCCCGGCTGGGTTTGACCAATGTCGTGTTCGAGGGATTTAAGGATGATCCCTATCCGTATTTTTCCGTCTTCGATGTCTTTTTAATGACCTCCCGGCAGGAAGGCCTGGGTAGTTCAATACTCGATGCATTCTCCTACCGGGTTCCTGTGGTGGCTACCGCGGCGGGGGGCATCCCCGAGATCGTGAAGCATCAGGAGACCGGACTTCTTGCAGAGGTGGGGAACCCCGTCGAAGTGGCTGAATCCATAATGAGGATGCTTGACGATAAAACACTTCGAGCCAGGTGTTCCGAGGGTGCGCATGCATTGCTCATGGCTGATTTTACCATTGAACGCATGGCACAATCATATGAAGGGGTATACAAAGCCCTCGTTTGATTTTTCGAACTTTGTCTTGACGTACCTTTTCAATTTGCATACTCATTTTATAAGAAAGCGGGTGGAGGTGTCAAAAGTGGAGGAGGAAAAGAGCCATGTACGTTTTATCATGTTTATCCTCCTTGTGATATTTCTCGTCGGTCTGTTTGCAGGATATTATTTTTGGGGCTACAGGAAAATGTCGCAGCCCGACTACAAGGATATGCTCAAACAGACGATCTCCTATATTTCCGACCTGGAAGAAAAGAACAAGGGATTATCCGCCCAGATCACGGCATTGGGAAATGAGGTAGATTCGTTGAAGAAACAGCAGGCCGCCCCGGAAGACAACCAGATGGTGCGGCTCAATGAAAGGCTCTCCGTGCTTGAGAAGGAAAACGCCGACCTCAAATCCTCCGTCAGTCGGAATGAGGCCCTTGTTCAGGAAAATCAGCAGCTTCGTCAGAGAGTGCAGGCCCTGGTTGAGCAGATGAATTCATCGAGGCCTCCCAAGCCGGTCGGCAGTGCCCCTTTATCTTCGGAATCCCGCCCAGGAGCGGTACCCTGAGAGGTTATTGACGGACCGGTCTTCGGCAGGAACATCACTCTTCCCCCGAGTAAAGGTATTCAGCCCGGATTTTGCGTTTGAAGGGGTCTGAAAACTTGTTTCCATCAATGCCGGTGACCTTGATGCCTTACAATGACCGGCACATTCAGCATCCCTCGAAGGCTGAAAAGATCGCTGGCCTTGACGGACCTATAACAACAATTCCGTTCACTGCAGAGTATCCGTTTAGTGCATTCCTGAAAGCGTATCGGGTGTGTATGGGCACAGACAAATGCACACTCCGGGTTTAGTGATTAGGTCTGCCCCGTATTATTTCTTTAATGAATATCTTCGCAAGTTCAGGATCGAACTGGCATCCCATGCAGCGGGTTATTTCCTCTACGGCCTCATCGATGGGCAGTCCTTTCCTGTATGGTCTGTCCGAGGTCATGGCGTCAAAAGAATCGGCGAGTGTGATGATCCTGGAAAGGAGCGGGATATTCTCCCCCGCGATCCCCGAGGGATATCCCCTGCCGTCATAGCGCTCATGGTGGTTCCGAATGACCTCCGTCTCGCGGGACATGGGTACAATGGGCTTTAATATATCCGCCCCGATATCGGGATGTCGCTTTATGATCATGAATTCTTCATCCGTGAGCTTGTCGGGCTTCAGGAGTATGCTGTCGGGTATTCCCACCTTCCCGATATCATGGAGCGAAGCAGCGATATAGAGCACATCCTTTTCATCCTCCGGGAGTTTGAGGATGTTTGCCAAAGCGATGGAGAGGTTGGTCACCCTGGTGGAGTGCTGCGATGTGTGGGGGTCTCTGGCATCCAGGATCTTGGCCATGCTGTTCAGTGTGGAAAGCATGTTCTCGTACAGGCCTTCGTACAGCGCCACGTTCTCCATCCGCTCGGCCGATCGGTTGAGAAGATACAGGATCTTTCCCTCTTTCTCTTCACCGAGCATGGAGTCCGAGTGGATATCAAGGGTACCGAACACCTGGCCCTCTATCATGAGAGGAAAGACGGTTGCGAAGTTCCTCTTTGAACTCTCAGGGGTGTTATTCAATCTGACGATCGTGCCGTCCATGAGCTCGGAGCTGATGGTTCTGTCGTGTCCGCCGGTGGTATCTATGAGGGTAAGTGTCTTGCGGTTCAGCGGGTAGAACTGCACGTCCACATCTTCGAGAAGCTGCTTGGACACATCAACTATAGCCCCCACCAGGTCACGGATGCCTTTGAGGCTGATTATCTTCTCGGAGATGGCCTGCAGGGATGTGATCTCCTCGTTCTTGTCTTCCAACTGGCCCACGAGATTGTCTATCAGGCGATGGAGTTGCAGGGCGTCGGAGTACTTCCTGTTTTCTTCAAGAAGGAGCTTTTCCCGTTTCATCTTACTGAGCAGCAGTTGGATCTGGCTCACCTTGAAAGGCTTTGAGATGAAATCGGAAGCCCCGCATTTCATGGCATCGATGGCTATCTCCAGGGATGCGTAACCAGTTATCACTATGATGGGCAGTGAGATATCACGGGCCTTGATTTTCTTGATAAGTTCGATGCCGGTCATCCTTGGCATCATGATATCGGTGAAGACGCACATATATGATCCGCCATCAAGCATGGCCAAGGCATCCAAGCCGTCGGATGCGGTATCCGGATCATATCCGAGCTCTTCGATGATCTGAGATATGGTTTCCCGTATCCCGGGATCATCGTCGACGATGAGAACCCTGTCGTACATCAGGCTATCCTTTTCAATATCCGGCCCTTGTATTCTCCAAATTCCCGTTCAGTGAGGATTCCGTCTGTCTTGAGCCTGCCGAGGTATTCAATCGCAGCAAAGGCCTTGCTCATGTCATTGGGACCCTGCAATGAGGTCATTACGGGAGGCAGGGCACTGTTGGGGAATTCCTTTCTGATTTCCTTTGATAGTTGCGACTGCAGGTATTCAACCTGCCTCTTGAGCTGCGTAATCTCATCGAGGAGATCATGTCTCTGCCTGAGCCGATTGACCACGAAGCGGATCTCCTCAATGTTGAAGGGTTTCTTGATATATGAAAAGGCGCCCCGGTTCACTGCGTCTATGGCCGTATCCAGAGATGCATAGCCGGTGATGAGGACAAACGGCGTAGAAATACCCTTGGCGTGGAGTCTGTCCAGGAGATCGAGACCTGTAAGGCCGGGGAGCATCAGGTCTGAAATAATGAGATCAAACGACTCCTTTTCAACAACCTCGAGGAGTTCCTCCGCCTTGTTGAACCTCCTTGTCCCGAGCCCTTCCTCGGTCAGGATCTGTTCGATAAGATCGAGTATCTCGTCTTCGTCGTCAACAATGGCTGCACTTACTTTTGCCATGCCTTCCCTTATCGAAAGGGGCGCGGCACAACTTTAATGAATACCGCCATTTTTCATTTGCCTGCAGGTGTTTGAAATTGCGCGGTTATGCTCCTGCAATGAACTGGAGAATGAGTGGGTTCCATCCCCTCTTGAGACAAAATAGAGATATCCGGTTTGAGCGGGCCATAAGGCTGACTTAATGGATTCGAGCCCGGGATTGCATATCGGGCCCGGAGGGAGGCCCTCATGGCGGTATGTGTTGTACGGGCTTTTCCTGAGCAGGTCATCCGGGCCGATCTTCCCTGTGAAGCCATCGATGCCGTAGATGACGGTCGGGTCGGACTGAAGGCGCATGCCCCGTTTCATCCGGTTATGAAAAACCGAGGAGATCAGTGGTTTATCTGAAGGTACGGATGCCTCTTTTTCGATAAGTGAAGCCAGCGTGATGACCTGGAGTTTGGACATGCCCAGGTCCTTTGCGCGCTGCTCCAGAGCAGGTGTGTATATTGCCCTCAACCGGCCGATCATCTTGGCCATGATCTCCAGCGGTGTCATATGCAGGGCCAGATAATAGGTGTCAGGGAAGAGGAATCCTTCCATGGATGGTGCGGATATGGCAAAAAATTCTGTTGTTTGACTGCTCTTGGCCGCTGCTACGAAATCATGCTTGGGCATAAGTTTTGCCTTTGATACGGCCTCTCCGATCTGAAAGATGGTGTAGCCCTCGGGTATGGTAACGCGGTACTTAAGCGTCTTGCCCCTGAACAGGATATCCATGATATCATGGGGTACATGGTTCCCTTCAAACACGTACGATCCTGCCTGTAAGTGCTTTGACTTTCCTGTGAGGACGGCAATACACATGAAGGTGGCCGCATGGGATATGACACCGTTTTTCTCAAGGGTCTTGGCTATTTCCCACGCGCCTTTCCCGTGAGCGATTTCCACCGAGACGGGCTTGGGCGGGGTAATGGGTGTTCGCAGGAAAGAACAGGTATGGACGGTTAAGACAAGGGAAAGGCCCAGGAGGGAAAGAAAGGAAAATCTCATGAGCGCATTCATGATTTCTCCGAATCAAGATATCCCTGCAGGATAATGCTGGCAGCGATCTTGTCCACGATGGACT
The DNA here is from genome assembly GCA_964600235.1 of uncultured Bacteriovoracaceae bacterium. Lineage (GTDB taxonomy): Bacteria > Desulfobacterota > Desulfomonilia > UBA1062 > UBA1062 > MWEI01. The sequence goes on along the minus strand of CAZRIV010000011.1, from coordinate 50,685 downwards.
TCCGCTTCGGGCCTTTTATGTTGATCTCCATGAGCCTCTCGTGAGCCTCTGAGGTTGAGAGCCGTTCATCCCAGAAGACTACGGGCAGGCCGAGCAGGCCCTCAAGTTCTCTGGCCCATTTGAGCACCTCTTCAGCCCTGCTCCCGATACTTCCGTCCATATTGTAGGGCAGGCCCACCACAAGTTCGTCGACCCGGTAGGTATCGATGATGGCCTTAATCGCCCTGACATGTGATCCGTCTGATTTTAAAGCTATGGTTTCAAAGGGGAGCGCCAACGTCCCTTCGGGGTTACTCAAGGCGACGCCAATACGCTTTGTGCCATAATCCAGGCCCAAGAACCGCATGATCTCTAACCGGTTATAAGGGTCTTCATAGACCAAACCGCCAAGGCGTCACCAATACACACAAGTACTTCATCCTTGTCGAGGCAGCCCATATTCTAGCTTCAAGGCCTTTCCCAATGACGTTACTTCCAACGAATATCCTTTACTTCAACCTGAAACGATGAGCCCATTTGAGCGGGTTTCCCAAAGAATGCTACAGCAAAGGGGATATCGCTTGATGGAAGGGTTGAGCCCGGGGATGCAGGATCGGAAGTGAGCAGTGCGTCGATGTCCCTTGGGGGCTGTCTGGTGAATTCGCTCGTGTCGGGTATGATACCTGCGTATGCCAGGCGTGATTCTATGAGGTTTCCGCCATTGTCGTATACCCTGGCCTCTACCATGACTGACTCAACAGACCTCTCGGAGATCTTTTTCAGATTGCCCTTGATGACAAGTACGCTGCCCTCCTGTTCATGGGTGAGCATTTCATAAACAAGGTTCTGTTCTTCGATGGCAAAGAACGGCCCTTTCTGTATAGGGGTTTGTGCGAGTTCGTGTTTGGCCTGCCGTAAGAAGGGTATCTTATCTCTCAATAACCATAAAGAAGCCAGTGCCGCCACGATCAGACAAATCACCAGGACCGCTATCTTCAGGGCGCTCCTTTTTCTGGGCTCCTCAGGGATGATTTCTTCTTCCTCTTCTGCCGCTTCGCCTCCGGTGCCGAGGATGGAATCGATTTCCCTGATGACCGATTCGGGTGCTGCCTCTGATTCCTGAGGGGCAGGCGTCTCCTGGGGAATTTCATCAGCAGGGGTCTCCGTGATCTCCGTGAAAGATTCATCAAAAACCCCCGATTCTGAAGGAGGGGCCTGCGCCTGTGTTGATGAATCCCTCACAGGATCAGAACTCAGGAGCATATCGAATTCTTTTTCCAGAGAGACCTCGGATTCTATGGTGTAGGAAAAAATATGCTGGCAGATACTGCAGCGCATTTTAATGGTGTTTTGCGAAAGGCCTTCCTCGGAAAACCTGAATTTGCTGTGACAGCTTGGACAATTGACAATGATCACGAGAAGTTCCCCCTCTCTTCAGCATCGAGCACATACAGTTGCGGCAATGCCCGGTAATTCTCTGCGAAATCCAATCCATATCCCACGATAAACCCTTCATTGATACGAAAGCCGTAATAGTCGGGCGATATGGAGGCTTCCCTCCGTTCGGACTTGTCTATCATGGTGCAGATTCTTACAGAGGCTGGTCCTTTCTCCAAGAGGTGTTTTCTGAATGCATGCAGACTGTGCCCGGTGTCCATAATATCATCTACGACCAGGACATGTTTCCCGGCAATTGCCGTGTGGATGTCGTCAATAATCATGACATCTCCCATGGGACTGTCGGCGTTTCCATAACTGGAGAGTCTGGCAAAGTCGATTTTTATGGGAATGTTTATCTTACGGACAAGATCAGCCATGAACATGAAACCACCTTTCAGGATACCCACGATGAGAAGCTCATGGCCCTGATATGCCTGCGAGATTTTCTCTCCTAGTTCCGCTATTCTTTCAGCAATCTCGCCTGCGGTATAAAGCACCTTCATGGCCAGTCTATAACGTATAGCAGCAGGGGTGTCAACGTAGTGTTGGCTTGCTTCGTGACGGGTGGGGCTCTATGGGTCGTACAGTGTAATCCATATCGAATGCATCGTACAATACCGTCTCGCCATGAGCAACCAGGTTAATTCAACTGGAAATATGTCATATAGTATCTGTTTGGCCTTTTTGCTGTTTAGAGCATGAAAAGGCATGGACTTTTGAGAAAGGAGGGAGTAAAATATCAAGGATGGATCTGAAAGGAACAGGATTCATCTCTTGATTGCATTGATTAATTGTTTTTAGGGAGGACCTTGTACCATGTCTGACAAGAGATTGCATAAGCGGGTAAGGGTGAATATGAAGGTCGCATATCGCGATAATGACCATGCCTACAAGATGGGCAGGGTCTATGATATCAGTAAGGGCGGTATGTACGTCCAGACCCCGAATAAACCTGAAGTCGACGGGTATGTGATTGCCAGCCTTGATGCAGAAGAGTTCGGAAAGGTCATCTGGGTGCAGGGTCAGATTGTCTGGAAGACCCGCTCCGGCATGGCTGTCATGTTTACAAATACTGATGAAAGAGGTTTGAAAAACTTACTGTCTTGCCGCAGTGCGCCGTACGGATGACATTGTAAAACAAGTCTTTTCCGAGGTCTTATTCCAAGGGGTTCTGTACAGTTCAGCAGGGGATACAGCTTGACTGCTGTTCCCTGAATCCCATCCCCGGGTAATCATTTCTTGCCCGATGCCCTGTCCCCTCTTTCCACCTGTGCCTTTGAGTCGACCAGGAGTCCCATGGATGTATTGTCCAGAGATTGAAGGATCAACACCATGCCGATATTCTCATGGAACACCACTGTCTGTTCCTTCTTGTCGTCACCTTCATACCTGGTGGGTCTGGCGATGTTCAAGACCGATCCCTTGTCCAGGCCGCTGGTCTTTCCTGCGTTGATGAAGATGAGGTCATTCGTGCCGCTGCCGGATATGCCCCCATAGAAATCAATGACCTTTGCCGGGGCATTCAATGTGGGTTCGGATACGGTCAGCATCATAGGTTTGACCGATGCGAGGTCATCCAGGATGACCGCTCCAACCCTGGCCTCCTGGAGCGAATAAACAACCCGGGCCTTGGAGACATCAGACTGCACCTCCTCCACCACAGCTGTTGCAACCGCCTTATAAAGATACCCGGCTTGCTGATCGCCGTTCTTGATATCCTGAATCTTCGACACGATGGTTATTGCCTGATTCGGCATCAAGCCTGAGGTGGCCCTTAGGATGATATGGTCATCCTGACTTATGATATCTCCCCCTTCTATCTTTTTAACGACCGTTCCCGAGCCGTTGAGGATATTGGGGCTGTAGATATAAGTGGCATACTGGGGGGATATCAGAATGGATTTACCCTTTACCTCCGCAGCTTCCTGTGGTGTATAAATCGTCATTTTAGATTCGGTACCCCCCCTGCCGGGAGAAGGGATAATCTTGATTATCGTCTTGTCGCCATCCTTGGTTATCACCACGAGATCCCCGGGGTAAATCAGGTGTGGGTTCGTGATATCTTCATTATTAGCCCATACCAGGGGCCACTTCCATGGTGTCTGCAGATATTTCATGGATATATCCCACAGGGTATCTCCCTTGATGACCCTATGTTTGATCTCTTCTGCAGAACACGGGCTCATGAGGGTAAGAAACAAAAAAAGGCCCATGATAAAAAGAGCGATTTTTTTCAAAGCGGGTCCTCCTTTGATTTCTTCATTTCAGGCATCCTATCTTTGTTTTCTTGTATCGGAGAAGTCAAGGATATTCTTGAATCTTGGTTGCATTGTGCAGGTCCTTGGATTACAGTAACCATTATGTTACCAGGTGATATCTACAGTCAGGCGCACCTTTTCGTGGCCGCCACGAGGGTGTTCGAATACCTCAACAATCAACCGCCTTCTCTGAGGGGCCTCAGGGATCTCCTGCAAGTCTCTGAAGAGGAACTCTCGAGGATATCCCGGAGACTCGAGGAGGCAGGGGCGATACAGATTATTATGAGTGGTGGGGAGGCCAGATTCTCCCTGCGGGATCACTTGAAGATAGAGGAGTTTCCCCGATCAATGGAGGCACCCAGAATGGAGGAAGAGATCTCCCTGTTCAAGACCAAACAAGAGTCGCGGCTTAAGGAAATCGAACAATCCCTCTCAAAAAAGGGCGACAAAAGCAGCATCTTTTCCGAGCTTGAAAAGGCGCTTAAAGATCCATCCTCTGTTAAAAAGAAGAATCCTCTCGACTAGAAACATTCCTATACGACAAACGTGCGCGTTCAATGCAGGAAATCAAGCGGTTAGATAGCGTGAAAATCCTGACTAACAAAGGTTTTCAGCACGTCTATTATGGTCTTGTGTTTTGCTGCCCTCTATTGTATAGGAACCCAACTTAATTAATAAGGAAAACGGAACGACGGATGGGGGGAAGGAAACCATGTATAACGTAGATGAAACCAAAAACGAACAGGAAAACACAGCTTCAACAAAGGAGAGTCCGGCAGAAACCAAAACAGAAGGCATTGAGGCTGACAGTACGAATTTCGAGGCCCTTTATGAGGGAACATTCGACAAACGCATCACACCAGGCTCGGTCGTAATGGGCACTGTTGTACAGATAAGCTCGGACCACATCATGATCGACATCGGGAGAAAGAATGAGGGTCAGGCCCCCATAAGCGAGTTCATCGGGGATGACGGAGAGATCACTACCGCAGTCGGCCAGGAGGTGGAGGTTCTTGTTGAGAGTATAAACACATCCAAAGGGATCATCAGGCTGAGCAAGGAAAAAGCGAAGCGGTTGAAGATCTGGGATGATATCGTCAAGGCATATCAGGATAATTCCTATCTGAGGGGCAAGGTAACGGAGAGGATAAAGGGCGGTCTTATCGTGGATATCGGGCTCGGCGCGTTTCTTCCGAGTTCCCAGGCCACTGTCAGCCCGGTGAGCGAAGCCGACCTGGAAAAAATGATCGGCCAGGTAATAGATGTCGCGATCATCAAGTTCAACCGCAAGAAGAACAATGTCGTGGTAAGCCACCGCGAAGTACTGGAAAAGCAGCGTGACGAGAGCAAGAAGATCCTGCTTACCACCCTGGCCAAGGGCGATGTGGTAACAGGCAGGGTCAAGAACATCATGAGCTATGGCGCCTTTGTCGACATCGGCGGTATCGATGGGCTTCTCCATATCACCGACATGTCCTGGGGCAAGCTCAAGGATCCCAAGGAAAAGGTCGCTACCGGTCAGGAGATCACGGTCAAGGTTCTCGAGTTCGATCCCGCTACGGAGAAGATATCCCTGGGACTCAAGCAGCTCACCACGGATCCCTGGGAGGGACTCGAGTACCGCTACCCCATAGGCAAGAAGATCTCCGGCAAGGTAACCTCTGTGACCAATTACGGCGCATTTGTTGAGGTTGAGGAAGGGGTTGAAGGGCTGGTCCATATCTCTGAGATGTTCTGGACCAAGCGGATGAGGCACCCATCCTCGGTGCTTGATGAAGGTCAGAACGTGGATGTCGTCGTCCTCGGGGTGGATCAGTCAGGCCGCCGCATATCCCTGGGTCTGAAGCAGACCATGCCGAACCCCTGGAAACAGATCCAGGAATATTACCCCGAAGGCACTGTCGTGAATGCCACGGTCAAGAATGTAACCGATTTCGGGCTGTTCGTGAGCGTGGATGAAACGGTCGATGTGGATGGTCTTATCCATGTATCCGACCTTACCTGGGACCCCAAGGTCAAAACCCCCCGGGAGCTCTACAAAAAGGGTGATGTCATCAATGCAAAGGTCCTGGCCATCGACCCGGAAAACGAGAAGTTCTCGCTCGGCGTCAAACAGCTCCAGCCAGACCCATGGCATCAGATAGCCCTGGAGCACCCGGTAGGCAGCATTATCAAGGGAAAGATCACCTCATTGACGGACTTCGGTGCCTTTGTCGAGATCAAGCCGGGCATCGAGGGCATGATCCATATCTCAGAGGTCAGCAGCGACAAGATCGATTCACTGGCCGATGTCCTTGAGATCGGCCAGGAAGTTGATGCCGTGGTCTTGAGGATCAGCCCGGAGAATAAGAAGATAGGGCTCTCCATAAAGGCCATCGATGAGGTGCACCACAGGAAGGCCGCCCCTGTCCAGGAGAGCAAGCCTTCCGACAATAAGGTCGGCACCAATCTGGGAGACCTGCTCAAAGGACTTCGGGACTCCAAACAGAAGAGTTAGGAACATAGTCTGAATTCAATATGGGGGATGCCTCAAGCAAGGAGGTATCCCCCGATATATATGCATTGCCGGAATATATTGTGCTGATAAAGGCACACATCACGTTTAGAGTGCTTTACTCGTGACCTGAAGTATAAGGCAGAATCGGAACAATCTGTTCAAGTTGTCATGCATCGCAGGGGTAATCATGTGTTTTGGCCCAAGCTTATGGACAAGTGAAGAGTTATTCTATATACTTTGTGTAAGATATAATTTTTGCCGCACGATGTGTTTTTTTTAACCTGGAGTTCGACACAGCTAACGCCATGAAACGAAGAACCAAATGGATACTATCTATCCTGATTGCCATTGCAGCAGTCGCGTGGGGAGTCGATGCCGCCAGGACATCCCTGAAGCCCGCCATCGGTATCATCGAGGTGGGCGGTCTTATTACCGACTCCATACCCTATCTGAACATCATCAAAAACTTCTCGGATGATGATGCGATAAAGGCGGTGGTGGTCCGGCTCGACAGCCCCGGAGGCAAGGTAGGGCCTTCCCAGGAGATCTACGGCGCACTGCTGAAGCTGAAAAAGAAAAAGCCTGTTGTGGCATCGTTCGGTGCGCTTGGAGCATCAGGGGCCTATTACATCGCATGCGCCGCAGACAGCATCTATGCCTTGCCGGGAACCATGACCGGCAGCATAGGGGTCATCATGGAGTTTTTCGATGCGAGTGAGGGGCTCAAAAGGCTTGGGGTGACCCCCAACAGTATCACCGCGGGTACTCTCAAGGATGCAGGTTCCCCCTTTAAATCCATGTCCGATAAGGAAAAGGCTTATTTCAAGGAACTGGTGGACGATGTTCATCTTCAGTTCATCGAGGCGGTATCCACGTCGAGGCGCCTGAAGATGGACACGGTGCGCCAGCTTGCTGACGGCAGGGTGTATACGGGGAGGCAGGCGCGCGTCGCAGGGCTGGTCGACAAGATCGGCGGGCTTGAAGATGCTGTCGAAGAGGCGAAGAAGAGGGCACACATTACCACGGAGCCGCGCATTGTGCGGCCGGATATGGACGAAGATCTCCTGGGGCTGCTCAGGAAGATCCTGCCGTTCAGTGCGGTGCAGATACCCTTGAGAGGAGACCTCTCGCAGGGTTTGGGTCTGGGGCGGCCTGTCCGCCTTGATTACAGCATCCAGTAAGGAGAGAAGAACCATATGGAAAAGATACTCGCAGAGGCCCTGACGTTCGACGATGTGCTGCTGCTTCCGGCGCAATCGGATGTGTTGCCTGCAACGGTGGATCTGAGCACACACCTTACCCGGGGCATCAGGCTGAATATACCCCTCTTGAGCGCAGCCATGGATACGGTGACCGAGGCCTCCACTGCCATTGCCATGGCGCGGGAGGGAGGCATCGGCATTATCCATAAGAATATGACAGCCGAAGCGCAGGCCGTGGAGGTGGACAAGGTGAAGAAGTCGGAGAGCGGCATGATCGTTGACCCCTTCACCATGCGGCCCGACCAGTCCATCGGCGAGGCATTGAAGCTCATGATGCACTACCGGATTTCAGGCGTTCCCATTACGGTGGACGGCAGGCTCATCGGCATCCTCACCAACCGGGACCTGCGCTTCGAGACAGACATGACCAAGCCCATCGTAGAGGCCATGACCAAGGAGAACCTGGTTACGGTCAAGGGCAGCATATCCCTGGAAGCCGCCAAGAAACTTCTCCACCAGTACAAGATAGAAAAGCTCCCCGTCGTGGACGAGAACTATAACCTGAAGGGGCTCATCACCATAAAGGACATCGAAAAGGCGCAGAAATACCCCCATTCGGCAAAGGACTCGAGAGGCAGGCTCCTGGTGGGGGCAGCCGTCAGTATCATGCCCCATGACGAGCAGCGGGTACATACCCTCGTGAAGGCAGGTGTCGATGTACTTGTTGTAGATACCGCGCATGGGCACAGCAGGGGCGTCATCGAGTCGGTTGCGGCCATCAAGTCGCTGTACCCGAACGCCCAGGTGATCGCAGGCAACGTGGCGACTCAAGAGGCCACGGCAGACCTTATCAGGGCCGGCGCAGACGGCATCAAGGTGGGTATCGGACCAGGCTCCATCTGCACCACGCGGGTGGTGGCAGGCGTGGGTGTGCCCCAGGTCACCGCCATCATGAACTGTGCCCAGGAGGCGAAGAAACATGGGGTCCCCATCATTGCGGATGGCGGGGTGAAGTTCTCCGGGGATCTCACCAAGGCTATCACCGCAGGTGCCTCGTGCATCATGCTGGGCTCCCTCTTTGCGGGCACCGAGGAGGCTCCGGGCGAGCGGATTATTTACCAGGGCCGTACCTACAAGGCCTATCGAGGCATGGGGTCCGTGGAGGCCATGAAGGAGGGATCCAAAGACCGCTACTTCCAGGCTGAAGTGGCGGATTCCGAAAAGCTCGTACCCGAGGGCATCGTGGGCCGGGTACCCTACCGGGGCCCCATCTCCGAAAATGTCTACCAGCTCCTGGGCGGTCTGCGCGCAGGCATGGGATATGCCGGCTGCGCCAGCATAGAAGAACTCCAGACCAAGGCGAAGATGATCAAGATAACCTCGGCCGGCCTTAAGGAGTCCCACGTGCATGACGTGATCATCGTGAAAGAAGCCCCGAACTACAAGCTGGAGTACTGAGCCTAAAGATGGGTTTCGTCCATCTCCATTGCCATACCCAATACAGCCTGCTGGATGGGGCCATAAGGATCGACGACCTTATAAAGACCACCAAGGCATTCGGACAGGATGCCGTGGCAATAACCGACCATGGAGTCATGTACGGCGCGCTGGAGTTCTATGACAAGGCCCTCAAGGCGGGTATAAAGCCCATCATCGGCTGCGAGATCTATGTCAGTCCGGGGGACATGGAGAGCAGGGACCTTATCCCCGGCATGCCCAAGCACTACCACCTCATCCTGCTGGCCATGAATAATGAGGGTTACGGCAACCTCATGAAACTCACCTCCCTGGCGCACACAAGAGGATTCTACTATAAGCCACGGGTGGACAGGCGAACCCTCGCCGAGTTGAGCGGGGGACTCATCGGGCTTTCCGCGTGCCTCCAGGGAGAGATCCCTTACTGGCTGCTGCGCGACAACGAGGAACGGGCGAACGATGCCCTTGATTTCTATCGAAGGGCCTTTGACGGCAGGTTTTATCTCGAGATACAGCACAACGCCCTGCCGGACCAGGAAAAGGTCAACCCGCTGATCGTGGAGCTGGGAAAAAGCAAAGGGGTGGGAGTCGTGGCCACGAACGACTGCCACTACCTGAGGTCGAGCGACGCCAAGGCCCACGAGGTGCTTCTGTGCATCCAGACCCAGAACACAATCAACGACAAGGGCCGCATGACCTTTGAGAGCGACCAGCTCTACCTGAAGAGCCCCGAAGAGATGGCCCGGGACTTCCATTGGATACCCGAGGCAATCGACATCACGTCGGAAATCGCCGGGCTCTGCAATGTGGAGATCCCCAAGGATGTCTACTTTTTCCCCGTCTATCCCTTGGAGGGCGCCAAAAGCCTGGAAGACCTTATCGAGGAGAAGTCCTGGGAGGGGCTTCGCTCGAGGATGGGCGAGGCCATCCCCGGGGAGTATGAGAAACGGCTTGCCGAAGAGCTTGAAATAATCAAGTCCATGGGCTTTGCCGGGTATTTTCTCATTGTCTCGGACTACATCCAGTATGCCAAGGACCATGGCATCCCGGTGGGCCCCGGCCGCGGCAGCGCTGCGGGTTCGCTCGCCGCATTCAGTCTCAAGATCACCGATATCGACCCTATCAGGTGGAACCTTCTGTTTGAGCGCTTCTTGAACCCCGAGCGCAGGAGCATGCCGGATATCGACGTGGACTTCTGCCAGAACCGCAGGGACGAGGTGATCGAGTACGTCAAGAACAGGTACGGCCCGGACTTTGTGAGCCAGATCACCACCTTCGGCAACATGAAGGCCAAGGCGGTCATCAGGGATGTGGGCCGTGTCATGGGCATGGGATATTCCGAGGTGGACAAGATCGCCAAGCTCATCCCGGCCGATCTGAACATTACCCTCGAGGAGGCCGTTGCAGCGGAACCCAGGCTGAAGGAGCTTCTCGATACCGACCCGGCGGTTTCCCAGCTCGTAGAGATAGCCAAGGCACTGGAGGGCCTCTCCAGGCACGCCTCGGTGCACGCGGGCGGGGTCATCATATCGGACGACAGGCCTTTGACCGACCATGTGCCTGTCTATGTCGACAAGAAGGGCATGCTCATCAGCCAGTACGATATGAAGCGTATCGAGAGGGTCGGCCTCATCAAGTTCGATATGCTGGGCCTCAAGACCCTGACCGTTATCGCCAAGACCATCGAGATCCTGCGCTCCCAGGGATTCGACCTGGATATTACCGCCCTGCCCATAGATGACAGACTCACCTACCAGCTCATCGGGGACGGGGACACCTCGAGCGTTTTCCAGCTCGAAAGCTCGGGCATGAAAGGCATGCTCAGGCAGCTCAAGCCAGACAAGTTCGAGGATATCATCGCGGCGGTGGCGCTGTACCGCCCGGGGCCCATGGACCTCATCCCGTCCTATGTCGACCGCAGGCACGAACGTCAGGTTATCGACTACCCCCACCCCCTGCTGGAAAAGATCCTGAAAGAGACCTACGGCATCATCGTCTATCAGGAGCAGGTCATGCAGATCGCCCAGGAGATGGCAGGCTATTCCCTGGGCAAGGCCGACCTCTTGCGGCGGGCCATGGGCAAGAAGATCCGGGAAGAAATGGCCAAGCAGCGCGAAATCTTTACCGAAGGCTCTGTCGAGCGCGGAGTGGACAGGGACAAGGCGGGAGAGATCTTCGATCTCATGGAGAAATTCGCCGATTATGGCTTCAACAAGTCACATGCAGCAGCGTATGCACTGGTGGCCTACCAGACCGCCTACCTCAAGGCCCACCACTTCAAGGAGTTCATGGCCGCGAACCTGACCCTGGACCTGAGCAACACGGACAAGGTCTCACAGCACATCGCCGAGTGCAGGAGGCGCGGTGTTGCAGTGCTGCCGCCCGACATCAACGAGAGCAGCTTCGAATTCGTTGTAACAAAAGAAGGCATAAGGTTCGGGCTCGGTGCCATAAAGAACGTGGGCAGGGGTGCCGTTGAGGCGATCCTGGTTGAGCTCCAGGCAAACGGCCCATTCAAGGACCTGGCCTCTTTCCTGAACAGGATAGCGCTGGCCAAGGTGAACAGGAGGGTGGTGGAATCGCTCATCAAGGCAGGCGCCTTTGACAAACTGCATATCAACCGCCGCGCCATGTTCGAGGTGCTCGATACCCTGCTTGACCAGGCGCAGCGCCTGGCGCGCACAAAGAACGATGCCCAGTGCACCCTTTTCAGCCTCGAGGAGTTCGCCTCGGTGGATATCAGCAAGCCCTTTGTCCTGCCCGATATCCCCGACTGGCCCGAGGCCGAGAGGCTCAAGATGGAGAAGGACGGCATGGGGTTTTACCTCTCGGGCCACCCGCTGAACAAGTACGCGGATCTCATCGATAAATATGCCACGGCAACGACCCTGACACTTAAGGATGCGCCGGTCTCGGTGGTGCTCGCCGGCGTCCTGAGTGCCGTAAGCGTATCGAGGACTAAGAAAGGCGATGCCATGGCACGGGGTGTCTTTGAAGACCTTGAAGGTTCTACCCAGATCCTCTTTTTCCCCCAGTGCTACGGCAAGTACCAGGCGCTGATCTCCTCTGACGAGCCGGTGATCATCAAGGCAAGGATCAACCGCGACGAGGAGAACGGGTCTGCCGACCAGGACGTGCAGACACTTGATCTCATTGCCGAAGAGGTCATGCCGCTGGACGGTGCCGATATGGTGCTGGCGAAGCGCGTAATAATTCGTGTGCAGGGCTCTCTGCGAAAGGATGCGCTCGAGTCCATCAAGATGGCGGTGATGGAAAGCAAGGGGCCGTGTTCGCTCTGTTTTGAGGTGGAGACCGACGGGGCATTCGTGAATATCGACGCGGGAAGGGAATATATGGTCTCGCCGGTGAGGGATTTTCTCTATAGGCTCTCTGAGATCGTAGGGCCAAAGGGGGTGGAACTCCAGTGAAATCCAAAGAGAAGTTCACCGATATCGACAATGCCTTGAAGGAGCTTCAGGAAACCATAACAAAGCTCGAAGGGGTGGACACCGCAGAGATAGAGCGAAAGGTGGATGTCTTCAGAAAAGAGCTTTATGAGGGGATCTCAAGGTGGAGCAGTGTAGAACTGTCCCGCCACGTACAGAGGCCGGGGATAGATGAATATATTTCACGCCTGTTCAACGATTTCATTGAACTCAAGGGTGACCGCATCTACGAGGACGACCCGGCTGTCCTGGGAGGTCTCGCGTTCCTCGATGATATCCCGGTGGTCGTCATCGGCCACAGGAAGCGCTCCGAGGGAAAGAAGGATTACATGCGCTACCACTACGGCATGGCAAGCCCCTCCGGACACTACAAGGCCATAAAGCTGTTCAAGCTTGCGGAAAAGTTCAAACGGCCGGTAATCACATTCGTGGACACGCCCGGTGCCTACCCGGTACCCGAGGCGGAAGACAGGGGCCAGGCCTTTTCCATTGCCCAGTGTATCTCAATGGTTGCCTCTGTTAAGACCCCTGTGGTGGCCTGCATTATCGGAGAGGCCGGATCAGGCGGCGCTTTAGCGCTCGGCTTCGGCGACAGGATCATCATGCTCGAGAACTCGTTCTACAGCGCCATCAGTCCCGAGGGGTTCTCCTCCATCATATACGGTGACCCCTCCAAGAAGGAGAAGGCGGCGGAGACCCTCAGGGGAAGCGGGCGGGACCTGTTCAGCTACGGGATTGTGGACTACCTCGTCAAGGAACCGACGGGCGGTGCGCACAATGAACCGTCCCGTGTGATTGACGATGTGTGCAAGGCCGTGCGCCAGTATGTGCACGAGCTTGTTAAAATGCCCCTGGATGAAATCCTGAAAGCACGCGCGGCATTCATACAGAGGCTTGTTCCCCCCTCGTAAGGGTGTGGATCATTTTTCCGGCCATGGCGGAACAAAGTGCCTGTTCACGGCGTCAGGAAGCTGCAGGGACTGGGAAGGCAAGGGCTGGCATCTTCCTTGCTTGCAGATGACCAGGAGGCATGTATGAAGATTAATCCAGATATGATCATCGGTTCTGTTGCAGGGAACCAGTCCAGACCGCAGGGTACCGCCAGGGGGGGGTTCGAGGACGTCCTCAAGGGCCTTGAGTCGGAAACCCCGAATGCCCCGGGCAAGGTTGGATCACCGTTCCAGATGACCCCGGTCAGCTCGGTCAAACTCAGCGCGGTAAGTGCCGGCGAAGAAGCCCTTGAGCTCCTGGAAAGCTATTCCCTAGCCCTGGCGGATCCGAATCTGAACCTCAAGGCCATCTCGCCCATGGTGGATCGGCTTGAAGCCATGAAAAACAAGGTTGACAACGCTTCGTCGTTCATAGCCGACAACGACCCGCTCAAAGGTATCATGAACGAGGTCTCTTCAACCCTTTATGGAGAGGTGCTCCGTTTCAGGAGGGGCGAGCTCATCGGCTGATATGGTGATTATCGTTGCGCTCTTCGGGCTCTTCATCGGGAGTTTCCTCAATGTCTGCATCCACAGGATCCAGAAAGGGGAGTCCGTTGTCTGGCCGTCGTCTCATTGCCCCAAGTGCGGCCAGAGCCTGAAACCGTGGGACAACATCCCGGTTGTAAGCTATCTCCTCCTGAGAGGAAGGTGCAGGTACTGCGCCGAGCCCATATCCGTGCGCTATCCCGTGGTGGAGCTCCTGAGCGCGCTGCTGGCGGTGGGCCTGCTCTACCGGTTCGGCCCCACGGTAAGCTTTGCCATATACTACCTGTGGGCCTGCGTCCTGCTCATCATCACCTTCATCGACCTGGACATCCAGATCATACCCGACAGGCTGTCCCTGGGGGGAATCGTCGCCGGACTGGTGGCCGTCTACTGGCTGCCTGAGATGACCTACAAAGATGCGCTCATGGGCCTCGCCCTGGGCGGCGGCCTGCTCATGGCAATCATCTACGGCTATTATTTTCTCACCAGGAAAGAGGGCATGGGCGGGGGCGACGTGAAGCTGCTGGCCATGATCGGGGTGTTCACGGGCTGGCAGGGCGTGCTCTTCACCGTGTTTACGGGCTCGCTGCTGGGAACCCTGGTGGGGGTACCATACGGGCTCATAAAACAGGGCACGCTCAAGGCGGCTATACCCTTCGGGCCGTTCCTGGCCCTCGGGGCGCTCATATATGTATTCTGGGGGCGGCAGGTCATCGACTGGTACTTCGGATTTCTTGGATAGCGGGTTCCTGGCGATTTTATGTATGAGCTGGGGCTTGTTTTCTAGTACATCCTATAAAGACATCGTCTTATCGTGCAATCTAGGGAGATACGAATACTTAAATACTTTTGCGAAATCTATGGTTTGATAAGAATGAAGGATAAAGTTATCAATAGCTCTGCCTTGGTCTTTCCTCCAACATAATCTTTGCCAATAAACTTCTTACCAAAACATGAATGGTTTTGAATCCTACACAAAGAAGGATAAAGAAAGTTGCATACCGAATATTAACAACTGGAGCAGTTGTAGACATGAAACACGAACCGCCTCCATTGTTCTCTGCTTCAGGCTTAGCTATAGAGGGTGTATGGGCATGGACCTCCTGGGAATAAGTACTCTCATTCCCTGATTTATCATAAGCAGTCACGGAAAAATAGTAGGTAACACCTTCAGTTAAGCCATCCAGTTCTACAGTTGTGAATTGACCAGCATCAATGGAGTTTTTGTAGTTTCTGCTGGCGGTTCCATAGTAAACTTTATAGCCGGCAGTGTCAGGATCGGTATTGTTATTCCAACTGATTCTTATCCGTGCTCCAGATGCAGCTTCAGGCAAGATCATGAAAAATGCCGCTATTATTATGAGTAATACCCCGTAATAAATCTTCATTTCTTAACATTATGGACTTCATTGCAAGATACCTTCAGACAAGAAAATATAAGATGTGTGAACCCCATATAATGTGCAGAGATGCATAAGTCAACTATGCCAGAGATAAAGATTTGCCTTGAACGATGATACCTGCATATTCTGTTATGATAATTAATCCCTAAGTCTGAAGTTTCAATCATGGCAGGCAATCGTTACTGCAGAAAATGTTGCAGTCAATACAAACATAGAGGTACAGAAAATGCTGGAACCATCTTTCCCTCACCCCACCGGATGATTATTATTGAACTAAAACACTCTAGGTCACACATCTCGCTGAGCTGGAGGTACTGATGAAGAGCTCTCTGGCAATACTCGTCCTTGCCTGTGCGATAGCGGTCATGCCGTGCAGGTCCGAAGCCCAGGATTACAGCCCCCTCATCTCCACCCCCCTGCTCTATGCATCCATAGGGGCGATGGTGGGATACATTGCGTGCCTGTTCACAGAGCATCCCACGGACCACTACAACAGCCATGTGAGTATCGGGGCCGGGGTTGGCCTGGGGATAGGGCTGGCCCTGGGGATACACGAGGTTTCCAAGACCACGGCGGGCTTTTATCGGATAAACAACGAGAACGAGAAGGTGTACGGGGTGAATATCAGGATACCCCTGGACTGAGGGTGGGGAAGCCTGCCTGGATGATCCGGTTCGGCTGTCCCGCTTTTCCCTTATTTGCTTACTAGACCCCCAGCCCCTTTTCCAGTTCGATGGTCAGTGTCAGGGACTTGTTCGCCTCGTGGCGCTTGAGCGCCAGCTCCACCAGCTTTGTTATGAGCGTGGTGTACGGTATGCCTGTGGCCTCCCAGAGCTTCGGGTACATGGAGATGCTGGTGAACCCGGGTATGGTGTTGATCTCGTTCAGAAAGAAGGAGTCGTGCGATAAGAGGAAATCGATCCGGGCCATGCCGGAGCCCCCGATGGCCACAAAGGCGTCCACGGCGGCGAACTGGATCTCCTCGCTCATGGCCTTGCCTATCTTTGCAGGGATGATGAGCTGGCTTGCGCCATCCACATACTTGGCATTGAAATCATAGAACTCATTGCTGGGGATAACCTGGCCGGGGATGGAAGCCTGGGGTTCGTTGTTCCCGAGGACCCCGACTTCCACCTCAAGGGCCTTTTCCACTGAGAGCTCCACCACTGCCTTTGAGGAAAAACACAATGCGTGATCCAGGGCTTTGATGACACCATCCATGTCGACAGCCCTGGCGACACCGATACTGGACCCCATGGTGGCGGGCTTTATGAACAGTGGGAGATGGAGCGTGTCTTTAATCTCCTTGAGGACCTCTTCACGGTCCGTGTCCCACATCCACTTTGAAACGCAGGTTCCCTTCACTACAGGGATACCGTGCTGGGCCAATATCCTCTTGGTCATGTCCTTGTCCATGGCAATGGAAGAGGCCATGGTGTCGCAGCCCACATAGGCGATGCCCGCAAGCTCGAAAAGCCCCTGGATGGTCCCGTCTTCGCCCCGCGGTCCGTGGAGAACAGGGAATACCACGTCAACAGGGGTGAGTTTGCCTGAATTCAGATGAAGGAAGCCCGACTTGTCCGGGTCTGTGGAGAGGATTACCGGCTCGGCGTTCTTAACCTCACCGCTTCGCAGGCTGTCGAAGGCGCCCTTGCCCAGGAGCCACCTGCCGTTCTTGTCTATGCCCACATAGACCGGCTCGAAACGGTCCGTGTCGATGCTTCCCGCAATGGACCCGGCGGAAACGATGGAGACGTCGTGTTCCGTGGAGACGCCCCCGAAGATGATTGCTATTTTCGTCTTGGGCTTCATGTGCTAGGCACCGAACTTCGTCAGCTTGTCGGCATGCGCCATGACCATGGGCATCAACTCGATGTGGCGGATATGCCCCAGGCCGCCTGCCATGCACGGCCTCTCGCCGAACTGCGCCACCTCATCTTTACGTATGTTGTCAGCGTACAGCAGCACAGGAAGCTCGTGCCAGGAGTGCGACTTCATGGCAGCCGGGGTCGAGTGGTCGCCTGATATGAGCACGACATCGGGCTTCAGGGACATGATCTCGGGCATCAGGGCATCCACCTCCTCGATGACCTTTACCTTGGCGTCGAAGTTGCCGTCCTCGCCTGCCGAGTCGGTCTTTTTCACGTGGAAGAAGAAGAAATCGTATTTCTGCCAGGCTTCCTTCAGGGTCTTCACCTCGCTGGCCACTGTGTCGCCCGCGTCCAGCACGTCCATGCCCACCAAACGCGCCAGGCCCTTGTACATGGGGTAGGTGGCGATGGCGCATGATTTCAGGCCGTAGACCTCCTTGTAGGACGGAAGGCCCGGATCCTTTGCGATGCCTCGCAGGGTGCAGCCATTGGCGGGCTTTTCGTCCTTCAGCACGACAAAGGCCTTTTCGACCCAGGCGTTCAGCAGCTTCGCGCTCTTGGCCGCGCCCGCGTGGAGGGGCTCCACCTTCAGGGGCTTGAGGCCCGTCTTCTGTGGGTCGGTCTCGCTCAGTCCCTCTTCCAGCCCGTCGCCTTCCAGGATAAGGGCGAACCGGTAGTCCTTCACGGCCTCCACAACGATATCGATCCCGTCCAGCCTGATGGATTTCAGCTTCTCCACCAGCTCCGCGCATTTCTCGGTCGCGATCCTGCCCGCCCTGCGGTCGGTGATCACCCCGCTGGCCGGATCCAGGGTGCAGAAGTTCCCACGCGCGGCCAGGCTCTTCGGGGTCAGCTTCAGGCCGATGCCCAGGGCCTCCAGTACACCCCTGCCGATCTGGTATTCCAGCGGATCATACCCGAACAGGCCCAGGTGGCCTGGTCCGCTGCCTGGGGTGATGCCCATGGAAATGGGGGTGGAAAGCCCGCAGACGGAATCCGCGCAGAGTCTGTCCATGTTCGGGGTGCGGGCCGATTCCAGCTCGGTCCTGCCCGACGCGCCAGGCAGGCCTCCCAGGCCGTCCAGCACGAGCATGAGGATCTTCTTATCAGAGGGGACATGGAGTTCTTTCATCAGGTCGATCTGTTTCATGCGTCACTCCTTGGCAAAGGCAAGAATCGGTATCGGAAAGGTCAAGGATACCGGAAAAAAACATATACAGGCTTTGCGAAAAAATCAAGGACAGATCAGGTAATCCCCTGGTCAAAGGCATGCCTGATACATGCGGTTATACCTTCTTGAGTCTTCTCCCTGCCCACGGCCTTGGCAAGGTGGTGGCCGAAGGTGAGGTTCTGGCTGAGCCAGAAAAAGGCGGTCTTGAAGCGCTTGAGAGCAACATCAGGGGTAAAATGGTCCATGAGGAGGCTCAGCAGCTTCAGCATCACCTCATCGAGTGCAGGAGGACTCTGCGGGTCAGCCCCGCCAAGCAGCGCCTTGATATCACGGAAGATCCAGGGCTTTACCAGGGCCTGTCGGCCCACCATCACGCCGTCGCACCCGGTGGCTGCGAACATATCCAGGGCATCTTGGGCAGTCTTCACATCGCCGTTACCCACCACCGGGACCTGCACGTTGTCCTTGAGTGCGGCAATGTACTCCCATCTTGCCCTGCGCGACATGCCGTCTTGAACGGTTCGGGCATGGAGCACGATCATGTCGGCCCCGGTTTCCACCAGCATGGAGGCGAACTCCAGCATGGCCTTCACATCAGGGCTGTAGCCGATCCTCATCTTCACGGATAACTGTTTTTTCACCGCCCTCCTCACTGCGGAGAGGATCTCCCGGGCCCTTGAGGGGTCCTTCAGGAGGCCTGCGCCCCAGCCATGGCAGGTGACCTTCTTGAGCCAGCACCCCATGTTGATATCGATCCCGAACGGCCCGTATCCTTCGAGCTTGGCAGCGGACTCCTGCATCTTTTCCGTGTCGTTCCCCGTGATCTGGAAGATGAGGTCATCGAGCCTGGTCCACTTCAGATAGACCGAGGTGGCGGGATTTTCACCGGGAACGATACGGGCATTGAGCATCTCCGAGTAGAAGATGTCGCACCCGGTCAGGGAGCGTACAAGGTCCTGATAGGCCACATGGGTCAGGTCCACCATGGGCGCCATGAACAGCGCGTGCTGTGGCAGAAGCGGCATTCGCTTGAGTATGCTTATGTGCTCTTGATGATCACCAGTGCATCAACGGCGATGGGCATATCCTCATGGATGATCATGGGGTTGATGTCTATCTCGGCCACCTGATCGATCTCGAGCCCGATCCTGCCCAGGTTGATGAGGGCCCGAGCCAGAACTTCCCGGTTCACTGCCGGCTTTCCCCTGAAGGAATCCAGGAGTTTCCTGGCCTTGATCTCGTCCATCATCTCCAGGGCGTCTCGCATCTCCAGGGGGGCAACCCTGAAGGTGACGTCTTTCAGCACCTCGGTGAAGATGCCCCCGAGGCCGAACATCACGCAGGGCCCGAACTGGGGGTCGCGGATGAGTCCTGCCACAAGTTCGCGCTCGCCCTTGACCATCTGCTGGACGAGGATGCCGTCGAGCTGGCCCTTGCCGCGTTCTTCCAGGGCCTTGTATGCCTTCTCGAGGGATGAGTCGCTGTCTATGCCGAGCTCGATGAGCCTGTGCTCGGTCTTGTGGGTCAATGTGCGGGAAGATCCCTTGAGCACGACCGGATAACCGATTTCCCTGGCAAACGAGAGCGCATCCTTCATGCTGGTTGCGACAAACTCCTTGGTCACCGGTATTGAATAGGCTTCCAGGAGGCGTTTGGACTCGTACTCGTTGAGCGCCTTGTCGCCCCTTTTCAGTGCATCTTCTATGATCTTCATGGCGTCTCCCTGTCCTGGCGGTTTTGACTTATGGTATGCTATCAGAAAATTCAATTCATGTGAATCCTTATCTGAGAAGTCCCGTGAGAATGCAGGGCTCCTTGAGCTGAACCGTAAGGATACCCGCCAGCCGGGGTCGACGATTTTTCCCGACTAAGCCGATCTGCCGCTTCCTGGAAGGAGAGGGTTCCATGGTCTGAAAACTCAAGCCGACTCTATGGCGGATTTATACCCGGATTGTGCATTTGAAGGGATTCTAAAACATTTTTCGTTAAAACAGGTGATCTTAAAGCCCTAAAATGACCGATGAATTATGCATTCATCAAAGGCGTTAAGATCACCTGTTTTAACGGACCGGCAAAGACAAATCAGTTCACCGCGAATCATCAGTTAAAGCACTCTTAGAAGCGTATCGGCTGTGTATGGATACATTCAAACGCACAATCCGGGCTTAAAGATAAGAGTCGTACATGGGCGAGCTGCTTGACGAAGCATCCCCCTCGGTATACTGAGTTCTTACCGGGTGAGGATCCTCACCGGTAATGAGAGGACAAGCAGTGAGCCCGAGGTGACATGAAGCTGGTAGTGACTGAGATCTTTTTTACTCTCCAGGGCGAAGGGCCGTTTTTAGGACGGCCATCGGTCTTTATGCGCCTGGGCGGATGCATAGAGCCTCTCTGCCCCTGGTGCGACACCAAGTATGCCTGGCACGAATTCAGCGAGATGAACCAAGAGGAGATAATTACGGAGATAGACCGTTATCCCTGCAGAAATGTGGTCATAACCGGAGGCGAGCCGTTTCTCCAGTGGGAGACAGGGCTGCAAGACCTTCATGAAGAACTGGTGCGGTCAGGGCACGGCCTGTCTTATGAGACCAGCGGCAAGATCGGCATCCCGGCCCTGGACGATGCAGCCATAATCATGAGCCCGAAGCATATCGAGGGGAAATGGCACCTCCCGCTGGAGAACATCCCCAGGGCACATTATTTTAAATTTGTTGCGGATACGGAGGCTTCGCTCCGTGAGATCGACCGGTTTGTGCAGGATCACGCCCTTGACAAAGACAGGGTATTCATAATGCCCCAGGGCAAGACCAGGGCCGACCAGCTCCAAAGGATGGAGATGGTCTTCTCCTTCTGCAAGGACAACGGTTACCTGATGTCGCCGAGGCTTCAGGTGCTGATCTTTGACGACAGGAGGGGGATATGATGGAAAAGGCGGTCATCCTTCTTTCAGGCGGCATGGACTCGGGTGTGATGCTTGCATGGGCAGGATCCCGTTTCAGTAGCCTGCATGCCCTGAGCTTTGATTACGGCTCAAGGCATGCCGACAGAGAACTCGTCATGGCTCAAGGGCTTGCAGAGTCATACGGCGCCGTCTTCACGAAGGTGGAGCTGCCGTTTTTCAACACCCTGTTCTCTTCCAGTTTGCTGCTGTCAGGGGAGGACATCCCTGACGGTCCCTACAGGACGGATTCCATATCATCCACCGTAGTTCCTTTCCGAAACGGGATCATGCTCTCGGTTGCAGTAGGCTATGCCGAGACCAATCAGATCCCGCTCGTGCTCATCGCATCGCATTCAGGGGACCATCCGATATATCCGGACTGCACCAGAGAATTCTCTGCTGCCATGTCACGGGCTGCAACGCTGGGAACATTTGCCAAGGTCAAGATCGAAGCCCCATTCGCAGGTTTTGACAAGAAAGAGATTGCCGGGATCGGCCGAGGGCTGAACTTTGATTTCACCAGGACATGGTCATGCTACAAGGGCATGGATCTGCACTGCGGTATATGCGCCACCTGTCTGGAGCGGAAGTATGCCCTGGAATATGATAAAGGGCTCGACCCAACGAGGTACATGAAATGATTGAGATGCCGCTTGGGAAAAAGGTCGTTCAGCCCAGGGGGCATGACCCATCGGTGCTCTATCCTATCCCGAGAACTCCCAGAGATATTGAAATCCATGGGTATGACCTCTGGAGGGCATACGAGCTCATATGGCTGAACAGCAGGGGCAAGCCTGAAACTGGCATCCTCGAGATCGTTTATCCCTCCCGGAGCGGATTCATGGTAGAGTCCAAGTCCCTGAAGCTCTATCTGGGAGGCCTGTCCTATTCCAGGTTCGAATCGAGGAAAGACCTTGAGGAGACAATCAAAACGGACCTCGAAAACATTCTGCGAACCGATTGGATATCGGTGGGTATCCTCGAACAGGAGCGTTTTTCTCAGGCCTCTTGTAAGCCCCATCCAGAAGGAACGTGTCTGGATCGCATTGATGTATCTATCGATACGTACCAGAGAGATCCCGGTCTGCTTGTCTGTACGAATGCAATAACCAGTGAAGCCCTCTTCACCGACCTTCTCCGGACCAACTGCCCCATCACAGGCCAGCCCGACTGGGCGAGTGTTCTGGTCCTCTACCAGGGAAGGACCATCCATCAGGAATCATTGCTCAAATATCTCTGTTCTTACAGGGATCACGAGGGATTTTCAGAAGACGTTTGTGAGCAAATATTTTCAGACATTACAGAGAGATGCCATCCAGAGATGCTTTCTGTAAGATGCTTTTACACCAGGAGGGGCGGAATCGACATTAATCCCATGAGGTGTTCTCATCCGGTCATGGTTGATGAGATCGACCGGTCAAGGCTCGTCCGTCAGTGATTATTTGAAATAATTCAGGCCATGCGCTATCTCGAGTGTGCAGCATAGATGAGGATGGTTAGGTAAAAGAGTAACATCATGCGCTTCAATGCGATGATATTGCCACTACACCTTTGATATCCGCCTTAAATCCGTACATCGCGAACTCACCCAGGCTCGGTCCATTTGTATCGTTTCCCACTCGAATGGCGCCAATGGTGTATTTATCAATGTTGAGGGTCATATCGATGACGTGTGTGCCGAGGCCCATAGACCCGAGCCCCATCAATCCAAGGCCGGGAAACCCAAAACCAGGAACAAAACCGGGGACAACGGTATTGGCGAGGTCTGGATTCGTGGTCGCGGGGACTCTGTTGACAACGGAGCCCTGCATGGTTACGTCGCTGAGATTCAAGAGACCATACTGAGTGGTCATGTTGTCAATGTGCGAGTTGAATGTCGTGGTTGTTTCTTCGGCAAACCCCGCCTGACCGGTGATTTCGCTTAACTGGTCATCCGACAGGGACACCATCTTAGCAAATCCTGCCTGGGGGATCATGAGCAGCCCGATTATACAGAGAGCGGCAAGTTTGTTTGTTCTGTTCATTGTAACTCCTTTCTGATGAGGTTCTCCAGGTAACCCGGCTGTCCACTTTCCCTGTGGACCCGTGGCTTTCCGACCCATGGTTACCCATGGTGTGGCGAGAATGATTGTGCTGGTGAATCCTTTTCAGGCGGCCCGGCTGTCCGCGCACTGTTATCGGACCCGTGGCTTTCCGGCCCAGGGTTACCCCTGGTGTGGCTCTGAAGGAGGCGACCCGGCTATCCATCCTCCGCTAGGCATGGACCCGTGGTTTTCCGTCCCACAGTTACCTGTGGTTTGGCTTGTGAAGGAGTGCCAGAGAGATTATCCAGTAAACTTCACTGATCTCAGGGGCCCCCTTCTTCCTTTCATATAAAGGCGCTTGAGCTGCTTTGAGTTACTCTTTTACCCATGTGTGGCCTCTGAAGCCAAAGAGCACACATGGCTCATCCATAAATTGTCAAAGAACGGTTCGGGCCTTAAGCCCTGCTATAATTTACCCTATCGAACCAAATGCCGAAAACATGAGTCCTGCACCTGGTGTGTCAGCGGGACATCCCTTGAGCAGTGAAAGCCTTTAAAATCAAATACAAGGACAATGGCAGGGCTTGATGAAAAACCGCTGAGATTACAATAAGGGAACTCCATGACAGAGACGAAAGAGTATGCACCGTGCAAAGGGGCCAAGAGTGACTCAAGAATTTCGCCACAAGGTGATCAAGAAGGTATGCAACTTTTTGTATTGAGGCTATGTAATCTCTAACACAGTTCCCCCATGGTAACCTCTTTTTCAATCTTTTTTTCCTGAACTGGATTCCCCAGTTTCTTCCAGAGCCTGTGCGATTTGCGGAAACACTTTTCTGCCATTGAATGATTCCCTCTGGCCCTGAATACTTTTCCCAATGAGGCAATGACCCAGGCCTGATGGGGCTTCATCCTGGTTGAGAAGGCAAGGGCATATGCCTGTGAAAGTTTTTTAAGTGCAGTATCGATCTCTCCTTGTGAAATGCAAACCTCGGCAAAAATCCTTAGGGCCCATATATACTGGTCTACATTGCCTCGTTGCTCGTTCCAGTCGATGCTCTCCTGGGCAGTGCTTAATGCGGTTACATGGTCACCCGAGAGATAATGTGCCTGAGCCAGGGTATTCAGGGCATAGGGGACACGATTGGCAACTCCCTTTTCCAGGCCGGGCAAAGCGGCATGTACAAGATCCCTTGCCAGAGAATGATCGCCTTCCCCCAAGACGATCCATGCACGATACAGGTCCTTTAAGGCACTCATGTTGTCAAGTTCTCCGAGGGCTTCGAATGCCTCCAGATCAGAACGGGCGCCTTGGAAGTCATCAAGGTATTGGCAGCGAAAATATATTGATGCCTGGGTCCTCAGATAAGTGAGCCCTCCTGCCAGCGTTCCCAGCTTCTTCTCTCTGGAAGAGACATCCTTGAATACCCTCGAGGCAACATCGAAGCTGCCTTCAAGATAAGAGATATGGGCAAGCCACATGTCTGCCATGAGATCAATGTCCATATATGCGCCGCTGTGTCCCTTTGTCTGGCTGTACCAGAAATGGGCTCCTTTTATGTCTCCTTTCCAGATGCTGGCGGCCAGCGTTGTCAGCATGTTGACGGCATAAAGGAAAGGGTCTGCGGTATGGAGGACCGGGCGGGCTTTTTCAAGCAGGTTCAATGCATCCAAAGGCCTGCCGAGGAAGGTATAGGTGTAGGCATATGCGGTTTGGGCGGCAGCTACAAGAACCGGGTGGCCGGGTATGATGCCCAGCGAGTTTTCGTAGCACTCCCGGGCCTTGTCGAACATGCCCAGTTGAGAATAGAGGTTGATGAGCCGGATGATGCAGAAGGCCTCTCCCTCTTTTAGACCTTTATGCCGATAATATTTCATGAGATCATCAAGTGCGGTAATGGCCCGAACGGGATCGAATACCCTGGAACATCTCCAGATACCTTCTTCTATTTCAACGAGCAGGTCTTCCGCCTGATGTACATCCGCACTGCTTCGTACACACTGCTCTGCTGATACAAAGTGTGCACCGGCCTCAACCCATGCACCCGAAGCCTCACAGTATCTGCCGGCTTCCATATGGTAATGTACCGCCTTTGCGAATTCCTGCGCCTTACCGAAGTGATATGCGAGTTCGCAGGCATGTTCTTTTAACCCGGGGCCACACCTGTCTTCCAGGGCCAGGGCGATTTTTCCGTGCAGCATGATCCTCTCTTTCTTTAAAAGGGTTCGGCCGGCGACATCTCGGGTGATCTCATGCTTAAACATGTATCGCCCTTCTCCCAAGGGCTGGATGAATCCGTGTTTGGCGGATTCGCATAACCCGTCTTTCACGGCACCTTTTTCCGAACACACGGATGTCAGAAGGTCCTCGGGGAATATCCTGCCGATGAGGGCCGCTTCCTGGAGCAGTCTTTTTGACGATGGTTTCATATGATCAAGGCGTGACGTAATGAGTCCGTACAGGGTGGTCGGGAGATCTTCCATGCGTTCTATCGGGCCTGCCGCTGAAAGGTCGTAGCCTTTCTCAAGGAGATAGTTTGCCAGTTCTTCGACAAAGAAAGGATTACCCCCTGCGGCTTGGGCAAGAGAATTCACTGTTTTCTCCGATACCAGGGCGGCATCAAACATGTGCCTGAGCATCCTTCCAACCTCGGGCTCGTTGAGTTCCCTCAGGAATACGCGGTAATTGGTAAAGTCCGGGCCGAAAGAGTTTCGCTGCGTAAGGATCAGCAGGCATGGACAGGATTTATCCCACTTGTGGATAACATACCTCAGGAGGTCAAGGCTGCTCTGGTCAGCCCAGTGTATATCCTCAATGAGGAAGACCGTACGACGGCGCAGGGCAACCGAGTTGAACAGCCAGAGCATGGCATCAGAGCCTTTTTCCTTAATGACACCAGGAGATGCAAAACCTGATGCGGAATCCATATCCATGAGAAAAGCGAGTTGAGATGCATCCTCGTGAGATAATCCCTGCATGGACAATGCCCGGGGAATATCCCTGGCGGAAAGATCAAGGCCGAATATGCTCTGGATAAGTGTAGAAAAAGGGAAGTAGGGCGTGGTGCTCGCATATTCGAAACAGGTGGTTGCGAAGCAGGATATGCTTTCATCAAGGGCAGCCTTGAACTCCTGCAGGAGTCTGCTCTTTCCTACCCCAGCCTCACCTATCAAGCCGATTACACCACCTCTTCCAGAGAGGAGTTCCCTTGCCCTTGAAAGGAGGATCGACAACTCCTGCTCGCGGCCCACCAGAGGCGAGGTAACACCGCCGACCCTGTGCACCGCAAGGGGGACGGATCTCTCATTGGCGACCTTATACACATGGAGAGGTTTTCGGAATCCCTTGAGCATCTTCCTCCCCATCCATTCGAGATGAAAATAACGCATTGCCTCCGATACGAGCGCCTCGCTTATGAGGATCTCACCCTCGGATGCCAGATCACACAGTCTGGATGCGATATTGATGGGTTTACCCAGCGTGCCGTGGGAACTATGGCCCGCCATGACGGAGTCCACCAGGACCTCTCCTGTATTGATGCCCGTATGCATGCTCAGATGTGTGCTGCAGGTCTTCGGGAGGAGGTTATTCATCCCCTCGACAATTTTGTGGATCTCCCTGGCGGCCAGGATACCTCTTATGGGATCATCTTCTCTTGCCTTTGTATTGCCGAAAATGGCCAGCACTGCATCGCCGATATACTTTTCCACGATGCCTCCGAATCTCCTGATGACGAGGGTTATCTCGCCCAATACCTTGCCCATGAATGTGCGGAGCTCTTCATGATCGAGTCGCTCCGACAAGGCGCTGTACCCGCTTAGATCCGTACAGAGTATGGTAACAAAGCGGTATTCGGTTCTAGGCCTTTGGTCATGAAGACAGGAGCCGCACTGGTGGCAGAAGCGGGCGTTCGGAGACACTGAAGAACCGCATGCAGGACACGTATCCATGGTTCCCTCCTTATGAGCAGATGTTACCAATGCAGACATAGTGTCAAGGAGGGCTCGTACCTGAATTCACACTGACCTAAGGTCAGAATCACAAGAAAGAGTAGAATATATATTATACTCCGTTTGAGGTTCGGATGCTATGGCTGAAGAACTAGAAAATGATCCATATCAGGAGACTCCTTCTCAACTCCATTTCAATAGTTGAACAGCACCAGAAAATTTGCCCTGAACAGATGATGTATCCGGCAGGGGACAAGCAATTTGCTTGTCCCCTGCCGGATACATCATCTGTTCAGGTAAGGTTTTTCTCGTCCGGCCTTATCGCTCTTCTGAAGTTATACAAGGGTCTTATCAAGGAGAACCCTGCATAACAGGTGAAGGCACTGAAGGGGAGGGCCTCTGGAACAAGGTTGCACGATCAGATTGCAACCCGACTGCATCCGTGCAGGGATGAGATCCCGGGCAGTGGGCTTCAGGGAAAAGATTAGACAGGATCCTGTCTGGAGAGAACCTCGAAGGTGGTGAAGGTGATGGGCCATTTCGAGAAGCCATTCAATAATCTTGATCGGAAGATCATATAATGATACGAATGTATGGAAAGGCTGAAAAATTATAGGGGAAAAGCTTAATGGACATAAAAATCACGAAATGTTCACCGGACAGACTGAAGGCAAAACCGGCAGATGAATCCAAACTGGGCTTCGGCCAGATCTTCACGGATCATATGTTCACGGTAAAATACAAGGACGGCAAGGGCTGGCATGACCCCGTCATAGGGCCCTACGGTCCCATCGTCCTTGACCCCACGGCCATGAGCCTCCACTACGGCCAGGAAATCTTTGAGGGACTGAAGGCCTATCGCGGCAAGGACGGGAGCATCTACCTGTTCAGGCCCATGGAAAACATCAAGCGCATGAATGCCTCGGCGGAGCGACTGTGCATGGCCACCATCGATCCGGAGCTGTTCATGGAGGGCATGAAGCAACTGGTCCTTCTGGAACAGGACTGGATCCCGCGAGGCGCCGGGACCTCCCTGTATATCCGTCCGACCATGATAGCCACGGAGCCGGCTCTGGGTGTGCACCCTGCGGATCAGTACCTCTTCTTCATCATCGTCGGTCCTGTCGGGGCCTATTACCCTGAAGGATTCAGCCCGACCAAGATCTACGTCAGCGAGGATTATGTCCGGGCGGTTCGCGGGGGTGTGGGAAACTGCAAAAACGCGGGGAATTACGCCGCCAGCCTCTACGCCAGCCAGAAGGCCAAGGCCATGGGGTATACGCAGGTCCTCTGGCTGGATGCCATTGAGCGGAAATACGTGGAAGAGGTGGGGACGAGCAATGCCTTCTTCGTGATCGGAGACGAACTCCTTACGCCTCCGCTCTCAGGTTCGATTCTCCCTGGTATCACCCGGGATTCCGTGATCGGGTTGGCGCGGAGCTGGGGCGTGAAGGTTACGGAACGGGCACCGGCCATGGGTGAGATAATTTCCGGGATTGCCGACGGGACGCTGAAGGAGGCATTTGCTTCAGGTACTGCGGCCATTGTCTCCCCCATCGGCCAGATCTATTACCAGGGGAAAGAGCACGTCATCAACGGGGGCAAGACCGGAGCACTGACGGAACGCCTGTATAACGAGATCCTGCAGATCCAGTATGGAGAAAAGCCGGATCCCTTCGGTTGGCGCGTGAAGATATCGAACTGAACCCTTGAGGGTTAAAACCCGTATTGTGCGTTTCAAGAGGTGTAAAAACCTGGTCCGTTAAAGCCGGTGATCTCGCAGCCTGGAATGTCCGGTAGAGTAAGCATCTCTCAAAGGCTGCGAGATCACCGGCTTTAACGGATCTATAAAAGCCTCCGCTCACCTTAGGAAGTATAAGTTTCATGCACGCTTAAAAGCATATCGGGTGTGAATGTGCACATTCAAATGCACAACCAGGGATAAATTTCATTGATCCGGTGCGCACCATTTTAACGTTTACTCCTGTTCGAATTTCCTTTATAGCATCCATTTACCTGATAATACCTTATGCATAGAGGTCGCACATGACACAGAACAACAATTCGGACGATAATTCCAAGGACTTTGCCGATCTTCTGAACTCCTACGAAGAGGAACAGCAGGGCCCCATCCAGGTGGGAGACCGACTCAAGGGAAAGATCATCTCCATCGGCAGGGAACACATATTCGTGGATACCGGCTATAAGGTGGATGGTGTCATCGAACGCTCCGAGCTGGCCGACGAGGAAGGCAACCTGCCTTATGAGGTGGGCGACACCATCGATGCCTTTGTCATGTCGCGCAGGGGCGGTGAGATCAGGCTCTCCAAGGCGATCTCAGGCATCGGGGGCCTGAGCATCCTGGAAGACGCCCATGAAAAGGAAGTCCCCATCGAGGGAAAGGTCCTGGAGGTGGTCAAGGGAGGGTACCGGGTCGAGGTGGTGAAACGCAAGGCCTTCTGCCCCTTCAGCCAGATGGACCTCTTCCGCATCGAAGACAATTCCGTCCACATCGGCAAGACCTACCTCTTCCTCATCACCGAGCTGGAGGAAGACGGCAACAACATCATCCTTTCCCGGAAGACCCTGCTTCAGCAGGAGCAGGCAAAAGTCAAGGAGGCCTTCTTCGAGCGCATGGAGAAAGGTGCCGTTGTTGAAGGCACCATAAACAGGATCATGCCCTATGGCGCCATCGTGGAACTGGCTGACGGCATCGAGGGCATGGTGCACGTGTCCGAGATGAGCTGGTCCAGGATCCTCTCGCCGGAGGACATCGTGCATGTGGGCGAGAAGATAACGGTCAAGGTCTTGAGCATCGAGGATGATGCAAAACCGGGGCGCAAGAGGATAGCGCTGTCCATGAAGCAGGTGGGGGATGACCCCTGGGGCAGTGTCCTGAACCGTTTCAAACCGGGAGACCGTCTGAGGGCAAAGGTGACGCGCATCGCAGAGTTCGGCGTGTTCGTGGAGATAGCCCAAGGCATCGAGGGTCTCGTGCACATATCCGAGATGAGCTACAAGAAACGCGTGAAAAAGCCCCAGGACCTTGTTTCGGTTGGCGATGAGGTGGATGTGATGATCAAGGACATCTCGCCTGAGTCCAAGCGGATCTCTCTGTCCATGAAAGAGGCCGAGGGTGATCCGTGGATAGCCCTGTCCGAGCGCTTCAAGATCGGACAGGTGGTGGAGGGGACCCTGGAGCGCAAGGAAAAATACGGCTACTTCGTCAACCTCGAACCCGGCGTCACCGGGCTCATGCCGAAATCGAAGATCGCCGCCTCTTTTGATGCCCAGGATATCGAGAAGAAGCGCGAGGGTGAGAAGATCACGGTATGCGTCGAGGAGATGGACATCACCAACCGCAAGATCACCCTGGCCCCGGGCGACGCCCATGCCGGCGGCGACTGGAAGGGCTTCGCCTCCGAGTCCGGCAAGTCGTTCGGCTCGCTGGGAGACAAGCTCAAGTCGGCACTTACGGACAAGGACAAGAAGAGGAAGTAGGGGGAGTACCGGAGCGCAGCTTAGTAGACAATATCGAAGAAGACAAAAATTGGCCCGCACAAATGAGTGAATTAGGCTGAGGCATGCATGCCTCAGCCTAATTCACTCATTTGTACGGGTAAGGTTTTTATATCCAGCAGCACAGTGTCCCGGAAGTCAGACACCGTGCTCACCTGAGCCCTCTCACGAAATATACAGATCCTTGGTGGCGAAGTGGGGGTCGCTCGTCACATTGAGCCCCAGCTTGCGCAGGCCAGCCTCGTCTCCCGGGGTGGGGATATGGGTGATGTGCACCTCGCACCCCCGGAGCTCCTTGATCTTTTCCACGGCCAGCCCTGCTGCGGGATTCGCCGTGGCGGATATGCTCAGCGCAATTAAAGCCTCTTCAAGATCGAGGCTCACGCTCTTCTCATTTAAAATCTCGGTCTTGAAGTTTCGTACCGTCTCGGTGATGAGCGGAGGGAGCAGGTCCAGCTTTGGCGGTATCCCCGCCAGGTGCTTGACCGCCTTCAGGATAAGGCTCGACGCCGCGTGCATGAAGGGAGAATTGCACCCCGTGATGATGGTCCCGTCGTTCAGTGCAAGGGCGGCGCCGCAGTAGATGCCTTCATTACCCTTTTCCCTGTCGTGGACGGCCTTTTCCGCGGCATCACGGGCGGGTTTCACGACACTGCGGTCTTCAACCCCCAGGTTGAAGTTCTTCACAAAGAGCTCCACCCTCTGCACGGTTGCCTTGTCGGTGAAGCCCAGGGCATACTCGCACTGGTAGCGGAAGTAGCGCCTTATGATCTCCTGCTTTGCCGCCTCCTGCACCACGGCGTCATCCACGATGGCAAACCCCGCCCGGTTCACCCCCATGTCCGTGGGCGACTGGTAGAAGGCTTCCATCCCGGTAATCCGCTCGAGGATACGCCTGAGTACCGGGAACGCGTCGACATCCCGGTTGTAGTTTACGGATTTTTCCCCGTAGGCCTCCAGGTGGAACGGGTCGATGAGATTGAAGTCGCCGATATCGGCCGTTGCGGCCTCATAGGCCACGTTGACCGGGTGCTTCAGGGGGATGTTCCAGATGGGGAAGGTCTCGAACTTGGCGTAACCAGAGTTGATGCCCTTCTTGTGGTCGTGGTAGAACTGGGACAGGCACGTGGCAAGCTTGCCGCTGCCGGGGCCGGGCCCGGTGACGATAACCAGGGGTTTGTCGGTGGGGATGTACTCGTTGGCGCCGTAGCCTTCATCGCTGACGATGAGGTCTACATCGGTCGGATACCCCTTGGTGAACCGGTGGGTGTAGACCTTTATTCCCCTGCGCTCGAGCTTGTTCTTGAACAGGATAGCCGAAGGCTGGTTTTCAAAACGGGTGATGACCACCCCCACCACGTCGATACCCCAGCTCTTCAGGTCATCGATGAGCTTCATGGCATCCGCATCATAGGTAATGCCGAAGTCGGCCCTTATCTTCTTGCGTTCGATGTCGCCCGCATAGATGCAAAGGATGATGTTCGCCTTGTCTTTCAGCTCGTGCAGGAGCCTCATCTTCACGTTCGGGTCATAGCCTGGGAGCACCCGGGCTGCATGGTAGTCATAGAAGAGCTTCCCGCCGAATTCGAGGTAGAGCTTGTTGCCGAACCGCTCGACCCTCTCGAGTATGCAGCGGGTCTGTTCGCTGAGGTACTTGTCGTTGTCAAAGCCGATGCCGGATGCCATTACACCTCCAAAAAAGGATGCTGTCGTAAGCGGGACAGTTCGGGATGTGCTTCTTTTTGAATTGCCCTGAACCAATGAAATACACCATGCCCGGGAGCCTCTCAAGGATATTCTTTCATCATGAAAGGCATGCCGGTCTTGCCATGCCTTCATAAATGCCGGGGACACCTTCGATGTCGCGGGATACGCTGTCCGGAGCAATGTGAAAGAAAGGTTTTTAAACGTTTTATATTGATTCTTTTTCGACCATGTATAATAGTATTAATGTAAGTCCAACTTATAATGGATGGGGCTATGGACACGAAAGGAAGATTCATCTCTCCGATCCGCAAGGCACCGGCGATCCCGACACTGGTGGCCGACCAGATAATAGACCTCATCAGTCGTGGCAAGATCAGGCCAGGGGACAGGCTCCCCTCAGAGCTCGAGATGACCGAGCGCTTCCGCATCAGCAGGATATCGCTACGGGAGGCCATGAAGCTCCTTGAGGCCAAGGGATATGTCGAGTCCCGACACCGGAAGGGGAAGTTCGTCAAATCCTCCATTGCGGCGGCAAAATCCTCCATCGAGGACCTGCTGCTGGTGGACCAGGAAAAGATCTGGGAACTGTTGTGCGTCCGCAGGATCCTCGATTCAGAGGCGGCCCGGCTTGCCTGCCTCAACGCCACGGCCAGAGACCTCGCCCGGCTCAAAAAGATTTACGAACGGGCCATGGAAGTCGGCGAAGACAAGGTCCTCCACGATGTGAAACACGGGGGAAAGCTCTACATTGAGTTTTTCAATGCGTTGCTGGAATCGACAAAGAATTCCATCTTCATGCATATACGCAAGTCCATGAACTCCCTGCTCATCGGCGCCCTGCCCTACAGCAGAAAAAAGCTGTCTACCGTCGAAGGGAGCTCCAGCACCATTGTCAGGCAGCTTCACAGCCTCTATAAGGCCATCGAGAAACGTGACGCCGAGGCGGCCCGCCAGGCTACCGTGGAGCATATCGATTATTTGAAGCGATCATTGAAAAAGGCCTTATCGGTTTCTTGATGTAACCCTCCTGTTAAAGAGCCACCGTGACTTTCTTGCCCGTCACGGTGGCTCTTGTGTAAAGGCCATAAGGAGACCGGTTATGGCCCGTTGAATCCGGATTGTGCATTTGAAGGGATTCTAAAACATTTTTCGTTAAAACAGGTGATCTTAAAGCCCTAAAATGACCGATGAATTATGCATTCATCAAAGGCGTTAAGATCACCTGTTTTAACGGACCGGCAAAGACAAATCAGTTCACCGCGAATCATCAGTTAAAGCACTCTTAGAAGCGTATCGGCTGTGTATGGATACATTCAAACGCACAATCCGGGTTTGACCTGGATTGTGCGTTCAAGGGATTTAAAAAACTGATCCGTTAAAAGCAGTGAGCTCGCAGCCTTTGAGGAATGCTGAATTTACCGATCACTCCAGGCTGCGAGCTCACTGCTTTTAACGGACTTGTTTAAAGGCCATTCAGATCATCACCAGTCTTATGCTTAAGCCGCTCATGACGAGTGGAACTTCCTGTTCTTCTTCGCCATGTCCACCAGGATATCCGCAGGCTTGTAGAGCGAGCCGTAGCTCTTTTCCAGCATCTTCATCTTCTCCACGACGGCCTTGACGCCCACGGTATCGATATACCTGAAGGGTCCGCCCGTAAACGGCGGGAAGCCCAGTCCGAACACCGCACCGATGTCGCCGTCGCGTGCGCACGAGAGGACGCCCTCCTGGAGGCAGAGCGCCGCCTCGTTGATCATGGCAAATGCCAGGCGGTTCTGGATCTCTTCGGCGGCAATGTTCTTTCTGGCCCCACCCAGGATCTCGTAGACCTCCATGTTCACCGGCTTGCCGCCTTTCTTTTTGACGAACCCCAGCAGTCCCTTTTTCTTGGGCGCGTCATAGACATAGAAGCCTTTCTTGTTCTTCCTTCCCTTGTATCCCTGCTCAAAGAGCCTGGTGTACCCGTCAGAGGCCTTCAGCCCCCTGGCCTCGAAGAGCTTTTTCACCTCGCCCTTGGCCACGTGCGCCGCCACGTCGATGCCCAGTTCGTCGACCAGGGTGATGGGGCCCACCGGGTAGCCGAACTGCTTCATGGCAATGTCCACGGACTTGATCTCCGCGCCTTCCTCGATGAGCTTGATGGCCTCGTTCAGCATGGGGATGAGGATGCGGGTGGTGTAGAAGCCGGGGCAGTCCTTCACCACGATGCAGGTCTTGCCCTGCTGGATTCCGAACTCCAGCGCCGTGGCCCTGACCCAGTCAGCGGTCCTGTCGGTGGTGATGATCTCCAGAAGCGGCATCTTGGGCACGGGCGAGAAGTAGTGCATGCCGATCACGTTCTCGGGCCTTTTGCAGCCTTTGGCGATGAGTGTGATGGGCAGCGCCGAGGTGTTTGATGCAAAGATGGTCTTCTCACCGGTTGCCGCTTCCACCTCGGCAAGTATCCTGCGTTTGAGGTCGAGGTCTTCGAACACGGCCTCAATCACCAGGTCTGTCCTGGGGAATTCCCTGTAGTCGTCGCAGGCCATGATCCTGCCATACTGGACGTCGCGGTCGAATTTCGATATGCCGCCCGAGCGGGCCCTCTTCTCGAGTCCCTTGTAGATTTCCTTC
Source organism: uncultured Bacteriovoracaceae bacterium (assembly GCA_964600235.1). Classification (GTDB taxonomy): domain Bacteria; phylum Desulfobacterota; class Desulfomonilia; order UBA1062; family UBA1062; genus MWEI01. The sequence goes on along the minus strand of CAZRIV010000011.1, from coordinate 15,709 downwards.
ATGCCCTTGGCCGCAGCGTCCAATGAGACGTCCTTGAGCAGGACCGTCTCGCAGATGCCTGTGGACACCGAGACGATGCCGTGGCCCATGAGCCCCGCTCCCATGACAGCGAGCTTTTTCACCTGGGATGCCTTATCCCTGTATGGGTTCTTTTTCAGGGCGGTCATGCCGTCGAACAGGCTTCTGAGTGCCTTGGACTTTGCATCCATGACCAGTTCACCGAAGATCCGGATGTCGTTTTCCAGCCCCTTTTTTATCCCGTGCTCCAGCCCGAATTCCACTGAGGAGATGATGGCCAGCGCGGCGGGGTAGAGACCCAGCGTCTGTCTGAGGACCTGCTCCCTGGCCTTGGAGAAGACCACCCTGCGGCCCATGGGCGTCTCGTCGAGAAACCGCTTCAGCGTGGCGTCCATGATTCTCTGCTGCAGGCTCTGCTTCTTCTTGGCCGTCGGGGCCTTTCCCGCGGCCAGCTCTGAGGCCTTGCTGACGGCAGCGTTCTTCATGCCATGGGACATCACCACTTCGTCCACGAGGCCGATCTTGAGGGCTTTTTTGGCCCTGAGGTTTCTTCCCGTGAGCATGAGGGGCAGCGCATTCTGCAGCCCGATGAGCCGGGGAAGGCGCTGGGTCCCGCCTGCTGCCGGGATGAGCCCCAGCTGCACCTCGGGCAGGCCGAGAGAGGTCTTGGGCGAATCGGTGGCGATGCGGTAGTCGGCCACCAGGGCCAGTTCCAGGCCTCCGCCCAGGCAGTTTCCGTGGATGCCGCACACAACCGGATACGGCAGGGCCTCGATCCTTCTCAGGACATCATGTGCCTTGGTGATGTAGGTGATGACCTCCTCCCTGGAGGTCATGGCGCTGAGCTCGTCCACATCCGCGCCCACCACGAAGTTGTCGTCCTTTCCGCTCAGGATCACCAGACCCTTCACCGATGTGTCCTTTTCCATGCCGTCGAGCAGGCCGGATATCTCTGCGAGGAGCCCGCTTGACACCTTGTTCACCTTGGAATCAGGGCAGTCGATGGTGACTGTCAAGATCCCTTTGTCGTTCTTTTCAGTTGTCAGATTTTTCATGCTGGCAAGCCTCCCTCTTTTCACGCATTCGCCGATTCGAAGATTATGGCGTTCCCCAGTGCCCCTGCCCCGCAGCCGGCCACGACGCCGAAGGGCTGGCCTTCGTCGATCATCCGGTTGACGCAGGTGGTGATGAGCCTGCCGCCCGTGGCGCCGAAGGGATGCCCCAGCGAGAGCGACCCGCCGTATATGTTCAGCCTGTCGAAATCGATCTCACCCACAGCCTGTGAAAGACCGAGCTTCTCCTGTGCGAACTGCTTTGAGGCCAGACACCTGGCGTTCCCGATCATCTGGGAGGCAAAGGCCTCATGGATCTCGAGCACGCCGATATCCTTAAGGCGTATGCCAGCCTTTTTCAGTGCAATGGGGATGGAGAAGGCCGGGCCCAGGAGGAGCTCCTCCACCAGGTCCTGGCCGGTGTAGGCATATGACTTGAGAAATGCCTTGGGCGTAAGGCCCAGCTCTTTCGCCTTGGCCTCGCTCATGAGGAGCACGGCCGCACCTCCATCGGTGAGGAACGACGAATTCGCGGCGGTCACCGTGCCGTACTTCTTGTCAAAGGAGCCCTTGAGTGTGCTGATCTTCTCCAGGGTGGTCTCCTTGCGCGGCCCGTTGTCGAGTGAGACAGCCTTGTCCTTGCCGGGAGAGACCACGGGCACGATCTCCTTCTTCAGGACGCCGGTCTCTTCGGCCTTGGATGCCCGCTGGTGAGAGAGCACCGCATACTCGTCCTGCTCCTGGCGGGAAATTCCGAGTCGCTTGGCCAGGATCTCCGCTGTCTGCCCCATGAGCAGGCCTGTGGAGTATTCGGACACGGCGGGCTTCTCCGGGACCAGGAAGTCGAGAGGCCTCATCTTCTTCAAATGCTTGAGCAGCCCCCCGAAGCTCTTGGGTTTGTGGTACATGGTCACGTCCAGGATAAACCTCCGGTAGCGCTTGGATACCTTGATGTCGGCATCGGAGAAGCTCTCCACGCCGCCGGCGATCACCACATCGGCGTTTCCCGTCTGGATGAGGTTGGCCCCGTTGATGAAGGCGGCATTGGCGGAGACGCATGCGATGGTGCAGGTGTGCGCCGGTACCGATTTGGGCAGTCCCGCACCAAGCGCCACTTCCCTGGCCACGTTGGTGGTGGCGATATCGGTGGCCACGCACCCCATAAGGACATGATCGATGACCGTCGGCGAAACACCGGTCCTGTCGAGAAGACCTTTCAGGGCAAAACTGCCGAGCTGCCAGGCCATGAGGTCATAGTAGCCGGTCCCAGAACGCTGGAACGGCACACGGCACCCGTCGATGACCGCAACCCTGCATAATGATTTTTCATCCTTTTTTGCCATACTCCCTCCACAATCTCATGATCTTGGTATGTTCTCCCCCGCAAAACAATGGAAACCGGCTTCTACGCATGCCCCATGCAAGATTGCACGCATAAGAGCCGTTGGTCTCCTCACCGGCAATAAAATTAAGGGCCCGATACCTCCTCAAGCCGCCACCTCTTCTCTTAGAGCCCCAGCTGCCTGGAGATGATGAGCAGCATGATCTCGGACGTCCCTGCGTAGATGGTCTGTACCCTGGCATCGCGGAACATGCGGGCAATGGGGTATTCCTCCATGTATCCATACCCGCCGTGGAACTGGACGCATTGTGCGACCACCCTGTTGAGCATCTCGCAGACCCAGTACTTGGCCATGGAGGCCTTCTTGATGTCCCTCCTGCCTTCCAGGTGGTCGATGAGGAGGCTTTCCACAAAGGCCCTGCCCACCTCCACCTCGGTGGCCATCTTGGCGAGTTCGAAGGAGATGTACTGGAAGCGGCTGATGGGCCTGCCGAAGGCCTCCCGGGTCTTGGTGTATTCTATGGTCAGGCGCAGCGCCTCCTCGGCGGCCACCTGGGAGCCCATGGCGCACACGAGCCGTTCCTGCTGGAGCTTTTCCATGAGGAAATAGAAGCCCTGGCCCTCGGGCCCCAGCAGGTTCGATGCCGGCACCCGGCAGTCCACGAAGGCCATCTCTGCGGTGTCCTGGGAATGCATGCCGATCTTTTCGAGCTTCCTGCCCTTTTCGAACCCGGGCGTGCCGTCTTCCACCACGATCAGCGACATGCCCTCGTACGGCGAGGCGGCGTTCAGATCGGTCCTGGCGGCCACGATGACCAGGTCGCAGTTCAGCCCGTTGGAGATGAATGTCTTCTGGCCGTTGATGATATAGGAATCGCCGTCTCTGACCGCAGTGGTGCGGATGGCGGCCAGGTCGGAGCCCGTGCCAGGCTCGGTCATGGCCACCGCGGTGATGATGTCGCCGGTGGCGCAGCCGGGCAGCCACTTCTTTTTCTGCTCATCGTTGCCATAGGTGAAGATGTAGGGAACGATGATGTCCGAATGGAGGTGTACCAGGAACCCGCTGCAGTGGGTGCTCGCCATCTCCTCGGCAATGATGTACGAGTAGAGGAAGTCGGCGCCCGAGCCGCCGTACTCTTCGGGCAGCCATGGGCAGAGGAACCCCTGGGCCCCGAACTTTCTCCAGGCATCCTTGGGGACGATCCCGTCTGTTTCCCACTTCTCCACCTGGGGCGTCACTTCCTTTTCGAAATAGCGCCTGACCGACTCCCGGAAGATCTGGTGTTCCCCGGTGTAGTATTTGTCCAGCAATGACATGGCAGTCTCCTTTACACGCGCGATAAAGCACTACAATGATTTCAGCGAACCCTCTGCATAAAGCCTTCTGAGCTCGCGCTTGTTGAATTTTCCAACACTCGTCTTGGGGATCTCGGCCAGGAATATGAACTCGTCGGGGATCCACCAGGCCGCCTTGACCTTGTCCCTGAGGAAGTCCTTCAGTTCATCTGAATCCACCTTCTGCCCCGGGGAGGCCGCCACACAGGCCAGAGGCCGCTCCTGCCATTTGGGGTGCGGAACGCCGATGATGGCCGCCTCCATGACCTTGGGGTGCGCCATGATAAGGTTTTCCAGGTCCACCGATGAGATCCACTCGCCCGCGCTCTTGACCAGGTCCTTCTTGCGGTCCACCAGGCGCACATAACCTTCATCGTCGATGGTGGCCACGTCGCCCGTGTGGTACCATCCGTCGCCGAAGGTCTCCCTGGAGCGCTCCGGGTCCTTGTAGTATTCATTGGCGATCCAGGGGCCTCTAAGGCAGATCTCTCCCCATTCCTTGCCGTCCATTTTCACCTCGGCACCCGAATCGTTCACGATCTTCATCTCGAGCCCGATGGCCAAGAGGCCTATGCTCGTCTTCATGTCATAGAGTCTCTCGGCGTCCCAGTCCTTCATGTAGCTCTTGGGGATGGCGGCCGTGACCAGCGGGGTGGTCTCGGTGGAGCCGTAGGCCTGCTTGATGGGGAAGTTGTATTTCTCGTTCAGGTCGATTAAAAGCTTCCTCGGGATGGCGGCCCCGCCGCTGGCAATGGTCTTGAGCGAGCTGAAGTCGTGCCAGCCGCCCTTTTCGAGGTAGTCGTACAGGAGCAGCCAGATGGTGGGTACACCGGCGGTGAAGGTGACCTTTTCTTCCGCAATGGTCCTGCAGAGCTTCTCCATGTTGATCACCTCTCGACCCGGCAAAACCTGTTTGCATCCCGCCCCGACCGCGGCAAAAGGCCCGCACCAGGCGTTCGCATGGAACATGGGCACGATGTGCAGCGTGCAGTCCGCCTCGCTGGCATTAAAGGTGAGGGCAACGGCAAAGGTGTGCAGGATGATGGCCCGGTGGGAGTAGACCACGCCCTTGGGGTCACCCGTGGTGGCCGAGGTGTAGCAGATCATGGCCGGGTCCCACTCGGAGAGGTCTGTGGGGAAGTCGTATTCCTCGGGGAACTCTGCTATGAGCTCGTCGTACATGATGAGGTTCTCCATGCTGGAGACCGGTTTCCTGCCCGTGTGAGAGAGCACGACGATATGCCTTATGTTCTTGAGCTGGTCTTTGACCATCTCCACGAAGATCAGGAGGTCTTCGTCCACGAAGAGCACCTGGTCTTCGGCGTGGTTGATGATGTAGACGAGGTGGTTCTGGGGCAGCCTGAAGTTCACCGTGTGAAGGACCGCGCCGTAGCAGGGCACCCCGAAATAGAGCTCCAGGTGCCTGTGGTCGTTGAGCGCCACGCTGGCCACCTTGTCTCCCCGCTTGATCCCGAGTGACTTCAGGGCATGCGCCAGCTGGCAGACCCGCTTGTAATAGTCCGCATAGGTATACCGGTGCACGAATTCAGGGAAGACCGAGACGATCTCTTTCTTGGGGAAATACTTGGCGGAGCGGAGCAGAAATGTCCTCAGAAGCAGGGGGAAATCCATCATGGCAAGCCCTCCGGGGGTGTATTGTATGTTTGTATTACAATACTAATATATGCATTATATTTGCCTTGGAATCAAGGGGAAATATTTTGGCAGATAGTGGAGAATTTATCAGCCTGTTCAAGGAGATGATTTCACCTGATATCAGGTGAAATCATCTCCCTGAACAGGTCGATTAAAAGACTTGCTATAAACCTGTGGGGCTGTTCCTTAAATGACGACCCAAACCTTAGCCGGAAGCCGGGAAAGCACGATGAACGCACAGTGCGCAGGTCAACATCAAAAGCATGACATCGGTTGCGGTTATTTCTGAAGATCCTCAGCCTGAGATAAGATGTAAGGGCGGCATCCCCTGTTCAGCGGGAATGCCGCTACTGTACTGCCCTTTAGAAGCTGTATTTCCCCGCCATGATCTCCCGGTACAGGGCATCCTCCACGGGCACATACGTATCGCTGCCGGGAAGGAGCGCATAGAGTTCCTCCTTTACGAGGGCAGGGTCATAGCCTTCCTTCCTGAACCGGGTCTTCTTGATCTTGTGGGTCGCGGTCATTTCGAAATCGCCGATGAAGCGGATGAACAGCGGCACCGCGTACTTGGGCAGCGATGATCTCAGGTGGGCGGTCAATGTCTTGAGGTCGATGGAGCGGCCCTCCTGGGGAAGGATGGACGCCATCCCTGCCTTGCCGTCGCCCGAGGGCATGCTGACACCGTACACGGCCGATGCCTGGATGCCGGGGAAGGAATCCAGGGCCTTCTCGACCTCCATGGTTGCCACGTTCTCGCCCTTCCAGCGGAACGTGTCGCCCAGGCGGTCCACGAACTGCGCGTGCCGGAAGCCCATGTCCCTGAGCATGTCGCCGGTATTGAACCAGAGGTCCCCCTTCTTGAAAGCGCCATGGATGATCTTCTCCTCGGTCTTCTTCTTGTCCGAGTACCCGGCAAACGGTGTCTTTTCGGAGATCTCCATGATGAGGAGTCCCGCTTCGCCAGGTTTCACACGCTTCAGGAAGCCCTTCTCGTCTTTCTCCGGTGCGTCGTTCTCCGTATCGTAGAGTACGAGGGCATAGGGCGTCAGGCTGGTTCCCACGGTATTGTCGAAATCAAAGAGGTTGGTGAACACCCCCACTCCCTCGGCGGCCCCGTAGAACTCATGGACACGCTCGATGCCGAACCTCTTCTTGAAGGACTCCCAGATGTCCGGCCTGAGCCCGTTTCCCATGATCTCGCGCAGGGGGTTCTGGTGATCGTCGGCCTTCGCGGGCTGCGCCATGATGTACCGGCAGACCTCGCCGACGTAGACGAAATGGGTCACATGGAACTGCCGCACGTCGAAAAGGAACTCTCTGGCGCTGAACCTTCTCCGCAGTGCGACCGCAGCGCCGTTGTAGAGTGCCGCAGGCCAGCCCACGGTGAGCGCATTGGTGTGGAAGAAGGGCAGGGGCACGTACACCGTGTCCTCCGGCCGTATCTGGTTCACCACCTTGCCCCACCAGAACAGGGCGCTTATGATCCGCTTGTTGATGATCACCGCGGCCTTGGGAAGCCCGGTGGTGCCCGAGGTGTAGACATAGGCGGCCGCGGATCTGGCGGGCACCGCTGGGGTCGTGGCGGGGTTGTGCCCGGGCATAGCTGCGGCCAGGGACGAAATCTCCTCCATCCCGGGCGCCAGGGACGCGCCCGTATCCTTCATGGTGTAGAGCAGCGAACCGTCGAGGTCTATGTCGGCCTTTGCCTCGTTGAAGAAGTCCAGGCATTCCTCACCGATGACGATGACCTTGCCCTTGTTGATGTTGAAGCTGTGTACCAGGGACTCGCCCCTCTGGTTCGTGTTGACCATGGCGCAGACCGCCCCGATCTTGGTGCATGCACAGTAGAGCGTGAGAAGCTCTGGCCTGGATTCCATGCATACCGCCACCACGTCGCCCTGCCCCACCTTTTTGGAGAGCAGCAGATGCGCGTACTGGTTGGCCCTGCTGTTCAGCTCAGAGTAGGTCAGCATGCCGTCGGGTGACTTCACGGCCGGATTGTCCGGGAATCTGGCCGCAATGTCTTCCAGGACCGTTCCCCAGGTCACGTTGGCGCTTGAAGAAAGCATCCTGAGGCCCTTGACGGCATTGTACGCAATGGAGGGCAATCTCGTGAGGATCGACGGCAGCTTTGTCATGAATTCCAGAGGGCTGATGACTGTACGGTAGGAATAGGTTTTGCTTTCACTCATTCTTTCTTCCTCCTCGTGATGATGGTGCATCTTCATGGTGATGTCGGATTACGTATGCGGGTGGTTCGAATCCTGGATGAACGAAGTCAATAGTAGCACAATACCATGCTTGAGATAACTTGAATAACTCATCAATTAAGTTCTTAATCTAGAGTTTGAAGATAAGATCTTAAGTTAACCTTGTTATTCTTCAAGCCTATCTTTACCCGGATGTTATATCGATAAGAGTGGACCGTATTCAGAGATATATTCATGATCTCGGCTATGTCTTTCGATCTCTTGCCCTCCCTGATCATGGATGCTATCTGTATTTCGCTGGGAGTGAGGCTGAGGAATTGGGAAGACAGTTTTTTGATAAATGGTGAAGCTATCTCTTCCAGGTGTGATTTGATCATGGATAGGCAGTGCTTCTCATCCTCCTTCAAACTCATAGTATTCAGCCTTTCCACATAGGGCATGACCGACACTTTGATATTCGAGATGATATTGTTTTCCAGATTGAGCTTGTCATTTTCACGCTGTTTAAGCAGAACCCTCAAGGCTGCATTCATCTCCTCCAGGTCTTTCCTGCCCCTGTCCAGTTCAAGTTCTCTGGCCCTCAGCGATTCTTCTGTAGTCTTGCGGATCTCGATCTCGTGCCTCAACTTAATATTTGCGTTGGCGAGCTTTGCTGTTCGTTCTTTGACAAGGTCTTCGAGATGGTCATGGTACTGCTTCAGTTTTTCCTCTGCCCTCCTTTGATCAGTAATGTCATGGAGATGAGATAATACGCAGGGTCTGTTATCAATCTCGATGAGCCTCGCTGAGTGGATAATATCGCGGATTTCCCCATTCCTGGTTTTGAATTTTATCAGCCTGGAATCAACATGGCCTTTGGTGTAGATTTCTTTTGCAAATTGGCTTCGTTCTTCCGTGGTTATAAACCCGAGTTCTATTCCCGTTTTCCCAATTGTTTCATCATGCGAATAACCTGTCCAGGATACGCCAGCTTTGTTGACTTCGATTGTTTTCCCGCTCTCTGCCTCTGTGATCACCATGGGAGCCGGACTGTCATGAAAGGCTGCAACGAATTTTTTCTGTGACATTTCCAAGAGATGCTCTGTATTCTTGTGTCTTGTTACATCACGGTCAATGCCCCGGTACCCTTTGAACCGGCCGTTTGTATCAAATATCGGGATACCGTTGGATTCCAGTACCCGGGGCGAACCATCCTTGTGAAGGATGGTATACTCAATGCTTCGCCAGGGTTGAGGATTGAGTGTCATTTCATTCCAGATGGACTGTATTCGTTTTGCTTCTTCGGGTGGGAGGAAGTCCGTCATTTTCTTGCCGAGTATTTCCTCTGGGGAATAACCGATAATATGCATAACGCCAGGGCTGGAATAGACAGTGCCCAGCCGGTTGTCCATTTCCCAGATCCAGTCTGTCGTGTTTTCAGTCAGGTCACGGAAGCGCGCCTCACTCTCCCTGATCGCATCCTCCGACCGCTTTCTGTCAGTGATGTCTGTAAATATGGTGATTAAGTAATCATCATATCCTATTGATATTTTATATATGTTGAGTAACCCATCTCTGACTTCACCACCCTTCTTGGTCACTTGTATTTCCATGTTTTCTACGATATCTTTCGTTTGTAATTCACTTAATACAAACGATCTTTTCTCAGGTGTAATAATCCCGATTCCAATAGATGTGTTCTCAACCAGCTGATCTCGGGAGAGACCTGTGAGATTTAGAAAAGCATCACTGACTTCAATGAATTTACCATCCTTGATGTCTGTGATGCCCATGGGAATCGAGCTCTGCTTGAAGGCTTTTTCAAACATCTCTTTGATTTTTACAAGTGACTCATCCCCAATACTTTGTATAGTCATCTTCTCTCCCGGATCAGTGGCCTAGACGATATGTGAATACTATCGTTAACAAAGTAAATGGCTAGGATCATCAAAAAAACATTGTCGATATGTATGAGCCTGCCGGCAATGGGAGGAGCTTATGGATAAGGCAAGTTCGTTTGGTGGTAAGCCTGCGACCGGACGGTAGGAGCCGGTTGAGGTGAGAGTCTCACGTCCGGTTCTGAGAGGGCGTGAGGGTGTGATTACCCTGCGCTCCTCGACTGCATGGTTTTGCCATACCAGAAAAACAGTTGATTATTTTCAGGAAGGACAAAGATATTGAGCACCTATTATGTACATTTCAAGTATAATCTTCACTCATCGATAAAAAACCGGATTCAATCAGGAAACACAAAAAAAGTGCCGGGCACCCTGCGGGTTGTAAAGGAAGGCATGACATTAAAAAGCAGGTTGCCCGGCACGGGGCGCCGGGGCCCGCTTGAAGGCCCCGGCATCTTCTCGGCTGAGGGAGCCGCATGGCTCTCTCAGGCGTTTCATCACTCGTATATCTTTTCACCTTCGGCATCGGCGTTCACGGCGTCGGCCTCCACGTCGCGCACGTCCTCCCTGGAGATGCTCTTGAAGTACTCCTTGTACCACTCGTTCTGCACGATGAGCTGCATGATCTCGTTGCTGCCCACCCAGATCATGGAGAGCCTGATGTCGCGTACGATACGCTCGAGGGGATAGACATTGGTGTAGCCGATGCCGCCCACGGTCTGCATGCACTTGTTGGCGATCTCCCAGGCCGCCTCGGTGACGAACTTCTTGGCCTCGGACACCAGGCGCCGCACCCGGTTGGGGTGGGCTTTGCCGGAATCCACTGCCAGGCAGGTGGAATAGACCAGCGACCTGGCCGCGTCCAGCATCATGACACTGTCGGCCACCTTGAAGCCCACGGCCTCGAACATCTGGATGGGCAGGCCGAAGGCCTTGCGCTTGGACGTGTAGCGCGTGGCGATCTCGATGGCGGGCCGGACAGACCCGAGCGTCATGGCGGCCGTGCCCAGGCGCTCGGGGATCATCATGCGCACGAACACGTCGAACCCGCCGTTGATGCCGTTGAGCGCATAGCGTTCGGGCACCCGCACGTCCTTGAGCACGAGCCTGCCGGCGCCGCCGCCCCGCACGCCCATGAGGCCGTAGATGTATTTGCTTTCGACCCCTGTAGTCCTGGGCACCATGAAGGCGGTCATGCGCTTGTGGGGCGGGGCATCGGGATCGGTCACCGCGTAGACCAGGAACCAGTCTGCCCCTTCCGCGCCCACGATGAAGCGCTTCTGGCCGTTGATGATCCAGTCGTCCCCGTCCTTCTTCGCATACGTGGTGGCCCCGAAGAAGTCCGAGCCGCCCCTGGGTTCCGTGAGTCCTTCGGCCGCAAAGGTCTCGCCCTTCAGGAGAGGGACCACCACGGCCTGCCTGAGTTCGTCGTTGCCGAAGAGCGTTATGGCCTCGCACACGATGTCCGCCCCCACGCCCCACAGGCAGGCGAGCGAATAGCTGGCCACGCCGACCTCTTCGGCCACGATGGCGTCGTCCACCCAGGTCAGGCCCCTGCCGCCGAGCTCTTTCGGGAGCCTGATGCCCAGCAGGTTCCTCCTGCCAGCCTCCTGCAGATATTCATGCGGGAACTGGATCTTTTCCGCGTCCATATCCAGGATAAGCTGCCTGGGCACCCACTTGGTGAAGGCCCGCGCCTCGTCCCTGAGCTTTTTCTGTGCATCTGTCATGATATAATCGAACATGGCGTTCCTCCCGCTGATATAACGTATTGTTGTAACAGTATCTGTATTTGTTATATTATTGTCAAGGCCTGCTTGAAAATTTTCTGTGGTGGGATCTGAGTTAATCCAGGGGGTGCCTTTTTTCTATAATGGATCTGCCCCGGCCAGGCGGGAGGCGAACCGGGTGAAGCGCGCCCGGCTCCTGCTGTTCTCCACGCTGAGCCTCACGGCGCGCTGTGAACCGATGGTCACCACCAGGCGCTTTCCCCGGGAGACCGCGGTGTAGAACAGGTTGCGGGCCAGCATGACATAGTGCTGGGTATGCACGGGGATGATCACGGCCGGGTATTCGGACCCCTGGGCCTTGTGGATGGTGGTTGCATAGGCCACCACCAGGTCGTCCGCATCGGCGGGTGAGTACAGGACGATCCTCTCGTCATAGCCCACCTGGAAGGAGCCGTCGTTCCCGTTGATGTCCATGAGGTACCCGATGTCACCGTTAAAGACGTCGAGCTCGTAGTTGTTGCGGGTCTGCATGACCTTGTCCCCCACACGGAACTCCACGGCTCCCCTGCGGTACGGCAGGCCTCCGGGGTTCAGGGCCTCCTGCAGATGCCGGTTCAGGTTCTCGACCCCCAGGACCCCCTTGTGCATGGGGCTCAGGACCTGCATGTCCCACAGGGGATCCAGGCCGTGTTTGTTTGGCAGCTCAAGGGTGACCTGGGCTATGATCTCCTCAAGGATCTTCTCCGGGTCTTCCCGGGCGATGAACCGGTATTCCCCGCTGTCGTCCTCGGGCACCAGCGGCATGAGCCCCTGGTTGATGCGGTGGCTGTTGACGATGATCAGGCTCGTGAGGCCCTGCCTGAAGATGGTGTCCAGCCTCACCACGGGTATGATGCCCGAGGTGATGATGTCCTTCAGGCAGTTGCCAGGGCCCACCGAGGGCAGCTGGTCCACGTCGCCCACAAAGACCAGGGTGGTCCCTTCCGTGACTGCCTCCAGGAGGTTGTGCAGGAGCGATATGTCCACCATGGAGAACTCGTCCACGATGATAAGGTCGGCCTCCAGGGGGTTTTCGGCGTTGCGCTGGAATTCGGACTGCATGGGGTTGTACTCCAGCAGGCGGTGGATGGTGCAGGCCTCCTTGCCGGTGGCCTCGGTCATGCGCTTGGCAGCGCGGCCGGTGGGCGCGCACAGGAGGATCTTCGCATCGAGTTTTTTGAACATGCGGATGATGGCCGTGATGGTGGTGGTCTTGCCCGTGCCCGGGCCACCTGTCATCACCATGCACGTGCTTACTGCCGCGCACCGGACAGCCTCCTTCTGCTGCCCGGAGAGCTCCATGTGATACTTTTCCTCCATCCAGCCGATGGCCCCACGGGCATCGGCATGGGTGGCGGCTTTTTCAGCCCTGCTCAGAAGGGCCAGGTTCATGGCCGCGTGCTTTTCAGCGCGGTAGAGTGCGGGGTGGTACATGGCTTCTTCACCCTCCGGCGTGTCTTCGGCCTTGTCCATATAGATGCAGTTCATGGATTCGAGCTCTCTGACCTGCTCCGCGATCTTGTCCTTCCCGATGCGCAGGAGCTTTTCCGTCTCCTGGAGCAGCAGCCGGCGGGGCAGGTAGGCATGCCCCTGCAGGGCTGCTGCCTCGAGCATGTAGACGATTCCACCGCAGATCCTCTCCGGGGCGTCCTTTGCCATGCCGGTCTTTTCCGCGATGCGGTCTGCGGTCATGAAGCCCACGCCCGGGATGTCGATGGCCAGCCGGAAGGGGTTGTTCCTGATGACGTCCACGGTGACCGCCCCATATCGTTTGAAGACCTTCGATGCCAGGCCCGAGGTGATCCCCTGGCTGTAGAGGAACACGAAGGCGTCCCGCATGGCCCTTCTGCCTTTCCATTCGTGGATGATGGCCTCGGCGCGCTTGGGTCCGATGCCGCTCACCTCCCGCAGCCGGAAGGGCTCGTGGTCGATGACCGCAAAGGTGTCCATGCCGAAGGCCTCAACGATGCGCTTGGCCAGCTCGGGGCCCACCTCGTCTATCTCCGAGGCGAGGTAGGACCTTATGCCTTCCAGCGTGACCGGTGGCTTGGCCTCGAAGTGCGACACCTGGAACTGCCTGCCGTACCTGGGGTGTTCGCTCCAGGTGCCCGTGAACTGGTAGAGGTCTCCGATGCGGGGCATAGGGAGGTAGGCGATGACGCTTATGGACGACTCATCCGTGCCCTGGAGCCTGACCCGGGCAATGGTGTAGCCCGTGTCTTCCCGGTGGTAGCGCACATGCTCGATGACGCCCGACAGGACAACGGCGGCGTCACGGCTGGTGCCGTCCACTTCAGGTGCACCGGTTCTTGTCGTATCCTGGGCCATCTGTGTCCGTCTGTATTGGTTTTAAGGGTAACTTACCACGAGAGGTCTTTCAAGCATAGCGCAACCCATCATGAACCCCGTCCATGCGGTTGACTAAGGGGGGGGTGCCTCTCGTTCCAGAGGAAGTGGGGGACCCGGGGAGAACCGGGGCAGGCCTGCCGGACCCTACTTCCCCTCGCACAGCTCCCGTATGGCGTCCAGCACCACCTTGGTGGCGATGCAGTCATCCTCGTTGTATTCCAGGATGCGCCTTTTGACTGTTTCATCGCCCGTTTCGACCCACCTGTGGTACCACTCGATGGAGTCCGCGCCCGAGGGGCTTTCGTCCCGCCATGCAAAGCCCAGGTATTTCGCCAGGGTCTTGATGGAGTGGTCCATGGTGGGCCATTCCGTGCAGGGCACTACCACACAGTAGTACAGGTCAATGGCGCTGCGCGGGTTGAACAGGTCCTTGACCTGCTGCTCGGTGGCCACGTCAGGGTATCTTTTCTGGAGCCTCTTCCACCAGCTCTGTTCGTATTTCGAGTAGAAGTAGAGCGCGCAGGGCAGTGACGAGAGCACATAGGCAAAGGCCTCTGCAAAGGCCTCGCGCTCGCCTGTTCCGTCGGGGGTCCGGGCGAGGAAGGCCCGGTAGCGCGCCGTGGCATCGTCCCTGCCGGTCCGTTCGTAAAAACCGTGGAGATAGCAGATGTCGCGCATGGGGTCTGTCTCGATGTCGAAGAAGAGCTCCCTGGTGCAGTCCGGGAGATGGGGCGCCTTCTTGATGATGGGCCGCGCCTTCGGGTCTGCCATGAGCCTGGCGCGCACGTGGAACTTTTTCAGCGAGGCGGGGTTGATCCCCGCAAACACGGTCTTGTGGCCGCGCATGAATTCACCCAGGTCAGACTGGGCGAACTCGGAGACGGTCTTTATCCATGGATACATGACGTCGCGCCTGGTCCTGCCCAGCTCGGGGATGAGCGTGAGGTCGTCCGTACGCCGCAGCGTCTCCCTGCACAGGGAGTTCCAGCCGCAGAGCTTGCAGGTGCTGCTGCTGTATGCCGGGTGTGTCCGCTCCTCCAGGCTCACGATGCGCCGGGCCAGTTCCAGGCTTTTTTTATAGAGCTGCCAGAGCGTTGACACGCTGTTCGAGCACGAAGGCATGTCCAGGTTGTAGGGCACCTTCCTGCCGTGCACGTCCCAGATGAAGGGGTGCCTTCCCGCAGAGCACCCCAGGCCCTCCAGGATGTCTGTATAGAGGCTGAGCTGGATGGCATAGTGCCGTTTGGGCCTGTGGCCTTCCGACTCGAGGGCGCCTTCCTTCAGGGCCGAGCCGCTCTTGATGTCGCCTGCCACGTAGCCGTGCTCCTTTTTCAGCAGCAGGTCCGGCTCGCCCAGGAGGTCGTCATGGCGGATGCGGCCGCCATAGATGAGGCCCTCGCCCTTTTGCATGGCCTCAAGGGTGAGCTGCTCGCGGGCCTCAGTGCCGGCGGTGCTGAGGTCCGCAAAGGGCATGTGCAGGCCTTCTATGACGGACTTCTCATACTCGGTGCCCTTTTCCCACAGGAGCCGCAGGAAGCCGCTCTCCGGGTCTCTTCCGGCCGGGTCCCCGTGCACGTCCAGGAACAGCCGGTGGGGGCACTGGGAGAGGTTGTAGAGCATGGAGGCGGTGATGGGGCGCCTCCTGCATGTGTCCCTGGAATCGCTCATAGCTGAACAATAGCACAAATCCCTGGAAAGTATTTCGGGATTCGCAGTGTGTATCTGTATCTCTCCTGTTCATCTACATCTTCGACTAGTCCGTCTCGATAATAACCCCGCACTCCTCGCACTGATAGCGGGTCTTTTCCTGTTCATCTGTCCGGACTTCCTCAAAGTCATAGCGTTTATTACCGTGCGTTTCGTAACATTCCGGACAATACCCTTCTGGGAGCTCATCGGCGGTGATGGTCAGGTGGCAGTGCCGGCAGCGCAGCCTGCTTTTCTGCTTCGGCAAAAGGACGAGGTGGAGGTGTCTGCACGATGTCATTCCACAAGCCTTAAAGAATTTATCGCAGCGAATCAAGCGCTCATTCGCACGAAAAGACCACGGCCTGTTCGGGACCGTGGTCTTGGGTATGGATCGATCGGTTGTTAAGGC
>CAZRIV010000010.1:0-176232 GCA_964600235.1 uncultured Bacteriovoracaceae bacterium | reverse complement strand
CCGCCATGCGGGCTATGCCCTCCATGTACTCCCTTACACCCGGGTACTTGGCCAGGTAGTTGTCTATGTAGCGTTTGGCCACGTCCCGCCTGATGCCAAGCTCACCCGAAAGCTTGTGCGCACCCATCCCGTAGATGATGCCGAAGTTGATGGTCTTGGCCTGCCTGCGGAGACTCTCCGTGACCTCAGCGAGCGGCACGTCGAAGACCTCTGCAGCGGTGCGGGTATGGATGTCGATGCCCTTCTCAAAGGACTCCATGAGGCTCGCATCCCTGGTGATATGGGCGAGGATCCGCAGTTCTATCTGGGAATAGTCGGCGCTTAAGAGCGTGAATCCCTCAGGCGCCCTGAAGGCCTCGCGGATGCGCCTGCCCATATCGGATCGTATGGGGATGTTCTGCAGATTGGGCTCGGACGACGAGATCCTGCCCGTCGCCGTGACGGCCTGGTTGAAGCGTGTGTGGATGCGGCCGGTAGCTGGGTCCATCATGGTCGGCAGCGTATCCACATAGGTGTTCTTCAGCTTGGTGAGCATGCGCCAGTCCAGGATGATAACAGGCAGCTCGTGCCGTGATGCAAGGGCCTCCAGGACACTGCTGTCGGTGGAGAAGCCGGTCTTGGTCTTCTTCACCATGGGCAGGCCCAGGTCCACGAACAGGATCTCGCCCAGCTGCTTGGGGGAATTGATATTGAATGTCCTGCCGGCAAGGGCATAGATCTGCTGTTCCATGCCCTTCATCTTTGCTTCTATCTCCCTGGAGATCTCGCCGAGCAGGTTCGGATCCACCAGGACCCCCGTGGCCTCCATGTCTGCCAGAACATGCAGCAGTGGGGTCTCGATTTCATAAAAGAGCCTGTCTACCCCGAGGTCTGCCATGCGCCCCGCAAGGATGTCTTTAATGGGAACGAGGCTGTGCGCATGGCTCGCCAGGTGTTTTCCCAGCTCGTCGTGAGAGATCTCGCCGAGCCTGACGGCATTCCTGCCCGAACCAAGCAGGTCCTTGGTGCCCTGGAGGTCTTTGTCCAGGCAGGATTTGGCCAGGTCTTCCAGGGTGGTCTCCCCGGTGGCCGCGTCGCAGCAGTAGGCGGCGAGCATGGTGTCGAAGATCTGTTCGTGCGGTTCGATGCCCCTGAGCCTGGCAGCCACAAGGGCCTCCTTGGCATTGTGCATGGCAAGCCTGAGGTCTGACCGCTTCAACGGTTCGAGGCAGGCTGTACCGTCCATGCAGACATAGGTTACATCCCCCTGGGAGAACGCCGAGCAGACCCCTTCCATGACATACATCCCTGCCTCGCCCGAAAGGGCGGGGTCGCAGGCATATTCGATCTTCCCGTCAAACACCACAGACGCCCTGGAGCTCTCGCCGGTGAGCTCGCCC
Organism: uncultured Bacteriovoracaceae bacterium; assembly: GCA_964600235.1. Taxonomy (GTDB): domain Bacteria; phylum Desulfobacterota; class Desulfomonilia; order UBA1062; family UBA1062; genus MWEI01. The sequence goes on along the minus strand of CAZRIV010000010.1, from coordinate 174,853 downwards.
TGGAGGGCCTTGAACTCGAGCTCGGCAAAGAGGCCGGACAGTGATTCCCTGTCCATCTCTCTCATGCGCATGTCGTGCTCGCCGATTGATATGTCCACATCCCTGTCGAGCCTTGCAAGATCGAGGCTCAGGAGGGCCTTGTCCGAATGGTTCAGCATGGCCTCCCTTGCCTTCCTGCCCTCTATGGCCTGGGCGTTTTCAATGATCTCATTCACATGTCCGAACCTGGTGATGAGATCCAGCGCACCCTTCTCGCCGATGCCGGGCACGCCGGGGATGTTGTCCGAGCTGTCCCCCATGATGGCCAGGAGGTCCGCCATGTATTCAGGAGACACCCCGTACTTCTCTTTTACGGCCTTGGCGTCATAGACCTTCTCCTTGATGGTGTCCCACACCGTGACGTCTTCGTCCACGAGCTGCATGAGGTCCTTGTCGCCGGATATGATGGTGATACGATAGTCCTTTTTAAACCGCCTGGCGGCCTCGGCGATGATGTCGTCCGCCTCCTGCCCCTCTTTTCTCAGGGTTGGGATGCCCAGGGCCTCCACGATGCGGATGATGTAGGGTATCTGTACCTGCAGGGCCTCGGGCATCTTCTGCCTGGTGGCCTTGTATTCTTCGTACATGCCGTGGCGCTCGGTCGGGCCTTTCGAGTCCATCACGAAGCACATGAATTCGGGCTTCTTGTCCTTTATGAGCTTCAGCAGCATGCGGGAGAAGATATAGGCGGCATTGGTGGGCATGCCCTTCGATGTGGAGAGGTTCCTCATGGCATAGAAGGCCCGGTATATGTACGAACTGCCGTCGATGAGGAAGATTTCCTTTTTAGCGATCATTTCCTGAACGAAAGCCCCCTGTGGCTGCCTTTCTTCCATGCCCTGTAGTCTTCAAGTATCTTTCCATGGTCAAAGGCGAGCACGGGCAGGTTTTCGAGATCGAACACCCTGGCCTCGGAGGCGTCGTCGCCCCCACGCAGCACCCCTAAGCCTTTGGCAGTGAACACCGTGGTGATGGTATGCTGCCTGGGATCGCGTACCGGGTCGGAGTAGACGGAAAACATCAGCAGGTCGGAAAGTTCGAGATTCGTCTCCTCCCTGGCCTCCCGGCGTGCGGCTGCATCCACGGTCTCGCCGTAGTCCACAAAGCCGCCGGGCAGGGCCCACCCCGGTGGCGGATTATTCCTCAGTATCAGCACTACACCGCCTTCGTACTCGATGATCACATCCGAGGTAGGGACCGGGTTGTTGTAGGTCTTTAAGGAATGGCCGCAGTTGGGACAGATGATATCCTTATACGTTGGCATCAGAGGTCCTTCAGGGCAATGCTCACCCTGAGGCCGTCGGTATCGTCTATGATGATATCAGCCCGGGTTGTAAGACCGCTGCAGGCCGCATCGATCTCTTTACGCACCTCCTCAACGGCCTTCAGATCGGGGCAGCTGATATTAATCACTCCGCTGTCGAGCGATATCCTTATGGTACGGCCTTTATCCGTGAGATCCATGACGGCATTGATGGTCCCGGAAACCGCAGCGGACAGGGCGTTGTAATCCACCTTGGCATAGCATGAGCGTGGACCCAGCTGGATCTCGCGCTTGGTATCGTGCTTGAACCGCATGTCGGCCATGAGGAAGTTGATCTCCATCTCCAGATACTCCCTGAGCTCCACAGAGGTATATCCCTCGTTGACCATCTGTATCTTGTATCCCAGCCCCTTGAGGATGCCGTCTATCTTCTCGGCTCCTTCGAGGATGGACGAGATATCCTTGTCGTTCTTCTCTCTGATCTTTGCCAGGTCCTCCTCCGGGAGGTCCTTGAACGTCTCGAAGTTCTCATTGCGCGACTGGAGCAGCTGGGCCCTGCCCATGACCCACATGAGAGGCGTATTCAGGTTATGGACCACGCCGCCCAGCAGAGACCCCATATGGGCCAGATTCCTTTCCCTCATGACTCCTCCATGAATGCCCGGTAGGCCAGGTAGGTGGAGTAGCAATCAACCTTGGAAGCGAGCTCGAAGGGCGCATGCATGGACAGCAGCGGAGGCCCCGCATCCACGATATCCATGCCGTATTCGGCCAGATACTTGGCCACCGTACCCCCGCCGCCCTCGTCCACCTTGCCGAGCTCTCCGGTCTGCCAGGGGACGCCCGTGCGGTTCAGGACTCCCCTGAGCCAGCCGATGTACTCCGCGTGGGCCTCGCTGGCGCCCACCTTGCCCCTGGCGCCGGTGAACTTGGTGATGCACACCCCGTAGCCCATGCGCGCGGCATTGGTCTTCTCGTGCACCTCCGGGTAGTCGGGGTCCAGGGCGCCGTTCGCGTCTCCCGAGATGGCGCGGCTCCTGAACAGCACCCGCGCGGGGTTGATCTCCTGCTTGAGCTTTTCGCCCAGCGACCAGAGGACCTCTTCCAGGAACATGCTCTTGGCGCCCGTGTTCCCGTCGCTGCCGATCTCTTCCTTGTCCACCAGCAGCACGATGGTGGTGACGGGGACCTTCCCTGCATCGAGCACCGCAGCAAAGGCGGCCCAGGAGCAGGCACGGTCGTCCTGGCCATATCCCCCGATCATGGAGGCATCGAGCCCCACCTCCCTTGCAGGCCCGGCAGGAACCACCTCAAGGTCGGCGGATACGAAGTCCTGCTCCACGATGCCGTACTTCCTGTGCAGCAGCGCAAGGACCCTGCTCTTCACCTTCTCTTCCTTGGCCTTTAGGTCGGGCTTGGAACCGCAGATGAGGTTGAGCTTCTCGGCCACAAAGGCGTCTTCGAGTTTCTTGCCGTATTGGGCCTTGCCCGCCAGGTGGGGCAGCAGGTCTTCTATGGCCAGGCACGGCTCGTTCATATCCTCGCCCATGACTATTCTCACCAGCTTGCCGTCCCCTTTCACGACCACGCCGTGCAGGGCCAGCGGACGGGCAAGCCACTGGTACTTCTTGATCCCGCCGTAGTAGTGGGTCTTGAGCATGGCGAAATCCGTGTCTTCGTAGAGCGGGTTGGCCTTCAGGTCGATCCTGGGGCAGTCGAGGTGCGCCACCACAATCCTCACCCCATCGGCCAGTGGACGTGATCCGATCCGGCACAGGGCCACGGCCTTGCCCCGGTTCTCGAAGGCCACGAGCCCCTTGTCGCGCCGGGCCTTGTCCATGATGTAACTTACGGCCTCCCGCTCGGTCTTCACGGTCGACAGGAAGGCCAGGTAGTCACTGCAATAGGCCTCAATGCGGCCCTCTTTCCCCTGGAGGATCTCCCACCCTGATTTGAGTTTGTTGGCCAGTATGTTCTTTTCCGTGTGCTTTTTCGTCGGCATCTTGTCCCCAAGCCTGTTGCATGATTTTTTAAAGGGCCTTATTGGAATCTCCCCGGTATCGTATGTCCGCAGTATCCGCACGCATGGCCCTTCATGGCGATCTGCCCGATGGAGAAACCCGTACGTGCGATGATCAGCTTCCTGCAGTTCGGGCAGTAGGTGTTTTCTCCCTCATGGCCCATGACATTCCCACTATACACGAAGTGAAGCCCTTCACTCAATCCGATTTCCCTGGCCCTCTCGATTGTCTTTACCGGGGTCACGGGTGCATGGTCGTATCTGTAGCGGGGATAGTACCTGCTGATGTGCCAGGGTATGTCGGGGCTGATGGATTTGATGAAGGATGCGATGTCGCGCAGCTCTTCATCAGAATCGTTCTCGCCCGGGATGATGAGCGTGGTGATCTCTATCCAGATGCCCGCGTCATGATAGGCCTCTATGGCATCGAGCACCGGGGCCAGCCTGGCCGAGCACAGCTTCCTGTAGAAGCCCTCGGTGAATGCCTTGAGGTCGATGTTGGCCGCATCGATGGCGCCCTTGAGGTCGTTCTCGATCACCTCCGGTGTTGTGTAGCCGTTGGTGATCATATTATTGAACAGGCCCTCTCCCCTGGCCGCCACAGCCGTATCGAGGGCATACTCCAGGAAGATCGTGGGCTCGGTATAGGTATACGAGATGCTCCTGCAGCCGTTTCTCAGCGCGGATGCGACGACCGCTTCAGGCAGGAGTTCTTCGCCCGCGATGCGGCCCGTCTCGTGCGGGTACTGCGAGATGTCGCTGTTCTGGCAGAACGCGCACCTGAAGTTGCACCCCACCGTTGCGATGGAATACGAGGTGGATCCGGGCAGAAAGTGGAACAGGGGCTTCTTCTCGATGGGGTCGATGTTGCCGGAGATGCTCCTGCCCCACACCAGGCTGTAAAGCACCCCTCCCTCATTTTTCCTGACCCCGCACACACCCGTCTTCGACTCGGCAATGAGGCAGCGGTGCGCGCACAGGAAACACCGCACCTTGTCATCATCCGCCTGAACCCAGAAACGGGCCTGCTTCATCTTTAGTCCTCGTACCTCGCGCCCTTGTCCGCAGACAGGCTCATGCGGGCGTAGCGCTTGAGCACGCCTGTGAGCTTCTGCCTGGGCGGTTTCCATGCTGCTCTACGCTTTTCCAGCTCGCCTTTGGGCACCACAAGATCCAGCTTTCTCGCGGGGATGTCTATCTTGATGGTATCCCCTTCCTTCACCAGCGCAATGGGACCGCCCTGGGCCGCCTCGGGCGAGCAGTGCCCGATGGCCGCCCCCCTGGTGCCGCCCGAGAACCTGCCGTCGGTGATGAGGGCCACGTCCTTGTCCAGCCCCATGCCAGCGATGGCGGACGTGGGGGTGAGCATCTCGCGCATGCCCGGGCCTCCCTTGGGACCTTCATACCTGATGACCACGATATCACCCTTTTTGATGCCGCCTGAGAGAATCACCTTGGTGGCCTTTTCCTCGGAATCGAAGACACGGGCCCTGCCTGTGCGCTTCATCATCTCGGGAAGTACGCCCGACTGCTTCACCACTGCACCGTCAGGGGCAAGCGACCCCCGCAGGATGGCGATACCGCCCTGTTTATGATAGGCCCTGGCAATGGGCCGGATGACCTCGTCGTCCAGTACGCGGGCTGTCTTGAGATTGGCGGCCAGGGTCGAGCCCGTTACGGTCATCACCCTGGTATCCAGGACCTTGAGCTCGCTGATACGCTTCATGACGGCCTGGATGCCGCCGGCGCGGTACAGGTCTTCTATGTGGTGAGGGCCTGCTGGAGAGAGCGAGCACAGGTGAGGCACCTTGGAGCTCATGACATTGAAGTCGTCGAGGTTCAGCTCGATCCCCGCCTCGTACGCGACTGCGGGCACGTGGAGCACGGTGTTGGTGGAGCAGCCGAGCGCCATGTCCACGGCGATGGCATTCCTGAAGGCGGCGCTCGTTGCGATATCGCGCGGCCTGATGTCTTTTTCCAGAAGTTCCATGACCTTCATGCCCGCATGCTTGGCAAGCCTAATGCGCTCGGAGAACACGGCCGGGATGGTGCCGTTCCCGGGCAGCCCCAGTCCCAGGGCCTCGGTGAGACAGTTCATGGAGTTCGCCGTGTACATGCCCGAGCAGGAACCCGCACCAGGGCAGGCGCAGCCTTCCAGTTCGGCCAGTTCGGACACGGTCATGGTGCCTGCCTTAACCTTGCCCACCCCTTCGAACACGCTGATGAGGTCCACCGGCTTTCCATGCAGCGTGCCTGCCAGCATAGGCCCTCCCGATACGACAACACACGGTACATTGAGCCTGAGAGCCGCCATGAGCATGCCCGGCACGACCTTGTCGCAGTTGGGGATGAACACCAGCGCATCAAAGGCATGGGCAAAGGCCACGAGCTCGATGGAGTCGGCAATGATCTCCCTTGAAGGCAGGGAGTACTTCATGCCTGCGTGGTTCATGGCAATGCCGTCGCAGATGCCGATGACCGGGAACTCCATGGGGGTTCCCCCGGCCATGCGCACGCCCGCCTTTGCGGCTTCAGCGATTTTGTGCAGATGTATGTGCCCCGGGATGATCTCGTTGGCCGAGTTCACGATGCCCACAAAGGGCCGGGAAATCTCCTCATCCGTCAACCCGTTGGCCTTGAGCAATGAGCGGTGGGGTGCCTTCTCGATGGATTTCTTGGTCTGGTCGCTTCGCATGACGGTTCCTCTCGTATTAATAGCGCTGGAATTGAAGTATTGCACTAATGGGGATGGTTTTCAAGAAGCGATAATGGTCTGAGTTCAAGGCCTTTGATGATCAAAGGCCTGTTGTGGAGAAGTCTTCCGTGAATCTGTTTGCTCACTGCAGAGGAACACCAGTCGTTCAACCCGAACACATGATGGTTTTGCCGGTGACAGACATGAAAAAGGGGTGCAGGTTCATTTCTTGCCCGATATGAACCTGCACCCCGGAGTGTGCGTATCAAGCGTGGCGTTTTCTTATATTCCCGATCTGCCTGCTCGTCCTGTTGAACTCCATGTACAGCCTGGCGATGATGAGGAATATTGCCAGGATGAACAGCCCTATCATGAAGAACGGACCGGTGTTCAGAGCGGCATCCACCCACCTTCCCAGGAACAGGCAGCCAAAAGAGGCTATGACAAGGACGGCACCCCATGCGCTGAACATGACCAACTCATTGAGATTGTCGAGTCTGTCTTGCTTGTGTTCATTGTTTTTCATGGCTGTTACCTCCTTTCCTTAAGTCTTCCCGGTCTCGATGGGACAACCCTGGGGTGTCCCGCCTTTTTCTGTCTTATCCTCAGCTCACCATGCCCTTGACGGCCTCGATGACCGGGGCGGTGAACAGTGCGACGAGCACCGCGTAGAGTGCAAAGGAACCGACCGCCTCGCTGAGGTACACTTTCGGATACCTGTGCTTTAAGGAGATGATGGTGAGCCCGCCCATGATGAGGCAGCCGAGGTGGAAGTAGGGGAAGCTGTTCCCGCCCGAGGTTGCCGCAGCCGCGAAGGCGAAGGTACCGGTGATCATCACCACGAACATTGCCACGATTATCGTCTGGATTGTCTTTTTCATTGTCACTGACCTCCGTTTTGTTTTTTCTTTATGCCCATGTATAGGCAACCATCGTGCCAAGTGGTGGATATCAACAAATATATTATTTATCTAATTGTTTTTATTGCTCTTTATCGTTTCTACGTCCCGGTGCAGCCCGGCACGTATACCCCCCAAAGGCCTGCCCCATGAAAAAGAACGTTCAGTTCCCCTGAAAGAAACGTTTAATGGATTGAGTCAGGTGAGGTTTTTGTCTATCCCCCCTTTTCACCAGACTGAAAAAAGGATAAAATGGTCGTAGTGAATGAACCTCCTTGGGGCTGTGGCATGATATCACAGATAAAAGATTCCGGTTTATCGATCCATAAGGCTCTTAAGAGAAGACATCTCCCTTATCCTCGTCATGTTTGACCCTATGGGATTATTTTTTTATTATTATGGCGCATAACACAACCAAATCGGCTTACGCCCGCCTGGTTGACAGGTTGAACCGCTTCCCCCAGGGAGCTCCGCCATCAGATCTCCTGTTCAAGATCCTCAGGATGCTCTTCAGCGAGAAAGAGGCTGAGCTGGTCTCACTCTTGCCCATAAAACCATTTACCGCACAAAAGGCCGCTTGGGCCTGGAAAATGGGCCTGCCCGCCGCACAGAAGGTGCTGGACGACCTGGCCGGCCGGGCGATCCTGGTTGATCTCGAACTGAACGGCCAGACCCATTATGTTCTTCCGCCACCCATGGCAGGGTTCTTTGAGTTCTCCCTCATGAGAGTGCGCCATGATATCGACCAGAAGATTCTGAGCGAGCTGTTCTATGAGTACCTGAACGTGGAAGAGGATTTCATCAGGCAGCTCTTTACCCAGGGTGAAACACAACTGGGCCGCGCCCTTGTCCATGAACCGGCCCTCTCTGAAGAGAATGCGCTGTTTGTCCTGGACTATGAGAGGGCCACCGAGATCATCAGAAATACTCCGCACAGGGCCATCAGCATATGTTACTGCCGTCACAAGATGCACCACCTGGGCAAATCATGCGACGCCCCGCTCGATATATGCATGACGTTCAATAATACCGCTGCCTCGCTGATCAGGCATAACATTGCCCGGGAGGTGGATACATCGGAATGCCTCGATCTGCTGCAGCAGGCATACGAGCACGGACTGGTCCAGTTCGGGGAGAATGTGCGCGAGCGGGTTAATTTTATCTGCAACTGCTGTAAATGCTGCTGCGAGGCCATGGTTGCGGCCCGGAGGTTTTCCATGCTGCACCCGGTGCATACCACCAATTTTATCCCGGAGATACGCGAGGATGACTGCACGGGCTGCGGCCGGTGTGTAACTGCCTGTCCTGTGGATGCCCTGTCTTTAGTCTCCATGAATGACTCCGATCACCAGGGGCGGAACAAGAAGGCACAACTGAACAAAGAAATATGCCTGGGATGCGGGGTGTGCGTCAGGAGCTGCGTAAAGGGGGCAATCCATCTGAAATCGCGCCCCAAAAGGGTTATCACCCCCTTGAACAGCGCACACAGGGCAGTGGTCATGGCCATCGAACGCGGCAAGCTGCAGCATCTGATCTTCGACAACCAGGTGTTGTGGAGCCATCGGGCCCTGGCCGGCCTGTTGGGAGTAATCCTGAAACTGCCGCCAATCAAACAGGCCTTTGCCAGCCGGCAGGTGAAATCACGCTATCTGGAGACACTTGTCAGGTTAAAGCAGGGCGCGCCTGCCATACATGAAAAACCGGGCATGACTGAAAAATAGTCTTATATATGAAACCCTGAAAAGATAATTTTGAGGTTATTCAATAATCTGAGTCATCCAGGACCCATTCATGTGTCTCATGATTCACACGAGTTTTATCCATGATTAATTACCCTGTGCAATGCTTTGAACATGTCCACGCTGCAGCGTAGGATTGATGAAAGGATGGTGAGACTATGGGATTCGTAAAATCATTCCAGGAGATCATGGCGAATATGAAACCAACGGCCGATTTTTTCGATGCCGAGATTCTTATGGCCTTCTGGGAGACCAGGCCCGAGGTCATAGCCAGGCTGCTCCCGCCGCCGCTCAAGCCTGCAGAACAACCTATTGCCATGGCGTTTGTCGCCTTTTATCCCAGGACCAATTTCGACGTTACCTACAAGGAGAGCGCCCTGTTCGTCCGTGCCGTCTACGAAGGGGAGGAAGGCAGCTATTGCCTGGCCATGCCCGTGACCAATGACATGGCCATGGCCGGAGGCAGGGAGGTATTCGGCTATCCGAAAAAGATGGCCGACGTCAACTACTCGAGGGACAACGGCCTGGTGCGGGGCTGGACCGAAAGACGCGGGGTCCGGTTCATGGAGATCGAGGCACGGCTGACCGGAAAGGCCAACGACGCAAAGGCACAGAAGATGCTTATGGAAAATACCCTTGAAAAGGATGGCTCCATCAGGGGGGTCTCGTACACCTTCAAGCACTTCGCTGCACCGGAGGGCGGCGCCTTTGATTACAACCCGCGCCTGGTGAGGCAGGAGACCTTATTCCGGCCGAAAGAACTCCTGTTCGGAGAAGCCGAGATCACCCTGACGCATTCCGATTACGACCCCTGGGCGGAAGTGGAGGTTGTGAAGATGCTCGGCGCATTGTATACAAAGGGCGACAATTCCATGCTCGGCGGCAAGGTGGTTGCAGAGGTCGACCCAATGCAGTTCGCGCCTTATGCATTCCTGAAATGGGATATGAAATAGGAAATGATCAGGCAGACACTGGATTACCCTGCCTGCCTTTCTTGTAGTATAATGTCTGAAGTGGTATATCCATCCCATGCGCTTCACCATCAGCTTTCCCACTCATGAACGCGAAGAGCTCGTGGACATCACGGACAGGGTCAGGGCCGTCGTGGCCGAGAACGCCCAAGGGCATGAACTCTGCGCGCTGTATGCGCTGGGGGCGACCGCGGCCATCATGATCCAGGAGAACTGGGACCCGAACATCAGGATCGATGTGGTGAACTGCCTCAAGGCCCTTGTGCCGAAGGGGAAATGGCTGCACGACAGGGAAGACGGAAACGGCGACTCGCACATCAAGGCGGGCGTCATCGGCCCGTCCGAGGTTATCCCCCTGGAGAACGGCAGACTCCTGCTGAGTACCTGGCAGAACATCTTCTTCTGCGAGTTCGACGGACCGCGCCAGAGCCGGAGCGTTATCATCACGCTTGTATGAGGCGAGCCATCATGGAGGAGGATCGATACGGCCTGTTCGAACAGGTTATCAGAATATGGATACACTGAAACGTATGATCGTTTAATTTGTTGATAATATAATTTATTATCGCATTGCATGGGTTCAGCTTGATAAAAGGAGGGGTAATGATCACATCCGACAAATCCGTCATCGACCTTATCAGGACCAGGCGCTCATGGAGGAGTTACAAGGACGATCCTGTCAGTGCCAGGGACAAAGAGCATATCCGTCAGTTCATATCCACCCTCTGCAATCCCCCCTTCGGTTCGCAGATCAGGCTCGTTCTCGCAGATGCCCCGAGACAGGGCTTTGGCAAGGTCAGGGGCACCTATGGAGTGGTCACCGGCGCATCGAGCTTCCTCATAGGCGTGCTGAAGCGCTCGGAGAGATGCTTCCTGGACTACGGCTACCTCTTCGAGGCGGCCATCCTCGACATTACCTCTCTGGGGCTCGGAACCTGCTGGATGGGCGGGACCTTTGACAGGACATTCTTTTCGGAAATGGCACAACCGCTCCCAGACGAGATAATCCCGAGCATGAGCCCTGTGGGGGTCATTGCCCAGAAACGCAGCCCCATCGATACCATGTTCGCGCTTACCGCAGGGTCGCGTAAGCGAAAGCCATGGTCGTCCCTGTTCTTCCAGGATTCATTCGGTTCACCCCTGCATGAAGGTGCCGCACAATCCTATGCACTTCCCCTGGAGATGATACGTCTTGCGCCTTCGGCCTCCAACAAGCAGCCCTGGCGGATCGTGATGAATGAGACCGGCTTTCACTTCTTCCTGGCAAGGACTTTCGGATATTCCATGCTGTTCAAGGACGTGGATCTCCAGGGCATCGACCTGGGCATTGCCATGTTCCATTTCGAGCAAACCATTGAGGAGCTTGGCCTGCAGGGATCATGGAGCGTTCTGCCGCCCGGCATAACACCCTTGCCTGCCAGGACGGAATATGTGGTAAGCTGGGTCATATGAGAGATAAACCCCGTTTCAATAAACCCGGCCAGGTCAGACGTGCCGCACCCGGGAGCCAGAGCGGCACAGAGGTCATTTACGGCAGGAACGCCGTCATGGAGACGCTGCACAAAAGCACCAGGACGATCCATGAGATCCTCGTCCTGCCCCAGCACAAAGACGAACTGCTGGAGGCATCAGGGGGTATCCCTGTAAGGGTCCTGCCCAGGCCTGACCTGGACAGGATCACCTCGACCAGTCATCACCAGGGCATGGCGGCGAGGGTCACGCCCTATGCGTATGCAGAATTGAAGGACCTCTACGCCAAAAGGTGCGTGCTCCTCCTGGACAGCGTGGAAGACCCCCAGAACCTCGGCGCCATTATCCGCAGCGCATACGCCCTGGCGGACGCGGGGGTCATAATCCCGGAGCACCGCTCGGCGCCGGTCACCCCGTCTGTGGTGAAGGCATCATCAGGCGCCACTGAACATATGAAGATCGCCCGCGTGAAGAACCTGAGGGCTGCAGCACAGGAATTGAAGAAAAACGGCTTCTGGCTTGTGGGTCTCGAGGCCGATGCCGGCCAGGACATACGCACTACCCCCCGTTTCGACAAGCTGGGCCTCGTGCTCGGGGGAGAGGACAGCGGCATACGCCCGGTTATGAGTTCGGAACTGGACCTGGCAGTGAATATCCCCATGAAGGCCGCCTTCAATTCGCTTAATGTATCGCAGGCAGCGACCATAGCGCTCTATGAACTGGTGGCCAGGGGAAGGTAACCGGGGTTGAGTCTCCATGCTCTGGAACAGAGAGACTCTCCTTCCTGCGGATCCATACCTCTGGTTTCATGGTTACTTTTCTGGTATATCCAAGGACCATGCCGAAAAATGAAAATATCAGAAGCATGCTGGATACAGCAGAAGCCATCTGCCAGGCTGGCGGAAGGATCTCCAGGCGTACTGAAGCGGTCTGCACTGAGCGGGTGGTCCATCTGTTCCTCAACGATAAGCCCATAGGCAGTCTTGTGGCAAGCCCTTCCCAACTCAAGGAACTCGGGGCAGGCTTTGTCATCAGCGAGGGCCTGGCCCGGGATGTCGAAACAGTCTTGGTGAATGGAGATCAGGTCAAGGTCTATTCAAAAGACATGGAACAGCCGCAGAAAATGGTGACAGGTTCAAGCGGCGGGGTGTCCACGGGAAAAACCGTCGGCAATATAAGCTCAGGCCTTGTGATAGACCGGGATGACATCTTCATGGTCATAGCAGAAATCGTCTCCGAGCTTTGGGAAAAGACCGGCGGGGCCCACTGCTCAGTCCTATTCTCCGGGAAAATGATCGTTGCAAAAAGCTCTGATGTGGGAAGGCACAATACCGTGGACAAGGTGATAGGATATGGCGTCCTGAACAACATCGATCTGTCCGGATGCGTGCTGGGGTGTACAGGCAGGCAGCCTGCGGGCATGGTCTCCAAGGCGGTTAATGCAGGCATCCCCATCATCGTCAGCAAGGCGGCGACCACAAATGAAGGGATCAGCCTTGCACAGGCATCGGGGCTGACTCTTGTCTGCAGGGTCAGGGACGACCGCTTCTGCGTGTATACCCATCCCGAACGCATAAGCGGTCTGAAGGAAGAATAGCCGACAACACCTTAAGGAATGGATCCATGCATGAAACCCACATTGACCTTGAACAGTTGAAAAAGTACTTCACCAAAGACGCCTTTGCCGGGCTGTGCGGCATAGAACTCATAGAAGCCGGGCCGGGTTTTGCCAGGACAAGGCTCTCGGTAGACAATCGGCACCTGAACAGCCTGGGCATAGCCCACGGAGGCATCGTATTCACCCTGGCGGACATGGCCTTTGCGGCCGCCGCCCATTCCCGGGGGAAATCCGCCGTGGCGATAAACACGAATATATCCTTTATTAAAGCTGGCAAAACAGACACGCTCTATGCCGAGGCCAGGGAAGTCTCCCGGAACAGGAAGCTCGCCACCTATTCGGTGCAGGTGACAGACGCCTCGGGCGAGGTCCTGGCGCTTTTCCAGGGTACGGTATACATCAGGTCCGAATCGATCCAGGTGTGAAATTCTGGATGAGAAAAACCTTACCCGAACAGGAGATGGTTCCAGCCGGGATAGGCAAGTTGCTTGTCCCGGCTGGGACCATCACTTTGTTCGGGTCTGTTTCTTGGTGCTGTTCACCTATGGGTATGGAGTTGTGCAGGGTTCTCTGAGGCTTGGCCTTCTTCAAAATCCATGGCTGATACAAGAAAAGCCCGACAGCACATATACTGTCGGGCTTTTTTTAGGCAATAGGTCAGTCAGTTACTTGCTCTTCTTCCTGAACCCGGCAAGGCCGAGAAGGCCGCTGCCCAGCAGAAGAAGCGTGGCAGGTTCAGGAACCGGGGCTGTCGATTTGACCAACAGATCCTGGCCTTTTCCGTATGTGGAGGTGTCAAGATGGGCGATCTGATACCCGAAGGCGGTGTAGTCAGTAGGCATGGTTGCAAGATATGCAAACATGCCGGTGAGATTCGCATTTATCGTTGTATTTGAGCCGGTATATTCGAAATCTGCATACTCGATATCCCATATTGCCAACTGCAGGGCAGCATTCACGTAAGCATCCGTGCTTGCTCCATAATTATCCATCAACCAAGCAGCCTGTCTCTGCCATGCCACGGAACTGTCCAGAGCCTCAACAGTACCATTGTACGTCGCAGGGACATACGTGGTGTCATCTATGCCGATGCAATATCCTGATGTACTTATCCCGTCAATACTGAGCAGAAACTTGCCTGCATATCCGGTATGCGGTGTACCGTCATAATTGTACGAGACACTGGTCCAGCTGTTCAAGCTGTTGATGGATATTACGCTGGCCCCTGCAATGCCCGTTAACCCGATCAGCATCAGGAAAACCGTCATGGCTGTAATTAATTTCTTCATGGTAACTCCTGTTCCATTATTTTGGGAGGATATAAGCAATACATGTGCCATATGATTTTTAACAACATTATCATTATGTTATCGCCAACCACCCGGCTATTGCCCTTATTGAGTGTAAACTTCATCGACACTTCTCGCTATTGAATCCTGGAAGAATCCTCATCGGCACAAGACCCCCCTCAAATATATACTCCATGCTATGCATACAACTTACTATAATTATTAATGTTTATTTATTATCTCATAGAACTTGCAAGAAACAAGCAGGCCTGTTAAATTTTCCGACAATGCTATAGATCCCTATTGAAAATGACGATGTTAGAGGCACATTATGATTCTGTTTTTCTATGGAATAACCGCATTCGTGAGCCTGTTGGGAGGGATGGTCATCCTGTCCCGCAGCGGGGCCTCTCATGGGAGGGCCATTGCATGCGGTCTGCTCTCCATAGCCGCCGCAGAAATCAGCTACCTCATCTACTACCTCAGGGAATCCTTGTATGCTCTCCAGTCCGCATCATTTTTCGAGTTGGCATCCGTAAGCTTTTTCATCGTCTCGGTCCTCTCCATGGAGCAGAGCTTATCGAGAAAGACCCTGCTCGCTCGATGGACACGCCGCAGCCTCGCCCTTATCTGCTGCCTCTACCTGCTGGCCCTTTTCATCTTCCCGGATGCCTATGCCCTTATCCATATTCAAGGCTCGGCAATCATGGGATGGCTTGGCCGGTTACAGTCTTTGCTGCTCATGGCCGGCGCCATCGCATTTATCTGGGTCATGGAGAATATCCTCAGGTCTTCCGAGGGGGCCAGCAGGAGGATACTGAAATACCCTGCCCTGGGATCCATCTCCGTTGGCGCATCCTTATGCGTCCTGTCCGCCTACCGGCTGAGCACCAACATCATAAACCACGATATCCTCGTGCTGTGTGCGCTGATCACCCTGGTCGGCGTCACATTCCTTATCTTCTTTTCCATCCGTTTCAAGCTGTTCGAGATGGATATCTTCGTGTCACGCTATGTGGTTTACCATTCCATCACCTTCATCAGCATAGGTGCATATCTTCTCTTCACCGGTCTGATCATCTTCTGGATAGAGCGACTGGGCATCAGGCTGTCACTGGTTGCCACGGGTGTCATTGTCTTTCTTGCACTCATCATTCTTTTCATCTTTCTCGTCTCTCCCGAGGCCAAGTCCCGCATAAGGTTTTTCATCAATACCCACTTCTTTGCCAATAAATACGATTACCGCAAGGAATGGGGGGAACTGAGCGGATACCTCTCAATTGCCTTCAACGAAAATCAGATCATCCACCTCACCTCCCAGGTAATCCTCGACAGCATGTATATCAGGGAACTTTCCATCTGGGTGCTCGAAGGGGCATCCTACAGGTGCATCTTCTCATTTCCCCAGCCATCCGGTGATACCTACATCGATGATACCCACCCTTTCATCGGCTATCTTACCGTCAATCCCTACTTCCTGAGGAGAACTCCATGCAGGGCCGATGATCTTTCCTGGGAAAATATCGTTAAAGATCATAAAGACTTCTTGAACCGCAACAAGATAGAGCTCGCCGTGGGAATGACGGCTGGCTCCATGATAGGGATCATAGCCGTCGGCCAGGAGAATCCCGGCACCCCATATGGCCAGGATGACATAGACCTCCTGAGCGCAGTGGCCTCCCAGTCCAGTGCCGCCCTCATAAGTGCCCGCTATGCCAAGAAACTAGCGGAAAACAAAGAGCTCGATACATACAACCGTATGTCTGCCACCGTGCTTCACGACCTTAAAAATGCGGCAGGACACCTCTCCCTCATCCTCCAGAATGCCCCCAAGCACATGGACCAGGAGGAATTCCGCAAGGACATGCTTGATACGATTTCCGAGGCCCTTGCCCGGATAGACAAGGTCATGAACAAGCTCAGGGCTATCCCGGAGCATGAGGAAATTCACATGAAGAGATTTAAGATGCATGTATTTCTTGAAGAACTCCTCATCGGACTCAGGCCGAGGCTGCAAGATATCCGGGTCATACGTGACTTTCATGACGGATTGGAGCTTACCACCGATCCGGATGTCCTTGAAAAGATTCTGGAGAATGTCATTGTAAACGCTGCGGAAGCGATGGTGGAAGCAGGAGAAATCACTATTACCGCCCGCATGGACGGAGATACCCCGGTGATTGCGGTCACTGACAACGGCATTGGCATGAGTGATGAATTTATCCGAGATAAGCTGTTCAAGCCTTTCCAGACTACCAAGAAGCAGGGCACCGGCCTCGGGCTTTGGCAGGTGAAAAACATGGCTGACCAGCTTAAAGCCAGGATTGATGTTAAACCTAACAGGGACAGGGGGATAACTGTGTCAATATGTTTTCCCCAGGATAGTTCAGGTTAAGAGAATAAAGAAATTTCAAAACAAATCAAAGGTTATTAAAGGTGGAACGATGCTGAACAACAGGGGTCTGAAAACATGAAAGAAAATATCCTGATCATTGAAGATGAATCAAGCATGGCCAAACAGCTCAAGTGGGGACTCAGTGACACCTATCATATCTCCATAGCTGACAACGCCGTTGATGCGATCTCCATACTCGACAAGGAAAACCCTCTGGCGGTATTACTGGATCTCGGACTTCCGCCCTACCCGGACAGCGCCGAGGAAGGCCTCAGGCTCCTGGAGGAAATACTCAGGAGGAAGCCCCAGACAAAGGTCATCGTCATCACCGGAAATACCGACAGGATCAATGCCGTCAAGGCCGTATCCCTGGGGGCTTACGATTATCATACCAAGCCTGTAGACCTTGAAGAACTGAGGATCGTCATCAAGAGGGCCGTACACCTTTCACAGCTGGAGCATCAGGTGTTGGAGCTCCAGTTCATGGTTTCATCGGAACTGCAGTTCCACGGCATGATAGCGACGTCCCAGCCCATGATGGACCTGTTCGAAAAGGCCAGGAAGGTCGCACATACGGATTACCCCGTACTGATCCAGGGAGAAAGCGGCACAGGCAAGGAGCGTCTTGCCCGGGCCATCCATGCCATGAGCGAACGCTCGGAAAAACCGCTGATCATTATCGATTGCGGGTCGATCCCTGAAAATCTGCTGGAAAGCGAGCTGTTCGGCCATGAAAAGGGGTCGTTCACCGGCGCTCATGCCCGGCAGATCGGTAAGGTCGAGAGGTCCCAGGGGGGAACGGTGGTGCTCGATGAGATAGGCGAGCTGCCCCTGCAGCTCCAGGTGAAGCTCCTGAGGTTTATCCAGGAAGGGACCATCGAACGGGTCGGGGGCAAAGAGACTCTGTCCATCGACGCAAGGATGATTGCAATAACCAACGTGGACCTCAAGAAAGCCGTGGATGAGCGCCGTTTCAGGGAAGACCTCTACTACAGGCTCAACGTCGTGCCGCTCTATATGCCCCCGCTCAAAGAGCGTCCCGAGGACATCGCGCTCCTTGCAAAATATTTTCTGGATGTCTTCAGCCGGGAGATCGGCCCGCGGTTCAAGGGATTCAGTTCCTCTGCCATAGAGGCAATGATGATGCATGACTGGAAGGGCAACATAAGGGAGATGCAGAACAGGATCAAGCGGGCGGTCGTCATGGCGGAAGGAGATTATATCCAGCCGCAGGACATCGACCTGGGAGATACGGTCCAGGAAACCGTGTCCCAGACCCTGAAAGAAACCCGGGATTCGGCCGAGATCTCGGCCATTACGAAAGCCCTTGCATTTCACAACGGGAATATATCCAAGGCTGCTCAGGATCTCGATGTAAGCAGGCCGACACTCCACGATCTCATAAAAAAACACGGCATTACCGTACCGAAATAATACCGGCCGCCAACACTCATGCATTACCCGGGAAAGAGGTTTTTGAGCTCCTTCCTGATGGTCTTCAGAATGTCCTGCTTTTCCCTGTTCGTCTTCTCGATCTTCTCAAACCGCTGGCCCAGATTCTCCACCTTCTCCTCCAGCGCATGAATCCGGGAGATGATCTTGTCGAGCTCCGCTGCAATATCTATGTCGGAAGATATTCCTTCCATCAGCCCCAGCAGGTCTTTGACCTTCTTGGAGGTATCAGGATCCATACACCTCACGCTTGGCCTTGAGCCGTATGTGCGACAGCGACGAATATACCCTGTCGAGTGCGATCTTGAGCTCGGCTATCTCGTCCTCCAGAGGCTTTCTTTTGTGGTATTCTTCCTCAATCCTCGTTTCCAGCTCATGGATCCGGGCTGTGCTTATGTTCAGGTCTTTCTCGAGGATGGAGACCTTGACGTCGAGCTTGGCCTTGTCCTGGATATCTTTCGAGAAACGGACGATCCTCTCCTCCAGGGCCTTGCTCTTGGTCACCTCGGCATCGTAGCCGATAGCCTTTTCTTCGAGCATGCCCACCACATGCTGGATGTAGTGATCAGCGTCTTCGAGCTGCTCGTTCAGGAACGTTATCTCCCGATCGAAAAGTTTGTGCTCCTGGGCCGCCATCTCGAGCTCGGCAAGGTTCACCTTGAGGCTTGAATTTTCACGCCCGATCTCTTCGATGACACGGTCATGATCCTTGAGCTTTCGGGAAATGTCCTTCTTCTCGAAAAGAATCTGAGAAAACTCCGTATTCAAGTCCTCAATAGTCTCCACCGCCTTGGCAATGGCCATGTGGGGCATGTCTTTTGTTATAACGGGATGATTTTCCTTATCCGGGGCCGTCTCGGGGGCAGGCGAAAGAGCAGGCGCCGCCTGTTCCTTGATTTCTTCCTGGGGCTTTATGAGAACGGGATCTACATTCCAGGGCCTGTTGGGCCTTCGCTTCTGCATCTTCGGCATCCGCTCGGCCACGCTTCTATCAAAACCATCTTTCATAGATAATAGCTCCTCATTTCAATCTATTGGCATCGTAATTGAGCCAACACCCTTCCGGTTGTTCACGAACATAACGTTAACCATAAAACCGATTAAAAGACAATTGGGAGATTGGGGAAAACTTCCCGAATAAACCCATTCAGGTCTACTGATCCCCTGTTCTTTGGTGCATACTGCGTAATAGGCATTCCCACGCTTGCCGCCTCGGCAATCTTGATATCCTGGCGGATCAGCGTCTTCATCAGATAGCCGCTGTAGTGTGTCTCCAGCGCCTCTTTCGCCCTCTGGCAGATATTGTGCGATGCATTGTAATTGTTCAGGAAAATATAGATGTTCTCAAAGATGAACTCGAAGTCTTCCTCGATGGTCGACAGGGTCTCAAAGAGGATCTTGAGCCCATGGTAGGACAGGAAGTCAGCCAGGACAGGAACAAAAAGGTCGTTACAGGCCAGGATGCCGTTCAGGTTCAACAACCCGATGGAGGGTGAGGCGTCCATAACGATTACATCGTAGTCATCCTGGATTGCCGTTATACTCTTTCTCAGGCGCTGTTCACGGGCATTCATGGATGTGAGGGCCAGTTCCACCGGCGAGAGATCGAGGTTGGCGGGGATGAGCTTCAGGTTCTTCATCTTCGTATTTATTATGATTTCGCGAATGTCCGTCTTCTCGATAAGGACGCTGTATAACGTGTTTTCAATGGAATCGTGATCGATCCCGAGACATTGCGTGAGATGCCCCTGGGGATCGAGGTCTATGAGAAGCACGTGCATGCCGAGCTGTGCCAGACGGAAGGCATAGAAAGCGGATACACTCGTCTTTCCCGTACCCCCCTTGAAGTTGAGAAAGATCTGTCTCCTTTTGGAAGTAACCAGGGAAGGCTTGCCAAGAATCTTGAGATACGACGGGATATCGTGTGGGTAATAGACACGCGCCCCGTCTATGAGCTGAGGTTGAGGCAGGCTGCCCTCTGTCTCCATCTTCAGAAGGGTCGATTTCGTGATCCCCAGCAGGGTGGCAAACTCTTTGGCCGTGTATACCTGTTGTTCCATGTTACGAGCGCTCCCTCATGATCTCCCACCATCCTTGCCAGCGTGCAACGATCCACTCGAATTCCTCCGGCGAGGTCCCCAGGGGCTCTCCGAAATCCTCTCCCGTGAGCCGCTTCAGTGTCTGAACCGCCTGCATCCTCACCTCGTGGGACGGGTCCTCCAAGACCTTGATCACCTGTTCCACGTCATGGATGGATCCCCAGATGGAAATGAGCCTCAGACAGTCCTTCCGGACAGACTCATCAGGGTCTTGCGTACAAAGCCTGGCGACCACTCCAAGGGAACCCTTGTCATTGAGCCAGAAGAGGTAGCTGATGACCCTCCTGCGGACATAGGGGTCAGTGTCTTCAAGCCACTTGATCCCCTCTTCCGGCCTGAATGCGCCTCTGCGGAAGAGATAGCGGATAGCCCGTGCGCGTACCCGGGGATCGTCGTCAAGGGTGGCGGCATGAAAAATGCCCGAAAAATCCTGATCCGCATCGAAGAGAATATCATAGATGGCCCCGGAAGTGGGCTTGTCGGCATCTTTGAGGATTCCGGAAAACACCTGCTCGGGATCCCGGGTTTCTTTGAGGATGGCCCTTGCAGCCATCTTCTTGATCTCAGGGTCTTCATCATGCAGGTCCCGCAGAATCTGGTCCAAGCCTATGCCCTTCAAAGAACCCTCCCCCTCTTTGCTGAGTATGAATATAAATGGGAAGGACTCGATGAGTCAAGCTTATCAAATAAAAAAGGTTTTGTCCCGCCGCTTTGCCATGGTAGCCTGTCGCCCATGGGTGCACTCATAGCCGATGTAATTATCCTTTCAAACATCCCCAAGGTGCTCTCCTACTCTGTCCCTGAAGGGATGTCACCTCAGGTGGGACTCAGGGTGAAAGCCCCTGTCAGAAAGACGGCCAGGGTGGGGATCATCATCGGCATCCATGAAGTCGACCAGGTGGATCAGAGGTTCAAGGACATCGAGCTTATCCTCGACGGGAGCCCGTTCATAACCCGGGAACTCATAGAGCTCATCACGTGGACTTCGAAATACTACCATGCCGGGATAGGCCCGTGCATGGCCCTTGCCATGCCTCCGTATCTCAGGCAGGGCAGGATCCTGAGCACGGATACGGACCCTGTCCTGTTCCAGACCGGGACAAGCCATGGCAGGTTGGGCCCGCTTCAGAAGGCGGTCATGGATGCGATCCCCGAAACCGGGATAAGGCTCAGCGCCCTCAAAGGCTCTTTCAGAGGCCTGAGCCAGCCGATCAGAGCCCTCTTGAAGCATGGCCTCATAGAGCTGAAGGATATCCCGCTGGGCTACAGGCCCTCCTGCTCGAGCGCCCCGGAGTTCACCACCGAACAGAACATGGCCGTGGAAGAGATCAATACCGCCATCATGGCCGGGAAATTCCATACCTACGTGCTCCATGGGATCACCGGGTCCGGCAAGACCGAGGTATACCTGGCTGCTGCCAGGGAAGTCCTCGGACGCGGCAGGTCGGTCTTGTACCTGGTCCCGGAGATCGCGCTGACCCCACAGACCATCGAGATGGTCAAGGGCAGGATCCCCGTGGAGGTGGCGGTTTTTCACTCAGGACTCCCCCCCAGGGAAAGGGCGAAGGAATTCATGAAGGTACTTAGCGGCAAGGTGACCTTCGTCCTCGGTACCCGTTCCGCGATCTTCTCGCCATTGAAGGAACTCGGCCTGATCATTGTGGACGAGGAGCACGACCACAGCTACAAACAGGAAGAGGGTATCCCCTATAACGCACGAGACCTGGGCATTTTAAGGGCGAGAAACAATCAGGCCGTAATCATCCTGGGCTCCGCCACCCCGAGCATGGACACCATGGACAGGATACGTCTGCCTCATTCGAGCCTCGTCACCATGAAGGAACGCATCGGCCCGGCGGCACTGCCCATGGTCGAGATTGTGGACATGAGGGGGGCAAACGGCCCGCTGTCGGATAAACTCGTCACGGAAATGAACGAGACCATCTCGAGAGGCGAACAGGTGCTTCTCTTCATCAACCGGAGGGGGTTCTCGGCCGCCATGGTATGCCCGGGCTGCGGCAAGGTGCTCAGGTGCAAACGCTGTGACCGGAGCCTCACCTACCACAAGTCAAGAGGCCTTGCCTTATGCCACTGGTGCGGATTCTACATGAGGCTGCCCGAGGTGTGCCCGTCCTGCGGGTGTCTTGACATGAAACCCGTCGGCCTGGGCACCGAACAGATCATGGCGTCGATCGAGGAGGTCTCACCGGGCAGGCGCCTTTTACGGATGGACTCGGACGAGATTTCCAACACCACCAAATTGAATCTCGCCCTCGATGCCATACGGGCACGCGAGGTCGACATCATCGTGGGTACACAGATGATCGCCAAGGGGCATGACTTCCCCGACCTCACCCTGGTGGGCGTGGTGCACGCAGAACAGCTCCTGCACATGCCTGATTTCAGGAGTTCGGAGCGCACCTTCCAGCAGATCGTGCAGGTGGCGGGGCGGGCTGGCAGGCGCAGGTCCGGCACGAAGGTCATCATCCAGACCCTTATCCCGGATCATCCACTCATCCTGGCCATATCCCGCTATGATTATCAGAGTATGATGGACATGGAACGAGACATCAGGAAGGCAACCGGTTTCCCACCGTTTTCATACATGGCACGGTGTGTGATCACATCCGAACTAGACAAGACTGCACGGGATTTTTCCATGAAGATCGCTTCGGCCGTGAAGATGCCCGCCATCGGGGTTCTCGGCCCTGCACCCGCTCCTATTGCGCTTTTGAGAAACCGCAGCAGATGGCATATCATATTGAGATCGAAGAACAGGGGGGCACTCCACAAGGCAATCGATGTCATCGAGCGAATGGATTGTCCCAAGGGCGCAGATATAAGGATCGATGTGGATCCTTATTCCATGATGTAAAACCTATAAAAGCAGTCTTACGGTTTCCGGTAGGAAAGCTTGCGGACCAGCTTCACCCTGTCCTTGAGTTTTATCCTCAGATAGCACGGACTTAAGATGAGGCTTTTAATGATCTCTTTCTTCGTCATCCCTGAGCTCCTTCTCATCCTCCATGATGGTATACTGATACCTATCGGCAGGCACTGAACAATTCTGGAGAGTTATTTCCATCAAAGGGACGTATCCGAAAAGAGATCCAGCTAAGGAACGAATGATGGCGGAGAGAGAGGGATTCGAACCCTCGGTAGAGCTTTTGACCCTACATTCGCTTAGCAGGCGAACGCCTTCGTCCACTCGGCCATCTCTCCACCCGTGGGGCGTCCGGGAACAATCCTCTCATGACACCCCAAAGACCGCGACATTCTAACAACACTTAACAGGTAAGAGTCAAGCCTGAAAGAATCTCCGCATGCATATGACATGATACTTGCAATCCACCGGGGCCTGACTTAGAGTGTGTAACATATTTGACAATACCCTTATTCCGTTAATGAGATCATGAGGCTATGAGCACGCGACTTACCGACCGGAAGCGGATGAACCCGGGAAAAGATTATTTTCCCACGGGGATGATATCCATCCTGGTGATCGCCGCCTTGTTCCTGAGCGGATGCGCCCTGTTCAGAGAAAGAACGGACAAGGAGCCGTCATGCCTGGTGGCACCCGAACACCTGGTGGGCCTCTACGGCACCAGGATACCCTCGGCCGGCCCCCCTGTGCAGATGATCCGTCTGAGGTTGCTCCCGGGTTCCCGCGCCGATATGATCACTGATTTTCCGGACGGGAAGCACTCCCTGATCGAGAATGGGCAGTGGGAATGCCGATCCTCAACGGTGAAGGTGAAGCTTACCGGCCAGGTGGGCAAGAAATATGAGAAGCCCGAGATCATCATGTTCACCATCGACGGCGAAGGGCTCACCCCTTTCCAGCACCACCGGGACTCGTGGGGATCAGAAGACATCCGACTTGAGCGAAATCCCGCCGTCATCGGCATTGTCTGGCGGCTGGTGCAGATCCAGTATGCCAACAACACCGCCATGGTCCCGGATGACCCTGCCAAATACGCGCTCATACTCTCTCAGGACGGTACGGTCACCGTCCGGGCGGATTGCAACAGGGGGATGGGGACATACCTGATGGCAGGGCCATGGCTCTTCATGCGAAAATATTCATACACCCGCATGATCTGCCCGGAAAACTCCCTGTTCGACCACTATACCAAGGCCCTTGAAACGGCTGAATCATGCACACTGCGAGACGGTAACCTCTACGTCACGCTCCGGGGAAACAGCGGCGTCATGAAGTTCGAACCGGCCAAGCTGGCGGAATGATCGGACAGGTGTTTTAGAGAAGAACAGAAAATATTGCCCGTACACACCCGATACACTCTTAAGAGCCTATTAAACCGATAATCAGTAGTGAACGGAATTGTTTTTATAAGTCCGTTAAAGCCAGTGATCTCTTTAGCATGTAATGACCGGTAAATTCAGCATCCCTTCAAGGCTGAAGGGATCGCTGGCTTTAACGGATAAAGTTTTTATACCCCTTCAAACTCACGACCCGGGGCTAATATTCCCCCCTACCCCCCATCCAGCAACCCGCGCAGCGTCTCATATGCGGCCCTGGCCGGCTCGGCCGAATCCATGAGCCTGTTCATGAGGAAGCTGCCTACGATAACACCGTCCGCATGAACGAGCAGGTCGTTCACCTGTGCGGCGCTGGACACGCCGAAACCCACGCACACTGGCAGGTCGGTCATGTCCTTGATGGAGCGCACCTGGGAGCCCACCTCCACAGGCAGTTCGCTCCTCGTGCCCGTGACCCCCTTGATGGAAACCGCATACACAAATCCCCCGCACTGGGAGAGGACCTCCTTCATCCGCGAGGGCCCGGTCGCAGGGGTTACCATGCGGATGAGATCCATGCCCATGCCCCGGCAGTCGTCATATACTGCTCCGGCGTCGCGCGGCAGGTCGGGGATGATCGCGCCCTTCACCCCGCTGTCTTTCAGGTTTCTCAACGTCTGGGCGAGCCCTCTGCGCATGAGGGGGTTGATGTAGGACATGACGACCAGCGGTATGTCGAGCATGGTGCTCCACCCCTTGAGGCGGTCCTGGAGCTCTTCCATCCTGAACCCTGCCTGCAGGGCCATGAATGCGGCCTTCTGCAGGACGGGACCGTCGGCCATGGGGTCGGAAAAGGGGATACCGATCTCGATGGCTGCGGCACCGGCATCC
Organism: uncultured Bacteriovoracaceae bacterium; assembly: GCA_964600235.1. Lineage (GTDB taxonomy): Bacteria > Desulfobacterota > Desulfomonilia > UBA1062 > UBA1062 > MWEI01. The sequence continues at coordinate 149,752 of CAZRIV010000010.1, read as the reverse complement.
TGAAGGGCAAGGAGGACCTTGCCCGTGGTGTCCAGGTCCGGCAGGCCCGCGGTCACATAGGGGATGAGAGCCTTCTTATGATCTCTGATGGACTTGGCTATCATGATGCGCCCTCCAGTACGGTGTGGATGTCTTTGTCCCCTCTGCCCGAGAGGTTGACCAATACCTTCCTGCCTGGGTTGTCCCTGCTGTACTCGGATAGATACCCGATGGCGTGCGCGCTCTCCAGGGCAGGGGCAATACCTTCCAGCCTGTTCAGCAGCCTGAAGGCGGCCAGAGTCTGCTCGTCGTTCACCAGGGCATAGCGCGCCCTTTTCGTGGCGGCCAGGAAGCTGTGTTCAGGGCCCACGCCGGGGTAGTCGAGGCCCGCGGCAATGGAGTGGGTCTCGGCCACCTGGCCGTCCCTGTCCTGGAGCAGGAAGGTCCGGGTCCCGTGGAGCACGCCCGGTTTCCCGAAGTTGATGCTGGCGCCGTGGCGCCCGTTCCCCTGTCCATAGGCCTCCACCCCGATGAGGTCCACCTTGTCCTCATCGATAAAGGCGCTGAAGATCCCGATGGCGTTGCTGCCGCCGCCCACGCATGCAATTACCGCATCAGGCAGTGAGCCGGACAAGGCGATGATCTGCTGCTTCGCCTCCCTCCCGATGATCTCCTGGAAGGCCTTCACCAGGCTCGGGTAGGGGTGCGGTCCGATGGCGGAGCCGATGAGATAGTAGGTGGTATCCACGTTCGTGATCCAGTCCCTGATGGCCTCGCTGGTGGCGTCCTTCAGGGTGGCGCTGCCGCCCTCTACCGGCACCACCTCCGCTCCCAGGAGCTTCATGCGCTCCACATTGATCTGCTGCCTTTCCATATCCGTGCTCCCCATGTACACGTGGCATTCCATGCCGAAGAGCGCGCACACGGTGGCGGTGGCGACACCATGCTGCCCGGCCCCGGTCTCTGCTATGATCCGGCGCTTTCCCATACGCCTGGCCAGCAGAATCTGTCCGATGGCGTTGTTGATCTTGTGGGACCCCGTGTGGTTGAGGTCTTCCCGTTTCAGCCACACATCGATGCCCAGGTGCTCCGAGAGCCTCCTTGCATGGGTCAAAGGTGTGGGCCTGCCCACATAATGTACCATGTACGAGTTGAACTCGTCCCAGAAGCCCTTCCCGGCAAATGCCTCTGCCATGGCGGCATCGAGTTCATCGAGCGCGCTCAGCAGCGTCTCCGGGACATACTGCCCTCCGAATTCCCCGAAATAACCTTTCATGATTTTGCCTCCCTGATGAACCGTGCCATCTTGTATGCGTCTTTTATGCCGGGTGCGGACTCCACCCCGGATGATACATCCACGCCTGACGGCCGTGCCAGCTTGATCGCCTCGCGCACATTGTCAGGACCCAGCCCTCCTGCCAGAATATAAGGGAACTCCCGTTCTTCCCATACCCCGGCAACGCCTCTTCCCATGCTCGAATCCATAAGGATGCGGCAGGGAAATTCAGGCATCGTCGAGGGATCGTATTCCTTCATGGCATAGATTATCTGATACTCCCCCAAAAGCCGTTCATGCTCTTTGGACGGCTCTGCATGGAGCTGGATGGTGTTGATGCCTAGGCCCTTGCATGTCTCAAGGATCTCCCGGACTTTCTCGTCCATGAATACCGCCACCTTCTCGACCTTATTCATTTCCCGGATCCAGGGGTAAATGTCCTCCCGGCAGACCTTCCGGGGGCTCCTGGTGAATATGAACCCCAGGGCGTCCGCGCCCAGGGTGTATGCCAGCACAGCGTCATCGCGCCTGGTTATGCCGCAGATCTTTACCCACATGGAAGATCTCCTCCCTGCTCGCCCCATGGGCAAAAGCCCTGCCGATGAGCACGGCATCATACCCGAATTCCTTGAGCTCTCTGAGCCGTTCTCCCGAGGTAATGCCGCTCTCGGCCACCTTGAGGGTTCCAGACGGGATAAGGCCTGCAAGCTCTGCATGCCGCTCGGGGTCTACCATCAGGGTCTTCAGGTCCCGTGAATTCACCCCGATTATCTCGGCACCCAGGCTGACGGCCTTACCCAAGCCTTCGAGTCCGTGCACCTCCACCAGACAGTCCATACCCAGCGTCCTGCCGCAGGCATAGAGATACTTGAGCTCATCCATGCCCAGCATCTCGGTGATGAGCAGGAATGCGTCCGCACCCAGAGACCTTCCCGTCATTATCTGGCGGGCATCCGTTATGAAGTCCTTCATCATGAGCGGCAGTGTGCTGGCCTCGCGGACTACCTTGAGGTATTCCATGGAGCCTTTGAAGAATTCCGGCTCGGTGAGGCACGATATGGCGCTCGCCCCGAGGCGTTCATAGCCCTGTGCAATGGTTGCAGGGTCATCGGTGATGCCGAGGGGCCCCTCTTTCGGTGTGGCATACTTCACCTCGGCGATGACGGCCATGGCCTTCAGGGCTTTCTTGAAGGGCCTCACGGGAAAAGGATACCCTGACGGGGCCGCTAAATTTGCCGCCCGCTTGCGCGAAAGCCCGTACATCTTCTCCAGGAAATCCATGCTTATGCCCTGGCCCGTTTCAGCGCTTCCATGGCGGCCCCGCTGCCGATCACATCCCGGGCGAGGGTCACCCCGCCCTTGACATCCACGGAAGGGTCCACGGCCATGAAGGCCGCTGCAGCGTTCAACAGAAGGCTGTTCAGGCATGCACCTTTCAGAGAGCCATTAAAAAGAGCAAGTATCTTCTGCGCAGACTCTGCGGGAGTCGAGACCTTGAGCTCTTCCATGGACATGGGGGCAAGCCCTGCGTCATCAGGGGTGATCTCACCCTCCGTGATCTTCTGGTGGGCCAGGCGCGCATACCTGGTGGGGCCTGAAATGGACACCTCATCCAGCCCACTGTGTACCACCATGGCGCCTTTCAGCCCAATATTCTTCAATGCCTTGATGATGGGGTTGATAAGTGATGCGCTGTACAGCCCGATCACCTGATTGGTGGCGCCTGCCGGGTTGGCCAGGGGCCCAAGGGTATTGAATATGGTCCTGATCCCCAGCTGCTTGCGGGCAGGCATCGCATACTTCATGGTCGGGTGGTAGGCCGGAGCGAACAGGAAGCAGAATCCTTTTTCCTGGATCGCTTTCGCAGCCTCATCCGGCCCCAGGTTGATGGGAACGCCCAGGGCCTCCAGGCAGTCCGCACTCCCGGAGGAAGAGCTCACGGAACGGTTGCCGTGTTTGGCCACCTTGTACCCGGCGCCTGCCATGATGAAGGCTACGGCAGTGGAGATATTGAAGGTGGAGGCCCCGTCGCCGCCGGTGCCGCAGGTGTCCACCACTACCGGGCACCCGGTATCCACGGGCAATGCCTTTTTGCGCATGACGCGGGCAGCGGTCTCGATCTCTTCCGGGGTTTCTCCCTTGATCCGTAAGGCCGTCAGAAACCCTCCTATCTGTACGTCGTTTGCCTGGCCCGACATGATCAGGTCGAAGGCCTGCTCCATCTCGGCCGGATTCAAGTGCTGTCCTGCTATCACCTTTTCAAAATACGCCTTCATGAGAGCCTCCTTGTCTTAAAAATAAAATGCTCGAGTATCTCCTCACCGAAGTCGGTGGCAATGGATTCGGGATGGAACTGGACACCGTAGAGCTGCATCTCCTCGTTGCAGATGGCCATGATCTCGCCGTCGTCAAAGGCCCTGGCGCACACGCGGAAGCCCGAAGGAAGGCTCGCCTCGTCAACAGCCAGGGAATGGTACCTCACGGCCGAAAAGTTGTCCGGGATTCCTTGGAAGAGACCTGAACCGTCGTGGGCGATCCTGCTGAGCTTGCCGTGCATGACCTTTTTTGCAAGCACGATGTGTCCGCCAAAGGCCTGGGCAAGGCACTGGTGGCCCAGGCAGACGCCCAGGATGGGGATGGTTCCGGCCAGGTTTTTAATCAGATCCAGGGATATGCCCGCATCATGTGGGGTGCCGGGCCCGGGCGAGATGATGACGGCGGATGGGCGCAGTGCCCTTACGCCATCAACGTCGATGGCATTGTTCCTTCTTACCACGACCTCTTCGCCGCGGGCGGCTATGGCCTGGACCAGGTTGTAGGTGAACGAGTCGAAGTTGTCGATCATGAGTATCATGATATCCCTCCCAGGGCCTGCTGAAGCGCCTTAAGCTTGTTGCCTATCTCCTTGAGCTCGCGCTCCGGTATGGAGTCCCAGACGATGCCCGCACCTGCCTGGACATATGTCTGGCCGCCCCGTGAAAATATGGTGCGGATGATGATGCCCGTATCCATGTTGCCGTTGTACGAAAGATAGCCCACTGCGCCTGCATAGGGGCCCCGGCACCTGCCTTCCAACTCGTCGATGATCTCCATGGCCCTCACCTTGGGCGCACCCGATACGGTACCGGCGGGGAAGGTTGCCTTCAGCACGTCGACGGCGTCCACATCTTCCCGGCGCGTGCCTTCGACGCACGAGACGATGTGCATCACATGTGAGTAGAGCCTCACCTTTTCACGGGTCACCACCTTCACCGTGCCCGGCGCGCATACCCTGCCCACGTCGTTGCGTGCCAGGTCCAGAAGCATGAGGTGCTCTGCGCGCTCTTTCTCGTCGCTCAGGAGGTCCTGCATGAGATGATCGTCTTCGATCTCACTGCTCCCCCGTGGCCTGGTCCCGGCAATGGGGACCGTGGTGATGGTGTCTCCCTGGAGCCTCACCATCTCCTCGGGGGACGAACCGATGAGCGTCACGCCGGCCATTCTCATGAAGAAGAGATATGGTGAAGGGTTTATTCGCCTGAGCCTGCGGTAGATGTCGAAAGGGGAGCCTTCAAGGTCGAGCCGGACCCTGCGGGAGAGGACCACCTGCATGATGTCGCCCCTGTGCAGATAATCCTTGGCCTTAAGCACGGCATCGCAGAACTCCCTGTCGGTCAACGAGACCTCCGCAATCCCCCGTATGCGGGGCATCTCGGGCTTGGCACTGATGCTGCCGGAGTAGAGCGCGTCCTCGATCTCGGAAAACCGCTGGCGCGCAATGGAGGCTGCCTCTTCATCGCTTACGCCGGGCCGTGGGATCACGTGGAGGAGCTTGAGGTCCTGCCTCAGGTGGTCAAAGACCAGCAGGGTCATTACCCTTCCCAGCAGGGCATCGGGAAAGCCCGATGCTTTTGCGGGCCGCGGGAGCTCTTCCACGCCCCTGACCATGTCATAGCCTATATAGCCCACGTACCCGCCTATGAAGGGCGGAAGGCCGCTCTGGTCAAAGCTTAAGGGGTTGGCGATCCTGGGAATCATGGCCCAGGGATCAACCTGGCCTTCCCTGACCTCGATTATCCCGTCATTCTCGAAACGGCCCACAAAGCTGTAGGCCACGGGCACGGATTCCAGCAGGAACCCCTGGTCTTCGCCCACAAGGGCATTGTAGGCACCAACCGGTGTGACGGTGTCGCAGGCCATGCTCTGCATCACGAGAACGCCCTGGTCTGCCATGTCTCTGATCATCTTCAACTTCTCCGGCATTATGTTCTCCTAAGGTATAAAAAAAGCGGCAAGCCCATCAAGAAGCTTGCCGCTTTCACATGTGGCTGATTGAAGCCCTAAGGCAAACCTCCCCATACGCCATTATTCCCAGTGCGCCACCACCACCTGATTCTCGTCTGAGCTGTATTTATTCTCATCATGGTGTTTCTATATATAGAAACATATCGGCTGTCAATCTTTTTTTCTTGAGAGGGAATGCAGGTTATTTCTATCGAGCATGTAGGCCACGGACGAACCGGAATCCGGTCCATAGACAACCATTGGCAAAATCATCCCGCCGAGACCACGTATCATCACCGCATATCCACTTTCCAACAATTACTGGCTCATCCCTTTCTATTGTCTTGATTTTTAACCCCCTGGAAGATATCATATTCAGTGTTCGCACTGGCCTTTACCACCATCACCTACAAACACAAGGGGGCACTATGAACGATACCATTATCTCCTTAGACCGTCACATCATGGATGAGCAGCGCAAATACGGGGGCAAGGGAGATTTCAGCTCCATTCTGAGCCAGATCATCTTTGCCGCCAAGGTCGTGGCAGCCCAGGTCTCCCACGCCGGCCTCGTGGAGGACATCCTCGGGAAGGCCGGCAAGACGAACATCTCAGGGGATGATGTCCAGAAGCTGGATATCTATGCAAACAAGGTCTTCATCAATGCGCTGAATTATATAGGCAAGGTGTGTGTCATGGCCTCCGAAGAAGAGCCCGACATGATCCCCATACCCAATGAATATCCCAAGGGAGACTATGTTGTCATGTTCGACCCCCTGGACGGGTCCACCAACATCGATGTGAACGTCTCCATCGGCACCATCTTCGGCATCTACAGGAGGATGACCGACAGCGGAGACGGCACACTGGAAGACTGCCTCCAGACAGGTCACAAGCTGTTCGGCGCCGGCTACATCATCTACAGCTCAAGCACCATCCTGGTCTACTCCACCGGCACCGGTGTCAACGGCTTCAGCCTCGATCCGAGCGTGGGCGAGTTCATCCTGTCGCACCCCGACATCAAGATGCCCAAGCGGGGAAAGATCTACAGCACCAACGAGGGGAACGCCCCGTACTGGAAAAAGGGCACAAAGGAATACATCGAGTACCTGAAGTCCGAGAACAATACCCTGAAGAAGCCATATTCGTCGCGCTATATCGGGTCCCTGGTGGCCGACTTCCACCGCAACCTGCTAAAGGGCGGCATCTTTCTCTACCCCGAAGACATCAAGGACCCCAAAAAACCCACGGGCAAGCTCAGGCTCCTCTACGAGGCCAACCCTCTGGCATTCATCGCCGAGCAGGCGGGGGGGTATGCATCCACGGGTTATGAGCCGATCCTTGGCATCAAACCCACTGCTTTGCACCAGAGGGTCCCGCTCATCATCGGGTCCAAGGACGATGTACTGGAATACGAGCAGTTCGCGAAGAAGAACTAGGCGCAGTCGATCCGGCAGAAAATATCCATACCATTGAGGAGGCATGCCATGGCGAAAGTTAAATCGAAAGACTTCAAAAAGGCCCTTGAGATCGGCCGTCCACCGAACATTGTCAAGCTGTTCCCCAACTCCAAGGCCCTTATCGTGAGCGGCAAGGTCATCGACCGGGCCATGATCAAGAAGGGCAAGGCCATGACCATCGCTGCCAATGCCCGCAACAGCATCATCATCAAAGGGGTCCTTAAGGCCGCTCAGAAGGCCAATGCTGCCGTCATCCTCGAAATAGCCAAGAGCGAGGCCGGCTATTGCCCCATGAGCATGTGGAACCTGGCACGCTATGCCGACAGCATCTGCAACGAACTGGGCATCACCATACCCGTTGCCATCCATGCAGACCATTTCGGGCTCAAGAAGCAGCCGGAAGTCGGGAAGGCCAAGGTGGACATCCCCTCCATGTTCGATGCCGGCATCACCTCCATCGCCATCGACGCCTCCCACATGGTGGATGAGGAAAACCTTTTTGCCAACCTGGAGCTTAACAGCTACATACCCTCGTGGGCCGGCTATGAGACCGAGGTGGGCGAGATCAAGGGCAAGGAGGGGCTCTCCACCCCCGAAGAAGCCCTGTTCCTCATCCAGGGGCTCAACGCCAACGGCATCTTCCCGGACTGGATCGCGCTGAACAACGGCACCACCCACGGGATCGAGGCCTCTTCATCTGGCATAGACGTGGAGCTGACAAAAACCATCCACGATGCCCTGGCAAAATACGGCCTGTCCGGCGCCCAGCACGGCACGTCCGGCAACAGCTACGAGCGTCTCAAGCGCATAGCCACAGAGACGCGCACCACCAAGGCCAACGTCGCCACTGCCCTGCAGATGCTCTCCTGGGGGGTGAAGGTCAACGAGTACGGCAACGCCATCTTGGACGACCAGAAGAACTTCATCAAGATGTCTGACGAAGGGGTGACCGATGAGCTGTGGGCCGAGATGGTGGCCCATGCCCAGAGCAAATCGCTCAAGGCGGGCGACTACAAGAACCTGAACCTGCCCTTTGAGAACAAGCTGCTCGCCCAGCCGAAAGAGATCCGCGACCGCATGGCAAGAGGTGTCGAAGACTTTGTCCATGACCTGCTGGTGAAGTGGTTCAATGCCGAAGATACCGCGCCCTTAGCCATGGAGGCCATCCTTGAGAAGGGGTCTTATGACCTGGGCCCCAAGGGAAGCACCATCGAAGATCCCAGGGAATGGACAAAAGAGAAGATCATGGACCGGGTAAAGACTCTTCACAAAAAGGAGGCCGGGACGGGAAATTACGACGACTGAGACTCACGGGTATCATGGCCCTTGACGGTTATTAAATTGTATGGCATGAGCTCTGATGCTCTCATTCGAAAACCAGGAAGGTAATAATGGCAAGAGTAACGGTAGAAGATTGTTTGGAAAAGGTACATGATCGTTTTTCCCTGGCCGTGGCTGCATCCAAGCGTACCAAGCAGCTCCTGAAAGGGTCCAACCCCTTAAGCAGACGCAAGGACAACAAGTTTGTGGTCACTGCGCTGCGCGAGCTTGCCGAGGGAAAGATCACGCTGCACGAGCGTTCATGACAAAGAGGGATTACTACGAGATACTGGGAGTACCCAAGGCAGCGGGCGCGGATGAGATAAAGAAGGCCTATCGTCAGCTTGCCCTGAAATACCATCCGGACCGAAACCCCGGCGACGCCAAGGCCGAAGCCAGCTTCAAGGAGGCCGCCGAGGCCTACGAGGTGCTCCACGATTCTGAGAAAAGGCGCCTGTACGACCAGTACGGCCATGAGGGCCTTTCCCGCAGCAACTTCCACGAGTTCACCGATTTCAACGACATATTCAGCAGCTTCTCCGACATCTTCGGAGACATGTTCGGTTTCCCCGGCGGCAGGAGGGGGGGGCGGAGAAGGCCCACCAAGGGCGCCGACCTCAGATACGACTCCACCATCACCCTGGAACAGGCCGCAAAGGGCACCGAGATCGAGCTGGACATCCCCAAGACCGAACCGTGCGAAGAGTGCAAGGGGAGCGGCGCCGAGGCAGGCACATCACCTGAGCGATGCGCCACCTGCGGGGGCAGGGGCCAGGTCCACAAAACACAGGGTTTTTTCACCATCAGCACCACCTGCCCTTCCTGCAGGGGCGCGGGCCAGGTTATCAAGAAGCCGTGCAGGCCCTGCAGGGGCACCGGCCATGTCACCAAGAGAAAGCACCTGAAGGTCAAGATCCCAGCCGGGGTGGACACCGGCGCCACCATGCGAGTCCCCGGCGAAGGCGAGCTGGGTGAACTCGGCGGGCCTCCGGGCGACCTGTATGTCTTCATCAACCTCAAACAGCATGACACCTTCGTCAGACAGGGCGACGACCTCTACGTCGAGATGCCCGTCAGCTTCGTGCAGGCGACCCTGGGCACGACCATCAAGGTGCCTACCCTGGACGGCGAGACGGATCTGGAGATAAAGCCCGGCACGCAGCCCAACGAGATCTACACCATCAAGGACCGGGGCATAAAGCACCTCAGGCACTCAGGGCTCGGATCACTCCACGTGGGCATCAGGGTCCAGATCCCCAAGAAACTCACCAGGGAGCAGGAAGAACTCCTGCGCAAGTTCGCCGATATAAGCAACCAAGAGGTGAAGGACCCCAAGAAGAAGCTGTTCGGAAGGTTCTAAAATCTCTGCCGCACCGACACTCGTTCTCTCGATCTGCATCAAACCCAAGGGGCATTCAGTTCTTCATTTGCAAAAGAGGAGGGTTATGGCGGTCGTCTATGGTTCACGACCTGAGGTTGGGAGGCATCTGTCTATGCAAAAGTAGTCCGGATTAGTGAGTCGAGATACTTATTGCGCTGTTCGGGTGGGTATAGGACATAATCTGATTAGAGTAGAAGTCACACATTTTCCCTGCATTCCTCTGGTCTGCAAGCCCTCCGAGCCATACTTCCACCATGGTAGGACCTTCATTTGTCCTTATCAATCCATTGGGAAACTCAATTTTTGACATTCCGGCATTAAGTGGATCTTCAGCTCCCACAACAGAGACAGTTGCAGTAAAATCAGGTACTATATACGGAGAATCCTGAAGCGTCTGGCTTGCCTTGGTCTCCATGGTATTACCGCTTTCTTCATTGATAAAGAAGTCCATGTTGCTTGGATCGTTGATGAAACGTGTCCAGAATGTGCCCGACGTATCAGAGTCCTCCCCTTTTGCAAGGTGCAGACTGCCATATGTCGTGAATTCCGAGAGATCGAATTCAGAAAGCTGGTCTATTGCGAACAAAGACAAGGGAAATATGAGCATGCACAGAATAGCTGACATCTTCTTCATATCCCTATATATGATCATTTGGAACTCATCGTCAATAGGGTCAGATCCTTCTGGAATCAACCAATCCCCGAGAAAATGGCTCTGTCTGAGTCATCACTCGTAGCGCAACGCATCTATGGGATTGAGGAGCGACGCCTTGTACGCCGGGTAGAACCCGAAGAAGATACCGATAATGCCCGAAAACCCGAAGGCCAGGAGCACGGCAAAGGGCGAGACCACCGTGGGCCACTCGGCAAACCTCGAGATGACGGCGGCAACTATGGCGCCTATGACGATACCGACTATGCCGCCGATGAGCGATAACGTCATGGCCTCGATGATGAACTGGAACCGTATGTCCCTCGCCTTGGCGCCCACTGCCATGCGGATGCCGATCTCCCGGGTACGCTCGGTCACGGACACCAGCATGATGTTCATGATGCCGATGCCCCCTACCACCAGCGAGACCGAGGCTATGGCGCCCAGCAGCAGGGTCATGACCGTGGTGAACTGCTGGGCCATCTGGAGCATCTGGGTGAGGTTTCTCACCGTGAAGTCCTGCTCGCGGTTCGCATTGATGCGGTGTCGCTGCAGCAGGAGGTCGTTCACCTGGGTCTCGGCCAGGGACAGCTCGTCGGTGCTCCTGGCCTTGACCATGATGGAGCGGACCATGCCGGGAAAGGCGGTGCCGATGATCTTCTTCTGTGCCGTGGTGATGGGGATGTAGACAACGTCGTCCTGGTCCTGACCTCCCAGGGACTGCCCCTTTTCCTCCAGGACCCCGATGACGTTAAACGGCACGCCCTTGATGCGGATGATCCTGCCCACCGGCTCTTCGCTTCCGAAGAGGTTCTCCACCAGGGTCTGGCCTATGATGCAGACCTTGGTGGCGTTGCGTACGTCCTGGTCCGAGAAGTTTCGTCCGCTTACCAGGGAACAGTCCCTGACATCCAGGATGCTTCCGGTGGTGCCGGTGATGGCAGTGGCCCAGTTCTGGTTGCCGAACACCACCTGGCCCGACCCGTTCAGGATCGGCGCGACGGCCGCTACGGCCGGGCATTCAGCCTCGATGGCCTGGGCATCCCCCGTGGTCAGCGTCGACTGGGCGCCGTGCCCCATGCGCATCCCTCCCTGGGTGATGCTGCCCGGGACCACGATGATGAGGTTGCTCCCCACGCTGGCCACCTGCTGGGCGATCTTCCTGCTGGCCCCGGTGCCCACGGCGAGCATGGCGATGACCGCGCCCACGCCGATGATGATCCCCAGCATGGTGAGCGAGGAGCGCATCTTGTTCACCCACAAGGCCCTCAGAGAGATCCTGATGGTGTTGGGGATGCTTATCATGCCCTCTTCACCTCGTCGCTCACCACCTTGCCGTCGAGGAAACGGATGATCCGGGAGCTGTATGCGGCGATATCGGACTCGTGCGTCACCAGGATGATGGTCATGCCCTCCTCGCGGTTCAGCCTGACAAAGAGGTCCATGATCTCGATGGAGGTCTTCGTGTCGAGGTTGCCCGTGGGCTCATCGGCGAACATGAGAGGCGCCTCGTTGACCAGGGCCCGGGCGATGGCCACCCGCTGCTGCTGTCCTCCCGAGAGCTGGTTCGGCTTGTGGTGCTCCCTGCCCTCCAGGCCCAGGGACTTCAGAACACGCAGCGCCCGCTCTTTCCTCTGCGCGGAATGGATACCGTTGTAGAGCATGGGGAGTTCCACGTTCTCCAGGGCATTGGCCCGGGGAAGAAGGTTGAAGCCCTGGAAGACGAACCCGATCCTGGTGCTGCGGATCCCGGCCAGTTCGTCGGCGCCCAGGCTGCCGATATCCACCCCGTCGAGGGTGTAGCTTCCGCTGGTGGGCTTGTCCAGGCATCCCACCACATTCATGAAGGTGGACTTGCCCGAGCCCGACGGCCCCATGATGGCGACGAACTCTCCCGAATCGATGTTCAGGGTGACCCCGTCCAGTGCGTGCACCGGGCTCTCCCCCACGTCGTAGGTCTTGCAGAGGTTAAGAGTCTCGATGAAGGCCATCAGTGGAACATCCTCGGCGGCCTGGATGAAGACTGCGCCTGGCCGTTGGCCCCGGCTGCCGCAATGATTACCCCCTGGCCTTCCTTGAGTTCGCCCGATACGATCTCTGTGGAAGAACCGTCGCTGATGCCGGTGGTCACCATGACCTGCCTGGGCTTTTTCCCATCGAGGACCCAGACGGAAGGACCTTTCTTCGAGTTCGGTGATTTTTTCCGGGTGGCCGAGGAATCGTCTTCGGCCTCCAGCGGCCTGAAGCGCAGCGCGATGTTCGGCACCGTGAGCACCCCTTTTCTCATGGAGGTGATGATGGAGACGTTGGCGGTCATGCCTGGCTTGAGCTTCAGCTCGCTGTTTTCCACCAGCACCACCACATCATAGGTAACCACATTCTGTATGGTGTTGGGCGCGTTGCGGATGGCCGAGACCTTCCCCTTGAATATTATGTCCGGATAGGCATCCACGTTGAACCGGACATCCTGGCCCACCTTTATGCTGCCGATGTCCGCCTCGTCCACGTTCGTATCGATCTGCATCTTGGTGAGGTCTTCGGCAATGGTGAAGAGCGTCGGCGTCTGGAAGCTCGCGGCAACCGTCTGCCCCACATCGACACTGCGCGATATGACCGTCCCGTCGACCGGGGAGAGTATCCTGGTATAGCGCAGGTTCGTCTCGGCCTGGTTCAGGGCGGCCCGGTTCTGGAGCACCTGGGCCTGTGCCGAGTCGAGCTGTGCCGAAGCCGATTCCACACTGGTCTCGGACGCATCCAGGTCGCTCTGGGCGATGAAATCCTTCGCCTTGAGCAGGGTGTTCCGTTCGAAAGAACGCCTGGCGTCCTTCAGTGCCGCCTGGGCTTTCCTCAGGCCGGCCTCGGCGTTCAGGAGGTTGGCCTTGGCCTGATCGACCTGAGCCTGGATCGTTGCAGGATCGACCTGGGCCAGGAGTTGGCCCACCTTCACCTCGGAATTGTAGTCCGCATAGAGTTCCTTGATGGTCCCGGAGACCTGGGTCCCCACAAGCACGGTTTTCACCGCATTCACGGTCCCGGTGGCCGTGACCATGGCGTCCAGGTCTTCCCTGAGGACCTCTGCCGTCTTGTACTGCGGGATTGCGTTTTCTTTCTTCACAAAATACCATGTCCCCATGGCCACAAGGAGAATCAGCACCGCGCCTATGAGAACTTTTTTCATCTGCCGCCCCCCATGGCTTTCTCCATCTCGGCAATAGCCAGCCGGTAAAAATACAGGGAATTGATATGGGAGGTCTTGGCGCTGATCTCGCTCACCAGGGCATCGGTCACCTCTATGGAGCTCCCCACCCCGGCTGCATAGCGCCCCTGCGCCAGTTCACGGTTTTCCCTGGCCTGCCTCACCGACACCTCTGCCAGCACGATGGCCTCCCGTGCGTCCTTGAGATTGTAATAGGCCTGCTCCACATCAAATCGTATGCCCTGCCTGATATGCTCCTCGTTCGCCTTGGCCACCTCCAGGTTGGCCCTGGCCTCTTCCACCTGGGATTTGGTCAGAAAACCACTGAACAGTGGAACATCCAGCGTGGCCCCGAGGGTCCACTCCTTGTCCAAGGGATAGTCCTGACCGCTCCACCCGTACCCGGCATTGCCGGAGAGGACCGGGTAGTGCCCGGAGCGTGCCAGATCGACGGATCTGAGGGCCGCTTCCCTCTTGGCAGCCGCCGAGGCAAGGTCGGGCCGGGCGTCGTATCCCCTTTTCAAGGCGGTTTCCAGGTCAATTGCGTAGTCCTGAAGGACTGCCGTATTCTCCACCTCATACTCGGTGGCATGAGGCAACCCCATGGCATTGTTCAATGTTATCTTCGCGATGCGCAGGCCATTCTCGGCCTTAAGCAGATTGAGCCGCGCCTGGGTCAGGTCCACTTCCGCCTTGGTCACATCGATCTTCGGCCTGATGCCGACCTCGTAGAACCTCCTGGCCTGATCCAGGTGCTTCTGATACAGCACCACCTCTTCCGCATTGGCTTCCAGGCTCTGCTTTGCCTGGAGAATACCGTAGTAGGCCTGCTTCACGCCAAGGACGATCCGGGATGTGGCGTCCTGAAGGTCGGCCCGGGATGCATCGGCGTCCAGCGACTTAACATCCACACCCGCCGATGTCTTGCCGAAATCAAGGATGGTCCCTTTGAGGTTGAGCGAGTCATTGTACTGATCATAGTGGCTGCTCCCTGACCACGAGCTTGAAGACCCGCCAGGGTGAACGCGACTGTAACTCGATGACGCGCCGAGTTGAGGGTAATAACCCGACCGTGCCTGGTTTACCCTGCTCCTGCTCGCATCGAGGTTCCCTTGGGCGCCCATGATGGTGGGGTGATTGTCCAGTGCGATGTCTATGCAGCGGTCTATGTCCAGCGTCTCTCCGGGCTTTATCGGTTCTGCCCCGCTGACGGGCAGGGGGGACAATACCATGAGATAAAGACACGCTGCCAGAACCCAAAGTCTTTGTATCCACTGTTCCATAGGAAGGACATACTCCATGTGACGTTTATTTTTCACCATATCGAGAGAATCCTGCAACCAGTATTTAAAGAGTGTACGTATATACTATCCCATTTCTGCATCCCTTCATATGTTTTCCAGACGTACGGGCGGATATATTTGTTTACAGGACGTTAAAACTTACCAGAACAGATGAAGAAATATTGTTGTGCCTGAAAAGGGAAAAGGGGCGCCAAGCCCTCCCCTGTTGTCATTTCCATGGGTTTTCCAGCTGCCTCGTTGACTACCCTATGACTTCCTTGACCTTCTCGGAGAGACCATTGATGCTGTAGGGCTTCTGAATAAAGCCCCTGCACCCGTTCTGAAGGATCTCCTTTGCCTGCTCATCCATGTTGTACCCGCTCGCGAGGATAACCCGCACCTTTGGATCCAGATCCTTCATGCGGACGAAGACCTCTCTACCCGACAGATCAGGCATGATCATGTCAAGGATTACCAGGTCTATCTCAAAGTGGCGCTTCCTGAACTCCTCAATACCGGCCTTTCCTCCCCTGGCCTGTATCACCTTATAGCCGATGCTCTCAAGCATGGCCGAGCCCACTTCCAGGATCATGTCTTCGTCATCCACCAGGAGGATGAAGCCGGATCTTTCCAGTGTATCCTTCCGGGAAGACGCTTCGCTCTCCCCTTTCTTCATGGAGACCGGCAGGTAGATGAAAAACTCGGTTCCCAACCCGACCTCGCTCTCCACTCCGATATGCCCGCCATGATTCTTCACGATCCCATATACGGACGCGAGACCGAGTCCTGTCCCTCTGCCCATTTCCTTGGTGGTGAAGAACGGGTCGAAGACACGGGACTTGGTTGCCTGATCCATCCCGATACCTGTATCCCGCAGGGTAATCTTCACATATTTTCCGGGGGTCAGTTCACATGAGAACGCGTGGCTGCCTTCAAGTACCGTGTTTTCTACGGCAACATACAGGTCTCCGCCCGAGGGCATGGCCTGCCGGGCATTCATGTAAAGATTGAGCATGACCTGTTCCATCTGGTTCCGGTCCGCATCAACAGGCCAGATCCCGTCTCCCATGAGCGTCTGCACCCGTATCTCCTTATGCGTACGGGCAAACATGTCCGTGCTTTTCCTGATAAACTCCCCAAGGTCCATGGTTCTGACATCGTATTTCCCGCCCCGGGCGAATCCCAGGAGCTGCTGAGTAAGGTCGCTCGCCCTCTTGACGTACGTCTCGATGTTCTTCATGCGGGCATGGACGGCATGCGTCTCATCCATGCCCATCATCACCAGTGAGACATTTCCCAGGATGCCCATGAGCAGGTTGTTGAAGTCGTGGGCTATCCCTCCCGCCAGGGTGCCGATGGACTCCATGCGCTGGGCATTCAGCAGCCGGGCTTCGAGATTCTTTTTGTCCGAAATGTCCACGACGAAGCCGCGGATGCCCGCAGCGACCCCTCCACGCAGGATGGGTGCCGAGTGCGCAAGCCCGGGAAAGGTACTCCCGTCTTTGCGTACCATGGTATATTCCATGAGCCCTGTCTTTTCGCCCTTGAACATCTTCCCCAGGCTCACTTCCATCCCGGGAAGATCGTCCCTCGCAATGACATCTCTCATCTGAAGGCCTTGAACGATATCGGCTTCCCTGTATCCGAAACGCTCGAGGCCGCTCTTGTTCACAAAGGTCAGCCGTCCGTCCAGGTCTGCTTCATAAACAGTCTCGGGGAGGAGCTCGGCCAGATCCCGGAACCGCTCTTCGCTTAACCGGAGCGCCTCCTGGACCTTTTTGCGCTCGGTGACGTCGCGCATGACCCCTCTGAATCCTGTGGGTTCTCCCTCCGGTCCTCTCATGAGGGTCACGGAGCTTTCAATGTCCAGCTTCAGGCCTTCCTTCCTTACGACAAACCAGTCAAAACCCTTATCCGGTTTGCCCGTGAGAAAGACATTGTGAAAGACATCATAGATCTTGCGGGCCGTCTCCTCGTCAACGAATTTCTTGTAACTGCAGCCCTTCACCTCTTCAGGCGGATATCCTACCATGGCGCAGAAGGAGTCATTGAAAAAGGTGAAGTGGCCTTGCAGTTCCGTCTCGAAATATCCCTCCTGGATGCTCGCAAGTATATTGCGGTACTTTTCCTCGCTCCGGCGCAGGGCCTCTTCGGCCTGCTTGCGCTCGGTTATATCGCGGGTGGAACCCTGGAGACCCACCGGTTCTCTTTTGTCATTCAGTATCCAGGTGGTGGAAACCTCGATGTTCTTGATGGTGCCGTCCCTGGTTTTCATTATCAGTTCAAACCGTCCGGCCTGGCCATGCTTCTCGGACTTGGCCACCAATTCCCTCATGAGTGTGTTATTCACAAAGGAACAGGACTCCGGCGTGAGGATTTTATCGATCCCCTTCCCGATGAGTTCGTCGGGATCGTAGCCTGAAAAGGCCTTGATTGAGGGGCTTATATAGGTAAGCATGCCATCCAGGGAGAGCGTCCAGATTACATCCGATGAGTTCTCGGCCATGAGCCGATAGCGCTCCTCGCTCCGGCGCATTGCCGTCTCGGATTCCTTTCGTCGGCTGATATCCCTGACAACGCCCTTGAACCCGATAACCTCGCCGTGTGCGTCCTTACGTAATGACACGGAGGCCTCTGCCGGCAGCCTCTCACCGTTTGCCTTTATGGCGTCGAACTCCATGGCCGTCACGGACTCGCCGGACATGTATACCTTATGATATACATCGAACACCTTTCGAATATTGTCGGTGTCCATGTATTTGCGGAAGTTCATGTTTGTAAGCTCTTCCTCTGCATAGCCCAGGGCCTTCCATGCCATGGGGTTGAAGAAGGTGAAATTGCCTTTCAGATCCACTTCGTAATAGACTTCCTGGATGGTCGAAAGGATGTTGCGGTAATTCTCCTCGCTCAAACGCAGCGCCTCTTCAAAGTTCTTTCTGGCCGTAATATCCATGCAGGAAGCAACGCTCTGCTGGGTCCCCGGTATCATGGCGATGTTCAAAAGGATATCCTTCTTCCGGCCGGACCGGTCGACAAAACGGAATTCATATTCACTGGGTGCCAGTGTCTGGTCGATCCTGCGCTGCTCATGGTATGTCTTCATGCGCTCGAGGTCTTCTTCTGCAATGAACACGGTCCATTTCATGATGCCTTCGAGTTCGAGCTTGCTGTACCCAGAGAGTTTCTCGAAATTGGAATTGGCGAGCCTGATGGTCGTATCGCTGTCTATGGTGATGATGGCGGTGCCGGCAGTCTCGAAGATGGTGCGGTAAAGATCTTCGCTTCTGGAGGTCTGCTCCTGCACCTCGTGAAGGCATCTCAGTTCCTGGTGGAGTCGCTCCACCTCCCGAGGGTTCTCGTGGTCGTGGAAGTCATTCTTCATTCACATACTCTCCAAAAAGCATGTACAGCCCTGCTCCGCATACACTGTTGTGTTGTCCATTAGGAGGCATCACCTTGTATACAGGGGATATTCACCGTCTCTACCCTCTTCGGCACGGGACTCACGGACCATAACGTAAAAAGGTTCGTCCGGATGAACCACATCCCGCCCGCCATACCTGCACGCGCCTATTGACCGGTCGTTTGCCCGGCCCCCACCCATCCCTGTCCTGCAGGGTCCCCCTAGTGACTCTTCCACTGTCTTATGAGCTCTTCGTACGTCACGGTCACGGGCTTCCGGGGAGGCCTCGGGGGTTTGGGGGAGACCGTGGGCGCATGGCTGTAAAGCCGGTGCTGCGGGCTCATCTGAGAATTCAGCACCGGTGAGTATCTCGTCATCCTGAGAGACGCCATGAACTCGTCCTGTTCTCGGGCAATGGCGTCCATGGCCTGTTGCGGGGTCATCTCGCCCGTAATGGCCCTGGCGATGTTCTTCCACCACATCTCTGCCATGCGCGGGTAATAGGGGACATTCCTGCCGCTGCCGGTCCATTTGATCTCCTCGGGAGACCGGTAGAACTCGATGATGCCGCCATAATCATCCATATGCTGCGTGAGGTAATCGGAAAAGATCGTGGATTTCCTGATCATGGTGCCACCCACGAGGAACCTCTTGAGATCCACGGTCTTCGAGACACAGAACTGTGCCCAGAGCCATGCAGCGGCCCGCTGTTTCCCTCTCGTGTCAACAGGAATGGTCCAGCTGCCCGGGTCCTGATACCCCACCTTCATGCCTTCATCCCAGTAGCGTCCATGGGGTGTCGGGGCGACACGCCAGAGGGGTTTTCCATTCTTGTCGCAGACCGGGCTGCCCGGTGTATGGAACCTCAGATCGGAAAGCCAGGTGATATACTGAAAGATATGCTGGGCAATGTCCCCGCGTGCGCACTGAGGCCCGGCCTCATGCCATTCCCAGGTAACCGCCTCGGGCGGGGCATACTTCTTCATCCATTCCAGATACTTGCTCAATGCATAGACCGCTGCCGGGCCGTTCACCTCCCCGCCGCGGGTGACGCTCGATCCGACCGGGACCCGGTTCTCCACACGTATGCCCCACTCGTCGACAGGCACCCCATTGGGCAGTCCCCTGTCACCGACCCCGGCGATGGAAAGCCATGCGTCCGTAAAACGCCAGCCCAGGGAGGGTGAGGGCTTGCCGTAATCGAAGTGCCCGTAAACCTTCTTGCCGTCGATCTTCGTGGTGGTGAAAAATTCCGCTATGTCTTCATAGGCCTCCCAGTTTACCGGAACGCCGAGATCGTACCCGTACCTCTTTTTAAACTGCTGCCGTATGTCCTCGCGTGAGAACCAGTCATACCTGAACCAGTAGAGGTTGGCGAACTGCTGGTCCGGGAGCTGCAGGATATTGCCGTCGAAATCCTTGCCGAACTCGAGGTTCAGCCAGTCGTCCAGGTCGAGATAGGGATCGGTGTATCTCTTGCCTTCAGAGTCCATGTACTCTGTGAGATTGACCACCTTCCTGGTCCTGAGATGCCATCCGATCATATCCGCATCATTGACGTAAATATCGTACAGATGCGTGCCCTTTTCTATCTGCTCCATGATCTGGGGCACCAGATTGCCTTCCGGGGTGATATCATGGATGACCTTTATGCCCGTAATGTCCTCGAAGGCCCGCGCAAGCACACGGCTTTCGTAATAATGTGTTTCAATGTTCTCGGCCAGTGAATGTACCGTGATCCCCTGCAGATCTCTTGACGCCTCGTGGAACCATTGCATCTCAGAGCGGCGCTGCTCAGAGGTGAGCACGGAAGGCTGAAACACCTCCACCCATTTCGCTATCCCGGCGTCCAAGGTGTATTCGGACTGACCCTGAGGCCCTTCCCCCGATGGGGCCGCCATGAGGAGGCCCACCGAAGCGAGGCAGACGATGATCGTTTTCTTCAACATGCCCTTCACCCCGCACTGCATGAGATACCAGATAATAAATCCGCCATGGCCTGTGAGAGCTTTTCCAGGGTATAGGGCTTCTGGATGAAGCCCCTGATCCCGTAGCCCAAGGCGAGGTTGACCCTGTCATCCTGTTTGAAACCCGATGTCAGCAACACCTTGATTTCAGGGTTTATCGCCTTCATCTCCAGGTAAACCTGCTCGCCCGATTTCTTGGGCATGACAAGGTCGGTCAGCACGGCCCGGATTTCATGATGCCGCTCCTTGAAGATCCTTACCCCCTCCTCGCCGTTTTCTGCGGTGATAACTTCGTATCCGCATTTTTCCAGCATGTACAAGGCAGTCCTGCGGAGCACCTCTTCATCATCGATCACGAGTATCAACCCCTCGCCCCTGGGTACCTCCGGCTCCATTTTCCGCCCCTCTCCCATCTCTTCCAGGTGGGCCACCGGGAGATAGACATTGAAGGTGGAACCCACACCCGGCTCCGAGTAGACATCTATGAACCCATTGTGCTGCTGGACAATGGTATAAACCATGGACAGACCGAGCCCGGTGCCCGTGCCCCTTTCCTTCATGGTGAAGAAGGGGATGAATATCTTCGAGAGAGTATTGTGGTCCATACCCACCCCGGTATCCCTTACCGAGAGTTTCCAGTAATCCGTTTTCCTGGATTCGGGGTGGACTGAACAGAAACCCTCATCGGCGCATATCTTGTCCAGGGAGACGATAAGTCTCCCTCCGGATGGCTCCCCCTTTGGCCTCATCATGGTCATGGCGTGGCTTGCATTCACGCAGAGGTTCAGGAGCACCTGCTCGATCTGCGTCGGGTCTCCTTCGGCCATGGCCTTTTCGTGTGTTTTTTCGATCTTGATGTCTATGCACCGATCAAAGGTATTGGTGCAGATCTTCACGACATCTTCGACGGTGGAGTTCAGGTTTACAGGGGCTACCTGGGCCTCGCGCCTGCGGGACAGGGTGAGGAGCTGCTGGACCATGTCCACGGCTCGCTGGCCGGCTTTCTCCATGGTAGTGAGATGCTTTGAAAGCTTATTCATGTCCAGATTCTTTTCCCTGTCCATCTCGTAGCGTATTATGGACAGCGTGCTGGTGATGCCTGCCAGGACATTGTTAAAGTCGTGCGCCAGACCCCCCGCCAGGGTGCCGATGGTCTCCATCTTCTGGGATTGGATGATCTGTTCTTCCATCTTGAGCTTATCCGTAACATCTCGGATGCTGCCCCTTAACCCCACCGGGACCTCTCCTTCATACATCACGCTGCCATTGTTCTCACCAAAGATGATGCTCTTGTCTTTTCTGATAATCTTATGAACGGAAAGGAATTTCCGGGACTTGTCATCCTGTACTCTCTCGAGGAATATCTTGAGGTCTTCAGCGCTTAAGAGATCACTCATTGATAAACCGTTTTGGATGTCCTGTTCCGTGTATCCGGTCAGGGAGTATCCCGCATTGTTGAGGTAGGTGATATTCAGGTCCATGTCACTCTCGTAGATGATATCCGGCAACAGATCGGCCAGTTCCCGGTATTTGCCTTCCGACCTGATGAGGTTGTCCCTGCTCCCTTTCAGTTCCGAGATCATGGAGTTGAATTCCCGTGATATGTACCCGAGTTCGTCCTGGGAAGCCGTATCGATACGATAGTCCAGGTTCCCGCTGTGGATCTCGTGGATACCGGCGAGCAGCTTCCTGAGGGGTCTTGACAGCCCGAGATAGACCAAGGTCAACAGGGCCAGGATGGTGACGACGGCCGTGGCAACGACATAGATAGTGGAACGTATCGCCATGGTACGCATGGCATCGGCGATATCCTGCGTATACAGACTGGAGCATACAACCCAGTCCCAGGGCCAGAAATATCTGGCATAGGTTATCTGGGGTTCGAGAATCACCGGGCTGTACTTGGATTGCCATATATAGCTTACAAAGGTCTCCGTGTCCCTCTGGGAGTTGAAGACCATTTCCTGAAACAGGGCCTTGCCTTTCGGGTCCTTCGCCCCGATCATATTCTTTCCCTCGAGCTCCGGCTTCATGGGGTGCATGACCATGTTGCCGTTGCCGTCCAGGATGAAGAAGTACTCTGTCTTGTCATAGCGCATCTCGCGAAGGCTCTTTATGATCATTGCCTTGGCTTCCTCCATGGTCCTGGGCATGGAGGGATCCTTCTTCCAGGCCTCTCTGCGCAGCGCCCGTTCATAATTGTCCATCATGGATACCGCGGAGTTGACCACGGCCCTGAGCTTGCCGTGACGCTCCTCGATCTTTTCTCTTTCCATGTAAGGCAGAATGAGGAAATAGATGATGATGGAAAAAATGAGGATGATGAGTATCCCCATGAGGTTTATCTTCCATCTCAGAGAGATCCCCTTGACCTGTGCAAGGATGGATCTTGGACTCAAGAGTTGCATGCCCGCCGCCCCAATCGCAGTATTACCTTGTTCCTTGTCTTATCGTCCGAACGCCTTTGGGAAATGAATTTCCAAACGGGACGTGATTTCGCTCTTTTCAGATACAATAGGGGGTACGGGCAAAGAAACAAGATGCCTTTGATGATTCGCGGGTACCTGCAGGGACACCCGGCTTAACGGATTCTTATACCGGCATCAATCGTCACTGTCTTTTATGACGCTTCCCGGATCGGTCCGCAGCCTTTCCAGTTTGCTCTTGAACTCATCGGTCGGCTTGACCCCTGCGCGCTCAAGCATCTTTTCCGCATTGAGCCCGATGTTCCGGGAGTCTTTGTAAAAGCCGTCGGACCGCCGCGCCCTGGGGTCGTATGATGTCAGGCGGTCCGAGCCTGACGCGTGATAGCTCACCTTTGATATGATCCTCTTGAGGTCGCCTGACCCGCACTTCTCGCAGGAAAGGTCCTCGGGATCCGCATACCCCTGCACCAGCAGGCTTGTTACGTAGCTGCAGGCGAGGCATTTGTATTCATAGATCGGCATGTTATTATCGGAATATGTAAGGCAGGGTCCCCGCCAGGCTCATATCCTGTTCCTTCCTTAAGGGGATCCTGCCTCTGAAAACTATCTCTTGTCTCCCTTGACCTCTTCGAACTCAGCGTCCACTACGTCTTCAGCCTGTTTCGAAGGACCTCCGGGGCCCGCGTCAGGTCCGGCCTGGGTGCCGGCGGCACCCGCCCCGCCCTGGGCGGCTGAGGAGTAGATCACCTCGGCCAGCTTGTGCGACGCCGTGGTGAGCGCATCCATCTTTTTCTTGATCTGCTCGGTGTCGTCGCTCTTGAGCGCTTCCTTCAGGTCGGCCAGGGCGTTTTCGATGCTTGACCTGGTCATGGAATCCACCTTGTCGCCGTGCTCCTTCAGCGTCTTTTCCGTGGTGTAGGCGAGACTGTCCGCAGTGTTCTTTGCCTCCACAAGATCCTTGCGCTTGCGGTCTTCGGACTCATGCTCCTCCGCCTCGCGGATCATCTTGTTGATGTCGTCCTCGTTCAGGCCCGAAGAGCTGGTGATCCGGATGGACTGCTCCTTGCCGGTCGCCTTGTCTTTGGCGGACACATGGAGGATGCCGTTGGCATCTATGTCGAAACTCACCTCGATCTGGGGGATGCCCCGGGGAGCCGGAGGTATGCCCATGAGGTCGAACTGTCCAAGCAGCTTGTTGTCGCCGGCCATGGGCCGCTCGCCCTGGAACACCCTGATGGTGACCGCATTCTGATTGTCATCGGCCGTGGAGAACACCTGGGTCTTCTTGGTGGGGATGGTGGTATTGCGCTCGATGATCTTGGTGAAAACGCCGCCTAAGGTCTCGATGCCCAAGGAGAGCGGGGTCACGTCGAGCAGGAGGACATCCTTCACGTCTCCTCCCAGCACGCCTCCCTGGATGGCCGCGCCCACCGCAACCACCTCATCGGGATTCACGCCCTTATGGGGTTCCTTGTCGAAGATCTCCTTGACCTTCTGCACAACCCTCGGCATGCGTGTCTGTCCGCCCACGAGGATTACCTCGTCGATTTCCTTGGCCGTGAGCCCGGCATCGGCCAGGGCCTTTCTGCAGGGGCCCTCGAGGTTGGCGATGATGTCTTCCACCAGGTTCTCCAGCTTGGCCCTGGTGAGCTTCATGTTGAGGTGCTTGGGCCCTGACTGGTCGGCCGTGATGAAGGGGAGGTTCACCTCGGTCTCCATCATGGACGACAGTTCGTGCTTTGCCCGCTCGGCACCCTCTTTCAGCCTCTGGAGCGCCATGCGGTCCTTGCCGAGATCCACTCCCGTTTCCTTTTTGAACTCGGAGACGAGGTAATCGATGATGCGGTAATCGATGTCTTCACCACCCAGATGGGTGTCGCCGTTGGTTGATTTCACCTCGAATACGCCGTCGCCTATCTCCAGGATGGAGATGTCGAAGGTGCCTCCACCCAGGTCGAACACCGCCACCTTCTCTTCCTTCTTGCGGTCAAGGCCGTAGGCCAGGGCGGCTGCGGTGGGCTCGTTGATGATCCTCTTCACGTCGAACCCTGCGATCTTGCCCGCATCCTTGGTGGCCTGGCGCTGGGAGTCGTTGAAGTATGCGGGCACCGTAATGACCGCTTCCTCTATCTTCTCGCCCAGATACGCCTCGGCGTCCATCTTGAGCTTCTGCAGGACCATGGCCGATATCTCGGGCGGGGCATACTTTCTTTCTTCGATCTGGATCGCGGCATCTCCGTTGTCCGCCTTCACGATCTTGAACGGCATTACACTGATGTCTTTCTGGACTTCTCTGTCTTCGAACTTCCTGCCGATGAGACGCTTGATGGCATGCATGGTCTTCTCGGAATTGGTGATGGCCTGGCGTCTGGCAACCTGCCCCACAAGGCGCTCGCCGCTTGCGGTAAACGCCACAACCGACGGTGTTGTCCGTGCGCCTTCGGCATTGGGGATGACCTTCGGTTCGCCGGCCTCCATAATAGCCATACAGGAATTGGTGGTACCCAGATCAATTCCTAATATCTTTCCCATGTGAATAATCCTCCCTTACGTTTTCTCCTCTGTATTTAAGAAACTACCGTCACCTTTGCAGGCCTTAATACCCGATCATTCAACAAGAAGCCTTTTTCGATTTCGTCGGCCACCATGCCGGGCTCAAGATCGTCCCTCATAACCTGCATGAGGGCCTCGTGATAATTCGGGTCAAAGGCTGTATTCGTTGTTTGTATAGGTTCAACTCCATGTTTTTTCAAGGTCTCGAGCATGAGTTTCTCGGTCATCCTCAAGCCGGTAACGAAGTGCTCGTCATCGGGCAGGGACTCCTGTGCATGGGCGATGGCCTTCTCGATTGCATCGTACACCAGGAGAAAATCCTTCAGTACGGATTCCTTCCCGTATTTCAACACATCGGCATACTGCTTCTGCTGGCGCTTCTTCAGATTCTCCATTTCAGCCCAGGCCCTCAAATACTTATCCTTAAACTCTACGGCCTGGGCCTTGAGCTCATCCGCAGTCGGTTCAACATCGCCTGCAGGCTCCAAGGATTCATCCTGTTGTGCCTGTTGTTCATTCATCTCTTCATTGCCGGTGTTCATATCATTGATGTTCTCTCTATCCTTATCTTCGGGCATCCTACATATCCTCCAACATCTCGCTCAAGAACCTTGCCATGTATCCCACCAGCGGTATCACCCGTGTGTAGTCCATCCGTATGGGACCCATTACACCCAGGGAACCGACCGGTATATTCCTCCTATGGTAGCCCGAGGCCACCATGCTGAAATTGTCTACTCCCATGTTCTCCATCTCTTCGCCGAGCAGGACCGACACGCCCGGAACCTCGAGCACGCGGTTGAGGATCCTGACGATCCTGCCCTTGTCCTCGAAGGCGTTCACCACATCACGGAGCTTGCCCAGGTCTGCAAGGTCGGGCTTGTTGAAAACGGTATCCTTACCCTGGATGACGATGTCGGTCACCTCTTCAACCGCGTCAAGCGCCGTCATCCCCAGGTCAAGGGCCTGTTTGATCATCGTATCCACCCTTGCCTTCTCGCTGGACATCTCTTTAACGAGCCTGTCGCGCATCTCATGGATGGTAAGGTCCGCGTAGACCTCGTTGAGGTAGTTCGCGAACTGATCGAGTTTCCCCTGAGACACGTCCTCGCCGTGGACGATGTGGTTGTACACCATGCCTGCCCTGCTCACCAGCACCACCATGATCCTGGCCTCATCGAGCCTGACAAAATCGATCCGCTTGAAAAAAAAGGTGTCGAACCTGGGCAGGATGATGATGGATGCATTCTGCGATATCCTGGAAAGGAGCACGGAGGCCTTCTTCAGTGTATCCATGATGTCTCCCGTACCGAGAGACATCTGGCGCGAAATCATGGATTTTTCCAGACGGGGAAGGGCCTTGACCTCGATGATGTCGTTCAGATAAAACCTGAAGCCCTCGGGCGTGGGTATCCTGCCTGCGGAAACGTGCGGCTGATACAGGAGACCCATCTCCTCAAGGTCGGCCATGGCGTTGCGTATGGTGGCGCTCGAAAGGGTATAGAGATATTTCTTCGCAATAACCCTGGAGCCTACCGGCTCACCGGTTCCCACATATTCACGGATGATGGCATTTAATATGCTTTTATCTCGGTCAGTTAGCTCGGGCATAATATCATTCCTTAGCACTCGACTCCCTTATCTGCTAACAGGCATCTTATAGAATCTCTCATTGCCGATGTCAATATTCAACCTGCGGCATTACCTTCTGGACAAACCGGGTGTTTGATATTAAGAGGCTCATAAATCAACAGGATTATTAAGAACCATACCAGACGAAGAGGCGCCCATGAAAGACAAGGTGGAAAAACTCCTGAGAGATGCCGTAGAGGGCCTCGTCGCTTCAGGATCTCTCCCTGAGCTCGCTCTTGATACCATATCCGTCAGCGTTCCGGGTAACAAGGAATTCGGAGACTACGCATCGAACATGGCCATGGTTGCCGCCAAAAAGGCCAAGAGACCTCCCCGCGAGGTGGCGGAAATCATCAAAAAGGCCATCGAAACACGCGACGACATGATCGAGAAGGTGGAAATCGCGGGTCCGGGCTTTATCAACCTGTTCATAAAACCCATTAGGTGGGCGGGCCTCCTTCAGGAGATCACCACGCTGCGCAAGGACTATGGGAAAAGCAGCTTCGGAGGCGGCAGGAAGGTTCAGGTGGAATTCGTCAGCGCCAACCCCACCGGACCACTGCATATAGGCCACGGCAGGGGCGCGGCAGTGGGTGACACGCTGGTGCGTATCCTGGCTGCGGCAGGGTACGACGTATCTGCCGAATACTACATCAACGACATCGGCAACCAGATGAACAACCTCGGCCTTTCCGTGCTGGCCCGCTACAAGGAGATCCATGGAAGGGATGAACCCTTCCCGGAAAGTGGCTACAAGGGAGACTACATCAGGGACATCGCCCATGAGATGATCCGTATACACGGCAGTGAGCTCCTCGACCGGGACCATGACGAGGCGGTCGGGATCTGCAGGGAATATGCGGCCCGGTCCATCATGCAGGGCATCAGGGAGGACCTGGAGCTCTTCAATGTCCACTTCGACAGGTGGTTCAACGAGTCGACCCTGTATAATGACCGCAAGGTCGAGGATGCCTTGAACTATCTCAAGGAAAAAGACCTGAGCTATGAGGCGGATGGTGCCCTGTGGTTCAGGACTTCCCACTTCGGGGATGAGAAGGACCGGGTGCTGAAGAAGCAGGACGGCTCTCTGACCTATTTCGCCCCCGACATAGCCTACCATAAGGACAAGCTCGACAGGGGCTTTGAAAAGATCATCGATATCTGGGGGGCCGACCACCATGGCTATGTCCCGCGCATGAATGCCGCCATAAGTGCGCTGGGGGCCGATAAGGACTGTTTCCATGCCCTGCTTATCCAGCTCGTCTCCCTGGTAAGGGGGGGCAAACCCGTTCAGATGTCCACCCGCTCGGGGGAATTCGTAACGCTCAAGGAGATCATAGACGAGGTGGGCAAGGATGTTGCGCGCTACTTTTTCATGATGCGACGGTGCGATGCACAGCTTGTGTTCGATCTTGATCTCGCCAAGAAAAAAAGCGATGAAAATCCGGTTTACTATATCCAGTATGCCCACGCCCGTATCTGTTCCATTCTGAGGAACGCGGCCGAAGGAGGGGCTGCCTTAAAAAGCGACGGCGCTGACCTGGAACTGCTTAAAGAAGGGGATGACATCGATCTCATCAAGGTCCTGGCCGGCTACCCGGACATAGTCGTGTCGGCGGCATCGGACCTCGAGCCGCACAGGATAGCTTTTTATCTCTTGGATCTTGCAACGGCATTTCACAGGTTCTATAATAGGAGCCGGGTGATAACGGACAATGCAGCATTGACCTCAGCCAGGCTTGTCCTTGTAGATGCGGTAAGGCAGGTAATTGCTAATGCCCTGGCGCTCATGGGCATAGGTGCCCCGGAGAGCATGTAATAGAGATGACGAGGAAGACCACCAGGAAAAAGGGGCTCCGGCCCGGACAATCGTCCCTTGCCAGGAACATGGCATTGCTTTTCCTTTCGTTGGGCCTGCTTGCAGGCGTCAGCTTCATCTTCTCCTATTTCGGGAGCCGCTCTGAACTCTCCCTTGATCCGATTCAGCAGACATGGGAAAGCGCCTTTTCCAAAGGGGAAGCGCCCCAGGCAAGCATGGAGCAGCCCAAGCCCAAGGCGAGCTCGTTGAATCCCGCTGATCTGAAGTTCTATGACATACTGGGCCAGAAGGATATTGCGGCACCGGATGTTGCCAGCTACACCATCCAGGTCAGCGCGTTCAAAACCAGGGAAAAAGCCGAGAAAGTCGCCAAAGAACTCAGAGATAAGAGCAGGCTTTCCTTCAGGGTCGACAAGGAGGGAAAGATGTACTGCGTGAGATGGAACACGTTCACGACCATGGAATCGGCGGTGAAGGACTGCGAAAAGCTTTCCGCCAAGATCAATCGGCAATGCAAGGTCGTGAAGATGTAGGCTGACCGGGCAGACTGCATCCGGTCGGCAGATCGCATTCGGAGGTAAGGGCCATAATCCTTCATATCGTCGGGGCACGCCCCCAGTTCATCAAGCTTGCACCGGTAGTCCGGGCATTTACGCAATTGAATATACCGTTCAAGGTGCTGCATACGGGCCAGCATTACGATTACACCATGTCGGACCTCCATTTCACCTCCCTGGGACTTCATCCCCCGGATTTTTACCTCGGGATCGGCTCGGACACCCATGGTCGCCAGACAGCCAAGATGCTCCAGGGCATCGAAGACGTCCTGGTCAGGGAAAGCCCGAAGATGGTCCTGGTGTACGGCGATACGAACTCCACCATGGCCGGGGCGCTGAGCGCGGCCAAGCTCTCCATCGGAATAGGCCATGTGGAGGCAGGGGTCCGCAGCTATGACAGGAGCATGCCTGAAGAGATCAACAGGGTCGTGACCGACCACGTGAGCGACCATCATTTCTGCCCTACGCAAAATGCCGTCAATATCCTCAAGGCTGAAGGCATCGAGGGAACGCTGAGTGGTGACGTCATGTACGATGCCCTCCTGCAGGTGTGCACGGAAGAACTGAAAAATCCATGTCCCGGCGATTATGCCCTCGTTACCATCCACCGGGCCGAAAACACGGATAATCCGGAAAGGTTCCTTGCCGTCTGGGAGGCGCTGAAGGACATATCCCGCAGTACTTCAGTGATCTTCCCCGTACATCCCCGCACCGGAAACATGTTCGCCCACGTTCTCCAGGATCCTCCGGCCGGCATCAAGGTGACGGAGCCGGTGAGCTACCTGGACATGCTTGCCATGGTGAAGGGCGCCAGGTGCATGATCACCGACTCGGGAGGGGTGCAGAAAGAGGCATTCCTGCTGGGTTGTCCATGCGTGACCGTCCGCGATACCACCGAATGGCCCGAGACCGTTCAGGCCGGTGCCAACTGCCTGGTGGAGGCCCGAAGAGAACCCATCGTCAATGCTGTAATTAAAATGATGGACATGAGCTTCGAAAAGGTGCATAATCCCTTCGGTGATGGTAAGGCGAGCCTGAAAATTGCAGGTTTCATAAAAGACCATTACCTGTAGGGTCCGGATCTACAGCACCACGGCCATACACCGAACGAACAGATCCTCCTGATGGATTGTACTTGAGTTAAAGGAGGATTCCATGGACAAATCCAGGATAAGCTCAAAAGACCCCCGGGTTCTGTTGCAGGATGCCCAACGAGCCGCATCCATGAACGAAGTGGATAAGGCCATCGGCCTCTTTGACGAGTGCATGAGGGAGTATTCAAAAAAACAGAATTATTTCAAAGCCCTTGCCGTATCAAAAAAGGCAAGGTCGGTTCTCGGCCACATACCCAAGGTGAGTTCTCTCATCATCCGCTCGTATCGGACAGCAGGTCTATTCGGAGATGCACAGCAGGAGTTTGAATCAATCGCATCGCTGCTGAAAAAGGACTCGTTGAAATTTTTTACGGCACTGGACAAAGAGGCTTTCATCGATCTGCTCGGCATCATGGACATCGATACCTGTCCCAAAGGCAGGGTCATCCTGAGGCGCGACGATCCAGACACCGATGTCTTCATCATAATCACAGGCTCATGCGAGGTCTGTCGCGATGAAAACAGACTCGGGATCCTGCTGAGCGGGGATGTGTTCGGAGAGATCGGATTTTTCGCCCGGACAGCCAGGAGCGCAACCGTAAGAACCCTGGAAAAAACCATCCTTGCCAAGATGCCCTCAGACCCCCTGCGGCAGCTCAAAGAACGTCATATCTGTCTGAGGCAGATCCTCGAGAGCATATACAGCGAACGCATACTGAAAAAGGTCGTTGAAGACCTCAAGGATGAGGGCCCCGTACAATCCGCTCCTGAAGTCATAGCCTTGCTTCACTTTACAAAGGGCCAGGACATTCCGCCTAATCCCAAGGACAGCCTGGCCATCCTGAAGCATGGGATCGTGGAGATCGATTATGATGCCCTGCTCCTGAAGAATAAAAAGTACCTGAGACCGGGGTCGATCATATCGAACAACCGCATCCGCGCACGGGCCAGCACAAACGTGGTGATCATGCTGACAAGCGTCCCGTAAGACACGATTCCGTCTCACCCGATAACGCCTGCGGCGCATGACATGACAATGCCTGCAGCAACGGCCACATTGAGGGACTCCGTTTTCCCTTTCATGGGTATAAAGACCGTGTCGGCCGCCATATCAAGGACTTCTTTTCTGATTCCCGTCGCCTCCTGGCCGAAGCAGATCGCCACCTGATTCTCGAAAAGCGCCTGGGATAGAGTCTTCTTGCCCTGGGTACCCAGCACGAGAATCCGGTGGGGCAGCCGTTTTAAGTCCTCCACGGCACATCTGGTTATCCTGATGCCCAGGCATGATCCCATGGACGCCCGTACCGCCTTGGGAGAGAAGGGGCTTGCCGTTCCTTCCAGGACGATCATGCCCGGAAAGCCGAAGGCCTCTGCCGTCCTGACAATGGTGCCCACATTACCGGGGTCCTGGAGACCGTCAAGAATAATGACCTTCTCCATATCCTCAATCTCGGTCATCAATGCCCAGGGAATCTCGAAAAAGGCAAGGATGCCCTGGGGCGTATCTGTCTCGGAGATGCGCAGGAAGAGTGTATCGGCAAGGACTATGTCCGGAGGGAGAGTCAGCCTGTGCGCATCAATAAAGCTCTCGGTGACTGCGATCATCCTGGGGGTGATCCCCCTGGCAATGGCATCGGCCACCAGCCTCCTGCCCTCCAGCAGCATGAGACCCCTGTCCTTCTTCAGGGCGGCCAGGGTCTTGTAGACGGGATTATGCCTGCTCGAGACGGTCTGCATGAATACGCATCAGCTGCCCTGTTTTTTTATCCACGGCGATATGAGGTCAATGGGCAGGGGTATGATGGTATTCGTGCCGCCCTCCGACGAGATCTCACGTATGGTCTGGAGAAAGCGGAGCTGCAGGGCTATGGGCTCTCTCGAGATGACCTCTGCTGCGTCGAAGAGCTTCTGAGCCGCCTGGAACTCTCCCTCGGAATTGATGATCTTGGCCCGTCTCTCACGCTCCGCCTCGGCCTGTTTGGCCATGGCCCGCTGCATCTCTTCAGGCAGGTCGATATGTTTGAGCTCCACGGCGGAAACCTTGATCCCCCATGGATCCGTCTGCCTGTCCAGGATGGTCTGGATGTGGGCGCTCACCTCATCACGCTTGGAGAGGAGCTCATCGAGCTCCGCCTGGCCGCAGACTGAGCGCAGCGTTGTCTGGCTGAGCTGGCTCGTGGCATAGAGGTAGTTTTCCACGTCTATGACCGCCTTTAACGGGTTGATCACGCGGAAGTAAACCACGGCATTCACCTTCACCGTTACATTGTCCCGGGTGATGACGTCCTGGGGGGGCACGTCCTGAACGATGGTCCTCAGGCCGATGCGTATGTACTTATCTATGAGGGGAATGATGATGATGAGCCCGGGTCCCTTGGGATCCTCGAGAACCCGGCCCAGCCTGAACACAACTGCACGTTCGTATTCATTGAGCACCTTGATGGCGGAAAAAACAAAGAGGAGAACAAGCACGACGATGGTGATGACGGCATACCCGGCGATCATGGAACACCTCCTAAAGGGGTTCTGTTACATTTAACCCGACTTGCCCAATTTGAGCGACCTGTTCAGGGAGGGGTCATCGAGCAGGGTGAGCTGCTTGAGGCTTGTCTGCCTGAACCGTGCGAGTGCCGGTCCATGGAGCGCAGGCCCGTTTACCGGCTCTAACTTCAACGGGTTGGTATACCTGCCCCGGTACTGGACCCTGAAATCGAGATGCGGCCCTGTA
Source organism: uncultured Bacteriovoracaceae bacterium (assembly GCA_964600235.1). Taxonomy (GTDB): domain Bacteria; phylum Desulfobacterota; class Desulfomonilia; order UBA1062; family UBA1062; genus MWEI01. The sequence goes on along the minus strand of CAZRIV010000010.1, from coordinate 116,763 downwards.
GCTATGCCCGTCTTTCCCACATATCCGATCACGTCTCCCTGTTCGACGCGCTTCCCTTTGGCGATCCCTTTTGCAAATCTCGAGAGATGACCGTAATGGGTTACATACCCTCCCGGGTGCCCGACGGTTATGGTCTTTCCAAAGCCCCGCGCCCATCCGCATGCCCTTACCCTGCCCTGCCCCAGGGCCACCACGGGCGTGCCTGTAGGCGCTGCATAATCAACGCCGAGATGGGGCCTCCTCACATGGAACACCGGGTGAAGACGGCTGCGTGAAAAACCCGAGGAGATGCGGCGATAGTTCAGAGGCGCCTTTAAGAAAAGTTTGCGGATAGGCTTGCCGTGCTCGTCATAATATCCCTGTTTGCCTTTTTTGTCCTCGTAGTGGATGGCCAGGTGCTCCTCGCCCTTTACCACGAAGCGGGCGGCAAGAATCCTCCCGTACCCTCTGAATCTGTCCTGGACGGAATATCTCTCATAGAGGACCGTGAAGGTGTCGCCGTTCTGGATATCGGTAAAAAAGTTTATGTCCCACCCGAATATGTCCGTGAGGCTCATGACGATCTCCGGGCTCAAACCGCTCTTGAGCGCCGACTCATAAAGGGAGTTCGTGATGGTACCCTCGGCCCTTTCCACGGACGTCTCCAGATCCCTCGTGCATTTTCTTGCCTTGAAGATGCCGTCCTTGGGGACCACCTCCAGGTAGGTTACCGGGTTGATTTCATAGGTGAGCTTTTCCAGTGTCCTGGGAGATTCACCCGTGACCCATACCTTCAGAGGATGTCCGGGCGTGATATCGGCGAGATTGTACTCGCGCCTGACCGAGGTGAAGAGCCGATGTATCTGCTCGTCCTTTATGCCGCAGGCCTGGAGGAGGCTGAATATGCTGTCGCCGCGCCTCACCTTCAGATCCACCGGCCTGAGCGCGTCGAGGGCATCAGGTTCTACAATGCGGTCCACCTGCTGCCTTCTGGCCTCGATGGTATCCCCGTCAATAGAAACCATGAGCCGGCTGAGATCGGCGATTTCGTATTCAAAGCCTAAAAACGTCTGGTTGTCCCTGCTGAAATAGAGAATGAGCTCGTTGCCTGCAGAGATCCTGGCGAGGTCGAATGCATCCCTTACCCGTTCAATGATGTCGAGGGCCTGCCGCTGGGGTATGCCGTTTTCCTTGAGGATTCCGGTAAAGGTATCGCCCCGTGCAACATTGAGCGTCACCCTGCTTGCGTCTTTGAAGGGATCATCCGGAGATGCCTGAGCCTGTACAGGTTTGACGACCTGCACGCCGGCGGCCTGTGTCTCGGGCGACTCAGGAGGCGCAGCCTTGGAGGGACCCTTGCCGAGGAATGCCAATACCGCGCCGATGACGACTGCGACGGCAAGGACTGACAACACTATTTTCCTCGGGTTCCTCCTCCTGCTCCCCTGGTGTAGGAAACCCCTCTTATATACCAAACCCATAACTGTTGCCTTTATAAAAGGATTTGCTTGCCATATCAAGCCATTTTGTCTTTTATGGTAATAATGCATGTATTCGTAGCCGACATCCACCTGAGGCCGGACGCCCGGGAAGAGGCGAACCGGTTCATTGCATGGCTTTCAGAAAGACTCATGGATGCCCGGGAGATCTACATCCTGGGTGACCTGTTCGATTACTGGTACAGCGGAGTCGAGAACAGGTTCGCTCATGTGCTCCAGGCAATGCGTTCTCCCAAGGTCCACCTGCTTCCGGGCAACAGGGACTTTCTCCTGAACAACTCCGGACTGAACGGCATCGACATCATCCGTGCCGAGGAGACGGTTATCGCCCTGTATAACGCCAGGGTCCTGGTGGCCCACGGCCATACCCTCACCGAGGCCGACAGGGGCTTCAGGCTTCTGCACCGCTACGGATGGCCATTGTTGGACCGTCTGGACCGTCTGCTCCCCCTGTCCCTGAAGGAGCGCTGCGCACGCTCCCTTGTCAGATCCTCTTCCGTGATCCGTTCCTCGTCGTCACGGATCAGGGCAGGTATTGCACGGGAAAAAGGCGTGGATACGGTTATATGCGGGCATCTTCACCGGTATGTCTCGGAACCCGGCCTCATTGTGCTTCCCGCCTTTTACGACAGCGGTGCATGGCTTGAGTGGGAGGAATCCGGCCCACGCCTGTGCCCTCTTTAGCAGCGACAAGGAAAGATCTGCATCTACCCCGACAGCACCATCCTGGTAAGGATGGGCGCGGCAATGAACACGCCCACGGTGCTCCCGAGGTTTGCGAACGTCACCACCAGCAGGATCCTGGTGATGGGGTTTCTGTACCATCCGCTGAACTTGAGGATGTCTTCGTGGATGGTCTGGAAATCCGAGACCTTGGGCTTTTTCAGGTAGGCCTCGCTCAAACCCGCGAACCAGCCCGAGGCCAGGGCAGGGTGGAGCGTGGTCATGGGCGCGACAAGCGCGGATACGAGGATGGTTACGGGGTGCGCCAGGGCAAGGACCGTGGCCAGGGCGGTGCAGGCCATGGTGGTGACGACCCAGAGCTTGATCATGCCCACGCCCTGTTCTGTCCCCCCGAAGAAGAATCCCGCCATGACCAGTGCCAGGATGACCAGGGGGATGACCCATTTCATGACGCCGTCTTTCTTCACCGGTACCTCTTCGAGCCTTGAGAGGTCTTCCACCGGGTGTTCGATCTGGGAGAGGATCCCCTTCATGTGGCCGGCGCCTATGACGCCCACGACCCTTCCCGGTGAGGAGATGTCCGCAATCTTTCTGGCCATGTATGCGTCGCGCTCGTCGATGAGGACCTCCTTGATGGTGGGCGCGTACCTCGCCATCTCCTCCACCGCAGCGGTCAGGACATCCTTTTCCTTGAGCTTTTCAATGTCCTTCTCTCCCAGTTCCTCCACCTCGAAGATGGAGAGCAGAGCGCCGTAGAGGAGCTTCATCTTCTCCTTGAAGCCCAGAGACCTCCAGACCCTTGCCAGGGTTATCTGGACGTTCCTGTCCACGAGCACCACCTCCATGCCGTTGGCCTCGGCCTCTTCGATGGCCGCCCTCATCTCGTCACCGGGCTTCACCCCGAGCCTCTCGCCGATGCGCCTCTGGAAGGAAGCCATCACGAGGTTCGCCATGAGGAAGGCCGTTTTCTTCTCTTTGACGACCTTGAAGATATCCATGTTCTGCCAGGCAAGGGGGTTTTTCATGATATCATACCTGGCCTGGCAGAGCTCCACCGCGACCGCCACGGGATTTTCTTCCCGGATGGTGGTCCTTACCTCTTCGATGGAGGTCCTGGAAACGTGGGCCGTGCCCACCATGATGACCTCTTTGTCCCCCAGCTGTATCCTTTCAGACGGCATGATGTTCCTCTCTCATGGATGGTTCTTCCCGCTCACGTATCGGTTACTTCCTGAAAAAGACCAGTTCCGAAAGGTCCTTTCTCCTGGCATTTGTAATGATCGGCTCGGACGGGTAACCCAGGGCGATCACTGCCATGAGCTCATAGGCATCCGGCGCCTCAAGGAGGATCTTCAGCTCCTTTTCGCTCTTCAGGATCTCTCCCAGCCACACCCCGCCGAGCCCCAGCGAGTGGATCGCCAGGAGCATGTTCTGGATGCAGGCCCCTGAGGCCTGCACATCCTTTGTATGGTTATAGCTTTCGGACTTGTCGAGGAAGACGGCTATGAGCACGTCAGCGCCCTGGATGATCCTGCCGTAGCGCGTCAGCCCGCTCACCATGTCCTTGAGGCTTCTGTCCCTGATGACGGCAAACCGCCAGGGCTGGTTGTTCATGCCCGAAGGCGCCCACCTGCCGGCCTCAAGTATCTGGTCTATCACCTCGGGGGGGACCTCCTTGCCCACAAAGGCCCTGATGCTCCTGCGGCTTTTGATGAGATCAAGCACCTGGGCCATCCTTCTTCGCTGCGGAGCTGATGAGGTATGCATCGATGAACGGCGTGATGTCGCCGTCTAAGACCGCACCGACATTGCCGATCTCCAGGTTGGTGCGGTGGTCCTTCACGAGCTGGTAAGGCTGCATGACATACGAGCGTATCTGGGAACCCCAGGCGATGTCCTTCTTGCCCTTGCTGAACTCGTTCATGCGCTCCTTCTGCTTGAACTCCTCCAGCTCATAGAGCTTGCTTGCCAGCAGCTTCATGGCAAAGGCCTTGTTCTTGTGCTGGGAGCGTTCGTTCTGGCACTGGACAACCGTATTGGTGGGGATATGCGTGATCCTCACCGCCGAATCGGTCTTGTTCACGTGCTGGCCGCCGTGGCCCGAAGCACGGTATGTGTCTATCCGCAGGTCCTTTTCGTCGATGTTGATGTCGATGTTCTGGTCCACCTCCGGCGTTGTGAGAACCGAGGCAAACGAGGTGTGCCTCCTCTTGTTGGCGTCGTAGGGCGATATGCGCACCAGGCGGTGCACCCCTGTCTCCCCCTTGAGGTAACCGAAGGCCCACTGTCCCGAAATCTCCACGGTCGCGTGCTTGATGCCGGCCTCCTCATCGGACGATATGTCGATGATCCTGGCCGTGTAACTGTTCATCTCCGCCCACCTGAGGTACATGCGCAGCAGCATCTCCGCCCAGTCCTGCGCCTCAAGCCCGCCCGCGCCTGCGTGGATCTCCAGGAAGGCGCTCTTGGCGTCATCCCGGCCGGAAAGCACATGCGCCTTTTCAATGGAGTTTATCTGCCTTTCGAGCTGAATAACCGTGCTGGTGATATCGGTTATCACCCCCTGCTCGTCTTCCCTGGCTAGTTCCAGGAGGACCTGGAGGTCTTCCCACATGGCCGAAACCGCCTGCCACTGGGAGAAGATCCCCGTTATCCTTGATTTTTCCGACTGGAGGTCCCGCGACTTTACCTGGTCCTTCCAGATGTCAGGCTGGGTCAGGAGTGCATCTATCTCGGAAAGCCTTTTTTCATGGACAGGGATTTCAAAGATACCCCCTCATGGCAATAAGGCGTTCGCCGATTTCGGTTATCTGCTGCTGGTAATCTGCTATCATGAGATCTTGGCTTTAGCACCGGCATAGAGCATTGTCAATGCCGCGATGACCGAGGCGGCGGCCCACGCAAAGGCCAGGACCGGTCCGAAGCGGACATAGAAACTCATGTACGAGATCATCCTGATATCGCTTACGATCATTCCTTCCTGGAGCAGCCCTATGCTGCTCACCACCCTGCCGTGGGGGTCGATGATAGCCGAAATCCCGTGGTTTACCGCCCTGACCACGTAACGCCTTGTCTCGATGGCCCTGAAACAGGCAAACTGGAGATGCTGCTCGGGCGTGGCCCATGTCTTGAACCAGGCATCGTTGGACATGTTCACCAGGACTTCCGCTCCCTTTCTGCAGAGAGTGCGGGAGATATCCGGGAAAATGCTTTCGAAGCATATGAGCGGCCCCACGTCCCCGATGGGCTCCAGCCTGTCGCCCGCGCTGAAATTTCCCACTTCGGAGGTGAGGCCGTCGAAATACCTCCTCAGGAGACCCGCGAACGGCAGATATTCACCGAAGGGCACGAGGTGCACCTTGTCATACATACCCAAGACCTGCCCGCCCCGGAGAAGGTAGGCCCGGTTGTAGAACCTGCCTTCCATGGATGCAGGGCTTCCCACCAGCAGATAGGCAGGGTTTTTCCTGCTGAAGTCAAGAAGGCGCACCGTCTGTTCAAGATGCCTGAAGAGGTAGAAGGTGCATGCCGTCTCGGGCCATGCGATCAGCTCGGCCTTCTCATCCACAGCCTTCTGCGAAAGGGAGAGGTACGTATCGAGCGTGGTGTCCACCTGTCCCTCGAGCCACTTCTGGTCCTGGGGAACATTGGCCTGGACGGCTGCGGCACGCACAGGAATCCCGTCGAAGTCGCCCTGGCTCATGCGCCAGTGACCGAAGGCCACACAGGCGACAACCAGGACGGCAGCGACCGCCACGGGGGCATACTGCTTTCTGTGTACCTGGTATAAGGCCACATTGCCCATCATGACAACCCCGCTGACGAGAAAGACCCCGCCTATCTCAGAGACCTGGACGAACGACGAAAAGGGGAGTTGGGAATGACCCAGGAGAGCCCAGGGAAAGCCCGAGAAGATCGCGTAGGAGCGCATGAGTTCCAGGGCCACCCATATTCCCGGGAGGACGATGAAGGCGGACTTCGTGTCCAGAAGCCTGGATGCCGCCCAGGCAAAGACGCCGAAGTACACTGCCAGGTAGGCCATGAGCAGCACCAGCAGCAGTATGGCCATGAACAGGCCCATGCCTCCGTAGGTGCTCATGACCAGGGCGATCCAGTATACGACCCCGGCCCATGCGACCATGCCCGCTATCATGCCCGAAAGGAATGCCCGGCCCGGTGTGGCCCCCTCCAGCGAAAACAGGAGCGGTATGCTGAAAATCCATGCCAGGGCCCAGAGATCATAGAACGGGAATGCGAGCGCGTAGAGCACGCCGGAAAGGATGGGGAGAACAACCGGTTTCAGGAAAGACTCGAGGCGGACCCTTTCAGGCGGGGCATGCTTCACCGGTTTGGTCTTCAATCTTCCACCTTCGAGGGCGCATGGACCAGAAGCCTGTGGATCCTCCTCTTGTCGGCACCGACGATCTCGAAAACCAGCCGTTCATATTCGAGCTTTTCCCCCGGCTTGGGTATGCGCTCCATCTGTGAGGTGATAAACCCTGCCACCGTGTCATAATCTCCCTCGGGGATGCCGGCGTCAAAGGCCTCGGCAAACTCGTCGATGGGCATCATGGGGTCGACGGAATAGGTGTCATCACCCTTGGGAACGACATATTCCTCCACCTCGTCGCCATCCTCGCCGATCATGTCGCCCACGATCTCCTCCATGAGGTCTCCCATGGTGATGAGACCGTCCACACTGCCGTATTCATCGATGATGATGGCGATCTTCGTACGTTTCTCCCTGAACTCGTTCAGGAGGTCGATGAGTTTCTTGCCTTCAGGGATGAAGAAGGGAGGGTGCATGAGCTGAGAGATGTCCTTGATCTCTTCGCGGGAGTTCCAGTAGGTGAGCATGTCCTTCGCATAGACGATGCCCACGATATTATCCAGGCTGTCCTCGTAGACCGGGACACGGGAATAGCCTTCCTTGGTGAAGATCTGGGCCAGTTCGTCCAGCGTTGCGCTCTTGGGAAGCGCCACGATGTCGCCCTTGGGCACCATGATCTCGCCCGCCGAGGTGTCCTTGAGCACCAGGATGTTCTGGATCATGTCGCCCTGGTCCTCGTCGATGATGCCCCGCTCTTCGACCTCGTCGAGGATCTTCTCGATCTGCCGCTTTGTATCGTCGCTGTCCTGGTCGCTGGTCTTGGTGAAGAAGAGCCACAGGCGCTTCAGCAAGGTGTCCGTCGGTTCATGTTCATCTCTGCTTCCCAAGCGTAAACTCCCCTTATGCACTGACTCAAGATCTTCTGTTTTTATCGGAAACACGGCAAACAGTCAATGGAGGGTGAGAAACAGCATGACGTTAGCGTTAAATCCCAAGAGGAAAAGCTCATGGGAGAAGCTTTTCGTCTTGTGGGCTGCCTTCAGTTCTCCTTCAAGGGCCCTGATCTGATAACTCCCATATTTTCCAACTCACTGTATAATCTTCGGCTGAATTTATATGCCCCCTCCTTGCTGAAATGACCGTAATCTATAAAGATGGAATCGTTCAATCCGCAGTCCTTTGGTGTCTCCCAGATTATGGAGCGGACCTTTTCATTTTCCAGTCCGTGGATGAATTGCAGGCATTTCCTGTAGGTAGCAAGATAACCCGGATTCATATAAATCACGTCCATATATTCCTTGCGCACCGGAGGCTGCAGAAGCACTATCCTTCCCGTCTTCTTTTGCGCCGACCCGACAAGGCGCCTCAGATGTCTTGCCTTGTATTCATCGAACTCAAAATTGTTCAGGTGGTCGTGTGCAATCAGGGGGGCCTGGAAGGTCGGGGTATTCAAGAGGGCCTTATAGGCCCATTCATGTTTATGGTATACAGCCTCGCTGAGTTTAGGCTCCACCTCTTTCCCCAGCAGGAGCAGGCGAATGGCGGAGCCCCACTCCACCAGCGGCCGGCGTTCGGAAAAGGGCCAGAAATAATCTGCCAGCAGCAGGGACTTCGTCTTGAGGTCGGGGTACTCGAGTCTTTCCTGAAACGTGGCCCAGGTATAGAAATGCGCCTCGAATGGATACGGTGTCTTGTGGATTATGTGTTTCATGTTTTTATTGAACATCCACGGCTCGACCTCGATTACGACAGCGGGTGAAGAGTCGAGCAGACCGGGGTATTTTCTGAGAACGAGCAGTTCCTCCCAGGTGCCGCCCGAATCTGCGGCCAGATTCAGAACCGATGAACTCCCTGCCCCTGATAACTCGGCAAAAAGATCGCTCTTGATACAGGAGACGAAACGGGAACTGCCGAGAAAGATCACCCTGGGATGACCAGGACCATGACGCTCGAGATATGAAAAGATCGGGGTGAGGTTCGATCTCCCGGTCGTCCTCTCCAGTGAATCACGAAACATGGAAAGGGCCGTGCCTGCGCAAAAGAGTATTACAAAGGCGGCAAGAGCGACCTTTATGCCCTGGGGCGCCTTCTTCATGGGATCAGAACTGGAAGTAGATGAACGGCTGGACATACGTCTCACCAAGGAAGGAGATGCAACAGATGAGCAGCGCATACACGACTGCCCGCCAGGGCCAGGGGGTTTCATGCGTCACGAGCAGTTCCCTGTCCGAGAGGTACATGGGGAGATCCATGGCCAGGGTCAGTAACAGGGAGAAGAGCGTGACCGGCAAGATGGTTGACGACACGGAACCGAAACGAGATATATCCGCCAGGGAAGAAATGTAAGTCCATGCCGCGCCGAAGTCAGGTGCCCGGAAGAATATCCAGGCAAGGGCGACTGCATGGAACGTTATGAAAACCGAGACGGCCGATGCTGCCATGCCCCGACGTTGGGCCCCGGCTGAATCGGCCTTCTTCACGGTGTCCCGGAAGAACCGGTTGAGAGCCATGTACACCCCGTGCATGCCGCCCCAGGCGACGAAAACCCACGAGGCGCCATGCCAGAGGCCGCACAGGAGCATGGTGGCCAGCAGATTGGCGTATGTCCGGGCAGTGCCCTTCCGGCTGCCTCCCAGAGGGATATAGAGATAATCCCTCAGCCAGACGGACAGGGATATGTGCCACCTCCTCCAGAATTCCCTGATGTTTCTCGACAGGTATGGCTGTTTGAAATTTTCCATGATCTCTATTCCCAGAAGCTTGCTCAAACCCCGGACAATGTCCGTATAGCCCGAGAAGTCGGCATATATCTGAAGGGTATAGAGATACATCCCGCAGAGAAGATCCATGGACATGAACTCCTGAGGCGAAGAGAAACATTGAGTTACATAAGGAGCAACAGCATCCGCGATGACCTTCTTCTTGAAAAAACCAAGGAGAATCAGCTGCAGGCCGGCAAAGATCTGTTCTTTTGTCATAACCCTCTTCCTGCCGATCTGCCGGTAAAAAGGGGCGGCCCTTCCTATGGGGCCCGCAGATATCTCGGGGAAATAGGAGACGAATAGTGCGAAAGACACGATATCCGCAGGCACCTGTACCCCCCTGTGGACATTCATGAGATACCCGATGATCTTGAAGGTGAAAAAACTGATTCCAAGCGGCAGGATGAAGTTCAGTACCTGCACGTGGGGCACAAAACCGAAAGACTGAAACGCAGCTATGAACGATGTGACAAAAAAATTGTAGTACTTGAAATATCCAAGGATACCAAGATTATACACTAACCCGAGGACTAAAAAGGTCTTGCCTGCCGCACGATCCTTTGCTGCGTGGATCCTCAAACTGAAATAGAAGTTCAACAAGGTCGTTATGATGATGAGTGAGAGAAAACGGTAGTCCCAGCAACTGTAGAACAGGTAGCTTGCAAGTATGAGGAACAGGTTCTGCCATAACCTCGTCAATGAATAGTAAACAGGGAGAACAGCCAGGATGAGAATGATAAACCAATAATTGAATAGCATACTTGAACATCCTTAATCCAAAGCTCTTGCACTGACAACCCGGAATTTGATGCCGTAAAGTTTTTAAACGCTTCATGCGATTCTCTTTCAATATTAGATTATCCAAGACCCTTTTGCCGGCGGGCTCTCTGTACGGCGTGACGATACATTCCGTGTATGTCTGCGGTGCATCCCCAAGTCCTTATCACTAATATATACAATAATATCATTCTGTTAATTATCTTCTGATAACCTGTTCACTGATCCACCGGAGTGTGCTAAGAAAGGAGGTCTAAAAATTCGCTTCAGGAGCAAACGCATGCAGGACACCGAATTTTCCGGCGGAAAAAATTATGTTCTCGACCCTGAGCTGTCTAAGATAGTGAACGCCAGCATCAAGCTGGAGATGCCCCTGCTCATCAAGGGCGAGCCCGGCACGGGCAAGACCCTGCTTGCCCATGCCATTGCAGAAGACCTGAAAATGCCGCTGATCATCCTGAACGTCAAGTCCAGCATGAAGGCCATTGAGGCCCTGTACCAGTATGACACCCTGACCCGGCTGAACGACAGCCGTTTTGCGGACTCCAAGCGCGACGTGAGCAATATCGAGCACTACATAAAGATGGGCAAGATCGGGCAGGCATTTGCATCGGATACAAAAGTCGTGCTCCTCATCGACGAGATCGACAAGGCGGATACCGACTTCCAGGACGACCTTTTAGACGTGCTCGACCAGATGTCCTTTGACATCATGGAGATAGACAAGACTGTGCGGGCCCGGAACAGGCCCATCATCATCATTACCAGTAATGCCAAGAAGGACCTCTCCGACCCGTTCCTGGGCAGGTGCGTGTTCCACCACATCGCCTTCCCGGACACCGAGATGATGAACCAGATCGTCCGCGCGCACTTCCCGGACCTCGACAAGAAGCTCTCGGAAGCCTGCATCGAGGCGTTCTATAAGTTGCGCAATGTGCGCGGCATCGAGAAGAAGCCGGCAACGCGGGAGCTCATCAACTGGATCAGGATACTCATCATGGACAAGGGGTTCGACCCCAGGCACCTCTCCAGGGGCGACATCCCGTACCTCGGCGTGCTGTTCAAGAAGAGCGAGGATTTCAAGATCGTGCAGCGGCAGGTAACCGGGTCCTATTGAGGGTAGATATCAGACGTGTTTACGGAGTTCTTCTATCTCTTGAGGGACAAGGGGGTCCCCATCTCTCCGTCGAGCTTTTTACGGCTCCAGGAGGCCCTGCAAAAAGGGTGCATCACCTCCCTGGACGACCTCTACTCGGTGAGCAGGGCCGTGCTCATCAAGACCGAGCGACATTTCGACACCTATGACCGGGTGTTCGCCCATTTCTTCCAGGGCGCCGAGCTGGGCGCGGATGCCTATGCAGAGATAGACCTGGCCATCAAGGCCCTGCTGGAGGAGTGGCTCAAGGACCCCCAGACCATGGCCGAGTTTTTAGGCGTGGACGAGGAGACGCTCAGCAAACTCACCCCTGAAGAGCTGGAGGAATATTTCAGGAAGCGGCTTGCAGACCAGACGGAGCGACACGACGGGGGCAACCGGTGGATCGGAACGGGCGGCACGTCCCCGGTGGGCCATTCGGGCTATCACCCGGGCGGCATGCGCGTGGGCGGGGCCTCACGCAACAAATCGGCCGTAAAGGTGGCACTGGAAAGACGCTACAAGGACTACACCGCAGACACAAGGCTCGGGACGGCCCAGATCTCTGATGCATTGAAGCGGCTGCGCCACATGAAGCCCGCAGGCCCCAAGGACCACCTGAACATCGAGAAGACCATCTACGAGACCATGCGAAACGCCGGCGAGATCGAGATCGTGTTCGACCGGTCCTTGAAGGACAAGCTCAAGGTCATGCTCATGATCGACAACGGCGGTTTCTCCATGGACCCCTACATCAACGTGGTGCAGGTGCTCTTCAACCACGCCAAGAGCCAGTTCAAGGACCTGCAGATCTTCTTTTTCCACAACACCATATACACCCGGGTGTGGAAAGACCCCCAGCGCTATGACAAGCCCTACGTGGTGGAAGAATTCACGCGCATGGACCCCGATACCAGGCTGATCATCGTGGGCGACGCATCCATGGCGCCCTACGAGCTCTTCAGCCGCAACGGGAGCATTTATTACAACACGAAATCGGACCCCAGCATTAAAAAGCTTGAATTCCTTGCCAGGACGTTCAAACATAGTGTATGGCTCAATCCCAAGTATGAATATACCTGGTCGCACACACAGACCATCCAGGCGGTCCAGGAGATATTCCCCATGTTCGAGATCACGTTGAAGGGTCTCGAGATGGCCATTGAAAGTTTGATGAGCAAGAACTGAAACGATGCGCGCCCGTAGCTCAGTAGGATAGAGCGTAGGCCTCCGGAGCCTAAGGTCACAGGTTCGATCCCTGTCGGGCGCGCCAGGCTTTACCCCTCCCGTTTATCAATGCATGAAAGAACGGTACATCCGTTGGAGACAGGGGGACTGAAGCCCATGGGGACCATAAGGATGCCTGCACGCAAGGACATCTCACCAGAGGATATCGAAACAGGCGGGGCGCCAGGCGCCCCTTCCAGGCTCAACCTGCTTGACTGCACCCGGGAGGACCTGGAGCGCCTCTTCCCGGACAAGCCCTACCGCGGCTCCCAGATCTTCACCTGGGTATTCGGCAAAGGCGTGCGCGACATCTCCAGGATGACCAACCTTCCCAAGGACCTGCGCCGGGAGATCTCGGAGTTTGCCTACATCTCATATCCCGAGGTCGCGGGCTCTCAGGTGTCCGAAGACGGCACGGAAAAGCTTGCCTATCGGCTCGGCGACGGCCTGATCATCGAGAGCGTACTCATCCCGGAAAAAGACCACTGGAGCGTCTGCGTCTCTTCCCAGGTGGGCTGCGCCATGGGCTGCCGCTTCTGCTTCACCGCCACCCTGGGCTTTACCCGGCACCTGAGCCTGGGCGAGATCGTCTCCCAGATCCTCTACCCGATTCAGGCCTACCCGGACAGGCAGATCAGGAACGTGGTCTTCATGGGCATGGGCGAGCCCCTGCTCAACTACGACAACGTGATCAAGGCGGCCGCCGTCATCACCGACCCTGAGGGGCCCCGGATATCGAAACGGCGCCTGACCATATCCACCTGCGGCATCGTGCCCGCCCTTAAGGATCTGGCGAGGGACACGGACGCCGGACTCGCCGTATCGCTCAACGCGGTGGACGACAGGACGCGCTCTTCCATCATGCCCATCAACAAGAAGTACCCCATCGAGAAGCTCATACGGGCATTGAAGGAATACGAGCTCCCGAATCGCAGGCGCATCACCATAGAATACGTGCTCATCAAGGGCGTTAACGACAGTGTCGAGGATGCAAAAAAACTCATCAGGCTGCTGCACGGACTCAGGGCCAAGGTGAACCTCATTCCCTTCAATCCCTGGCCGGGCTGCGGCCTGGAGGCCCCGGAGACAAAGAGCGTGCTGGCCTTTGAAGAGAGGCTCAAGGACAGCCCCTATGTCGTCATGCTCCGCAAGGAAAAGGGCAAGGATATCCTGGCTGCCTGCGGGCAGCTCGCGGGCGGTAAGGCGTGAGTGACAAAGATGACCCTCATTGAATTCATGCTCGACCCGGAATCATACCCGGAAAAACCCACAGGCATATCCCTGATCCAGACGCACATCTCCTGGGTCTTTATCGGCGATGCCTTTGTGTACAAGGTGAAAAAACCCCTTCGTTTCGATTTCCTCGACTTCACCACCCTGCCAAGGCGGAAGTTCTTCATCGAAGAAGAGCTGCGGCTGAACAGAAGGTTCTCCCCGGATGTGTACCTCGCCGCCGTACCTATCTCACAGGCAGGCAACACCTTTGCCATCGGGGATGTATCGAACATCATGGAGTACGCACTCAAGATGCGCCGCATCAGCGAAGACCACATGCTCTACCGGCTCCTGGCCCGGGGCAGGGCGGGTGTCGACGAACTCCAACGCGTGGGCAGGCACCTGGCAAAGGTCTATGGAAGCATTCCCGGCACTGAAAAATCAGAGGCCTTCGGCAGCGTTGAAGTCATCTTCCACAATATCATCGAGAACTTCGAGCAGACCGAACGCTACCGGGGAGGACCCGTATCAGGAAAGGACTTTCAAACCATAAAGACCTGGAGCCTGGACTTCCTCAGGAACAACACGAAGGTCTTCGAAGGCAGGGTCGCGCAGGGCCACATCAGAGAGTGCCATGGGGACCTGCATCTTGAGCACATCTGTATGCATGGGGGAGATATCTATGTCTTCGACTGCATCGAGTTCAACGAGCGGTTCCGGTACGGTGATGTGGCCTCAGATGTGGCCTTCCTGGCCATGGACCTGGACTATAATGGGCACCCGGAGCTTGCGCATGCATTTGTTCAGGCTTATATTCAGGAATCAGGCGATAAAGGGATGCTCCAGGTTCTTACCTTTTACAAGGTCTACCGTGCCTATGTGCGGGCCAAGGTGACCTCGTTCATGCTCGACGATGCGGGATTGAACGGCAAGTCCAAGGAAGCCGCCTTTGAAACGGCAAAGAAGTACTATGACCTTGCCAGAAGCTATGTAAATCATGAAGATTGACCTTCACATCCATTCCAGGAACGGATCTGACGGGAAGTGGACCCTGGAGCAGATCTTTCCCGAGGCCAAACGGCGCCGGATATCGCTGTTGTCCATCACGGACCACGACTCGGTGAAGGCCCAGAAAGAGGCAATGGCACTCGCCGAAACAAATGGGATACGGTACCTGACCGGCGTGGAGCTGAATGTGACCATCAGCCACCCGCGCTATACCAAGGGCAAGGACGCGTCGCTGGACTTTTTAGGGTACGGCTACGACATCTCGAACAGGGCACTTAAGGAGAAGCTCCAGGAGCTCAGTTCCTACCGCAGGATCAGGGCCGGGATGATCCTGAAGAACATCAATGAGGAATTCAACAGGCAAGGCATCGCGGAACTCACCGGAGAAGACATGGATGCCATAGAGGCAAGCGTGGACGGGTCCTTCGGCAGGCCCCACATCGCGAACCACCTCATTGCCAAGGGGATCGTCAGCACCAGGCAGGAGGCCTTTGACAGGTATCTGACGAGATGCAATGTGCCCAAGATGCCGCTGGGCCTCGAAGAGGCCTCAACCCTGATCCGCTCTGCCGGGGGCAGACTGGTGCTTGCCCATCCCAACGATCCCAACGGGACCTCTCTGGCCGTCCTGACAAGGTCCCTCGAGGAGCAGAAGGAGATGATCGGATCCGTGATGCTCGGTCTTATCGACGGCATCGAGTGCTGGCACACCAGGCACGACAAGCATGCCTCGGCATTCTATATGGGCATTGTCCGCTCTGAAGGCCTCATCGCCACGGGCGGGTCCGACTGTCACCAGCAGCCCGTGATCATGGGCAATGTGCACGTACCTGATTGTGTTGCCGGCCAGTTTGGCATATAAGGGTGCACAGAGAGGCCTCATGAGGTGGCGCTAAAGACTTTGCGTGCAATGGGATGAAGAGGTATATACGGTGCGAGAGCCCTTAAAGGCATTCATTGACCGGGAGATAACCGAGGGTATGGTGATCATAGCCTGCGGTCTGCCCGCCACGAACAAGACCGAGACAACGGAGCTCATCGCGCGCATCAAGGGCTATCCCATGCTCAGGACCGACACTATCCGTAAAGAGGTCCTCAAGGACGAAGACATCTTCGACGAGAAGATCGCATCGAACATGGACAAGCGCAAGCTCGTCTATGATACCATGTTTGCCAGGGCGGATGAACTGGCATCAAGAGGTAAGGGCGTGATCCTTGACGCCACGTTCATCACACAGGCCCTGCGCAGGAGGGCTGCAGAGGTCGCTGCCAAACATGGAAGGCCCCTGCTCATCCAGCAGACATCATGCTCGCAGAAGTATTCGCTGGACAAGATATCCCGCAGGGCAAAAGATGCTTATGAGTCCAATGCCCTGACACCTGAGGCCTATTTGAGCAACAAGAAGAAGTTCGAGACCGTGGACCTGGATGACCTGAAAAGGGCTTTCCCGGGTCTGACCATCATACACCTTCTCCTGGATACGGAATCAGATTCCGAGGATGGATGGTATGTCATCGGCAAGACTCTGAGATGAAGGCGGTAAAGCGATGATAACCCGTTGCATGCGACAAGCAGAAAAATACAGATTCGTTAAGGGATGAAATCCATGATGAAAAAATTTATCTTCGGCATACTGATTCTCCTGCTTGCCGTTGGCTGTGCAGGCCAGTTCAAGGAACAGCGCACTCTTTCAAAACCCCTGGTGGCGCTCGCCATGAGCAAGATCCAGGAAAACGAAATCCAGAGTGCGCTCATAGAGCTTCGCAAGGCCAGAAACGTCAGCCCGAATGACCCCGAGGTCTATTACGGATTTGCCTTTGCCTACTGGAAGCAGGAAAAATACGACCAGGCCCTGGAAAATGCAGACAGGGCCATTGAGTTGGGAGATAAGCTGGAGCTGGATCATCCTGGCCTCAAGGCGGAGGCCTACAATCTGAAAGGATCCATCTATGCAAGCCAGGGGAAATATGACGATGCCATAACAAACTTCAAAAGGGCACTGACGGACGAACTCTATCAGACACCGGAATATGCCAGGTATAACCTCGCTTCCATGTACCTGGAAAAGAAAAACCTCCAGTTGGCCTATGAGACCACCCAGATGATCCTTGAACGCAACTCCCATTATGCACCGGCATGGCACCTGAATTCCAAGATATATGTCGCACAAGGCAAACTGAACGAAGCCATCGATTCGCTCAAGCATGCCGTCCTGGAATACCCCGGATATATAGAGGCCCGCTGGGACCTGGCGCAGCTCTACCTTCAGATGGGGGCTGCCGGAAAAGCGAAAGAAGAACTCACCAGGGTGATAGAACTCGATCCGGGCGGGGTCTTCGGGACAAAGGCGGTGGGCAGACTGAAGGAATTAAAGTAGCGGGGGAGATGAAGGGAAAATCTCCCGCAGGGTGTTTTGGCACCTCCCCCTGCTGTCATCCGTACCGGTACTGCGCGGTCTTCTGCTCTTCCGCAAGGAACCGAATGTCCTTTAATGCTCTCGATACTACAAAGATCCTGATGTTGTTACTCCGGGGATCTACGGGTATCAAAAAGAATCCGGGTCGCTGAGGATCATACCCGACCGTAGAACCTCTGATGACTTCATCATCAACGAAAATCACCTCGACCTTCCGGCCCTGAAGGCGATCGCCCTGAATGAAATCTTTTCTTTCGTCATATTCCCTGTCACCTTCAAACGTCTTCACAAAGAAGACCGCCTTGATTTCTTTCATCTCCAGGAGGATGGAATTATGGAGAGGCTTCCCTCCGTCTTCCTCATTCATATGGAACGAGGGCCGGTTTGGATTGAAGTTCTGGGAATAGCCCTTGATCACTCTTCCGTCGATGAGACGTACGACAACTTTTACTGGATCCATTATAATACCTCCGTGACATCATATCAGACAGGTTGATAGTTTAGATATGTATCGACAGCATCTGTAGTCGACTTGAGCTGTCTGCCTGCGATTGTTCTGATGAAAGACCCTGTAAGACCGGATATCAACCTGCCACCCTTAAACCCGGACTGTTCATTTGAATGTGTCCATACACACCCGATCCGCTTTAAGGAGCGCATTGACCGGATAATTCCTCAGGTGAACTGAATTGTTTTTTATAGGTCCGTCAAAGCAAGTGATCTTAAAGCCTTTCAATGACCGGTACATTCAGCATTCCTGGAAGGCTTTAAGATCACTTGCTTTAACGGATCAAGTCTTTACACCCCTTCAAACGCAAAATAGGGGTTAATACAATGCACATGCATGTTATTGCATCGTCCTATCGAACCGTTATATATAGAGGCATGGAACCCATGAAAAAAGCCGTCTTGTTTCTCGCATTCATGTTACTTCCAGTCTCCGTGTTCGCGTTGAGCCCGCTTTCGGACGAGGAACTCGCGAACATCAGCGGCCGGTCGGGCGTGAGCATCATGCCGAATATCACCATGAGCCTTCACATTGATGTCATTGCATGGGGAGACCCCGATGGACTCGGAATAGATTATACCTGGGGGCTCAAAACAACCGGGGGTTATTTCGGGGTAACCGATCTCTCCATCAGCAACCTGCATATCGGTCCATGCACCGGTGCCTACACAGGCATGTGGCCCATCACCATCGATGTCTGCAACGGTTCCATCCGGACTTCCCAGGAGAGCTATACCCGTCTGGAACTTGATTATCAGAGCTATAAAGCCATGCTTTCAAGTCCGCGTCTGCGTTAGGTCTTCAAGTTTGAAGGCCTCATGCATCCCTCTGGTGGAGCACTTCCTTCCCGGATAGAAACCCTGGACACCTCTCATCCATGTGGCATCCGTTGACTCTTCGAGGGCAACAACCCTGCCCGAGTCAGGTCTTCTGTATCCTGATGGCCAGCTGTACGGCCTGAAGCCCTGCCGGTGTCATCCCATCGATGAGCGAGGCCTGCCCGAGGGTGGTTGGGCGGACCTCGGAAAGCCTGCTCTTGAGCTCGTTGGACAGGTTCTGTACGCAGAAGTAGTCGAGGCCGGGAGGGATTTTCATCCGTTCAAGTTCCCTGTGGGAGGCGATCTCCCTGAGCTGCCTTTCTATATACCCCTCATATTTAATCCTGACCTCGCTCTCCGTCTCGGCTAAAGCTGATGCCGGGGGAATCACGCCGTGCCGCCTGAAATCCTGCAGGGATGCCTCAGGCCTTTTGAGAAGCCTCTCCAGGGTGATCCGCTCCTGGTCGTTCCCCCGGATCGGCACAAACTCGGGCATATCCCCGGGGAGGATGACCGTTGTCTTCTGCAGGTGCTCACGCATCCTCTCGATCTCGCCGGCTGTGTCGAGGATGCGCTCATGGCGGTCTCTGCCGATAAGCCCGAGCCTGAAGGCCTCCGAACCGAGCCTGAATACGGCATTGGTCTCCCTGAGCATGAGCCGGTATTCCGCCCGGGAGGTGAACATGCGGTAGGGCTCTGATGTCCCCCTGGTAACCAGGTCGTCTATCATGACGGCGATATAGGCCTGGGACCGGTCCAGGATGAAAGGCTCCTCACCTCTGATGGCCAGTGCGGCGTTGATGCCTGCCATGATGCCCTGGGCGGCGGCCTCCTCATATCCGGAGGTGCCGTTGACCTGGCCTGCCAGGTAAAGGCCGCGGACGGCCTTCGTCTCCAGGGTCCTCAGGAGCTGGGTGGGCTGAATGTATTCGTACTCGATGGCATAGGCGGGCCTGATGATCTCGGCCCTGGCAAGCCCGGGCACCGAATGTACGATCTCCCACTGGAGTTCTACGGGCAGGCTGTTTCCAAGCCCCGAGGCATAGACCTCCCTGGTATTGATCCCTTCGGGTTCGATGATGACCTGATGCCCCTCCCTGCCGCCGAAACGCATGATCTTGTCTTCCAGAGACGGGCAATACCTGGCAGGGGTCCCGGTAATAACACCCGAATACAATGGGCTTGAGCCAATGTTTCTGCGGATGATCTCATGGGTCAGGGCCGTGGTCCTGGTGAGATAGCATGGAACCTGCGGGAGGTGAGTCCCCGAAGAGGCGAACCCCAGAGGCATGCAGCCCGTTTCGGGGTCCTGCCGTACAAGGGCCGAGAGGTCTATGGTGTCCCGGTGGAGCCTGGGCGGTGTCCCTGTCTTATGCCTGCCCAGGGAAAAGCCAAGAGACTTCAACGAATCAGAGAGTTCATAGGCACCCTCTTCCCCCGCCCTGCCCGAAGGGATACGGAGTTCCCCGATATGGACGAGGCCCGAGAGGAATGTGCCTGCCGTGATGATCACGCAGCGGGCACCGTATCCCATGCCGGTGCGGTCAACGATCCCTGTTATGCGGTTGTCCTCAACCATAAGGGCATCGACACGCGTCTGCCGGACATGGATGAGGGCATCCTCAACCCTGGCCTTTATGGCGTTCTCGTACAATCTCCGGTCGTTCTGGGTCCTGGTGGCCCTCACTGCCGGCCCCTTCTTGGTGTTGAGCGTCCGGTAGCCGATGGCGGTCTCGTCGGCAACCTCGGCCATGATGCCGCCCAGGGCATCGATTTCCTTGACCAGATGGCTCTTGGCAAGGCCGCCGATGGATGGGCTGCACGGCATTCTCCCCAGAGTGTCCATATTCAGGGTGAAGAGTGCGACATTCATCCCGAGCCGTTGCGCCGCAAGGGCCGCTTCCACACCGGCATGGCCGCCGCCTACAACGATGATGTCAAAGGATTCCATCACAAGAACCTCTAGGTCAAACAGCCGTGTATTTCAACATTATTAAAACCGGATTGTGCATTTGAATGTGTCCATGCACACCAGGGGTACTCCAGAGGTGCTTAAACTGATGATTCGTGGTGAACTGATTTGTTTTTGTCGGTCCGTTAAAACAGGTGATCTTAAAGCCTTAAAATGACCGGCAAATTATGCACTCATCAAAGGCTTTAAGATCACCTGTTTTAACGGATCAAGCTCTTATACCCCTTCAAACGCAAGACCCGAGTTAAAGCCCGATCTTCCCGTTAATCGGGCAGGCATCGCACCGGGGCTGCCCGGCCCTGCAGTAGTCCTTGCCGATGAACACGATATGGGCATGGAGGTCCTTGTATATCGCAAGTTCTCGAGGCAGAGAGCCCTCGAAGAGGGCCTGGATCTCATCATAGGTCGCATGAGCGTCAATGATGCCGTGCCGCATGAGGACACGCTTCGTGTACGCGTCCACCACGAAGATGCATTTACCTGCGGCATAGCAGCAGATGCTGTCCGCAGTCTCCTTGCCGATGCCGTTCACCTCGAGAAGCTCTGAACGCAGTACGTCAAGGTCCTGGGAAAAGAGCTCTTCGAGGTTCCCGCTGTAAGAGGTTATGATCATGTGCACGAGGTTTTTCAGGCGCGATGTCTTGATATTGTAATACCCGGAGGGCCTTAAGAGGCCGGCCAGGTAGGACGGATCCGCATCATGAACGGCAGCCGCATCGAGGAGGCCTGCAGCCTTGAGATTAGCAATGGCCTTTTCGACATTCGTCCAGGCCGTGTTCTGGGTGAGCACGGCGCCCACCATCACCTCGAATGGCGTATCCCCGGGCCACCAGTGGGAAGGGCCGTAGTGTTCGTACAGGATCCGGTACAGGTGTACTGGATCAAAGGGGGATTCAGGACTCACACTTGGCAGAGACATGTCCCTTGTGCATGATGACGTCCTTCATCTTGTCGCGGATGTCTCCCCGTATGTTGAAGAGCATGGCGGTCATCTCCAGTTCATATTCAAGGGCCGCCTTTGCATCGAGACGGCTCACCACATCCAGGCTCCTCTTGATGGCCCGGACCACGTCCGGAGACCGGTTCACCAGCAGTTCCGCACAGCCTACCACCTCATCACGGAAGCGCTCGGGCTCCACGACCCGGTTCACCAGGCCTATGCTGTGGGCCTCCCGTGCGCCGATGGGCTCTCCCCGCAGGGCAAGGTCCTTGGCCCTGGCGATGCCGATCCGGTATACCAGCGGGGCGAGCAGAGGATTGATGCCGTATTTTATCTCGGGGTGCGCAAAGATGGCGCTCTCGGACGCTATGATGATGTCCCCCATGAGGGCGAGGTTGAACCCTCCCCCGAAGGTGATGCCGCTGACTGCCGTGATGAGGATCTTGTCCTGATCCAGCAGCATGGAGTAGAC
Source organism: uncultured Bacteriovoracaceae bacterium (assembly GCA_964600235.1). GTDB lineage: Bacteria > Desulfobacterota > Desulfomonilia > UBA1062 > UBA1062 > MWEI01. Next base: position 95,020 of record CAZRIV010000010.1, on the reverse strand, counting down.
GTCCACCGCGAGCCGGAAGTACTTCGCCGCCTCTTCCGTGGTGAAATGCGGCGCCTCCTTGAGGTCGATGCCTGCGGAGAAGCACTCCACCCCGCCGGTCAGGACGATGAGCCTGACCTCGGAAGAGTCGTTCAGGACCTGGGTGAAGATCTGATGGATCTCTTTCATCATCCCATGGGAAAGGGCATTGAGCTCCCGCTTGCGGTCCATCTCGATAATGGCGATCTTGTCTCTTATATCGGCCTTGATGAACTGGTATTCCATGGGGATCTCCTTTATGCGTACTGTACGTCATGTACCCTCGGTAAAAATGCATGTCAATAAAAGGATGGCGGCTTGATCTGAGGGTATGCATTCTGCTAAAGCCTTATCTGTGGACTGCCTGAAGGTTAGCGAGTTGAACGAACGTGCCCGTGAGGCCCTGGACGAGGCGTTAGGCCCCGATGTCTGGGTGGTTGGGGAGATCCACGGGCTCAAGGTGCACGCAAAATCGGGCCATATCTACTTTGACCTCGTGGAGAAACCTGCCCGTTCCTCGGACCAGTACATCGCCAAGGTGAGCTGCGCCTTTTTCAGGGGCTCGTTCCTGGCCTGGCAGCGGTCCATGACCGCCCTCGGCCTGCAGGGGTTCGAGCTGGCATCAGGGATCGAGGTCAAGCTCCGGGCACGGGTGGACCTGTTCGTCAAGGAAGGCCGCTACCAGCTCATCGTCTCGGAGATCGATCCCACCTACACCTACGGCGCCATTGCCAGGCGCAGGGCCGAGACCATAGAAGCACTCAAGGCCGAAGGCCTCCTGGAGAGGAACAGAGCCCTGGAGTTGAGCCCTGTCCCCTTGAACATCGGGCTGATAACATCAAAGGGGTCTGCCGCATACCAGGATTTCACCAGCATCGTCATGAAAAGCGGGTTTTCATTCAGGATCACGCTGTTCGATGCGCACATGCAGGGCGAGAGCACCATACGCGAGGTTACGCAGGGCATCAGGTCCCTTCAGACCCTGCCGGATCTGGACGCCATTGTCGTCACCAGGGGTGGCGGCGCCAGGACGGACCTGTTCGTGTTCGACGACATCACCATATGCCGGGCAATAGCGGCCTGCTCCAAGCCCGTGATAACAGGCATCGGCCACGAGATCGACCTGTCGGTGGCGGACATGGTGGCCCACAGCTCCTTTGTGACCCCGACCGACACGGCGCGCTTCCTGGTTTCCCGCTTGGAAGGGGTCTGGTCCTTCCTGGAGGATGCCCGCTCGTCCCTGGGCGGCACGGCCACAAAGGCGCTCGACATGTCCTCGCGGCAGCTGGAGATGCTGACAAACCGCCTTGCGCTCATGTCTCAGAAGTTTACATCTACAGCCCGTTCAAGCCTGGAATCGGTTGCATCCACTCTGCTCACAAGGGGCCTGTCCCTGGTGGCCTCACATGACAAGCGCCTCCTCATGACGGTTTCCTCCATGGCACGCCGGGCAGTCTCACTTATTCAGGATACATCCTCAGCCCTTCAAAGGGCGGTGCTGGGCATGAAGCTGAACTCATCTTCTCTGCTCAGAGAGACGGACCATGACTTCGAAAGCCGCAGCACCTTCATGCTCAAGGAGCTCCGGCTGCGCATCACAGGCAGCCTGAACACCCTGGACCAGTACGAGAAGGCCCTCGCAGCGGCGCACCCGGACACGGCACTGCAGCGCGGCTACAGCATCACCCTGGACAAAGACGGACATGTGCTGCGCAGCGCCGAAGACGTTTCCGTGGAAGACCGGATAACAACCATACTGGCACAAGGGAAGATCCACTCTGTGGTATATGAAAAGGAGCCATGACCAAGATGAAAAAATCCAAGGGATACTCGGAGATATTGCGGGAGATTGAAGAGACGCTGGACAGGATGAACCGGGGAGACATCCCCATCGACGAACTGGAGGAGGCCATCAAATCGGCTGCGGGAAAGATCCGCCATCTCAGGGACAAGCTGAGGTCCACCGAGGCCGAGATCGTGAAGGTGCTCAAAGAGATCGAAGGGGAGCCCGGGAAAGAGGACTAGGGGGAGCAGTCAGCTGATCGTTATCAGCTGAAATGGCCTTGCAAGAAGAAAGTGAGGGCCGGGATAAGGGCTGAAACAAGCCCTTTCCCACATCGAAATAGGGTAAAAGGAACCTGTTGTTTTAAGTATTTAAATTAATTATCTACAGCAAATATGGTAAAGATTATTCAATGGCATCATGAAACGCTTCATTCTCTGCTGACACAGGTCATTACAACTATCCCATGCAGGTGAAGGAGGATACACATGAAACAAGCTGCTTCCAAAAAACTGTTCTTTGCCATTCTTGTAATAAACATGTTTATCCCGATATCAACAGGGTACCTCGCGCAGGCAAATGCCACCTCAACACCAGACAAGACCATGAAGCCGCTGGCCGATGTTCTGGATCAGCTGCAACCTGCGGCCGTGTTCAAGAATTTTCATGATCTGGCCCAGATACCTAGGCCATCTCACCATGAGGAGAAGGCCACGGCATTTCTTGCCTCTTTCGGGCATTCACTCGATCTGGAAACCATCACCGATGGCGTAGGGAATGTCATTATCCGCAAGCCCGCCACCAGGGGGTATGAAAACAGGCACACCGTGGTGTTGCAGGCGCACATGGACATGGTTCCACAGAAGACCGAAGACAAGACCCACGACTTTCTGAAAGATCCCATAACCGCCTACGTCAGGGACGGCTGGTTGACTGCTGACCGGACGACCCTTGGCGCTGACGATGGCATCGGTATAGCCACCATCATGGCCATCCTTCAGGATAAAGACATTGAGCACGGGCCCATTGAAGCGCTGTTCACGGTCGATGAAGAAGACGGGTTCACGGGCGTCAACGGATTGAAGGCCGACTTACTCAAGGGTGATTACCTGATAAACATCGACTGGGAAACCGAAGGCACATTTGCCATCGGCAGCGCCGGTGGCGAATACGTGGATGCAGTGGGGAAATTCAAACAAGAGACAACGCCATCAAATATGGTTGGATACCAGATCAGCATAAAAGGTCTTCAGGGCGGCCATTCCGGAATGGACATCAACAATGGTGGTGGCAGCTCTGCCAAACTGGTTGCACGGTTGTTATGGTCGGCAGACCGGTTCAATATCCGCGTAGCCTACATCAATAGTGGGGACCGGTATAATGCCATTGCACGTGAAGCCATTGCAATAGTTGCCGTACCCAAGACAAAGAGTGCTGATTTCGAGAACTATATCCTTTCCTTCGAAAAGACGGCCAAGAGCGAACTAGCCGCTACGGAACCGGGTCTGAGCATAAACGCCGTTTCAGCTGACAGGCCGGCAAAGGTGATGAATGCCACAACTCAGGCCAAAATGCTCAGCGCGGTCTACGGCAGTGTCCATGGTGTTCAACGCATGAGCGACAGTGTTCCAGGGCTTGTGGAGACCTCATGCAACCTGGGTATCTTTACTGCGGACAAGGGTCAATGGAAGACTGGCATATTGGTCCGGAGTGCCGTTGATTCGGCCCGTGATGATACTGTGGACAAACTCTCTGCAGTCATGCGGTTGGCCGGGGCAGATGTGAAGACGCACGGCTCGTACTCGGGCTGGCGTCCCGATGTGAAGTCTCCGCTGCTCGTCCTGATGAAAGAGGTATATCAGAAGACCTTCGGAAATGAAGCCGGACTCGTTGCGGTACATGCAGGCCTGGAAACCAGTGTCATCGGCGCCAAGTATCCCGGCATGGACATGGTATCTGTGGGCCCGACCCTTAAGAATGTCCACTCCCCGGATGAGCAGCTTGAAATAGCCTCAATGGGCAAAGTATACCATCTGTTGACCGAGACCTTGAAGCGCATCCCGACCAAATAGGGATCAGGAGGAGCACTCCAACAGACTGTGATGTTTTGAGATCAGGCAGAGATCAATCAATACCATTCATCAGACCGGCATGCATGGGCCAAGGTAAGGGACTTGCCCATGCAAATTCCGGAGAGGATATTTTTGAGAATTACCATTTTAATTCAGAGCCAGCCATCAAAGAATCTGAAATAGCATTCAAAGGGAACGTACACGTAGCTTGACGCTCTCGTGACCTGGATAACTCAATGAAATCAGGGCCATATCCCTCTCAGTAAAGGGCCAGAAGCTGCTCTTTATATTTCTTCAGCACATTCGCTCTCTTGAGTTTCATGGTCTGGGTCAGCATGCTGTTGGCCACGGTGAAGTCTTCGGCCGTAAACAGAAACTTCTGCGGCACTTCATACCCGCCGAACGACTTGCGAACATGCGCGATGATCAGTTTCGACAGGTGGTCTTTCAGTTCCTGACTCTTAAGCGTTTCCTCCAGCGTGTCCCTCACCCATCCCTGTGTTTCCGGGTCGGCTTTCAGGGCGGCAAATTCCGGGACGATCACCGCGACATTGTAATCCTTCCCTTCCCCGTAGACCGTCGCGTTGGCGACCTGGTGAAGGAGCTTGATCTCGTTTTCGATGCTTTCAGGATGGACATACTTGCCGTTGGCCAGCTTGTATTCGTCCTTGAAGCGGCCGGTGATGTGAAGGAACCCGTCTTCATCAAACCAGCCGCGGTCGCCCGTGCGGATACCCGTGAAGCCGTTCCACTTGTCCGGCATCATGACCTCTGCGTTCAGCTGGGGTTTGTTGTGGTAGCCCATCATGATCTGGGGCCCGTACACGCAGATCTCGCCGTCGAAGCTGTCTTCCCCCACACGGGATTTGTCGATTATGACATGCGTGTGCGGGAGTGGCTTGCCCACGGTGGCCAGTTTGTTTCCATATTTTGGGCAGTTCAGCGTAATCCCGCCCGAGGATTCCGTCATGCCGTAGCAGTCATAGGTGGGCTGTCCGATGTCGTGGAAGAACTGGGCGATCTCCGGCTTCAGCAGCGAGCTGGAGGTGACGATGAACTGCAGGTTGCCGCCGAAGATGGCGCGGACCCTTGAAAAGACAAGCTCATCGAACTCCTTGAACTCTTTTGTTTTCTCTGGAAGGCCCCTGTTCTTGGCCGCTTCCGCCAGGGCCGCGTCGAAAAACTGCTTTTTCACGGGGTCGGCGTTCACGCCCTGCATGACGGCGTCGTAAATCCTGGTAACGATGCGCGGAACGCCGTTGATGGCAGTGGGTTTCGACTCCTGGACATTCTGCATGAATTTTTCCAGGGATTCGACAAAGGCGATCCCTCCCCCGAAGTACATGTAATTGTGCAGGTCGCAGTTCTGCCCGTAGACATGCGCCCAGGGCAGTATCGAGATCACCTGCGCGGTTTCGTCGAGATCGAACGTGTCGATGCTGGACCGGGCGGCCCAGGTGGCGTTCCCGTGCGAGATCATGGCGCCCTTGGGGTCGCCCGTGGTTCCGGAGGTGAAGATGATGTGCGCAAGATCAGACCAGAGGGGCTTCAGGGAAGGTGCGGGGTTGTTCCTGCCCATTTCCTCCAGGGCGGTCATGCTGTTTTCCCCCTCGCCGTAGACGACGATGATTTCCTTGAGTGTGGGGATCTCCTGTTTGAAGTCTTTGACCTTTTCAAAAACAGAGCTGTCCCTCACGAAAAGGAATTTCAATGCCGCGTCACTGACGACGTATCTCCACATCTTGGGGAGCTCCTGAAGATACATGGGAACGAATACCGCTCCCAGCCCATGGACGGCCTGCTCGCACACGAACCACTCAACGCAGTTGTTGATGATGATGCCGGCTCTGTCGCCTTTGGACAAGCCGAGCTTCTTCAGGGCGCCGCGGAGGTTGTCGACCCTCCCGGCAATCTGCCTGCGCGTCAGCCATTCATACGTCCCGGTTTCGGGATTCTTCACCCCGAAAAACCTGATGTCCGGGAAGTCGATAACGCTTTGCTCGAATAGATCAACCAGATTGTTCGGGTAGTCATACACGGTATTCGGATCCATTTTCTCTCCTTTGCAGACGCCTGGGTCCTGTATTTGTCGGTCGCGGCTGTTCTTCCCGGTTGAGAAATCCAGTCCTTGCCCTGTCGGGACCTTATATCGGTACGTTATACCACGTTCATTGACCGCGTTCAACTAAAAGAAAAGGTCTGAATAGGGCATTAAGGCCCTGACACATGATGGGAAAAATGTGGGAATGAAAGACGGTGGCTTTCTTACGGAGCGATCATGTAGCCTTGGATGTATTCCCCGGCAAGAGTACATTTCGGAAATACCTGTCCATGCTCCTCTCGATATCGTATTTCCCTTTATGCAGACACCAGTCATACAGCACGCCTCTCGCACAGGCCATGAGGCAGTCGGCGTACTCATCGGGCGGTATCTCGCTGCTCATGACACCCTGATCCTGCAAGTCGACAACGGCTTCACGAATCGTCCTGTAGAAGGGTCTTTTCTTACTGATGAACGATGCAGTCGCGGCATCCAGCTGCCCCTTGTAGATCTGCCTGACAGCGTCCAGCCCCCGCTGTCTTGCATGCCGCGCCATGGTATTGACCGTGAGGAGAATTCTGTCCAGGGGCGTCGAGCCTGCATCGAGATTCTCCAACTCCTGCTCGAACTCTGAGTCGATCAGGCTGTAGCTTTCAATGATCAGGTCTGTCTTGGATTTGAAGTAGTGGTAAAAAAGCCCCTTGGATATTCCGGCTTTTTTGCTGATTTCTTCCAAGGTTGCGTTATCGAAGCCCTTCTTGAGAATCAACTGGGAGGCCACCTTGAATATACGCTCTTTTGTTTCCATGGCATGGAGATTCCGGCTCGTGAGCTTCCTTTTTTTCATGAGAAATCGTTTCCTTCTCCTGTAAGTCAATTACCCTGTGAAGGCAGTACGTGTGTTCAGAAGTTCATTTTTTATCTTGATCCGGGTAAAATTACAAGCATCGGGGGAAAGAGGGGGTCAAGTCTAGCTTTTTGTAAAGCGATGCAGACTTCGATCTCCCACGGAAGTTCATGACATGAACAATGAGGAACATCCCCAGAATCGATGACTCTCACACCGTGAGGAGCGCATGACCTGGCCAGAGAGGATGATATTCATGTGTATCAGGAATGATCTCTGCCAACCCCGGTGCAAGGTGATTTTTCGTCATATTTGCAGTAGGAGTTCCCATTCCATCAATTGACCCTTCACGCAAAGGTCTGCTATATGAACCCCATGAATCCGTCAAAGACCGCCCACAACATCCAGCCGTTCCTGGTCATGGATGTCATGGAAAAGGCCAACTCGCTGGCCGCCTCCGGCCGCGACGTCATCCACCTGGAGGTGGGCGAGCCCGACTTCGACACGCCGGAGTGCATCCGCATCGCCGCGGCGAACGCCATGCACCAGGGCAGGACCCACTACACCGACTCGCTGGGCATCCCCGAGTTGAGAAGCGCCCTGAAAGAGCATTACCTCAAGACCTACGGGGTCACCATCGACGAGGAATGCATCGTGGTCACCGCAGGCTCGTCGCCCGCGCTCCTCATGGCCATATCGTGCCTGGTGGATGCCGGTGACGAGGTCATGATGACCGACCCCTACTACGCCTGCTACCCCAACTTCGTGAAGGTCCTGGGCGCCAAGCCCCGCCTGATCCGCACCGGGAGCTCCGACGGTTTCCAACTCGACCCGGCCAAGGTGAAGAAAAACATTACCGGCTCCACAAAGGCCCTGATCATCAACTCGCCGGCCAACCCCACCGGCGTCTGCCTCGATGCCGGCCACATGAAGGCCCTGGGCAACCTGCCCATACCCATCATCTCCGACGAGATCTACCACGGGCTGGTCTATGCGGGCGAGCAGCACTCCATGCTGGAATTCACGGATACCGCCATCATCATCAACGGCTTCTCCAAGGCCTATGCCATGACCGGATGGAGGCTCGGCTGGGCGGTCTTTCCCAGGTCGCTCATCCGCACCGCCCAGAAGCTCCAGCAGAACCTCATGATCTGCGCCCCGTCCATTGCCCAGTGGGGGGGTGTGGCGGCGCTCACCAAGGCCGGCGCAGACGTCCGGGACATGCACCGGATCTTCGCGGACCGCAGGAAGGTCATGCTCGCCGAGATGAACAAGCACGGGTTCAACGTGGAGGTGGAGCCCAACGGGGCGTTTTACGTCCTGGTCAACATGGGGCGTTACACCAGGGATTCGAGGTCCTTTGCCATGGAGGTCCTGGAGCACACAGGCGTGGGTGTCACCCCGGGCATTGATTTCGGGCCGGGCGCCGAGGGGTACATCCGGTTTTCGTACGCCAACTCGGAGAAGAACATCGTCGAAGGAATCTCGCGGGTCGCCGCGTATCTGAGAACGTTATGAAGGTAAAGGTGCGCGACGCGTCCTTTGCCGGCGTCTTCCCTCACCACGCATCGGGTCTGCCTGAATTCGCCTTTGCCGGCAGGTCCAACGTGGGGAAGTCCTCGCTCATCAACAAGCTCCTGAACCGCAAGGCACTGGTAAGGATCAGCAAGGTGCCGGGCAAGACCAGGGCCGTGAATTACTTCAGGGTGGACCTGGTGGACCTCCCTTCCCTGTACCTGGTCGACCTGCCGGGCTATGGTTACGCCAAGGTGCCCAAGGCCATGAGCCACGAATGGTCCGAACTGATTTCCCGATACCTTTCAAACAATACTGAGCTGAAACTCGTCATGCTCCTGGTGGACATAAGGAGAGACCTGCAGGAAGAAGAGCGCATGCTCATCGATCTCATGAAAAAGAGCAGCGCAAGGGTCGTGCTCGTTGCCACCAAGACCGACAAACTGAGCAACAATCAGAGGAGCAAGCGGGTCTCGGAACTTACCGGGCAATGCGGCCTTACCCCGGTCATCACCTCTGCAACCACGGGTGAGGGCATGGACGACCTATGGGTGAATATCATCGGATCAGTCCAGAAGGCCTAGATACGGGTTTTCCCTGTTCACAGGAAAGTTTTTTGTGATATGATCAGGCCATGGGTGAGAACTCCATAGTCAGCATACTCATCCTTCTGCTCCTTTTTATAGGGCTTCCTGCTTTGCTGAAACGCCTTGGCCAGCACACCAGTGCCGGCAAGGATGCAGAAAGTCCGCATGAACAGGAGAGGGAGGCCATGCATGAAGACAACCTGCATGAATACCGTGGCGGTCCCCCTGCAGGACACGGCTACGACCGCGCAACCAAGGAATCATTAACCAACAAGCCCATCCACCCCGGATGGTTCTGAGAGGAAAACCCGCCAGCCCGGGCAATGGGGCAAGGATTGTTAAAGGACAGATCCCGGAGGAGGAGTCCACCGGGATCATGTCCTCTTTTACGCGTAGTTACACCGGCAGGACCAAAAACGGGATAGTCGGGTTCTTCATGAACTTTTCTGCATAGTCGCTTCTGAACCCGGACAGGGCACCTTTGTTGACCTCATGGCCGATGACGAGCAGTTCTATGGACTTGTCCTTGATCACCTTGTTGATCGCATCGATGGGAACCCCCCTCGTGACCAGCCGGTGTTTCGCATCGATCACATCGTCGCCCACCTGGCTGCAGAAGGAATACATCTTGTCCTTCGCTGCAGAGATAACTTCCTCTTCCAGCTTGTCGGTGTTGATGTGGGGCACATAGAAGCCTGCGGCATTCTTGATGTCGGTGACGGTGTGGAGGACAAAGAGCTCGGCGTCGATGAGACACGAGAGCTGGTATGCATAGTCCACGACATAGGCGCTGTTCTTGGAGTAATCGATGTAGCACAGGATCTTCTGGGGCTTTCTCACTTTGGTCTTCTTCATAACTCCCTCCTCGGTGCTGTTGTTGCAGCCTCTTGCGAAACCGATTCTATCACATTCTTGAGCTCCTTGAGCTTGAAGGGTTTTGCGACAAAGGCATTAGCCCCCCGCTCATAGGCCAGCTTCTGCGCCTCGCTCACGGAAAAGCCCGTAATCAGGACGATGGGTATCTTGGGGTACCTCGACTTGATCTCGCCCATCAGCGTAAATCCATCCATACGGGGCATGTGTATGTCACTCACCACCACCTGTACCGGCTGTGCATTCATACACTCCAGGGCATCATACCCATCGACGGCCGTGAGCACCTGATACCCATACATGCTCAGGAAATCCGATATCACATGGGTCAGATCCTTGGAATCGTCAACGATCAGGATTCTTTTCGAGCTAATCATTGGCTTCCTCGCTTGTCAAATCAATAATCTCATAATCCCGTAAAGCCGGATATCTCTTGGTATCCGCATTCGTGAGGCCTGCCAGCTTATCCATGACCTTCTTGATGGCAAATATCTGGTCTTCCATAACATGAAGGGTCGCCTGCACCTTGGAGTTTCTTTCGAGTTCCGGGCTGAGTTCGAGCATCTCGATGTTGCCCAGAATGATATTGAGCGGGGTATTGATCCGGTCGGAGAGTGTCACCGCGGTCTTGGCAATTGCGGCGAGTTCATTGAGCTTCTTCTGCTCGGAGCCGTACGACTGCATCTCAAGTGCCCTGCGCACCCGCAGGATGAGCTCATTCTCGTCGCAGGGCTTGAGGATATAATCGTACACGCCCAGCCTGAGCGCGGCCACGGCTGTCTTCAGGGAACCGTAGCCCGTGATGACGACGACCAGGGTGCGCGGAGAGATAACCTTTATGTTCTCGAGCAGTTCGAGACCCCCCATGCCTTCCAGCACAAGGTCGGTAAGCACCAGGTGGAAGCTCTTTTCATAGAGAAGGCGAAGCGCCTCCTCTGCGGACCCCACGTCTTCCACCTCGAACCCGTTGGTTGAAAGGATGTTTTTCAATGAATAGCGGACGATCTCTTCATCGTCCACAACGAGTACCCTTTTGCCGTTCATTCCTCTACCGCCCAGTATTGCAGGTGCTTATGCACCGATTCCTTCAATTCCTTTATCCGGAAAGGCTTCTTTAAATAGGTTACGCCGGTGGTCTCGAGAAATTCCTTCACCTGAAAATCATACGTATCCCCGGTGATGAACATGAATCTCTTTTTCAGGTTCGGATTCATCCTGATGGCTTCGTGGTAGAACTCCATGCCGTTCATAACCGGCATCCTCAGGTCGGATATGATGAGCTCCCATGAGTACTCATCAATATGATCGCATGCCCGCCTGCCGTTCTCGAAGGTGACGACCGTATAGTACGGACTCAGGGTATCCACCATGAGATCCAGGAGATCCGCCTCATCCTCCACTACCATGATCAGGCTCTGCCTCTGTTTGCCCTCCTGCGGCAGGGAGGGGGGATTATTCTCTGCAGCAGTGTCTCTGTCCGTCGTATCCATATCCATGACGGCAGGGATCCTCATGGTGGCCATGGCGCCGTTTTTCGTATTCTCCAGGAACACCTCTCCTTTGTGGTCTGCAACGATCCCGTAGCAGATGGAGAGCCCGAGTCCGGTGCCCTTCTCCTTGGGCTTGGTGGTGAAGAAGGGATCGAATATCTTTGTCATGACACCCGGGGAAATGCCCGGACCGGTATCCTCGATGGTGACGTGCACGAAGTCATCCCTGATGAAGGACCTGATCCAGATGGTACCCTCCTGCTCGTCAATGGCATCTATCGAGTTATTGATGAAATTCACGAGTACCTGCTCCATGCAGTTCATATCGGCCTTGATGAACAGGGGCTCTTCCGGGTCATCACTGATGACCGTGATACCCCGTTTCTTGATGATCGGGCTGTAGAGGTTGATGGTCCTCTTAATGACTTCCCGCATGTCGAATATATTCTTCTCCGGGGGTTTGTTCCGGGAAAACTTGAGCAGCGATTCCACGATGCCCTTGGCGGCAGCCGCGGAATTGATGATAACGGAAAGCCTCTTCTGATCCTGGGGAGTCAGATACTCGGGGTCCATGAGGTCGGCGAATCCAAGGATGGGCGTGAGCTTGTTGTTGAGCTCGTGGGCTATCCCGGATGTGAGGAGCCCCAGCGAGGTAAGCTTCTCGGTCTGCATGGTCTTCTGTTCAATGCGTTTCTTTGCCGTGACATCGCGAATGATTATGAGGACCTGATCAGGATCGATCTGCTTCATAAAAAACTGGCCGATCATATCGGCCTTGTCTCCCACCTTCACATTGAGATCAAACTCCGTGGAATGCCCGGTATCCTGCCGTGAGATCCTTTCGAGAATAAAGGAACTGCTCCCAGAATCGAAGATGTCGGCGATCGTCAACGGCGGCTTCACGAGAAGCCCCTGCAGGGCGCCATTGAGGAACAGGACACGTCCTGACCTGTCTATGATGAAGATCAACTCCTCTGATGCGTCGACGACCGCCTTGTACCTCTCGGTAAGACTCCTCAAGGAATCGTCTTTCTGCTTTAAAAGATTGCTCAGATCGGAATTCTTGCGCCGGAATACCTCGTAGAGCTGTACGAGGGTCAGCATCTGTCCGATGAGAAGGCCCAGGAGTTCGAAAACCCTCACGTAATGAACATTGAAGAAACCCTTGCCGGAATGGGACAGGTTCATGATACCCAGTGTCCGGCCTCCTTCTTTTATGGGCACGCACAGCATGGACCCGATGAGGACCTTCGCCGAATCCATCTTTTTGAAAAAGTCGCAGGATTCCACATCATGAACAAGGATGGTCTTTCCATCACGGGCACAGGTCCCTGCCACACCATCTCCCAGGGCCATGCTCACATGAGGATTTGCATTACCGATGGCGATTCCTGAAGCCGCCTTGAGCACGACGGATTCACCCTCCACCATGAAAATGGAGGCGTTTTCGCACCTCGACTCCTTGATGAGCACGCCTGTCACATAGGAAAAAAAGTCCCGTTCGGGAGAACCCTTTGAGACAAACTCGGTGATCTCGAAGATGGAAGAAAAGACGCCTACCGTGTATTCATAGAAGTCTGAGGCCTTGCTGAGCAGGTCAAGCAGGATTTCTTCACGTGTTGAATCAGACTCTTCGGATTCGCCCCGTAGAATGTGCAGATCCTTCACGGCAAACACAATGCCCCTTACCCCAAATTTTCAAAAACAGACGTGTTCGTTCTATACCTTTGTCTAATAGTATTTACAAGATCTTTATACTCATCGCCCAGGTAGCCCCTGATGAGGGCATCCTGCTCAAAATCTTCCGAGATCAGACCCTTTTCATACTGCATGACTACCTGGTCGGTCAGATGTACAAGGGCAGAGGCATGGCTTGCAGGTTTATGGTGATGCCTTATCAATCCTATGACCTCAGGGGGAAAATGCCACCGCCGGGCTATCATCTCGCCGATCTGGGTGTGGTCCATGGCAAAAACATCCCTCTCCAATGCCTCATCGGGCCAGCACCCGCTGAATTCACACAGGGGCAGGTAGTGTTCGGGTGTCTTGCATATCAGGACCATCCTTCCCAGGTCATGGAGAAGACCCCCGGTGAAGAGGCATTCCTTCTCGACCTTCGAGTCTCCGAGTATTCCCGAGATGAATGCCACCGCATAGGAGTGCGCCCAGAGCTTCTTCATGGAGGGTGTCTGATTGCCGAAGGTCTCCATGACAGCCATGGACAACGCTATGATTTTCACCATGTCAAGACCAATGGTGCGTAATGCCTGCTGGATGCCCACATGCCTGTCGGCATGGCGGTAGAACGACGAGTTCGCCAGCTTGATGACCTTGGCTGCCATGGCAGGATCGCTGGATATGACCTGCTCGATATTCTCCATGGAGGATCCCTCCCCCTGGAGAACGTTAAAGAGTCTCATCCTGCTCGACTCAAGCGTCGGAATGCACTCAATCTGCCGCTCGATCTTTTCCATAAGACAAGGCTTTTGCATCACCCTTTTTAACGGATGTTCGCAGGAATTTCTTTAGAGAAATGTTGCATGAAAAGAGACGGTTCTCCACAGAAAAAAACCCGGCACAACAGTCATGCCCGGCGCCCGGAACACAAGATGTTATGGACAACGCAGACTGCCCGTGGACGGCCTGCAGGTGGTTCGGGTTACGACACAAATTCGCATTATCTTCTTCAGATTCGGCCAAGAATATTTGGCCTCTTCATCCGGCATGAAAAAATAACCCTCATGAAATGCACCTGAAAATCCGTTATTATGAAGAGAGTTGTATGTTCCTTCCGTTTCATTATTATTGTGAGGATAAGGAGACCGTCAAAGAGAATGGGCGCATCGCTTGTATCGAAGAAAACGCGGGTCTTGATTGTGGATGACGAACAGGAAACCCTCGATCTCATTGCGGAATACCTCCTGGGACACGATTTCGATGTCACCACCACCATGAGCGGGGAACAGGCGATCGAACTCATAGCGAAGGACCTGTTCCACATAGCCATCATAGACCTCCACCTGCCGGGGATGACCGGTTCGGAACTCTTGAAATCCTTGAAAAAGATTCGGCCCGATATACAGGCAGTCATGATTACGGGATATGGGACCATACGTGATGCCGTGGAATGCATGAAGCTCGGGGCTTCGGATTTCATCACCAAACCCATCCTGCTCGACCACCTCCACCTCACCATCAGGAGGATCCTCGAAGAGGTGAGGCTCAAGGAAGAGGCCGAACTGGCGGACTATTACCGGAATCTCTCCCGCACCGACGAACTCACGGGGCTCTATAACTTCCGCCACCTCATGAGTGTCCTTAAGAACGAGGTTTCGAGACATCTCAGATATAACCGCACCATGTCACTGGCCATGATAGATATCGATGACTTCAAGAAGTACAACGACGCCAGGGGACATGAGAACGGCAACGAGCTTCTCGTGCGCCTGTCCCACGTATTCAAGCACAATACGAGGAACTGCGACATCCTTGCACGCTACGGCGGCGAGGAGTTCATCATCATCTTCCCCGAGACATCCATTGAAGAGGCCCTGGTGGTTTCCCAGCGTATCTGCAGCACGGTGGAGTCGACCCTTGAGGTGAGCATCACCATGGGCATCTCGAGCCTTCCAAAGGATTCCAGCGAACCTCACGATGTAATCAAGATGGCCGATGCAGCCATGTACTGGGGCAAGACACACGGCAAGAACCAGATCGTCATCTACGACGATTCAATGTCCACCTGCAGATAGAGATCTCCCGCCCTTTTTGATGGGTTCGACCTGCCCATACCCTGGACCCTGAGTATGGTTCCCTGCTGCGTATTCCTGGGTATCTTCACCCTGATCATCCGCTTGGTGAACCCGGGCCTGTACTCCAAGGTGATGTATCCACCGAGAATGGCTATACTTCCAGGGATGACTATCCTCTCGTGCATGTCCATCACTTTATGGAACATCCTGTTCAGGCTCTGAGAGGCCAGGCGCACCATGGACCTCCTGATGATATCCCTGGGCGTACCTCCCACCACAAAGGCCTCGTAGGCAAGGACCTTGCTCACGTTCAGGATGCGCTCGATCCATTCCCTGCGTATGGGCAGATCATCGAAGACATCCCGGTACTCGGCCCGGGAAAGGATATCTTCGAATACCCTCTCCCGGTTGAAGGAGAATTCACGCTTCCGATCATAGGTGCGCCGCTTGTCCTGGTCGATCAGGACCCCATAGGCCTCGGTGATCTCCTTGAAATGCTCAATGGCCGAGGCATCCTGGTTGCGGTCAGGGTGGTATTGGAGTGCGAGCCTGCGATAGCTTTTCTTGATTTCGGATGATGCCGCATCCTTCGGCACACCCAATATGCTGTAGTAATCCTTGGCCCTAACGTTCATGTTCTCATAAGGCCCCTACCGGAAAGACTGGATGAATGTCTCCCCGGGGATCTCCATGGCAGTGAGAACCCCGCCATAGACCGCTCCGGTGTCTATCCCGATCTTGTCCGTCTTTACCATGGGCCTTGCAAAGGGGGTGTGGCCGAAGATCACCTTCTTGTCCATTCCCGTGGGTGTGAAGATGAACTCGTCCCTGATCCACAGGAGGTCATACCTGTCCTGATCTCTCATTGCCCGGCCGGGTTGTATGCCGGCATGCACGTAAACATACCCTTCATCCTCATGGTACAGGCCCAGGTCGGATAAGAAATCCCTGTGCGTATCCGGCAGCAGCCGTGCCACCTGGTCATTGGAGGTAAATCGCTCGGGCCTTACATAGGACTCTATCGTCTTGAGTCCGCCATTTGCGAAAAAGATCGTCCTGTTCGAGTCAAACTCCAGGAAGGTGATGAACATGTCCTCATGGTTGCCCCGCAGAAAGACACAGGGTGTCCGGCGTGAAAGGTCTATGAGGAAATCGATCACCTCACGGGTGTTATCTCCCCGGTCGACATAATCGCCGAGAAAGACGAGTTTGTCTCCGGGCCCCGGGTCGATCCGGGCGATGAGGTCCTGGAGTTTATCAAGGCATCCATGGATGTCGCCGATGGCAAAGGTCCTGTTCATGGCGTCGGGTTGTCTCCCAAGGGTCCTGTTCTCTCGCGCGTTTACTGCCGGGCCTTCCTGAGCTTCAGGATTTCAATCTTGAGTTCCGGGATCTTGCCGGCCGCAACCTTGGAAGCTGGATTAATCTTCCTGGCGGTCTGATATGCCTCCAGGGCCTTATTCAGGTCATCCAGCCTGGTCCGGCTGTCGCGCCCCGCAGATCGAGCCTCGTAGGCATAACCGAGTGCAATGGCTACGTCGTGGTCCTTGTGGCTCTTCAGAAACTGTGTGCATGCATCAATGACCTTATCCTGATCCTTCAACCCGACGGATGCGCTGACAAGCCCCTTGAGATGTTCCTTCCTGGGGCTCTTTTTCGACAGTGATGCGTAATATGTGTATGCATCGTTATACCGTCCCTGCTTCAATGACAGGGCTGCAGCGCCCTGCAGCAGATCCACATCGCCCGGCTTTGCCTGGAGGCCCTTTGCATAGGCATCAGACGCGCCCTTGGCGTCGCCCAGTTTCTCGCGGGCGACTCCCAGATTATACCAGAGCACGCTGTCATTACCCGAAAGCTCGGCTGCCCTCTGGTAGTATGCCTCCTGGGCCCTGGTATCCCCCTGTTTACCCATGACCATTCCAAGCTGTGCCAGTGCGTTTTTATCCTGGGGGTAGCGCTGGATATAGCGCTTCAGAAGGTCGCCGGCCTTTTTGTAATCTTCCTTCTTCACGGCATTCTGGATCAGCGGGATGAGTATATCGCGGTCCCTGGCGGTATCGGACGCGGACTGGTATACATCCAGGGCCTGCTTGTCCATTCCTGCCTGTTCGTAGGTCTTGGCAAGGTCGACGACCACCGCCTCGTTTCTTTTATCAAACTCCAATGCCTTTCTCAGGTATACAACCCTGTTCTCGAAATCACCCTTTTCACCCGAGATATAAGCCATGCGCCGGTAGATTACCGCATCCGCCTTCCCTGCATCCACGATCTTGGCGCACATGGCGAGCGCCTCGTCGTAGTTCTTCAGTTTGATATAAAACTGGGACAGGCTGGAGTATGCCTTCACATTCGCAGGGTCGGCCTCCACGATCTTCTTGTAGATCCCCACCAGGGACTGGTAGTCTTCCTTGGCACCCAGGAGTTTTTCGAGTTCCTCCAGGAAAAAGCTGTTGCCCGGAAAGGTTGCATGGCCGGAGCGCAGCAATGATATCCTTTCCTCGTCGCTCTTGGCCGACTTGATCTGATCCATGAAGTCCTGCTGGGACAGATCCAGTTCCAGCGGGACCTTGGCTATCTTGCGGTCGAGGTAGAAGACATCTATAGGCACCGATTTGATGCCGGCTGCTATGAGCTGGTTGCGGATCTCACCCGTGTCAATGGGCTCGTTCAGGTCATTGGGCTTGCCGAAGCCCACGACATCGACACCCAGATATGAATTGAAAAATGTATTCGCCATGACCCTGGTGATAATGAAGGATTCTCCGCCCTTGATCTTCACCGAATCGCCGGCCCTTATCAGCTTGCGCACACCATCCACCTCGACTTCAAGAGAAATGAACTGGGGAGTTTTCCTGAAGATGAATGAGATGGTGGCTTCCCTGAGCTGCCCGACCCTGCCCCCGAGGGGTACGATCAGGAACAGGGTCATGGCTATGGCGACCACCACGATGACCGTAATAAGGATATTACCCCTGCTCTGCATGCGCTCCATCTTGTTTTGGTGCGATTATTATCAATATCTCTCAGCGTTGTCCATCGCCATTTTCCATGGAGTTCCTGCTCGAATTCAAGATAATTTCTATACTAGATAAATACTTTTGATCAAAGGAGGTTTATGATGAAAAAACTGATATGCCTTCTCTGCTGTGCCTTGCCGGTCGGCCTGCCGGTGAATGCTGCTTGACAAGCACCCGCTTCATGGTATTTAATATGACTCTAACACTGTGTTGCAATGGTATTGAGGAGGTCTGAAGCGCAGCATCCTTCTGAATAAGTGCTTTTTCTGCTGCGGCAACCCCCTTCCAGGCCCATGAGCTCACGATATTCATTGTTGCTATGGTATATCCTCCTGTTTAATTAACGTTTTCTACCTACTTTTCCTTCCTTTCCCAGGGGGTTTTTGTCTTGAAAGGAGGGAGCAGCATGGAAAAGGGGGTGAGCCTGGTGGAGTTGCTCATAGCCCTTGCGTGTTCATCGATCCTTTTCCTTACGCTCTATCAGTTCCACCGGGTGGCAGCGGTTACCCACGCGGAGATAAGGCAGGATTGGTACTGCATGCAGTCACTCAGGCAGGCATCCATCCGGTTGAACACCGATATGTCCCAATGCGCATTCCTGCTGCCCCAGGACCTGAAGGTCGCCACAGAAGAAGGTCGGCTCTTTATCGCAGGCGTGCCCGTCACCTCGGAAAATCCCGGCATAAGGCTGTCTTCCACCGATCCGGCACCTTATTACGCGCTCGTCGATTCATCATCTTCATCTGATGCGGTACTCGATACCATCGACATAGACAATGACGGCCATGCAGACTTCTGGGCAGGTCTCGGCATACTGACCGATTGCGGGCCCTGCCGGATAAGTCATTCCTATTCGCGGGGATACACAAGGGTGCCCATGACATGTTGGAAAATGCCGCCCCAAGGTGCCCGGGCGGTCCCGGCCGTCTGTTACGAACTGAAGAAAGACGGCCTCTATCGCAACAACGAGCTGCTGGCCGAGGCAGTGGTTTATTTCAACCCCCGGATTTCAGGCCCAGACCTGATCATTGACATGAGGTCCAGCTACCATGGAACCCAAAAAGAGCTTTCATTATCCTACCAAATCCAGTGAACAGGGGTTCATCCTCGTCTTCATGCTGATGATCCTTGCGGTCGTACTGGGGCTTACCATGGCTTCCGCATCCATAACCCTGTACCATATGAAATCAAGCAATGCATTCTACCGTATCATCAAGAATCAGCTGTTCAGCCCTTCAGATGGGCCCATGCCCCCATCAGGCAGCACCATGTTCGGTGCACCCGAAGGATGGGACCATATCAGTTTTTCCACTCGCATCACCATGGAGTCCACCGGCGCGATGCAGTCGTATTCCTGGCGTGTGGCCATGAGGGAGCAGTGCCCCGATACCATCTCACACCTTGCCCGTACGGCACAAAGGCCGCATCTCGTCGTCATCATAGATGATTCCATGACCATGGAGGCATCATCGGGCTGCGACTTCGACAAGGACGCCCTCTATGCAAGGTGGTCCTCCGGCAGCATTACCCGCCTGTCGGATGCCTGTGAAATCAATGATGCCTGTACTCTTTCCGGATGCACCTATTTCAGGGGAAGCTGGGGCAACGCGCATCAGAGTGCCCCGGACCTCGAGCTCCTTACCGGGTCCATGTCCATGTGGGCCAAACACTTCTCGTCCATGCAGGAACTCGTCGAGTCACTCGACCTGTGCGAGGTGAGCCTGATGAGCACCTCATCGGGAACTATCCTCCCTTTCACCATGGACCGGCGGGAGATCGTTCAGTGCCTTGACGGCTTATATCCGAGGTCGAGCACATGCCCCTTGTCGGAGGTCCTTTATCAGGCCACATCACTTTTCCCCCCCCACTGCGTCTCAAGTAAACACATCATCCTCGTCACGGCCGGAATCCCGGTCAATGACGGGCACCTCCCCTCGTGGCTCAGGGACTTCGACCATGACGGGAACACGAAAGACACCTTCTTTGAAAAAGAAGGTTCACACTGCCTCGATGACGTATCTTCCTATGCCAGGTCATTGGGCATCAGTGTGCATGTAATGGGCCCGGCCACGGACTTCCTGAAGGCCGTGGCCGCAAAGGGAGGGGGAAAGATCCTGCCTGACCGGGAGGTCTTCGCCCCTGAACAAGCCCTCGTTACCGGCCCTCCGGTCTTCTTCGACGATTCTGCGCTGGTATTGAAAAACCTCAGGGCGCGCCTGGATCCGCCCTGGCTCAAGACCGACAAATGTACTGTTTACAGGCAGAGTGTCACGGATCCTGCAGGCCTGGTATCCTTACCGGTACTTGCCGTCGTGGGCCTCGCCCGGAGCTCCGCAGCAGATGAAACCAGGTTGTATTGCACCACGTCACGCGACCGGCTGCTGGAAATCACCTTGTCCACAGGGGCTCTGACCTGGCTCATGATCGGCGTTGGGGGAGAGGTGAACCTGAGGGGTGGCAGAATCATGGCAGGCCCGAATACATCAGGATTCATAACCTGCATGGACAGATCGCCCAAGGTCCTCTGGCAGCAGAAAGGCGATTGCTATGACGCCTCCGAGTCCGTGGTGTATGCCGGCAGCGGGTCATCCGTCCATGCCTATTCCATTGAGGGCGGCGGCATGCTGGCCCAGTTCGACACAGGCCATACCATCACCGTGATCCGCTATGACCCATGCACCGCCCGTGTCTTTGCGGGCACATCCGACGGCAGGATATTCCTCTTCTCCTCGAGCCTTGATCCCGCCGGCATGATAACCACACTCGCCAAAGATGCCATCATCGAGATACGCCCCTACAGACTGAACAAGGAGCTTTTTTTCATTGCCGCAAGCACCACGATGCTTGAGAACCACACACCAGAACGTCCTGTCTGGGCCGCCTCTCTCGATTACGGACCGCCTGCCGGGATAACGGTTATCAACGGCAAGGTCATCCTGAGCACCTGGAGCGAAGAGGCCCCCTGCAGCGGGATCGATACCGGATTGTCCAGGCTTGAGGAATACGACGCCTTGACCGGCGATCAAACCGGTACTGAAGCCATGTTCACGGGCAGGGCCTTCGGTCCGTCCGTTGATCTGCACAAGGGCATCCTGAGATACGTATCACCAACAGGGACCTTCCATGACAGGGATATCTCCACGGTGCCGGGCATCACGCCCATGCCGCTCGGGAGACGCCTTGTCACTCACATGGAGTGAGCGGGCAGAAGCACCCTGCCAGGGACATTTCTCCTCTAGCCTTCCATAAGAAAGGTCCTCTTTCCCTCGCAATGATGCACACCTGAGCATGCTTCACGAATGCCCTCGCTAAAGAAGACCTCGCGGAATACCGATCATGTGCATACAAGTGCATATTTCCACGCGCTAAACTGCCAGGAGGTGTATGAATGGAACGGTTTCGGAATCAGCAGAAAGGCGGCTTTACCCTTGTCGAACTTGCCCTGGTGCTGGTGATCATCGGCCTGCTTATCACAGGGGTGCTCAAGGGTGAGGCGCTCATCCAGAACGCAAAGGTGAAAAAGGCGGTCAACCAGAAGGACTCTCTCACTGCAGCCTTCTATACCTACTATGACCGGTATAACTGGTATCCCGGAGATGCGCCCGCAACAGTGACCAATATCCCGACCCAGGGTCACACCGACAACGGCGACGGGGACGGACAGATCGATGCGAACAACGAGCGCTGGGTGCTCTTCCAGGACCTCGTCCTCGCGCAGATCATCAACGGCGGGTATACCGGGGCGGCAAACAGTGTCCCGACAAACCCCTTTGGAGGCACGGCATACATCCAGTATATCGGAACACCTGGCGGGTCAACGACGCCCCTGAATGCCAACTGCATCCTCTTTACCCAGATTCCCTATGAAGTGGCTCAGGAAATGGACAGGAAATATGACGACGGCGTCTACAATACCGGCACCCTGCGGGCCAACACTGCCTATACGTCCACTGCCAATAAAAACCTCTACTGGAGGATGTAGAACGCATACACGGCACCGTACTCGTACACGTGGTTTTTCGCGGCCGTTATCAAAGGTGCTCTGCACGGCACATGATATATGGGGGCCGTGCATGTTTGACGGAACAAGCACCTGTAGAGGATCTACCTCCGACAGTTTGCACCTGCGGCATGAATGAATCTCCATCCTGACAGGTTCAGGAAGTAGGGACGGGTTTAATATGGAAAAGAAACGCATCGGCGACCTTCTCAAAGACGAGGGGGTAATCGGCGATAAGGAGATCGGCCTCGCCCTTCTGGAACAGCGCGCCACCAAGGAACGGGTCGGGGACATCCTGATCCGCCTGGGCCTGGTCACCCAGAGTGAAGTCGCCCAGGCCATTGCCAAACAGTTCGGCATAGAATTTGTGGAACTGCGGCACACCTCGCCGCAGAAAGAGGCGCTCTCGTCACTGCCCGTGCAGTTCGCCCGCGAAAACTCTTTGCTTCCCATAGGTGTCGAAGACACGACATTGACCGTTGCAACGAGCGAGCCGGACAACTCTAAACTCCTGGACCTGGCTTCGCGCATCTCGAAAAAGCGCATCCGTTGCGTTGCCGCATCGCCCTCCCAGATACAGAAGCACATTGAAAAGGACTACTACCTGCTGGAACACCCCATAGACGAAGAGATCGACCAGCAGCTCGAACATGCCAAGTACAATCCTCAGGATGTAGACACGGAAAAGCTGGTGAGACTCTTCATCATGTCCGCCATCAACTCGCGGGCAACGGACATCCACATCACGCCCACCAACAAGACGACCCAGATACACTACCGCATCGACGGGATACTCTATCCGTTTTATTCCTTTCCCATCGAGCTGCACTCCAGGGTTGTCTCGAGCATCAAGGTAAAGGCCGAGATGGACATCTCGGAACAGCGCAAGCCGCAGGACGGCAGGCTCTCCTTTGCATTTCTGAACGAGTCCTACGACATCCGTGTCTCAACCCTGAAGGTTACCAACGGAGAGAACATGGTGATGCGCATCCTGGCTTCCTCCGAGGAACTGTACAACATCCGCAGCCTCGGCCTGGAGCCCGATGACATCATTCGACTGAGAGACCTCCTCCACAAACCCTACGGCATGGTCCTTGTTTCAGGCCCGACTGGCTCCGGAAAGACGACGACGCTCTATGCGGCGCTGCGTGAGATAAGCTCCATTGAAAAGAACATCGTAACGGTTGAGGACCCCATAGAATACCAGTTCCCGCTCATCCGCCAGACCCAGGTCAACGAGAAGGCCGGGTATATATTCTCGAGCGCGGTAAGGGCGTTCCTCAGGCAGGACCCTGATGTCATCCTCATAGGCGAGATACGTGACGGCGATACGGCGACCATGGCGCTGCGTGCGTCCCAGACAGGCCACCTCGTCCTTTCAACGGTACACGCCAATGACGCCTCGGGCGCAGTACCCAGGCTCAAGGACCTGGGCATGAGGGATTACATGATCTCTTCATCCCTCATCTGCGTCATAGCACAGAGGCTCGTGCGGGCGCTGTGCCCCTTCTGCAAGCAGGCGTACGAATCCGGGGATGAAGAGCACCGCGTCTTCGGGATCCAGAAGGGGACAACCCTGTATGCCCCCGTGGGGTGCCCCAGGTGCATCAAGACAGGCTACCTGGGCAGGATCATGGTGGCGGAAATCCTCATCGTATCGAAAGAGATCGAACGCCTCATCTCGCTGGGGTCGCACCCCTTCGAGATCAAGGACAAGGCCGTGCAGGAAGGCATGGTTACGTTGAGCGGCGATGGCGTCCGGAAGGTGTTGAACGGAAAGACGAGCTTTGCCGAGGTCTGGAGGGTGCTGAGGTAATGATCCTCTCATACAATGCCCTGAGGAAGGACGGGACAATTTTTGCCTCAACGGGCAACTTCGAGAGCATCGGGGATCTCATGGACACCCTTTCAGCCCAGGAGATGACCCTTGTCAGATATCGCGAGCAGCGCTATCTGATACTGGAAACCATCAAGACCCTCACCGCCCCGGAGATCAAGAGGCTCGAGATCGCAGAGTTCTGCGAATCGCTCGCTTCCATGATCGGCAGCGGACTGCCCCTGCTCGATTCCATGGAGAGCATCAAGGACACCGTCAAGGTGAAGCGGCTCAAGGACGCCCTCGACCAGGTTATCAAGGCAATTGCCCAGGGCGAGTCTTTATCCGGGGCATTTTCAAGCCGGCCGGAGGTATTCCCGGAGATGCTCATCTTTTTCTGCAGCATCGGCGAAGAGACGGGGACCATCCAGACCGCCTTGAACAACACCGCCGAATACCTGAAGAAGGTCGACGGGATCGTGTCCCAGGTGAAGAGGGCACTCATTTATCCCAGCTTCGTGGTCTGCGCCATGCTCGGGGTCATCATATTCTGGATGTTCTTCGTCCTGCCCCGCCTGGTGTCCACCTTTAAAGAGATCAATGTCCAGCTCCCCGACATTACGTTGAGCCTGGTGAATTTCGTCAATTTCTCCAAGCAGAACTGGTACTTATACCCTATAGCACTCATCGGCTTCGTCTCGCTCATAGTCATTATGGGAAAGTTCCCCAGGACACGGATGCTGCTGAACCGCATGGCGCTGCGTATCCCCGTGGTCGGGGAACTGCTGAAGAGTTCCACCCTTACCCTGGTCTTTTCGAACATGTCACTCATGCTTCAATCAGGGGTGACACTGACGAAAACTCTCGATATCCTTGAAAAGGTTTTCCATAATGATCTGATCCGCTCGGTCCTGATCCGCATACGCAACGAGACCAATATGGGCAACTCCCTCCTGGCGGCCTTTACCGTGACCGGGTTCTTCGATGCCGTAACGCTGAAGATGGTCAGCGTGGGCGAAAAGACCGGTACCCTGGACCAGAGGCTGAAATATCTGGCAGACACCTACGAACTGAGGACAACACGATTCGTGGAGGTATTGGGAAAGCTCATCGAGCCAATAGCCATCGTCATGACCGGGGGCATCTTCGTCTTTATCGTCATCTCGCTCATCGGGCCTGTTTATGACCTCATGTCAAAGCTGGGAGGCGGCTAGGATGAACATTGAGACCATGCCCGCTCATGCATGCCTGCGGCGCAGACTCTTATCCCGCAAGGGGTTCACCCTGCTCGAAATGGCCGTAGTGCTCGTCGTCCTGGGCCTGCTCGTGGGATTGGGGGCGCAGATGCTACCCATGCTGGTCAAGCAGAACCGGCTCACGGAAGACCGCGCACTGGTCAAAGAGGCAAAGAACGCCATCATCGGGTATGCCCTTGCCACAGGCAGATTGCCCTATGCGAGCGCCGATGCGAACGGACTTCCCACAACAGGGAGGCTCAACGGCTACCTTCCCTGGTCGACACTGGGCATCCGCAGCAAGGACGCTTACCAGACAACGCTCTCCTATGCAGTGGATGTTCACCTGACCGTGGCAGGATCCGTAACCAAGGCCGTACTCAACCCTCTCATCGCAACCCCGCCGCCTTCAAATCAGAGCCTTTACACCGACTTTCCAGGATCCGTAAGGGTCGCCTTTGTGGTCATATCTGCGGGAGCAAACCGTCGGATCGACCCCCGCAACGACAAGAACGGCAACTCCGCCGCAGGAGGATCCATCGATACCGGTGACGGCAATGTCTTCGAGTCCCCCTCAACGACGATCTCATCAAATTACGATGACGTGTTAGAGGCCGAGAGCATGACCTCCCTCGCCTTCCTGGCGCCATAGAAATCCCTAAAGAAACCAAATCGTAATTCCGAGAACGTGATAAGTGGAGAGGTTTATTCCACTAACCGGATATGCATGTATGAATGATATGCTGAAAAAGATTCCATCAGTGAAACTGGGTCCGAAAAAGGGCATTGCCGTCATGCTGGGCGATGAGACGCATTTCATTGCCCCTTACACCCTCTCAGGCGGCAGGCCTACCCTCGAGGTTTCCGAGACCAAGGATTCTGCCTCGCTGAAAGAACTCTCCCGCAAGGCCCCGGGCATGTCCATATGCTTCTCATCCCGGGGCATCTACTCGGACGTGGGCGACTTTTCCAGTGTCAGCAGGGAAGCCACCATGGCACATATCCGCTCGGCCATCGACAAACTCGGACTCTTCAAGGACGACTACCAGGTCTCGTTCGCCAAGATCCAGGACATCGACGACCTCAAGGGCAGATACTCCTACCTGGCCGTGCCCTCGAATGAACTGGTAAGGACCGAGTTCATCGACGAGGAAGAGGCCCTCGTGGACATGTTCTGCCCCATAGAGGCCTCCATTGCCTCGGCAGTCGGCTTTCTCGACGACGACATGGTGGTCGTAGTCTATGAAGACACCCGTTTCGTGAGGATCATCGGGACGAAATCCGGGATTATTTATTATCTGATAACCGTCAATCATGCCGAGTCCTTCGATGCCAGGGCCGATACGGTTTCAGGTATCCGGGAGATGACCTCCATGCTGCAGAGTTCCGGCCAGGAAAAGGTCCGGAAGATTTACTGCATGGGCAGGGGAGATATCGACATATCAGACCTTGAGAAGTATGACATCCAAACGGTTCCCTTCTGCATGGGCGAGTCCGGGGATCAGGATCCCGGCAAAACAGTGCTCTACGGAACCGCGCTGGGGACCCGCTACGACTTCACCCCCCAACGGCTGCTCAGGACGAAAAGGATCGTGGGGTATGCAAAGATCTCCTGCGCCGTATCAGTGGTGATGCTGCTGATCTCGGTTTGCCTCTTCGCCCTGGGGTGGGGCAATTCCCTCAAGGCAAGGGCGCTGGAGACAAGGACCAACTCGGCGCTGTATCAGAGCGCCCAGCAGCTCAAAGACCTGGAAGACGAGTATAATTCCCTGAGCAGGAACCTTGACCTGACCAATATCAACAGCATCATCGACACCTATAAGAATTTCCAGGCGGAGCCGAAGCTGCAGATCATTGTACAGACCATAACCGGCAACGTCCCTGCAAATGTCTTCATAACAAGGATCGAGGTCAACAGGCCCTCTTCCCAGGAAGGTATGCCCCAGGAACGGGTTGTACAGACCGAGGAGAACACCGGCCGCACATCCCAGGCAAAACCGTTTTTCGTCATGATAAACGGCATCATCAACCTGGGGTACCCGGCCTCCAAAACGGTCTTTTCCTCCTTCATCGCCAGCCTGCAGAAAGAATTCACCGTCTCGAAGGCCTCATACAGCCATAAGGAACAGCTGGCCGAATTCAGCCTGCACTGCGAGATGAAGCCATGAGGTACTATCGAGCCGCAATGATAATCGGCATCATCAGTGCCGTACTGACCGTGTCGTCCTTCGCCTATTACCTGCATTCCGCCAGAAAAATCGATCTCAACAAGATGAAACTGGAGACCGTCCTCTCAGCCAATGAACAGCGCAAAGACTATGTGAAAAAGATCGAATCCATTCAGGCATACGGCTCGAAGCTGATCAAGTTGTCCCACGAACGGGGAATAAATGTGGACTACGAGATCACGCTGACGGACCATGATGTGAAAAGGCTGTTTTCCGAGGTGGCATCTACCTATGCGCAAGACATGTTCTTCCTCGAAAAGGCAGCCGTCACGAGCACCTCGTCCGGCATATCGGTCACCATGAAGGGCTTCAAGCTCGCGGGCGGCAACTGAACATGAAGATAGACAGGACCCTCATCGAACTTTTTATCCCGGCACTCATCGCGATGATACTCTGCATGGCCTATCCTTTTGTTGTGCCTGAGAACAGAACTTACACCTTCGAGCAGCCCGAGTTCCTCACCTATGTCGACAAGTTGAGCATCTTCACCATGCAAGACGATTCTGCGCTCGCGCACAAGGACATCAAGGATGTGTTCCGCCATGAATGGACCCTGCCTATGGCTGCCATGTATATGAATCAGGAAACACCCGCTGCGGAAAAGGTGAAGATATCCATGATCGTGGATGCAGGTTCACAGAGCTTCTGTGTCATAAACGGCAGAAGGATGCGCGTACACGACAAGACCGATCTCTTTGAGATTACATCCATCGGACAGAACCAGGTGACCATTATGTTTAAAAACGGTACCAGGGAGACTCACCATGTCAAAGTATATTAGGTATTCGCTGTTCACCGCCGTCTGCTGCGCCTTCATTTTCGGGTGTACCACCACTCAATTGATGAAGAAGGAAGATTTTTCCATCGAGCAGGAGAAGGAGCGCACGACACCCGTGGAGGCCCTGAAACCCACTGGGGGCACGGCAGCCGTGAAGGTGGAAAAACTCAGCCCGCTGAAGGGCAAGACCATAACTCTGACCGCCGGCAATGCCTCCTTCACGGATGTCTTTGCCGCCATCGCGGACAGGGCTGGGCTGGACCTGGTGATAGACTCCCGCCTCATGGCCGGGGATACTGCGACCATCTCGGAGGTGAGCGCCGATGCAGGGAAGGATAGACAGACCGCGAAAGGCCCCATTGTCCTTCCTCCCGTTTCCATCGCTTTCAACAAGACCCCGCTGGAAGAGGCTCTGGAGAACGTCGCCTCGGCCCTGCATATCTTTTACAAGGTGAGCGGGAGAACGCTCTCCATAAAGGGCACCGACTCGAGGACCTATCACCTGAATTTCCTCTCATCCCAGAAGCAGACATCCATGTCTGTGGGGGGAGACGTCATCAGCAGCTCCACAAGCAGCTCTTCAGGCTCTACGGGATCCTCGGGGTCTTCAGGCGGTTCTTCGGGCTCCAACTCCCTGAGCGGAGAATTCTCCATCAAGGATTCCATCCCCGTGTCCACGACCGACATCTGCGCCCAGATCGAGGACCATGTGAAATCGACACTGACCCGGGATGGATCGTATTCCATAAACAGGGCCCTGGGCTTCCTGGAGGTGAACGACCGCAGAGATGCCATCGACCGCATCGATGCCTACATCAAGACCATAAAGACCTTCTACAACGCCCAGGTCCTCATCACGGCAAAGATCATCGAGGTCGCACTGAAGGACCAGAGCCAGTACGGCATTGACTGGACCAGCACCCACCTCAGCGTCAATGACATCGTCTTCAACCCCATCCAGCAGAGCCTCGCCCTCTCGACAAGCAACCTTAGCCCTGCCCTGGTGATCCAGGCAAACTCGGTCGAGCACGGTTTCAATGCTGCCATGAACGCCCTGCAGGAATTCGGAGACGTCAAGGTGCTGTCGAACCCCAGGGTACGCGTGACCAACGGCCAGCCGGCACTGATCAGCGTGGGCACGAACAGCTCTTATATCCAGGAAATCTCGCTGACCACCCAGACCCTCGACGGGGGGGGGACCATCTCTACGCCGGAGGTGACCATCGGGTCCATCTTCGACGGCATCATGCTGGGCGTCGTACCCAACATCGATCTGGATAACGGATCGGTGAACCTGAGCATCACCCCCATCAAGAGCCGCATCCTAAAGCTGGAAGAGAGAAATGTCAGCGGGAACATATACACCCTGCCCACAGTGGGGCTTGAAGAGGCTTCCACGCAGATCCGGGTCAAGAGCGGCAATATCATTGCCCTGGGCGGACTGATCAGCAAGAACCTGAAACAGGAAAGCAAGAGTATTCCCATCCTGGGGAGCATCCCCTACCTCGGATACCTCTTCAGCCAGCAGACCATGGGGGTGGAGACCTCGGAACTGGTCATACTCCTGGAGCCGGTGATCCTGGCCCAGTAGGGAAAAGGTTCAGCCCGTTCAAATTGTGGGATCCTTGGCAATAATCCCTGTTATTTCACGAAGCCTCGCTATCAACTCATCATCGGGCCGCCCGGTTGAATCGCCCAGGTGAATGCCGGGCTTGATGAGGTCGCCGTGAAAGTCCGACCCTGCGCTCACCAACAGGCCGAGATCCCTGGCCACGGCCACAAGTCCTTCGCTCATGGGGATGGAATGGTGGGTGCTGTAGGCCTCTATCCCGCAGAGGCCCTCTTCCTTCAGTCCTTGCAGGATTTCCTTTTCCGTGCCGCCGGGATGGGCAAGGACGCTAAGACCTGATCCCTTCAGAAGCCGCATGGTTTCCACGAGATCGGGCAGAGCCGAGCGCACGATGGCACCGATATCGGTCAGTGCATAATCCTGATAGAAATTCAGATATGGGGAAGATGCCTTTTCCCCCGAAAGATATTCCTGAAGTCTTTTATCACCGCTATTCCTCTTAATGAGGGCATTGAGAAAGGTCACCCCGGTGGGTACCGAAAGGCCCCACCCGTGAATGTCGTCCTCCCTGATATCGAAGCCCATCTGCAGAAAAACCGCAAGAATCTCATGCGCCTTGTCCCAGATGGCCTTGCAGCAGCGTTCGATATGCCCATTGAGCACCTCATCCTCCAGGCTGAAGCCATAGAGCAGGAGGTGGTACTCCTTTCCCCGCAGGGCAGTGGAGAGCTCCACCCCGGGGAAAAAATCAAGTCCGTATGAAGGCGACAGGCGCATGCCTTCAGCAACGGCAGAGATGCTCATGTGGTCGGCAAAGGCCACGCCCTTCAGTCCGGCCTCTCTGGCCATGCCCAGAATCTGCTCAGGGCCGTATTGCCCGTCGGAAGAATGTGATGTATGGATGTGGAGGTCGTACATGGCCGATCAATCTACCACCGTGTATGCCGATAAGGCAATTAATAGTGCATACGACTAAGGAGTAAATGATGAAGAACGGGAAATACGTCATCGACCAGATAAAACCGCAGGAATCATGGAGGATCTTCAGGGTGATGGCCGAGTTCGTGGACGGCATCGAGCAGCTGTCTCCCCTGTCGCCTGCTGTGACAATATTCGGTTCCGCCAGGTCCAAACCCGGCGACAAATACTATGCCATGGCTGAAGAGCTGGGCAGGTCGCTTGCCAATGAAGGATTCACCGTCATCACCGGAGGAGGGCCCGGCATCATGGAAGCTGCGAACAAAGGGGCGTACGAGGCGGGAGGCCGGTCAGTGGGGCTCAACATCGTGCTGCCTTTCGAGCAGAAACTGAACCCCTACACCAATATCCACATCAATTTCCGTTATTTCTTCGTCCGCAAGGTCATGTTCGTCAAATATGCCATGAGTTATGTGATCTTCCCCGGCGGTTTCGGGACCATGGACGAGCTCTTCGAGGCGCTTACCCTTATCCAGACCGACAAGCTCAAGCCCTTCCCGGTGATCATTATCGGTACCGAGTACTGGTCCGGCCTGCTGGAGTGGATCGAGGGCACCATGCAGAAGGAAGGCATGATCCTGCCCGAGGACAGGTCCATCTATACCCTGGTGGACTCACCGAAAGACGCTGTGGATATGATCAAGAAGATGCAGAAGTTCATTGATGTGTAACATCACCCTTTGCCTGCCATGGCCTCGGCCCGCCTGTAGGCTGCGCTGACCGCATCTATCACTGCCGAGCGGAAGCCCCTGGACTCCAGCACGGCAATGCCCTCTATGGTCGTACCCGAGGGAGAGGTCACCATATCCTTGAGCTGGCCCGGGTGTTTCCCGAGTTCGAGCACCATGGATGCCGCCCCCCTCATGGTTGCCGCCGCGAGTCTCAGGGCCACATCCCTCGGCAGACCGGCCTTTACCGCACCGTCGCACATGGCCTCCAGAAACAGGAAGCAGAATGCCGGCCCGGAGCCTGACAGGGCGGTAACGGCATTGATATATTTCTCTTCCATCTCGAGGCACATTCCCACAGCTGAAAATATCGACCTGGCAATGTCTTTCTCCTGCTCCGTGCACGACGGGGACACTGCCATGACCGAGGCCCCTTCCAGCACCAGGCAGGGCGTGTTGGGCATCACTCTCACCACCCTGGCCTCTGACCCCAGGAGATCGAGCATACTCTTCAATGTGACGCCCGCTGCGATGCTGATCAGGAGCTTCCCTGCCAGAGAGTCCCTTATGGTCCGCAATACTGGAAGGACCTGGTCGGGCTTCACTGCCAGGATCAGCGCCTCCCTCGAAGCGGCAAGATCCTGCAGGGAGGGTGAGCACTCCACCCCATACAGACCGCTCATATGGTCCATGCGCTCCGGTTTCACGTCAAATATCGAGATGTCCTTCGGCGTGACGAGTGCTTTCTGTATCAGGCCGGAGATGATCGCCTGGGCCATGTTTCCTGCACCGATAAAACCGATCTGTTTCATCACTCCCCCTTACCGTCTCAAATACTACTCATAGGGTTGCCATATAACTCATACTTACGTCAATGGCAGGATCCGGCCATGAAAACCTGTAAACTTCTCATTGTAAAAATCCGATAATGTGATGATATGGACCAGTCAAAATACATTAAGAAAATTCAAGGTGTTTTTTTCGAAGAATCCACCATCACCCTGGGGACCGGGCATACGCAGAAGAACCAGAAGGTGAAGAATTATTGCCAGGCAGAACAGATTGACAGTGAAAAGGTCAAGCTCACCTTTCTCGGGAACGAAGGTAAACCGACCGGCATAGTCATTGAGATCGCCTATGATGAATTTCTGAGACGATATACCTTTGATCCAAACTACAGGGTCAAGACAAAGGAAGAGTCGGAAAGGGACCGGCACATCGCCGTCGCGGAAAAGCAACGGGCGCGCGGAGAGCACTACTCTGCCGAGTTCGAATATACCAATGCCCTGAAGATAGACCCTGAAAGCATCCGGGCCAACTTCGGCATAGGGACCCTGTACATGGAGATGGGGGATACCGCCAAGGCCAAGGACGTCTTCAGAAAGCTGTCCGAGGTCGATGCCATCTTCGAAGAGGAGAACAAACATATCTTCAATGAATTCGGGATAGAGCTGAGAAAGGCCAACATGCTCGAAGAGGCCCTGGCAAACTATCAGAAGGCCATTACCATTTCGCCTTCAGACGAGCATCTCTATTTCAATATTGCCCGCATCTATTACGATTTCAGGGAATGGAACAACGCCCTGGTCTGGCTGAAAAAGGCCATCGAAATCAACCCCCATTTCAGGGATGCCATGAGCTTCCAGGCACTCATCCTCAAGGAGATGGCTGAAAAGGGGATTGCGCTCACGGCCCCCGGAGCTGGTACCGGCGCCGACGAAGCAGCCGGGCCTGATGAGTTCCGGGATATTCACAGGGAAATCCTCGATGCAGGATTGGCGGATGCGCCTCCTGCAGAAGTGAAGAATCGGGCAGATGCACCTGGAAAGCCCCCGGTCAAGAGATGACCGGGCATATCCGGGTCGGATCAATCCATCACACAGGCGAGAAAATGTGCCTGGCCACCTGACGCGGGACTTCAGTCCCGGACTTAAACCGAGTTGTTCCTGAACCGTTCATAGGCCTTCTCCACCTGCCTGCGGGTATTGTCCTGCGAGAGGCTGTTGTCGATGATCAGGCTTGCATAGCGCCTTTTTTCCTCGATGGAGAGCTGTGCCCGGACTCGGGCAAGCGCCTCCGTGGCGCTGATCCTGTCTCTTTCCATGAGCCGGGTGATCTGCGCCTCTTCAGGGCAGTACACCACAATGACCTCTTCAAGCCCCTCATGCATGCCCGTCTCTATGAGAAGCGGGACATCAAGGATAATCACCGCATCGGGGGAACCTTTCCTTATGGCGCCGACACGATCATCCATGGCCTGCATGACCTCGGGGTGCACAATCTCTTCTAAGGTATTTCTCATGGATGCGTCATTGAAGACGATGCGCCCCAGTCGCTCCCTGTCGAGTTCTCCGGTATTCAACAGGATGTTTCTCCCGAAGACCCTCACGATCTCCTCATAGGCCTTCATGCCCGGGGCAACCGCCTCCCGGGCGGCCACATCGGCATCCACGATGAATGCACCCAGTTCCCTGAAAATGGAAGAGACCGTGGATTTTCCGGTGGCTATCGAGCCAGTAAGCCCGGCAAGGAGCATGCCTTCCCTCCGATGACCGAGATGTTCCTGCCGGCATGCTCACCCTCCCTCCGGTAGGAAAAGTACGATTCATTGCAGCATGTGCAGGCCTGTACCCGGTGAATCATTTCCGGCCCCACGCCTGCCTCCTGCGCCTGGATGGCTGCGGTGCGGTGGAGGTCCACAGACGGACTCCCTTCACGGGTGCGGCAGGGTTCGGCAACCAGGGCATCCATTACCTCATGGCCGACGGCATAACAGCAGGGTCCAATGGAAGGCCCCATGCTCACGTGGATTTTCTGCGCCCCCTGTGCGCGTAATAGTTCGACGGCCTTGAAGACGATGCGCCGGGCAAGCCCCCTCCATCCGGCGTGAACGGCTGCAATCAAGGGGCTTTCATCGTCCCACATGAGGAGCGGAACGCAGTCTGCGGTGCGTATGCACAGCACCACGGACGGATCGGAAGATATTATACCGTCCGCCTCGGGAAAATCGCCAGGAAGGACATCTTCGGCCCTCACGATCCTGTCCGAGTGTATCTGCGCCAGACATACGATACGGTTCCCCGGAAGAAACTCTTCGAGCCTGCCTTGAACAGCCTCGGGCCCCCTGCCGAGGTCACGGGTGACCTCTCTATTACAGAATATACCGCACATGCCCTTACGCTATAGCGCACAAGGACTGCGGATGACAAGGGTAAGCAGCATCTTTTCATGCCGGTTTTGTCGCTTGACAACGACATGGCCCCCATGTAAATACTTACCGCTCAAAACTAAATGAAATCGAGGTAATCATGAAGCGCACTTTTCAACCGCACAATACAAGGCGGAAACGTACGCACGGATTCCTGGTTCGCATGCGCACCAAGGGTGGAAGGTTAGTCATAAACCGTAGGAGGGCCAAGGGACGGAAACGTCTGTCAGTCTGATGCCAGACGAGAGGTTCCCCCGAACTGAGCGGCTGAGGAAACGGGTTGAATTCAAGAGAGCTGAGAAAAACAAGGTTGCGAGACTGGTCACGAGACACCTGGTCATCCTTGCTGCTCCGAACGATCTACCACGCGTTCGTATAGGACTGACCGCCAGCAGGAAGATAGGCTGTGCGGTTGCCAGAAACAGGACAAAAAGGCTCTTGCGGGAGATCTACAGAAGAAACAAGCATCTGTTTCCGAAAGGTCATGACATTATCCTGATTGCTAAAAACGACATGGCAGACACAAGCTACCATGACCTCACCCAGGAAATTGCAAAGGCCATTGGATCACACACATGGGAAAAGCCTTACTCATTTCGCTGATACGTGTCTATCAGAAGGCCGTATCCCCTCTGCTCACGCCTTCGTGCAGGTTTTACCCAAGCTGCTCGGAATATGCCGCCCTGGCCATTGATAAATATGGCCCTGTCCGGGGACTCCTGAAGGCTCTTTGGAGGGTGCTTCGCTGCAACCCGTATAACAAAGGCGGATTCGACCCTGTGTAATACCCATCTGGAGATGATGAAGAAATGGAAAAAAGGACCCTGCTTGCCATAGTCTTATCAATGGCCATTCTGTTCGGCTGGGGCATTCTGTTCGACCAGACAAAGATAAAACCCGCCCCCGAGTCGAAACCTCAACCTCAGGCAACTGCACCAGCCCAGCCGGTTCAGCCGGCAAAGCCCGTGGAGATAACGCCGGCTGCCGCCCCTTCGATTGTCGGCGAGGCAGAAAGGAATATCACGGTAGACACACCCCTGTACACGGCTACGTTCAGCACAAAGGGGGCACGGATCGTATCATTGAAACTGAAGAAATACCTTACCACCATGGGAAAGGATGCAAAACCCGTGGAGATCATCAGATCCCCCATGCCGGGCCTCGCGCTTTCCGGGGGCTTCTCGGATGCGGGCCTTGTGTATGAATTCCCGCAGCAGGGTTCTCTGAATGTCACGGACAGACCCCAGGTCATCGAGTTCCGCAGCCAGATATCCCAGGGCCTCGCCCTGAAAAAGGTCTTCACCATCGACCCCAAGACCTACCAACTGGGATACCAGGCGATTATGGAGAACCATACCCCGTCAGCAGTATCCGTCTCGGGCGAGATCGTTTTCAACATCGCCTACAAGGTGGATGAAAAAAGCGGCGGCTATGCCTTTGAGGGCCCGGTGCTCCTGAATGGCAAGCACCTTGAGGAGTTCAAGGTCGACAAGGTGAAGACCGTCGGGAGCTATCGCGATTTCACCGGAGAAATTCACTGGTTCGGGTTCGAAGACAAGTACTTCCTCCAGACCATCGTCCCCAGGACCGCTGCCAGCACTACGCTCATCATAAAGCGGCCCGATGAGAGAAACGTTGCGCTTCACTACGCCTTTGCTCCTTACACCATCCAGCCGGGAGGCTCCCTGATAAAGGACAACCTCATCTTCCTGGGCCCCAAGGAGCTGAAGCCTCTGGAAGCGGCCGGTTACAATCTGAGCAAGGCACTGGATTTCGGATTCTTCGACATCATAGCCAAGCCGCTTCTCATGTCCATGAACTGGATCTACAAGTATGTGGGAAGTTATGGCTGGACCATCATCATCCTGACCATCATTATAAAGATCCTGCTCTATCCCCTTACGCTCAAGAGCTTCACCTCCATGAAGGAACTCCAGAAGATCCAGCCGCTCATGAAGGAGATCCAGCAGCAGTACAAGGACGACAAGCAGAAAATGAATCAGGAGCTCATGCGGCTCTATCAGGAGCACAAGATAAACCCCATGGGCGGCTGTCTGCCCATGCTGCTCCAGATCCCCATACTCTTTGCCCTGTACAAGGTGTTCTACCAGGCCATCGAACTGAGACACACCCCGTTTCATATTTTCGGAACCTGGCTTCCTGACCTTTCGGCCAGCGACCCCTATTACATCACCCCGATCCTCATGGGTGCAAGCCAGTTTGTCATGCAGAAGATGACGCCCACCACCGGCGATCCCATGCAGCAGAAGGTCATGCTCTTCATGCCCGTACTTTTTACCTTCATGTTCCTCAATTTCCCGTCAGGGCTGGTCATATACTGGCTTGTGAGCAATATCCTCTCGATCGTCCAGCAGGCTTATATAAACAGGAAGCACGTATAGGAGAAAAGAATGGAAGGGGATTTCAGAGAATTTGAAGCCAAGACCGTAGACGAAGCCGTCATCCTCGCCATGAAGACCTTTCATGTCGATTTTGAAGACCTTGAAATCAAGATAATCTCTGAAGGCTCCAAGGGGCTCTTCGGTATTGTCGGGACCAAATCTGCCAAGATACTGGCAAGACATGTGGAAACCGCCACGAAACCGCAAGCGGTTGGGGCAGAAGCGACTGCAACAGCCCCGGCCGGCCCTGTTGAGGCTACGAGCAATGATGTCCAGTCGCTGCCACCGAAACTGCTCACCGAGGCAAAAGAAATTGTCAGCGAACTCCTTAAACGCATGAACATGACCACGGAGGTAAACATCCGCGAAGACGGTCTCCTGGAGATCATGGGGGACGGATCGGGGCTTATCATCGGCAAACACGGCCAGACACTCGATTCTTTGCAGTTCATCGTAAACAGAATCGTAAACAAGTCAAGACAGGAACCTGCCTATATAACGCTGGACACGGAGGGGTATCGCCAGAGGCATGTCAATTACCTCAAGTCCATGGCATTGAAAATGGGACAGAAGGCCAGACGCACCGGCCAGTCCATCTCCCTGGAAAAGATGAACCCTTATGACCGGCGGATCATCCACCTTGCACTCAAGAACGAGAATGGGTTGAATACCAAGAGTATCGGCGATGGTATTTACAAAAGAGTTGTCATTGTACCGAGGAAGGCATCGAGACAATAACGGAAACCATCTATGCCGAATCCACCCCCCGGGGTTACGGCGCCATCAGCATTGTCCGCATAAGCGGCGTGTATACCCTTGATATCATAAAGACGATCAGCCCTCATGCCAGGATTGCTCCACACTCCCAGTCCCTCTCATCGATCATCGACCAGGCCGGTGTCGTCATCGACCGGGCCATGATCGCGTTCCATCCCGGTCCCAACTCATATACCGGCGAAGATCTCGTAGAGATAAGCTGTCACGGCAATCCTCTGGTTGTGGACAGGATCATGGAGGCCGTCTCATCCACCGGGCTCGCCCGCCTGGCCCACAAGGGGGAATTCACCAGGAAGGCCTTTTTCAACGGCAAGATGGACCTTATACAAGCCGAGGCCGTTGGCGCACTGATCGGATCATCAAGCACTTCCGGGTGCTCCATGGCACATGCCATGCTGGGGGGCGAGCTTTCCCACCGGGTCAGGGCCATGAGAGAAGACCTGCTGGCGCTGCTTGCCGATATCGAGGCATCCTTCATAACTGAGGATGAATCCGTGGACCGGGATGCGGTTCTCAATAAACTCACAGAAACGGGTTCTCAGATCTCGGAACTCCTCAAGGATACGGACCAGGCAAAGAACATCTATGACGGCATCGTAACGACTATTGCCGGATTGCCGAATGTGGGCAAGTCATCTCTTTTCAACGCGATTCTCGGGTATGACAGGGCCATAGTCCACCATGAGGAGGGAACAACCCGCGATGTGATCAGGGAGCACCTGAACCTGGGCGGGCTGGACTTTATCTTCCACGATACCGCAGGCATCAGGGAAACGACATCGGGTCCTGAGCGGATGGGCGTGGAAAAAACCATGGAGGCACTAAGGTCGTCGAACCTCGTTCTCTATGTAGTAGACGCACGGGAAGGGATCAGGCCCCATGAGAAACAGTGGCTCTCCCTGGCCCAAAGAACTATCGTGGTTATGAACAAGAAGGATCTCCTCGAAAAACCGCGGGAGCCGTTTCCGGGGTATGATACGGTAAGCGTTTCGGCAAAATGCCGCCTCGGCATCGAGGACCTGCTCACGGCAATGAGAAGGACCTTCCACCATGACAGGGCACTGGTATTCCTGGAAAGACACACATATCTTCTGGGCAGGGTGCTCGGGTCCATCCACTCATGCCTGAATACGATTCGGGATGGGCATACGGAGGACGTGCTCACAATTGACCTTGCTCAGGCGGTAAGGTATCTCGGACAGATGACGGGTGAAGACATTGATGATGACATCCTCGAGCGGATTTTCTCCCGCTTCTGCATAGGTAAATGATGGATCAGAAACTTGCCATATGGATCCGGGAGTTGAGGCGGTATAACGGCAGGCTCCATCTTATGGGTCCTGCCATGCTTGAGGGCATCGAACATGAACTCGAGGTCATGCTGCCGCTCCTCATGCGGATTGATGAACCCGTTATTGCAGATCTCGGCTCGGGATCAGGTCTTCCTGCCATTCCCTACAAGCTCCTCCATCCCCATTCGCAACTCTTCCTCATTGAACGGAGCGTCAAGAAGTGCACCTTTCTCCAGCATGTTATCGAGGCCATTCAGCTGGAAGGCGTGGAGATCCTTGCTCACGACCCCCGGCACGACACTGTGGGGCAATTCGATGCGATCCTGGCCCGATCGTTTTCACCGCTATCGACCCTTGTCCATGTCTGTCGGAAGATCCTGAGAAAAAACGGGAGACTCTACTACCTCTTTACCGGAGACACGCCGGACCTCGCCAGGGACTTCATGAGGGTCGATATTATAAGTCGGAAAAACCCAGAACATACCCTCAACCTTGGTATATTCAGTCGCATTCCTTGATAATGGGTATCCTTCTCGAACTTGAAAACGATGGCTTCGGCAGGATTATCTCCAGTACGCCCGAGTGGTAGCTCGCCTCGACGCTGCTCAGATCAACGACCCCCGGCACGGGAAACGATCTTTTGAAAAAGCCGTATTGGCGCTCCACCACATGGAAATTCTCAGCCATCTCCTCATGTTCAAGGGGCTTTTTCCCGCTGATGGTGAGGACGCCGTCCGTAATATCGAGTACGATATCCTCCCGTTTCACCCCTGGCAGCTCGGCCTTGAGCACTAGGGAGGCATCGTCCTCGAACATGTCCACATGGGGCACCCACTGGCCCGGATCACGTGATATCCCGCTTTCCCTCAGACTCTCCTCAAAAACCCTGTTCATCCTGTCCTGAAGCAGCAACAGATCCCCGGCAAACGGCTTCTTGTACGTTGTCATGAAAATGCCCCTGAATGTGTTCCTATGGCAGCATTAACTCGAGATTGCCAGCGAGGGCCTTTTTAAGCTTGACCTTCACATTGCTCTCGATCTGTCTCACCCTTTCTTTGGATATGGCATACTGCCTGCCCAAGTCATCGAGCGTCAAAGGATTCTCTGCCATAAGCCGCTGACGGGCTATTTCCTGCTCACGCTCAGAGAGCTTTTCCAGGGCTGAATCTATCTGGCTTTTCACATAATTTGCCCGTTGCGATTCAATGACCCTATCTTCGGGATTTTCCCTGGTGTCCACCAGAAAATCAAGGAAACTCGTGTCGCTGCCGTCGGTCATGGGACTGTCGAGGGACTGGTCCCTGTTGGAGAGCCTGGATATGATTTCTTCTACGGCATGAGGGTCCGCATCGAGCCGTGCGGAAAGGGCATGAGACTTCTCGGTGATGTGCTCATCGGCCACATCCTCCTCGGCCGACATCCTGTTGAGCCCGTAAAAGAGCCTCTTCTGCAGTTTGGTCGTTCCCAGCTTCACCTGGGAGTAGAACCTGAGGATGTGGTCGTGGATCATTGCCTTGATCCACCACACGGCATAGGTCATGAGCCTGTACCCCTTGTAGGGGTCGAACTTCTTCACCGCTATCATCAACCCGATGGTGCCCTCCTGTATGATATCCTCCATGGGCAGACCATAACCCCCGTAGTCCATGGCGATACGGACCACGTTGCGCAGGTTTGCGGTGATCAGCCTCTGGGCGGCATCGATATCATTATCTTCCCTTAAGCGTCGAGCAAGGTCGAATTCTTCCTCTTTGCTCAGGGTCGGCAACCTGTCAAATTTGGCAATGAGCGATGAAACAGTATTATTTTGAACTATCGGCAGTTGCATTTGTCATTTATCTCCTTTATGAAAAGTATCTTAAGCGCCCAATAAATCTATCGGAACCAACAATCCGTATTTTTAGATGAAAAAAAAGGTTGAAGGTTTCATCCTTTCCAGGTAAAAAATCACAAGTTCGGAGGTTAATGGGGATGATTTCTTTGAGGGCAATTTATGTGTATATCCTTGTGTCTGTACTGCTCGGATGCTCACACAACCTCCACTACAACTACCCGCCGCCACATCCGCCTAGTCAGGTCCTGGATCTCAGCTCAATCCAGGAACCGATGACACAGCCAGAGCAGACCGACAAAAATCCCGAGTCACCTCAGATTTCAGAAAAACCACAAGCAACAATTCCGGAAACAGACAGGGAGATCGAGTCTGTTCAA
The DNA here is from genome assembly GCA_964600235.1 of uncultured Bacteriovoracaceae bacterium. Classification (GTDB taxonomy): domain Bacteria; phylum Desulfobacterota; class Desulfomonilia; order UBA1062; family UBA1062; genus MWEI01. The sequence continues at coordinate 53,859 of CAZRIV010000010.1, read as the reverse complement.
CCGAGCGTCACACTCCAAAAGAGAAAGGATGGCCTTACCGGACATGAGATCAATCCATCCGTGCAGACATGGATCGAGCGCCTCTCCGTAAAAGATCGCTCTGCGTTCAAAAGTTCTCTGTCGAGGCTTGACAAGATACGCCCCACCATGGAGGGGATATTCAAACAGTACGGGATCCCCAAGGACATGGTCTACCTGTGCCTGGTGGAGAGCAATGCCAACCCGCATGCCGTATCATGCTCCGGGGCAACGGGCTACTGGCAGTTTATTCCCGACACGGCAAAGAGATACGGCCTGCAGGTAAACAGGTATGTGGACGAGCGAAAGCACCTGGAAAAATCGACCCATGCCGCGGCACAATATCTGAAGCACCTCTACTCGATCTTCGGCGACTGGTATCTGGCCATCGCCGCATATAATGCTGGGGAAGGGACCATCATCCGCCTCATGAAAAACCATGGCATATACACATACTGGGATATAAACAGGTCCATGGACATCAAATCCGAAACCATCGACTATGTGCCCAAATATATCGCCACAGTCGTCCTTGCCAATAACCGTGAAGCCTACGGGCTACCGGACCCGCCTCAGGAGACCGGTAGCGGGATGCCCGAAGGCGTGGACTCCCCGGAATATATGAGCAATATCGCCAGGTCAAACGGCGGTATCGGGCCGTATGCCACGAACAAACCCGATTTTATCACGGATGCAATCCCGATCTCCTCAAGGGAGAAGAGCCGTAAGGCCGCCACGGCATCATCGAAAAAGGGACATGCCGCCCAGTCGGATACGGATGATGACCCCCATGAGTACATCACCCACACCGTGCGCAAGGGAGACACCTTGTATTCCCTTGCCAGAAAATACTCGTCGAGCGTGAATGCCATTGCCGGGGCAAACCGGATTTCTCCCAAAAAGGGATTGCCCATCGGCAAAACCATTATCATACCCGAGGGCCCCGACCAGGTCGCTTCCAAGGTTAGTTCGAAAAAGAGACGGATCCATACGGTGGCCAGTGGAGAGACGCTGAAAGGCATATCGGGCGATTATGGGGTTTCAGTGGAAGACATCATCAGCGCGAATGACCTGAAGGACCCTGCTCTTATTCAGCCAGGGTCGACCCTTGTCATCCCTGCTTCAAAAAACAAGCATGCCCATGCAAAATCAACAAATTACAAGGTTAAAAAGGGGGACACCCTCTGGGGAATATCAAGACAATTCGATGTTTCCACCATGGATATCCTTCGCTGGAACCGACTTAACCCCACTGCAGGGATCAAGCCCGGAGACAAGCTGACTATCCATCATCAATGATACGAAAGCCTCCCGGCACAGAGATAATGCCGTTGGGCTCGACAACGTCCCCTCCTCTCTTCCTTCCACTGATATTCACATGAATCGGCTTTTGCAGAGAAAAGAATTGAAAAGAACAAAGGTCGGACTTATTATTCATGGATATTGAAACAGACCAGACCATGCTTGGGCATTCCATGAAAGGATACACTATGAGGTCAAAACTGCTCTTAGGTGCGCTGAGTGCATTATTCCTTGTTCTTGTCTTGCCTCTTCCGGGTTCTTGGGCGGAAGACTGGCAAGCGGTCAACATCCCACCCTATCAGGATCTCAATGCCGTTTGGGGCTCTACGGACGATGATATCTATGCCGCAGGAGCGAACAACACCCTCCTTCACTTTGATGGATCAACCTGGACCATAGACGCCCAGATACAAAGCAGTACTCCCATGGTCGATCTCACTTCCCTTTGGGGATTCCCCGATGTACAGGTAATAACCGCAGGCGAACAATGCATGATCTTTATTGATTTCTTGAACGACTATCTCGGATGGTCGAGTTATGCCATATTGAACGCCAACACCATCAATGCGGTCTGGGGGGCATCTGCCACCGACATCTTCGCCGTAGGTTCGTTGGGAACAATAATAAGGTCGAATGGGACATCGGCATCATGGCATCTGTTGACCCCTTCCATCACAACGCTGGACCTTAACTGCATATGGGGCAGTTCAGCAGATGACGTATACACGGGCGGAGACATTGGCAGCCTATTCCATTTTAACGGCACTCAATGGAACTCATTGGGCATAGGAACCGGACAGGACCTCCGCGCCTTATGGGGATCATCCGCCTCTGATATCTATGCGGCAGGATCATACGGGGAAATACTGCACTACGATGGATCGATATGGGGACTCGCGACTGCTTCCAGCGGCATTGCACTCAACACTCTCTGGGGAAGCAGTGCCAGCGACGTCTTTGCTGCAGGGGATTACGGCGCGGTCTATCATTACGACGGGAATACATGGAGCAAGCTTGGAAATTCGACCCTCGTCGACATCAATGCGGTATGGGGGAGCACATCGGGAAAGGTTTACTTCGCATGCAAAAACGGCATAATGGTTACCTTCACCAGGCCGGACCTGATACCACCCGTTGTCAATAATGCAAAGATCGAGGGGATCGATGGAAAGGCCTATGTGTTGACCCCCATTGAGTTCTCGTTAACCGAGAAGATCGATAGGGCAACCGTCAACAGCTCAACAATAATTTTGAAATCCGGCACGACAACGGTTCCCGCTGATGTCAGTCTCTCCCAGAATGGTATGGTGGTCTCTGTGCGTGGTTCAGACGCTTATTCTACGGCCTATACGCTGACCCTGACCGGTGGGAGCAACGGCATTAAGGATCTTGCCGGAAATTCAATGAAATCGGATTATTCAGTGTCATTCACCACGGAAGATGAACAGACTACCGACGGCGGTGGCAGCAGCAGCGGGGCATGCTTCATCTCCGCAGCCGGAGGGCGTGCAGCAGGAGACAAGGCCTTCTGAATGATCCCGCTATTCATCGAACATTGAATGCCTTCATTCAGGTTCGGGCAGGAGAAATTTCTTATGGTAAAACTATGCTCCTTTCCTGGCGTATCACCACACCATAACCTTTATCCCGGAAGCCGCCAGGTAGGATGCTATGTCATTGTCTATCCTCTTTAAGAGGATCACATTATTCCCCATGCGCAGACCGGGTATCTCGAGTTCCGTCCGACCATGCGCTATGGCCACCTTGAGGGGAGGCCCTTCAAACTCCAGGCCTATGGCCCTTAACACCCCTTCGGGTTTCATTGTGCTCGTATCAATCAATTCATACGACATCTCACGCAGCCTTTCGGCCATATCCTGATCAGGGGCGACATCGGCCAGCACGAACCTGTCCACGAGCACCGGGGCCTTGTAGGTTATCTTCACCACGGCGCTCTTCAACAGGTCTATCTCCTTGCCGGCCTGATAGGGAACATTGAGACGGCTTAAAAGTGCCGGGTAGGAGCGCTTGAGGTCCGTTACCTGCGGGTACTTCTTCCGTGCTTTCCCTGTTTCCCTCCCGCCGATCTCTATGAGGTCGATGCCGAAATTCTTTGCATAGGACCTGATGGTCCAGGGCGTCTTCTGCTGATCATGGTCCAGCAGATTGATGACAAAAACATTTCTTCTGGAGAAATCCTTGTATACGATCCACTTGCCGAAGAATCTCAGTTTTTCCTCTGAACCGACGATGAGCGGACTGGAATCCTTGTTGATGGAGAAATACCCGGAGACGCTCAATACCTTGTCCATGAGTTTTTCAAGATCCCCCTGGGAGCCGGTAATAACGGAGAAAGAGGGGAAGGCCTTCTCGATATATGCCTTCACTTCGGGGCTGATGGTGCCGTTCATGTCAAAGATGATCTTCTTCCCCGTATCCAGCTCCATCACAGGGATCTCCGTGGTATTAATTGAGAGGCTGGTACCCCCGGACGTGGGCATATAATACATGCCCTTGTCCCTCTTGGTGCCGCCCATGCTCCCCAGGGCAGGGAAAACGGCTCCTTTTACCGCCTTCAGGTCACCTCCGGCTCCCGACCTGCCTGTACTTCCATTGCCTGCCTGCTGCACGGGCGCTGCCTCGGGTTTCGTTTGGGCGACAGGCTCAGTCGAGGCCGTGTCCTGTTTAACCGGTGACCGTGTTGCTCGGTCCGGATCTTGAGTTCTCCGGGGTTCCGCAGTCTCCCTTTGCGGCTGTACACCCGCGGTGGTTGCCGACAGGGACCCTGCCACAGGGGCCTTCGAGTTCCTTGCCTTTGCCAGGACCCGTTTTATATCGGGCAGCTTGAGCTTCTGACCCGCCCTGACATAGTTCGGGTCATTGATCTCGGGATTCATCTTTTTGATAAGCTCCATGTACTCATGGAAGATGAGTTCGTCCGGTACGCCGTACACTCTCCTCAGGATCCTCGCCAGATGCTCGCCTTGCTTGATGACATATTCATCAGGGGCGACATCCCGCACTTCCAGCTCCTCCAGGGCCTTCTTTTTCTCGACAATGGTCCTGGTCTCGCCCGTACCTTTGAGGGGTATTACGATCTTGGTGCCTGAGGGTATGTGGTCAAGATCGAGAATGCCCGGATTATCCTGTCTGAATCGCTTATAGAGGCCCGGGAGATCCTCTTCCTTTGCGTTGTATGCCTCCATGAGAATCCTCCGCAAGGTATCGCCTTCCTTGACTATGTACTGGCTCGATCCTTGAGGGCTGACCCTCCGCGCATGCTTGACAAGGGTGATGTCCGCTGCAGAAACGCTCAGGGCGAATACAAGCAGGGCTGCCAGCAGCGGGATCGTCCGGACATGCATCAGTAAACCTCCTTGAGCAATTGATCGTCGTTAACTACCTCGTCGGCTGCGGGGACACTACCCTGCTTGAAGACCTCGAACCGGGTTTCTAAAGAATCATCCAGTGCCAGCTTACCTGTTTTTGAACTGATCCTCGCAAAGACAACACCCTCTGGGACCCTGAAATCACGCACCGGCCTGTCCCTAAGGGCGGTTGTCATGAAATCGACAAAGATGGGGCACGCCGTCTTACCGCCCGTTTCAGTGGGACCGAGGCTGGTCATACTGTCGTGCCCGACCCACACCCCGCAAAGGACATCGGGTGTATATCCGATGAACCAGGTGTCTCGGCTGTCGTCACTGGTGCCCGTCTTTCCCGCAACAGGCCTCATAAGCGCCCTGGCGCGCCAGCCTGTACCTTCCTGAACCACGTCCTTGAGGATATTTGTCAGGATGAAGGCCGTCTGGGCTGAGATAATCCTGTGATCCTGCACGGGCGTGTTCACATCGGCGCCTGACCGGGACTGAGCGGCATCGGCCGGACTGATTTCAGGGGCCGAAATGCCTGCGTCGTCCCGGGAGGCCGTGTCCGGCATAACGCCACCTGTTCCCGCTGTCAGAGCGGGAGTCACAGGGGGTGGATAGACAGCCGGTCCTGCCGGGGCACGGTAAATCGTCCCCTTGCCGCTCTGGACAATGCTCTCAATAAGGTGGGGATCGAAATTCTGTCCGTATGTGGCAAGTTCAGCATATCCCTTGAAGAGATTAATCGGTGTTACCGACCCGGAACCCAGTGCAAGGGACAGATTACGTGGCAGCTCTGATTGCATCTGAAACCGTCTGAGGTACGAGATGGTATAGTCAAGGCCTATCTCGTTGAGGATCTTGATGGTGACCACATTCCTGGAAAGGACCAGGCCGGTCCTCAATGTGGTCGCACCGTAGAAGCGGTTCTCGTAGTTTTTCGGTTGCCACATCTCTTCATCCGCCCCGGCCTTGTAGGATACGGGCGAATCGAAAATGATGGAGGCCGGGGTCAGACCCTTGTCAACAGCTGCGGCATAGATGAAAGGCTTGATGGCCGATCCGCTCTGCCTCCTGGCGTATATGGCCCGGTTGAACTGGCTCTGGGAATAATCAATGCCTCCCACCATGGCAAGGATTCCCGCCTTTTCCAGGTCAAATGCCAGGAGCACCCCCTGGGCCTGAGGCTGCTGAGAGATCACAAAGCCGCCTGGTGTCGAGCACAGAAGGATGAGATCACCCTCCTTTAAAATACCTTCCGGTCGCCACTTCCCCTTGGGATTGATCCACGCATAACTGCTCGGCCCGAGTTCGAGGACTCTTGTACCGAGCTTCACCGTCAACGGATCGAGCCTGGCCACCTCGGCCCAGTATAGCTCATAGGGTTCATATCCCCTCCAGGAAAGCTGGTTCGACTGCAAGGCAAAGATACGGGCCCTGTCATCAGGGCTCAACGGTTTGAGGGTGCCATCCTCCTGATGGGCATCTCTGATGGGCCCGCGGTACTTTCCCTGCCTCAAATCCAGCTCGATGACCCCCTTGCGGACGGCCAGGTTTGCCGCCCGCTGGAGTTCCGGTATTATCGAGGTACGGATGATGATCCCGGTATTGAAGATTTCCTCGCCGAACTGCTTGGTCACCAGCGACTTCACATAGTCGGTGATATAGGGGCATTCTGAGAATTGGGCGACATCCCTTGCGACGATCCTCAAGGGATCCTTGTATGCCTCCCTGGCCTCGTCACCTGTAATGTACCCTTCCGATACCATGCGGGAAAGGACATACCACTGTCTTCTTTTGGCGGAAGTGAAATCGTTGAGCGGTGAATACCTCGTGGGCGCAGGCGCCAGTCCTGCCAGCAGGGCCATCTCCGAGAGCTCGAGCTCCCTGCACTCCTTGCCGAAATAACGAAGGGAAGCGGCCTGCACGCCGTAAGCCCCGCTTCCCAGATAGGTCCTGTCAAGGTACAGGTTCAGTATCTGTTCCTTCGTAAGTGCCTGCTCAATGCGCAGTGCCAGAACGATTTCCCTGATCTTCCTGGTGAGGGTCTTTTCATTGGTGAGCAGATACGACCTGACTACCTGCTGGGTAATGGTGGAAGCACCCTGTACATACGATTTCGCCTTGATGTCTGCGAAAAGGGCGCTCAGTATCCTGCGGGGCTCCAGCCCCACATGGTCATAAAAGGTGGAATCCTCTGCGGCGATAATGGCATTCTTGAGTGTGATGGGGACATTGTGACCCCTCATGACGACCCTCCCTTCGGGGGGGAAGTAACCTATGGGGGTACCGTCAGCGGCGGTGACCTTGCTGAGCTTGGTCACTTCGTCACCCCTGAGTTCCTGGATGGAGGGAAGCCCCCTGAGAACGATAAGGTATATTCCGGCGCAGCAGAATACGACGACGATAACCATGATGAGAATTATGAATTTAAGCCATCTCATAGTGTTTTCATACATATCAATATGGCCGTGAAATGCAAGCGCAAATACCCTGTACAGGCTAATCTCAGATGCTTCTGCACCATGGGCATGGATTTGAGCAGAGGTCTTGTGCCTATAATTCGTATGCAGAGGGGATCCATAGTTCTGTACAGGCCGAATTCATACTCTTCTCGGGTCGGCGGGTATGACATAATGCCCGAACCGCCTTCTGCACATATTCGCTAACTACCTATGATCTAAACTGTTTTTCAAGACCAACAGGCGCGGGACAGGGGACTGGACGAAGGGGAGGTGTTGTGTTAATTGTTCTCACAACATTGATACGGAGGCACTATGACGACGGACTACAAACCCCAGGAGATCGAGACCAAGTGGCAGAAACGCTGGGAAGACGGCAAGCTCTTCAAGGTAGAGGTCGATGAAACCAAGCAGAAGTATTACCTCCTGGAGATGTTCCCTTACCCGTCCGGCCGGATACACATGGGCCACGTGCGCAACTACACCATCGGCGACGTGGTGGCCCGTTATAAGAAGATGAAGGGATTTAACGTATTGCACCCCATGGGCTGGGACGCCTTCGGCATGCCCGCAGAGAACGCCGCCATCGCGAGTGGCGTGCACCCGAAAAAATGGACCTACGAGAACATGGCGTACATGAAGGTCCAGCTCAAGCGCATGGGATTCAGCTATGACTGGGACCGCGAGATCGCAACCTGCGCCCCGGACTATTACCAGTGGGAGCAGCTCTTCTTCATAGAGATGTTCGAGAAGGGCCTCGTATATAAAGACCGGACGTTCCTGAACTGGTGTGACAGCTGCAGGACCGTGCTGGCAAACGAGCAGGTGGAAGACGGCGCATGCTGGCGCTGCGGAACGCAGGTCTACCTGAGGGAATACGACCAGTGGTTCTTCAAGATCACCAAATACGCCCAGGAGCTCCTGGATAATATCGAACGCCTCAAGGAAGGCTGGCCGGAACGCGTGCTCATCATGCAGAAAAACTGGATCGGCAGGAGCACGGGCTCGCTGCTGAGATTCCAGATTGAAGGAACGAATGACGACATCGAGGTCTTCACCACCAGGCCCGACACGCTTTATGGCGCCACCTTCATGAGTATCGCACCTGAGCACCCCCTGGCCAAGACACTGCCCAAAGGTACCGACTGGGAAGGCCCGGTGTCGGCCTTTGTGGAGAAGACCCTCAAGGAGGACAAGATCACCCGCACCTCGGATTCCTATGAAAAAGAGGGCGTGTTCACGGGTAAATACTGCATCAACCCGCTCACCGGTTTTCAAATGCCCATCTATGTGGCCAACTTCGTGCTCTATGATTACGGCACCGGCGCGGTCATGGCCGTGCCTTCGCACGATCAGCGCGACTTCGAGTTCGCCAAGAAATACGGCCTCACCATCATCGTGGTCATCCAGCCCGAGGGAGAAGAGCTCAATGCCGAGACCATGGAGGCTGCCTATGAGGGCGAGGGCATACTGATAAATTCGCAGAAATTCAACGGCATGAAGAACACCGAAGCCATGAAAGGCATCACCGAATACCTGCAAAGCATCGGCAGGGGGGAACCCACCATTAACTTCAGGCTGAGGGACTGGGGCATATCCAGGCAGCGCTACTGGGGTGCGCCCATTCCGGTGGTTCACTGCGAGAAATGTGGAACCGTGCCGGTGAAGAGAGAGGACCTTCCCATAATACTGCCCGAAGACGTGAAGCTCACCGGTTCGGGCGATTCCCCCATCGCGCAGGTGGAATCGTTCGTGAACACGACGTGCCCTTCCTGCGGCGGCAGGGCAAAACGGGAGACCGACACCATGGATACCTTTGTGGAGTCGTCATGGTACTTCATCCGTTACGCCAGCCCCAGCCATAAGGACAAGGCCTTCGACGCCGGGGAAGTGGCTTACTGGATGCCCGTGGACCAGTATATCGGCGGTATCGAGCACGCCATCCTGCACCTCATGTATTCACGCTTCTTCACCATGGTGCTGCGGGATCTCGGCCATGTGGAATTTGACGAGCCGTTCGACAGGCTGCTCACCCAGGGCATGGTCATCAAGGATGGCGCCAAGATGAGCAAGTCCAAGGGCAACGTGATAGATCCGGAAGACATGATCTCCCGTTACGGTGCCGACGCCACACGGCTCTTCACGCTGTTTGCAGCGCCGCCGGAAAAGGACATGGACTGGAGCGACCAGGGCATAGACGGGACCTACCGTTTTCTTACCAGGCTCTGGCGGCTTGTCATGGACATCAGGGATATGGAAGGCACCTCGCAATTCAGCAGCGTACCGGCATCCGTCGAGCCCATCATGAGGAAGACGCACCAGACCATCCGCAAGGTCACTGAGGACATAGACAAGCGCTTCAGGTTCAATACGGCTATTGCCGCCATGATGGAGCTCATAAACGAGCTCTACAAGGTAAAGGAGTCGGTTAAAGGCAAGGACGAGGCGGCAGTGCTGAAGTATTCCGTCGAGCATCTGCTCATCATGCTCTCGCCCTTTGTGCCTCATATTGCCGACGAGCTGTGGGAGGCCATGGGGCTTTCAGGCCAGCTCTTCAACCACCCGTGGCCCGAATATGACCCCGCCTGGGCCGAGAGCTCGAGTGCAACCGTCGCGGTACAGGTAAACGGCAAGCTCCGTGCCACTATCGTGGTGCCGAAGGATACCGAGCAGGCCGTGGTGGAGAAGGCCGCATTCTCCGACATGAACGTGAAACGGTTCATCGAGGGGGTAACCATCCGCAAGGTCATCTATGTCCCGAACAAGATCGTCAATATTATTGTTGCTGCTGGCTAGCAGCCTGTTTTCGTGCACATACGGCTTCGTGCTCGACGGGGCCGGTGGTGACAAGAAGATCGCGCTGGATCCAAGCACGAACAATACCCATCTCCGCGAGGCGGGCATGGTCCTGGATTCCTTCCTGGAGCAGGCCTTTGCCTCCATGGGCATGATATCGAACAAAGATCCGCAGCACAGACTCTCGTGCACCATGGTTTCTTCATCAAGAGAGAGGATCACCTCCACATCCATTAAGTCAGACGACCGTTACCGGCTTACCATCAGTGTGCTCGCCAAGCTGAGCGACACATCAGGCAAAGGCCTCTGGCAGGCAACTTTTACGGATACCGGGACGTTTTCGGTCGGAGGCCAGGATGAAGACGCCTTAGATGAGGCATGCAGGCAGGTCTCCCTGCAGATCGCCCGGGCCGTGGCAGTGCTCAAGCTATGAGCGCTCGACAATCGGCCCCGCCAACCTCCAATGAAGTTTTTTTAGCCCAGGAAACCTTTCTTGTCGAGGAAAGACTCTCACAGTTAAAACAGAAGCTTGGAGAGAACGCATCCATGAACTGGGCCGTCTTCAATGTCGAGGAAAACCCATCCATGGATGAGATGATAAGCCTGTGCAACACCATGCCCTTTCTCTCTGAGAAAAGGGTGGTCGTCGTCAGAAATGCCCAGAAGCTGAACACGAGACAGCTTGACCAGCTCATGAAATACCTCGATAACCCCTGCGACATGACAACCCTGATACTCATCATGGAGATCGATAAACCTGATAAAGAGCTTAGTAAATACATGAAGAAATTTGAAGGCAAGGCCCGGATCGCCCGATTCGAGTCCATCAGGAACATCTCGGAGCGCATATCCTGGATCATGAGCAGGGCCCTCCTTCATGGGAAAAGGATCGACAAGGATGCAGCCACCCTGCTGGCGGACATGACTGGGGGGAGCAGCATGTGGTATCTCGACAGCGAGATAAAAAAACTATGCCTGTATGTGGCCCAGGCCCCTTCCATCTCCGGCGCCGATGTCCACGATGCGGTCATGCGCACGCATGAACCCGCCATATTTGCCTTTCTCGACGCATTCTTCGACCGGAAAAAGGATGCCCTGTCACGTCTCTACGAACTGGAGCTCGCAGGCGTGGCCGAGCTTGAACTCCTGAGCAGGATAGAAAACCAGATCATAAACCACTATGTGGTTCTCTCCGGGAAAGACTGGAAGAAGATGAAGATCCATGACTTCGTCGCCCAGCGGTCATCAAGGCGCAAGTCGCTTTGGAGTGTGAAACAACTTGTATCCCTGCTGAAGGACGTCCGCAGGATTGAACAGAGGCTCAAGTCGAGTTCGCTGGTACACGTTTATGCCGCCCTGACCGAAGTCATCGGGCGGCTTGTGCTTCCCCACAAGGACGGGGAGAAGGTACCTCTCAGACCTTAAGCCCTAAGAAAGCTGCGCGTTCACCATCTTGGTGAGGCGGGAGATCTTCCGGGAGGCTGTCTTTCTATGCAGCGCCCCTTTGGTAACTGCGCTGTCAAGATGTGCCACGGCGTCACGGAACAATTCACGTGCCTTGTCGGTATCCTTATTGCTCAAGGAAGCAAATATCTTCTTTACAGTCGTGTTAATCGCGGACCTGTGACCCCTGTTCCTCATGCGCCGCTTCTCACTCTGACGCTGCCTCTTCAAGGCTGAAGCATGATTAGCCATTAACTCTCTTTCCTCCTTAATAATACAGCTACGAGGTGAATCTTAATATATGTGACATGCCCTTCTGTCAAGGTCTTTATGGTCAGAAGGCCCTTCATGACCTGTAACCCTCCTCAGATATCAAGACAGGCCACCCAGTGCCCGGGTTCGGTCTGTTTCAGCTCAGGCCTTGTCCGCGCACATTCATCAACGGCACGTGAACAGGCTGCCCGGTAGGGGCACCCGGTTTCGGTCCGCTCCCCGTATGATCCCGATGGACCCTGTGAGGGTTTAAAATCATTGGTATGGGCGGATACTTCCGGTACCGCGGCCATCAGACACTTCGTATAGGGGTGTGCAGGCTTCTCGAAAATCCCGGCTGCCGGGGCAAGCTCCACTATACGACCCCGGTACATGACTGCAATGCGGTGAGACAAGTAGCCGACCACGGCAAGATCATGAGATATGAACAGATATGACAGAGAGAACTGCTGCTGAAGGTCTGTCAGGAGGTTTATGACCTGGGCCTGTATCGATACATCCAGGGCGGAAACCGGCTCGTCGCAGATAATAAGCTTCGGATTGATCGCCAGTGCCCGGGCGATACAGATCCGCTGACGCTGGCCTCCTGAAAATTCATGGGGATATCGGCGCAATATATCCGCACTTAAACCCACCATGTCCAGCAGGTGCACAGCCCTCTCCTCAATCTCGGATCCGGTTGCGGTCTCGTGGACTATCATGGGCTCTTCTATGATTGCCCTGATCTTTTGCCTGGGATTCAATGAACCGAAGGGATCCTGAAAGATCACCTGCATGCCCCTGCGGACCCTCTGGAGGGTCTCTCCCTTTGCCTGGGAGACATCCATACCGTCAAAAACAATGCTCCCCCTGTCCGGTTTCTCGAGCCTGAGGACGAGCTTGCCCAGGGTTGTCTTCCCGCAGCCTGACTCACCTACCAGTCCTAATGTCTCGTTCGGCATCAGGTCGAGATCAACACCGTCCACTGCATTGACGACCCCGCTCGTCCGGCCGAACACCCCGGATCTTATGGGGAATGACTTAGCCAGTCCAGCCACCGAGAGCAACGGCATCATGCTCATGCGTACCTCCAGCACATAACCCGGCGGTCTGAAGAGGGTGTAAAGACAGGGGGGTGGTCAATCCTGCAGATATCCATCACCTCGGGGCATCTGGGGTGGAAAGAGCACCCCGCAGGCATGTCCTTGAAGGTTGGTACACTCCCGGGGATTGCATACAGCCTCCCTCCCTTGAAGCCGGAGTTGAGTCTGGGTACTGACTTCATAAGTCCCCTGGTGTAAGGATGCAGGGGATCTGAAAAGATATCAGCCGCACAGGCATACTCCACTATGTGCCCTGTATACATGACAGCTACCTGGTTACACGCCTGTGCCACGACACCGAGATCATGGGTTACCAGGATTATGGATGTACCGATTTCCTCTTTCAGATCGTTCATCAGACACAGGATCTGTGCCTGGGTAGTCACATCCAGGGCTGTCGTGGGTTCGTCCGCGATGAGGAGCGTGGGCCTGCATGCCATGGCCATGGCAATCATGACCCTCTGGCACATGCCACCGCTGAGCTGGTGTGGATAGTCCCCGATTCTCCTGGGGGCATCCTTTATTCCCACCATGTTGAGCATCTCTATGGCAACGGACAATGCCTCCCGGTGCGACCCTACCCTCCCTCTCTGATGAAGCAGAATCACCTCGGCGATCTGGGACCCTATGGTAAACACGGGATTGAGTGAAGTCATGGGTTCCTGGAAGATCATGGAGATCTTGTTGCCCCTGATGGCACGCATCTTCTCAATATCCCCTTCGAGCAGATCACTTCCTTGGAACAGGATACTTCCCTTGATTATCTTTCCCGGAGGATCAGGGACCAGACGGAGTATGGAGAGGGCAAGAACGGTCTTGCCGCATCCCGATTCCCCGACGATACCGAGTGTATGTCCTGTCTTCAGTTCCAGGTCTACTCCGTCAACCGCCTTTACAACACCCTCGGGGGTGAAAAAGGACGTATGAAGTCCTGAGATCTTAAGGAGATTATCTCCTGAGTCCATACAAGATGATGTCCCGGGATCTGATAGGTTATCCATTGCCGCTTTCACATGCATATCCTAGATAAAATATCCTGCTTAAAAAAATATACCAGATTCAGGGCGTCCATGATAGCACTGAACAGATCTCATTCCCCTGTCCCTGAGAAATGCCTTCAGAACAGTACCCTTGAACCGCCGTTCTCGCACAGAAAATGCACCTGCTGCGGGGCTTCCTTCACCCGGAGTGCTTCGGCAATCTCTTTGTAGAACCTCTCTTCGACCGGCTCAACCAGGGAGACGGGCATCCCGGAACTATTCACTTGGGTCCGATATGCAACAATGAAGCCCGCCACCACTGCATAACCGCATCCCGCGTTGCCGCAGCAAGACCCGTCAGCAACGGCATATCCTGCTAAATAGAGTATCTTGCGGCCATGAATCTCCATGCACTCTTCCCTTGTCAATACATAGTGACCTGAGACTGCATGAACCTCTTCACCAAGTTGCGGATGTGTAAACAGCACCTTCCAGCCCCTTAAGACATTACTTTTCCGTAATTATAGACGGCCATCAGATATCTGCTGTCAAGTATATCATCTTCAAATATAAATATGTTCCATGTTTGTTCTCCGTTGTTAATCCGGTTAAAGTTTGTAATCCTGTCCACCGATGAACCATATATCATGGCCTGTTACGGGGACTGTATTATCCTGAGAAAGGTACTGTTAAAAGATGAGCCTATTTGACAAGCTCTTCGGGCGCAACAAGGCATCCAAGGAGATTTCCACCTGCGAAGGTGCACTGGAGAAACGCCCGAACGACACCATGATCCTCAAGAAGCTGGGAGACCTTTACCTCAAGGCCAACAACCATAAGAACGCCTCGGAGGTCTATGTACGCCTGGGGGAAATCTACAGTGAGAAGGGTTTCTACCCTAAGGCGATCGCACTCTACAAACAGGCCATCAAGATCAACCCTTCCTGGGAAGGTCCCTATGAGAAGCTCGCCGAGCTGTATCAGGTTCAGGGCTTCTCCCGGGAGGCAGCGACTCAATATGTCAAGCTTTCAGAGATGCTTGAGAAGGAAGGCAACAGCGTTGAGGCCACCATGTACATGCAGAAAGCCGCTGAACTGGACCCGGCCATCAGCCAGATGAGCAAAAAGGTTCATGCCTTCAATGTCAAGGAAAAGGCCATGACAGAGCCTCTTCCGAAGACCTCCCCGAAACCTGAGATTGAACGCACCGACTTTTATGATCTCACCAAAGAGCTAGATAAACAGTTGGAAAAAGAGATGGATGACTTCTCCATCGATGAAAGCTTTGAAGACAGCGTAGACACTACCGGGGTGGAATCAGTGTTCAAGGCCATTGAAGAAAACGCCTCGAAGGAGGGAAAGGTTGATCCTTTGTTCCAATACAATATGGGATTGGCTTACCGGGAAACCGGGCTCCTTGATGAGGCGGTGGAGTCTTTCAAGAAAGTCATCGAAACCGGTGAAAAGCTCTATGACGCTTTTGTCATGCTGGGCGTATCCTATCGGGAAAAGGGTCTCTACCACGAGTCTCTTGATGCACTCCGGCAGGCGGTTTCACTGGAAGAAGCATCCGCGGACATGAAAGTAGGAATCCTCTATGAGATAGCCCAGACTTACAAATCCCTGGGTGATAATCAGGCAGCCCTGTCAATCTTCAGGGAGATACAGAAGGAACATAGGGATTTCAAAGACGTGGAACTTGAAATAATCCGCCTGGCGGGTGGAGGGTAATATGGCAGTCATCAATTATTCCAAGAAAGAGATCTCGGCAAAGATAGTCTACTACGGGCCTTCCCTGTGCGGGAAGACAACGAATATCCAGTCCATCTACGCAAGCCTCAAACCCGATCAGAAGGGTAAACTCGTTTCCCTGGCAACTGAGGCTGACAGGACATTATTCTTTGATTTCCTGCCTATAGAGATTGCAAATATCAGGGGTTTCAAGACCAGGCTCCACTTTTACACCGTCCCGGGACAGGTCTACTACAACTCGACCCGTAGAGCCGTACTCACCGGGGTGGACGGACTTGTATTCGTTGCCGACTCCCAGCGGGACAAGATGGAAGAGAACATAGAGAGCCTGAACAACCTGGAAGAAAACCTGAACTACTATGGGAAAAGCCTTAAGACCATCCCGATTGTGATCCAGTACAACAAGAGGGATCTCCCGGATGTTACGTCCACGGCCGAAATGGAGCAGATGATCAATCCTTATGGATACCCGTCCTTCGAAGCGGTCGCCCCTACAGGAGAAGGGGTCCTGGATACACTCACTAAGATCACCAAGATGGTACTCCAGCATATTGAAATGGGGACCAGCGGGAAACAGCAGCGAAGTCCCGGTGGTGTTGCAGAGAAACCCCAGGCATCCACCGTTATATCACAACCCGGCTCCTTCTCTGCACCCCAGCCTGACCTGGCCAAGCCTAACAAGCCCCAGCAAGGCACTGTAAAACCGGAATCGTTTCCTTCATATCAACCCGGCTTAGACCAGCCTGACCTGGCCAAGACTGACAAGCCCCAGCACGACATTGTAAAACCGGAATCGTTTCCTTCATTTCAACCCGACTTAGACCAGCCTGACCTGGCCAAGACTGACAAGTCCCAGCACGGCATTGTAAAACCGGGCCTGTCACAACCCACGACTTCATTCAAGGCACAGGAACCTCTCCCTTCGCTGGACACGGAGCCTGCTTTGGATTTATCCAGGTATGATGAGTCTGAATCCGCTTTCATGGAGCCCGCGACAAAACCTTTACTGGGAAGGATCCAGATTATTGGCACGGACAATGCAGAAATAATATCGGCAAACGCCATAAGCGTACCTATCCGCGTGAGAATCGAGGGTGATGTGAAGGAGTACAGGATGGACTTGGCTATCAAGCTTGATGGCTTCAAACCAGAGGATTAAGGGTGTGCAAGCAACTTCGCTTCTTACGGGAATACTGCCCATAACCTATCTCAATGGGATTCCCCTGTCATGGCCTGCCATAAGCACAATCCTTGGGAATAGTTACTTTTTCGTTCTTTCAACGACACTCCTGTCCCTTTTCCTGGTCGGCCTGTGCCTTATCTACAAGTATTCACCGCAGGTGCTCAATGACTTCAGAGGATATACCAATAATGATCTGCCGGATATGGGGCTTATTCTGTGGATAATCTTTATCCTTCTCATCCCACTGTTCTTCGACGTCGGCCCCATGATGCTCTTACTCTGGTGGTTCTTGGTCTTATGGGGATACCTTATCCCTTCTGAAAAACGGATCGTCTTTTTTTTCGTATTTCTCATCCTCATGTCCAGCTGGATCGCACATGTCGGGGCAGGCTTCATTACATATACCGAAAACCAGATCAACAGGCAGATTTTCATTACGGAACACAAGCTGGGTAATGAATCGGATACTTCATCAATCTTGAAATGGATAGCAGCACATCCGGCCGATGCAGAACCCATGAATGCCATGGCGCTCATAGAAATCAACAGATCCAACTTCCCGGAGGCCATAAGGCTCCTTAATCGAAGCATTGATCTGGACCCTGGAAATCCAAGGTTCTACAACCACTTAGGACTGGCCTTAATAGGCTCGGGCAAAACCAGGGAAGCCTTCAAGGCATTCCAATACTCCATATCGCTTATGCCGCATAATGTCGTGTACCATTACAACTTAAGCAGGCTCTACCAATCCACCTATAACTTCTATGAAGGCGAAAAGGCCATTGCATCGGCAAGCGGCGTCGATGCCGATCGGGTCAGACGCCTTCTGGATGAAGAAAACGCTGTAGGCAGAACCAGGTATATTCAGGAACGCTCACCTGTAAGGCTGATGCTGGCAAGACAGATGAAGCCCTCAGATGATCTTCGCTTAGTTGCCGATGTCCTCTGGACCTTCGGCTTTGGTGCGATCCCCAGGAAGGCTTCGATCTTCTTCGCCTTTGGGTGCTTCATTGTCTTTATCGTTATTGGTTATATACCTGATGACAAATTCACCAAGCGCTGCAGCAGATGTGGAAAGCTGTACTATTCCGGGGCACGGACAATGACTGGAAATCCCATCTGTCTCCAGTGCCATTGGATCGATACCAAAACAAAAAAACAACAGGGCAACATTCTCCACCACAAGACGGAGGAGATAAGAAGATACAAGTCCTTCACTTATCAGAAACTGCTCCGGCTCGAGCTTGCGCTGCCAGGCCTGGGCTCATTCCTGACCAACAGGACAGGCATCGCCTTGATCCGCATTGTGGTCTTAAGCGCTTCGCTCATGGCCATTATTACCGGCGGAGAATTCGTCATCTCTTTTATTCCCTTGCAGACCGAATACCAATGGATAATCCGGATCATCGGCATCACTTCCCTAGTCCTTCTCCTGGTAAGGGCCTACAAGGCCCCTCCCATAAGATACGGGGTGTAACATGGCATTACTCGGGACACTCAAAGGTTTTGGAGTCACAGAGATCTTCCAGCTCATCTCCCAGCAGATGAAGACAGGGGCTCTGATCCTGTCTTCGCCCAAGGCAAACGTGACCATCTCCTTTGAAAACGGAGTTATCGCCGGGATCACTTCTGATAAATGGGAAAGAGACCCGCGCGCAGATGTACTTCTGAAAGCAGGGTATGTCAATGACAAGGAGCTCAAGGCAGCCTTTGAGAGCGAGAAAAAGAATTCGCAGCGCTGGGATGAGATACTGATCTCAAAGGGCCAGCTTAAAAAGATCTTCCTGGACCGCGCAACCAATGTCATCATAAAACAGACCCTCCTTGAAGTCTTCCAGTGGGGGGAGGGCGGCTATAAATTCGATGACTGGAACACCGAATCGGGAAGTATGCTCTCCTGCCATATAGCTACTGAAGCGGCCATCCTCGACACTCTTCGCATCATAGATGAATGGCCCACTATAAAGCAAAAAATCCCGCCGGTTGATTACTGCCCGGTGACGGTTATCCCCGTCACCGAGGAGTTGGTCCGCCATCATCAGCTGGACGATGTGGACCTGCACATCTATGACCTGATCGATGAGAAAAGAACGGTTGAGCGGATAGTAAAGGAATCCCTCGAGCCCCCGTTTGAGGCATTGAGCTCTATCGTAAGGCTTATGGATAGTGGCATTATAGAGGTATTTCCGGAAGGCGCCAAGGATATCAGAGAGTTATCTATCGCGCACAACCTGTTTATAAACAAGATGAAGCAGGTAGCGCTCTACGTTGTGCTCTTCCTGTGCATTACGGCCCTTATCATCATAGGTCAACCCAGAATTACCAAGGAGCTCATCCCCAAAGAGATCAAGACATATATCAATGATCAGAAGATGCTCCATGATCGCTTCAGCGTGAAGCAGAAAGCGCTTTGAGGGCCAGGTACAGATAATCGTGCCCGCTCAGCCGTATCTTTACCGGTGAAAAGGCGACGTCGAGGCATCTTCCTTTTTCACAGAATTCACGATCGACAACGCATTTGAGGGTATGAAAAACCCTGTTGGAGTGCCTCAGCATGAGCTTGGCCTGCCTGTTATCAAAGATTCTGCACCCCACTATTTCCATTGAAGGAATCAGAAATACCGGTTCGGGATTACCTTCACCGAAAGGCGACAGCAATTCAAGTTCATCTAAAAATGCCGGGGTAAGGTCAAAGGGGGAGATCTTGAGATCTACCTCAAAGGTTGACTGCTTCTTATGTTTCTGCGAATTGACGATTTCATTGAGCCTCTGGGAGAACTGCGTGATCCTGTCTTCCGGTATGCTCAAGCCTACGGCCATCTTGTGCCCGCCGAAACTGGTGAGCAGTCCATCGGTGATACTCAGGGCATGGTGAAGATCTATGCCTTCGAGAGACCTGCCGGAACCTATGCCGATACCATCCATGATAGATATGACAATCGCTGGTTTGGAAAAAACACTCACCAGCCTTGATGCTACAATGCCCAGCACTCCGATGTGCCAGTCCTTTCCCCATACAACGGTTACATTATCCAGAGGCGGCTGATCCTGTAATTGCTTCAGGGCCATCTCCAGGACCTTCTGCTCATGGATCTGTCTCTTCCTGTTGAGCCCATCGAGCTCTTGGGCCAGGGTATGAGCCCTCTCCTCATCTTCCGTAGTGAGCAGATCAAAGGCTTTTCTGGCATCCGATATACGCCCGGCGGCATTGATCCTCGGACCTAGGATGAAGCCAAGATCCCGTGAGATGACCTCTTTCTTGATGCCTGCCACCTTCACGAGCGCCGAGATGCCAACCCGTAATGATGAATTGAGCACATTCAACCCTTCTTTTACCAGGATACGGTTTACCCCTGAAAGACCTACCGCATCGGCAACGGTTGCCATTGCGACAATATCCAGTTCGCCCTTCAGGTTCGGCAGGTCCTTAAACCCGCGATCCCTGAGTATCGAGCGCAATGCGACTATGAGATGAAATACCACACCTGTCCCGCAGAGATCCTCCATAAAGAACAGGCAGTCGGTCTGCTTTGGATTGATCAGAGCCAATGCCTCCGGTATCTCTTGATCCACCTCGTGGTGGTCGGTGACAATGACGTCCATTCCCAGCGAGTTTGCGTAACGGACCTCTTCTACAGCCGTGATCCCGCAGTCTGCCGTGATCATCAGGCTTACTCCCTTGGCATGCAGTTCGTCGATTCCCCGGACATTGAGACCGTATCCGTCGTTCACGCGGTCGGGGATGAAGATTTCCGGCGGATCAAGGCCTATGCCTATGAGAAAGCGATGAAGGAGGGCTGCGCTGCATACCCCATCCACGTCATAGTCCGTAAAGACACCGATGATCTCTTTCTTCTCTATAGCCTGAACGATCCGTTCGCAGGCATTCTGGATGCCTTTCATGGTGCGGGGGTCTTTGAGTTGTCCAAGATTGGGCGTAAGAAAATTCAGGACTTCGGCAGGATCAACCATCCCTCTGCCCCGAATGAGGGACCTGAAGGCGGGGGAAAACCGTAAAGTCGGCAGAGCCCTCTCATCCACATGCCCTCTGATCACCCATTCAGGAGATATGCATACCATGCCTAAAGACCTTAAACCTGCTGTTATGTTAAGTCAAGGAGCGCTGACTAAGCTCAGACAACCTTCCAAGGCATCCTTCGTACGACCCATATCCCATGGTTTCACCTCCATGGTAATGGTAGAATCATACCCGCTGCGCAAGAGGGAAGAGATGATGGCTCGATAATCCACAATCCCTTCACCCAGTGCGAGATGAAGGTCGTCCTTCACACTCGTGCCGCCGTGATTGTCATGGACATGTACATGGGCAATCCTGCCCGCACAGTGCTCGATAAAACAAAAAGAGGTGTTCTCCCTTGTCAGGAGCTGTGCATGGCCTATATCAAGGGTCATCATAAGATCAGGGACAACCTCGAAGACTGGCTGGAAACTGTCGTAGCGTTCGCTTAGATTTTCAATACAGATTACCACCCCTGATTTGGACGCATATTCGACGATCCGAGAAAGGAGTTCGAGCTTTTTGGGGATAAGACCTTCCGGAGCCCATCTCCTGTCGATCCAGAAATGTATGGTGGCCTTTGGAATTCCAATCTCTTTCGAGAGGTCAATGAGGGCCTCTATCCTTGGCACAAAACGTTCTTTGAGTATGGCTACATCAAAGGGATTATCCTCATTGGGAAAATGTGCCAGGTACTCTATGCCATAGGTCTCCCTCATCTCAAGGAGATCCGGTTTCCAGCGCCTGACAGTCTCGGGATCATCCAGCGATATCTCCACAAAAGGAAGCAGGAGCCTTCCTACGTCACGGACCTCATCAAGGGTGTGCGCCCTGCCTCCGATAGTGATCATGACTCCTCCGATCTTCGTTGCCTCATTCAAGATATCAGTGTTGAGATTGCCCGACCCATCCTACTCACTTTCATGATGCCCCAGCATTTCCTGAAATTCCCGGGCAAGAGGTCCGTCCGAGCGCCAGACCCAACATGTGTCAATGAGGAGTCGGGCATCCATTGAATTCGAAACCTGCGACGGCTTTAGCGGCCTGCTGACCATGGAGTTCCAGAATCCCTGCACCGCTGCCGGAGCCATGGCAATGAGCAGCGCGTTCAAATGTGTACAGCCCCTAGGCCCTCCAAAGGTCTTTTTCACCAGCGAAGTGAAACCGGGGGTTATACCCTTGCCGACAAGCCCCCTCAAGCTATCAGCTGTTTTACTGCATTCGGGCCTGGGCAGATGGTGATACTCCACCTCAAGATCCTCTATGGTAAGCCGGGATCCCCTGATCAGAAGCCTGAGGACGATCTCGTGGATCACCCCGGGATCGACCCTTTCACCCGTAGAGATGGAAAAGGTGTGGCAGAGACGTTCGTCCTTCAACACCCCTTCAATCATTATGGCATCAACGCCTGCCGGGTAAGTGCAGATGCCTATGCTCCTGCTATGGATGGATATATCCTTATAGGATGCGAGTCCTTTCACTGGTCTGCCACCACTTCCTTAACCCCTTCCATCACCCCGGGCATATTCAATGATGCCGGCACACAAGACGGCATCTTCCTGGTCGTAGAACACTGCAAGCTGTCCGGGCGCGAAGATCCCGCTGTATTCTACATCCGCCCCTTCAGGCCCTCCGGGGTGAACAACAGCCCTTTGAGGCTCCTGGCGGTACCGGACCTTGACTCGTGCTTCGAGGGTTTGCTCAAGCGACCCCATTTTCATGAAGTTCATGGATTTTACGCTGAACCAACCATGCGGCCACTGGGACTGCACGCCTACTGTTATGGTGTTGTTCCCTATATCCTTGTTCAGCACATAGACACGCCTGCCGAAACCCACCCCAAGACCCTTTCGCTGGCCCAGAGTGTACCGGAGAACCCCCTTATGCCTGCCTATGATATGGCCTCGGGGGCTTACAATATCCCCCTCCTCGGGCCTGAATCCCGTATGCGATTCGATAAAGGACACATAACCCTTATCCCCAATAAAACAGGCATCCTGGGAGGTATGTATCCTGGGGATCGAAAGCCCGATCCCTTGTGCAAGGGCCTCGGCATCACTGCGGGAGACATCCCCGAGGGGGAAGATACTCCTTTCGAGGGCTTCCTGGGAGACAAGTCCCAGGAAATATTCCTGTGAGCTTGATTCATGGGCCCTCGTGAGGAAATGCCTCCCTCGGCTTGTGACCTTCTTCACATAGTGGCCTGTGGCAACATGACCGGCCCCAAAGGCACGCGCCTTGTCCAGGAGTACACCAAACTTGATATCCCGGTTGCACATGGCACAGGGATTGGGCGTCCTGCCCATGAGGTACCCATGGCAGAAATAGTCCTTGATTTCAGTAAATTCATTGCTGACATCAATGACATGGTGAGGAATACCCAGGTGCTTGCAGAGGGCGCGGGCACGGTCTATCTGGACCTGAGCAGGAACGCCCTGACCGAGATATAGGGTGACTCCCATGAGGGTCTCGCCCTTTTCATGGAGAATTATGGCTGCGGCGGAAGAATCCACTCCTCCGGACAGTGCAACCGCGATCATGTGTCTGTTGTGTCCGAAAGGGGCTTGACGATGAGTTCCATACCGCGCTGGCCTGTCACCTTCACATGGTCTCCCTGCCTGAGAGCCGATGGGCCCTTCGCATTCCAGTACTCCCCGTGGCAGAACACCTTGCCCGTACCGTCTTCATTCCAGGCAAATACCTCGGCAACCTCTTCTTTCATGGCATCCATGCCAAGCTTGGAAACGGTTCTCTGGGCCTTGACCACAAGATAGATGGTTGCAGCAAAAAAAGTGGCAAAAAACAGCGTGACCGGCAGGATAAGGGCATAGGACACCTGGGCATAGAGCTCCGGGGTCCTGAATAGAAGCAATGAGCCCAGCAGCATGGAAATCACACCGCCCACGGTGAGCAGGCCATAGCTCGGCACCTTGATCTCTGCAATGAACATGATGACGGCCAGCAGGATAAGTCCCACGCCGGCATAGTTCACCGGCAGGGTCTGGAATGCAAAGAAGGCAAGTATCAGGGCGATCCCCCCGATCACGCCAGGCAGAATGGCCCCGGGGCTTGAGAGTTCGAAGTATATGCCTGCCAGTCCGATGAGCATGAGGATATAGGCTATGTTGGGATTCGACAGCGCGGCGAACAGGCGTTCCCTGAAGCCCATGTGTCTTTCCACGAGGCTGGCCTTATTGGTATTCAGGACAAAGGTGGTGAGGTTTTTCTTGATTTTCCTTCCATCGAGCTGATTCAGCAGGTCACTCATGTCCTGCGCAACAATATCGATAACCCCCTTGCTCAGGGCCTCCCGGGCCGGGGTGGATATGCTCTTGCGCACTATGTCCTCTGCCCATTGCTCACTCCTGCCTCGTTCCCTGGCAATACTCCTGGCATAGGCAACGGCATCGTTGGTTACCTTTGCCGTCATGGTAGAGTCTTTGCCGTCCTTATCCTCTGCGCCGCCGATCCCGACAGGGTGGGCCGCCCCGATGTTGGTCCCCGGAGACATGGCGGCGATATCCGAGGCGAGGGTTATGAGCGCCCCCGCGGATGCGGCCCTGGCTCCCTTGGGCGAGACATAGACGATTACCGGGATCCTTGCATTGAGCTCCTTCTGTATGATGTCACGCATGGCCGTATCCAGGCCTCCCGGGGTGTCCAGCCTTATGATGACGGCCATCTTGTTCGATTTGACGGCCTCATCGATGCTCTCCATGACAAAGGAGGCAACCGGAGGGCTTATGGCGTCCTTCACATCGATAACGAGTATTTCGGCGGCATCCAGTCGATAAGAGGCCGAAACCAGGATAAGTAAGACGGCAGCAATAAGACCTATCTTTGTATGCCGATGCCGAGCGCTTCCATTACCTTCTTTATATCTTCCCATACATCCCTCTTTTTTGATGGGTTCTGCAACAAGTAACTCGGATGATAGGTCGGCATGGTCAGGATACCGCGGAACTCCCTGAACGTACCCCTCAGCCTGCTGATGGGTGTGGTATCCGCCAGGAGGGTGTGGCTTGCTATCCTGCCCAGGGCGATGATTACCTTGGGATTCACGGCACTTATCTGTGCATGAAGAAACCCGATACATGCCTCCACCTCGTGATCCTGAGGGTCTCTATTGGAAGGAGGCCTGCACTTGAGGATATTGGCTATGAAGACGTCCTTCCTCTTCAAACCCATGCCCTTCTCGATAATATCCGTCAGAAGGCCTCCAGCCGGACCCACAAAAGGCCTTCCGGTTTCGTCCTCCACCGCCCCGGGGGCCTCCCCGATGAACATGACCTGTGCGTTGGAATTGCCCTCTCCGGGTACGGTGTTCTTCCTGGTCCGGCATAATGGGCATGAAGTGCAGTCATGGATCATCTTGCCTATCCGTTCAAGTTCATGATCTCTGCCGGGATCCATCCGATTTTCTGATGGCGGACGAGAGACCTCCGGTTCCGGCATAAAAAGAAAGGGCCCTGCCCATTGGGCCTCGTCTTGCAGGAGCTGTACAATCTGTTCCTTCACAGTCTCTCTTTTACCAGGTCTAAAATCTTGTGTGCGAGAACTTCTTTTTCCATATGCTCGAAATCGTAAATCACCCCTTCGGGAGACAGTATGACACCGCTGTTGGTATCCGATGCAAATCCGGTGTTCGTCTCTCCCACCCGGTTCGCCACGATCATATCGAGACCCTTCCTGATCATCTTGTCCTGGGCATAACTCTTGAGATTTTCCGTCTCAGCGGCAAAGCCAACAAAGATCTTCGATTCCTTCAGGGTGCGGATGGTCGCCAAGATATCAGGTGTTGATGCAAGATCAATGTGCGCTGTCTTCTCGCCCTTTTTGATCTTGCTCTTGGAGTAGGTATGCGGGGTGTAGTCAGCTACTGCCGCAGCCATGATAAGGACATCCGCATCCGCAAGGTTGCCCTTAACGGCGGCAAGCATCTCCTGGGCGGAGCGGACATCGATTACCGTTGCCCATGGTGCGTACTGCGCCATCACGGGTCCGCTTATCACCTTGAGCCTTGCCCCACGTATACAGGCGGCCTCCACCATGGCCGCCCCCATCTTTCCCGTGGATCTGTTGGTAATGAAACGTACAGGGTCGATATCTTCGCACGTAGGACCCGAGGTGATGAGGATGTTTATCCCTGCCAGGTCGTGCCGTGCAAGCAGCAGTTTAACCTCTTCTACTATCCTGCCGGGCTCCGGAAGCCTCCCTGAACCTTCCCATCCGCACGCAAGCTCGCCTGTCACAGGCTCAAGCACGTGCATGCCCCTGGCCTTGACGGCTTCCAGGTTATCCTGCGTAGCCCTGTTGGCCAGCATGTTCACGTTCATGGACGGGCATATGAGAACCGGCGCCCTGGTGGCCAGGACCGTGCAGGTCAGAAGGTCATCGGCAATACCGTGGGCAAGCTTTGCGATGAAGTTCGCTGTGGCCGGTGCGATAAGGAAGAGGTCGGCCTTGTCGGCTAGGGCAATATGATCAATTTCGTAGGATGCCCCCGACACCTCGGCGAACATGTCCGTGTTCACGGATCTCCCGCTCAAGGTCTGGAGGACAAGAGGGGTGACAAAATGCCGGGCGGCTTCCGTCATCACCACGTGCACATCAAGGCCAAGCCGCTTGAGGCCTCGTACGACAAACGGTGCCTTATATGCCGCAATCCCTCCGGTTATTCCGAAGACAACGGTCTTGCCTCCTATATCTTCTCCTGCGGTACCACCCATATCTCCACCCTTGTAGCGAGAGGATTCTCTTCAATAAGAACTGAAGCGAACTTGTCCTGTTTCTTGAAGAAAAGTTTGGCTGACCCCTGGAACTTGTACTGGTTCAGGGACACCCATCCTTCAGAGTTCATGGAGGTAATGAAAAACTGAGACAGGGATTCAACCTCCACGCGGCCTGAAACGACCAGCTTGCCGAATCCATTCGTTATGTTGCATTCCTTGGCAACCCTCTCAAGCTCTCCGGGGATGAGGATGTCCGCGAAGTCGAGATACCTAGGGGACGGGCGTGTCTCAGGCGTGGTGGATGCACTGGATGTGGCATTCTTCAACTGGGCGCAACCGGCAAGCATCAGCACCAGAACAATACTTACAAAAACAGCTCTTCTCATTATTCTCCTCCCTACAGGAATGGATTATATCTGCGCTCGGCTCCCACTGTCGTTGCAGGACCATGTCCCGGCAATACCTTCACTTCATCCCCCAACGGCAGCAGTTTTGTCTTTATGGAGTTTATCAACGTCTGGTAATCGCCACCGGGAAGATCTGTCCTTCCAATGGACCCGGCAAAAAGTGAGTCGCCTGCGAAGCAGAGTTTCTTGTCCGAACTCACGAGGGCAATGCCTCCCGGAGAGTGTCCGGGCGTTTCCAGGACTGACAGAGATACTCCGTTGCCCAGAGAGATCTCTTCGCCTTCACTTAAAAACCTGTCCGGGTCGGGAGGCTGCTCGATATGGATGCCGAAGAGCCTTCCCATACGCGATGCGGCCTGCAAGAGAGGCAATTCGTCCTTATGCATCATGATGGGGGCACCCGTGGCATCTTTAATCTCCCTGATGGCGCCGATATGGTCCACATGGGCATGGGTATTTACTATAGCTATGACCTTCAATCCCATGGAATCGACCTGTTTCAGGATCTTCTCAGCATCCCCGCCCGGGTCGATGACGATTGCCTGGCGTGTCTGCTCATCACCCAGGATGAAGCAGTTCGTCATAAATTCGGTTACCACTACGGTACTAATCAGCATCAACTTCTCCCGCTTTTGAGTCGTTCATTTCCAGCGCGCATACCCACATCTGATCGCACTTCTACAATAGTATACCCACACGCTCAGGTCAACTGCCATAACCCCTAAAATATGAGTATGGAAGGGTCTATCCCAAATTTTGCATTTGCAGTGCTTATGGGCCTGCCCAGGGACATCCAACAACAAATCCCGGTTTCAGAATCAGGGTAAAGTTTTGGTTGTGTAATTCCGATTACAATAAATGGTATGGCACACATTCTCATTGTAGAAGACGACATCAATCTGGGACAGGTTATCTTCCAGGAACTGAAGAGGCACAACCATGAGGTTGAACTCGTGGAAAATGCCGAAGCGGCTCTCGTCCGCCTGGGGAAGTATATCTATGACCTCATGCTCACCGACCTCAAGCTGCCTGGCATTGACGGCATCGAACTTTTAAAGCGCGTCAAATCAACCAATCCCACCACCATCGTGCTCGTCATGACCGGCTATGCCTCGGTGGACACGGCGGTTGTCGCCATGAAAAACGGCGCCCAGGATTTCATCCAGAAACCCTTCGGCCTGCACGAACTGGTTCAGAAGATCGACGATGCCCTGGCCATCAAGCGGATGAGAAACGAGATCGATTACCTGCGGCATGCCCAGGAAGACATCATATACCGCACTGCCGACATTGTCGGGGTAAGCGCCTCCCTCAAGAAGGTGCTCAAGCTGGTCGAACGGGTAGCCAAAGCCGATTCCACCATGCTGGTAACCGGTGAAACCGGTGTGGGCAAAGGGCTCATTGCCGGGTCCATTCACCATAACTCGGGCCGTTGTGGAAATAATTTTGTTCAGGTCAACTGTGCAGCCCTGCCCCAGCACATCCTTGAAAGCGAGCTTTTCGGCCACGAAAAAGGTGCCTTCACAGGTGCCGTACGCATGAGGGTCGGAAGAGTGGAGCAGGCGAACATGGGTACGATCTTTTTGGACGAGATCGGCGACATGGACATTGCACTGCAGGCCAAGATCCTCCGGGTACTGGAAGAGAGAGAGTTCGAGCGGGTCGGGGGAGAAAAAACCATTAAGGTGGATGTCAGGGTTATTGCCGCTACCAATCAGGACCTGCACGCACTCGTGGAACAGGGCAGATTCCGTGAGGATCTGTATTACCGCATAAATGTCGTGAACATCCATATACCGCCCATCAGACAGCGCAAAGAGGACATCGAGCCTCTGGTGACCTACTTCATCAGGAAATACTGCCGGGAATTCAACAAGCCCCCGATGGACATCGATCCTCAGGCACTGGCTGCAGTCATCGAATATGACTGGCCCGGCAATGTGAGAGAGATAAGAAACTGCATCGAACGTGCCGTGCTGCTTGCCGAGGGTGAAGCCATAAGGCAGCAGGACATCTCCATTCTCCATCCCGGGTCGAGCCAGTCTGCCGGTGTGCAGGATGGCGGAAACGGTGATCAGAAAAGGTCCATGTCCACCCTGGCGCTTTCAGAACGCGACATGATCCTGGAGGCTCTCAAAAAGAACGACTGGGTTCAAAAAGACGCGGCAAGCGCCCTGGGGATCAGCAAACGGGTAATCCACTATAAGATAAGGAAATACGGCATTACACACCCCAGATGGATCAAGAACCGATAAGATCCACGTACAGGGATGCCACCTCCGGATCCAAGGTCTTGCCCGACATGGCGCACAACTCCTTCAAAGTCTCTTCATGCCTCATCTGCGGGCGGTAAAGCCTCGGGGTAACCATGGCATTGTATGTATCAACAACCCTCATGGCCCTGGCAGCCAGCGGGATGTCTTCGCCTTTGAGACCTCGGGGGAACCCGCTGCCGTCATAATTCTCATGGTGGTATATCAGCAGGTCCTCGTCAATGTTGAGCACGGCCACATCCTTGAGGATACGGGAGGTTATTATGGGGTGGTTGTTAAGCTTCTTCTTATCAAACGGGCTCAGATCGCCCTTCGTGAAAAGGGTCGTCGGGATGCCCAGGTATCCGATATTGGCTGCAAGAGAAGAATTGGCCCACTGGTTTGCAAGTCTGTCGCCTACCCCCATCTCCTTGGCAAGGGTGAAGATCTGATCGGCAACCTTCAGAGAGAATCCCATGGGGTATCCTGCCCGCAGATCGCACATGATCGATGCCGTGTTCAAGATGCCCATGTACCAGTTCTGGATATCCGCATCAAAGCCCGCCGCAACCGCCCATGCAGGGGTTATGAACGTGGTGATCCAGTCAAAGATGTCCTGTGGAAGACCTTCCTGATGGAGGTATCCGAGTTCATGCCCCTCCCAGGCTATGGGAGTTCCGGGGGCATCATGGCGTATGGATACTTCATCTGCCTGACACTGGACCTTGATAAGGTTCAATAATTCGCTGAGCGCCTTCAGTGACGGTCCGGACTGGAGGAGCTTTTTCATGCGGAGCTCAAGGGAGATATTCACCGGCTTCATGGAACCGCTCTGGGCAAAGGTGGCCACATGAATCCCCCTCTTCTTGGCATGGGAAAGGGCCTGGTGGGCGACATTAATGATCCCTTTTGCGTCCTGGGCGTCATCCGGAAGTGTCGCCACCCCGAAGGTCATGGTGTCCGCAAGGTCAGCCCCGAGACTCAACGTGGACTTATGCAAGGCATTGACGGCATCTTGTGCCGAACACCCCGGCAGAATCACGAAGAAGCTGAGTTCCTCATACCTCAGGACCTTGTCATAACAACGCAAACTCTCCTGTATTCTCTTGGCCAGGGTTTTCAGCGTTCTCACCCCTTCGGGCAGATGCTGGTACAGCCCGAATTTGTCTCTGTCCTCAATCTCGATGATTGCAACACTCAAGGGGAAGCTCAGCCTCTTGGAGAGCTCCTCGTACTGGTGGAGGATATCCAGCAGTATGTGCCTCTGGGGTATATCTATGCGGACATCGAGGGCATCGTCGAAATCACGCTCAGGGGCCATAACCTCCTTGAGCACCTTCTCGGAACTCAGGAGGAGATGCTTTGTCAGTATGAGATCATTCATGCAGAATGAACTTGTGCCTTTCCTGAAAAGCTCTATGCACCCGATGATCTTGGTGTCTTTATATATGGGAAGTCCGATCACGGATGTGCAGCTGATGGGAAGTTCATGGGAGTCGAGCCCGGCCAGGCTCACATCAGGTACAAATATGGGTTTGGCCATTTCGCGAATCACATTGGTAAAGATATCACCCTTTTCGATGTCGCCGGGGATCTCGCCCTGCAACCCTCTGCAGAACCAGGTATTCTGAGGTTCCCATATATAGACGAAAGCAACATCATACGGTGTGATATGACCGATGAAATTGAGGAAAAGGTCTGAGATCTTTTCGATCCTCACCTCTACATCCGACAGGAGTGAAACCTGGAAAAGCAGGGGGATTATGCTGGCATTGTCCTTGATAAATTCTGGGGAGAGTTCGAGCGTTTGATCAACAATATATTCATTCAATCTATCAGGCCACATAGCAGTTCCAGTCTTCTCCCCAGATTATATAAAAAAACCTTAGGTAAACGCAGGGGCATTACATTCGATTCTGTTGAGAGCACCAGTAAGATTCAAACTCCCGGCAGGCCTTCTTCAAGTCACTCAAGGTCCTGATGCCTAACCTGCCGAGCTGTTCAAGAATCTCTCTCCTAGTGAGCCACACGATGAAGACCCCCATGCATTTCCATATGTTCTTAATATATTTGCAAACATGGTGCCATAGGGTAATTATCACACAACTAACTGTTTTTATAACCGTTAAATAACAACAGGTCTTCTGAAGATTGATTCACTAATAGAACTTTTCTTACTCTTTATAAGAAATAAATTTCATACGGTAAATTCACTGTGCTGTCATAAGAATCAATATCCACAAATGCTCAGGGCTGATCCGTATGTCCCTGCTTGCCCGGAAAACCCCGAATGCCCATGGCCCACAGACAACCGAAATACAGACCTCCACCAAGGGTTATGGCCAGCAGCAGCACGGAACCCGACGCAAGACTCAGCCCTTCCTTCCAGATATCCAGCCGTACCAGTGGAATCAGCGCGAGGCCCATGATGAAAGCGGCGGCAACCATCTTTCCAAACTGCCTGACGTGTTCTTTCGGTATATGGATCCCTGCCTTCTTGATGAATACATGCTGGATGAGCAACTGGACAAAGACCGCTATGCTGCTCGCAAGGGCAATGCCTGCATGCTGCATGAGCGGCATGAGGATGAGGCAGAAAACCAGGTTTGCCAGCAGCGTCAACCATGAGATGTTGACGACGGTCCTGGCCTTCTGCATGGCATAGAGCGCCTGGGTCTGGATACGCGAGTATCCCACGCCCCAGAGGCTCAGGGCATACATCTGCAGTGCATATGACGAGGCAAGGGCATCATCATACGTGAAGGCGCCCCGCAGGAAGAGAACGGTGAAAATGGGTCCGGCCAGGACCAGACAGCCTGCCGTGGCAGGTATGGTAAAGAGGAGAACGGTCAGAAGACCCCTGCCCATGAGAAAGGAAAAACGTCCCGTATCCAGCCGGGCAGATGCCGCGCTCATGGCGGGCAACATGACGTTTCCCACCGCAAAGGCAAAAATACCCAGGGGAAGCTCCAGGATCCTGTTTGCGTAGTAGAGGTATGCGACGCTTCCCCGGGGAAGCAGGGAGGCAAGCAGGGTCCCGATGAGCACATTGACCTGGTAGATGGAAGCCCCGATGGCGGCCACGCCCACGAGCCTGACCACCTGTCTCACCCGGGAGGAATTGAAGGTCTTCGTGAGTCCCAGGGGCACATGGCGCTTCAGCAAAGGGGGGATCTGGATGAGGATCTGCGCGATCCCTCCGGCAATCACCCCCCACGCCAGTGCGTCTGCGGGCGATGAGAACACGGGATACGCCACATATCCCAGCACAGGCACACCGATCATGAAGAGGTTCATGAGGATCGGCGCTGCGGCAGGGGCTGCAAAATGCCCCAGTGAATTGAGGATGCCCATGAAGAGGACGGCGATGCCGATGAGGAGTATATAGGGGAACATGATCCGGGTGAGGTGAACCGTCGTATCGAAGATGCCTCCTGAGATGAATCCCGGAGCCATGACCGCCACAAGTGCAGGAGCGGCCAGTTCGCCGATGATCACGACCACAATCAGGCTGTAGAACATCAGCGTCATGACCTCCCTGGCCATGAGAAACGCCCGCTCGATCCCCTCCTTCTCCTTGACCTCGCTGAACACGGGGACAAACGCGACACTGACGGCCCCCTCGGCCATGAACCGTCTGAGAATGTTGGGGATTCTGTTTGCGACCACAAAGGCATCTGCGAGAAGGCCGGCTCCGAGAAGCCAGGCCATGATCATGTCGCGCACAAACCCGAGGACTCGACTGATGGCAGTGAGCCCGCCGACCGTGAGCATGTTTTTCCTGAAGCCGTCCCTCATGTCAGCGGATGGGCAATGAGCCGCAAAGATGCCGCGTCAACTCCCAAGGATCCTGGCCCTGATGCGTACATCCTTGGACTTGGCCTTTTCATCATCGGTCTCGACATGCATGGTCCCGAAAAAGAAATTCGTAGGAGGACCTGCCTGAAATTGAATTTCCACCGAGATGGATTCCCCGGGGGATATCTTCGAGCTGCCCTGACGGAAAACGGAAAGCATATTTGAAGGATTTGCGGAAATGGCGGTGATCTTGAGAGGTTCTTTCCCCTTATTTGCAAGGGTGATCATCCTTTTATTCACTGATCCGGTTTTAACCGTACCGAAATTGACATCCATGGGGACTATGGAGAGGATTTCCTGTATCTTCACCTTGATGGTCAGCCTGAGTATCTGCATATCAGGATCATTGGTTTCGACCTCAATAGTCTTCTTATAGTCGCCCTTCACATAGCGGGTCGATATGCCTACTATGAGTCTCTGTGTCTTGCCGGGCTCTATCTCCTGCCCTCCCGGGGCAGTTACCTTGGCGCCTCAACAGGGTTTCGGCTTGAAGATAAGCTTCTGGTCGCCGACATTTTTCAGGATAAATTCGTGCGAGAGATCCTTCCCTTCATAGAGGGTCCCGGCATCGTAGACGTCCTGGTCCACCTGGACTTTCGGAGATGCCTGGCTCGGTGCTGCCGAAACAAGGGAGATAACCACCCAGACGATGAACAAGCCTGTAATCTTCGGGGAGTGAATCATAATAAAACCACCTCCGGTCTCCATGGCTAACACAATTTATTGCGCATTTCCACTTTCGTTTTCAAGGCCATCTTGGGTTCGTGTTGACTTTTCATACCCTTAAGAATACATCTATGCCATGCGTGGAAAACTGGAACACCCAAGAGGGCTCATAGAGCTTATTTCCGTCGAGGTGGAACGGATCGACAACGAGTACAGGGAACTGTGGCTGAGCTTCGAATACACCTGCCCGGGCGGCGAGTATAAGTCTGCCATGGTCCTGCCCATAAGCAATTCCAAGGAGATGGTGAACTTCTTCTTCAAAGAGCTCATCAGCGAGGCCAAACACCTCTCCGAGATCGAGAAAAACGATACCCTGAACATCGGCCTGTACGTGTCGAACAAGATGGATACCATGCTGCCCATCAAGAACCTGTGCCAGAGGGTGATAGAGGTGCTCAATACGGAAGAAGAGCTTCATGAGAACCGCGAGTTCATAGACCTGTGCACCTCGGGCTTCCATTTCAAGGATGGAGCCAGCAGCCTCAGTGCAAAGGGTTTCGAGGAGCGATTCAAGATCTTCATGGGCCGGGCCACGGAAAAAATGTCGCAGGGCTACTACACTATAGCTGCAGACGACCTTGAAAAGGCGAACTTCCTGTGCTCAACCAGCCCGTTCATAACCAAGCTCATCGGCATCTGCCACCGCGAACTGGGACATCTCGATCTTGCCCTTGAGATGTTTACACGGGCCATGGAACTGGGCGACAAGGAAAAAGATACCTACCTCTACCTCTCCGAGATCCATTTCTTCCTCAACGACATGGAACACGCCCACGGCATCCTGGAAAAGATGCTTGAAGAGTACCCCGACGACGTCAGGGCGCTCATCGAGCTCGCCAACATCAAGTACCAGATGGACGAGGAGTATATCATTCATCTAGACCAGGCCTATGCCATTGATCCGGACCTGACCCAGAAGACGATCCTCCAGACCTTTGTATTCAAAAAAGTCGGTGGAGGCAAGAAGGCCCGCATGTCCATCGAAGAGGCTTCCAGGCTTCTCGACATACCCGAGCAGAATATCAGGCAGCTCGCCGGAAGCAATCGCCTCCCTGTAAGGGCTTTCCCGGACAATGACGAAATGGTGCTCGATGAGAATGAGCTCAAATCATGGGCCTATGTTTACAGGAGATACAAGCTGCTGCAGGATGAGATCGAAAGAGTCAGCACTCACCCGCCAGGGGAGAACAATCAAGGCATGGCTCTACTTTCCTGAGCCTGCACCGAAAAGCCTGCTGCCAGCGCTTATCTTCTGCCACGGGATACCAGGCTCGAAACCGGACCCAAGCGACAGGGGGTATATCCCTCTGTTCGAGGAGTTCACCGGCTATGGGTTCGCCTGCGCCACCTTCAATTTTTCCGGGTGCGGCCTGTCCGAAGGCAACATAGACATGAACGCCTGGCACCAGGATCTGGATGCCGTGATCGATATGGTATACGACTGCCCCGGCATAGACCCCACGTCCATTCACTGTATCGGGTTTTCAGCAGGAGGTGCCGTTGCCGCGAGGATCGTATCATATAACAGGCACGTGGCCAGCCTGCTCCTCATGGCAACGCCGTGCACCTTTGCCGACATCCTCCCCGAAGACCCTTCCCTCCTGAGGGCACACTTCCGTTCCATCGGGATTATCCGGGACGACTCCTTCCCGGGTGATCTCATGAAGTGGTACAATGATTTTCTCGAAATCGACCCGGCCCACTGGCTGCCGTTCATAAACCCGAGGCCCGTCGGCATCGTGCACGGTGACCAAGACGGGACGGTCCCTGTAAGCCATGCCCGCAAGCTCTATGACAAGGCATGGCATCCGAAAAGGCTCACCATCCTGGAGGGGGCCGGACACCAGTTAAGAAAAGATCCCCGAATCTCACAGGTAATAAAAGACTGGTTGAAAGAGGTTATGTAATTGAATCCCGTGGACAATCTGGAAAACATCTATCTTCCCATCTTCGTTGACCTGAGGGATAAGCCGGTCGTGGTGGTGGGAGGCGGCATGGTGGCCGCCCGGAAGGTGGAGTCTCTCCTCAAGGCCGGCGCCCGGGTGAAGGTCATCGCGCCTAAGGTGGCAGAAGAGATAGCTCAAAACCCCTGCGTCCAGATAGACCTGAGGGAATACGAGGAGGATGACCTGGAAGGCGCCTTTCTGGTGATCGCCGCCACGGGCTGCGAAAAGGTCAACCGGGCGGTCAGCGAAGAGGCCCTCGATCGTCGTATCTTCTGCAACGTGGTGGACACCCCGGAGCTCTGCTCGTTCATCGTGCCCTCTGTCGTGGAGAGGGGCCCCATCAAGGTCGCCATATCCACAGGCGGCTTTTCCCCTGCGCTTTCCAGGAGATTGCGCATGATCATCGGCAAGAACATCGGAGACGAGTACGTCGGCCTGGCTGCCATCCTGGGGTTGATACGCCCCCTTGTACGCTCCCATCCGGGAAGCTATGACGACCACAAGAGGATCTTCGAACTGCTCATAGACTCCGAGCTCATAGATGCCGTCCGGTCGGGCGACCGCCGGCTGGCTGAAGATATCCTCTTCCAGGCGCTTGGGGAGCACATCGACCTGAAAGGGATCATCCCATGAGTGTTTCCATGGTTCTATCTCTCTACACTTTGACCGGCCTCGGGTTCATTGCTTACCTGTTTTCAAGGAAAAAAGGCATCCTTGTCCCGTTGCGGCTTCTCTACGTGGCATGTATTGCCGTCCATACCCTCTTTGTAATAACGCTTTGGCATGCGTCCGGCAGGCTCCCGGTGGCCACGCCGAGCCAGGGACTCAATACCCTTGTCCTTTTCTCATCCGTGGCCTTCACGCCGTTCGTCATGAAGAGGCGCACCTCGGTGCTGGCGGCCTTCTTCCTGCCCGTGGCGACGTGCGTGCTTGCTTTCATAGCCCCGTCCCTGCAGAGAACACCCGAGGCCCTGATGGGCCCGTACCGGTATTTCTACCCCCTGCACACCCTGAGCGTGATAGCGGGAGAGGCCTTCTTCGTCGTGGCGGCCATTGTCTCCGTGGTGTACATCATACATGAGCGCAACATCAGGAAGGGCTCCATCCACACCTCCGCATCCGCCCTGCCCCCCCTGACCATGCTGGATTCCATCTTGTACCTATCCCTTTCGCTGGGTTTCATTGCCATCACCATAGGCATGATCTTAGGCGGCCTGTGGGCCTCCTCGGCCGGGCTCAGGTTCAGCCACATAGCCCCCAAGGTGATCGCCGGCGGCCTGACCTGGGCGGTCTTCGCCCTGAGCCTCCACCAGAGGCTCGCCATCGGATGGAAGGGGAGCCGGACCGCCATTATCACCCTCATAGGCTTTGTCCTCATGGTGATGTTCTTCATCGTCATCAACCTGGCCTTCCCCGGCTCCCACGGAATAAGGCTCGTCTGATGGAACGGATCTGCTGCGTCAGCATCAACCATAAGAACGCGCCTGTGGACATGAGGGAGCGCATCAGGGTCGAACCCGCCGATCTCAAGGCCATGCTCGGGAAAGACGCCGAGGCCTTCCCCTTGAATACCTGCAACCGCACCGAGGTGTACTATACCGGCCTGGAAAAGGACGCCCTCCTGGCTCTTATGGCCTCTCTTTCCGGGATAGATGCCGCACGGATCGAAAAGGTCGCCGAGTTCACGAGCGGAGAAGATGCCGTCCACCACCTCTTCATGGTGGCCTCGGGACTCGACTCGCTGGTCCTGGGCGAACCCCAGATCCTCGGGCAGTTGAAAGACGCCTACCGGCAGGCCCTTGCCACGAACATCACGGATACCATATTGAACAAGGCCCTGCACCGCTCGTTCAGGACCGCCAAACGCATCCGCACCGAGACGAGCATCGGGTCGTATCCCGTGTCCGTGGCATCGGAGGCCGTGGAGCTGGCCGAGCACATCTTCGAGGACCTGACCGAAAGTTCCGTGCTGGTAGTCGGGGCAGGCGACATGGCGGGCATCGCTGCCAGGCGTCTGAAGGACAGGGGTGTAAGGCAGCTCCACATCATCAACCGCACCTTGAGCGCGGCATGCGGCCTTGCCGGCGAGCTGGGCGGCATTGCCATGCCCTTTGAGAGTTTGCCGGACGAGCTCGCCGCAAGCGACATCGTCATCACCTCCACCGGTTCGACGCACCCCATCATAACCCGCGAAATGATGGTCCCGGTCATGAAGGCCAGGAAGAACCGGCCCATCATCATCGTCGACATCGCGGTACCCAGGGATGTGGAAGAGTCCGTCGGCAAGTGCTACAACTGCTACCTCTACGACATCGACGCATTGAAGGCCATCGTGGACAAACACTTCACCCACCGCCAGGCCGAGGCAGGACGTGCCATGTCCATCATAAACGAGGAGGCGGTCAAGTTCGCCAGATGGCTGGACTCCCTGTCCGCCCAGTCCACCATCAAGGACCTGTTCGCCCTCATGGAAACCCATATTGAAGACCAGATCAGGGGGCTGCCCCTCTCTGCAGATGAGAAAACCAGGGTGGAACAGACCCTGCGCAGTTCGTACAAGCGGATGCTCCACCGGCCCGTGAGCTTTCTGAAGGAGCACCCGGGCGTAAAATATATAGACTATGTAAGGAGGATATTCCTTCTCGATGAGGACTATTCGGATCGGCACAAGGGGTAGCGCCCTGGCGCTCACCCAGACCGAGATGGTAAGGACCGCGCTGCAGGAGGCCGTGCCCGGGGTGGCTACCGAGGTCGTCACCATCAGGACCAGGGGTGACATCCTCTCCGAGGCGCCTCTGGATGCCATCGGCGGCAAGGGCGTGTTCGTCAAGGACATCGAAAGACAGCTCCTCGGCAACACCATCGACATGGCCGTGCACAGCCTCAAAGACATGCAGGCGATCCTGCCCGAGGGGCTGACCATCGGCGCATATCTCAAGAGGGAAAACCCCTCGGACATGCTCTTTTCCACAGGGGACTACGACCTGGACACCCTGCCCGAAGGGTCCGCCATCGGTACTTCCAGCATGCGCAGGAGGTGCCAGATCCGGATGCTCAGGCCCGACATAACCATCATGGACATCAGGGGGAATGTGCCCACCAGGCTGAAAAAGGTTGGAGAGGGCCTCGACGGGGTGATCCTGGCCGCAGCAGGGGTCATCAGGCTGGGGCTGCCACCGGGCATTGCCATTGATCCCCAAAAGATGATACCCTCTCCCGGCCAGGGCATAATAGCCATTGAATGCAGAAAAGAAGACCGGGATCTGACAGGGATGCTTACCATGCTCGACCATGCACAAACCAGGATCTGCGCCGAGGCTGAGAGGGCCTTTCTGGCAAAGCTCGGGGCGGACTGCAATCTTCCCGCAGGCGCCCTGGCCGTAATGGATGGGGAGCAGATATCCATCATCGGCATGCTCGGCTCCGAAGACGAAAAGGTCCTTGCACGGATGGCGCTGAAGGACCTCAACCCCGATGTGGGGGGAAGGCTGGCGGAAATGCTCCTGGAGAAGATACACGGAGACACCTTTTCATGAAGGTCTATCTCGTCGGGGCAGGTCCGGGCGATCCGGAGCTCATCACGCTGAAGGCGAAACGCATCATGGAAGGATGCGACGCCGTGGTCTATGACGACCTCATTCCCGAGGAAATCCTCGGCCTCGCCCCGAAAGACTCCCGGAAGATCTATGTGGGGAAGCGCGCCGGCAAGGAGTACATGAAGCAGCCTCAGATCAATGAGCTCCTCCTGGGGCTCGCCCGGGAGGGACTCGTTGTGGCCCGGGTAAAAGGCGGCGACCCGTGCATCTTCGGCAGGGGCGGCGAAGAGGCCCTTTACCTGCGCGAGCACGGCATCCCCGTCGAGATCGTGCCGGGCATCACCTCGGCCATAGCAGGCCCCCTGAGCGCAGGCATCCCGCCCACGCACCGGGGACTCGCAGCCTCGGTAACCTTCATCACGGCCCACGAGGACCCCACCAAGGAATCCGGCTTCATGGACTGGCCCCATCTGGCCAAGGAACCTGGCACCATCGTGTTCCTCATGGGTGCGGGCAGGATAGGCGCCATCGCAGCCAGGCTCATGGAAGAAGGCATGGCCCCTGACACACCGTGCGCCGTGATCCAGGACGCGACGACCCCTTCCCAGCGCCAGCTGATCTCTACCCTTGCTTGTGTAGGGCAAGAGTCTCAGCATAAAGGCTTCGCCTCGCCCAGCATTATCGTGGTGGGCAAGGTAGTGAGCCTGAGCGAAAAGCTGTCAATGAAGAAAGACCTGCCTCTTTCCGGCATGTCCGTACTCATCACAAGGCCCGGCCACCTGGCCCTCCAGACCGCGTCCCTCTTTGCCTCCGCGGGTGCGAGGGCACTTGTGTACCCGCTCATCGAGATCGATGCCCTGCCCTTTGAAATCCCTGACCTGACCACCTATACCATGCTTATCTTCACCTCGCAGAACGCGGTGGGACTGTTCTTCGAGAGGCTCTATTCTTCAGGCAGGGACGCCAGGGCACTCTCTGCCGTGGAGGTGTTCTGCATCGGCCCCAAGACCAGGGACGCCCTGAAGGACTTCGGGGTGATTGCGGACGGCATGGCATCCGAATTCAGGGCCGAGGGCATCGTGGAGCTGCTCAAGGACCGGGAGTTCTCGGGGAAAAAGGTGTGCCTGCCCCGGGCGAAAGGGGCGCGGCCAGTGCTCGTTGAAGCGCTTCAAAAACGCGGCGCAACCGTGGATGAGATCTTGGTCTACGACACCGTCATGCCTGAGCAGGCGAGCACGGACACGTTCGTCGCCGCACTGGACGCGGTGGACACCGCCGTGTTCACGAGCCCGTCGGGTGTTCGCCACGCCATGGCCCTGGTCAAGGACGACAAAGAGCGCCTCGCCTCCAAGAGGCTCGTGGCCATCGGCCCGGTCACGGCCCAGGCCCTCGAGAAATACGGGCTTAAAGCGGCGCTCACGGCATCGGAATACACCGACGAGGGCATCATTGCAGCCCTTACAGGAGAATCATCATGATCGGCATATCGAAACTCTACTGCGGCACGGTTGAGGCATCCGACCCCCTGCGCTACGGCCGCTCCTCGAAAGAGCTCCCGTCGCACCTGCTCCAGTTCTCTTCGGACAAGAAACCCGTGGTGGTCTGGAACATCACGAGCGCCTGCAACCTGAAATGCGTGCACTGCTACGCATCCGCGGGCAGGGCCGCGCGTGAGCTCACCACCAAGCAGGGACTCGAGCTGATCGCGACCCTGGCCGATTACGGGGCCCCGGTGGTCCTCTTCTCGGGCGGAGAGCCCACCATGCGGAGCGACCTCCCCCGGCTCATCGAGGCAGTGGTGAAGTCCGGCATGCGCGCCGTCATATCCACCAACGGTACGCTCATCACGAAAGACATGGCCATGCGGTTCGCAGACCTTGGCCTTTCCTACATCGGGGTGAGCCTGGACGGACTGGAGGAGGTGAACGACACCTTCAGGGGGGTAGCCGGCGCATACAAGGACGCCGTCAGGGGCATCTACAACGCCATGCACCAGGACATCAAGGTGGGGCTCCGCTTCACCATGAACCGGCTAAACGCGGACCAGATCGGGGGCATCTTCGACCTCATGCAAAACGAGGGCATCCCCAGGATCTGCTTCTACCACCTGGTCTATACGGGCAGGGCCAAAGAGCTCATGGCCGAAGACCTGACGCACGAACAGACCAGGCAGACCCTTGACCTCATCATGGACCGCACCAAGGAAATGATCGATGCCGGAAGGGATGTCGAGGTGCTCACCGTGGACAACCATGCGGACGGACCGTACCTGTACCTGCGCATGAAGCGGCAGGGCAGCTCCCGCACAGGAGAGGTGCTGGAGCTCCTGAAGATGAACGCGGGCAATTCTTCGGGTCTGGGCATCGGGTGCATCAACTGGGACGGCGATGTGTACCCCGACCAGTTCTGGCGCACAAAGGTGCTGGGCAATGTCTTGAAAAACAGCTTCCCTGACATCTGGGACAACCGGGACAACGACTTCCTCATGAAGCTCAAGAACAAGAAGGATCATGTACAGGGTAGGTGCAGAGCCTGCCGCTGGCTCGACGTGTGCGCGGGCAACTTCCGCGCCCGGGCCGAGGCGGCCACGGGAGATGTCTGGGGCGAGGACCCTGCATGCTACCTGAGTGAGGAGGAGATCTCCTGATTGATCTCAAAGGATTCATGCATTACTCATGACAGCCCTTAAAGATCAGGAGAAAAACTCGACCTGTTCACGAAGCGCATTTCGCACACTCTTGAATAAGCTGCTGATTGTGGGCAAAATGCGCTTCGTGAACAGGCTGATCTTTTTGTTTTTCAATGACTCCATACCTGCCGATCAATGGTCTTTTCCATGAAGGACTGTGTCGTCCTTTACGATGAGGGTCAGGACTGCTGGCTGCACTTCCATTCCCCCAGGCACGTCATCACGGCCTGGAAGCTTGAGGACGTGATACCGTCCCTGACCTTCATGGAGGAACGGGTAAACTCTCAGGGACTCCATGCGGCAGGATTCATCGCCTACGAGGCATCCCCGGCCTTTGACAGCTCCCTGGCGGTCCGTGACAAGGAGGACCGGTTTCCCCTGGTCTGGTTCGGGCTCTACGACACGCCAGGGCGCATGGAACTCCCTTCCGAGAGAAGCATCCCCGGGTCGGATTCCATGCAGTGGGATGCGGGCGTTTCGGAAGATGAATACAATGCCGCAATCCGCAGGATAAAGGAACATCTGCTCGGCGGCGATACCTACCAGGTCAATTACACCTTCCGCATGCGTTCAATGTATGCGGGCGACCCGTGGGCCTGCTTTATCCGTCTGGCCCATGCCCAGAGAGCCCGGTACGCCTGTTTCATCGACACCGGGGAGTTCTCGGTGTGCTCGGCCTCCCCAGAGCTGTTCTTTTCGCTCAGAGGTGACGAGCTCACCTCATACCCCATGAAGGGCACGGCCAGGAGAGGCCTGATGCTCGAAGATGACCGGGAACAGGCCCTGTGGCTGCACACCTCGGAGAAGAACAGGGCCGAGAACCTCATGATCGTCGACATGACGCGCAGCGACATGGGCCGTGTGGCCCTGTGCGGGAGTGTACACGTACCGTCGCTCTTTTCCCTGGAGAAATATCCCACCCTGTGGCAGATGACCTCAACGGTGACGGCACAGACAACAGAAAGCCTCGTCAGTATCCTGAGCGCCCTCTTTCCTGCAGCCTCCATCACCGGGGCGCCCAAGACCCGGACCATGCGTATCATCTCTGAGATCGAGACCACACCCCGGGGCCTCTATACCGGCGCCATCGGCCATGTCGGCCCGGGCAGACAGGCCCAGTTCAACGTGGCCATACGCACCGTGGTGGTGGACAAGGTGAAAAAGGAGGCCCTCTACGGGGTGGGCGGGGGCATCGTCTGGGACTCGGACGAGTCGCAGGAGTTCGAGGAGTGCCGGACTAAGGCGCTGGTACTGACACGGGAGTACCCTGATTTCTCTCTGCTGGAGAGCATCCTGTGGACACCTTATGGCGGATACTTCCTGCTTGACGGGCACATGGCGCGCCTCAAATCTTCGGCGGAATATTTCGGTTTCACCCTGGAGGGGGAAAGCATCCTCAGGGAGCTCCAGGGGATAACTCTCACGCTGGGTTCGGATGCGAACAAGGTGCGTCTTCTCGTGGCGAAAAACGGACAGGTATCCGTCACTGCGGAGCCCCTGACAACGGGACCGGCCACAGGGCCCATCAAGGTCTGCCTTGCCGGGCACCCCATTGACCGAAGAGACCCCTTCCTGTACCACAAGACCACCAACCGGGGCACATACAGCAGGGCAATCAATGCCTGCCCGGGCTGTGACGATGTCCTGCTCTTCAACGAGAACGGCGAGCTGACCGAGGGCTGTATGGCAAACGTGGTAGTGGAAATGCGTGAAGGGCTTTTCACACCTCCTGTAGAGTGCGGACTCCTGGGCGGCGTTTACCGCTCCGTGCTCATCAGGAGCGGGGAGGTCAGGGAGCGGGTGATCAGGATAAACGAGCTGCGGGACTGCACACACATCTATCTCATCAATTCGGTCAGGAAGATGAGGGAGGCGGTCCTGGAAAATTCTTCAGAATATGAAAGAGGCAAGGCCTGAGACCCTCTCAGTCCTTGCCTCTCTGTAAAGGCGTTCTGGACGAAGTAGCTACGGTTCCGCCTTCAATCAACCACCTGTGAGGTCTTGAACTTCTGCACGTCCTCGGCCAGGACATTGGCCACGGTACGCAGGTTTTCCAGCGTGCTCGCCAGCTCCTCCACCGTCGAGGCATTGTGCTGCGTGGACCCGTCTATCTGCGATATGGCCCGGCTCAGCTCCCCGATGTTCTGCGTCTGCTCCGTGCTCGACGTGCTGATCACCTCCATCATCCGGAAGAAAAACTCCATCCGGCTCATGAGGTCTTCCAGCGACGACGACGTCTTGGCCATCATCTCGTCCCCGTTCCTGATCCGGCCCACCGTCCCCTGGATCAGCGTCTTGATCTCCCCGGCCGCCTGGGCCGACCGCTGCGCCAGCGAGCGCACCTCCCCCGCCACCACCGCAAACCCCTTCCCGTGCTCGCCCGCCCGGGCCGCCTCCACCGAGGCGTTCAGCGCCAGAAGGTTCGTGTGGAAGGCCACCTCGTTCACCGTCAGCACGATGTCCCCGATCTTCTTCGAATCCAGGGATATCCCCTGGATCGCCTTCATCAGGTCCGCGAACACCTGCCTGCTGTGCTCGATGAGCTTGGTGATCGCGTTCGACGTGTCCTGCCCCTCCCGGATCAGGTCCGCGTTGTGCAGCACCGTCCCGTTCATCTCCTCGATGGATGCCGAGATCTCCTCCACCGCCGCCGCCTGCTCCTGGGTCGCCTGCGACAGGTCCTGCGACCCGCCGCTCACCTCTTCTATGCTCTGGTGCAGCTGCAATGACGTCTCCCTGACATGCCCCACGATCTGCTCGATGTCGTTCATGAACTCGTTGAACCAGAAGGCCAGCCTCCCCACCTCGCTCAGCCCC
Source organism: uncultured Bacteriovoracaceae bacterium (assembly GCA_964600235.1). Lineage (GTDB taxonomy): Bacteria > Desulfobacterota > Desulfomonilia > UBA1062 > UBA1062 > MWEI01. Next base: position 9,219 of record CAZRIV010000010.1, on the reverse strand, counting down.
GTCACGTTCAGCCGCTTGGTCAGGTCCCCCTGCCCCGACGCCATCTCCTCGAACATCTCCGACATGCTCCCCACCGACAGGGAGAGGCTCTTCATGAGCAGAAAACCGTTGAGGAAGGTCATGATGATGGTCTGTGCCAGAATAAGGAAGAATGCCAGCTGCACGCCTGCCAGCTGAAGTTTGGTGAATATGGAAAGATAGATGAGTCCAAGCAGGTTCCCGATGGGGGACAGGGCGATGAAGAGGATGGTTATGAGGAGCTTCTGGTTGAGGCCCATGCGGAAAAGGCCTGAATCCTTATCGAGAATGCCCTTCATGTTGCATCTCTGGTAGAACGGCACCAGGCTGTTCTCCGAGGCAAGGTAGAAGAACGGGATGAGCAGCAGTCCTGTCATGATGAGGGTATTGACCCCGGTCCAGAACTCTTCGTAGTTGACGAACCCCTTCATGTACATGGGTACTATGGCAATGATGGTCCCGATCAGGGCAAAGCGGAAAAATACGGCGATACCCTCTGCAAGGGGAAGGATGGATGCCAGGCGGATGGCGCGCCGGATCTCTTCGGGGGAGGCATTGTCCTTTTCCATGACCTGCATGGCAGGCCGGACAAGGAAAAACTTTACCGCAAGGCCTATGAAGAGGCACAGGTTGGCCGCATTGAGTCCGCCAATGGCTGCAGAGATGAAGTGCTCTTTCACCCCCGGAGAAATGTTCATGAAGAAAAACAGGAGCATGGGAACGACGATTACAGCGGTAATCGTCTCCTGGAACAACACCGGCCTTAAAAACAGAGTCTTTGTACTTTTTTTCATGGATCCCCCACCCGGAACTTTTTCACCAAGTGACAGTTCAGCGCATGAGGGATGTATCGGCTCTTTTACCCTGAAAATTTAATTGCGCAGATGCAGAAATGACCAGCCTGTTCAGGGCACGCGTGTCGTTGAAGCAGACATGCATGCTCCGGGCAGTCATGCCGAGCAGCGCACATAGTACCAACGAATGCCTCCAGTCCATGCCCGGGCCTCTTCCCTGTGAAAACCCTGATCGAACATTATCAGGCCTCTCTCTGCGATGTCTTGAATTTCTGGACATCTTCCGCCAGCACGGTGGCGATCGAGCGCAGGTTGTCCAGGGTGTTGGCCAGCTCCTCCACCGTGGAGGCATTGTTCTGGGTGGACCCGTCTATCTGGGTGATGGCCCGGCTCAGCTCCCCGATGTTCTGGGTCTGCTCCGAGCTTGAAGTCCCGATCACCTCCATCATCCTGAAGAAAAACTCCATGCGGCCCATGAGTTCTTCAAGTGAGGACGAGGTCTTCTTCATCATCTCATCACCGTTCTTGATCCTGCCCACCGTACCTTCGATCAATGCCTTGATCTCGCTGGCTGCACCGGCCGAGCGCTGGGCAAGAGACCTTACCTCTCCTGCCACCACGGCAAAACCCTTTCCGTGCTCCCCTGCCCGGGCCGCCTCCACCGAGGCGTTCAGGGCCAGCAGGTTCGTGTGGAAGGCCACCTCGTTCACGGTCAGCACGATGTCCCCGATCTTCTTCGAGTCCAGGGAGATCCCTTCGATGGCCTTGATGAGCTCCGCAAAGACATGTTTGCTCTGATCGATGAGCCTGGTGATGGCATCAGAGGTATCCCTGCCCTCGCCGATCAGGGTTGCATTGTTCTGGATCGTGGCGTTCATCTCTTCAATGGAGGCGGATATCTCCTGGACGTTGGCCGCCTGGTCCTGGGTTGCCTGCGTCAGCCCCCGCGACCCGGAACTCACGTCTTCGATGGCCTGGTGAAGCTCCAGGGAAGTGTCCCGCACATGGCCCACGATCTGTTCGATGTCTCCCATGAATTCATTGAACCAGAAGGAGAGCTCGCCCACCTCGTTGAGCCCGCTCACCTGGAGCCTCTTCGTGAGATCACCCTGTCCCTTTGCCATGTCCTGGAACATGACCGACATCCTGCCCACGGAAATCGACAGGTTTTTCATGAGCAGGATCCCGCAGACAAAAGAAAGAACAACGGTCTCGAACAGGATGACATAAAAACCCAGCTGCAGGGATGACATATTGAGCCCCGTGGCCATGGACAGGTAGAGCAGGCCCAGGATGAGTCCGAGCGGCGGCGTAGCGAGGAGGAGAATCGTGGCAAGGGTCTTCTGGCTTATGCTCATGCGGAACAGCTTCACATCCCTGTCCACGATCCCTTTCAGGCTGCACTTCTGATAAAAGGGCACAAGGCTGTTCTCGGATGCCAGGTAGACAATGGGGATAGCCAGCAGGCCTATCATGACAACGGAATTTATCCCGAACAGCAATTCGGGAATCTTGATATAGCCCTTGAGGTAAATCGGCAGCGTGGCAATGAGGTTCCCGAACAGGGCAAATCGTAAAAATATGACGATCGATTCCACAAGGGGCATTATGGACAGAGAACGGACGGCCCGCTGGTGCTCTTCAGGTGTAGATGACTCATTTTCCATGACCTCAATCGCCGGCTTCACCAGCAGATACTTTGTCATGGTGCCGAGCAGGAGTCCGAAATTTGCAGCAGCGGATGCACCCATGAGCACGGGAACGAAATTCTTCAAGACCGCCTCGGAGATGTACCGGAAGAAAAACACCAGGATCGGCACGAGGATGACAATGGTTACGGTCTCCTGAAACAGCAACGGCCTCAAGAACAGTGCTTTCGTACTTTCTTTCATCAACGCCCCCAAAGTATTGTTTTTTGGCTGATGACGTAAAATGTCAATGCAACTTCGGACTCTTATCGGAAATCGTTTTTTCAATCTTTATTCTATTCAATAACCTTTGGCATGACTCTTGAGGTCACTTAATTGCTGGAAATATACTTTACCAGTTCGATGCAGGGTTTGCGACGCAGGGAAAAGAGGGAAAATGATGAACCTGCGCCACATTTTTTTCTGGCAGGACATCTTGGCGCACCGTTCGGGATACCCCTGGAATAGAAAGAGCCCTGCGCACCGCAGGGCTCTTCTGCTTGTCTCTCTTATAATTCTTTTACAAAGAAATTCTTTCTAACCCGCGGAGGTCTTGAACTTCTGCACGTCCTCGGCCAGCACGTTGGCCACGGTGCGCAGGTTTTCCATCGTGCTCGCCAGCTCCTCCACCGTCGAGGCATTGTGCTGCGTGGACCCGTCTATCTGCGATATGGCCCGGCTCAGCTCCCCGATGTTCTGCGTCTGCTCCGTGCTCGACGTGCTGATCACCTCCATCATCCGGAAGAAAAACTCCATCCGGCTCATGAGGTCTTCCAGCGACGACGACGTCTTGGCCATCATCTCGTCCCCGTTCCTGATCCGGCCCACCGTCCCCTGGATCAGCGTCTTGATCTCCCCGGCCGCCTGGGCCGACCGCTGCGCCAGCGAGCGCACCTCCCCCGCCACCACCGCAAACCCCTTCCCGTGCTCGCCCGCCCGGGCCGCCTCCACCGAGGCGTTCAGCGCCAGAAGGTTCGTGTGGAAGGCCACCTCGTTCACCGTCAGCACGATGTCCCCGATCTTCTTCGAATCCAGGGATATCCCCTGGATCGCCTTCATCAGGTCCGCGAACACCTGCCTGCTGTGCTCGATGAGCTTGGTGATCGCGTTCGACGTGTCCTGCCCCTCCCGGATCAGGTCCGCGTTGTGCAGCACCGTCCCGTTCATCTCCTCGATGGATGCCGAGATCTCCTCCACCGCCGCCGCCTGCTCCTGGGTCGCCTGCGACAGGTCCTGCGACCCGCCGCTCACCTCTTCTATGCTCTGGTGCAGCTGCAATGACGTCTCCCTGACATGCCCCACGATCTGCTCGATGTCGTTCATGAACTCGTTGAACCAGAAGGCCAGCCTCCCCACCTCGCTCAGCCCCGTCACGTTCAGCCGCTTGGTCAGGTCCCCCTGCCCCGACGCCATCTCCTCGAACATCTCCGACATGCTCCCCACCGACAGGGAGAGGCTCTTCATGAGCAGAAAACCGTTGAGGAAGGTCATGATGATGGTCTGTGCCAGAATAAGGAAGAATGCCAGCTGCACGCCTGCCAGCTGAAGTTTGGTGAATATGGAAAGATAGATGAGTCCAAGCAGGTTCCCGATGGGGGACAGGGCGATGAAGAGGATGGTTATGAGGAGCTTCTGGTTGAGGCCCATGCGGAAAAGGCCTGAATCCTTATCGAGAATGCCCTTCATGTTGCATCTCTGGTAGAACGGCACCAGGCTGTTCTCCGAGGCAAGGTAAAAGAAGGGGGTTATGGACATGGCGGTCATGAAAAGGGCATTTATTCCGAACAAGGCCTGTTCCGGGGATATGAACCCCTTGAGATAGAACGGGACTACACACAAGACTATGGCGATGACGGACCACCTGAGAAAAATGAGTACGGCCTCCACCAGCGGCATGATGGACGCCGACTTCACTGCGCGCTGCAACTCGCCTTGTGTGCAGGTATCCTTATCCATCAGCCAGATGGCCGGGCGGACCAGCAGGTACTTCACCACGAACCCCAGTGCGAAGCCCACGGCACCGGTTAACCCGGCACAGACCGCCGCTTCAACGAGATGATCGTTGAATTCGGGAACAGACTTCATGAACAGCGAATAGATCAGCGGTATGAGCACAACCGCGGTCACGGTCTCCTGAAAAATGAACGGCTTGTGGAACAGGATCTTTGAGCTTTCTTTCATGATGCCCCCTGTCTCTCTCCCCGTTGTATATTTCCCGGGGTGTGGTTGTTATGGCTCGGGGGTTTTATCGGTTTTTTTCTGCCTTAACTTTACCTGACATGGGTTACTTCACGGGTATTCACATGCGGCTGGGATATGGTAATTATAGTATTTATAGAGCCTCCCACAGGCGTGAAGTTTATTCGTCCGACCGCATCAGCTCAAGAGAATACCTCCCGAGTTCTCTTCGCAGCTCGAGCGCACGGGGCAGAAGTCTCTCGAGGCCCTTCCAGAAAGCCCTGCCATGGCCCCTGACCTTGGTATGAAAGAGCTCGTGAACGATGACATAGTCCATGAGCTCGCCCGGGAGCCGGGCCAGATTGATATTGAGACTGATGGTCTTCCGCACGCCGCAGCTTCCCCAGCGGGTTTTCTGGTTGCGGACCGTGACGGCGGCATAGGGCAGGTTATACCGGGCTGAAAGCTCATCCAAGCGTCTGACGATTCTGCTTCGGGCCGCCGGGCGGTCCGTCAGGGGTGGCAGGCCCGAACTTGAGGCTGCCCCGGCCCTGACCATGAGTGCCATGCGCCTGCAGTGGTGCCCGATCCAGTCCTTTCTGGCCAGCGCGAAGTCCCTGCCGCGCTCCAGGGACACCCCCTGCGGCACGGCAACCCTCACTCCGCCGGGCCTGACGGTAATGCTCATTCTCCGCGCCCTTTTGCTGTGCTCTATGAGCACCGGCCCGACACCTTCTATTCTCAGCACTGCTGACTTGCCCATGGGGTATTCTCTTACCAGCACAGCCCCTGCACGTTCCAGAAAAATATATGCCGGGCTTGACGGGTCAATCCAGCATGACTCTCATGCATTTCATGGTATAAGGAAATCCATGTTCAGGATAGCCGGATTGTTGAACCAGGTTTTCCTCTTTGAGAGAACCCGCCTCGAGCGGTCCGTCATGTCCCTGCTCGTCCTCCTGGCCCTGTTCTTCAACCCGGATAATCCGGCCCGCGCGGAGCAGCTCGAGACGCTCAACACGAAGGATGTGGCGATCTTTTATGAACAGCTCCTTTCCGGGCCCGCGAAAGAGGTAGCCGCGATATATCCGTCCGTAAAAAAAGAGCTCGAGCTCTCATTGAGGTTTCCCGTGGATTTCCGGCCTGCAGTCATCCTGGCGTCCAACGAGGCCGCTTTCGAGCAGATCGTGGGCAACCGCCTGGTCGTGGCCTATGCCGTGCCGGAAAAGATGCTCATGGTCATTGATTATGCAAGGTCGAGCAAAGACCCCTTCAGCCTGCGGACCATCCTGAAGCACGAGCTCTGCCATCTCCTGCTGCACCGGCATATACGGACGCTGCCGCGGTGGCTGGACGAAGGGGTGGCCCAGTGGGCCAGCGGAGGTTTCGCCGAGCTGTTCTCGCAGAATCGCGAATCATCGCTGAGGTGGGCCACGTTCAGCGGGGGGCTTATCAGCCTGAATGCCCTGGACAAAAGCTTTCCGCAGGACGAACCGGGCCTTATCCTTGCCTATGAGCAAAGCAGGAGCGTGGTGGACTACATAGTGTCCCGGTACGGCAGGAACGGCATCATCAACATCCTCAACTCACTCAGCAGGGGGATGCCCCTGCAGGACGCGATCGCCGTATCACTGGGTACGACCCTTGTCGAGCTTGAAAAGGACTGGGAACAAAGCATCCACACCCTCTCCACGCTGCTGGTGTTCATCATGGGCAATCTCTATTCCATCGTCTTCTTCCTGGCCGCCCTGGCCACTGTTGCCGGCTTTGTGCGCTACCGCATCAAGAGGAGGCGGTTCATGGAGGCCGAAGACGAGGCCTCTCCGGAAAACCCGTGAAACTTTTTTTTACATGGCCCCTGGGGTGGTTGCAAAGCGGCCTTGAACCCGGATTGTGCATTTGAAGGGTGTAAAACCCTTGAGAAATAATGCTGCTGGTGCGAAGCCGTACCGGCTTCAGCCCATGACCCTCTTTCTTTTGGGGAAGGGGATGGTCTTTCCGTCCACGGCAAGGACGACATCGCCGTGGTATGCACCCGCCTCGCTGATGAAATCCTCCATGGCTAGGTAGCGCTGGGAATAGTGAGTCAGGACGAGCTGCTTCACCCCTGCATCCCTTGCTATCTCCGCCGCCTGCGCAGCGGTGAGGTGGCCGTATTCACAGGCCGCGTGCTCCATGTCCGAGAGGTAGGTGGCCTCCATGACGCAGAGGTCCGTGCCCCTTGCAAGCTCGTACGCGCCTTCACATACCCGCGTATCCATCACGAAGCCGAAGCTCTGGCCCGTGCAGGGCGTGCCCACATCCCCGATGCCGATGGTCTTTCCGTCGATGACGACACTGCCCGAGGACTTCAGCACCCCGGCATCCTTGCCTCTTATGCCTGCGCGTTCGAGCTTGAGGGGATCCAGGGTAAATGAGTCCTTTTCCTGCATGCGGTAGCCGAAGCATTCCACCATATGGTCGAGCCCCCTTGTCTCAATGGTGAGCCTGTCATTCTCGAAGACCACCCCCCCCCGGGAAACCGGGCACTCCTTGAGGCGGGCCGCATTGTAGTACAGGCAGGCATCCCTCAGGTGCTCGTAATAGACCTGGCCCGAAGCGGGATAGTAGACCTCCACCTCGTGGGGCACCCTGTCCAGAGATATGCGCTGAATAATCCCCGCCAGCCCCAGGCAGTGGTCGCCATGGAAGTGGGTGATGAAAATCTTCGTGACCTCGCTCACCGAAACCCCTGCCAGGATCATCTGCCGCTGGGTGCCCTCGCCGGGGTCGAAGAGGAAGCCCTCGTCGTCGAAGCGGAGCATGTAGGCGTTCTGGTTCCTGGTGCGGCCGGGCACCTGGCTGGCTGTTCCCAGAATGATGAGCTTCCTGTCGGACATATGGGAAGAGAAGATCTCATATCCGCACGAAAAGGGCAAACCCATTCATTTCAACGGTACGCATCCACTGCCAAAAACAATTTCCCTGCAGCGAAGCCTGTTCCCAACCCTTTGACAACGCTTCGAACTTCCTGTACCCTGCGCCCATACGCTGCTTTTTAATACCATGAACTTCCTTTGCCCACATATGGCGTTTTTTTTGGAGGAGGGCCCGGAACTTCCACGCATGTCCACCCTTGCCAGACGGAGTCTGAGCGCCTTGAGCCCATACGGTCGAGCGGGCTCTTCACCGCAGACGCGCCGCGCTGCATGACATGGGTGTAGATCATGGTGGTGTTCAAGCTCTTGTGCCCGAGCAGATCCTGTACCGTGCGGATGTCATACCCGTCTTCGAGCAGATGCGTGGCAAAGCTGTGCCTGAAGGACCTTTGCCACCTCCTCCCGGGTCAGGACCACAGGAATCCGCAGAGGCCTTTTGGCCCGCACGGCATCAATGGACTGATCGAGCTCCATATTGAGAACCTCCCGATACAGGAACTAGGTGGCATAGAATGCCTGGTTCCGGGTGGATGAACTTACATTGCGATTTACTGCCGGGTGCGTGAGAAAGGCTTCGATCTCGTCAACTCCCATGGTACGTGGATGCCGCATGTGATGAAAGACGACATACTGCCTGATCCAGGATAGATATGTCTTTTCAGTTCTTATGGAATAATGTTTGCACCGGATTATATTCCTGATCTGGTCCGCCAGCTTGATCCCTTCAGACATGTCTCCCTCCTTGACAGAAAATTCAGTCAAACACATAGTGTTCACGAAGCACCTGTTATGGATTACTGCATATGAGGGGAGTTAAGCTTGAAAATAACCACCAGTCCATATAAGTCAATACATATTCTGTTATACCGAAAAAAGTCAGTATAGTAATTGTTAGACGCAGGAAGGGCGAGTTCCTTGGGTAGGAAGAGGATGGATGCAGGGAGTCAGAGCTATGCTAACTACTACGATCAGGAGGCAGAGGCTGCCGCATGGCACGGTCCCGCAGTCGTCTTTGGTTTAATGTATCTTCACATCCGAGCAGGGCAGTCCCTACTGGATATCGGGATCGGCACCGGATTGGGCTCCGTGCCATTCGCTCGGGCAGGTCTGCGTGTTTTTGGAATGGACAACTCAAGCGCGATGCTCGATGGAGCGCGCTCAAAGGGATTCGCTCAGGATCTACAAGACCACGACATGATATCTGTGCCCTACCCGTATGATCGAAGCTCTTTCGATCACGCGATCTGCGTAGGCGCGCTACAGTTCTTTGCGGAAATCGACGCGATCTTCCGAGAGGTGGGCCGCGTTGTTCGCGACGGTGGGATGTTCGGCTTCACGGTGGCCGACCGGAAGCGAGGTGAGCCCAACTCTTTCACGGCGCTGGGGAAACAGACACAGAGCAATCGTGATATGATCATGTACCGTCATCCTGAATCCGGCGTCCGTGCCTCCCTTGAGGCTATCGGCTTTATGGTCCGGAAAGATCTTGAGTTCATTGCGTTCATGGACGCGGCAAGGACTGCGCCCATGCCCATGAAGGCATATGTGGCACAGCGGGAGCCGCGCATCTAACACTTATAAGGCCTCCTCGTGTCAATAGGTAAAGCTCTCCCAGACGAAAAG
>CAZRIV010000009.1:0-179593 GCA_964600235.1 uncultured Bacteriovoracaceae bacterium | reverse complement strand
GCCTTAACAACCGATCGATCCATACCCAAGACCACGGTCCCGAACAGGCCGTGGTTTTCTTGTACGAGCCCGGAGTGATTGCAGGAGTCAGCCGGGTGGAGAAGGGGCATTGATCTTGGCGGATTCTTCTATCCGACAGGCCTGATGAGCGTCATGGAGGAAAAGATATCGAGCCTGAACCATGGGCTTTCAGTCCGCCCCGAGGGTCCAGGGTATATTCCTTGAATTATAGTGTTATCAGTTTTCTCTGCAACCTCTCATAACAACGCTTCTTTACATCCAACCCATAAGGGGTATTATTTACTTGGAATGATTGTACATGGAGATCTTTATGGATCATCATAGTCTCATGAAACTGCACCCTCTGACACTGAGATTCTCCGGAGACTCGTCTGACCTCGAGACACCGTTTCAATATGAGAACATCCGGGCCTCACTCCCCCACAACCGTGCTGCCCTGGTTGTCGCACTGATATTTTACTCGATTTTCGGCATCCTCGATGTGCTGCTCATGCCGGAAAATAAATCCACGGCATGGTTCATACGCTTTGCCATTGTCGATCCCCTGATCATCCTTGGGTTCCTGCTGACTTTTACCAGGGTTTTCATAAGGTATGGAAATCCTCTCATAGCTCTCGGCTCCATCGTGGCAGGCGGGGGGATTATCTGCATGATCATCACTGCCACACCGCTGGTCAGCTATTCCTATTATGCGGGGATCATACTCGTTCTCATGTGGGTCTATACCTTCGCGCGCATCCCGTTCCTCTGGGCTTCCTTTTCCGGGTGGGTGCAGGTGGTCCTCTACGAAATAGCTGCCATCTGGATCAGTCCGACGCCCATTGTCGTCCTGCTCAACAACAACTTTTTCTTCATCAGCGCGAACATAATAGGGATGATTGCCTGTTATTCCCTTGAATACCATGCCCGCCGTAATTTTTTCCTGACAAAACAGATAGATATGGAGCGGGAAAAGACCATCAGGGTCAACCGGGAACTGGAAAGCCAGACCGTAGAGTATCAGATCATGAATCAGAAGCTCGAAGGGGAGATCACCGAGCGCAGGCGCGCAGAGGAGACCCTCAAAAAGAGTGAGGCCCAGTACCGGTTGCTTGCCGAGAACGTTCATGACAGCATCGTGACCCTGGACCTGGACCTGCGATTGATGTACGTAAGTCCGTCGATTATGCGGCTCACCGGCTTTTCCTCGGAAGAGATCAAGAGACTGCCCATTGAACAAATCTTTACACCCCAATCCTATGAACTGGCAAAACAGGTCCTGTCGGAAGAACTGGCCAGGGAGCACAAGGGGGAACCCATCGAACGGCACATCCCCAGGACCCTGGAGCTTGAACTGATCCACAAAGACGGAAGAACTGTCTGGATAGAGTTCACGACGACCTTCATTTGGGATGATAAAGGAAAACCCAAGAGCATCCTCGTGGTCGCACGCGATATCTCGAAGCGAAAGAAAACGGACTTGGAAAGGGAGCACCTCGTGAGTGAACTGCAGCAGGCACTGGCAGACGTGAAAACCCTCAGGGGGCTTATCCCCATATGTGCCAACTGCAAGAAAATCCGTGATGACCAGGGTTATTGGAAACAGATAGAGGGTTATATCTCAGAACACTCGGACGCAGTCTTCAGCCATGGTATCTGTCCCGAGTGCATGCAGAAGCTCTATCCTGATTTCATGGATCGAAAAAAATAACAGCACAACAATCCCGGAACCGGCAATCAGTGTATGCAGGTGAGCGGGGTTATATTTCCTGGAGAACTATTTGAAAGAATCTACGTGTTTGATAACTGGCTGACAATTAAGATAAAGGTGAGAGCCGGTGAAGAACTATACATCCCACCATGCATTCGTTGCTAACCGGAAACCCCTACCAACCCGATATCTCATGTAATATGGTTCTTATTGCATAAGCGGAGAAGGCATGAGGAATGAACTGGCACTGCTGATGGTTTTTCTCTCTCTGGTTTTCCTTCCAGGGGATTGCCCGGGGGCACAAGAACAGGAAGGTCCCTTTAACAGGATCACCGTGGTCTCTGATGACAATTACCCCCCCTATATATTCAGGGATGCCCATGGGGACATCCAGGGAATCCTGGTGGAACAATGGAAATTATGGGAGAAGAAGACAGGCATCCACGTAGACCTCATGGCCATGGACTGGTCCAAGGCCCTGGAGGCCATGGAACAGGGCAGGGCCGATGTCATAGACACCATATTCTTCACTCAGAGGCGCGCACAGCTCTATGATTTCTCCCGGCCTTATGCAAGGCTGGAAGTACCCATATTCTTCCAGAACAGCATCAGCGGTATCACCGGCATCGAGTCGGTCCGGGGCTTCTCCGTGGGTGTGAAAAGAGGGGATGCATGCATCGAAGTGTTCAAGCGCAACGGGGTCGTTAAGGAGCTTGTCGAGTACGACAGCTATGAAGCCATAATCAAAGATGCGGCTAAAGACAGACTCCGGGTTTTCTGTATTGATAAGCCTCCGGCGCTCTATTACCTGAACAAGTATCATCTTGTTGAGCACTACCGTTGTTCCCCTTCACTCTACACAGGGGAATTCCATCGTGCCGTCACCAAGGGAAGGAAAGACCTTCTCGCAGCCATGGAAGAGGGATTCTCGAAAATATCTGATGAAGAGTATGAAGCCATTGACAGGAAGTGGTTCGGTGCCGGGCTTCCGGGAGCCCCGGGATATTTGAGATATATCGGCATAGTGCTGGGAGCCGGTGTTGCTGCAGTTGTTATCCTCCTCGCATTCAACCTCATTCTCAGGAAGAGGGTGAATGCCAAGACATCCGAGCTTGAGAAGACGAACCTGCAATTACAGGAAGAGATCAGCAGCAGGGAGAAAGTCCAGCAGGAACTGAAGGAAAGTGAAACGTACCTGATATCCATCCTCGAATCGAACCCCACGGGAACCATCATTGTGGAAAAGGATACCGGGAAGATCACTTACGTGAATAACGCCGCTGCCACCATGATCGGCATCCCCCGGGAAGAGATCAGGGACAGAATATGCCATCTCTTCATATGCCCTGACCGGGATAATGAATGCCCCGTGGATGATCCCGGGCGGTCTGTCGGCCGTTCGGAGGGCCTTCTCATAAGGGGAGACGGTACGAGATCGCCGATCCTGATGTCTGTCGTGACTATCGCCATGAGGGGAAAGGAGTGCCTTCTGGAGAGCTTCATAGACATCAGTGAGCGCAAACGGGCGGAAGAAATCCTTCATAAGAGTGAAGAGAAGTACCGCCAGCTCGCTGAAGCGGCACATGATCTTATTGTGTCCGTGGACCTCGATTTCAAGATCACGTATGCGAACAAGGCAGTCCTCAAATTCTCGGGGGATATCGATCCTGTCGGGATGTGTCTCCTGGATGTCACACCTCCTCATCTGCATGCGCTTCAAAAAGAAATGATGCAGAAAAGGCGGGAAGGCTTCAGCGATATGCTGGCCTTTGAATGGGACATACTTCATCCCCTCGGTAAGCTTGCCACATTCGATATCCGTGCGACACTGCTCACTGAAGATGGTAAACCCTCGGGTGTAATGTTCATAGCAAGGGACATCACAGAGAGCAGGCAGGCTAAAGAGGCCCTCAAGAAGAGTGAGGAGCGGTACCGTTTCCTGGCGGAAAATGCCCGGGATGTGATCTGGGTATACGACCTCAACATGGCCTGCACCTACATAAGCCCATCGGTAAGGTACCTGAGGGGATACACTCATGAGGAGGCCCTGAAACAATCCCTGGACCGTATCCTGACACCCGAATCCTACAGAAAGGCACAGGAATTACTGGACAGGGAGTACTCGCTGGAGATGAGCGGACATCGGCATGGACCTGACTGGTCATACACCAGCGAGTTCGAGATGGTCCGCAAAGACGGCTCCACCGTGTGGGCGGAAGTGACCGTGAACATCCTCTATGACAAGGAAGACAATCCCACGGGCTTCATGGGGATAAGCCGCGATATCTCGGAGCGGAAGAAGGCGGCCGAAGAGAAGAAGAAGCTTGAAGACCGGCTCATGCAGGCCCAGAAGATGGAGTCCATAGGGACACTGGCAGGCGGCATTGCCCATGACTTCAACAACCTCCTCACGGGGATCCTCGGCAATGTATCGCTGGTCCTTCTGAAAATGGATGACAACAATCCTCTTTATGAGCGGCTGAAAAGTATTGAGGAATATGTGCAGCGCGGATCCGACCTCACGAAACAGTTGCTCGGTTTTGCCAGGGGTGGAAAGTATGAGGTTAAACCCACCGATCTTGGTGAGTTCATACGGAAAAGCTCCGAGATGTTCGGCAGGACCAAGAAGGAGATCCGCATACACAACAAGGCTCAGGAGGAACTCTGGACCGTGGATGTGGACAGGGGACAGATGGATCAGGTACTGCTCAACCTGTATGTGAATGCCTGGCAGGCCATGACGGGCGGGGGCGACCTGTATCTTTCGGTGGAAAATGTCGAACTCGGCGTGATGGATGTGGGCCCCGATGACATGAGGCCGGGTAAATTCGTGAAGATAACGGTAACCGATACAGGGACGGGTATGGACGAGGAGACCAGGGCAAGGATCTTCGAGCCCTTCTTCACCACCAAGGAAAGAGGCCGGGGTACAGGCCTCGGTCTGGCTTCCGTATATGGGATCATCAAGAATCATGGCGGGTTTATCCGCGTAGAGAGCGAAAAAGGCATTGGCACCTCCTTCATGATCTATCTGCCTGCATCGGATAAGGCGGTGGAGAAAGAGCACAAGCCAATAGACGAAATCCAGGCGGGACAGGAAACCATCCTTCTCGTGGATGATGAGGAAATGATCCTGGATATCGGCTCAAGGATGCTCGAAGGGCTTGGATACAAGGTAATAACGGCAACCGGTGGAAGGAAAGGCCTGCAGGTTTATGAAGAAAACCCGGGCAGGATAGATCTCGTGATCCTCGACATGGTCATGCCCGATTTCACGGGGAAGGAAACCTTTGATGCCCTGATGATGATCAACCCGGAGGTCTCCGTGCTGCTGTCGAGCGGGTACAGCCTTGACAGCCAGGCAGAAGAGATCATGCGAAGGGGCTGCCGGGGGTTTATCCAGAAACCCTTCACCATGGTGGAACTGTCGAAGAAGATAAGGACTATACTGGACAAGGATTTTTGCATACCTCAATAATTTTCCGTGATCCAACCCGGTTATCGGCCGGTATCATGGTGTTGATGCAGGTAATGTGCCTGCTCACGCACATTCAGCTTCCATCCATCTTGAGATCCAAGGGATAAAAGGCGCTTGGCGACTGGCGTACGGGGAATAGACTGGTAATTTATCAGGTTAACCTGTAGTATGATACCTTCTGGCTTAATCGAATCAAACAAAATGGAGGAATCAGACATGCAAGATGAAGATATCTACAGGGCCCAGCAGGCCATGCAGTCTGCCATGAAGAAAGGACCCATGAGGCTGGGGGTGATCATCGGGGCAGTCCTGGTCGGCATCATATTTTTCAAGCCATGGGTCCAGATAGAAGCAGGCGAGCGGGGGGTGGTCATGAACTTCGGCGCTGTCCAGGACGCGGTGCTGGACGAAGGGCTGCATCTCAGGATACCCATCATGCAGACGATCATCCCCATGGATGTCAAGGTGCAGAAGGCAACGACCGATGCGGCGGCCGCATCATCCAATCTGCAGGACGTGAGCTCTACCGTTGCCATCAACTACCACATCGTTCCCGACAAGGCGAATGATGTCTACCAGTCCATCGGCATACACTTCAAGGAGCGGATCATCGACCCTGCGGTGCAGGAGGTGGTAAAGGCCGTGACTGCAAGGTATTCGGCCGAAGAGCTCATTACGAAGAGGTCGGCGGTCAGCGATGCCATGAGGAAGACACTCACCGACAGGCTCATGGTGCACAACATTGCCGTTGATGCGTTCTCCATAGTCGGCTTCAGCTTCTCCAAGATATTCATGGAGGCCATCGAGTCAAAGCAGACGGCTGAACAGCTTGCACTGAAGGCGCAAAGGGACCTGGAAAGGATAAAGATTGAGGCGGAGCAGAAGGTTACGGCGGCAAAGGCAGAGGCAGAGTCCCTGAGGCTTCAGCGGGCAAATATTTCACAGGACCTTATCGAGCTCAGAAAGGTCGAGGCCAACCTCAAGGCCATAGATAAATGGAATGGGGTTCTCCCTCAGGTCACCGGCGGCGGGGCCGTGCCGTTCATCGGCATAGGCGATCTGCAGAAGAAATAGGCGAACAGCTCACTGGATGAGGATGGTGCAGGACCGGATACAGGCGGTGGCTTTCTATGCGAGACGGCCTCTGAAATCGCCGTATCCGAACCTGCGCACGACTTCATAGCCTCCGTCTTCGTGCAGCAGGGCGATGTCGGGCAGGGGCGTGCCGTTGAACGTATTGTTCTTCACAAAGCTGTACTGGAGCATGTCCCCGAAAACAAGGCGGTCCCCGGCCTTCAGGGGCTCCTGAAAGGAATATTCGCCGATGATGTCGCCGGTCATGCAGGTGTTGCCGGAAAGGATGCAGGTGTAAGGGAGCACACCCGGCCCTGCGGCACCGAAGAGCGGCGGCGTGTAGGGCACCTCCAGGACGTCCGGCATGTGGCAGGAGGCCGACGCATCAAGTATGGCGATGTCCGTCTCGTTGTGAACGATATCGAGAACCGTGGCGACGAGGTATCCTGCATCGACCACCAGTCCGCTCCCTGGCTCCAGGATGACCTCCACGGAGAATGCATCCCTGAAGTCCCTGATCGCCCTGATGAGGGCCGCTACGTCATACCCGGCCTTGTTGATGAAATGACCGCCCCCGAAGTTGACCGCTCTTACGCGGCTTATGTACTCTCTGAATTCCTTTGCCACGTGTTCGATAAGCCCCACTGACCCGTCATGCAGCGACTCGCACAGGGCGTGGACATGGAGGATGTCGATGTCGTCCCAGGGTAGCTTGTCCAGCTCTTTTCTCATGACCCCGAAGCGGGAGCGCGGGGAGCAGGGGTCATAGAGATGGCCGCCGAGCGTTGCCCTGGAATAGCCCGGATTAATGCGGATGCCCACCTCTTTATGGCCTTCGGCAGCCTTTACCATAGGCAGGAAGCTCATGATCTGATCATGAGAGTTGAAATAGATGTGGTCGCTGATTTGAAGAAGTTCTTCAAGGGCGCTATGGGTATAGGCAGGTGAATAGACGTGTACTTCCTTGCCGAACTCCTCCTTGCCGAGCCGCGCCTCAAACAGGCCGCTGGCTGTGGTGCCGTCCAGCGAGTCGAGCATGAGGGGGAACACGGCGGGCAGGGCAAAGGACTTGGTGGCCAGAAGGACTCTGCAGCCGGCCTCTGAGCGTATGTGTGCGGCAGTGGCCATGTTCTTCTTCAGGACACCTGCATCAACCACGTACGCAGGGGTGGCTGCTGCAAAGAGTGCGGACCGGAGGTGCTCCGGAAGAGCCGTGATCATGCCTTCGCCAGATCCCCGTACGCCTCTTCATCGAGCCTGACCGCGTGCCATGGCAGGCCCTGGCGGGCGACCTCCTCGAGGAAAGGCTCGCTCGGGAGCTGCTCCACGTTGAACACGCCTTTGCCCCTCCAGAGCCCTTTCATGATCATCATGGCCCCGGTCATGGCAGGGACGCCGGTGGTATAAGACACTGCCTGGGCATTCAGCTCGCGGTTGGTCTCGGCATGATCGCACACGTTGTAGATGACATATTTGGCAGGCCTGCCGTCCTTCATGCCCTGCATGATGCTGCCGATGGATGTCTTGCCGGTGTAGTTCTCGGCCAGAGAGGACGGTTCCGGCAGGAGGTGCTTGAGAAACTGCAGGGGGATGATCTCCACGCCGTTGTACATCACCGGGTCGATCCTGGTCATGCCAACGTTCTGCAGGACCTCCAGGTGCTTTATGTAGTTGTCCGAGAAGGTCATCCAGAAGCGGATCTGCTTGAGCCCCCTTATGTTCCGGACCAGGGACTCCTCCTCCTCGTGGTAGATCAGGTAGGATTTGCGCTGGCCCACCTCGGGGTAGTCGATCATGCACGAGATGCTCAGCGGGTCGATCTCGATCCATGTGCCGTCTTTCCAGAATCTGCCGCGCTGTGTCACCTCGCGGATGTTGATCTCCGGGTTGAAGTTGGTGGCAAAGGCCTTGCCGTGGCTGCCGTCGTTGCAGTCGATGATGTCTATGGAATGAATCTCGTCGAAGAGGTTCTTCTGGGCATATGCGCAGTAAATGCTTATCACTCCGGGATCAAAGCCGCAGCCGAGCACCGCCATGATGCCGCGCTCGCGGAAGCGGTCCTGGTAGGCCCACTGCCATGTATAGCTGAACCTGGCCTCGTCCTTGGGCTCATAGTTGGCCGTGTCCAGGTAGTGCACCCCGGTGGCCAGGCAGGCATCCATGATGGACAGGTCCTGGTAGGGCAGGGCCATGTTCACCACCACATGGGGCCGCTGCTCTTCGATGAGCCGGATGACCAGGGCCGTGTCGTCCGCATCGACCTGTGAGACAGTGATGGGTGAAGCGCATTCCTTCTGGACATTGATGCATTTTTCGAGCGTTCTCGAGGCAAGGTGGATCTCCTGGAATACGTCACGGTTCATGGCGCATTTCTTCGCCACGACCGACCCTGCCGCACCGGCACCGATGATGAGTATTTTGTTCATGGCCGTACTCCTTTGTTGGCTTTTTATCAGATGGCTTAACAGGGGCCAGTTGCCTTCAGCCTGCGGTCAAGGGTAATGAGGCTCTCCCTGACCAGCTTTGCCGCGACGACTGCAGAGACCCCGGTGGGGTCGAGCTGCGGTGCGAGCTCGACGATATCAAGGCCCACTATGTTGACCCTGGTGATGATCGAGACCATGATGGTGAAAAGTTCATTGAACGAAAGCCCTCCGGGTTCCGGCGTACCGGTGCCGGGCAGGACGGAGGGATCGAGGATGTCAAGGTCGCAGGTGAGGTAACAGGGTTTTGTCCCGATGCGCAATGCGATCTGCTCGGGCAGGGATATGAGCTCGGAGGCGATCTCATTCTCCTGGCGCGTGCATGACCTGACGCCGATCTGGCGGATGGCGTCATGACCCAGGAGATCGTATACCCTCCGCATGACCGTGGCATGAGAGAGCTTCACGCCGAGGTAATCATCCCGCAGGTCCGCGTGGGCATCCAGGTGGATGACCATGAGTCCGGGATATCGCTTCGAGCAGGCGCGTATGGCACCCAGGCTCACCAGGTGCTCTCCGCCCAGCATGAACGGGGTCTTCCCTGCGGACAGGATATCCCGCGTGGTCTGCTCTATGAGCGCGAGCGCCGGGTTCGGGTCGCCGAAGGGGAGCTCCAGGTCGCCCTTGTCCATGAAGGAGCAGTCGTCCAGGTCGCCGAACAGGGCAGGAGAGAAGGTTTCGAGCCCGTAAGACGCCTCGCGGATGGCTCCGGGCCCAAAGCGCGAACCGGGCCGGAAGCTCGTGGTGGAATCGAACGGGGCGCCGAAGATGCAGATGGCGCCGTCGGCCTGTGCGGACATGTATGTGCTCATGACGTCTTTCACGCTTCCTTTTAAAAGCTCGGTGGAGCAGAGATCCACAGGATCTTTGCCTCCTTATCCGACTTGTTCTCAATCCAGTGTTTTTTGTTCGCGGTATAATAAAACGCGTCGCCCGCCGATGCCCGGTGGACCTCCTTGCCCACATTTATGACAATCCTGCCGGCCAGGACGATGCCGCTCTCGTCGCCGTAATGTGCCCTTTCCTGGCATGTGGCGGCACCCGGCTCAAAGGTGACCAGGAGGATATCCACCTCCCTGTCCTGCGCGCCGGCTATGAGCACCTCGCGCTTTACGCCCGACTCCTGTTCGTCTTCGATGGTGACGCGCTGTTTCCGGGTGAACACCACCACGTCTTCGCCTTCCCCGGCAAAGAACTCGCTTGCGTCAGTATCCAGGGCGTTCAGGATGAGCTCGAGGGTGTCCAGGGAAGGAGACTGGAGATCCCGCTCCAGAAGCGATATGAACCCTTTGGTCAGGTCGGCCCTGTTGGCAAGCTCTTCCTGCGTGAGATCCTGGGCCAGCCTCAGGTTTTTGATCTTCTCGCCTATGTTCACTCGTGTCTCCAAAGCCTACTATAGTGTGTCAGAGAGTTTACTGTAGTAAACAAATCAGATGCGAATCTTTAGGATAAATGTACCCCTGTGTCAAGAGGAAAATCATACCGGGTCGGAAGGGAGGGGAAAGGGCTACAATGCTCTGTATTTGCTGCCTGATTTGGCGACCTGGGTGACGACACGATAGGGGTCATGTTCATAGACGAGTTTCCAGCCCTTATCAAAGGCCTCCTGCAGGATTCTTTTCTTGGTTTCAAGTATCTCCAGGGGGTAGAGGTCATAGGCCATGATGCAGGGCAGGTGCACATGCGCGGCAGTGGGTATGAGGTCGCCCGGATAGAGCACTTCATCATCGATGAGCACGCTCATGTGGCCGCGGGTATGACCGGGAGTAGCCAGGACTTCGATGCCGTCCGCAACGGTGAAAGGAGGGTCCACCAGGAGCAGGTTCCGTTCGAGCAGATCCAGGTCGGCCTTGCGGTAGCTCCCCTTGCTCAGGGGGCTCTCGCCCCGGGCATCCTCCCATTCCAGGCGCGATATGATCACCTCCGAGGGGACATCCATATCCTGGATGCCGCCGCAGTGGTCGAAGTGGAGGTGGGTGCAGATGAGACAGTCCACCGGGTCCCTGATGAGCCGGACCCTGTCGAGGGAGGTGCCGAGTATTGCCCAGTCTTTGTCCGTGTAGAGCGATCCGAGGCCGGTATCCACAAGATATGTCCTCGATCCTTTGCGGATGCGCAGCACATTGGTGGCCATGAGGATGCGGTTTTTCTCGTCGGGAGGGAACCACTGCTCCCACATGGTCCTGGGCACCCGGCCGAACATGGACCCCCCGTCCAGAAGGAAGTTGCCGCAGTTGATCACCGTAACAGTCGTGCCTCGTGAAGTCGTCAGGGTCGTATCCACACCCGAAGGTCTAACATGAGGGGGGAGCGGATGTAAATACTTCGCGACAGTCTCATATATATGCCGGGATTGTCTTTCAAGACCGGATGCCTTATTAACAAGAGATGCGATGAGATCGAACGGCACGAACCGGAAAAACTATATACTGAAAAAGCTCCATCTCCTCTTCCAGACCCTTGTGATCCTGGCCGGCATGGGCGGCCTTTTCGGGCTGCTGGGATGGATGATCTTCGGGACAACAGGCCTTTTCTGGGCACTTTTCGCGGTTTTTCTCCTGTATATACTCACGCCCCGGATATCCCCCTGGATGGTCTTGAGGATGTACCGCGCACGCAGGCTCAACCACGATGAGGCGCCCGCCCTTCACGGTGCGATAACTGATCTTGCCCGCAAGGCAGGTCTTTCCGCCGTACCCCTGTTGTACTATGTGCCCAGCCGCGCCATGAATGCCTTCAGCGTAGGGTCATCCAGGGGCTCTGCCATTGCCGTAACCGACGGCATCATCCGGTTCCTCAGCAGGAGGGAGCTCAGAGGCGTGCTCGCCCACGAAATGACCCATATCAAGAACAACGACCTGAGGCTCCATGCCCTTGCAGACCTCATGACAAAGGTAACGGGCACATTCTCGTTTATCGGCCAGGCCCTCATGGTATTCTACCTCCCCATGGCCATTTTTTCCCAGGTCGTGATCCCGCTGCTGCCCATAGCGCTGCTGATATTCGCCCCCGGTCTGAGCATGCTGCTCCAGCTCGCCCTGTCGAGGACCCGCGAGTTTGACGCGGACCTCGGCGCTGCAGGGCTGACAGGCGATCCCATGGGACTTGCCTCGGCCCTGCAGAAAATGGAAGGATACGAGCGGAGCATCTGGGACGTTATGTATCTTCCCGGAAGGAGGAAGGCGCACCCCTCCTTAATGAGGACCCATCCTCATACGAAGGAACGCTATGAAAGGCTCGCGTCTCTTGTCCAATCTGGAGAGTATTCGTCCGGAAGGGATTCTAACGATTGATGTCTATCGCGCATTACCCTTGAGATCATCGTGTAACTCAAACATGCATAAGATTCTTCGGGATTCGTTGGTCCGTTCAAGGGATGCAGCCAGGCACAGCCCGGCTGCATCCCTTGAACGGGCAGGATATTTTGCACGCGCCATCGCAATGCTTTATCGCGGTATTGACCAATGAAGCCGTGGTGAGATAAAGTGGCCAAAAACACCAGGCAGGCCACGGTTTGACATGGCAAACCCTTTAGTGCTATGTCTTGCCGGATGATTTGAGGGTTGTCGCTAAGAAAATCAAGAAATTCAAAGCAAAGGGGAGGAATGAATGAAGAGATCGCTGATTTCCATAATGGTACTCGCTTTCATACTGTTTGCCGGTTCGGCCTTTGCGGCTGATGTGATCAAGCTGGGTGTAGCAGGGGCACACAGCGGAGACCTGGCATCCTATGGCCTGCCTACCCTGAATGCCGCGAAACTCGTGGTGGGTGATATAAATGCCAAAGGCGGCATCCTGGGCAAGAAGGTAGAGATCCTTCCTGCAGACGATGTCTGCAAGCCGGAGGTGGGAGCCAATGTCGCCAGCAAGCTCGTGTCCGACAAGGCAGATGTGGTCCTCGGACACATCTGCAGCGGGGCCACCAAGGCGGCGCTGAACACCTACAAGGAAGCCAGGATCGTCACCATGTCTCCTTCCGCCACGAATGTGGACCTCACCAAGAGCGGCGATTATCCGAACTTCTTCAGGACCATCTCTCCGGATGACGCACAGGCGAAGCTTGAAGTGGATTTCGCGCTGAACAAGCTCAAGGTGAAGAAGATCGCCGTTCTCCATGACAAGGGCGATTACGGCAAGGGCCTGGCCGAATTTGCCAAGGCCGACCTCGAGAAGCGGGGCATCACCCCGGTATTGTTCGAAGGCATCACCCCGGGCGCGGTGGACTACTCTGCCGTGGTGCAGAAGGTGAAGAACTCCAAGGCCGAAGCGGTCATCTACGGCGGATACCATCCGGAAGCGGCAAAGATCGTCAGCGCCATGAAGAAGAAGAAGATGAAGACCCTGTTCATCTCCGATGACGGTGTAAAGGACGATACCTTCATCAAGGTGGCCGGCAAGTATGCGGAAGGCGTCTATGCCACCGGGCCCATCGACACATCCAAGAGCCCCATGGCTGTTGCAGCCATCGAGCAGCACAAGAAGGTTTTCGGCTCAGATCCGGGCGCGTTCTATCTGAATGCATACGCGGCATCCCTGTGCCTGCTGCAGGCCATCGAGAAGGCCGGGTCCGCCAATTATGACGCGGTAACCAAGGCGCTTCGCGGCAACTGGTTCGAGACCCCGCTTGGAAAGATCAGCTTTGACGAGAGGGGCGACGCCAAGGGTATCGGGTTCTCCATGTACCAGGTGCAGAAAGGCAAGTATGTAGAGGTTAAAAAATAAACTATGAATCCAAAGAAAGGGAGCAGGTTTTCTGCTCCCTTTCTTTTCTCTGAGGACATCCACTATATAAGGCATACATGGAATACTTCCTGGAACTTTTCTTCGGCGGCCTTACCAGGGGCAGTATCTATGCCCTCATAGCGCTCGGCTATACCATGGTGTACGGGATCATAGAGCTCATCAACTTCGCCCATGGTGAAATATACATGATCGGGGCCTTTACCGCCCTGATCGTGGCCAGCGCCCTTGCCCTCATGGGCATGAGCGGCTGGTCGCTGCTGGTGCTTGCCGGAGTGGTTGCCGTGATCTATTCGGCCGCATACGGTTTTACCCTGGAAAAGATCGCTTACAAGCCCCTGAGAAAGGCTCCCAGGCTTTCTCCGCTCATCAGCGCCATCGGCATGTCCATCTTCCTTCAGAACTACGTGCTCCTGGCACAGACATCGGACTTCCTGTCATTCCCGGCATTGATCGAAGAGTTTTCATTCATGGAAGACGTCACCATCATGCGGTCCTCGGAGCTCGTCATCTTTCTGACTACGGCAGTAGCCACTACGCTGCTCACGCTCTTTATCAAGTTCACCCGCATGGGCAAGGCCATGAGGGCGGTTGCCCAGGACAAGACCATGGCTATGCTGCTGGGCGTGAATGTGAACCGGGTCATCTCCGTGACGTTCATCATCGGGAGCGCCTTGGCTGCAGTGGGGGGAGTGCTCATCTCGTCGCACATCGGGCAGATCAACTTCTATATCGGGTTCATCGCGGGCATCAAGGCCTTTACTGCGGCCGTGCTGGGGGGCATCGGCAGCATACCGGGAGCCGTGCTCGGCGGCATGGTCCTCGGCTGGACCGAGAGCTTCGCCACCGGCTATGTATCGAGTGACTACGAGGACGTGTTTGCCTTCGGCCTGCTCGTCTTCATTCTGATTTTCAGGCCCGCCGGGATTCTCGGCAAGTCGACCTCTGAAAAGGTGTAGAAGAACAACCCATGGCTACACAGACAGACTCTCTCATGCGGCGCGCCTACAGTGAAATTGTGCAATCAGGCACTGCCGCCCTGTGGTTCATGTTCCTTACGTTCCCGCTCATGGTCATGAAGGTGAACCCCCTGGACAGGACCCTTCAGTGGCGCTGGATGAACATGGTCTATGTGGGCGTCGGGGCCTTTATCCTGTCGTTTGTGTGGCGATATCTCCTTGCCAGAAAGGAAATGGGCGAGACCAAGGATGAAGAGGAGACCTGGCAGAGGCGGATCGGCAAGGCTATCCGGTCCGACAGGCGCGTATTCATCCCGTGCATGGCTGTACTGGCCGTATTGACAGGCATCTTCCCATTCGTCTTTTCCAGCTACCAGACCTCCATCATGATCACGGCACTCATGTATGTCATGCTCGGCCTGGGCCTGAACATCGTGGTGGGGCTGGCCGGACTCTTGGACCTGGGGTATGTGGCCTTCTATGCCGTGGGTGCATACTTCTACGCCCTGATGAACCACCATTTCGGCCTGGGGTTCTGGTTTGCCCTTCCTCTGTCCGGTGCCCTGGCAGCCACCTTCGGCCTGCTGCTCGGCTTCCCGGTCCTGAGGCTCAGGGGCGACTACCTGGCCATCGTCACCCTGGGGTTTGGAGAGATCATCAGGCTCATCCTGGAGAACTGGAACGACTTCTCCTTCGGGCCCAGCGGCATAGCAGGCATATCGAGGCCTTCCACCTTGGGGTTGCAGCTCACCCTCCAGCAGCACATGGTATATCTCTATTACATCATGATCGCCCTGGTGCTCTTCACCATGCTCGTGGTGAACAGGCTGAGGGATTCCCGCATAGGCAGGGCCTGGATCGCCCTGCGCGAGGACGAAGTGGCGTGCCAGGCCATGGGCATAGACAAGACCGGCACCAAGCTGAGGGCCTTTGCTCTGGGCGCCACGTGGGCGGGTTTCGTTGGATGCATCCTGGCCGCCAAGACCACGTTCATAAATCCTGCCAGCTTCACCTTCATGGAATCGGCCATGATCCTTTCCATCGTGGTGCTGGGCGGTATGGGCTCCATCGTAGGTGTCATCGTAGGTGCATTCATCCTCATACTTATGCCCGAATACCTAAGGGCCTTTTCCGAATACCGCATGCTCGCCTTCGGCGCGGCCATGGTGCTCATCATGGTGTTCAGGCCACAGGGTATCATCAGCAGTATGAAGCAGCACTATGAGTTCCACAAGGAGCTCGGAAACAGGGAGGCGAAATGACCTCCGCTGTTCCGGTGCTCGACATCAGAGGGCTCATTATGGATTTCGGGGGTCTGCGCGCCCTTGATGACATCAGCCTTCAGGTGAACAAGGGCGAGATCGTGGCCCTGATAGGGCCCAACGGCGCCGGCAAGACGACATTCTTCAACTGTATCACCGGCATGTATGAGCCTACAAAGGGCGACATGGTCATCAACCCCCCGGGCAAGCCTTCGCACAGGCTCAACAGGCTCAAGCCGAATATCGTCACAAGGCACGGCCTGGCGCGCACCTTCCAGAACATCAGGCTTTTCCAGAAGATGACCGTGCTGGAGAACGTGATGGTGGCCAGGCATTGCAGGACAAGATCGGGTATCGCAGGGGCCATCTTCCGGGACGAGGCGACCCGCCGGGAAGAGAGGGAAATAATTGATTCCTCGTATCGGATGCTCGAGAAGGTGGGCCTGGAGAAATATGTGAACGAGCTTGCCCAGGAGCTTCCCTACGGTGCTCAGAGACGCCTCGAGATAGCCAGGGCCATGGCCACCGAGCCTTTCCTGCTCCTGCTCGACGAACCCGCAGCCGGCATGAACCCCAAGGAAACCGGTGAGCTCGACCATCTCATCACCAGGATCAGGAACGAGGAGGGCATCTCCATCCTGCTCATCGAACATGATATGAAGCTGGTCATGAGCATATCTGACAAGATTTTCGTACTGGATTACGGACAGATGATCGCCCAGGGAACACCCAGGGAAATCGCCGAGAACCCCAACGTCATCAAGGCATACCTCGGGGAGGCCTTTGATGCTTAAGGTGAAGAACCTCCACACCTACTATGGCGGCATCCATGCGCTCAAGAGCGTCTCCCTGGATCTGGCCGAGGGAGAGATCGTGACGCTGATCGGCGCGAACGGCGCCGGCAAGTCCACCACGCTCATGTCCATCTGCGGTGTCGTGCCGCCGCGCTATGGCGAGATCCACTTCATGGGCCAGCCCATCCACAGCATGAGTCCGGACCGGATCTTCTCGCTCGGGGTCGTACAGGTCCCTGAGGGCAGGAGGATATTCCCCAACATGTCCGTCACCGAGAATCTCGACATGGGGGCCTACCTCAGGAAGGACAAGGCTGGTATCAGACAGGATATGGATTACATCTTCGAGTTGTTCCCCAGGCTCTCCGAGAGGCGCCACCAGCTGGGCGGGACGCTCTCTGGAGGCGAACAGCAGATGCTTGCCATATCGCGCGGGCTCATGAGCAGGCCCAAGCTCCTGCTCCTGGACGAGCCCTCCCTTGGCCTTGCGCCGGTGCTTGTTCAGCTCATCTTCGATACCATCAGCAAGATCAACAAGGAAAACCGGACCACCATCTTCCTGGTGGAGCAGAACGCCAACATGGCGCTGCGCATCGCGCACAGGGGCTATGTCATGGAGAGCGGGGCCATCGCCATGGAGGATACAGCTTCCAACCTGCTCAAGAGCGAGAGGATCAAGGCGGCATATCTGGGGCTGTAAGTCATGTTATTAAAGAGAGTGCATTACTGGCTGTGCAGTTATCCACAAACAGGAGTCAGCTGCGCCCTACCAGCCTGAAATTATCAAAATATACCGTCCTCGGCCCTTTGAGTTTATATGCAAAGACACTTATCTTTACAATATCCGCCATGTCCATTACACGCCCTCTTGGTGCTGTCTTCACTTCGTCGAGTCTGATCGATATATGGTTAATACCTGGTATAACCTGAAAAATCTTGTTGAACCTGTCCAAATATTCATCATTATGCATGCGGTCGTTTATTCTTACGGTGAGTTCAAGAGGAGTTGTGCCATCAAGAAATACATCAAAGGTCAGAGTTGTATACCCCTTCCAGTCATTATGCAGGTAATTCATGGAAATCCCTGGATAGAGGCCGGCATTGAGCTGTGACTTTAACGAGTAGATCCCTTCTGTGGCATGCAATCGTATTCGATCTTGTATTCCATCCTGGCCGGAATATCTCGACATCTCAAGGGAAGACTCAAAAGAGCCGAGCACAGGAAAATCCTTCTCCATCTTCCATGTATCTATCAACAGGGTTAATATGGGGTAAGCCCTTATCATTACAAGAACAAGAAGAACATTTCTCATGATGATGACTCGGCGGTGAGCTGCCTTGTTTTGATAAGAATAAGTGAACATAAGAAAAACAGCTGCACCAAGCGCATCGGTATAAATATCGCCCAGTCGAAAGTGACGATATGGAATGAGAGCCTGGACACACTCTGTGGCAACACCGAAAAAAAAGACTATTGTCCATGCCTTGAAATATAATGATCTGTCTTTAAGAGAACGTTTCCCCTGTCCAAGAAACCAGAAAGCCGTTAGTGCAACAACGCCAAACAGGGGTAAGTGACCAAAACTTATAATAGCATCAACAATGCGGGAACCTGATTTCCCAAAATCAAAGAAAAGCAGGAATAATGCAAATACTAAAGTCGACACAATGAGAGAGTAAGATTTGAGGTTGAACAATCTTGTCATGATGAAGCTTTACTTAATGTTTTTATAACAGGCAATGGGATTATATCCCACCACATCACCAGGAAGCTATTTCCAGGGCGATACGTGCCGATTTATTAATGTCCGGTTAACAGTGCTTTGGGAGGACAGGAATAGGAGGATCATCTCGCTTCCCATAACAGTCTTATGCTTTCTGATAAAAGAACTTCCTCAAACCTAGGTCATGCTTCAAACATGAGTCCCGAAAAAATCTTGTGCTATGGACTTGCTAACCATCTCATAATTAACCGGATAATCGGGCCCAGAAGCTGTATTGTGGAAGGCATGAAGAGGACAGATGCCAGGAAATTTCTGGTGGGATCAGCTCACGGACTTACGGCGGCGAGGAGTTGCTGTTGTACAGGATGAGGAATCTCCAGCGGCAGTGGCCAAGATTTCCGGTGCTGGGACGAGCACCGTATTCGGCTGCCTGGCAAGATGCAGACAAGCTGGTTGGGATGCTCACCGGGCCGGCAGTTGCGGTGGCCGGCGGCTGAAAATGGACGCAGTCAAGATGAGATAGGCATACGATACGGTGACGATGAAGGATCCACGTCAACCTCTGTATTCTACGCATTGTGGACCAGTCGGATGGTGGGAGAGGTGATCTATCAGCAGTTTGGCATCCAGCCGAGCAGGGTATAGGTCTGTTGTTTGTTGAATCAACTTGGTCTAAGCCCTCAGTAACCGTTTTGGTGCGCGTTTCAAACAGAACCGGTTCTGATACGGAAGTGGCTTGAAGAAGAGTATCCGATGATTATGGCGGAAGCCAAAAGACGAGGTGTCGAGATCTACTTTGGGGTCGAGGCTGGGGTCCTTTCCGATCATCATTCATGGACTACGTCGGCGGTGTGGGTCAAGACACCGGTTGAACAGGCAACGAAAGCCCATTCGGTCTCAATATTATCTCGGTGGTCTCTCCCCAAGGTTTGATGAGGTCCATGACGGTGAAGGGAACCGTCTCAGCGGCGGTCTTCGTCGAGTTTCTAACACTGAAGCTGTGTAAAGCTATCAATACGGTATTTCTGATAGTACATGGTCATCCTATGCATTGCTCCAAGGCAGTCTCCATGTTTATTGCCACGACGGAAGGCATGCTCCAGTTAGTTTTCTCCCAGGACATACTCCGAAGTTCGATCTTGATGAACAGGTATGGAACGATCTGAAGAAGAACGCACTCGGGAGGAGGGTCATTGCTGGTCCTGATTAAATGCACCCAGAAGTGGTATCTTCCCTGAAGAGCCTGCGGAAAAGACATGTGCGGATTCACTCCTTTTCAAGACTCCCGATATCCTTTATGCAGCTGCCTGACCTCCTCACAAGTATGAGACAATGAGTATCTGTTATTATGGCGAAATCTTGAGGGTACTGATGGGTGTATCCCAAGGTCAAGTTTGCATTGCGTGTTGACGATCAACTATTATACTTTAGCGATGTATTGCCGGGCGGGATGCTTTTGGCAATAAAGATAGTATTGTTTATGGAACCACCTGATATGGCGGAGCCTTATTTTTAAAACGTATCTCATAAAAAGTACCCCTATTCGAAGACGCGCGAATGAAGACGTATATGGATAAAGGCAATTATGAGTGATCGATATATTTGTTATAACATGAATGCCACCTGTTATGTGGGCATGACTCAGGAAGATCCGGAAATGCTTCTGGCGGATTTGTGGATATATCTGAGCAAGAGTATGTAGAATGTCTGGGATGAAGTTTAAACAGTATTCCAGGGTGACGGTTTAGCCCTGGAGTGGCAGGTAAGGCTCTTTCACCAGCACTGTTCAGGTTGAGTTGATTTTACGTGATGGCTTTCATCATGGATCAATATTGACCTGCTGGGATCGGGAAGGTGATTCCTGTTTTTCCCATCGCATGTAAAAAACTGATTTAAGTACAATCCTGTGATATGGAGCATACATTCTCGTTTTTTGTTCCATTGCGCTAGGAAGAAGGTCTTGTGTGAAAATGACTATTGTTGAAAAAATATCTTCGCGGCGTCTATTGGTAATAATAGGTGTTCTGCTCATAATTATAGGAGCAACACATTATGGTAATAATGTAACATCAGTAAGACCAAAGATCCCTCATGAGTTAAATGCCTTTCCTAAACAGATCGGCCAATGGAACTTTTCTGGTGCCCATAAGTTTACTGCAGATATTGAAAAAATAATGGGGGCAGATGAATATATTAGTTATCGTTATACTTCATCGGGAAGAGGGGAGATTGAGATCCTCATAAGTTATTATTCTTCCATGCGCGAAGGGAGGCAATATCATTCTCCGAGAAATTGCATGTTGGGTTCTGGTTGGGAAAACCTTGAGGATAAGGAGTTGATGATTAACTGGAGGGGCGGAAAAGTACCTGTAAACTTAATGAAGATTCGTAAGAACACGCAGTATTATAGCGTAATTTACTGGGTTCAGGGACGTGAAAGGCTCATATCCTCTGAATATCAAGAAAGGTTATATAGAGTGATTGATTCATTTATTAAGAGGCGGACGGATGGGGCTTTTGTGAGGATTCTGTTACCCGATGACCCTGCAGATAAGAATCAAACTGATGGCATGATGGCTTCATTGGCGGAAATTGTTGCCGATAATGTGGACATTTATCTTAATTAGTTGATAAAATATGAATATTGATAATACAAAGCGCTTTAGCCTGAATGTTTTTTTAGGACTTATCATAATACTGCTGATCTCTTTCATATATTACAATACCGCCTCGACATTAATATCGGACTGGAACACAAATCCGGATTATTCTCACGGGTTCTTCATCCCTCTGATATCGCTCTATCTAATCTGGGGTGTTGTTAAAAAGATAGAACCATCTGGATTATATCCATCAGATTGGGGTTTATTGCCGATAACTATCGGAGCCTTGCTGCAAATTGCTGCTGCGGTGGGTTCGGAAAACTTTCTGCAAGGATTATCGCTTATAATAGTGTTATGGAGCTTAGGTCTTTATCTCTGTGGAAGAGAAATCTCTATAAGATTATTAGTACCGATAGGTTATTTAATTTTCATGATACCTATCCCTGCAATACTATGGAACAATATTTCTTTTATGTTAAAGCTTAAGGCTACCGGCCTCGCTGTTTATATCATTACTGCGTTCACTAACATTACGCTGCTGCAGGAAGGAAACATAATTCATCTTGCGAAAGGGTCACTTGAAGTGGCTGATGCATGCTCTGGGCTCAGGTCACTAATTGCTTTGCTGGCTCTGGGTGTATTGATGGCCTACCTAAGTAAGCTCTCATTATGGAAGAAGATTGTGTTAGTTATTACCGCGATACCAGTAGCTGTAGTAACCAACATAATTCGTCTTATCATAATTGTACTCCTTGCCGACCGATTTGGAATTGGAATAGCTGAGAGTTTTCTGCATTTGTTTTCCGGAGTTATCATATTCATTTTGGGCATTTCACTGCTTCTCGTTGTCCATGTTTTCTTAATCAAGACAGAGTCAAACGATCAAAAGAGGACTGAGCTATGATCATTCATCTTGTAGCAGCGGCGAGACCAAACTTCATGAAGATTGCACCTTTGTACCATGTTTTGGCAAAGGAAAAGTGGGCTGAGCCTATTATTGTGCATACTGGACAACACTATGACATGAATATGTCTGATTCTTTTTTTAGGGACCTCATGCTTCCCGAACCCCATATTCATCTTGGAGTTGGCAGTGGGACGCATGCGGAGCAGACAGGGAGGGTCTTAATCGAATATGAAAAAATAATTCTTAAGAATCCTCCTGATCTTTTGATTGTAGTTGGGGATGTGAATTCTACAGTTGCCGCATCTTTGTCAGCAGTTAAATTGGGGATCACCATTGCACATCTCGAAGCGGGACTACGTTCTTTCGATCGTAAGATGCCAGAAGAAATTAATAGGATTATAACAGATGCGATTGCGGATATTCTTTGGACGCCTTCAGTAGATGGTGACCATAACCTTGAAAGAGAAGGAATTTCAAAAAGTAAGATCTGTAGAGTAGGGAACATAATGATTGATTCCCTCGAGATGTTGAGGCATTCCATCGAAAAGCAAGAAACATATGACAAATATTTTCTTAAAAAAGGACAATATGGAGTTGTAACTATACATAGGCCATCTAATGTAGATGATGAACCGACATTAAAGGAAATATGCCTGAAATTACTGAGAATATCTGGAGATATCCCCTTATTGTTCCCTGTTCATCCACGTACCAGGAAGAACATCGAGAAAATAGGAATGTGGGGGGATCTAAATAGTTCAAATAATCTTATCATTGAGACACCTTTAAATTATCTTAGTTTCATGAACCTCATTTTCAATTGTCGTTTTGTTCTAACAGATTCCGGGGGTATTCAAGAAGAGTCCACCTATCTAGGTATCCCATGCTTGACCATGAGAGAAAATACCGAACGTCCGATTACTGTTGAAAGAGGAACAAACCAACTCTGTCATCTTCGTGATGTAGAGGAAAAGGTAAGAGGTGTTTTAACTGGTTCAGTAAAAAAGACAAATTCAATTGATCTTTGGGACGGACATACGGCAGAGAGGGTAGTCGGATCAATAAAAAAGATCTTTAATATATTTTAACAATATGAATAAGATGATTAACATAAATATACTTAACAAAACCGCTAACATATCAATAATAAGGAAGCAATCGATTGAAAAAAACAAAGTTGAAGAGGAGATATAGCATGAGTCATAGAATGGTATGTCTTATTATAATATTAATGACAGTTTTACTTTTCTCTTGCGAGAGCGAGAACAAACATCGTTTTATGGAGCCTAATATGTCTGTTAAGTCAGTGGATCTATCCGGTTATACTGCCCAAAAGCCTTCGAATGGTGTGCACCTGCTATTTATCCATCATTCCACAGGTGGTCAGCTTCTCGCAAGTAAAGGCCCTGATGTGGGGCAAGGAAGTATCTATATGACTCACCCAAATGGTGGGGGACTGAGAAAGCTTCTAGAGCAGAACAACTACAAGGTACATGAGGCTTCATATGGATCTATCCTTGGTGACAGCACAGATATATGTCATTGGAATGCCAAGTTCAGGGGGCATATGGATCAAATTCTCACCTGTGGAGGTCAAGATACGTTTTTCACTGATGGCACAAAGAACAAGGTCATCATTTTCAAGTCATGTTTCCCTAATAACTGGATAAAAGCAGACGGGAAGGAACCGGGAGATCCAGATTCCTGTGAGAAGACCCTGGCGAATATGAAGGCATCATATAAATCCCTGTTGTTATATTTTAAGAATCACCCAGATACTTTGTTTGTGGCCTATACTGTACCCCCTTTGGCAAGACCTGTTCTTTATAAGAAAGATAGAATTATGGAATTCATTAAAAAGGTTTTTGCCAGACCTGATACTGTAGATAAGGTAGGTTCACGCGCGCGCGTCTTTAACAATTGGCTTAAAGATATTGAAAGAGGTTGGCTCAAGGATTATCAGCTAAAAAATGTAGTGGTGTTTGATTATTATGATGTGCTTACAGGTAATGGAAGATCAAATTGGTCTATCTATCCAACCGGTGATGGAACTGACAGCCACCCGAGTTCAGATGGAAATGCCAAGGCAGCTGTTGAATTTGTCGCTTTTTTGAATAAAGCTATTAAGCGTCTTAGTTCCTGATGTGTAAAGAAGCCTGGAGTTGTAATTAACACGATCAATCTTGCAGTATCTGCGAATTTTCATTGTGAAGGTGGATCCTGTTACATCTCATTGTATGAATTTCTCTAACATGACGATTTGCAAAAGAATGATTATAAATATAGGTAGGTGTTTGGCCATTATTGTGCCAAGAATGTGATGTGTATATTGAATATAATATCATGGTGATTCATTCATAAAATAACATAACCCGATACCGGAAAATAGTAGGCTAACAAGGTTTAAGTTGAACCAGCTTATTATTGAATAGCTTGGATAACACATTAATAAAGAATAGCCATGGCAATTGATATAATTAAAAATATCGATATATGGCTGATTGAATATTTAAGACGTTATTTTCGCATTAAAAAGATGGCCAAACGAGATCAATCAAGGCCAATCAGCATACTTTTCAGTATTTGCGACCATTATGAACCATTCTGGAATAGCGCTGATAACCCCACTGCACAAAAAAGGGTGGAGAGGTGGTTGAATAATTATCCCGTTATCGCCTCTAAGCACAGAGATATTCGTGAGAATCATCCCCAATACTGTTTTTTCTACCCCATAGAAGAATATGATTATGGTTTAATGGAAATGCTGGGAGAAATTTGCAAGAAGAGAATGGGTGAAATTGAGGTTCACCTTCATCATGACAATGATACAAGCAACAATTTGAGAGATACATTATTGCAGTATAAAGAGAAACTACATAAACAACACGGTCTCTTGAGCAGGAGTAAGATTACTTCAGAAATAAAGTATGGATTCATTCATGGCAATTGGGCACTAGATAATTCAAGGCCAGATGGGAGAGGCTGTGGAGTAAATGACGAAATATCTGTTTTGCAACAGACTGGATGCTATGCGGACTTTACGATGCCTTCAGCTCCAAGCGATACCCAGACAAGGATGGTTAACAGCATCTATTACGCCATAGATGATCCAACTAAACCAAAATCACATGACATGGGATTCCCTGCAGTGGCAGGTTCCCCAAATGAAAATGGACTTTTATGTATACAGGGACCTTTGTGTTTCAATCTATCATGGAGGAAATGGGGAATTTTACCACGTATTGAGAATGGTTGCCTCTCAGATGATATTCCAATATCGAGTGAGAGGATAAAACTATGGGTAAATCAGTTTATTCATGTACAGGATAGACCCGATATAATTTTCATCAAACTTTATACACATGGGGCGCAGGAAAATATTATGGATTTCTATTTTCAACAGGGTGCGCTTGGTGCTCTGTTTTCAAGATTAAATAAAGTATGTAAGGATGCAAATTTATTACTATACTATGTATCGCCACGACAAATGTATAATGTGGTGAAAGGAATCGAGAACCAGCCTGATGCTGATCTTGTGGAACTGTTTGATTTTGAATTAGCCCTAAACATTCAGTATTAAAAATTAATCTTGGAGAGGATATATGCTAATTCTCATAACATTCTGGATGTCATTATTGCTCATAATATATCACTATATTATATTTCCTATTATAGTATTTCTGCTTGCGCGGATGTGCAAAAATCAAATTCGAAAGGAACAGATATTTCCACATGTGTCTTTGATAATAGCTGCTTATAATGAAGACAAGGTGATTGAAGAGAAAATAAAGAATTGTTTCGAACTTGATTATCCAAAAGATTTACTTGAGATAATTATTGTATCAGATGGTTCTACTGACAGTACACCTGCTATCGTTGAACAATATAAGAAAGATGGAGTGATAAGCCTGTTTGATCCACCTCGGCGAGGTAAGACTGCCGCATTGAACAGAGCA
Source organism: uncultured Bacteriovoracaceae bacterium (assembly GCA_964600235.1). Taxonomy (GTDB): domain Bacteria; phylum Desulfobacterota; class Desulfomonilia; order UBA1062; family UBA1062; genus MWEI01. The sequence goes on along the minus strand of CAZRIV010000009.1, from coordinate 153,902 downwards.
ATACATAAGGCATCAGGAGAGATAGTCATCTTTTCGGATGCAAATTCCATGTACGACAAGAATGCAGTTAAAATGCTTGTTCGGAATTTTCACGAACCAGATGTAGGTGGTGTTACAGGAAGGAAATCCATCTTACAGAATCCTGCTCGGGAATCAAGTCGGGGGGATAAAATGTTTTGGGATTTTGAATCACAAATAAAAATGAAACAGAGTTTGATAGGGTCTATTACAACAGGCGATGGAGAAATATTTGCTATTCGGAAGAAATGTTATTCTGATATTCCTGAAACTATCATCAATGATGATACAGCAATAACATTCAATATAATTAATCAAGGCTACAGGGTAGTGTATGAACCTGAAGCGGTTTCTTTCGAAGAAGCCTCAATCGTACTTAAGGATGATTATAATGTAAAAGTTCGTATGGTATGTGGTGGATACCAGACATTGGCTGAATATGCAGACATGCTTTTCCCGCCTAAGACCTTTTTTTCATACCAGTTCCTATCACACAAGGTTTTAAGATGGATAATGCCAATCATGCTCATGACTTTATTCATCAGTAATTTATTTTTAAAGCGTAAATTTTATAAATATCTGTTACTTGCCCAGATCATTTTCTATTCAATGGCAGGTTTGGGTTATATAATTAAAATGAAATCAAAAAGGATTATAAGCATCTTGTATCTTCCTCTATACTATTGCAACATGAATATTGCTGCTTTGTATGGATTGATTGCTTATATAAAGGGTCTAGGCAATGTTAACATTTGGAAAAAAGCTTCAAGATAATATATGGGATTGACTGTAAAATATAGTTTTGATACCATTGTCATCTGGAGTTTCCTGATGCCAAATGATGTGTTTGCGAACCATAAAGTATAGATGGCACGACTTACAAACATATCTATCCTCAGTACTATTTAAGAATGGACAGTTTGCTTTTTCCCCCCATTATTCAAACCATCTACACGCATTGTTTTGCTTTAAATCTTCGGTTATTCGCGCGGGAGCGTACTTTAAAAGTTGAAAGGAGTGGGCAGATCTTCCTTAGTGATTCTGGAGAAGGAAAACAGTAATGGATTAAAGCATGTCCATGGGCGTATTGACTAAACAAGTAACAAAAAAATAAGATGATAAAATCATATAACTACATTAAAAAAATATATTATAGATTGCTCAATGCAAAGAAAAAGCTGTATCTGGAAGATTTGCAAAGAAAGGGGTTAAAATTAGGCACCAATGTAGGTTTTGTAGATACTTTTTTCATTGATCCATCCCACTGCTTTCTTGTTGAGATAGGCGACAACTGCGTAATATGTCCAAATGTTCGTTTTATAGCGCATGATGCGAGCATAAAACATTTAGTAGGTTATACAAAGATTGGGAAAATAACTATTCGAGATAGTTGTTTCATAGGCGATTCAAGCATTATTTTGCCCAATGTATCAATAGGGCCTAAATCGATAGTGGGGGCGGGTTCGGTTGTTACAAAGGATATCCCGCCCAATTCTGTTGCCGCAGGCAACCCTGCCTCAGTGCTATGTTCAATCGAGGAGTACTTGCAGAAGATAGAAAGATTAGGTTTAGGCAAGAAGGTCTTTTCGAGAGAATATCATATTGATAATATTAATGAAGAAAGAAAGAATGAGATTCTCGAGTATGTTTCGCATGGAATATCCTTCATAAAGTAAAATGTAAGCAGAGCACATTGATCTTGGAAATGAATAGAGACAAAATATTAACTACAAATTAAAAGCATATAAATATATCGCAACACATTATACGAAATGAAAAAAGGACTGATATGTTTGAGAGGCATTTTTTTGTAAACGATAGTTCTAGGAAACTATTTTGCGTCGAAAATGTATCTGAAACAGCCGAACATGATGGGTATGGGATTATTCTGTGTAAGCCGTTGTGGGGAGAACGTCTCCGGGTTCAGAGACTGTATACAAACCTATCCCGGTTATTATGTGCACATGGATTTAATATAATCACATGTGATTACTTTGGAGAAGGTAACAGTGGAGGAGATGCCTTAGATTTAAATTTTGATGAGATGGCTGAAAATATTGTAACTATATATAACTATATAAGAAATCAATATAAAATCAGTAAGTTTGCTTTGATTGGACTTAGGATGGGTGCAAATGTTGCGATAGAGGTTGAGAAAAGAATCCGCAATATCCATAAGATGATCCTTATTGAACCGATACCTGACTTGATAAATTACCTTACATCAGAGCTAAGGTCAAATCTAAGTACTCAAATGATAATGAATCGTAGGATTGTAAAAACCAGGGAGGACCTGATTCATGAGATAAAGAATGGTATGCCTGTTAATGTTGACGGATATCTAATAGGAAAAGAATTATGGGTATCTTTTGAAAAGAATAGTCTATTAGAAGTCAACCCGCAGTTCGATGGGGATGTCACATTCATATCCCTTATCGACAAGGCAAATAAAAGTAAGGATTATTCGGAACAAGCAAGAAAAAATGGCAAAGGGAAATATTTAATTGTCGACAAAGAATTCGAGTGGTCGTCTTGGCAAAAGAATGTACCAAGGCCACCAATATTATTTGACACCATTATAAGCTTATTGATTGATTCGAAAAATATTTAAAATGATTGTCGGCATCAGGGATCTATCGATGATTATTTACATATGCAAAGGTAAAAACATAACAGGAAGATGAGTCAGGTTGTTAAATAGAGGTTTGAGTATTTTAGATGAAAAAGAAATAGTCATATAATGGATTACATGATGGCAGCAAATATCATGTTGTGTGTCAGATACTTCGATAAACAGGTCGGAGTATGATGTGGAAAAGGGATAATTATGAAACGAGAAATCCAGTTGAACACCTCCCTGCTTTATTACTTGGAAGGCCAATGAAATGAATAAAGAAGAGTGTGTTGAAATAAAATCTCCAACCGGCTGTATTCTTCGTGGTATTCTTCACTATGGCAACATTGATAAATACAAGCATGTCTCTTTGGTATGCTTGAACACTGGTATTAATGATATGGTTGGTTGGCATAGATTACAAGTTAAAATTTCCCGTTATTTGGCTGAAGAAGGTTTTAATGTCTTGCGGTATGATGATAGTGGTATTGGGAACAGTGAAGGGGACATCGATGAAGAAAGTATTGTAAAGATATTTTCAGATATTGAAACAGGGCTTTTCGTTCCCAATGCTGAGAGTGCTGCAGATTTTCTGGCAAGTATCTTCAGTAAAGATAAGATAATATATCTTGGTTTTTGTGGTGGAGGTTTGACAGCAGTGCACTCTGCTGCGAAGAAAAAGGATATTGCCGGTGTCGTAGACATTGGTGGGCCGATAACACTGTCGTCAAAAGAATACTTAGAGGGAAAGGACCCATGGGAAATTAAGAGTAACATACTAAGATATAGATCAAATATTTTCAGAATAAATCCATGGATAAGATTCTTAACAGGGAAAGGGGAGTACAAAACAATACTTACATCTATAGTGAATTATTTAAAGCATAAGTATAGTGGGGCATATAGAAAGAAGATTGGTCCTCAACAGACTGAATTACCAAAGAATTTCAATTGGAGCTTTGTTAGATCATTTGAAAAGTATATGAGAAGCAGAAGACCTATTCTATTATATTTTGCAGAGATTGATTCTGCTACGTGGGAGTTAAAAAAATATTTTAAAGACAGATACATCGATAGTAATGAAAACAGTCCTTTTATTAATTATATTGAAGTTGAAAAGGCAAATCATATTTTCTCGGGTGATGATCACCAGGCCAAGATGAAGGAAGACATTTCACAGTGGCTTATGCAATTCACGCGATGATACCCTTAGTGTTAATTCCATTTAAGTAACCCCCCCCCGACTCTGCAGGAGAATAGTCATTATTAGGTGTTATAAAAATATTGGAGTGAATTATTAGGATGAATCATTGCTCATCAAAAAAAACTAGAGTTCTAATTGTTTGTAAAGGTCATCAGAACATTGCGGGAGCTCAATTATATCTCAAACAAATATCAACAATCTTATTAAGTGAAGGGTGTGAACTTCATTATGCATTTCATCCTGGAGATGGTAATCGCGTCTTTATTGAGATAGATAAGATAGGCCATGTTAACCAATGGCAGTATGATTGGCGCTATTTACCATTCCACTCATCTATAAAAGAAGGCATAAGATTATATAGACAAATAATGCCCGATTTAGTAATTTTCAACGGATCCTCAGATGATCTATTAGCTCCTGTATGGGCATCATGGTTAACCAATATAAGAAAACGGATAATGATTGTTCACTGGGCTGAATCGAAAGACAGCTTACCCTTATTTTATAAAAAACCAGGATTCCCGTTGCCTGTCCCAAGTCGATATTCACTAAAAAAGAGATTAATTAGAGGTATCAGTCTTAACCTTCTGCACAAGATATTATTTGTCAATACTGGTACACGTGAAGCATATATTCATTTATACAACATACCAAAAGAAAACTGTAGTACAATATATAATGGAATTGATCCAAGTCAGTTTTCCAATATCGAAGTCTTAAGAAAATCAACTCGGGATGTGCTTAATGTCGATGACAATGAATTTAGTATACTAGCAACAGGTAATTTATCTGAAGAAAAAGGGCATATTTACTTAATCGAAGCAATATCAATACTTAAGCAAAGGAATATTCCTGTTAAATGTTTCATTGCTGGACAAGGCAACTTAAAACTTGAACTCGAACGGAAGATAAATGATTTCGGCATGAAAAATTATATTAAGCTTTTGGGTTATCGGGAAGATGTCCCGGCGCTTCTAGCTGGAGCGGATATTTTTACCATGCCTTCTTTATCCGAAGCCCTTCCTTATAGTTTACTAGAAGCGATGGCTGCTGGTCTTCCTATTGTAGCTTCTCGTGTAGGAGGAATTCCTGAAGTTATAACTCATGGGAAAGAAGGATACCTTGTGAATCCTGAAAATGTTAAAGAACTTGCCAACGCTATTGAAACCTTAACCACAGATTTTACTTTGAGGCAACTAATGGGGAAGATGGGTAAGGAAACTATCATGAATAAGTTTTCATCACACCAGATGTTATCCAACACAAAAGATTTTCTGAAAAAACAAATTGATAGCAACTATTGAGATACCAACATGAGAAGTACTTTATTGGCGTTTATCACAAAACTCTTCTGGTATAGGATGAGGGTTGTTTAAGGCAAGCCATCTCAACCTACAGCAATTTGAATTCAATCTATATAAACAATGACGCTGTGATGATGGCCAGAGATATGATTTAAGGATTTACTTATAATTGAGGATACATACATGTTATTAACACCATCTATAACATTAACAAATGATGATCTGGAAAAATCTTTGCTTATGATCTCATATTTCTATCCACCTAATCAAGCGGTTGGTGGAAAGAGGATATGGAAGATGAATAAATATTTTTCTGATAAGGGGTATGTTACAACTGTCATTGCAGAAGCCCCCAACAGAATACATAAAGAAACAAAAATATGTCTAGATGATTCAAACAGCAAGGATAATGTTATTTTCACTAGAACAATTAATAACCCTTTCAGAGGATCTTTGCCTAGATCGATAAACCCTCAAGAATCAATGGATTCAATACATGAGAATCGTGATAATATTTTTTATCTTACCGGTAGGTTAATTTATAATTGTTTGAAATTACCTAAAGAACTCATGGCCTTCCCTGACAGCAAAAACCTGTGGATACTATCTGCCTTTCATGCTGGAAATGCACTCCTTAAGAGGAATCAATTTCGATTTATTGTAACATCATCTCCACCTCACAGTTGCCATCTTGTTGGATTCTTACTGAAGAAAAAATTCAATGGCCTACACTGGATAGCAGATTTTAGGGATCCATGGGTATATGACAGCATTTCTAGAGAGTTTCTCGCCATCGCCAATCGAAGACTATTCAAAAAAGTTATTGAGAAAGCAGACACAATCACAGTTACAACTAAAGCAATGTTGGATTTATTTATTTCTATAGCTGGGTATGATTTCAGTCATAAGGCACTTGTATTACCAAATGGGGTCGAATTAAATCTGTTTGATAATGTGAATCCCAAGATCTATGCACATGAGAAAGTGGTTTTCGGTCATTTGGGGGATTTGGATTATGAGCATAGAAATCCTGAACCATTGATCCAGTCGGTTAAAGAGTTGATAACCAATAAATCCATATCGAAAGAAGATATTGAAATTCATTTCTGGGGTAAGTCAGGATTATGGGGTAATAAGTCACTGAAAAACATGATAAGTGATTATGGGTTAGATGATATAATATTTGAACATGATCAAGTATCTTTCGAAGAAGCCTTGACTATCATGAAGGGAGTTGATGTTTTAGTACTCTTTGCTGAAAATCAACCAATTCAAATCCCGGCAAAAACGTATGAATATCTCATGTCGGGCACTCCTATTCTTGCTTTTGTGGATGTAGGAGGGGCGACACATGGCCTAGTCAGAGAATTTAATCATGTAATCTGTATGTCAAAAGACGAGAAGGATAAGATACAAAAAAATATATTGTATTTAATCAAAAAACTATCGGCAACTCATGACCATGAATCCCACGAAGCTGATCCGAAAAAGGTTTCTATACTCTCTTTCAATCATCATTTGGAAAAGTTACGTAATAGGATGGAAGCCTATGATCTATGATCATCGGAAAAATGAAGAAGCTCTAAATATAAACGATTTAGGGAGCATAGTTGGCGAGAAAGATCCTGTAAGGAATGGTCTATTTAAATTTTTTATGTCTTTCCAACAAAATGCGAATGTTTTGGTAAATGATACATCCCAAGGGGGTACAGCCTTATCTTTGGCACCTCATGTAAGAAAAGTTATCTGTTACTGCAGAAATTATAATCAGGCTATAGTAATTAAAGAACGCATTAATAAAAAGGGAGTGCATAATATTTATTTAGTAGTCGGAAGGATGCATGAGTTACCTTTTAGTAATCTTTGTTTTAATAATATTTGCTTTCACAAATTAAATATTACTGAATACTCTTCTGGAGATAGACGGGAAAGCTTAGATTTTCATGAGATAGTTCGGTCACTAGATATCCTGGGTGAATTCTACATGAATTTTGGAAAGGTTCAAGTAGGTAGTTTTATAGAAAGAATTTTTAGAATAAAGCTTAAAGACATACTAAAGAAAAATGCCAAGTCAGGCTTATCCAAGATAAAAAACATTGAATACTTTCCTAATGTTAAAAAAATATATCTTGTTAGGCAAGTAGACAATAGTAGCTTTTTAAAACAACTTGCTGATTTGAAATCAAATATAAAAATTAGGTATTTGAGAGATAATTATAGCGCAATTTATATGAACAAGTCAGGTGTAAGTAATAAATATAGATTTCCAACTCTACTTGAATCAATAATGTCAGAATTAAGAAGAGATATCGGGTCTGACTTAACTCAACCAAATCTTATTAGATTAGGTAGTGCTGAAAGTGTGGTTGCGGATTTTGGGCAAATTATTGTTAGGTTGCCGCAAACAGATATAGGTCGGCTGCGATGTAGCAATAATTTTGATGTGTTGTCGACTCTTAAAAAATGTGAATTGCCAGTAGTAGTCCCTAAGCCTCTGAAAAAAGGCTTTTATCAGGGGCAGTATTATTTCGCCGAAACAAAAATTAATGGTCTGTCTTTGGATTTACACCCGCCAAACATAAGCCGAAAACAAATCATATCTGAAGAAGTAGAGATGTTCTTGAAGTCGAATGCAATGAGAGTAGGGAATATTGATCCGCATTCGTGCTCAATACTGATAGACGAAGAGATTAGGGTAATCATTCCTTTTTTGATGAATGATAATAAAAATAAATTTCTAGATGTAGCTGCGAAAATTAGAGAAGAATTCTTATATAATCAATTGCCATTATTTATTCAACATGGAGACTTTAAGTATTCTAATATTATTTGTGATCATAATAGTAAAATAACTGGGATAATAGACTGGGATCTAGCTAAAATTCCTGGGCTACCGATGGTCGATTTTATTACGTTTCAACATTTGCAAGAAAATATATATAAAAAAATGAATCCAGTACATTATCTACATGAGTTGATCAATGAGCCAATAAAGGATCCTAAAATAATAAGATTTGGAGAATATTTACAATTATCGCATAACATAATATCCATGACAGCATTTATAGCATTGGTAAAATATTTAAATGACCACTTCTACAATGTAGAGATTAAACAATCACCCCAATGGCATAATCAAGTTATCCAGAGATATCTAATTCCTTCATGCGAAGCAATACTGAACGGTAAGTAGGTTTATAATGGCTGGAGATTTACAGAGACTATTTAAGCACACATCAATTTATTCAATCGGGAATGTTTCGATGAGGGCTGGAGCATTTATACTTCTTCCCCTCTACACGAGATATCTAAGTGTTGCGGAATATGGAACTCTGGAAATAATGAATTCGACATCGCAAATAATCTCCAGCTTCGTAAGTGTTGGTTTGGCCCATGCAACACTTAGATTTTACTTTGAATATGAAGATGAAACAGATAGATTGGCTGTAATTTCAACATCGCTTATAACATCAATAGTTGTTACTGCTTTATCTGTATTGGTGCTGTCATGCTTCAGCACATTTTTATCAAAGTTGCTTTTCGACTCTACTGATCTCGTCCTTGCTCTTAATATATCCTTTGCAATTATTGTATTTGAAATGGCTCGTCAAATAGGTCTTTCATATATGAGGGCTAAAGAATACTCTCTTTTTTATGTAATTCTATGCCTCATGCAGTTGTTTGTACAAGTTGGGTGTAATATTTATACAGTTGCTTTTTTGAAGTTGGGTGTTACCGGTGTTCTTATTGGAAATCTGTTAAGTGTTTTTGTAGGATTGCTTATCAGTGCTGTGCTGATTGTGAAAGAATGCGGGCTACGATTTCATTTCAGAAAAATTAAGCAAATGTATCTTTACAGCTATCCATTTCTTTTCAACGGCATTTTTTCCGCTGTTGTAAGTAATGCCGACAGGTTTATTATTAAGTCTTTCTTGTCAATGGATGCGGTTGGAATTTATGGGTTGGCAATAAAATTCGCTACATTGATACAGGAGATTATTATTGAGCCTTTCCAAAGAAGTTTTGGTGCGTTTAGATTTTCAGTCATGAAACAAGACAATGCTAGAGAAATCCAGATGAAGACACTTAATTACCTGGTGTTTGTGGTTGCATGGGGAGGACTTGCAATTGCTTTGGCATCAGTAGATATTGTTCGTTTGTTAACCACCGAACAATATTTTGGAGTTAGCAACTACATCCCATTAATAGTCTTGTCTTACATTATTGGCAGTTGTAATTATGTTTTTCAGACTGGAATTCTGTACCAGAAGCAGACAATTAAATTGTTCTATGCAAACGTGTTCTCTGGAGTGATAGAAGTAACATTATTTTTTATATTAATCCGATACCTTGGTATATATGGTGCGTGCTTAACTTTAATAGTCCAATCGAGTATTAATAATTTGGTAATAAATACTTTTTCACAAAGATTATTTAAAGTGGATTATGAATATCAGAAAGTTATTGTTGCTATTGGAATTGCAATAACCATCTATCTAATATCGTTATTAGCAATAAATGCTCCGATCATGATATCGCTGTTCATCAAAGTGTTATTACTGCTAGCGTATCCCGCACTTCTCTATTTATGTATGTTCTTTACTAAAGATGAAATATCCTTTGTCTACGAATACATAAAAACAACAAGGAAGTAGTTAGAATGCATATTCTCTATCATCACAGGACAATGGGGAGAGGCGCAGAAGGGCTTCACATATCAAGTATTGTAAAGGCTTACGAAAATAAGGGTCATCAAGTTACAGTGGTATCTCCCCCTGGTATAGATCCAATGAAAGAATATGGAGAGAAGCCATTAGACAAAGCCTCAGAAGAAACAAAAGGCATTAAAACATTATGGAAGAGTATTAGTAAATATGCTCCTGAGATATTGTTTGAGGTATTAGAGATATTATATAATATCTATGCAATAATTCGAATTAAGAAGATTGTTAAGCAAAAACGTGTTGATATAATTTATGAGAGAAATGCATATTTTCTTTTTGCTGGAGCCTTTATTGCAAGACATTACAAAATACCCTTAGTCGTGGAGGTTAATGAGGTAGTAGGCATTAGACGTGCTCGACCACTAATTCTCCGGGTTATAGCAACATCTATAGAAAAATATGTTTTTGAAAAATCTAAAGTGATATTTGCAGTATCATCTTTATTGAAGAGTAAAATTAATAGCTGCACAACTTGCCCAGTTATAGTGACTCCTAATGCTGTTGATCCCTCCAGATTTAATAATAAATCGAATAGAGATGAGATAAGAAGAAAATTTTGTCTTGAAGACAGAATCGTTTTGGGTTTCGCAGGGTGGTTTGATTGGTGGGATAGGCTTGATCTATTATTATTAGCGCAAAAAAAAATAATAGATTTGGGATATACCAATGTCTCAACAATTATTATTGGTGAAGGATTAAGATTGTCTGAACTGAAAGAAATGAGTAAACAATTGGGTATTGATGATAGAGTTATTTTTACTGGAGCTGTAAATAGAAAAGAAATAATTGATTATCTAGATGCGATAGATATTGGTGTGCTCCCTCATTCAAATGATTTTGGATCTCCTGTTGTTCTGTTCGAAATGATGGCTTTGGGAAAAATTATTGTAGCCCCCTCCTTGATGCCGATTCAGGATGTAATTGTACATGGCACTAATGGTTTCATGTTCCCACCATTAGATTCTGATATGATGGCGAAAACTATCTCCGATATTATTATTAATTATAAGGCCATGAAAAACATTGGAGATAGAGCACGAGAGATAACCTTAAAAGAACATACATGGGATAATAACGCTAGCGTGATCATTGACTCTGTACTGAAAGCTTGTTCAAAATCATCTCTGTCCTAATTGCATAAAAAGATAATCAGATGATATTCATATATATATATATGTTTTTACTAATTATTGCACCTCAAGAATGGGTTCCGTTCGTTAAGGGATTTCCTACAGATTTTATTTTATTCCCTTCATGGACAATTTACGTTGCTCTAAGGGCTAGAACAAAACCATTCAGTCTAATGCAGGCAGACAAATATTTAATTGGATGGATTCTATGGTTAATAATATCAGCGATTATTAATGGAAGTGTGACAGCTGCTATCCCTTTAACTGGCCCGGTGCTTGTTTTCTATCTCAAAATAACATGGTTGTATTTTCTAATCATCCTAACAATAGATGATATATCACAATTACAATCTGCAATTCTTTTTTTTCTGGTTTTAGCGACTATTCTCGGAGTAGAGAGCATACAACATAAGCTCAGTGGCGTTGGATGGGCTGGACAATCACTTGGCTGGATAGATCCATCTGTTATAGAATCTGGTGGATCAGGACGAACAAAATGGGTTGGAATATTCGATGGTCCAGGAGTTTTTTGTGTTATCTTCACAATATCTCTCCCATTCATATTACAAAGAACATCACAATATTATAGTTACTTCCTTCGGGTTCTTAATTTATGTTTAGTCATCTTGATGGGTGTTGCAATATATTTTAATAGTTCGAGGGGTGGATTCCTCACATCTCTTGCAATTATTATTATGCACTATGGTAAGAATATTAAGGCATCAAAAATACAGTTAGCTTTTGGTCTTTTTCTGGTAGTTGTTGTTTTCTTAGGAGCTCCCTCCTATTTAACAACCATGCATGATTCACAAAAGTCTGGTTATAATAGAGTTGATATGTGGGCTGAAGGTCTTGAAATGGTGCAACAAAATCCTATATTCGGAATAGGCAAAGGAAAATTTCATGAATATACCAGTAAATTAATAGCTCATAATTCGGCTATTGAGATAATGGGAGAGACCGGATTGCCCGGTTTCTTCTTTTGGGTTGCATTGGCATATATGAATTTAAAAAATCTAACTCAATATATAAGTATAGCGAATGACGTGCGTAATAAATTATTTACAACAGCTCTTTTTATCAGTGTGATTGGCTATATTATCAGCTCTATGTTTGTAACGTTAGAATATGAAACGTTTTATATGTTATTAGCGTTGTGCTCGAGTGTAGGTAGATGTAGTCCAAACAGAGCAGAGACTACAAAAGAAGACATTCGAAACATTATTATTTTATGTGTAGCTTTTATCGTTATTATGAAAGTATTTGTCTTTCTATTCTTGGATAGGTACTCATAAATTTATTCTGATAGAACCAAATAAATTACATCAACAAGATGCTATTGGCCAAGAGAATTGATTTTTCCAAGTTGTTTTATCACTGATTAGAAACAAACCACTAATGGTTGTCATGAGCTCATGTTAATATGATCTTACGACCTTTCATAAAAAAAATCGTATTTTCCATAGAGCCGAGATCGCTTATTGTAAGAAATGGTGCGCGTTCTTCAAATATGATTTATATAACGTTTGATGATGGACCACATTTTGAGTATACAGAAAATATACTAAATATATTAAAGCTATATGGAATACCTGCAACGTTCTTTTTATCTGGATATGCCATCACAAAAAACCCTGAACTTGTTAAAAGGATACTGCAGTCAGGTCACGAAGTTGGTAATCATACTTTTGGGCATATCCTTACATCACACTTAGAATTTAATAAAGGTCTCTCGGATCTGAGAAAGAATGATATTCTTCTCAGAGAATCTTTTAATATTATTCCAAAATATATTAGACCTCCATTTGGTAAGATAACTTTTCCAATTCTCTTTTATGCGCTCCAGAAATCACAAAAAATTATTATGTGGTCATTTGATAGTCGAGATTCGTTTCTAAAAAACGATTCTGATCTTATGCAAGGATTGGAAAAAGTTAAATCTGGGGATATTTTGCTTTTTCATGATGACACAGAAATAACATCGAAGATGTTGTCACATATTATTAGAAGGTTATTGAAGAATGGATTTTGTTTTGGTTCCTTAAATCACATTGCCTGATAAAATATAGGTTAAGATTATTCTGGAGACCAATGAAAAATATTAAAAATGATAAAATTAAAATCATGTATGTTACTTTTTCGTTAGACCATGGCGGTGCTGAAAAGATGATCTATGATTTATCTAATGGGTTGAATCCAGATTTATTTAAACCAATGATCTGCTCTTTTCAGGATGGTGGTAGTTTAAGAGAAGATTTCGAGACTTCTGGTATCCAAATATTTAATGTTGTCCAAAGCAGTGGGAAAGACATTACATTACCTGTTAGACTATATAAACTATTCAAGGAACAGAAGCCTAATATTATTCATTCTCATAATGGGTATATGTGGCTTTATTCCACTATTCCTGCTAGGCTTACAGGAGCCAGGATTGTTTATACAGAGCACTCTGTCTGGGAGAATCCAACAAAGTTGTACTTACTGGGATCTAAAATCTGCGAACTCTATACCGATAGCATTGTAGCCCCATCCAATTATGTTAAAGAGCTTATGTCTAAAAAGCAATCTGTTAAGAAGGAGAATATTAATGTCATTTATAATGGTGTAGACAATGGTCTGTTTTCTAGGAATATAGATATCCAGAATAAGAAGAGGGAGTTGGGATTTTCTTCAGAAGAAAAAATTATTGGAATCGTTGCAAGGTTAACACCCGTGAAGAATCATGCCGCTTTACTTCACGCAATGAAAATAATCTGTTCAAGAATAGAGAAATGCCGCCTTCTTATCATTGGAGATGGTGTCACAAGGGAAAGCCTTCAGAATCTTGTCCGTGAATTAGGTCTTGAGAGAGCTGTGCTTTTTCTTGGTACGCGCAATGATGTATCTGAACTCCTTAGGATTCTTGACGTCTTTGTTCTTTGTTCAATAAGCGAAGGATTCCCCATTTCAGTACTAGAAGCCATGTCCTCAGGTGTTCCGATCGCTGCATCTTCAGTGGGTGGTATCCCTGAGGCTCTTGCTGATGGGCTCGCTGGTAAGATGATTCATGGCCATGAGCCGGAATCAATTGCTGAAGCAATAATTGAATTGCTCTTGAATCCTTCCGAAGCGGTTCAGCTGAGAACATTTGCTCTCGATTATGTTCAGAATAAATTTTCTGTTGATAAAATGGTGCAAGAATATTCAGATATTTATTTGAATATTAGATAATATAGTCACAATAACTGAATAAATTCATAGAGGAGTCTTAACAATCTATGTGTGGAATTTGTGGAATAGTCAATATAAAAGGAAATGATGTGCAAAGTGACGTTCTTGCCAGAATGACAGATGCTATGTCCCATAGAGGACCTGATGATAGAGGTTTGTTTATTAAAGATTCAGCAGGCTTAGGTCATCGTAGGTTGAGCATCATAGATCTCAATAGCGGCCACCAACCGATGTTTAATGAGGATAAATCAGTAGCGACTGTATTTAATGGCGAAATATATAATTATCGGGAAATACGAAGTAACTTAATAAATAAAGGGCATATATTTAAAACAAACTCAGATACTGAAGTAATTGTTCATGCCTATGAAGAATTTGGATTAGAATGCATAGACATTTTTAGGGGGATGTTTGCGATTGCAATTTATGATTCTTTAAAAAAAATGTTGTTTCTGGCTCGAGACAGACTCGGGATCAAGCCCTTGTATTATTGTTTAAGCAAGGGTGAATTTCTATTTGCTTCTGAAATCAAGCCTATATTGCTAAGCGGATATTATTCTTCTTCTGTAAATGTGAACGTTCTAGATAGCTTTATTACAATGGGCTATGTTCCTGGCAAATTCACAGCTTTTGAAGGAATAATGAAACTCTTGCCTGGGCACATAGGTATCATTCAAGATGGAGTATTTCAGGAAAAACAATATTGGGACATTAATGAATTTGGATGCAATGAGATGACCATAGATGAAGCACAGCTAAAGCTGAATGACTTGCTAAATGAGGTGCTGGAACTCCATCTCATCAGTGATGTACCTCTGGGAGTTTTCCTGAGTGGTGGATTAGATTCCAGTACTGTAGTTGCTTATGCAAGCAACCAAGTGAAAGAACCCCTAAAGACCTTCTCAGTGGGTTATAGGAATGCACCGGACAAAAGTGAATTGGGGTATGCGAGTCTTGTTGCAAGCAAGTTTAAAACAGATCATTTTGAGTTCATCCTAGATCCTGAAGATTTTTTTCTTTCGTTAGATAATTTCCTTAGTTATGTTGAAGAGCCGATAGTGGAAAGTGCAGGCATTGCACTCTTAAGGCTTTCACAATGCGCTCGCAACGAAGCCATTGTTCTCTTATCAGGGGAGGGAGCGGATGAAATATTTGCAGGGTACCCTCTTTATCGTATAATGTCCTGGATAGAAGCAGTAAGACCTGTTGCTAATTTATTGCCGCGCCAAGTGGTTTCCCGATGTATTGGATTATTCTTCACAGATGAAAAAAGGAAAAAGTATGTAGATTGGATTTATCAACCTTTTGACAAACGTTATAGAACAATATCATGTGACGTAACTCCCTCAATAAAAGATGATTTATATCAAAAGGATTTTGCTGCAAATATGGATTCACCCTTGGCGGGAATTTTCGAGGCTCTCTATGATTCTGTGAAGGGGGCCACAAGGTTACAGCAAATGCTGTATTTGGATATGAAAACCTGGCTACCAGATGATTTACTCATTAAAGCCGATAAAATGACGATGGCTGCATCTGTTGAACTTAGAGTTCCTTTTCTTGATCATAAACTTGTAGAATTTGCTGTATCACTTCCTGATCAACTTAAATTAAATATATTCCGTGGAAAACACATTCTAAAAAAGGTTGCGCGGGAAGTACTGCCGAAAGAAATCCTCAGCAGAAAAAAAATGGGTTTCCCTGTGCCAGTTTCGGCATGGTTGCGAGATTCAATATATAATGAAACAAAAGACATTTTGTTAGATTCTCGATCTCTATCGAGAGGTTATTTTAACCCGGACTATATTAATAAGATACTTGAATTTAATCGAACTGGAAAAGAGGATTTCGGCAGACGGATATTTGCATTATTAGTACTGGAATTATGGCACAGAAAATATATTGATAACTAAACGAATATTTAATGAGCATCGAGGGTCTTCATTATGAAGTTTGAGAATAGGAAAGAACAAAAAAGAAACATAATTATTCTGTCTAATCTATTTCCTACACAAGTTGACAACACAAGGGGGATATTCACTTTACAAATAGCAAAGCAATTAAGTCAATTGTGTAATATTCAGGTTGTGTGCCCACTGCCATATTTTCCTAGATGGAATTCTTTAAAAAGATTCGAGCAATGGTATAAACTTGCTCAGGTGCCGGTTAAATATCTCTATGATGGTATACAAGTATATAGTCCAAAATATCTCATGATTCCAAAGATATCAGAACATATTCATGCTTCTCTTGTTTTTCCAGCGGTATTAAGATGTTTACTGTCTTTGAAGAACCAATGCGGTATTGATTTAGTAAATGCTCATTGGCTTTATCCAGATGGAGTCTCAGCAGTGTGGGCATGCAAGGTATTAAGAATACCTATTGTTCTTACAGCCCTTGGATGTGATGTGAATCATTATCCTAACAAATTTATTATCGGTAATCAGATAAAAAAAGCCGTTAGGGGTTGTGACGGTGTGACTGCTGTCAGCACTGAATTGGCTTTAAAAATGGAACAATGGAGCATTCCACAAGGAAGTGTTAGTGTTATACGCAACGGTGTAGACGTCTCTCTCTTCAGGCTTTACGAAAAAAAAGAATGTCGGAAACGGTTGGCGATCCCCAGCGATGGGAAAATAATCTTGTTTGTTGGTAGACTTAGTTCTGAAAAAGGTTTTGATACATTAATTAACAGCATAAGTATTTTAAAACAAAATGGTGGGGAACAGTTTTCAGTTGTTGTTGTTGGTGACGGACCTGAAAGGGGACAATATGAAACTCAGATCAAGAAAAATGGCTTGACCAATCAGTTTATTTTTAAAGGATTCAGAGAGCATTCTGAAATTCCATATTGGTATGGTGCTTCTGATTTATTATGTCTACCCAGTATACGTGAAGGGTGCCCCAATGTTGTGCTTGAATCGCTCGCTTCGGGGCGTCCTGTTATAGCGTCTCGTGTTGGAGGCATTCCAGAGATGATAGCAGATAGCGAGAATGGATTTCTTTTTACCCCAGGAAATCATCATGAGCTTGCGAATAAATTAGATCTCGGAATATCAATGAATTGGAGTGATCAGGGACTAAGACAAACTGTAGACGATAATTCTTGGGCTAAAGTTGCAGAACAGTATTTTAAATTATATGTAGATGCAATAAATAAATGCAACAAAGGTGGATAATAATAAATAATAAAGTATCAAAAAGTATTAATACCTTAATATAAAATGATTTAGCTACTCGCAATCAATAATAAATGGCATATAACTTGCTTAATCTTCGCCAGTGACAAGATCAAAAAATCTATCACACAAGATTGAGAAAGGAAGACATTATGAACAACGCATGGCTTAAAAAGATAACTATCATATTTCATGCTATGTTAATATGCTTATGTATTTCAAGCGCAGCTTATTGCGCTACTTACTATGTCGATAGTAATGCGACAACAGATGGTGGAACTGGCACCAGTTCAAGTCCTAAAAAATACATTCAAAGCGGTATTAACCTCATGTCTGGGGGAGATACCTTAATAATCAAAAATGGGACATATACAAACACAAGTGATTCCATTGCAAATATACCTAACGGTTCCTCTGGAAATTACACCACCATACAAGCAGCCGAGGTAGGTGGAGTAACTATAACAAGGCTTGGATCACTACAGATGACAGCTTCAAATTCTTATATAACCATATCTGGAATGAATTTCAATTACTCGCAAGGGAAAGGAGTATTGGGGCATCACGTAAAAGTCTTGAAATGTGGATTTAGAGGAAGTGAAACATCCGGAAATACAGTCACAGTCGGTTGTGGCAGCACAACATATGGTGATGCTCATGATATTCTTTTCGAAGATTGTTATAGTTATGGGTCAGGTGGTCGTTATAATTTCCTTATCTATAGATCATATAATGTAATCTTAAGACGTTGCGTTGTCCGCCATGATCCTGGGTGGACTGGAGATGGAGCCAATGACCCAGAAGCCGGGTTTAATTCCTATAGCTCCAGATACGTTTACTTTCAGAATTGTATAGCCATTGACTGTGATCAAAGTTATGTAAACTGGTACTCCATGTTTTATGCAACAGAGCATGATGGATCAATGGCTCAGAACAATTGGGATGGCTGCATCGCACTGAACGGATTGAATATTGGGTTCTATATAGATCCTACCACAAATATTGACTATCATTTTGGAAATTGCCTTGCTTACAAACAGACGACAGCAAATTTTGCAGTCGTCAGAGGTACAAACAATGGTTGCTCCAATCTGACTCTAGGAGATAGTAATTACAATGTTTATGGTTCTTCGGTATCAAATAGCATACTGTTCAATAGATCTGGTGGGAGCCTTGTAAGCTCTACTGGTTCCTATTGTAATATCGAGAGCGCTGAATCTGCTTGCACAAGTTGTAAAACATATGATCCTCAGACCAATGGATTACTATATCCGGTAAGAATTGAGAGTGGGTCTGCATTGAGTACAGCAGGCTCAGACGGTGGGCAAATCGGCGCTACGATTATGAAAAAGATAGGGGTGTCGGGTACTCTTTATGGAGAGTCAGGGTGGAATACAGTAACTTCTGAAAACCTATGGCCGTTCCCATATGAGGACAGGATCCGTAGTGATATGAGAGCCGTGTCTGCAAGAGGTTTTTGCGCAGACAACCAGACTCTGACAAAATATATATGGCAATATCTAGGAAACACGATACCCTCCGACATTTACGGCAGCGGAGGGACATCCCCAGATACCACACCCCCAGTAGTACCCAATGGTGTAAGTGTAGAGATAATTTAAAGCAGAATAGAGATTAGCAATAACAGAGGGGGGGAGGCATATTGCCTCCCCCCCTCTGTTATTTTGATACCTGCAACATTATAGTGACCCCCTGATGGACTGTCCCAGTGATAAGCGGTAAAATCACAGGAGGGGGGACGAAACTGTCCATCGTGATAACAATAATGTTATTATAAGTTCTATAGTGACCCTATAGTGACCCCCTGATGGACTGTCCCAGTGATAAGCGGTAAAATCACGGTAGGAGGACATCATGGTAAAGAACAATGTAGTGAGCCATCCGGCAATGGAGAGATGGACATCGAAGAGGAAGGCTGATCTGGTTCTCGAGATCATCAAGGGGCACAAGACGATCGTAGATGCAGCCAGGGAGAATGATCTCCGTCAGAGTGTGATTGAGGGGTGGATAAACACCTTTCTGGAGTTCGGGAGACAAGGTCTGAAGAACAATCCCAAACGGGTGCATACCGAGTACGAGGAGCAGATAAAGGCACATCGGGAGAAGATCGGCGAGCTGGTGCTGCAGATAGACGTTTTAAAAAAAGCCAAGGAAGTGCTCTCCGAGGACGAGAACTCGTCTGGCGAGGCATGCTGGTGATGTGTAATGAACTCCTGAAATCAATACCAATCAAGCGGCTAATTTTTGCTTGTAACTGACCGGGGAGTGATAGCCGAGCTCCTGATGAGGACGATCGGTGTTGTAATCCCGGATCCAGTCTTCTGTAGTCTTTTTGCTTCAGGAAATGAAGAGAAGAAATGGAGTCTCAGATGCATCCCGGCTTGTGCAAATTAGCTGGTCAGTCCCAAGGCATGAGGGCCATCGATGTTTACTAGTATAAAAAAAGTAGACAATGTCATTAACCTGCTATAACAAGTTACAATATACTTCTATAAATATTGTGAGCATATATGCCATTAGCTGTTTATATCACGATTGATACAGAAGAAGACCAATGGGGAGAATATTATTCCAGCGGTTATTCAGTAGAAAATGTCTATATTATTCCAGAACTTCAGGAATTATTTGATCGATATGGAGCAATACCTACATACTTAATCGATTATCCTGTTATAATTGATAAGAAAGCACAAAAAATCATTCAGAAAATCTATAAAGATGGAAGGTGCGGTATAGGATCACATTGCCACCCCTGGAATACACCGCCCTTTAAAGAAGAGATCTCAACAAATAACTCCATGCTCTGTAACCTTCCCTATGATCTTGTTTTAGAAAAGATTCAAACATTGAATAAGGCACTTGAAGAGCATTGGGGATTTACTCCAACATGCTTTAGGGCCGGCAGATGGGGTTTGAATGAAACCGTTGCACGATGTATCTATGAGTCAGGATATAAGGTTGATACTTCAGTGACACCATTTTATAGTTGGAAAGAATATGGCGGCCCTGATTTTTCAGATGCTCCCATAGATTGTTATAAGTTTAACCCGAATGCTATTCTTACAAAAGATCCCAATGGCCTCATGCTAGAAGTACCTGTGACAATAGGATTTTATCAGAAGAATTATAAATTTTGGGCGTCAATAAGAGAAAGAATTATGAAGAGTAGATTATCCCGATACCACATGATTGGTATACTTGACAGGCTGAGAATACTTAACCTTCGATGGCTATCTCCTGAAATGTGTAGCGGTAAAGAGATGGTCCTTTTAGCTAAGGCAGCTATGCGAAATGGATATCAGTTCTTAAACATGTCCTTTCATTCTACTTCACTGCTTCCGGGAAGGAGCCCTTTTGTAAGGACCAAGAGTGATATCAAAAGATTTTTAAACGACATTGAGACTTTTTTGATGTTTGCACATGATAATAGATTGGTATTCTCTTCATTAAATAAACTATCAGAGGTTTAGGTGAAAGACAATAAGCTGGTTATCAGGAACTATACAATAGATGATGAACATAGGCTTACTGAGTTGTTCAAATCTGTCTTTGGAGAAGAGAGAGATGTAGAATATTGGAAATGGAAATACAGATCAAACTCTCAAGGACATGGATGGATTACTATAGCAGAAATAAATAATGAAATAGTCGGCCAATACTGTACGATGAGGTTTAATCTGAATTTTATGGGCAAAGAAATTGTTGCAGGTCAAACATGTGATCTTGTAGTTAGAGAAGACTATAGAAAAAAACATTTATTTTCACAACTTGCAGCAAAGAATTATGATTTCGCACACAGCGATGGAATGCAAGCTTTTGTAGGGTTCCCCAATAGGAATTCATATCCAGGTGGCATGAGGAATGTCGGTACGTATAGAATAACTAATCTGAAATATTATTATTATCGCCTGGGTTTTAGAAAGATAGTTGGTCGTGAAGCGGACATTATCTTAAGGCGGCTATTCAATATACCCAATTTGATCATAAGTGATATTATAATGCCCCTGCGGATAAAATTAGGGACAGGTGGTTTCTATAACCTATTGAAAGAACGAAATGATTATCAAATAATGGTGTGTGACCATCTACCAGATGACCTGATCGACTTACTTCATGAGTATCTGAATTATGAAGTCTTATCTGGGTGGAAGGATATTAAGTATCTGAAGTGGAGATATGAAAACCATCCCACGAATAAATACACATTCCATGTTCTCTATCATAAAGATGTGGCTGAAGGATTGGCGGTATGCAAAGAAACTGTTGACAGTGTTTCCATATGTGAAGTCATCCATAGAACAAAGGATTTAATGCAGACAGTCATACTGTTAAGGAATCTGATCAACTATTACATTCAATCTCCTGTTCAGAAAATTGAATTCTATGGTCGCGATAATGGATATTTTGATCATGTATTCGCAGCAAGCGGATTCAACATACAGCCATTATCTGGTTATGTACTAGTTGGAAAGGTTTTAGAAAATGAAATACTGGATAAGATTTTCATGCTGCCTGATAATTGGTCCGTTTCTTACGGTGATACAGATGTTGTTTGAAAAGATAATAAATTAAATATTGCAAGGTCGGGTTTAATATTCTGATATAATTATTCTATTTTAATTCAATTATCCCCTATAATCTTTGTATTTCCTCCTGAATATTGCCAGACCTGCAATGCCACTTCCCAGGAGCAACAATGTCGTTGGCTCAGGAACTGGGTTGATTTCATTGTAAGAGATGTCGTCAATGAAGAAATACCTTTCATCGCCCATCATGGGGAATGGCACCTCCTGCCCTTGTCGTTCTATCCATATGGTTGTTGCTCCATAGAAATTTGCTTCAAGAAAACGAGGATTAGATACTATATCCATCCAATCTGTAACATGTCCAAGGTCGTCCCTTAGCCTTATTTGAGTTGGTCGTAACCATGCTGCCGCCCAATACTGGCCAAACCATGCTCCTGTGAAATCAACAGGAGCTGAAAATGAAAACCACATATTGTTGGCACCATAGTTATTCATTGCAACATTTTGACCAGAATGAGGGCTTACCATCATGGTGTCGGCAGTAACCAACCAATGAGATACTTGACCATTGCATGAATTTTCAGAAGAAGAACCCCATGTCAGGTTCGCATAATCGCTGCCTGTAATATCAACTGGTTCGGGGCCTATCCACCCGGATGGAGTCTGGAGTGTAAATTCATCAAAATTTATTATGGTTGCTTGCAGGGGGCCGCAAAAAAACAGAGTGACGATCATAAAAGCCCATTTGCTTAATCTCACTACACAATCTCCTTGAGTAATATTATTTATATCATATGATATTTTATATATAATATCAATATCGGATGTTATCGTGCATCCCTGAAGATTAATTTGGAAAAATTGGCCATGTTGCGTAGTCAGTTAGGAAGGTTCTACTTGATTTCCTGCTTAACACTCTTGTCAACAGGCCGCCACAAATTGAGCCGTCTTACCGATTCAGATATGGAAGGGAGCACGTTATCTCCAGAGCGATAGTGCTCCCTTCCCTCTGCGCTACTGGGATTCTCCGGAGACATATATGCCGATGCTCCAGTCGTCACCATATCTTTGTCCGTCAACGGCTCCAATCCATCCACTGCCAGTCCACCACGGATCTAAGTGGTGCACGCCTTGTGAATTCCAATAATAGCCTTCTGGCGAAGATACAACCGGGCTCTGTGATATTTCGTGTTCTACATAGTTGGTCTTTGTGAGTATGTCCACACTGAAGGCCCTCACTGCAAGGTAGCAACTACCGTAATTGGCTCTTTGAGCAAGCCTGATAACGTTGTTGCCATTATAAACAAAGCTCCTCCCAGCGCCACGTGCCATACTGGAATCATTTGTGATTATAGGGCTCATAGGATGACTTGTCCACCCACTCAGGAGATCATCCGAGTAATAAAGGTAGCAATTGCTGTTTGTAAGATCGCTGGCAAACATCCACCAAGTGTTGTTATAGTAGAAGATTTGAGGATCAACAAAACTCTGTCCACTTACCAGAGTTGCTGTATAGTTCCAGTCATAGGGGAAATTCGTTGATTCATAAATCCTGACCTCATTCTGCTGAGATGTTTCAGGTATCATGAAGTACCTTCCATTGCTTTTGATTATTGAAGGGAACGACAAATGGAATGATTCTTCAAGTATTATTCGGTCATATGTCCAGTTTAATCCATCTGGACTGGTAGCTAAGCCTATCCTGCCGATGTTCGTGTTGCGTTCAAATACTTCGAAGAACATATACCACATGCCAGACTCATAGAATAAAAATGGATCGGCAACGAATTGAGCATTGAGGTCAGTAACATCCGAAGCCGTAAGGACAGGATTAACTACTGCCTGGGACTCATGCAGTGGGAACGGCGACTGGCTGACATTTGACCAGTCAGGTTCAACCGCATAAGAGGTTATGCTGCGTACGGTTATAACCCTTGTTTCAGGAGTGGTGTCTACATTCCCTAATGTGTCGGTTACTGTAAGGGAAACAGTGTAGGTCCCCGGATTGTTGAATGTAACTTCACCTGGGTTCTGTAAATCTGAATCAGGTATGCCGGATCCTGATCCGAAATTCCAGTGGTAACTGAGTGGTAGATCTCCTTCCGGATCGTTAGCGCTTCCGGCGAATGAAACCACATCCCCAGCGCTAATAGTAATATTCTCGTTTGGGCTGACTATTGCACCATTAGGTGCTTGGTTTCCATTAGAAGAGACGCTTCCAAGTACATCGAGCTCAGCCATGGAGGTCCAGGGGTTGCCATTGACTTCTGAAAGCGCACGTAGTCTAATGAACTGACCAGTCTTAGGAGCACAGATGGCTTGTTTTTGAGTTGCATCGTTTAGAAAGATACCCGTGGCCACCGGGTTTCCCCAATTGACACCATCCTCACTCACATAAAATTCGTAGTTGGCAATACGACCGTTGACCCCTCCATCCTGGCGTGGCAAATAAAGGAATCCTTCGATGCTATACATGCTTCCTAGATTGATCTGTATCTCATGAGGGGGATAGGGGGGGGTATATGTATACCAGTGGCTATGCCAGAATGTATTGGGATTACCATCAAAGGCATTTATTGCTGCACCATTTTCGCCTACCAACTCTTGACTGTCAGTATAATTTAAGGACCATCCAGTATGAGGAATCACGATAGATACGGAAATAGGAGAAACAGTTATAGTTCTGGTTTCAGGTGTGGGATCTACGTTCCCTAATGCATCGGTTACGGTGAGGGTGACGATGTATGTTCCCGGATTGCTGAATACTAAATCTCCTGGATTTTGTAAGTTTGAGTCAGGTATGCCGGACCCAGATCCGAAGGTCCAGTGATAACTGAGTGGAAGATCACCTTCCTGATCACTCCCGCTTCCGGAGAATGAGACCTGATCCCCTGCACTGATAGAAATATTTTCAAACGGGCTGATGATAGTTCCGTCGGGAGCCTGATTATCATTGGATACGCTGCCAAGCACATCGATTTCCGCCATGGAAGACCAAGGATTGCCATTCACCTCTGTCAACGCACGAAGTCTTATGTACTGACCGGCTTGTGGTTCCCAGTTGATTTCTTTGACAGTAGCATTATTTGCAAAGGTACCTGTCGCCACCGGGTTTCCCCAGGTAACACTGTCTGTGCTCACATAGAATTCATAGTTAGCAATGCGGCCATTCATGCTACCATCCTGACGCGGTGTGTAACGAAAACCTTCTATAGAATATATTCTTCCAAGGTCGATCTGTATTTCATGGGGAGGTTGCATGGTGGACGGATAATACTGGGTATGCCAAATTGTGCTTAGGTTCCCGTCAAAGGCATTTATTGCCGCCCCATATTGGGCTGGCAATTGCTCGCTGTCGACATAAACTAGGCGCCATGTTGTCTTGGCAAGCCAGTCAGCAGCATGGATATCTGCAAATGCAAATCCAAAAATTAACATTGATGCAACCGCCACGGTAAATATTTTATTATTCATGTGTATATGCCCACCTAAGTTTATGATAGAAAATAATATGCAATATGCAAGCCATCTTAAATATAATAATAATAATAGTAAGTTAGGCGGCACCAAAAGAGTGCAGATGATGATGAATGTAAAGTATATCGACACCGCAAATTGTTTTCAAAAACATGAAAACAATAAATAAGTTAGTAAATTAGAGTAGTTGAAAACTTGCTACGCTTCGGTTTGAGAGATATCTATGTAAAATATACTGACAGTTCACTAAAATTACGACTGCATATCCCAAGTATGATTTTGAGTCATAATGTCATTCCTCCAAAGAGTCTTTGGTAGTGTCAAGATTGTTTCGTAATCTTGAATTAGGCATCCATTCTTAGGTGGGGTTCTTCCTGTTCTGGTCAATATCCCTTTATCTTAGGTCCGTAATGGCCATCACTTAGCCGTTGGCCTAAGCTGCAATGTGTCATACGATGGCGGGGATTCATGCCCACGCCGCCACCGTGTACTACTCACAGAGCCTTTTCAAGTTCAGATATAAACAACGGCCTCAGTTTTGGTATCTGCACTATGATCCGGCAACCTTCAAATCTAAACTTCTCCCATAATGCCCGGCTTGTGTGTCCTTTCGTTCAACGATTCTCTCGTACCTTCAAGCTCCTACCAGTTGCTCCGCCTCCGCATCCAGCAGCCCATTGAGCATCTCTTAAACTGTTCCACGAACCATCTCAACAAGCTGTCTTTTTACCCATTCCTCATAGATCTCTATGATCTGACCTTGACATACCCTCATCATTACCTTACCTCTTTCTCATTAACAGTTGTCCTCCTTCGGTTAGAATTCTTGCCAAGATCTTCTCTCTGGATGGAGGAACAATTTCAATTGCTGTACACGAAGTACGAAAATTAATTTGTATCATCCGGCGAGTTAGGAGGTAAATGACAGGGCATAGGCTAGGACGGCAGGTCAATTATTGCCGGGACTCCACAAAGTTGCATATGTCATATTGTATAATATAGGATCACCTTCAGGCGGATTGATCGTGAACGGAGAAACAGTTTTCGAATCAGACTATTGAAATTCATGTCTAGACATGTATAATAATCAAAGTCATTCACCGGGATAATTCTCATCGAATACAATCATCTTTGATATTTCTGCTATTTTTATAATCCTTTTGAGGAGGTACAGAATGGACAAGTTTCAGGAAAAGAATCGTTCGTGTTTGGCCATGGGGTGGCTTCCCGATTACCCGGATTTCCGCGATTACACGATGGGGACAAAGAGCGTTTCAAGAAGGCTTTTTGATCTGAATCAAAAGGATTCACCGCACGCCATGCTTGTCAAAGCCGGCGTATCTGAACCGGCAAAGGTGAAAGAGCCTGCAAAGGTTGATCTCAGGAAGTGGTGCTCAACGGTGGAAGACCAGGGGGAACTGGGTTCATGCACAGCCAATGCGGGTGTCGGGCTTATTGAGTATTATGAGCGCAAGGCATTCGGCAGGCACATAGACGCATCACGACTCTTTCTCTACAAGGCCACGCGCAACCTCATCCATATGAAGGGTGACACCGGGGCATATCTGAGGTCCACAATGGAGGCCATGGTGCTCTTCGGCGTTCCGCCGGAAGAGTACTGGCAGTACGACATCAGCAGGTTTGATGTTGAACCCGATGCGTTCTGCTATTCATTTGCACAGAATTTCCAGACATTGCAGTACATTAGGCTTGATCCGGTCGGCATCGGGAAAGACCTTCTGCTTAAGACCATCAAGGCCAACCTGGCTGCCAAGATTCCCTCCATGTTCGGGTTCACGGTGTATGACTCCATCTCTGAGGCAGATGATACCGGAAGGATACCTTTCCCTGGTGCGAAAGAGAAGGTACTGGGCGGCCATGCCGTCATGGCAGCAGGGTATGATGACAAAATGAAGATCGAAAACACCTACAGTGGTAAGACCACGTCCGGGGCACTGCTTGTGAGGAATTCCTGGGGTAAAGGCTGGGGTGAGAAGGGCTATGGATGGCTGCCCTATGACTATGTGCTCAAGGGCCTGGCTGAGGACTGGTGGATCATCCTGAAGAATGAGTGGATAAATACCGGGGAGTTCAGGCTGGACGATTAGATCGGGCGATAAGTGATGCATAAGGATGACTGTCCTGATGCCTGCATCGGGGGCAGTCATCCTTTTTTTGTCGATACTTACTCCTGCAGATGGATTTCACTGGCAAAAAATTGTCAACCGGGAACAGTGATAATTAAGGAGGTGAACTTACTGGTGCCGAGGGACGGAGTTGAACCGCCGACACGCGGATTTTCAGTCCGCTGCTCTACCTACTGAGCTACCTCGGCAACCGTTTGGATGTGTATTGAATTTGGGGGGGCTTGTCAAGACTTTTCGTCTTCGCTGAAGTCGAAATTTTCCAGGGTTTCACCCTCTTCTTTGAGCACATCATCCATTGAGACATCTTTGCTCTTTGGCGGTGATTCCTGGCCGAGGAGGTCTTTGCGTTCTTCTTCTACCTTGTCGACGGAGAATCCTTCATCGTTGATTTCAATCTCCGGCTGTTTGGTGAATATATTGAGTTTGATCTTTGTGGGGACGAGGTCTTCTCCACAACTCTTGCACCGATCTAAATAATCGTAACTGATATAACCACATTTCGGGCACCTCATGTACGGTATCCTCCTGAGTGATATCTCTGTGTATCGGTATAACGAAAAAAAATCATTAGTAAAGCCAATTCGTTCTTGCAGGTGATTTCAAACATGTATTCTCCGTAAGAAGTAGAGCCACGCCGACGGGCGCCCATGTCGGGAACGGCTCAAGGCAATTGCATTGATAAGAAGGTATGGTGCGGTCATATCCATGATTGCAGATATACAGGAAGCTCTTATGCTTACCAGCACCTTTCCTTTATATGGCAGGATGTTTCTATCCTGCACTGTGCAGCATCAGGAATTTTCAACTATAACTCGAGGGTTACATCAGGTTATTTTTTTTTATCTCAACAATCAAAACTGAGGATGTACCAATGACCTCGCATCATGGTAATATGCAGGAGAAACCCAATCAATAACGCTGGACCAATAGATAAACACATTACACCGAGGAGTACATATGGATACGAGTCCAAAGATTCTGTTCTGGGGATTCAGCAACGATGAGAAAGACAAGTTCAATCTGTTCCTCGAGGGGCTTTCTGCCCCGGAAACAAGGGTTATCGATCCTGAACAGGGCCATCTTCTCGTCCATGAAATCCTCTTTTCCGACAAGAAGGGAGAGGATCCGCTTGATCCGGAAGAAAAAATCCTGCTTTTTTTCAATGTGCCGGCGCAGTCCATCCATAAGGTTATGAATGAGGTTAAGAAGTCTGACCTGTTAAAGCCGATCTTCGCCATGGTGACACGGGAGAATATAGCCTGGAAGTTCAGTGACCTGGTGGAGCATCTGAGAAAAGAACATGAATTCATGCAGAAGAAGATAAATGAAAAGAAAAGAGGCAAGCACTGATTCAGTGTTGGAGGTACCTGATTATCAGGATCAGACTCATGTTTTTGTGTCGCCTCTGACCTTACGGTATGTCATTTACTTTGGATAAAAGGGGGAACGAATTGGGTATGAGGGCATCAGTCCTGCAGAAGGCAGCTATCTTGATTAAATCCGTTGCTCCAACCTTGGCAATCTCAATCTATGCCCTCTATATGAGGCTTACCAACACCTATGACAGGAAGTACGCCGACTCCATCCTCAGGTGGTGGGCAGGGCTTCTCCTGAAGGCTGTGGGTGCTTCCTGGGAGGTGAAAAACCCGCATAATGTAACCATAACCCCGGGCAGGCCCCATATCATCATGTCGAACCATCGCAGTCACTACGATATCCCCCTTATCTTCGTCTCTCTGCCAGGCAGTATCCGCATGCTGACAAAGAAGGAGCTCTTCAAGATCCCCATATGGGGTAGGGGCATGAAGGCCTCGGAATTTATCTCCATTGATCGTCGCAACCACGACCAGGCACTCAAGGACTTGGACGAGGCCCGGAAGATGATGGAGAGCGGTATTGTGCTCTGGGTCGCCCCGGAGGGGACCAGGTCGCGTACCGGCAAACTCGGTGATTTCAAGAAAGGCGGCATTATGCTCGCCCTGCAGATGGGCGCGGTTATTATCCCGGTGGGAATCCAGGGCTCGGAGAAGATACTCAAGCCGGACAGCTTCGAGTTTCACCTGAATCAGCGGGTCATGGTGAATATCGGTGAGCCCATTGATGCCTCCCGCTACAGCGTGGATGAGCGGGACCGCCTCAGGCATGATATCAGAGTCGCCATGATGGAGTTGTCCGGGCAGAGCTGAAGGGTCTGTTGCTGCCAGTTGACCCTATGTCTTTAAAACAAAGAATGGTTTGCCTTATATCCCAGTATACTGGTCAGATAAGGCCTTGCAGGGTGTTCACATCAGGAAACCGTACCATGCACCTCTTTCTTCAGGGGCATGGCATAATAATATAACTGTGCAAATTAGACATAACATAACAATAATGCAAGGTAATGATATATTAGCCATGGATTGCAGAGAATAAAGCAAGGAAATTTGCAGCCAATGCTAAGGTCGTGCTTGTCAATGGGGCAAGACAGGCAGGCAAGAACACATTTCATTAAGAAATTAACTCACCTTCTTTTCATACCCGGTCATGAGACTTTCCAGCCATGTAGCAGGGATGGATATCCGCCCTTTCTTCTGCCATTTTTGAACAGATCTTACAAAACGTTTGAGATTAATATGTTTCATGAACTTAGGCAGGGAGTCGAACAGGTATGCCTTGTCAAGATCGAGTACCCACAAGCATCCGGCGCTGTCCAGGAGGAGATTCTTTATGTGGAGGTCTGTATGGTATACACCGAGGTCTTGCATTTGCCTGATGAGCATGCCGGCTTTCTTGAAAAGCTCTGATCCGCCTTGCAGGTCTTTTTCGAAGTACACAAGCAGATCCATGGACTGAGGTACCAGACGGGACACGACATCGATGAAATAAAACGGTCCTTCCTTCATGAGCCTTACTGCGAGAAGCTCGGGGGTAGATACGCCATGAGATATAAGGTAGGAGCTTACCTTCAGCTCCCGCAATGTCCGGTTGGGGCTCAAGAATTTTCTACCCGTTATGAGTCTAAAAAACCCGCCGTGAGTGAGTGTCCGCACCACCATATCCGGCTCGATGAATCTTAAGGGGGATCTCCCGGTCAGGGTTGTGGGTTCACCCATAGGCCCTTTGGTCCGGGCCAGGTCCCACAGCTGAGCCAGGGCAGGCCTGTAGATGAGGGTGAGGTTGTCTTGCCTGCGTATGACATAGCCCAGGGGCTCCATATCGGATATCACGTTCATCCCCCCACCGCCAGGTGTATCCTTTTGAGCCTTTTTATCTCATCCCTGATCTGTGCCGCTTCTTCAAAGCGCAGGTCCTTAGCCGCCTTCATCATCTTTTTTTCAAGGTCATGGATCGTATCCTTGACCTTCCTGATTTCAATGGTACCCATGGATGTCTTGATCTGTGCCGAGATGTCAGGGTAATCACGCTCATAAATGGATGCCAGGATATCCCGGATATTTTTCTTGATGCTCCTGGGCGTAATGTTGTTTGCCTTGTTATACTCCTCCTGTTTGAGCCTCCTCCTCATGGTCTCGGAGTATGCCTTGTCGATGGACCTGGTTTTCGTGTCGGCATACATGATCACACGCCCGTCGATGTTCCTGGCTGCCCTGCCTGCGGTCTGGATAAGGGACCGCTCGGAACGGAGAAAGCCTTCCTTGTCGGCGTCCAGGATGGCTACCAGGGTCACCTCCGGGATGTCGAGCCCCTCACGCAGGAGGTTGATCCCCACCAGGACGTCGAAGGTGCCTTCCCTCAGGCCCTTGACGGTCTCGATCCTCTCGATGGTGTCAATATCCGAGTGCATGTATTTCACCTTGATGTCAAGGCCCTGAAAGTATTCAGTGAGCTCTTCGGACATCCTCTTGGTCAGGGTGGTCACGAGGACACGTCCCCCTTTATCCACGGTCTTTCTTATCTCCCGGTAGAGGTCGTCCACCTGGCCCGTAGCCGGCCTGATATCTATGAGCGGATCCAGCAGGCCTGTTGGCCTCACCACCTGCTCCACCACCTCTCCCTTGGCCTGGTTCACCTCATAGTCGCCTGGGGTGGCTGAAACGTAGACGATTGAATTGACGATGCGGTTGAATTCATCGAACCGAAGCGGCCGGTTGTCCAGGGCCGAAGGCAGCCTGAACCCGTATTCCACCAGGGTCGACTTTCTCGAATGGTCCCCGCGGTACATGCCGATGAGCTGGGGCACGCCCACATGCGACTCGTCCAGGAACACGATGGAGTTCTTGGGCAGGTAGTCCATGAGGGTAGGGGGGGCCTCGCCGGCTTTGCGGCCCGTGAGGTGCCTTGAATAGTTCTCGATCCCCTTGCAGCTCCCTGTCTCCTGGAGCATCTCCAGGTCGTACCTGGTCCTCTCCTCAATGCGCTGGGCCTCGATGAGTCGGCCTTGGTCCCGGTAAAAGGCAACCCTCTCCTTCAGCTCTTCCTGGATGGCATCGATGGCACCAAGCAGGATGGACCTCGGCGTAACGTAGTGGGAGGCAGGGTAGATGGGGATGTGTCCTATCCGCCTGATCTTTTTGTTCCGGATGGCATCGATCTGCCAGAGGGCTTCGATATCGTCCCCGAACAGCTCGATGCGGACAGCCGTCTCGTCCTCGTGCACCGGGAACACTTCGATGACATCGCCCCTCACCCGGAAGGTCCCGCGGTGAAAATCAAGGTCGTTGCGCTCGTACTGGATCTCCACGAGCTTTTTCAGGATCTCGTCCCTGCCCATGGCCCGGCCTTCTTCCAGGTAGAGGAGCATGCCCTGGTAGGCCTCGGGGGAGCCCAGGCCGTAGATGCAGGACACCGAGGCCACGATGATGCACTCCTGCTGCTCGAAAAGGGCCCGGGTGGCCCTGTGCCTGAGTTTGTCTATGTCCTCGTTGATGGAAGAGTCCTTCTCGATGTACAGGTCCCGCGACGGCACATAGGCCTCGGGCTGGTAATAGTCGTAGTAGCTGATGAAATACTCCACCGAGTTCTCGGGGAAGAGCTCCCGGAATTCCCCATAGAGCTGGGCTGCCAGGATCTTGTTGGGCGCGATCACCAGGGCCGGCCTGAGGGTCTTCTCGATGACGCAGGCCATGGTGAAGGTCTTGCCGGAACCGGTGACACCAAGCAGCACCTGGTCGCGTTTTCCCTGCTCAATACCCTCGCAGAGGGCTTCTATAGCCTGGGGTTGGTCTCCCTGGGGACTGAAGGGCGAGACGAGCTTATATGCCATGGGGGCTTATCAGATCTTCTCCCAGAGGGTGCCTTCAGGGGTGTCCTTGAGCTGAATGCCCTTTGACTTGAGCAGGTCCCTGATCTCGTCGGACCTCTTGAAATCCTTTGCCTTCCTGGCCAGGTTTCGTTCATCAATGAGACCCCTGATCTCCTGTTCGTTCAGCCCGGTCACCTGCACGCTGCCGCGTTTCATGGATTCGAGGAAGACGGAAGGCTCTTCGGTGAGGAGACCGAAGATCTCCCTGATCTCTTCTGTGATTTCGGCTATGCCTGCCTTGTCGCCGGCCGACAGGCCCGGGTTCTGATCCAGGGTGCGGTTGATCTCCGTAGTCAGGTCGTGCAGGGATGCGATGGCCTTTGCCGTATTGAAGTCGTCGCTCATGGCCTCGTCGATCTGTGTATTGAAGGCGCTGATGAGCGTTTCAAGACGAGAGTCGCGGCCGGTTAAAGGCGCCAGGTTCACCCTGTCCAGCATCTCGTAGAAACGTACCATGGCATGCCTGGAGGTGTTGACCGCATCGCGGGAGAAGTCGATGGGGCTCCGGTAGTGGTGTGAGATGAGGAGCAGCCTGAGCACCTCGGGATGCACGTCCCTGGTGAGCTCCCGGATGGTCATGAAGTTGCCCAGGGACTTGCTCATCTTTTCCCCGTTCACCGTCACGAAGCCGTTGTGTATCCAGTGCCGTACATAGGGGACCCCATAAGCCCCTTCGGACTGGGCGATCTCGTTCTCGTGGTGGGGGAAGATGAGGTCCCTGCCTCCACCATGGATGTCAAGGGTAGGGCCAAGAAAGCGGGTGCTCATGGCCGAGCACTCGATATGCCAGCCCGGCCTGCCCTTGGACCAGGGGCTGTCCCACCAGGGTTCGCCTTCCTTGCTCCGCTTCCAGAGGGCAAAGTCGAGGGGGTCTCTCTTCAGTTCCTCGATGTCCACCCGGGCGCCGGCTATCATATCTTCGGTTTTTCTCCCGCTGAGGCTGCCGTAGCTCTTGAATTTCGAAACGCTGAAATACAAGCTTCCGTCATCGGCCTTGTACGCAAGCCCCTTGTCCTGAAGGGTGCGTGCCAGTTCGATGATGTCACCGATGTGATCCGTTGCCTTGGGCTCGATGTCGGCGGGTCTCACCTTGAGGATATCCATGTCTTTGTTGAACTCGTCGATATACTTGTCCGCTATCTCGCGGTATGAGGTGCCCAGCGTATTGGCCCTCATGATGATCTTGTCATCGATGTCCGTGAAGTTGCGCACATACGTCAGGGCATAGCCTCTTCTCCTTAAGAAACGGGAGATGACGTCGAAGACGATGAGCGAGCGTGCATGGCCGATATGGCACATGTCATAGACCGTGACGCCGCATACATACATGCCGACCTTGCTGCCGTTCAAAGGTTCAAAGGGCTTTTTCTTCTTGAAGGGGGTGTTGAATACATTCAGTTCCATGGGTTCTCCTTGGGCGCATCCTCGTTCGTACCCGGTTTAAGGGAATTTCAGGTTAGCACAGGAGGAGCTTCGGATAAAGGGATTTTGCGGGTGTGTCAAGACAGACCTGTTCCTGGGGGTCCTGTTGTTCCTTGTGGGGTGGTAAGGGCTGTATGAGACCTCGAAGGAATCACCGTTCTTTCAGCATAACCACTGCCTGGGCGGTGATGGCCCTGCCTTCGCCGATCTCCCCGAGGCCCTCGTGGGTACGGAACTTGACAGACACGGCTGACGGGTCGACCCCGGCTGCAGCTGCGATGGCGGTGATCATCTCTGCCCGATAGCCCGACAGCCTGGGCTTCTCACACAGGCAGTTGATGTCGATATTGACGAGCGTATGAGTCTGGGCCGCGATGCCCACGATCTCTCTGAGCATCTTCATGGAGTTCATGCCCTCGGTCTCCTTAGAGGTGTCCGGGTACAGGTCACCTATGTCGCCCCTGGCCAGCGCGCCCAGGATGGAGTCGCACAGGGCGTGTATGATCACGTCACCATCCGAGTGGCCCAGCAGGCCTTTATCATAGGGAATGGTCACACCCCCGAGGACCAGGGGCCTTCCCTGAACCAGGGCGTGTATGTCGAATCCTATGCCAACCCGGTATGACATCTCAGAACCGCCTCTGCCAGGAGGATATCGTTCTTGAAGGTTATCTTCATATTGTAGGG
Organism: uncultured Bacteriovoracaceae bacterium; assembly: GCA_964600235.1. GTDB lineage: Bacteria > Desulfobacterota > Desulfomonilia > UBA1062 > UBA1062 > MWEI01. The sequence goes on along the minus strand of CAZRIV010000009.1, from coordinate 118,997 downwards.
GTCGCCCTCGACGATCCTCACTGCCTTTCCATACGCCTCCAGCAGTGAGCTGTCATCGGTGAACTCTGCGTCCTTTGCAGCATTCTCGTGGGCCTGAATCAGCGTATGCGTCACAAAGGCCTGGGGGGTCTGGACCTGGTACAGGCCGTGCCGGGGTATGGTCCTCATTACCACGCCTGAACGTACTTCCTTGAGGGTATCCGTCACCTCCAAGGCCGGTATGCACCCGTCCACACCTAAAAGGCCTTCAATCACCCTCTCAATAAGATCCTGCGTGATAAAAGGCCGCACCCCGTCATGAATGAGAACGGCCGGGCTTTCGTGCGCGCATTGAAGTCCGTTCATGACCGATTCCCGACGCGTTTTGCCCCCCCTGGTCACGACAAGCGTCTTTTCCACACCACTGAGGATAGCGCGGGTCTCCTGGATATCTTCTTCAGGCACAACCACGATGAGCCGCTCGACTGCATGATGGGCATCGAAGGAATCGACCGCCCGTTTCAGGACAGGGGTCCCGTGGAGATCGAGAAACTGTTTTTTCCGTCCGAACCTCTCTCCGCTGCCGCCGGCTACGATGACCGCGCTAAAAGCCATTGCTCTTCGGGGCTGCGAAGATCATCCGCCCTGCAGGTGTCTGGAGGATGGAGGTTACAACCACATCCACGCTCTGGTTCAGGAGGGCTTCCCCCTGTTCCACCACCACCATGGTCCCGTCGTCAAGGTATGCCACGCCCTGCCCGCGCTCCTTGCCCTGCCTTGTTATCAGGACCGACATGCTCTCCCCCGGCAGAACGATGGGTTTGACGGCATTTGCCAGTTGATTGATGTTCAGGACACTTACGCCCTGGATCTGGGCTATCTTGTTCAGGTTGAAGTCATTGGTGAGGATGTCCGCACCCAGCTCTCTGGCCAGGGCAATGAGCTTGGAATCGACCTCCTTGATCTTGGGAAAGTCGATCTCCATGACCTCGATCTTGGCGTTCTGGCTTTTCTGGAGTTTGTTGAGGATATCCAGGCCGCGCCGGCCACGGGCCCTCTTGAGGGGGTCTGATGAATCAGCTATATGCTGGAGTTCATTCAGGATAAACTGTGGCGCGATCAAGGTCCCTTCGATGAAGCCGGCATCGGATATATCCGAGATCCTCCCGTCGATGATGACGCTCGTATCGAGGATCTTCAACCTGGTGCTCTCGCCTTTGGCCTTCTGGTGGAATATGGGCATGGATCCGATTTCTTTGCCCCAGGCAAGTCCCACGGTGTAACCCAGGTAGGCGAACAGGGTGTTGATGAGGATGAAGAGGTAGATCCCGCTCGCATTGATCCCGATAAGCACATAGCCGAAGAGGCTGCCGATGATGAGTCCGAGAATCGTCCCCAGCAGGCCTCCTGCATAAGCCATGGGATGGAGCCTGAAGCCCTTGGACTCCCCGATGAAGATGGCAACAAGGCACATCTCGGCGATCAGGGGCAGGATAATGCTCCAGATTCCCCCGCCCATCTGTTCGATCGAGTACTGGAACGAGCCATAGAAAACCACCAGGGCGATAAGTATTCGCAACAACCATTTCATAGAAATTCCCTATCCTGTTCAGGAAGATGATGCCGCATCGATCTTCCCCATGGCGGAAAGGATCATCATTTCAGCATCTTTTTTATCAACTTTTTTAGATATGGATATCTCGTTCACTAAAAGATTCTTCGCCGTGTCGTACATCTTTCTTTCACCGAAAGACAGTTCTTTGCCCCGCTTGAGGATATTGAGGTCCCTAAGCACCTCGGCGATTTCAAATGCAGAACCGCTCTTGATCTTTTCCATGTACTCCCGGTACCTGCGGTTCCATGTCTGGTTGTCCACGTGAACGGATCTCTGCTTGAGGATATCAATAACCTGGTCTATCCCCTTGTTCTTGATAAGTTCTCTGATTCCTACATTTTTTACGTTCGCTACCGGGACCATGACAGTCATCTGGGTGTCGAGGACCTTCAGAATAATAAAAGACATGCTTTTGCCCGAGATATCCCTCTCCTCCACAGATTCGACTTCAGCAACCCCATGCGCTGGATAAACGACTATATCTCCGACTTTAAACATGAGTAATTTCCCTTTCCTGTAGTGCCAACAATAGCAATTCAGTAGGATTTAGTCAAGGCTGCCCGAGAAATTATCTAAAAAAGATAGATAATTATAGAAGATAGGCCGGGCAGGACCTTTTTTCGTCTTCCTCGAAGGGAAGATGTATAAACCGTGTCGACACAATCCGGCCGGCTTGCCGAAGGTCCTAGGTCCTTGACTAATACAGGCAAGATATGAGAACACCTAGATCCATGACATATCCCCAGATCGATCCGGTGCTTATCCACCTGGGTCCTTTGCAGCTCAGATGGTATGGTCTCATGTACATCATCGGCTTCATCGTGTCGTACTTTGTCATAATGGATTATTGCAAACGCCGGAAGCTGCCCATGACAAAGGAAGATGTCGAGGACCTCATCACCTACTGCATACTCGGTCTGGTTATTGGGGCCAGGATCGGGTACTGCCTCATCTACAACCCTGCACACTACCTTGCCAACCCGATAAAATTTCTTGCTGTATGGGAAGGCGGCATGTCATTCCACGGCGGCATGATCGGACTCATCGTCACGGGATGGATATTCTCCGTGTCCCGTAAAAAGCCCTTGCTCATGCTTACCGACCTTGGGGCTATCGGTGCGACACCGGGTCTGTTTTTCGGGCGCATGGGAAATTTCATCAATGCCGAACTGTATGGGCGGGTCACCGATGCACCCTGGGGTATGGTGTTCCCTGGCGGGGGACCCTTGCCGAGGCACCCTTCCCAGATTTATGAGGCACTCTGTGAGGGCCTCCTCCTCTTCATCATCCTGTATCTGGCGAGCAGGAAGGTCAGCGGCCACGGGGTCCTCTTCGGCATCTTCCTTGCCTGTTACGGCATCTTTCGCTTCTGCCTGGAGTTTTTCAGGGAACCGGATCCCCAGATCGGTTTTATCCTGGGGTCTTTCACCATGGGGCAGGCCTTGTGCTTGTTCATGATCGTTGCAGGGCTCATGCTCGTGGGCTGGCGTCTAAAGTCGCACGATGCATAGTGCGATAAGCTATTAGATGAGGCATACGGATACAAGTCTGGCAATAGGCCTGAGGGCCTTTACCAATTACAACCGCTACAAAAAAAGAATAATTCACAAGTGTGACCCGGCCGGGGCCAAGGTCATCCTTGAGCTGTTGCCTCTCCTCATTCACGTCAATCACCCCAATCTGCCGGGTTTTGTGGAGCAGGAAGACTGTCCATGCGGCATCAAATACATGGAGTGGCCCTCCAAGACCCTCAGGGACATCGGGACCTATCTTACCTCCAGGGTCAAGCTCGGGAGGATGCAGGATTATATCCCGAGAAAGCTCGAGATAGAGGCCCTGTTCACCATAGGATCAGTCGGCAGCCTGGCCCAGACGAGGGAATCGGATTATGACATCTGGGTCGTTGTGGACAACAGGCAGATCCCGCCGGAACGTTTGAAGATCCTGAGCAGGAAGCTGAGGCTTCTTCAGCGGTGGATTACCGGTAAATATCTTCTGGCCATACATTTTTTTCTCATGGACGTCGAGGATATCAGGGCAAACAACTTCGGGGCCATATCCCAGGAAGGTTCCGGTTCGGCCCTGAAATCGATACTCAAGGAGGAATTCTACCGCACCCTGACCCTGATAGAGGGAAGGGTGCCGCTCTGGTGGATCGTGCCGCCTGACGGCGGGCAGGCTACCTATGAAAGGATGCGGTCTACCATTCATTCCCAGAGTAGACCTTATGACGAGGAATATATTGATCTCGGGGATCTTGAATCCATACCCGAGCAGGAGCTCCTGGGTGCGGCACTCTGGCAGATGCATAAGGCCCTTGATGATCCTCTGAAATCCGTCCTGAAAATGGCTCTTGTTTCCAGCTACCTGGATGCACCCGCACGGGACATGCTCTTATGCAATGTGCTCAAAAAAAATGTGTTTTTCGCCCAGGAGAATGACATCATTGATCCTTATTATCAGGTGCTGCGCCGGGTGGAGGATTATTATGGAGCCCGCAATGACGAGGGTGCCGTTGATCTGCTTCGGAAGTGCTTCTATCTGAAGGTAAGTCCCAACCTGAAGAGCACGGATCTCTTCAAGCTGGAGCGTGACGACAAGGCAGCCATCATGGTCGATATCATCAAGTCATGGGGATGGTCTTTGAATGCCATCAAGGAACTGAACGAGTTCTCTGAATGGGGAGTGGATAAGTACAGAAAATTCGGAGATGACCTCCATTCGTTCCTGAAACTCGCCACGGTGCAGCTCATCAGGAGGGCGAGAACCTACCTGGGCAATTCAGCTCTGAAAGACGATATCGAGGTGGAAGTGCTCAGGCGGCGGGTGGAGTCTTTTTATGTATCGAAAGAGGGAAAGATAGAGTCTGAAAAACGGGTGAAGAGGAAAGAGCCTGCCTACCGTGACCTCTTCTTTGCCTATAAGGAAGGGCTCTGGTGCATATTCGAGCAATCTCCTGATCTGAACAGGGAGCCCCCCATCATGGAATCGGACAGGGTGACCAGGATCCTCGCATGGCTCGTGTACAATAAACGCTTCGATGCATCCACCGCCTTCCACATGATCCCCAATGTATCAAAGGTGGCGCTCTACGATATTCAGTCTCTTATCTGGAAATTGAACTCGCTGATACCTGAGGCCGGATCCATCGGCCTTGACCGTTCATCCCTCATAGAAGACAAATATGCCAAGCACGTGGTTGTCGTTGCGAATATCGAAAATCCCGACAGCCTTCATTCCATCCGCGATATGGATGTGCTGTATATGAACACGTGGAATGAACTCTTCTGCATCTCGCTCAAACCCGAGCAGATCGGTGCCTGGATGGCCAGGATGAAGAAACCTTCCACCCAGGTCAACATCTGGCTGCCCAAGGAGGGCAATCAGATATACCTCACCCAGGCGGTCATCTCCCTCATGGGATAGGCTGCCCGGGTTTTTAAACCCGGATTGTGCGCTTGAGATGGTTTCACATTGATCCGTTAAAAGCAGTGATCTCGACGCTTCCGATTAATGCCTATTATGCCGGATATTTGAGGCGTCGAGATCACTGCTTTTAACGGACTTATGAAAACAATTTTGCCTGGCACGAACCATATGCCGACGCACCCTTGGAGTGTATCAGGTACATATGTACACTTCCAAATGCACAAACCGGGTTAAAGGGCTCTGTCCCGGGGCAGACTCTAACGGGAAAGAAGACGCCTTACCGGGAAGACGACTCTTTCAGGGTGGCGGGATGTTTTGCCGGTGCGTGCCGCTTCGTCGTTTCCGACTTTTTCATCGTTGCTTGTCCTTGTTTGAGGCTGAAGGTGAACATGGATCCGGTACCTGTTTCACTCTCGACCCATATCCGGCCGCCGTGTTCTTCAACGATCCTCCGGGCGATATAGAGTCCCAAGCCCGTGCTCGTCTCGCCTTCAGGCGGCTGGATGCTTGTGGTCTGGAAGGGTCTGAAAAGGTTATACTGCTCGTCCATGGGGATACCCGGTCCCTGGTCCTGGACAGAGACAACGAATTCTTCAGGCTTTTGGACAATGGACACGGTTATGACAGAATATCTGTGAGAGAATTTCACGGCGTTGGAGATGAGGTTGCTGAGCACCTGATCGATTTTGGCGGCATCGATAATCGTCTTGATCGGCCCCGGTGGTGACAGCAGGTTGATCTGAATGCCCTTGGTCTCGGCCAGGGGCTGATGCGACTGGATAGCGTCTTTCACAAGCTGTGTCAGGTCGGTCTCTTGGAAACTTATGGGAACACGCATGGACTCGATCCTGGAGATGTCCATCAGCTCATCCAGGAGGTTTTGCATGGCAATGCCTGATTTGCGAATGAGGTCCAGATAGGTATGTTCCTTTTTCGTCTGGGCATGAACCTTGTCCATGAGCATGTTGCTGCAGCCCATAAGTACGTTCAGAGACCCCTTCAGGTCATGGGCTGCTATCCCAAGGAAAAGACTCATTTCCTTTTTCAGTTTTAGGGTCGCCCTGTTCGCCTTTTCAAGTTCTGTGGCCAGGTAGATGCTTTGAAGATCTGCCGTGAAAAAGGCCGTGAAATTTTTCAGAAGATTAACCAAATCATCCTGGTAGAGGGTTTCTTTTGTGTCCAGTATATTTATGACGCCGAAGGCCTCGCCCTTGGGCCAGAAAAGGGGCATGCCCACGTATGAGACCATGCCCTGAGAGGTTTCCGGATTCTTATTCCAATAGGGGTCTTTGGAGAGGTCGGGTACATGCAAGGGCTTTCTGTGGTGCAGGACATGCTCACCCAGCAGTTCGAGAGTGATCAGATCCCGTGTATTCAGAGCGGTGGAATGCCGATGCCTGGCCACCCGGTTCGTGAGGAACACCTCCATGTGGCGATCATGGAATCGTGTGATTAATACTGACGGTGCTTTGAACATCTCTGATACCCAATTGACGGACTCCTGCCATGCCCGGCATGTCGTTTCGGGCACATCTATATGGTCAAGGAACGGCAGTGTTGTTTTTGATGTCATATGATTCCCAGTGCAAAGACATGTGCTACATGGAATATATTATAATGCGGTTATTGTCTTTTGGAACAGGGCGTTTGAAAATAATCGTAAGACATGACAGCGAATCAGAAAATCAAAACATATCGGTTTCCTTCCCGGCAGAGGGCTTTTGTAAGGAACGGGTTATTGTCTCTTAAAATGCTTTTGCATCGTAATGATCCGAGCATAATGCACCTTGACTTTGAGCGCATATGACGGTAACTCGATCATTTTAAACATTTGTTTGAAATGGGGTTTCACGTGTCGTTGAACAAGGGATTGAGCGCAGACGCCAGGACCCGTATTCTCGATGCTGCTGGTGAGATTTTTGTAGAGCACGGATTTGCAGGGGCCACGATCAGGAAGATATGTTCGAGGGTAAATCTGAACATCGCACTGGTGAGCTATCACTTCGGCGACAAAGAAGGGCTTTATCTTGATGTCATGAAACACTTCAGGGAACAGGCCATGGAGGAATACCCTCCTGATTTCGCCCTAAACGGATCATCTTCTCGGGAACAGAGGCTCAGCGCTTTTATCCGTTCTCTCATGTTCCGGTTGCTCAGCCCGGGCAGGGCATCGTGCTTCTGGAAACTCTTTGCCCGGGAGCTCATTGAACCCACCCAGGCCTTTGATATCATGGTGAATGAGACAGTCAGGCCGTCGTACAATCTTCTCATGAGCATGATCCGGGATCTTGTAGGGCACGGGCATGATGATCAGACCTGCAGGCTGTGTGCGGCGAGCATTGTTGGGCAGTGCCTGTTTTACCGGAACTCCCGTGAGGTGATAAAAAGGATAGCAGGGAAGGATTGCTTCAGCCCGGAAGAGATTGAGGAGATAGCCGGTCATATAACCAGGTTTTCGCTGGCTGCCATGAGATCGTACTGCTCATCAAATGAAACCGGGTCGACATAGGGCTGTGCAGGCAGAAAGGGTTTAATCAAACCCATACGAGGGGATTCATTCAGGAGGAGTGCATGGAAGAGCAAGGTCAGGGGGTCTCTGCCGGATCGAAAAAGAAGACCATTTTTCTGGTGTTCGGAATTGTGGCAGCCATGATTATCGTGGGTGTCTATTTCTATGTAAGGCACACAAGATTTTACATCTCCACGGATGATGCCTATGTGACCGGAAGGATACACTCCATTGCGCCCAAGGTCGCAGGTACGATAAAGACCTTTTATGTCAAGGACAACCAGATGGTTCGAAAGGGTCTTCTCCTGCTGGATGTGGACAGCAGGGATTACGATGTCAAGGTCAATGATGCCAGGGCCACAGTGGATTCAGAGCAGTCAAAATTGAGCGAGCTTTCCGTGAGGGTGGAAGTGTCAGTCAAACAGCTTGCCGAGATCCAGTCGAGGATAGATACCGCACGGGCGACACTTGCCCTGCAGGAGGCAACTCTGAAGCAGGCAAAGCAGGATTTGGCCCGGGCACAGAAACTCTATGACAAAGGAATCCTGGCAGAGGCGACCCTGGAGAAGGCAACGACCGTTCATGATATCGCCGGTGCCCAGGTGGAGGCCGCCCGCGAGCAGGTAAAACAGGCGATTGCCTCTCTGGAGACCCAGAAGCTCGTTGTGGAGCAGACGAAGACCGCGCTCAGGTCCCAGGGGTACATGCTGGAACAGAAGAAGCAGGTGCTTGCATCCGAGAGCCTGAAGCAGGGCTACACGAAGATCTATGCCCCTGCGGACGGGTATGTCACCAAGAGGAGTGCCGAGGTCGGCAACCAGGTGGTCTCCGGACAGCCCCTCATGGCCATTGTCCCCCTGGATGACGTGTGGATTGTGGCAAACTACAAGGAGACCCAGCTCACCAACGTGCGGCCGGGTCAGAAGGTAAGGATAAAGGTGGACACCTATCCCGGCAAGACCTTCAGGGGGACCGTAGACAGTATCATGGCAGGCACCGGCGGCGTCTTTTCCCTGTTCCCGCCCGAGAATGCCACAGGCAACTATGTGAAGGTGGTCCAGCGGATCCCGGTGAAGATCGTTCTGGAAAAGGGCAACGACCCTGAACATCTCCTCCGTGTGGGTATGTCGGTTCAGCCTACCATAATCGTTAAGAACTGACCGGCTCAGGCGTTCACATGACGGACTCGTCCCCTTTTGTACCTGCAAACAAATGGCTTGTAGCCATAACCGTGATGCTTCCCATGCTCATGGTCGTGCTCGACACCTCAGTGGTCAATGTCGCCCTCGACCATATCAGGGGAAGCCTCTCTGCGGGTATTGATGAAGCGACGTGGTCCATCACGGCATATCTGGCAGCCAACGCGGTGATCATCCCCATGACCGGTTGGCTGAGCAGGCTTTTCGGCCGCAAGCGATACCTCCTTTTTTCCATCGTGATGTTCACCGTCAGCTCTTTTTTGTGCGGGGCGGCCTGGAACATAGAGAGTCTCATCGTATTCAGGATACTCCAGGGCCTTACCGGCGGGTCCATGCCGCCGCTTTCCCAGGCCATCCTGCTCGAATCTTTCCCGCCCCAGCAGTACGGCATCGCCATGGCCATCTTCGGCCTCGGCGTCAGCTTCGGCCCTATCATCGGGCCGGTCCTCGGCGGATGGATCACGGACGTGCTCACCTGGAACTGGGTGTTCTTCATCAATATTCCCATCGGCATCATCTCGGTCATCATGGCGGTCTTCTTCATCGTAGACCCCCCGTACATGAAGGCCGTGCGCATGAAGATAGACTATTGGGGACTTGTCCTGCTGGGCTCAGGCGTCGGCTGCCTCCAGCTCCTTCTTGACCGCGGGCAGAGAAACGACTGGTTCAGTTCAAACCTCATGATAGCACTGGCTGTCATTGCAGCGCTTTCCCTTAGCCTGTTCGTCCTGGTGGAACGCCATGCTGAACGGCCCATCGTCGACTTAAGCGTATTTCGAGACTACTCCTACACCATCGGGAACGTAGCCATGTTTTTCTTCATGGCAAACCTGTTCGGGACACTGGTGCTCCTGCCCATCTATCTCCAGACCCTCATGGGCTACACCGCTAGCCTGGCCGGCCTCGTGCTGGCGCCGGGCGGCGTGGCTAACCTTATAACCATGCCGCTCGTGGGCAGGTTCCTCCACCGTTCCAATCCCAAGGTTTTCGTCATTCTCGGTATCCTTTTCACCGCATATTCAACACTTCTCATGGCCAGGTTCACGCTGGGCGTAGATTTCGGGACGGTCCTGTGGCCCAGGATCTTCATGGGCGTCGGCATGGGCATGCTCTTCATCCCGCTCACTACCCTGACCATCTCAGGCATTCAGAAGGAGGCCATGGGCAACGCCACTGCCGTCTACAACCTCATCCGTAATATCGGCGGCAGCATAGGCATCGCCTTTGTGGCTACCATGGTGGGACGCAGGGCCCAGGTTCACCAGGCATCCCTCGTGGAGCACCTGACTCCGTATGATCAGCTGTATACGATGCGCGCCCAGCAGGGCATGGAGCTGCTCCAGCAGCGCGGCCTCGACGCCGCCTCGGCGAAGCACGGTGGGCTCGGCATCATGTACGAGGGCCTGCTGAAACAGGCGGGGATGCTCTCGTTCGCAGATGTATTTTATCTGCTCACCTGGATGATGCTCATCCTCATCCCCCTGGTGATCTTCATGAAAAACAACGTACCCAGGGGGCAGGTGCAGCCGGGTTCTGAATAACCGGAATAAACTGTTCTACCTCAGCCTTACGGACCTTTTGTTCCAGTCCCATCAGCACAATGCCTTCCGGAAGGAATAAGCATCCGGAAAGCAGAACCTGATCAGACGCATTGACATCTGACCGGACACCGGCCCTCATGTGTTCTCGACCGATGCCCTCACACGGATGCTTTTCACCTTGAAGTACCCCAGGTCGGTCTCGACCTGGAGGAGCCCCAGAAAACGCTTCTGCAGGGCAACTGGTTTGTATGTTACCACCACTGCAACCGATTTCCCCGGATCGAGCTTTATGCCGCCCTGCCGGGATGTTTTCAGTGAGGCCTCCGGTGAGGCGGTGATTCTCGTGAGGGTTATGGGATCCTTGCCTTTATTGGTGATGATCACCTCCCGGGTGTTCACGGACCCTGTCCTGACGGACCCGAAGTTTATCACTTCAGGAGTCATGGAGAGAACATCCATCACCTGGAGCTTCATGGCGAGCCTCACCAGCCCTTTGTCCGGATCGTTGGTTTCCACAAAAATGTCGTTCTTCAGGTAGGGTTCCCTGGTGCGGATATACCGGGTAGGGATAGTCACCTTTACTGCCTGCGATTTTCCCGGTTCTATGGAATACCTGTCCGTCTCTGCCAGCCGTCCGCCCGGGACGGTCACCGTGGCGCCTCAACACGCCTTGGGTTTGATGAGAAGGGCCTTGTCCCCGGCATTCCTGAATATGAATTCATGGGTGACATCCTTGCCTTGAGGAACCCTGCCGGCATCGTAGATGTCCTGGTCCAGTTGCAGGCGCGGGGCTGCCTCGCACGGCAGGCCAGTCAGGAAAACACTCGCCGCGCATAGGATGAACATGCAGGTTATTCTCAACGATCTCATGAGTCTTTTCACCTCCGTTATCCCGATACCATAAGAGAGGGCGTTTTTCCATACGGCATCACTCCGGGCAGACGAACAATCGATGTGGGGAAGAAAAGGGATTGACTTTGAAGCGCTGATAATTTACTAAATAATAAATTAGTAATGCATGGGGGGAGAGCAAATGCCTGAAAACAGAGATAATGTTCTTAAAGACATGGAGTCTGCCCGGAAAAAGGCCGAGGTAATCAAGGCATTGGCGCATCCCGTGAGGATACGGGTGTTCGAATCCCTGGCCGACGGCGAGAAGACCGCGGGCGAACTCGTGGCCATCACCGGAGAGAAGGAGGCCAACACGTCGCGCCACCTGGCGGTGCTCAGGGCGGCCGGGCTCGTTGCCACCAGAAAGGAAGGTCTCAACGTATTCTATTCCAACTCCATGCCGTGCCTCGTACCCATGCTCGCCTGCGTGAGCCAGGCCGTGTGCGCCATTGCGGACGAGCACATGAAGGTCGCGCACTGCATCCGGCAGTAATGAACAAAACCAGTCAGGGGGCATTCATGCAGATCGATTCTTTCGGCTTCATCGGCGGCGGCAGGATAACCCGCATCTTGCTTGCTGCCCTTGAAAGGGCGGGGAGACTTCCCGCACAGGTCGTGGTGAGTGATGCAAACAGCGAGATCCTGAAGGACCTGCACAGGGATTTCCCGTTCATGGAGTCTGCAGGGGAGGACAACACCCGGCCCGCAGCGTGCGATATCCTGTTTGTATCGCTCCATCCCCCGGTCCTTGTAGAGGCCCTCCAGAAGGTCAAGAGGGCTGTCAAGCCGAATACCATTGTGATCTCGCTGGCCCCGAAGCTCACGCTGTCGAAACTCTCGGCCATCCTGGACAGGCATGCCCGGATCGTGCGCATGATCCCCAACGCGCCCTCGATCGTGCATGCAGGATACAACCCGGTGGCCTTTTCCCGGGCCGTACCCAAGGGCGAGAAGACAGCCCTCATGGAGATGCTCAGCGCCTTGGGCCAGACCCCCGAGGTGCCGGAGAAGAACCTGGAGGCCTATGCCGTCATCGCCGCCATGGGACCCACCTATTTCTGGTTCCAGTGGCAGGCCCTCTCCGAGCTTGCCCGGTCCTTCGGTCTCGGCGATGCCGAGGTGAAGGGTGCTCTTTACGCCATGATCCAGGGCGCCGCACAGACCATGTTCTGTTCAACCCTGTCGTCTGATGAGGTCATGGACCTCGTGCCCGTCAGGCCCCTGGCGGCGGACGAGGACACCATACGGGACATATACAAGACCAGGCTCACGGCCCTGTATGAAAAGCTCAAAGGGTGAGCACAATGCAAAGGTTCAACAGTGCACATCTCAGGGCGCGTCGTGAGAAAGGAATCGCAAATTCATGAACTGGAAAGACGAATGGAAATGGCTCGCAGGGCTCATGGGGGCCTTCCTGGCGCTCTTCTACCTCCCGGTGGGCATACCCCGCTTTGACAACGCGGTGCTTGAAGGCCTTTACCTGGCCAAGTCCTATGCGCAGGAGCACGTAATCCTGTGCCTGCTGCCCGCCTTCTTCATAGCAGGGGCCATCGGGGTCTTCCTGTCGCAGAACACGGTCATGAAGTATTTGGGCGCAGATGCCAGGAAGATCCTTGCCTACGGCGTGGCGTCCGTGTCGGGTACCATCCTGGCCGTGTGTTCATGCACCATCCTGCCGCTCTTCGCGGGCATCTACCGCATGGGTGCAGGGCTCGGTCCGGCAGTGGCCTTTCTGTACTCCGGGCCTGCCATCAATGTGCTGGCCATCATACTCACGGCACGGGTCCTGGGCATCGAACTGGGCATTGCACGGGCAGTGGGGGCCATCACCTTCAGCGTCATCATCGGGCTCATCATGCACGTGATCTACCGCAAGGAGAATGAAGGACAGGAAGGCCGGAAAATGATGCTGGGGTCTGAAGACGGCATGCGGCCTTTGTGGCAGAACGCCCTGTACTTTTCGGCCATGATCGCGGTGCTTGTGTTTGCCAACTGGGGAAAACCCCAGGCGGAAACCGGTTTCTGGCACCTGATCTATGCATCCAAGTGGATCATCACTGCGTTGAGCGCTGTCGGTCTTGGCGTCATGCTCGTGGCGTGGTTCGCGGTGCCGGTGCTGAAGGTGGTTGCCGTGGCGGCCATCACCGCGGTGTTTTCCCTGGCCTTCCCCCACACGCCCATGGTGGGCTTTGCCGTGGGAGTCATGGGCCTGTCATACCTCACAAGCACCCAGGAAGGCGAGATGCAGGAGTGGTTCGCCGGCTCCTGGGGTTTCGCCAAGCAGATCATGCCCATCCTGTTTGCAGGGGTTCTGGTGGCGGGCTTCCTGCTGGGCAGGCCCGGCCATGAAGGGATCATACCATCGGTATGGGTGAGTTCGCTCGTGGGTGGCAATTCGCTGTTTGCCAACTTCATCGCATCGTTTGCGGGCGCCTTCATGTACTTCGCCACGCTCACCGAGGTGCCCATACTCCAGGGGCTCATGGGCTCGGGCATGGGCAAGGGGCCGGCCCTGGCACTGCTGCTGGCAGGACCGGCGGTGTCGCTACCCAACATGCTCGTGATCCGGTCCGTCATCGGCACCGGCAAGACCGTAGTGTACGTAAGCCTGGTCATCGTCATGGCGACCATATCAGGGTTCCTGTACGGGACCATTTTCTAAAAAAGGGGAACATTATGAAAAAACTGCAGATCCTGGGTACGGGCTGCGCCAAGTGCATCAAGCTCGCCGCCAACACCGAAGAGGCGGCGAAAAAGCTCGGGATTGAATACGAGATCGAGAAGGTCACGGACATAAACCAGATCATGAAGTTCGGCGTCATGATGACCCCGGCGCTCGCCGTGGACGGCACGGTGAAGGTGGTGGGCAAGGTCTTGACTCCCTCAGAGATCGAAAAGATCATCAAGGACTGAAAAGGGGGTTATATGGCGGATGACACCTGTTGCGCCGCGACAAGAAAATGCATGATCCTGGCCTGTTCCGGTGCATCGAACGTGGGCCAGCTTTCCAACCAGGCAGCCCTTGAGCTGACCAAGGAAGGCTTCGGATCCATGTACTGCCTGGCTGGAATCGGTGCGGCCATAAGCGGCTTCGTGCAGTCGGCCAGGGATGTGGACGAGATGGTGGTGATTGACGGGTGCCCCATCGGGTGCGCCAGGGGTGTTCTCAAACAGCAGGGTGTGTCTGAAAGGAACTATCTCGTGGTCACGGACCTCGGTTTTAAAAAATCCAAGAAATTTGATCTCGATCCCCTTGCTGTAAAAAAGGTCAAGGATGCAGTCCGGGAGATGCTCGGTCCGGCCCCGGTCAAACCAGCTGACGACGCCTGCTGCAGTGGCAGTGATGGAGACGGCTGCTGAACAATCGTTCCAGGCATTCATCAAAGCGAACGATTCCCTGGATCAAGTTGAAAGTAGTATGAGAACGAAAGGAGCATGAATGAAGGCACTGAATCGGACAACTTTTATCGCCTTGACTGCGGCAATTCTCATGGCCGTCTTTGTGGCCGGTGAGGCATATTCTGAAGACTATTCGAAAATTCCTGAAAAAGGCAAGATCACCCTCATTGACCTGGGAGCCGCCACGTGTATCCCTTGCAAGATGATGGTGCCCGTGCTGGACAAGGTGAAGAAGTGTTATGCGGGCAAGGCCGAGGTGATTATCATCGACATTCGCCACAACCGGGAACAGGCTCAGCGTTTCCAGCTCAGGGCCATCCCTACCCAGATCTTTTTCGACAGGGAAGGGAAAGAGGTCTACCGGCACCTGGGTTTCCTGGACGAGAACGCCATTGTGGAACAGTTCACCAAGATGGGAGTAAAATGATGCCCTTCACCGGTTCATATCAACCAATCGGGCTGAGGGGGTGACTGTCCCATGCTCGAATCCCTCTACCTGACAATCAACAACTGGATCGTGGGGGCGACCGTGTACGCCCTCATGGGCAGCTTTTTGTGGGGCATGGTGAGTGTGATGCTGAGTCCTTGCCACCTTGCGACCATCCCGCTCATCGTTGCCTACGTGGGCGGCCAGCAGACCCAGGTCAACCAGAGGCAGGCAGGGGCCTACTCGGTGGCGTTCTCCATGGGGCTCTTTGTCAGCATTGCTCTCGTCGGCATCGCCTGCGCGCTTTTGGGCCGCATGCTCGGTGATGTGGGCATGTTCTGGGAGGTGCTCATAGGCGGCATCCTCATCTGGGTGGCGCTCGGCATGCTCGGTGTGGAATCATGCTCCATGTCCGGCAGCATCCTTGCCCGGATCAACTTCAGGGGTCTCTTCGGCGCCCTGGGACTCGGGCTCGCCTACGGGATCCTGTCAGGTACCTGCACCTTCGGATTCATCGCACCCATACTGGCCATCATCACGGTGCAGGAAAAGATCATCACGGGCATTGCGCTCATCCTGGTATTTGCCCTGGGGCACTGCATCCCCATCGTGATCGCCGGAAGTTCCAGCGCGGCCGTGAAACGCTTGATCGAGAACAGCTCCTGGCAGGGTGCATCCCTCATGTTCAGGAAAGGCGCAGGGGTGGTGATAATCCTCCTGGGTGTGTATTTCATAACAGCGCCCTTCGTGAGGGCGTTCCAGGAGACATGAGGATGAAACGCATCAGACAAGGCTTTCTTTATGCATTCTGGATAGTAGCCGCCGCCGTTGTCATAGGGGCGGTCTTCAATCTTGCCAGGCCCGGAGGCATACCCTTTGTGGGCGACTGGAGCCCCAAGGCCATCACCAAGATCCATGCCGGGGATATGGAGGTCATAGGCCCGGGCGATGCCTTTGAGCTTTTTGAAAAGGGCCAGGCCCTGTTCATCGATGCACGGGAACAAGGCGATTTTTCGGGCGGCCATATCCCGGGTGCAGTGAACATCCCTGTGGAGAGTGCGGCAGAACATCTCGACGAGGTCCGTGCCATGCTCAAGACCGGCAAGACTGTTATCGCATACTGCCATGACGTGGACTGCCCCTTGAGTGCAGACCTGGTGAAGGACCTCGGGAACCAGGGCATCGGACCCGTCAAGGTCATGCCCGAAGGCTGGGTGGGCTGGGTGGACAGGGGGTATCCTCATGAATGAACCGGTGCATGGAAAGAAGGGATTCATGGATGCCGACCGCCTGCAGGCGGTCCTGTCGGCAGTACGGGTGGTGCTTGGCGCCCTGTTCCTCTACGCCGGGGCCATAAAGATTGTTGACCCGGCGGCGTTCGCCCTGGCGGTCTACAACTACCACATCCTGCCTGCCTGGCTCGTGAACATGACAGCCATCATCCTGCCCTGGGTCGAGGTCGTGGCGGGGACATGCCTGATGATCGGCCTGTGGATCCCGGGCGGCGCACTCGTCGTCTCTGTGCTGCTCCTGGTCTTCACCACGGCCCTGGGTTTCAACCTCTCCAGGGGCCTGGACATTGCCTGCGGCTGCTTCAGCACCTCGGCCACGGCCGAAAGGGTAACCTGGTGGTACCTGCTGCGCGATTCCTCCTTGATGGCGGCGTCATTCCTGGTCCTGTTCGCGGACAAAGGCCGCTTTTCTCTTCAGTGGATTTTGTCAAGACACCCTAGCGGTATTACCCGCAATCACAATGAAAAGAAGGGATGAAGCCTATGGAGATTCAAAGCAAACCGCTTCCCCGTGGTGAAGAGAAACGGTTGAACCTGTTTGAGCGCTACCTCACGCTCTGGGTCTTTATCTGCATGGTGGTGGGCGTCGCCCTGGGCAAACTGCTGCCCGGCATGACGGCAGCCCTGAGCCGGATGGAGTTCGGCCAGGGGTCCCAGGTGAACGTGCCGATTGCGGTCCTCATCTGGCTGATGATCTTCCCCATGATGCTTAAGATCGACTTCGGCTCCTTGAGTGGCATTGCGCGCAAACCCAGGGGCCTCATGGTCACCCTGTTCGTCAACTGGCTGATCAAGCCCTTCAGCATGGCCTTCCTGGCATGGGTCTTTATCCAGAACCTGTTCTCGGTATGGATCGATCCGGAGACAGCTAAGAGCTACACCGCCGGGCTCATCATCCTGGCCGCAGCGCCCTGCACGGCCATGGTGTTCGTCTGGTCTTACCTCACCGACGGCGACCCGGCCTACACCCTGGTGCAGGTGGCGGTGAACGACCTGATCATGCTGGTGATGTTCGCACCCATCGTCATGTTCCTCCTGGGGGTGGCCGACGTGGTCGTGCCTTCAAAGGTGCTCATCACCTCGGTGGTGGTGTTCATCGTGATCCCCCTGGCGGCCGGATACCTGACCCGGAAGGGGCTGCTGAAGTCGCACGGCATCGAGTGGTTCGAGAATACTTTCCTTCCCAGGTTCCACCCGGTGACGGTCGTGGCCCTGCTGCTGACGCTTCTTCTCATCTTCGCGTTCCAGGCCGAGAACCTCACGACCAAATGGATCGCCGTGATCCTCATCGCCATACCCATCATCCAGGTCTATTTCAATTCCTCGCTCACCTACCTGCTCATGCGGCTGTTCAAGGTGCAGCACAACGTTGCCTCGCCGGGCTCGCTCATCGGTGCGAGCAACTTCTTCGAGCTGGCCGTGGCCGTGGCCATCACGCTCTTCGGCCCGAGCTCCGGGGCGGCCCTTGCCTGCGTGGTGGGCGTCCTGGTGGAGGTGCCGGTGATGCTCTCGGTGTGCAACATCTGCAACCGCTCCAAGGGGTGGTACTGCGAAACCCTGCCCGGGACAAAAGGATGAGCGCTTCACATGCGGGGGCACGGATGGAGTTGTATTTGACCTTGAAGCAACCGGATTAATGGCTCTGTACGAGAGTCTGCGCAGCCTTGTCACCCTTCAGAAGGAGTTCTGGCCGGTATTCAAAGTGCATGATATCATAGATGTGCCAGCGCCCCCCCCAGATGAACCCGTGCCGCTCGAATATCTCGATGAGGAACAGGGGCATGTTGTTACGGTAGAGGTAGGGCTCGCCTTTGTGGCGGCCGATGAAGTATGAGTCATCGTGGTTGACGTCCACTGCGATACCATAGGCATGTGCCGAGGTCCTTCTGGGATGGCCGCGGACCGCCCTGTCGTAATATCCGGAGAATGCATCTACATCAAGGACAATCCCCCGCAGGATCCGTTTCTTCTCTTCAGGGAGGCTTCCGATCTCGCGGGCGATCTTTTCAACGGCCTTATCGACCCCGTTGACCGTGGTAATGAGCATGGTGCTGTCCTTGCCGTCGGCAGATCCGATCCACTCCACGGGGCGCATCTTTTTTCTTCTTTCCGACTTTGACTGTCCGTACATGTATCCGAATAACTCTGCAGGACGAATACGGCCCGGATCGCCCTGGGGCGGGTTTTCATCGGTGGGGAGCTCTTTTCCTGCTGCATAGTCCCAGTACAGGGCATCTTCCGGGTCAAAGGCCTTGTCGCCTATACGTCTGTCCCTGACCATCTTTTCATAATCTTTCGACGATACTCCGTCGTCAAACAGGATCTTGCGGCCGTCAACGGTGATGAGATACCCATCTTTGTATGTCTTGAGGAATCCGGGATATGCCTTGATATAGCATTGTGCCTTGTCAGGGATTTCGTCTTGTGCGTTCACCCCAGGGTTCATAATCGGCAGGAGCAAGATCAGAACAAGCGCGCATGGTATTTTCAACTCTCTGTCGCTCAAAGTGCCGGATTATTGTTGAGCAGGCGCCGCAACCGGGGCTTCAGGAGGGGTCTCTGAAGGTGCCGAAGCCGGTGCCTCAGCCGGTGTCTCGGCAGGAGTCTCTGCAGGAGCTTCAGCGGGGGTCTCCGGTTTGACCTCCTTTTTTTCTTCGACCGGTTTGAAGTATTTATCGATGTTGTCGAGGAGAACCTTGGCCTTTCTCCTGGCTACCTCGTTTACGAAGGTCTTATCCGCATAGGTATTGGCAGGGGTTTCCAGTACGGTTGACAAGGTCTTCTTGAAGAGCTCCTTGTCCTGGATCTGGCGGGCATAGTACTGGGCATACATGACGTGGAAGGTTAAATAGCTGTTGCCCGAATAGGTGAATGCAGCGTCGAACTCATCCTTTGCCCGCTCGGGATCTCCGCCGTTTTCCTTGCTCCGGTTTGCGTGCAGGGACCCAAGAGCTGCATACACGCTGCCGTTGTTATATGACCCGTCGAGCTTGATGATATACTCGAGCATGGCCTCCAGCTTGGGGATGTCTGCCAGGGCTTCCGGCTGATCCAGGTTGAGGTTCACCCACCCGGTCCAGTTCATGGCGGTCCAGTAGAGGGCATCCAGATTTCTCTTGTCGAAATTGTAATTCAGGGCCTGTCTGTATGACTTGACGGTGCTGTCATATGATACGGCCTGATCAAATGATCGGTAGCGTCTGAGCTCGCTCAGGGCATAATCTTTCCCCTTGAGGTAAAGGGAGCTCGCCTCTTTTTTGTCCTTATCTTCCACAAAGCAGTAGGTATAGCCATAGTATGCCCCGGATGTCCTGTAAAAAAGCAAAGGATCGATGCTCGAGAGCAATTGGCCGTCGAGATAGTCCAGGTATGGGGGCATGGCGTTGCTGAACAGGTCCACGTCCGGATTCGTGTTGGCGGTCGAATAGATGTTCTCCAGGTAGGAACCCGTGGCCGGCTCTATGATGGGCTTATGCTTGCAGCCCGAGAGGAACAGAACGATTGCTACGATAAGGATCCATCCAACTGTCCGGATTGAAGGTGAGAACATGGTAACCTCCGTTAAGATACTATGGGTGCTTTCGTCATGACACCAACTTGAATAGCAGTTCCTCCAATAAAAAAACTTCTTTATTATCTTATCATAAGAAGAGATGTTTTGCAATGGCAACCCCTGGCGTCTCGCTACAGTATACATGGACTAATGCAGGGGAAAAGGCGGCTGCATGCCCCTCCCGGATTATCATAAAGATCGTCTCTCATGACCTTCCCTGCATATCAAGGCGGGCACTGGGCGCAGAAGGAGCGGAAGGCCTCGGTTGAAAGGTAGCGGTCGCCCCGGTCCGGGAATATGACCACCACGGTCGAACCCCGCGGGAGTTCGCGTGCCGCCTGAACCGCGCCCCACATGGCCGCGCCTGAACTCAGACCGCAGAACAGGCCTTCATGGATCGCCAGGTCGCGTGTCGTCTCGAAGGAATCCTCATCAGAGCAGACGATCTTATCGTCAAGGCGTGACGGGTCGTAGATCCCTGGTACAATGGACTCCTGCATGTTCTTCAAACCCTGAATGCGGTGATTCAGCGCAGGTTCGACCCCGATGATCCTGACGGACGGCTTCTTTTCCTTGAGGTACATGGAGCACCCCATGAGGGTGCCTGTCGTTCCCATGCCTGCAACAAAGGCATCGACCTCGCCCTTGGTCTGCTCGTAGATTTCAGGCGCCGTGGTGTGGTAGTGGGCCAGGTAGTTCTGGGGGTTGTCGAACTGGTTCGGCATGTAGAAATGGTCGCCTTCACAGTCCAGGATATGATGCGCCCGGTTGATGGCGCCATCTGTTTTGTCGCAGCCGGGCGTCAGCTCGAGCTCCGCCCCCAGGGCCGTCAGGACGGACCGGCGTTCCATGCTTACGCAGGTGGGCATGGTGAGCTTGATCTTGAAGCCCATGGCCGCCGCCACCATGGCCATGCCGATGCCCGTGTTGCCCGATGTGGGCTCCAGGATCACCTTGCTCGGGGTGAGCTTTCCCGATGCAACGGCCTCTCTCAGCATGAAAAGGGCCGGCCGGTCTTTCACTGAGCCGCCCGGATTCGCGCCTTCGAGCTTGGCCATGATCCGGACGCCTGTCTTCTCGGCATCCCAGATGTTTCTTACCTCGACAAGCGGCGTATTCCCGATGGCATCCAGCACACTCATGCACAAGTCTCCTTTGGATCAGGTCCTGATGTTCTCAGATCATCCTTTCACCTATGACTTTTTTGAAATTCTTGCAAGGTTTTCCCTGGATCTGGGTATATGTGCAAGGCCCTTTCAAATATTCATGTCCGAAGAGAAGGATCTGCCCGGTCTTATTCGGTTCTGTGCGACATTATGCAGAAAAGAGTCATGCCCATGAACGTAATGCCAATGAGAATGGTGAGGGGTATCACCGGCATGGGGGAAAGACCGGATGACGAGGCTGAGATGAAACATCCACCACCCCCACCGCCGCCTCCACTCTCCTCTTCGTTGTCTGCCGAATTGGAGATGGGCATGAACTCTACGGAAACAAACCGGTCTGCGTTCATGGTTGCCGTGTTTGAGGCCGCCGTAGAGGTATCGTCATCCGTGCCGGACCATGCCTTCACCTTGTAGCCATTCTCGGGTGCAGCGGACAGACTTACCATCGTACCCTGTAAATATGGCCCGGAAGATGGAGACACACTGACGGTGCCATGGCCGTTTATGACGGATGCACTCAGGGTGAACGAGGTCTGTACAGGTGGAGCGGGTATGATCTCAAAGTCGACGGTGACGGTGCGGTTGGTGCTCATGGTGACGCTGTTTGTGTTTGACGTGGAGGCATCATTGTTTGTGCCGTGCCATGCCTTCACCTGATAACCGGCCCCCGGTACGGCAGACAGGGTGACAACCGCCCCATGGCTGTATGTCCCGAATGCAGGGCGTATTGTCCCGTTTCCGCTGCCTACAGATGCGTTCAAAGTATACGTTGTGGGGGCAGGCGGCGAAGGGATGGGCTCGAACTCGACTGTTATGGTGTGGTCGGCAGTCATGGTGACGCTGTTTGCGTTTGAGGTGGAGGCATCATTGCTCGTGCCGTGCCACGCCCTGACGCGGTAGCCGGAATCAGGGGCGGCGGTGAGATTTACGACCGTTCCCCGGCTGTATGTGCCCGACACCGGCAGGACGGTCCCATGTCCCCCGCTGACCGATGCATTCAGTGAGTAGTACTGAGTGACCCCTGCAACCAGGGCGAAGGGATAGTTGCTGCTCGGCGCAAGATCCGCCGTGACACTGCATGTCCAGGTCCCCTGGGCAGGGTCCGGAATGTCGACGATAATGGGAGGCTGGCTGGCGCTGAAGGACCTATTATCAAAGAGAGTCCCATCAGGGTCTCTTATCTCCATCGACATCTGTGACACCTGGCTGTCGGCCCAGTTCCAGTTGAGAATGATCTCCAGAAGGTCTCCGGACCCTGTCACCTCGATGTCATAGCTGAGGGTATTCCCCTGATTGATGATGTCAAAGACATCCAGGGCGATTCCCAGGCTTCCGTCGAGCAGGTCAAGGGCTTCCTTCAGGATGGTATCATCGCTGAATAAACGGATATCCCTCTGGCAATCACCGTCACCGGGTATGGTTATGTTGTTGATGCGGTAGGGCGGGTAGGTGGCAGGAGAAGGAGGAGCTGCAGCTGTCACGGTGTACTGACCTGGCATGAGTCTGAGTACATAATAGCCCTGGCTGTCCGTATAGCTCCATCCGCTGCACGCCCCGTCATGCCCTGATGCATCTATTCTCACATCAGGAAGGGCGATACCTTCATTGTCGGTTACCGTTCCCTCCAGCAGGTAGTAGTCTTCAGAAGGCAGAGGGATTCCCAGAGAATTATCGTGGGGCGGCTGCAGGTAGTCGAATACCTGATAGGCCGTGCTCTGGCTGTTCCCGTTGTTGTAGTCGTCATACAGCTCGGCAGTGATGGTGTAGCCGCCGGCGAAGAGGTAGAAGAAGAAGTTGCCGTCAGTGGTGCTTTTCCAGGTGGAATGGATGATCGAGGCATTGTAGGCATTGATCAATGCGGAATCATATCCGTCAAGGGAGTGGGCTCCGTACTCGTCTAAAAAAAATCCGCTGAGAAAATAATTGTCGATCGAATTGAGGGTCGTGTCGGGGAGCTGCCTGTCGCCTGTTATGTCAATGGTCATGCCTCTATTCAGATATGTGCTCTGCGCGGGTGCGCTGAACAATATGGTGTAGGTGCCCGGGATAACGGTCAGGTCGAAGGTCCCGTCACCGTCACTCTGGCTCGAGCTGGTACATGCCCCGTCATCACTCGATGCGGAGACGTCCACCAGAGGTATGCCTGCCCCAAGGTCGTCTACGACGGAACCGGTAATGTGACAGAGAAGGTTATTATCAAACGCAGGAATGGAGAAGTGCATGACGGTGTCCTGTGGAAAATCAATGTTCTGAACAGGACTTGATAAGACAACGGTGCAATTGTTTACATGGAGAAACGATTCGCAGCGGACGTTGTAATTCCTCCAGGGAAACAGGGCCATTTCATAGGTGTAAAAAGCTATCGGGTCAGAGTTATACACATCGGAATACACATCGTTTCCAGGGTTGGCGTTGCTGGTCTCTCTTGCGACCACATGCCATTCATTGGCATTCCCGCTGCTGTTCGCATCAGCTATGAAGCCTGAGAGTATATAGTATTCCGCCCCGGAAGAAATACTCACCGAAAACAGGAGCAGCAGCAAGGCAAAGAAGAAAGACTTCGTGAATGATGGTCTGCATCTCATGGATGATCCCCCTGGTTCCCTGTCATCTTTTCTGAACATGGCCTGCCTTGGATTATGACCGCCCGGGATTCTTGTTCTGCAACGGAATCTTTCATTGCTTTATCAGCCGGATCCAATTCACCCTGAAAGCCTGAGCGTCCCCATTGCTCACATACAACCTGAAGGTCTTATCCCCGGAGCTCACCTTGAATGCCGCGGCCGCACTCCGGGTCGACCAGTTCGTGCCTCCAGGGATGGCCACAGTCGCCAGTACGGTCGTGCCGCTCCTCAACTCGAGCCTATACTCCGTGCTTGGGCTGGGATTGAAGGCCCTGACATTCAGGATGTACGTGCCGGAAGTCTCCGTGCAGAGGTTATAGTCGGCATAATTCCCTGTGGCGAGGCTGGTCAGATCGAGTCCGCCGCTTGAATCGGTGGTCGGCGCAGTCGTGACGCCGGATTGTGCGTCAAAGCTCTCGGCCTCCAGCACACCGGGAATCATTTTATTGTAGGCTGATCTGTTTACCGTAATCGAATACGTCTTGGTCGTTGACCCGTCAGGGGCAACAACGACCAGGCTGACCGTATTGCTGCCCACCTCCAGGCCGATGGGTCCGGATATGCCCTTGCTGGATAAGGCCGAGCCATTTACTGTAATGGCCGCCCCGGCATCGGCTGCTGTCGGTGTAACCGTGAAGTCGGCAGTACCGTTCGGTACGCAGACCGAATAATTCAACGTGGTCGATGCGAATTCGGGATCCAGTGTTCCCCGGCTGATGGACATGGCGCTCAGATCGGCATTGCTCGAAGGCAGGCGGGTGAGGCTGATGGTATAGGTCTTCGTGGTCGCGCCATCCTCAGCGGTAACAACGATGGAGATGGTGTTGGACCCTGTGTTGAGGTTTATCGTTTGCGATGCAGAGCCGCCCGGGAGGAGGGTGCCGTTTATCGTCATGGTGGCGAGGGTGTCCGCAGCTGCAAAGGTCACCGTTACTGCTGTAACGCTGTTCGGCACAGAGCCTGTGTAGCTGGTTTGTGCCGAAGTGAATGACGGGTTCAAAATCGCCTGGTCGAGGGCCATGCTGCTCAGGTCGGCATTGTGGGAAGCCGGGGCGCGGTTGACGATGATGATGTAGGTCCTGGAGCTTGAGCCGTCTTCGGCGAGCACCACCACGCTGATGAGGTTGTCACCCTCAGCAAGCCTTATTGCCTGAGATGAAGAACCGTTGTTAACCGTCACACCGTTAACCGTGATCGTCGAGCCGGGATCTGCGGCCGTCGGTGTTACGGTCAGGCTCGAGATACTCTGAGTCACCCTGCCTGCGTACCTCGTTGTGTCCGGGGCAAAGGCAGGGCTCAGGTCTCCCTGGCTGATAAGGAGACCCGAGAGATTGCAGTTGCCGGATATCGTAGGGGTGGCCTCAACATCAGGGGTATCCACAGTCGATACATCCTGGGTATTCACATAAGAAGTAATAACGTTACTGCTGATATCCTGGGTGTTGTAACTTGATGCATACAGGGGCGCAAGCGTATCTGCACGGGTCACGTTAATGGTGTAGGTCTTGGTGGTTGAACCATCCTGGGCGGTGACAACCACGGTGATTGTGTTGTCGCCGACAGCCAGTGCTATATTACCCGAAGCCGTTCCGCTGGCAACCGTGTCCCCGTTGACCTGAATCGTCGAGTTCGCGTCTGATGCTGTGGGTGTTACGGTCATGCCTGTCACCGCATTGGCGACACTGTCAGTATAGCTCGTCGTTCCCGCTGCAAATGCCGGACTCAGCAAACCCTGGCTGACGGTGAGGCCGCTCAGGTCCGCATTGCTTGAGGCCAGTCGGGTGACGCCGATGGTATAGGTCTTCGTGGTTGTGCCGTCCTGGGCTGTCACCACTACGGTGATCGTGTTGACTCCGACGTTGAGATTGATTGCCTGGGAGGGTGCACCGTTGGCTACGGCCGTTCCGTTCACGGTAATGCTCGCGCCGGGACCTGCCGCTGTCGGTGTTACGGTCATGCTGGCAACGCTGTTCGTGACGGTGTCAGAATAGCTCGTCTGGCTGGAGGAGAAAGCCGGACTCAGCGCGCCCTGACTGACTGACAAGTTGATGAGATCTGCGTTGTTCGATACGGCTGAAGAGCTTATCTGCAGCCAGTTGACCTTGAGTCCTGTCCCGCCGGAACCGGCATACAGTCTCAGCGTCTGGGAACCGGCGTTGAGGGTGAACGTAGTGGAAGCACCTGTTGTCGCCCAGGCGGCCGAGGGCGGAAGGCTCGTGGTCACCAGCGTTGTCGAGCCTATCCTGAGCTGAAGCTGGTATGTGGCTGTGCTGGAGTTCTGGTACCGGTATTGAATCGAATACGAGCCGGTCGAGGCAGCAGTAACGGTGTAATCTATCCAGTCCCTGCTGTTGAGGCTGGTGGCATCCTGTCCGCCGTTTATGTCGGTGCAGGTTTCAAGGGTGATGCCGGACATGGCGGTGTAGTCCTCGGCCTCTATCTGTCCGGGAACAGCCCTGGCGGAGGACCTCGTCACGGTTATGGTGTAGGCCCTGGTGGTGGAGCCGTCCTGGGCGGTCACCAGAACAGAGATGGTGTTGGTGCCTACGTCCAGGCCGATCGCCTGCGAGGCGGAGCCGCTGGCCACTGCAGAACCGTTCACCGTGATGGTTGCCCCGGTGTCCGACGCTGTCGGAGTCACCGTGAGGCTTGAAACACTGAAGTCAACACTGCCTGCATAGCCCGTCGTCGCAGGTGTGAAGACAGGGGTCAAGGTGCCATTGCTCACCAGCAGGCTGCTCAGATCGGCATTGTCCGACACCGGAGATGCCCGGTTGACAGTGATGGTGTATGTCTTCGTCGTCGTGAGGTCCTGAGCGGTTACCACTATCGAGATGGTATTGCTGCCGACGTTGAGGCTTAATGAAGGCGATGCTGAGCCGCTGGCCACTGCCGTACCGTTGACCGTGATGACGGCACCGGCACCGGATGCCAGAGGAGTCACCGTAATACCGGTAACGCTGTTGGCGACAGAGTCCGCGTAGCCGGTTGTACCCGGGGCAAAGGAGGGGCTCAGGGTGCCCTGGCTCACGGTGAGGTAGATAAGGTCGGCATTACTCGACCCGGCGCGCGTAACAACAAGGGTATAGGTCCTGGTGGTGGAGCCGTCCTGGGCGGTCACGACTACGTTGATGGTATTTGTGCCCACCATCAGGGGGATATTCCCCGATGGCACCCCACTGGTTACCGTGGAGCCGTTGATCTTTATTGTTGAGCCCGTGCCGGCAGCAGTGGCCGTAATCGCAATACTGGTATAGCTGTTTGCGAGGGAAACCGCATAACTTGTCGTCACCGATGCAAACACAGGGGCCAGCGTTCCATGGTTGATCGTGAGGCCGCTCAGGTCGGCATTGCTCGATGCTGCACGGTTGACCGTGACGGTGTAGGTCCTTGTCGTCGTCCCATCCTGGGCCGTCACGACAATGGTGATGGTGTTGTTTCCCACGCCCAGGTTGATGGTCTGGGAAGCCGAACCGCTGGCAACTGGGGAACCGTTGACCGTGATGGTGGCGTTTGCTTCGGCCACGGTGGGGGTGGCGGTCATACTGGTGACGCTGTTGGCGACCGAGTCCGTATAGCTTGTGGTGCCTGATGAGAACACAGGTGTCAGGGTGCCCTGGCTCACCGTTAGACCGGCCAGGTCTGCATTGCTGGATGGCGCACGGTTGACGGTGACGGAATAGGTCCTTGTCGTCGTCCCATCCTGGGACGTCACGACAATGGTGATGGTGTTGTCGCCCACGCCCAGGTTGATGGCCTGGGAAGGGGAGCCGCTGGCCACTGCGGAGCCGTTGACCGTGATGGAGGCGTTTTCTTCGGCCGCGGTGGGGGTGACGGTCATGCTGGTGACGCTGTTGGCTACCGAGTCCGTATAGCTCGTGGTGCCTGATGAGAACACAGGCGTCAGGGTGCCCTGGCTCACCGTTAGGCCGCCCAGGTCTGCATTGCCCGATGGCGCACGGTTGACGGTGATGGTGTAGGTCCTAGTCGTCGTCCCATCCTGGGCCGTCACGACAATGGTGATGGTGTTGTCACCCACGCCCAGGTTGATGGCCTGGGAGGCGGAGCCGCTGGCAACTAAGGAACCGTTGACCGTGATGGTGGCGGTAGCATCGGCCGCGGTTGGGGTGACGGTCATACTCTCAATGCTATTGGCAACGCTGTTGGAATAACTTGTAATTGCTGCACCGAACGCCGGGGTCAGAGAACCCTGGCTGACCGTTAGGCCACCCAGGTCTGCATTGCTGGAGGGCGCGCGGTTGACGGTGACGGTGTAGATCCTGGTCGTCGTCCCATCCTGGGCGGTCACGATAATGGTGATGGTGTTGTCGCCGACGCTCAGGTTGATGGTCTGGGAGGCGGAACCACTGGCAACTGAGGAACCGTTGACCGTGATGGTGGAGTTCGCATCGGCCGCGGTTGGGGTGACGGTCATGCCGGCAACGCTGTTGGCCACCGAGTCGGTATAGCTCGTGGTGCCTGATGAGAACGCAGGTGTCAGCGCGCCCTGGCTCACCGTGAGAGCGCCGAGGTCGGCATTAGAGGAGGATGCGCGAGCAACTGTGACGGTGTAGGTCTTTGTGGAGCTGTCCTGTGCGGTCACGACAATGGTGATGGTGTTGTCGCCCACGCTCAGGCTGATGGCCTGGGAAGCGGAGCCGCTGGCTACTGAGGATCCGTTGACCGTGATGGTGGCGTTTGCATCGGCAGCGGTGGGGGTGACGGTCATGCTGGTGACGCTGTTGGTCACCGAGTCTGTATAGGTTGTGGTGCCTGATGAGAACGTAGGCGTCAGCGCACCCTGGTCCACTGTCAGGCTGCTGAGATCCGCATTGACCGAGGGTGCACGGCTGACGGTGATGGTGTAGGTCCTGGTGGTGGATCCGTCCTGGGCAGTCACGACAATGGTGATGGTGTTATCGCCGACGCTCAGGTTGATGGCCTGGGAGGCGGAGCCGCTGGCTACTGAGGATCCGTTGACCGTGATGGTGGCGGTTGCATCGGCCGCGGTGGGGGTGACGGTCATGCTGGAAGCGCTGTTGGCCACCGGGTCCGTGTAGCTCGTGGTGCCTGAAGAGAACGCAGGCGTCAGGGTGCCCTGGCTCACGGTGAGGCCATAGAGATCGGCATTGCTGGAGGGTGCACGGTTGACGATGATGGTGTAGGTCTTTGTGGAGCTGTCCTGTGCGGTCACGACAATGGTGATGGTGTTGTCGCCCACACCCAGGTTGATGGACTGGGAAGGGGAGCCGCTGGCCACCGGGGAACCGTTGACCGTGATGGTGGCGGTTGCATCGGCCGCGGTGGGGGTGACGGTCATGCTGGAAGTGCTGTTGGCCACCTGGTCGGTGTAGCTGGTCGTGCCTGACGAGAACGCAGGCGTCAGAGCGCCCTGGCTCACGGTGAGGCCGCCGAGGTCGGCATTAGAGGAGGATGCGCGGGTAACGGTGACGGTGTAGGTCTTTGTCGTCATGCCGTCCTGAGCCGTCACGACGATGGTGATGGTGTTGCTGCCCACGCTCAGGCTGATGGCCTGTGAGGGGGAACCGCTGGCAACTGTCGAGCCGTTGACCGTGACGGTTGCGTTTGCTTCGGCCACGGTGGGGGTGACGGTCATGCCGGTGACGCTGTTGGCCACTGAGTCCGTGTATGCCGTGGTGCCGGATGCGAACGACGGGGTCAGCGCGCCCTGGCTCACCGTGAGGTCACTCAGGTCGGCATTGCCGGATCCGGCCCGGTTGACCGTGATCGTATAGGTCCTTGAGGTCGTTGTATCCTGGGCGGTTACCACTATCGTGATCGTGTTGTTGCCTATGGCGAGATCAATGGCTTGCGACGGCGAACCGCTTGTGACCGCAGTACCGTTTACGGTGATGGTGGCGCCGGTTCCCGCTGCAGTGGGTGTGACGGTCATGCCGGTGACGCTGTTGGCCACGGAGTCCGAGTAGCTCGTCGTTCCCGAGGCAAAGGCTGGGGTTAGCGCTCCCTGGCTCACCGTGAGGCTGCTCAGATCGGCGTCGCTGGAAGGTGCGCGGGTGACGGTGATGGTGTAGGTCTTTGTGGTCGTGCCGTCCTGGGCTGTCACGATAACGGTGATGGTGTTGTCGCCCACGCTCAGGTCCAGTGCCTGGGACGCAGCTCCGCTGGTTACGGCAGAACCGTTCACCGTGATAGTCGCACCGGTCCCTGCAGCAGTGGGGGTTACGGTCATGCTTGCGGCACTGTTGGCCACGGAGTTGGTATAGCTTGTCGTGTCTGCTGAAAAGGCCGGAGACAGGGTTCCCTGGCTGACGGCGAGGCCGCTCAGGTCCGCATTGGTCGATGCAGCGGCGCGGTTGACGGTTATCGTATAGGTCCTCGTGGTGGTGAGGTCGGCCGCTGTCACGACAACGGTGATGGTGTTGTCGCCCACGGCCATGCTGATGGACTGCGAGGCGGTACCGCTGGCGACTGCTGTGCCGTTCACTGTTATCGTTGCACCCGTATCCGCTGCAGAAGGTGTCACGGTGAGGCTTGATACGGTGTAGGCCACACTATCCGCATATGTTGTCGTTGCGGATGCAAAGGCAGGGGAGAGCTCGCCCTGACTTATGGTCAGACTGCTCAGGTCTGCATTGTCCGAAACGGGAGATGCTCGGTCCACGGTGACGGTATAGGTCTGTGTGGTGGTGCCGTCCTGCGCGGTTACCACGATGGAGATGGTGTTGCTGCCCACGCTCAGGGTTATGGACTGGGAAGCCGAACCGCTGGAGACGCTCGTGCCATTGACCGTAATGGTGGCACCCGTACCTGCCGCGGTGGGGGTTACGGTCATGCCGGTAACGCTGTTGGCCACCGAGTCCGCATAGCTCGTCGTGCCTGATGAGAAGGCGGGGGTCAGTGTGCCCTGGCTCACCGTGAGGCCGCTCAGGTCGGCATTGCTGGAAGGTGCGCGGGTGACGGTGACGGTATAGGTGCTCGTGGTGGAATTGTCCTGGGCGGTCACGATAATGGTGATGGTGTTGTCGCCCACGCTCAGGTTTATGGCCTGGGAAGCGGAACCGCTTGCCACAGCAGTACCGTTCACCGTGATGGTTGCGCCTGTGCCTGCTGCAGTCGGTGTAACGGTCATGCTGGTGATGCTGTTGGCCACCGAGTCCGTGTAACTCGTCGTTGCTGCGTCAAACGAAGGCGTCAGTGTGCCCTGGCTTACCGTGAGGCCGCTCAGTTCTGCATTGGTGGAAGGTACGCGGGTGGCGGTGATGGAATAAGTCTTTGTGGTGGAGCCGTCCTGGGCGGTCACGATAATGGTGATGGTGTTGTCGCCCACGCTCAGGTTGATGGCCTGGGAAGCGGAACCGCTGGCAACTGCGGATCCGTTGACCGTGATGGTGGCGCCTGTGCCTGCCGCAGTCGGTGTCACGGTCATGCTGGTGACACTGTTGGCCACCGAGTCCGTGTAACTCGTCGTTGCTGCGGCAAAGGACGGGGCCAGCGTGCCCTGGTCGACTGTCAGGCTGCTGAGATCCGCATTGTCGGATCCAGCCCTGTTGACGGCAATCGTATAGGTCTTTGTCGAGCTGTCCTGTGCCGTCACAATCACGGTGATTGTGTTGCTGCCAACACCGAGGTTAATGGCCTGGGATGGGGATCCGCTTGCCACCGTGGTGCCGTTCACGGTTACACTGGCAGTGGCATCGGCTACAGTGGGTGTGACGGTCATGCTGGTGACGCTGTTGGCCACAGAGTCCGTATAGCTCGTCGTGCCTGCGGAGAAAGCAGGGGATAGTGTGCCCTGGCTCACCAACAGGCTGCCGAGGTCGGCGTTGCCCGAGAGGGCGCGGGTGACGGTGAGGATGTAGGTATTTGTTGTGGAGCCGTCCTGTGCAGTCACGACAATGGTGATGGTGTTGTCGCCCACGCTCAGGTTGATTGCCTGTGAGGCAGAACCGCTTGCCACAGCAGTACCGTTCACCGTGATGGTTGCGCCTGCATCGGCCGCAGTGGGAGTCACGGTCATGCTCGCAGCGCTGTTGGCAACAGAGTCCGTATAACTCGTCGTGCCTGCGGAGAAAGCAGGGGATAGTGTGCCCTGGCTCACCGACAGGTCGCTCAGGTCTGCATTGTTCGATGCCGTGCGTGTGACGGTGACGGTATAGGTCCTTGTCGTGGAGCCGTCCTGTGCGGTTACAATCACGGTGATCGTGTTCTCGCCCACGCTCAGAGGGATGGACTGGGAAGCCGAACCGCTGGTTACGGTCATGCCGTTCACGGTAACAGTGGCCGTTGCATCGGCCACGGTGGGGGTGACGGTCACGCTGGAGATGCCGCTGGCAACTGAGTCCGTATAGCTTGTCGTGGCTGCGGCAAAGGTGGGAGTGAGTGTGCCCTGGCTTACCGTCAGATCGCTCAGGTCGGCATTGTTCGATGCGGCACGGGTGACGGTGACGGTGTAGGTCTTTGTGGTGGAGCCGTCCTGTGCGGTTACCAGAACAGAGATGGTGTTTTCTCCCACGTTCAGTGCCAATTCCCCGGAGGCAGAGCCGCTGAGAACTGCCGTTCCGTTCACTGTGATGGTGGCGCTGGATTCGGAGGCAGTGGGTGTGACGGTCATGCTGGAAATGCTGTTGGTCACACTGTCCGTATAGCTGGTGGTGTCAGCAGTAAAGGCCGGCGTGAGTGTGCCCTGACTGACGGTAAGGCTGCTCAGGTCGGCATTGCTCGATGCTGCGCGGGTGGCGGTAATGGTATAGGTCCTTGTGGTCGTACCGTCCTGGGCGGTTACTGCTACGGTAATCGTGTTGTCGCCCACGTTCAGGCCAATAGACTCCGAGGTGGAGCCGCTGACGGTCGCCGTCCCGTTCACCGTGATTGTGGCGGTTGTATCAGCGGTGGTGGGTGTCACGGTCATGCCCGTAACGCTGTTTGCCACGGAGTCCGTGTAGCTCGTCGTGTCGGAGTCGAAAACAGGGGTGAGTGTCCCCTGGCTTACGCTCAGGCCGCTGAGGTCTGCATTGCTTGACGGTGCCCGGGTAACCGTTACGGTGTAGGTTCTGAACGTCAATCCATCCTGAGCTGCAACGACGATCGTGATCGTGTTGTCGCCAACGTTAAGATCAATGGCCTGGGAGGCTGAGCCGCTGGCCACAGCTGTCCCGTTCACCGTAATGGTGGCGCTTGCATCGGCCGCCGTGGGTGTCACGGTCATGCTCGTGACGCTGTTGGCCACAGAGTCCGTGTAGCTTGTGGTGCCCGAATCAAAGGCAGGGCTCATGGTCCCCTGGGATACCGACAGGTCGCTCAGGTCGGCATTTCCAGACCCGGCCCTGTTGACCGTAATCGTATAGGTCTTTGAGGTCGTGTTGTCCTGCGCAGTTACGACTATCGAAATCGTATTGTTTCCGACTTCAAGACTGATGGACTGTGAGGCGGATCCGCTGGCTACTGCAGCACCGTTGACCGTGATGGAGGCGCCCGCCCCGGCTGCGGTGGGTGTTACTGTCATGCCGGTAACACTGTTGCCGACTGAATCGGCGTAGCTGGTGGTAGCAGCTGAGAATGCAGGAGTCAGCGCACCCTGATCCACGGTGAGGCCGCTCAGGTCGGCATTGTTCGAAGGGGCGCGGGTGACGGTGATCGTGTAGGTCTTTGTGGAGCTGTCCTGGGCGGTCACTGTCACGGTGATCGTGTTGCTGCCAACATCGAGGTTGATGGCCTGGGAAGCGGATCCGCTGGCCACTGCAGAGCCGTTCACCGTGATGGTGGCGGTTGCATCGGCAGCAGTGGGTGTCACGGTCATGCTGGCAATACTGTTGGCCACCGAGTCCGTGTAACTGGTCGTTGCTGCTGCAAAGGATGGGGTGAGTGTGCCCTGGCTCACCGTGAGTCCGCTCAGGTCTGCATTGGCCGAAGGCAATCGGCTGGCCGTGAGGGTGTAGGTCTTGGTAACCGCGCCGGACCTCGATGTGACGACAATGGTTATTGTATTGCTGCCGACGTTCAGGCTGATCGACTGGGAAGCCGAGCCGCTGGCTACGGAAACACCATTGACCGTGACCGTTGCCCCGGAATTCGCAACCGTGGGGGTCACGGTCATGCTGGAAATGCTGTTCGCCACGGTGTCAGCGTAGCTTGTCGTGTTGGAGGTGAATGCTGGGGTAAGCACGCCCTGGCTGACCGTGAGGCCGCTCAGGTCGGCATTGGCCGGGTCATCGGCAGCCCGTATCGCGGTGATGGTATAGGTCTTGACGGTCCCATCAGCGGCCGTGACCTGGATATAGATCATGTTGCTGCCGACGGAAAGGGCGATGGGGTCGGAAGGGATCCCGCACTGGAGGGGGCCCTGGAGACCGGGGGCATTTATGGTGACCGAGGCATGGCTGTCCTGTCTGCATTGGGTTACGGTGATGCTGGATACGATGTTGGGGATCGAGGCGGTGTAGGTCTTTATCGTCGGCGAAAATGACGGGCTCAATGTGCCGCCGCTCACGGAGAGGCTGTCCAGGTTGGCATTGCTGGACAGGTTGGATTCGGACTGGATGATCAGGCCGTAGCTTGTGGCGGTATATTTGCCCACGGCGATGAACGAGTCGTTTGTATACCGTACACGTTTGAGGGTGCTCCCGGCAGGGATTGTGCAGACAGGCGCCCAGTCGACTGCATCCTGTGAGGCATAAAGCCGTTCCCCGGAGCTGGTGTTATATGCCGCAAGGACAAAATTTCCGTCTCCAAAGGCAACGCTCCGGAAGGTCGTTGTGCTGCCCAGAGACTCATAAACCCAGTTCTGACCGTCGTACGAGGTGCATAGTGCCCCGGCATTCCCGACAGCCACAAAGACCCCGTTCCCATATGCTACGTCGGTAAGGGGCGTTGTCGGTGCGGCAGGCAGAATCGTTGCCGCCTCCCAGGTTATTCCATCAATCGAGGTATAAACAGTACCGGCAGTACCTGCGGACCCCACGGCGACAAAAAGGCCGTCACCGTATGTCACGTTCACAAGGCTCGGGGAACCCGATACAGCGGGATTGAAGACCCATGATTCTCCATCGAGAGAGGTTGCAGTGACGGTAGCCTCTGCATAATATCCGACCCCGACGAACATACTGTTGCCAAAGGCAATGCTGCGGAGACCGGACGTGGGATCGAAGAACACCTCATTCCAGTTCTGGCCGTCGTCGGAGAACATGCAGTTCTTCCCGACACTCACGAACATGTTGTTACCGAACACAACATCAAGGAGGTTATTAGTTGATGCAGATGTTTCCACTTGCCAGTCTATGGCGTCAAGTGATGAAAGAGTTGCCTGGGTATCTCCCGCTGTTACATAGATACCATCCCCATATGCAACACCGTTTATCTGTTCGGTTGCAGGGTTGGTTCTGACGGTCCAGTTATTGACCCCGGCATGAGCCAATGTTCCGAGTATGATCCATGCAAAGAATAATGTTGTAAGGAATATGCCTATTGTCTTCGACTGGTATTCTCTCTTCATGGAAGTATCCCCTCGAAACTTGATAAAAACAGTAAATACAAAGTGATATCGGTTGGATATATGCGGAGTATGCCCCCGGTATTGTCATTTGGGGACCTGTGGCAGTGGTCATGTGCTTGATACTGATGCGTAATCCAATGAATGCCCTGGACTATCATAAAATAAATTTACCATAACCTCTCAAATTCATTAAATTGGGAGAAGCTTTTCAGTCACAGCTTCCCCCGGGCATCAACAACCCTGTGCATGAATCATAAACATTGAAGATATTCATACGGGATTGAAGCGCTTAATTCACAAGATATATTTATAATAATGATGAAAGCAAAGGATATGCCATAATATTATGCCATTTAATTTAATATGTTATAAGGATAGCACCTGGAATTTATTCGAGAGTAGGGGAAATAGATACATACACAATGGAAATATATTTCCCTCAACAAGATGAACCGGAATGGTGTGATGTTAGGGGATGATCGGGGAGGAATTATCTGATATCAATGGGACGAGGCATGATGAATAACCGAGGGTATGATGGCAAGGGGTAGGCTCCGGATTGTTAACGGCAAAGGGATTCTTTGACGTGCTGCCGTAAGAGTGGAATGGAGGTGACTGATGTCGCTGCTTTTTACTCCCTGTAAGATTGGCAATGTCGAGATAAAAAACCGCTTTGTCAGGGCTGCCACCTATGAGGGTATGGCCGATGAGCACGGAAGGGTGACCGATGAACTGGTGTCCGTGTACAGCCGCCTGGCTCAGGGCGATATCGGGCTGATCCTGAGCAGCTTCATGTTTGTCCATACGCTTGGGCGGGCGCTGAACAACCAGTTGGGAATACATGATGACCATGCAGTGCCGGGGCTGTCCCGCCTGGCCCGGGCGGTCCATGAAGGCGGTGGGAAGATAGCCTTCGAGATCACCCACGGTGGAAGGCAGGCAAAGCCCGAGCTCATCGGGCAGAGACCGCTGGGACCATCGGCCGTGAGGCGGGACCCGACCTTTTTCATCAAGCCCGCAGCCATGACCCAGCAGGATATCCGCGAGGTGATCGCCGCCTTCATTGCTGCTGCCGGGCGGGCCGTGGCAGCCGGCGGCGATATCGTCTACATACATGCCGGCGGGGGAGACCTGCTGAACCAGTTTCTGAGCCCTTACTTCAACTGCCGCACCGATGAATGGGGAGGATCTTCAGTAAACCGGTTTCGTATCGTGCGCACCATCATCGAAGGGATTAAGGAATCACTGGGCAATGTCCCTGTTCTGGTAAAGATGAATGCCCAGGACTTCACGCCCAAGCCCGGGCTCACACCGGAGCTGGCAAGGGAATACGCCGCCATGCTTGCGGGCCTGGGCGTTGATGCCCTGGAGCTGACTTCGGGGATAAAATTCTACAACTTCATGAACTGCTGGCGGGGCGAGGTCCCCATACAGGAGGTACTCCGGGCGCTGCCTGCATGGAAGCGGCCCATCGGGCGCATGAAGATGAAGAGGTGGGTAGGGATATACGACCTGGTAGAAGGCTGGAACCTGGAATATCTGAAGACAGTGAAGCCCGTCACCGGATCCATGGCCCTTGTCCTCACCGGCGGCATGCGCCGAGTAGAGCATATGGAGCAGGTCCTCGCGAGGGGCGAGGCCGATTTCATCGCGCTTTGCCGCCCCTTTATCAGGCAGCCCGACCTGGTGAGGAAATTCAGGGAAGGCCTGAACGAGGCCTCATGCCGCTCGTGCAACCGGTGCTTTGCCGCCGCGGCAAACAATATCCCCACCCGCTGCTATTTCGGTGGAATGCCGGGCGGGCATTGATGCAGCGAATCGGATTTTAAGGCTTTTGCGCTGCTCTGGAGGGGATGACAGGACACGAGTGAACAGTCCACAACCCATTTCCATGAATGACTTTTGTTCAGCGGTGAAGCCGTTCGCCCCTATTTCTTTTTCCCCAGTATGGACCAGTACAGGTTGACGCCGAGGATCTTGAAATACTCGATCTCCTCTATGGTGCAGCCCGATCCTTCCACCAGGGCGGGATAATTCCATACCGGGTGAAAGACAGCCTCGGTGGTGGCGCTGTAGAAGGTTATGGCAAAGTACCAGTTGAGCCGCTGCACCAGGCTGCGCCACCCGGTCTTTCCCGGCAGCACGAATTCCCCCACCACGAAGTGGCCGCCTTGTTTCACCAGTTGCCCGAGATGGTTGGCAACCTCGACCACCCTCGTTTCGGAAAAGACATTGAGAAAGAAATTGGCTATGACCATGTCATACTGCCCGGTTTCCTTCACATTGAAGATATCGTCATGAATGACCCGGATCTCGTTGGGGGGATTCTCTTTTTCAATGCGCCTGCGGAAGTGCTTGAGCATGGTCTCGGACAGGTCCACGGCCGTGACGTCGGCGCCCAGCCTGCTTGCATCGATGGCCTCGGTACCGTGGCCCACACCGGCCACGAGTACCTTGTCGCCCGGCTTCAGGTGCTTGAGCATCGCCGACTTGCACCGTGGGATCCGCCCGAGGCTGTAAACATAACCGGTCAACTCATACTGAAATCCCACCAACCAATACCCGTCTTTCATGAACCACTCCTTCCATGCGAGGTGCCGACAAACTATAAAAGGCAAAATTGCTTTTCCGGGTCAATGTACACTTCTCCAAAGCACTATGCAAGCTGTCGGGAAAAATTGAAGAAATCATGGTATGTTCATATATATTTCAGTATACTCGGAGCTACTCTAGTCATGAGATGGTATCATGACGATGTCATCCTTTTTGAATGGGTTATGACAGCTGATGAGAGAAGACCTGAAAGGAATCATATCCAGTTCGTTCCTCAAGAGCATCAGGGTGTCATGGACTATCCTAATGATCATGATCCCTGTATCCTTCGCCGTGACCGTCCTCCAGTATGCCGGGCTTCTGGAACGTATTGCCTGGATCCTTTCGCCGGTCATGAAGCTGGTGTCCCTTCCCCCTGATGCGTCCTTTGCCCTCATCGCAGGGGCGCTCATCAATATTTATGCAGGAATTGCCGTGATGGGGACCCTGGGCCTGAGTGCCTGGGACATAAATATCATGGCCGTGATGATGCTCATCTGCCACAACCTCATTGTGGAGTCGGCGGTACAATCCAGGACAGGCGTGTCAGGGTTGAAGATGACCATTTTCAGGATCGCGGCCGCCATAGGGATGGGGATATGTCTGTCCTTCATCCTCCCTGAAGGATTCAAACAGATAGGTTCTGCCATGGGTGTGAAGGTGTTCTCATCTCAACGTGGATTCTCGGAGGTATTCGTCCTGTGGGCCATGCAGACATCGATCCTAACTCTCAAGGTCATATTCATTATTACGGCCATCAATCTCATCATAGACATAATGCGGTATCTGGGGGCCTTTGACCTGGTAATAACCCTTCTGAGGCCTTTAACATTTCTGCACGGTCTTCCGAAAAAGGCATCCTTCATGTGGATGGCGGGCATCCTTTTCGGGCTTGCCTACGGCTCGGGGGTTCTGATCGCAGAGGCACAGACGGGCAGGGTGGACAAGGACTCACTGGTGCGGCTTAACCTGTCGCTGGGGATCAGCCACTCGCTCATTGAAGACACCCTGCTGTTTGTGGCCATCGGCGCCTCCCTCTTCTGGGTGCTCATACCGCGCATGGTTGCCGCAGCGGTCATGGTGTGGATTTATGCGCTGTTCATGAGATTTTTTACAGGTTCAGCACGGAATGCTCTTTGAGCTTTTTTAAAAAAAACTTACCTGTTCAAAACATGAATCTCGGTGAAACCGAGATTCATGTTTTGAACAGGCCAATTTTTTCCCTTCTATGAAAGTAGATAAGACAGTGTGCTACCCAGCAACCTTGAAGTCGTCTTCCAGCAGTTCGATCTCTTCCTTGCTGATCTTGCCGGATGTCTTGTAGCTGAGCCTCTTCTCCAGGTACCTGCTGGTCTGGGTGAGTCCGAAGCAGATGATGAAGTAGATCACCGCGATGGTGAAGAAGATCTCTGCCGGGGCGTTCATGGTGCGGTTGTTCACCTGTGTGGCTGCCCGGGTGAGCTCCTGGACACCGATGATGAAGGCAAGCGAGGTGTCCTTGGTGAGCGAGACGAACTGGTTCACGAAGGAAGGGATCATGTTTCTCAGCGCCTGGGGCAGCACCACCGAGGTCATACCCTGCATGTAGGTAAGCCCGGAGCTGCGTGCTGCCTCCATCTGGCCCTTGGGTATGGACTGGATGCCGGCACGCACGATCTCGGCCACATAGGCGCCGGTGAAGATCGAGAAGGCCGCAAGCGTGCTTCTCGCCTCGGGCATGGGTCGGTGCAGGAGGATGGGGGAGAGGAAATAGAACCAGAAGATCAGCAGCAGCAGAGGCGTGCCGCGGATGAGCTCGATGTAGATAATGGAGGTAATTCGCACATACCACCGTTTTGACAACCTCATGAGGCCGAAGACAAGGCCGATCCAGAAGGCGAAGAAGATACCGCCGGCTGCCAGCGCGATGGAGAGGGCAAGCCCCCCCAGTGGGCCGTCGGGGAAACGTCCCAGCATGAAGTATTCCATGTTGTTCCAGACTACATCCCAGTGCACGACTTCCCCCTAGTACCTGATCATGCGCAGGTATCTTCGGTTGTATAGGGTTATGACAAACGAAACGATGAGAGAGATGGCGATGTAGAGCAGGGTCGCCACCGTGAAGGCCTCGAAACCGCGGAAGCTGTATGATTCGATCTGCCTTGTCATGTAGGTCAGATCCATGACCCCGATGGTCATGACCAGCGACGAGTTCTTGATGAGGTTCAAGAACTGGGAAATGAGCGTAGGGATGACGATCCTGAAGGCCTGGGGAAGCACTACGTATGACATGGCCTGCAGGAAGGTAAGGCCCGTGGCCCTGGAAGATTCCATCTGCTCCTTGGGGATGGAAATTATGCCCGAGCGGATCTCTTCAGCAATGAACGCAGCAGTGTACAGCGTTAACGAAATCACCCCGATGGCGAATTCAAAATCCCTGTCATACAACCACTGGTTGACCGATTCGGGGAATATCATGGAAGAGCCGAAATACCAGAAGAAGATCTGGACCAGCAGCGGGGTGTTCCGGAAGAACTCGATATAGGAAAGCATGGTCCACTCTATAACCCTGATCTTGGTCATCCGCAGGGTGGTGACAAGGGTTCCCAGCAGGAAAGACAGGACTATGGAGACCCCCGAGATCTTCAGGGTCACGATGAGGCCCTGAACAATCCAGTCCCGGTATTCACCGGTCAGCACGACCATCCAGTTGAATTCGTAGTTCACAGCCCTGCTCCAGAGGAGGCGTGCCTCCTCATGGAGGCACGCCGGAGGAATGGTTTATTCAGGGATGGTCTCCATCTCCCAGGTGAGAGGCATGTAGAACTTGGTCTTGGGGCCGAGCCACTTGTCATAGATCTTCTTGTAGGTGCCGTCGTTCCACATCTCCATGAGCGACTTGTTTACAAAGTCGCGCAGGTTGGACTCGTTCTCCCGCACGCCGATACCGTAGGGCTCCTTGGAGAAGAAGTCGCCCACGATCTCCCATTTTTCAGGGTTCTCGTCGCTGCCCTTCAGCCCGACGAGGATCACCGAGTCGGTGGTGGCGGCTGCCACCTTGCCCTGCTTCAACGCCAGGAAGGCCTCGGGATATCCCTCAAAAGAGAGCACCGTGCACTTGGGCTGGGCCTTCTTGATGTTGATCTCGCTGGTGGAGCCCTTGGCGGTACCCACCTTTTTCCCGGCGAGGTCCTTATAGCTTTTGATCTTGCTGCCCTTCTTCACGAGCAGCTTCTGGCCGTCCATGAAGTAGGTGATGCTGAAGTCGATGACATCCTCGCGGGCGACCTTGCGGGTCATGGTGCAGGCGGCGATGTCTACCATGCCTTCCGAGAGCTGGGGGATCCTGGTGGCCGAAGTCACCGGCTTCAGCTCGAGCCTGACGCCCATCTTGTTTGCTATCTCCTTGCAGATGTCCACGTCGAACCCGACTATCTGCTTGGACTGTTCGTCCACATACCCGAAGGGCACAACTGCGTCCTTGACGCCTGCCACAAGCACGCCCTTGGACTTGATGGTTGCCAGTGCATCAGCGAAAGCGACACTGCCGGTGATTAAGATAATGAGCAAAGCCATTGTGCAGACGGTGAAAAACGGTGTTCTCCTCATACACATTCCTCCTCGATAGAGTGTCTTTTTACAATATTTCCTTCAAAAAGAGCTTTGTCCGCTCATGCTGGGTGTTTTTGAAGAAATTATCAGGGGTTCCCTGCTCCAGTATTCTGCCGAAGTCCATGAAGAAGATGCGGTGCGCCACCTCCCGGGCAAAGCCCATCTCGTGGGTGACCACGATCATGGTCATGCCTTCCTTTGCCAGGTCCTTCATGACGTTGAGCACCTCGTTGATCATTTCCGGGTCGAGCGCCGAGGTGGGCTCGTCGAACAGCATGATCTTGGGCTTCATGGCAAGGCCCCGGGCTATGGCCACGCGCTGCTGCTGGCCGCCCGAAAGCTCGGCGGGGTACTTGTGGGCCTGATCGTGGATGCCTACCTTTTCGAGAAGCCCCAGCGCGAGCTCCTCTGCCTCTTTCCTGGGCATCTTCCTTACCTTGATGGGCGCCAGGGTGACATTTTTCAGTACCGTGATGTGGGGGTAGAGGTTGTAGTGCTGGAAGACCATCCCGATGTCTGCCCTGAGCCTGTTGATATCCACATGGGGAGCGGTAATGTCCTTATCCTCCACAAAGATCCTGCCCTCTTGAACGTCTTCCAGGCGGTTGATGCAGCGGATGAACGTGCTTTTGCCCGACCCTGAAGGACCGCAGACGACTACGACCTCACCTTTTACGATCCGCTCTGTAATACCCTGGAGGACATGAAAATCACCGAACCACTTGTGGATGTTCTCTATCCTAATCAAGAGAGACCCCTTCGGGATGGTAGGTTTATGAATATACACTACGGGGTATGTTCGGAGGGTGTCAAGGCTTTAGTGGGATGCTGGGTCGACGGCAGAGCGTGAATAATCCATGCAGTATCACATTAGGAAAAATTTAACCCGTTCAGAAGGTGTTTCTCGGCAAAATTGAGAAACACCTTCTGAACGGGTTAAATTCTTCTCAGAACAGAATACTTTGAACCGGACATGGTCTGCACTTAAGTTATATAACAGAAAGAATGGCAGGGAAGAGAGGGATGGGGTTACCCCATCCCTCTGTAGTGTTTTTCTTTAGACTGCGAAGGTCGCCTCGGGGACTTCCATGATGGAGTTGTCGCCTTCCTTGATGGTCCTCAGGATCATGCCCACGGTGGGCAGGATGTTGTGGCAGAAGAACTTGGCGGACGCCACCTTGCCTGCATAGAAGGGATAGTCGAAGTGATCTTGTCCGTTTTCTTCCACCTTCTTCTGGGCGATGAGCGCCTGCTCGAGCAGGAGCTTGGCGCCGTAGATGTAGCCGGTGGCGTGGAGGATCCTGGTGGCGTAGAAGCCGATCATGCCGAACTTGCCCTGGCCCAGGTAGCCTGCCATGGTGTTCTGGATCTCCTTGTAGTTGTTCAGGGACTCTTCCAGAAGTGCGACCTGGGCGGCAAAGGTCGCGTTGTCCTTGTTGTCGCCGACGAACTTCTCGATCTGGGCAAACCAGGTTGCGAATACCTGTCCGCCCGCCATCATCCACTTGCGGCCGATGAGGTCCATGGACTGGATATAGTTGGTGCCTTCCCAGATGGGGTAGATCCTGCAGTCTCTGAGCTGCTGGGCAATGGGGTACTCCTCGGAGAAGCCGTAGCCGCCGTAGCACTGCATGGCCTCGGAGATGGAGAGGAACGCCATGTCGGAACACCAGGCCTTCACGATGGGGATATTGACCTCTATATATGCCTTGGCGAGCTTGCGCTCGTCGTCGTTCGCACTGTTCTCGGCGATGTCCATGCAGTAGTAGGAGAAGGCGATCATGGCTCTGGACGCATCGGTGATTGCCTTCTGGAACAGCAGCATGCGGCGCACGTCCTCGTGGTTGATGATGGGGACCCTGCCGGCCTTGGGGTTGGTGAGCTGGCGGCCCTGGACGCGTCCTGCCGCGTACATGCATGCGTTGTTGTATGCCACCGTCGCCGCTGACATGGCCGCCAGGCCTGTTACCGTGCGCTCTTCGTTCATCATCTGGAACATCTGGGCCATGCCCTGGCCCTTGCCGTCAACGGGGGCGTCGCCCAGGAGGTAGCCCCGGCACTTGCCCTCTTCGCCGTAGTTCACGATTGCAGTGGCCGAGCCCCTGAGCCCCATCTTGTGCTCGATGCCGCCGCAGTTCACGTCGTTGAACTCGCCCATCCCGCCGTTTGCATCGTGCCAGTACTTGGGCACCACGAAGAGCGAGATGCCCTTGGTGCCGGGTACGCAGCCTTCTATGCGGGCGAGCGCCAGGTGGATGATGTTCTCGGTGATGTCCTGGTCGCCTCCGGTGATGAAGCACTTGGTTCCCACGATCTTGTAGACGCCCGGCTCATCGGTGGGGAAGGCCTTGGTTGTGATGTCGCCCACATCGGAGCCGCTGTTGGGCTCGGTGAGGTCCATGGTGCCGGACCACTGGCCCGAGAACATCTTGGGCAGGAATATGTTCTTGACCTTGTCGCTGCCGAAATCGCGGATGAGGCCCGCAGAGCCGGTAGTGGCCATGGCATAGGGGCCCA
This sequence comes from uncultured Bacteriovoracaceae bacterium, assembly GCA_964600235.1. GTDB lineage: Bacteria > Desulfobacterota > Desulfomonilia > UBA1062 > UBA1062 > MWEI01. The sequence continues at coordinate 75,203 of CAZRIV010000009.1, read as the reverse complement.
GTGCCGCGTTGGCTGCGGCCAGGTACTCGTTGGTCGCGCCCATGATGGTAAGCGGCATGGAGCTGGGGTCCGAATGGTCGCCGTTGCTGGAGCCCAGCCCGTTTTCCTGGATCGCCCAGTAGCCCTTCTTGAAGGACTCGGGGGTGGTGACCTTGCCGTCTTTGTATACAGCATGGAGGTTGTCGCCGTCTTCACTGGTGGGTGCGATGACTTCCTTGGCGATCTTCATGGCGTTTTCGAGGATCGAGTCGATGTCGTCCACGCCGTAGCCGCCCTGGAACCGGCCGGCCTCGAAGACCTTGGACATGTCGAGCCATTCTTTCAATATGAACTTTTGCTCACGGGTGGAATACAGGAAGTTGGATGCCATGTTGTACGTTCTCCTTCTCGGTTTTAGTGGGGTTTTATGCTAAGAGCGCTGGTAGTATAATGAATTGCCGTTCATTTTGTCAATGGATTAAATCTCAGCATTCAAGCGGCTTATGGATCATAAAAACAATATAATAATCCGCTAAAGGTTTCTTTGAGGGAGGTATATGCAGTGCTTTTCCAGGTGGAGATTGATGTTCGGCATGCGGTCGTTATATAGATAACATGCAAACAACAGGAATAATGACATCAGACCCGACAAGGGGGTAATCCGTTCCATGGATAAGACGAAGCCTAAGAGTTCTTCCTCAAACCACATCCATATCTCGGGGGTTGATATACAGTGGCGCCCGAAAAAAGGCACCTGCACCTTCAACAAGCTGCCGGTGGCCATGATGTGGGTGGACACTACACTGGCAAGTCTCATGAAAGGTGTTCAGTCAATGGTGGGAACCGAGCGGTTTGCGCTGGCATTGCAGAGTGAGGGAAGGAAGAGTGTTGATGCCGACTGGACAGTGATCTCCAAGAGCCCTGATTTCAACGCCGGCTTCAAGGCCATTGCCTCTTTCGCTGCAGTGGCCGGGTGGGGCCGCTGGGAACTTGTTTCCAGAGACGATGAACTTAAGCAATGCACGTTCCGCGCATCAGACAGCTGGGAGGCCCTTTATCAGAAATCCCTGGGCGTCTGCTGGGGAAGTGCCATGCTGGCTGGCAAGTTTGCCGGGTACTGTTCAGTGCTTTTTGCTACCAACTGCTGGGCCGACCAGACGGCATTCGCGGCCAGGGGCGATGAGTACGACGAGTTCGTGGTAAAACCGTCACCCCGCTCCATAGAGGCGGAGATAGAGGGCCTGCTCGCGACGGATGAAGCGACAAAGGCCGACATGGCAGTGGCCCTGAGGAAGCTGGAAGACGAGATGGCAGAGCGCCAGAGGGCGGAGGATGCCTTGCGCGAGAGTGAAGAGCGGTTCCGGGGGATCTTCGATAACGCCGTCGAAGGGATATTCCAGAGTACCCCTGAAGGCCGGTTCTTGAGCGTAAATCCAGCCATGGCACAAATGTGCGGCTATGCCACGCCCGAAGAGATGATTGATAATGTTACGGATATCGCTACCCAGCATTATGTGAATCCTCCGGACAGGGAATTATTGAAACAGGCGCTCTCTGAGATGGGACATGTGAGCAGCTGGGAACACCTTATGTTCCGAAAGGACGGAAGCAGGATATGGGTGTCCCTCAACGCTCGTGTTGTACGGGACTCTCTTGGGTACATTCTCCATTATCAGGGGACATGTCAGGACATCACCAGGAGGAGGGAAGCCGAGGAAGCGCTGAAGGACAGCGAGGAACGTTACCGCAGGCTTGTGGAGAATGCCAGCGACGTGATCTACGAAACCGATGCATCAGGATATCTCCGGTTTATCAATCCAAGCGGGCAGAAACTCGTGGGGTACACTTCAGATGAGATCATGGGTAAACACTACCTCGATCTTCTCCCACCGGAATACCATAAGGAACAATCCGACTTTCTGAGACAACTTTTCCTGGAGAAAATCCCGACCAGCACGTATGAAACTCCAGTTGTCACAAAGGATGGCAGAACACTGTGGCTGTGGCAGAGTACAAACCTCATCCTGGAAGGCGAGAGGGTCACGGGATTTCGTGTAATAGCCAGGGACATCACCGATCGCAAACGGGCGGAAGCGGATCTGCGTGAAAGCGAGGAGCGGTGGAAATTCGCCCTGGAAGGCTCGGGCGATGGAGTATGGGACTGGGATGCCACCACCGGCAGGGTTTATTTCTCCCGGCAGTGGAAGGCAATGCTCGGCTTTGAGGAACATGAAATCAGCAATAACCTGGACGAATGGGACAAACGGATTCATCCCGATGACCGCAAACACGTCTATTCAGAGATCAATAAGCATTTCGAGGGAAAGACACCTGTCTATATCAGCGAGCATCGGGTCATGTGCAAGGACGGTACGTACAAGTGGATATTGGATCGCGGCAAGGTCATCAGCCGCACTCAAGAAGGAAAACCCCTGCGCGTCATCGGCACTCACTCAGACCTGACCGAGCGCAAGCGCGCAGAAGAGCTTATCCGCCTCAGCGAGGAGCGCTACCGCGAGCTTGTGGAGAATGCCAGCGACATAATCTATGAAACCGATGCATCGGGTAATATTGAGTTTCTCAATCCGAGCGCGGAAAACCTTGCCAGGGCAACCACGGACGAGATACTGGGGCGAAACTATCTCGAGTTCCTCCCCCCGGAATATCGCAGAGAACAGGCCAGATTGCTTGGCATACAGTTCGTGAAGAAGATACCCACCAGTTACCATGAGACTCCCATTCTCATGATGGACGGCCGTGTTGTCTGGCTGTGGCAGAGCGTGAATCTGATCTTTGAGGACGACAAGGTCAAGGGATTCAGGGTCATTGCCCGGGACGTCACCGACCGCAAGCGGGCTGAGGAGGCACTCAAGGAGACTGCGAGCACCCTGCGTGCAATCACCGCGTCAGCCCATGACGCCATCATCATGGTCGATGACAACGGGAATATCACCTTCTGGAACGAGGCGGCCGAGCAGATACTCGGGTGGAGTAGATCTGAAACGCTGGGGCAGGATCTCCACCGACTGATCGCGTCTGAGGCCTACCACGAGGCCTCAACGAGGGGGATCGAGCACTTCCGCGAGACCGGGGGGGGCAATGCCGTGGGCAAGACCATCGAACTTGCTGCGGTACGCAAGGACGGAACCGAGATCCCCATAGAACTCTCGCTTTCCGCCGTAGCGCTCTCCGGCAAGTGGCATGCCGTGGGTATCATGCGCGATATCACCGAACGCAAGCAGGCGGAGGCCGAACGCGTCGAGCTTGACCGGCGGCTTCAGCAGGCCCAGAAGCTCGAGAGCCTGGGCGTCCTGGCAGGCGGGATCGCCCATGACTTCAATAACCTTCTCATGGGCGTCCTGGGCAACCTGGATCTTTCTCTTTTCGACCTTCCCCATGGCTCACGCCCGCGCACGCTCATCGAAAAGGCCATGAGCGCGGGCCGACGCGCAGCGGAACTTACCCGGCAGATGCTTGCCTATTCCGGCAAGGGCAGCTATGTGGTCGGTCGAGTGGACCTGAACGACCTGGTGCGCCAGACCGAGGGGCTCATCAGGGCAGCCATCCCCAAGACCGTCTCCCTGGAGCTGGAGCTGACATCTCAGAGCGCCCTCATAGAGGCTGATTCCGACCAGGTGAAACAGGTCATCATGAATATCCTCAGCAATGCCGCCGAGGCCATGGAGCAACAGACGGGGGTAATCACCCTGAAGACCGCAGCCCAGCACTGTGACGAGCAGTGCCTGAGCCTGAGCCGCATCCATGAGAAACCCCCTGCAGGACGATTCGTCTGCCTGGAGGTGTCCGACACGGGCCGGGGCATGGATGAACAAGGCCTCCAGCGACTCTTCGAACCCTTCTACAGCACAAAGTTCACGGGACGAGGCCTCGGCATGTCAGCGGTCCTGGGTATCATGAGCACCCATAACGGCGCCATTTTCGTAGACAGCACACAGGGAAAGGGGACACTCATCCGTGTCATGTTCCCCGCGTGCGAAGAAAAATCCACAGATGTGGGGCTTATGGCGGACGAAGTTGCGCTTTCCGCAGGTCCTGCCGCCCGAAAAGGCATGGTCCTTATCGTGGACGATGAAGAGGATATCCGGGAGGTGTGTTCGGTATTCGTGGAGCACCTCGGATTCGGCGCAATCATCGCCTCGGACGGAATCGAAGCAATCGACCTCTTCAGAAAACACGGCAGCGAGATCGTCTGTGTGCTGCTTGACCTTACCATGCCCAGGCTCGACGGCGTAGGTACCTATAAGCAAATGACAGGTATCAGGAAGGACATCCCGGTGATCCTGTCCAGCGGATTCAGCGAGCTCGATATATCCAAGCGTTTCACCACCATGGGCCTGGCTGGTTTTATCCAGAAGCCGTATACCCTCCACGAACTCAAGGACAAGATCACGCATGTGCTGCGTAGTTTCGGGAGAAGGAATCCATGAAGAGTGAACGGAGGTTATCCTGTGAGAAGACAGGTAAACTCCTGCCTAAAGGTCCTGTTTTTTATCGGAGCGCTGGCGGGCGGCCTCGATAATGAGATTGGCAGTGAAGACGCCGATATAAATGAACAGAGCGGTGCCGCCTTTGAAGGCACTCAGCCCGGGCTGGACCAGATGGATCATAAAGACAATTGCAACGGTTGCAATGAATGATACGATCGCTGTTACCATGAGCAGCTGAATGTCGATCTTGAACAGGCCCATAGATCCCGTATCAGACCCCTTCCGCGGTGAATGAAGCCTTAGATGGGTTCATATGCTCAGGCATTCTCACAGCCACCACTTCACCCTTCGCACAGATATCCCCCTTTGCGGACATCGTTACGGATACAATCACCTTCCGCTCGCCTAGCTTCGTGACCTTGCCCCGAAAGACGAGCTCAACACCCAGCGGGGTCGGCCTGATATAGTCCACGTGCAATGATGCCGTGACAAACCTCAGTGCGGGCCCGGTGTCCATGTGGCGGTTTTCCTTCCGGTATGCGGCAGCAGATGCGGTGCCGGTGCCGTGGCAGTCAATAAGCGATGCTATGAGCCCGCCATATACAAAACCCGGGATTGCCATGTGGTAAGGCTCAGGGGTGAACCGGGCGACGCTCTCATCCCCGTCCCAATAGCTTTTTATATGGTGTCCATGCTCATTCAGCCGACCGCACCCATAGCAGTGGCTCAGGTCGTCGGGGTAATATTCCTGAAACGCCTTTTCCCTCATCGGTTCCTCCTGGTACGCTACCCCTGCATGGGGCATGGCAAACCACGGCCCCTGCAGGCATATCCTGTTTCATATGGAATGAGCAGGGTCAAGCACCCTTAGCCCTTTGATGCGATGAAGCCTTTGGACGGGGCGCCGGAGTCCGCCGGAGTCCCGGCTATCTGGGACAGGTATGCCGCCCCGAGATTCGTAATATGCTCTCCCACGTTGTCAAAGTAATTGAAGTGGGCCTGCTCTTCATCGATGATGGTTTCGAAGAGCTTCATGCTGATACTGTCACCGTTTTCACGGCACACCAGAAGGAACTGGTTGTAGATGTCCACGGTGTCATCCTCGAGTTTTGCATCGAATGGAAAAATGACCTTGACGCTCTGCCCCTTTTCTATCTTTGCAGCAGGCTCGGCGGTAGGTTCACCGCCCAGCTCCTTGATTCTTTCTGCAAACATTTCAGCGTGGCGCATCTCGTCAATGGCAATGAGCTTCACCTTGAGCGCGAGATCGCCGTAATCCATGTTGTCCAGATTATAATGCTGGTTCATGTATTGATAGATAGCCTGCAGTTCCATGGATCGGGCCTTGTTGAGCACATCGACGACCTTCTTTCTCCTTGTGTCTTTGGTATCACGGGCCATAATAAACCTCCTTGGTTGTATGGGATGCATATCAGGACTAGATCATACATATACAAGACAAAAAGAAAGAATAAAGAAAAAAATATCCCCCCTCCCCGGGTATGGGAGAGGGGAGGGAATCCTATTGGATGATCTTGGCTGCTCCAAGGACATTCGGTGGAATCTCAAGACCGAGTTTCTTGTATGTATTCCCGTTGAGATAGAACACCGGCTGCGGATCGAATTTGACCGGGACATCCTTTATGGCCCTGCCTTTGACCAGGACCTCGATGACGGAGGCAGCAAGCATTTTGCCCAGGGCCTCATCGTCTGCAACGTACCCTCCCAGGGCACCGTTCTTGATGGGTTTTTCGGAATAGGCAAAACAAGGGGTTTTCCCCGCGGCATCGATGATCTTGGGTGTATTATCAAAGACGAGCGCCTGGGTGCCGATGATAAAGGCCGAGACTCTATTGTGATTCTCCTTCACGGTGGAGATGATTTCATCGACAGACGAGCACATCTTTCCGCGATATGCAATCCCTAGTGCGTTGCAGGCAGCCTTCGTCTCATCTTCCTCTATGGGTGCGGAAGGGTGGCCCTTTTCCATGATGAGCATCACGGACTTTATCTCGGGCAGGATTGCTTTCATGATATCCAGATGCGTTTTGCCGGGGATATAATAGGAGACACCGGTGATTTTGCCTTCCGGCGCCTTAATGTTCTTGATGACCCCGACTTTTGCCGGGTGATTACACGCACCGATAAATGTAGGGATGGTTGGTGGGTTTTTCATCAGTATTTCAGAGCCCGTGGAGCGCATGATCACCATGCCGGCCTTTTCTTTCTGGAAACGGGAGATCACTTTTTCAAGCTCGGCCGGAGAAGTGAGGTCCCTCTGGTACTCAATATTGATGCCCGCCCCCTTGATCCCTTCGGCAAATCCCTTCATGACATTGTTCGCCATGCCGGATTTTCCCTCCCAGGCCACGCCGATGTCCACTGCAAAGAGGTTTGATGAGAAGCAACAAGAGAAAAGCATCATGAGAAGAAAAAAACAGCATATCCTGCTTACCTTCATACGAACCCCCTCTGGAAAGTTAGTGTGCTTCTCGGGTGCGGAAAGGCCATAGGTGTGACTGATAATCTTGATACAGCAATGTTACTTACATTACAATATTCTATTAAAATTGATCAAAGGGATAAGCCTTTCATTTTTCTCCGCCATGAACGAGGTCGATCACCGTGACCTCGGGCGGGGAGAGAAATCGTATGGGCGGGCCCCAGGTCCCTGTGCCCCTGCTCACATACAGGGCCGACCCCCCGGGCAGGCCGTGCCATCCTGCGATGTGTGGGAAGAAGATCCGCACCAGATAGCCGAAGGGGAAGATCTGTCCCTTGTGGGTATGCCCGGACAGCTGGAGGTCGAACAGCCCCGGCGAGTCTGTGCGGATGTGAGGCTGGTGTTTGAGGAGCAGGGTGAAACGGTCTTTCGGAAGGGTCGAAAGCAGCCGGCCCTCCGATATCCCGTTCGTCAGGCCGAGGCGTCTTCCCGTGGGGTCATCAACGCCTGCAATGGTAATGGGTCCTCTGACGGCCTCGTTTCTCAGTATGGTAAAGCCTGAGCGTGCCGTGATCTCCAGGGCATGGTCGAGCCCTGCATAGAACTCGTGGTTGCCGGTCACCGCGTATTTGCCAAGGGGGGGGTGGACCTGGGAAAGGGCGTCGGCCAGGTCCTGCATGCCGTCTATCTGGCCGTCCACGAGGTCCCCGGTAGAGACAAGGATATCCGGGCGGGCCTCCCGAATCACCGTAAGGATCCTGTGCAGCCTTTCCTGTCGCACCATTATGCCCAGGTGGACATCCGAGATCTGGACGACCCTGAGTCTGCCCGTGGATTCAGGGATCTTTGGTGTCTGGATGGTTATGAACTCCGGACGGATGTTCAGGGCCTCGGCGTATCCATAGACTGCAATTGCGAGGGTAAGGATTACCTGGGCAAGAAAGGCGGTCCTGGCTGCCGGCACGAAAGGAGCCGGATCCCTGTGGAGGATGAATCCTGCAGTATATGCCGCCAGACGCCAGAGATCGGATACAAAAGACAGACAGAAGAAGATGAAGAGGGCCCCCATCCATCCGTAACCGATGTAGGATATGATCCGTGCCGGACAGTCATGGCCGAGCCTTTCCAGGATCCTCACCAGGGCAGGGGCGAAGACCATGGTGACCATGAAGATACCAAGCAGCAGGCCGGAAACAGGCCCAAAGGGAAAGGCGGCCTTTATCTTTAAGAAGGCATACACATGGACGGCGCCATATACGCTCAAGACAATGAACAGAAACAAGGACATAATATTTTTATCTCCCACCTGTCATGATGATAGTGATTCCATGCGGGATTCTCAAGGAAACAAATTGAAAATTAATGCTTGACAGGATGCCGCCTGCGCGTTTATGAGATTTCTAGATCTGAAATATGAATATATCTAACTCGAATCTTGCCTTACGAATGGTACCTTCGGATACACTTCTTAAAGCCAATATTCCTTTTACGATACATTTATCATTTCAGAAATACACACACAGAGTCCCGTTGTTTTTGCCGAACCGGGGCCTGGATTAAGAGGTATTCAATGGCACAGGGAACAGTTAAGTGGTTCAACGATTCAAAAGGTTATGGTTTCATCACTGCAGACGGTGGACAGGATGTATTCGTGCACCACACATCGATCAATGGTGAGGGTTTCAAATCCCTTGAAGAGGGTCAGCGCGTGACCTTCGAGATTGTTGCAGGACCGAAGGGGCCTCAGGCATCCAACGTCAGCAAATCCTAAGCAGTCCATGTAAGGGGCAGGTTCATCCTGCCCCTTTTCCTTAGATAAATCAGCGGCGACGTTCACCCTGTATGGAGGGTGCAGATAGTACTGTCCTCCTGAGGCCACGCTATTACCCGGTGGTGTACGGAAGTGAGGGGATAAAAGCCTCACTTATACCATTGCATAACCACGAAGCCGATATGCATGCCTTGAACAGGCCGCCTCGAGCACTCGTTAAGCACTCACCTCACTGGACTTCCTGCGCTATCTGGAGGATCTCCAGGGGGAGCTTGTAATTCAATTCCCTGAGCTGATTCGTATCCACGAGGATCTTCAGATCTTCCTGCTTGAGGATGGGCAGGCTTTCGGGTTTCGTCCCTTCCTTGAGAATCTTGACGGCCTGTGTGCCTGAGAGCCGGCCGACCGTGTCGAAATCCGTCCCTACATACAGCATGGAACCGGGCATTTTCACCAGGGCAAAGCTGAAGATGGGGATCTTCGTCTTCACGGAGAAATCTTTGAGTTCCTTTGCCGCTTCGTATTTCCTGAGGGCATAGAAGGTGTCCAGAGGCACGGCGAATGCTTCGACGCCTGATTTTTCAAGCTCCTGCGCCGCAGGGATGATGGAATCGTTTTTGCCCACTTCGCTGGCAATGAATGACAGCCCTGCATCCTCAGGACCGAAAAGGGTGGATTCTTCCATGTGGGCGATCCCGTTCTCGTCGTCGCTGTGGATGATGCCGACTTTCTTGATGGTTGGAAAGGCAAGCCGCACGATTTTCAAGGCATGGTGCATGTTCATGTAGAGCGTCGATCCGGTGAAGCCCTGGCCGGCAGAGCTCTTGGAGCGGCACCCTGCCGCCTCGGGGATGGCCACCGCCGTGAATACCACCGGGACCCCGGCATCGATGATGGCCCCTTTTGCATATTTGGTGGCCGGCGTTCCGATGGTCAGGGCCAGGTCCGGCTTCAGATCAGCGATACGCGAGGCCTCGTCCTTTATCCGCATGAGCACCCCGACCTTGCTCCACATGCCCGCATTTTCCTGGTCGAAATCTATGACCTTCCTGTTTACGAGGAGGTTCTTCCCGTCAACAAGCCCGTTCCTGTTCAGGACATCGAGAAATCCATCATAGGCCTTCTGGAACGGTTCGATATCGGTTACCTGGAGGACCTCGATGCGGTACAGTTTCTCTCGGGTGAAATCGACGATCTGCGCGGAACCGGTGATCTCTTCGGGGAGCTCCAACTTGAAATCGGCCAGCCTGTTCCTGTCCACCATGACGCTCGGTTCTTTCTGCATGAGTATCGGCAGGCTCTCGGGTTTTGCGCCTTCTTTCAGGATCTTGACAGCCTGGTCTCCGGACAGCTCGCCGATGGTGGCGAAATCGGAGCCCACGTAGAGCATGGCGCCGGGCACCCTCATGAGGGCGAAGCTGATGACCGGGAGCTTTGTCCTGTTGGAAAACACCTCGAGCGCCCGGCATGCCTCGTAGTTGCGGATCCCGTAATAGGTGTCCAGGGGGACGCAGAAGGCCTGTGCCCCTTTGGCCGCCAGCTCTTCGAGCGACCTGGAGATGCTTTCGGACTTGCCGATCTCCCTGGAGATGACCGTGATTCCGCTCGCTGCGGCATGTTTCTTCGCCTCTTCCACATGGGCGATGCCGTTCTCGTCGTCGCTGTGGACCATCCCGACCGTCTTTACCGAGGGGAAAGAGGCGGTTACCTTTTTCAGGGATTCTGGCATGTTCATGTGCAGGGTGGACCCGGTGAACCCGGGGCCGGAGACGGTCATGGATTCACATCCGGCAGCCTCGGGGATGGCCACTGCCGTGAACACCAGCGGGATACCGGCACTGATTATCTTGTCTTTGGAATACTTGGTGGCAGGTGTGCCTATGGTCAGGACAAGGTCTGGTCTGGCATCGGCTATCCTGGAAGCCTCGCTCCTGATGCGCAAAAGGACCCCCACCTTTTTCCAGATCCCGGCCTTTTCGATGTCGAAGTCGATGATGGTGCGTCTGACGGTCAGGTTCTTGTCTATTATTATGCCGTTGTTCTCGAGCACCTTAAGAAAACCCTCATATGATTTCTGGAAGGGCTCGATATTCGTTACCTGCAGGACCTCGATGCGATAGGTTTGTTCCTGGGCAAAACAGGGATGAGCGATAACGGCCATCAACAACAATATGATTGCAAAGGCAGAGCGCTTCATTTCCAATCCTCCTCGCACAGAAAGAACACATGTACAAAGGTCATGCACCTCTTTAACCATCAACGTGAATGACCTCAGGCATGTCATGTAACCACATACTTGCTTTATAGTCAATCAGCGGTAATATATAAGAATAAAATGAACAGGTGAAATGTACGCTTGAAATGACGCAGGAGATGGTGTAAAGTATATTTAATTCATTAATTCTGCAGAGGTATCTGTAGTTGGATGATGCATGCTTGATTGAATTATGGAGGTTTTTATGACGAGGTCATTCATTTCTGCCGCCCTGATGATTATCTTCGGCCTGGTTCTATGCCCGTGCACATCGCAGGGCAAATCCATGCTCACGGATGACGAGATGCAGCTCATGGAAGAGATGCAGCTGGCGGGTTTTTCTCAAGACCAGGTGGACAAGGTCATATCCCTGAAGATAACGCTGCGCGAGTCAAACAAGAAGTGGTCCACCGACGAGCTGGAAGAGCTGGACTCCATGCTGAAGACCCGCTGGCAGGCAATGGTAAAGGCGCTTTCCGAAGATGACGTGGAGCAGGCTGTTGAGTTTTTCGAAAAGGATATGAGAGAGATCCACAGGATGCTTCTGTCCGCCGCAACCCCCGAACAGCGTGCCCCCATCCTCAAGTCTCTGGAAGATATCAAGTTCATCGGCGTCAAAGGGGCCAATTGCGCCGAATACAAGATCAAGGTCCCGGGAGACCGGAGGATTTATTCCTATTCGCGGGAACTCGTTTTTGTCAGGAACGATGAGGGTATCTGGGAGATAAAGTCTTTCTAGGGTGCTGTGTTTTCATATCCGGTCGTTATCCTGATACATAAAAAGCCTCATTTTCTGCCGTCATCAACGGTGCAGGCCCTCCCCTTGAGGCTGAAGAGCAGACGAAGGATGGATCTGGTTTTGTCGGAAAAGATCCGGGAGGCAAAATAGGAGCCTGCAGCGCGCTTGGAAATCTCTGATAACGTGGGGTAGAGGTGGGTCGTGCCCGCGAGGGTCGAAAGGCCAACCCTGCCGTTCATGGCAAGTATCCACTCGTGGATGAGTTCTCCCGCGTGGGCCCCGATGATCTGGCAGCCCAGCATCTTTCCCCCGGTGTCCAGGAGAAGCTTGATCTTCCCGTGGGGCTCGCCTTCGGCCAGTGCCCGGTCGTTTTCGTGAAAATGTTCTTCAATGAGGCGATACGTGAGGCCTTCCTTACGGGCTCGCTTTTCATTCGCTCCGATACTTGCGATCTCCGGGTCGGTGTAGGTGCACCAGCCTATCTTTGTGTAGTCCACGCTGCGCGGCAGGCGCAGCACGGCGTTGGAAAGGGTGATGCCCGCTTCATACCCGGCCACGTGGGTAAAGGGCATTACGCCGTTCACATCCCCGCAGGCATAAATGTGTGCCACGTTGGTTTTCATCCTTTCATTCGCGGGGATGCCTCGAGACGTGTAATGAACGCCTGCCATGTCGAGTGCAAGACCCTCGGTGTTGGGTCTGCGCCCAGCGGCAACGAGCAGGGCCTCCGCCTCGATGGTCAGCTCCGGACCCGGGTCACGTGCAGGACCGAGCGAAAGGAGGATTTTCCCGGATTCATTCCGTGCTCTGAGGGCCTTCGTGCCGGCATGGATCACCACGCCGTCGGCCTCCAGGCGTCTGGCCAGGATATCTGCGATGTCACTGTCCTCGGATGGGAGGATTGTGTCCATGTATTCGACCAGGGTGACCCTTGACCCGAGGCGCGCAAAGGCCAGTGCCATCTCGCATCCCACAGGACCGCCGCCGAGAACGATGAGGCGCTCGGGAAGCCGCCTCTGGGAGAAGACGGTCTCATTGGTCCAGTAGGGGACATCTTCCAGGCCGTCGACGCTCGGCAGGGCAGGGGACGATCCGGTGGCGATGATCCAGCTCCTGGCGGAGATGCGCTCGCCGTCCAGATCCACCACATGCTCATCGGCGAAGGAAGGATTCCCGAAGCGGACCAGCGCGCCCAGGGAGCAGAAACGCTCGGGAGAGTCATGGGGCGCGATGGCCGCGATCACGGAGGCCACCCTGTCCATGACCGCACCGAGGTCCACGCAGGGCAGCCCCAGCCCGGGCAGGCCGAATTCCCGGGTCCTGCGGGCCAGGGCCCAGACCGATGCCGACTGGATGAGGGCCTTGGAGGGCACGCACCCGAAGTGCAGGCAGTCTCCCCCGAGCCGGCCGGCCTTTTCCAGGAGAATGGTCTTTGCCCCGAACTGTGCGGCACCTGCTGCGGCAGTCAGTCCTGCAGCGCCTCCGCCGATGATGCCCAGGTCGTAATCATAACGGGCCATCAAAACTCCTTTCAGGAAGGTTCATGAAGTCGCGGGATCGAAAACTCTCCCCGCGCGGCAGGAAGAAGGGCCGCAGGATCAAAAGGAGGGCAATCCTCAACGGGCCTCACGCACCAGACGGTTCAGGCCGGCCATGATATCCGACCCCGAAATATGGAACCTGATGATCGGCCTTCCGGCAGCCCTGAGCGCTTCACCGTCGCCGATGGCCTGGGACGCCTTCAGGATGCCGAAGGTCATGGACGAGCCTTCCGATCCGGCCTCGTCGGGGATGGGAAGGTCGAGGGCGTCGTCACACGTGATCTGGATGAAGAACCCTTTCCCGGCATCGCCCTTGTGAAGCTGCCCGGTGGAGTGGAGGAAACGCGGGCCGAAGCCCAGGGTTGTCGGGATGAGGTAGGTGTCGAGAAGGTGTGTCCTGAGCTCCTGCAGGGCATGGCAGGACTCACTGTCGGGGTTTATGTATGCCTGGATGGAGATGTAGGAGCCCTGCTTTGCGCGCGAGAGAAAATCCATGAATGCCTGGCCGATGCCCGGGGACTTCATGTCGGCATATACCGATATGTCACCGTCCTTGAACGAGGGTTCCCTGGTGCTCAGTGTCCCGTTCTGCCGGTAGTCCTCCATTGCCTTTCGTGAGAGCACCTTGGCCGATTCCACGTCGGGCTGGTCATAGGGATTGATCTCCAGGAGATGCCCTGTAACGGCGCATGCGAACTCCCAGCAGAAGAACTGCCCGCCCAGGTCGTAGATGTCGTCCATGAAGAGGCGTATCACGGGATGACCTGCATCGGTAAGCTTTGCCAGAGACGGCTCTTTGTGCGTATCCCCTGCAAGCCTCAGAGAGACGAAGACCCTGTCGTTGCTGTAGAGCTCCGGGCTGTCGGGAATCTCGCCGATGACCGGCAGGATGCCTTTCCTCTCCTTGCCAGTGCTTTCGGCAATGAGCTGCTCCACCCAGTCTCCGAAGCTGGCGGCCTTTTCGGCGATGAAGAAGGTCAGCTTGTCTCTCCCGGCCAAGGCCAGGGTACCCAGGGCCGTGCCGAGACTGCAGCCGGGATTGGGGCCGGCGAGCGAGCAGGTGTTCTCTTGACACGCCTGGGCGGATCCAATGGCTCTGTCCAGGAGCAGGGAGATGTCGATGCCCAGGAGGGCCGCCGGCACGAGGCCGAACACGGACAAGACAGAGAAGCGGCCCCCGATGGTGGGATCACCCGCAAAGACCTTACGGAACTTCAGTCGGGAGGCCATCTCGTTGAGCGGGTTGCCCGGGTCGGTAATGGCGATGAAGTGCTCTCCTGCCCTGTCGGCACCCACCGTTTGCACGGTCTGGTTGTAGAAGTATTTGAAAAAGGAGAGGACCTCGGCAGTGGTGCCCGATTTGGACGATACGATGAAGAGCCTCTTATCCGGACTTACGGCCCCGGCCCGGGCGGCAACGGCAGCCGGGTCGGTGCTGTCGAGCACGGCCAGGTCCAGGAAGCCTTCCCTTACGCCGAAGGTCCGCCTGAAGACGTCAGGGGCCAGCGACGACCCTCCCATGCCCAGAAGGAGCGCGTGGGAGTAGCCTGCAGAGCGCACCTCGTCGGCGAAGGCCTTCAGATCCGCGACCTGCTGGCGCATCTTGGAAGGGCTGACGAGCCATCCGAGCCTGTTGGTGATCTCGGTGGGCTGCATCTTCCATACCGTGTGGTCCATGTCCCATATCCGCGGGACGACCCTGGATGCTTCAACCTTCTTCAAGGCGTTTTCCACAGAACCCCGGTATGGGCCGAGACTCATCTCGATCTTGGTCATGACTTCGACACCTCTGCACTTTTTTGGGAGATGCTGTTCATGAGCGCATCGAAGGATGCGGCAAAGGATTTCACCCCGTCTTCCTCGAGCTTCGTGGTTATGGCGTCCAGATCGAGCCCGAGCCGTTTGAGAGAGTCGATCTGATCTTGTGCATGTTCGATGCCCGTCTCAAGGGTGGGGGACACCTGTCCGTGGTCAAGGAACCTGCCCAGGGTCGCCGGCGGCAGGGTGTTCACGGTGTGCGGGCCGATGAGGCCATCCACGTACAGCGTGTCCGAGTATCCGGGGTTCTTGGTGCCGGTGCTGGCCCACAGCAGCCTCTGCACATTGGCTCCTTTTCCTGCAAGATGCTCCCAGCTCTCCCCGGAGAAGATCTCCTTGAAGTGCGCATAGGCGATCTTGGCATTGGCGATGGCCGCCTTGCCGAGCAGGTCGCTGTTCCCGATCCGTTCGAGTTCCGCATCTACCGAGGTGTCCAGCCGGCTGACGAAGAACGATGCAACCGAGGCGATGGAGCTGATGTCGAGCCCCGCGGCCAGGCGCTTCTCAAGGCCCGTCAGATAGGCCCGGGCAGCCTTCAGATACTGGGAGACGGAGAAGAGGAGGGTCACATTCACGTTCACGCCCAGGGATATGAGGGCCTCCACAGCGGCTATCCCGGCGTCGGTGGCCGGGACCTTGATCATGACATTGGGCCTGCCCAGTGCATCGAAGAGCCGTTTACCCTCCTGGATCGTACGGTCGGTGTCATAGGCCAGGTCCGGACTGACCTCCAGGCTCACATACCCGTCGCGGCCGCGCGTGTCCACATAGACCGGGAGAAACAGGTCGGAGGTCAGGAGGATGTCGCGCAGCACGAGCTCTTCATAGATCTCCAGGTTCGATTTTCCGGCCCTGGCGGACCGCCTGAGCGCGTCGTCGTAGTCACGGCTGCCGGCAATGGCCTTTTCAAAGATGGTGGGGTTGCTTGTGACGCCGCGCACGCCCTGGTCGATGAGCCGTTGCAGTTCGCCCGAGCTGATGAGCGAGCGCTGGATATAGTCGAACCATATGGCCTGGCCGAGCCCGGCAAGATCGTGCAGTTTTCCCATGAATCAACTCCTTTGAACATTGGATCATGCTGTGTGAATTCTTATTAACAGGAATGGGGGGAGGTAGACAAGAAGGAAGGCGGATGTGATGGTCACGCCTGCGGTCCGAGCGAAGTATCATGGTTCCAGTCGCACCCTGAAGATGACCAAGAGATGCGCTGGTCTTACGGGTCATATGAAACGGTCGGCAGGCAATCCATGGTTCTCGTGTTCAACAGCCTGTTGCCTTGCACGAGATATTATGGATATACTGCTATCGTGCACCAGACAGCATGTTCTGTCTGCAGATGTTAGTATGGAGACAGGATGAATGCCTGGAAGAATACATAGATCTGAAAGGGGCTTATCATGGGGAAGATTAAAAAGGGCGATGTCGTCAAACTGAAGAGCGGAAGCCCTGCGATGACGGTTGAGGGTGTCGATTCCAAGGGCATGCTGACGTGCGTGTGGTACGACAGCGACAAGAAGGAGATTATGGACAGGAAGTTCTCGTATGAATGCCTCGATCTTTCCGCGCCCGTCAAGACCAAGGTAAAATAAGCCACCTTCGGTGGAAACGCTGTAAAAGAGAAGCCCGGTAATGAAGCGGGATTGATTGCAGTCGTGATTTAACCCGGATTGCGTTCTTGGACATGTACACATGTACCTGATACACTTTTAAGAGTGCGTTGACAGATGGTTCGTACCAGAAAAAATGTTTTTCATAAGTCCGTTCAGAGCAGTGATCTCGCCGCCTCAGGCAGCCGGCATAATAGGCATTCATCGAAAAGCGGCGAGATCACTGCTTTGAACGGATCAATTTAAAACCCCAACAAACGCAAAATCCGTGATTTATTCTATTCTGCCTCGGGTCAGAGGCGCCTGCGAAAACCCGAACCGGTACCGCATGCCACCTGCCGGCAAGGCTTGCCCTGCATATATGGCTTGGGGTGGACCCGTGGCCCGGGTCCGCTTCCTACCTCTTTTTCTTCCTCACCAGTGACCGTGCCGCGTCTGCAATCGCGCTTACGGTGATGCCGAATTTTTCGTAAAGGACCGGAGCAGGGGCGCTGGCGCCGAAGCCGTCCATGCCGATGACGACACCGTCCAGGCCCACATAACGTTCCCATCCAAGCCGCAGACCCGCTTCAACCGCAACACGCGCCCTTACTTCCGCAGGCAGGACGCTCTGCCTGTAGTCCGGGCACTGGGCCTCGAAGAGCTCCCAGCTGGGCATGGATACGACCCTGACCTTTATTTTGTCGTTGGACAGTTCGTAGGCCGCCTCCAGGGCCAGGCTCACCTCGGAGCCCGTGGCGATGATGATGCAGTCGGGTTTTGTCCTGGCAGACTCCCACAGGATGTAGGCGCCTTTTTCGAGGCCCTTTGCCGGGGCGCACCGCTTCCGGTCGATGGCGGGCACGTCCTGACGGGTGAGGATCAGGGCCGTGGGGCCTTCGGTCCTGCTGAAGGCGGCCCTGTATGCGAAGACGGTCTCCTGGGCGTCGCAGGGGCGTATGACCGTGAGGTTCGGCACCCCCCTCAGGCCCATGACCTGCTCGACGGGCTGGTGCGTCGGCCCGTCTTCGCCCACTCCGATGCTGTCGTGGGTGAAGACGTAGACTGCCCTCACGCCGCACAGGCAGGCAATGCGGATGGCGGGTCTCATGTAGTCCGAGAACATGAGGAAGGTGGACGCATAGGGTATGGCCCCGCCGTGAAGCGCCATGCCGGTGGTGATGGCGGCCATGGCGTGCTCGCGTACACCGAAATGGATGTTCCTGCCCTCATAGCCCCAGCACGAGCCCACGGAACCCTGGACGCCCGTTCCGCAGGAATCGGGATTCTGATAGTCACCACATTCCTTTATCCAGGTGAGAGTGGACGGGTTCAGATCCGCCGATCCGCCCATGACGGCCGGGATGTTCGCGGCGAGTTTCTGGAGGACCGCCTCTCCCGCCTTCCTCGTGGACAGGGGTTTCCTGTCCGTGAAGAGCTCCGTAAGACCCGAGTCCCACCCCTTGGGGAACTCGCCGCTCATCCTGCCCCGCAGCTCCTCGGCCGGTCCGGGGAAGGACCTGCTGTACCGGAAGAACTCCTGCTGCCAGTCCGACTCATAGGTCTTCCCGTTCTCTTTTATCTTGAGGAAACGGTCATGGACATCATCAGGCACAAAGAACTGACCCGGCGCGTTCCATAATAGGGTCTTCTTGGCCAGGCGGAGCTCATCCTCGCCCAGCGGGGAACCGTGTACCTTGTAGGACCCCTGCCTGTTGGGTGAACCGAAGCCGATCACCGTGTTCACGATGATGAGCGAGGGGCTGTGTTTTTCCTCCTTGGCGTTCATGATCGCCAGGTCAAGAGATGCGAGGTCGTTGCCGTCATAGACGTTCTGGACGTGCCACCCGCATGCCTCGAAGCGCATCTGGGTGTCCTCGGTGAAGCACAGGTTCGTGGACCCTGCCAGGGATATGCTGTTGCTGTCGTAGAGCACGATGAGCTTGCCCAGCCTCAGGTGGCCCGCCAGTGAGCTTGCCTCATATGCCACGCCTTCCATGAGGTCGCCGTCGCCGGCGAGTACGTAGGTGTGGTGGTCAATGATCGTGTGGTTAGGCCGGTTGTAGACGGACGCGAGGTGCGCCTCGGCCATGGCCATGCCCACTGCGCTCGATATCCCCTGGCCCAGGGGGCCAGTGGTGATTTCGACTCCGGGCGTTACATGGCTCTCGGGGTGTCCGGGCGTCAGGCTGCCCCACTGCCGGAACTTCTGGATCTCGGTGAGCGGGAGGTCGTACCCGCTCAGGTGCAGCAGTGCATAGAGCAGTGATGACCCATGGCCGGCAGAGAGCACGAAACGGTCGCGGTCCACCCACCTGGGGTTGGCCGGGTTGTGTTTCATATGTTTCGACCAGAGAACGTAAGCCATGGGCGCCGCACCCAGGGGGAGCCCCGGGTGGCCGGAGTTGGCCTTCTGGATGGCATCCGTTGCAAGGAAACGGATGGTATTGACGCAACGTTCATCGAGCTCGGTATTCATTGCCATGTAGGGTGCCTCCTGGTACCTGGTTTCCACTGTTTCATTCATGCCATACCTGAACCCCAGGGTTCATGGAAAGGGTATCAGAAATAACATGTCTTGATAATTTGTGCGATCTTCATACAATAATCATGAACCACAGTCCACAATTTCGCTTCATCGGGAGGGCATATGTTCAGACTCTCTACCGCAGTGATGCTCTGCGTGTTCATGACATGCTGCTCGGGCACCAGACCGACCACGCTCGGGATGAAAGAAGGCAGGCTTTTCCCGTGCCCCTCGAGCCCCAACTGCGTTTCGACCCAGGCCCAGGACCCTGGACACCGCATCGAGCCGATCCGGTACGCCCAGACCAAGGAACAGGCAAAGCAGCACCTGGTGCAGGTCATATCCTCCATGCCCAGGTCACGTATCGTGAAGGACGATGGCGATTACATCCATGCCGAATTCACCTCGCTCCTGTTCAGGTTCGTGGATGACGTGGAGTTCTTCCTGGACGATTCGGCCGGGCTCATCCATTTCAGGTCCGCCTCCCGGCTCGGTCTTTCTGACTTCGGGGTGAACCGCAGACGCATGGAAGAGATCAGGAGGCGCTTTGAGGGGGGCGCCGACTGACCGGCATGGCTTCATCAGAGAGGCTCATCATCTTCACCCGGCATCCCGAACCTGGAAAGGTGAAGACGCGGCTGGTCCCATCTCTGGGAGAACAAGGCGCGTCGATCCTCCAGAGGGACATGCTCATGCACACCCTCAAGACGGGCCGGGAACTGGCACAAACCGGCCATACGTCCCTGGAGCTTCATTTTGAGGGCAAACACGGGCAGGACTTCCGGTCGCTGTTCGGGGGAGACGTGGAGTGTGTTCCCCAGTCTGGCACTGATCTGGGGGAACGGATGCGCTGCGCCTTTATCCATGCCTTCGGCCATGGGGAAGGTTCGGCGGCCCTGATCGGGACCGACTGCCCCGGCATCACGGCTGCGCTCCTCAGGAAGGCATTTGCGGCCCTGAAGGTTTCCGACTGCGTGCTCGGCCCTGCTCATGACGGGGGGTATTACCTCATGGCCCTGAAGCGGGACCAGCCGGAGCTCTTTTCGTCAATTCCCTGGGGCACCCATATGGTTATGGAAAAGACGCTTCAGGTCATCAGGAAATCCGGGTTGAAGGTGACCCTCCTGGCACCCCTGGCTGATGTGGACCGGCCCGAAGACCTGCATGTCTGGGAGGAGGAGAGGGGGGTCAGGACAGGCCCCATGATCTCGGTTGTCATCCCCGTGCTCAATGAAGAAGCCGTAATCGAACGTGCCATTGAAAAGGCTTTTGGCGGCAGGAATGTGGAGGTGATCCTTGTAGACGGGGGAAGCACGGACAGGAGCACAGAACGCGCGGCCCTCATGGGTGCTCGGGTTCTTGACGCACCTCCCGGCAGGGCCTCCCAGATGAACCGGGGGGCCGGGGCCGCCCTGGGTGACATCCTTTTATTCCTCCATGCCGACACCGTGCCGTGCGAAGGGTATGACAACGCCGTGCGGCTCATGCTCGCTGATCCGGACATTGCCATGGGGGCGTTCTCTCTGGGCTTTGACCGTGGTTCGTTCCCGCTGGAACTCATCGCCTTCGGCGCAAACCTGAGGTCCCGGATTTTCAAATTGCCCTACGGCGACCAGGCCTTTTTCGTGAGGAAGTCTGTCTTTATGTCTGCAGGCGGATTTCAGGACATCCCCATCATGGAGGATGTGGCATTTGTCAATGCCATGAAGAAAAAAGGGCGCATCGGAATCCTGAAAAACCGCGTCACAACGTCCTCCAGGCGCTTTACCGCCATGGGTCCGCTGCGTACCTGGGTGCTGAACCAGCTCGCCCTTGCGGGCTTCGTCCTGGGTATGCCCCTAGCCGAACTCGCCGGATTGTACCGCGGCAGGGAGAGATCGCCCGGCATCTGGATCCAGCACGTGCTGAAGGCCAGGAAGAATACATTATGCCGCTGAACAGGCCAGGAGATTACGAATGATTGTCCGCATTGCATGTGCCCTTGTCCTTGCCGCCCTCGTTGCCGTGCCTCACGGGGCACACGCCGGGAAAGTGCTGTTAAGGGAGGACTTCAACGACCTTGCCGCCTGGAGGGAGGTCTTCTTCCCCAAGATACCCGCACACAGCACCTATACCATTGAAAACAGGGACGGGGGTTCCGTGCTCGCAGCCAGGAGCGCTTCGTCGGCCTCGCTGCTGGTTTACAGAAAGCCGTTCGACATCTACTCGCATCCGGACATACGGTGGCGCTGGAAGGTATCGAACGTATACCGCAAGGCAGACCCCCGGATCAAGTCCGGGGACGATTACCCTGTGCGCGTCTACATCGCCTTCGAATATGACCCCCGGAATGCAAGCCCCTTCGACAGGGTGATATTCAACATAGTCAGGCTCATTTACGGCGAGTACCCGCCGCTGGCCTCCCTGAACTATGTGTGGGCCAGCACGGCGGTGTCCGAACGATCCATTCCCAGCCCGTACACGGACAGGAACCGCATGATCTTCCTTGAAAAGGGACCCGCGAAGGTGGGTCAGTGGGTGGACGAGGAGGTGAACGTCCTGAAGGACTATGAGGAGGTCTTCGGGAAGAAGCCGCCTCGTCGCGCCACCATAGGCATCATGAGCGACTCGGACAACACGGGAGAGAAGGCCGAGGCGTACCTGGATTTTATCGAGGTGTACAGGTCTGACAAGACAGCACCTTAGGGGCGGCCCCAGCCGGGACCAGGGAGAAATGACCAAGCGAGTTCCCCCTGCGCCTGAAGCCGCCGCCCGGCCCGTTCTCTATTTGTACTCGTAGAACCCCCTGCCGGTCTTCCTTCCCAGCCAACCGGCCTCCACATATTTCCGCAGCAAAGGGCAGGGGCGGTACTTGGAGTCGGAGAAGCCGTTGTACAGGGTCTCCATGATGGCCAGGCAGGTGTCCAGGCCGATGAGGTCGGCCAGGGCCAGAGGGCCCATGGGGTGGTTCATGCCCAGCTTCATGACCGTGTCGATGGCCTCTTTCGTTCCCACGCCGTGGTACAGGCAGTACACGGCCTCGTTGATCATGGGCATGAGGATGCGGTTGGAGATGAAACCCGGGAAGTCGTTGGCCTCGGCCGGGGTCTTGCCGAACTTCAGCGCCAGGTCGTGGGTGAGCCTGTAGGTCTCCTCCGACGTGGCTATGCCGCGGATGATCTCACAGAGCTTCATGACCGGCACCGGGTTCATGAAGTGCATGCCGATGACCTTTTCAGGCCGTCTGGTCTGGGCTGCAATGCGGCCGATGGGGATGGATGAGGTGTTGCTCGAGAGGATGGCGTGATCGGGGCACAACGAGTCCAGCTCCCTGAAGATGGCGAACTTGATGTCCTGCTTTTCCGAGGCGGCCTCCACCACGAAGTCGGCCGCAGCCATGTCCTTCAGGCTGGTGCTCGGGGATATCCTTCCCAGGATGGCCTTCGAGTCATCTTCTTTCATGGTGCCCTTTTCCACCTGGCGGGTCAGGTTTCTGGTGATGGTACGGATGCCGCCCTGGACAAACTTCTCGTCGATATCGTTCATGATCACGTTCAGTCCGCTGGCCGCGGCCACCTGGGCGATGCCGTTACCCATCTGTCCTGAGCCGATTACTCCGAAGGTCTTTATCTCCATGGAATACTCCTTAGTTTTTTATGTCTATCGCTTCACGATCAGGGCCACCGCCTCGCCGCCGCCCAGGCAAAGTGTTGCCAGGCCGATGGACTTGTCGGAGCGCTGCATCTCGTTGAGCAGGGTGGTGAACACGCGGGTGCCGCTGGAGCCGATGGGGTGGCCCAGCGCGACGCTTCCGCCGTTCACGTTCACCTTGTCCATGTCCAAGCCCAGTTCACGTATTACCGCCAGGGTGGACCCTGCAAATGCCTCGTTGATCTCGAAGAAGTCCACCTGGTCAATAGTGATTCCTTCCTTTTCCAGTGCCCTGGGGATGGCTACGATGGGTGCCACCAGGACATATTTCATGTCCAGGCCCGCTGAAGCCTGGGCACCGATCGTGGCCAGGATGGTACATCCGAGCTCTGTCGCCTTCTGCCTTGACATGACCACCACAGCCGAGGCCCCGTCGGATATGATCGAGGCATTGCCCGCCGTGGTGAGACCACCCTTCTTGAAGGCGCTTGGCATCTTGGCGAGCTGTTCATAGGTGGTGTCCTTGGGGCACTCGTCCACGCTGAAGATCTTGGGGTCGCCCTTGCGCTGGGGTATGCTCACGGGTACGATCTCGGCGGTGAACTTGCCCTCGCGGATGGACCGCATGGCCAGGGTGTAGGAACGCTCTGCATACCTGTCCTGGTCCTCGCGGGAGATGTTGTATTTTTCCGAGCACAGCTCATTGGATATGCCCATGTGAAAGTCGTTCACCACGTCCCACAGACCGTCGTGCACCATGTGGTCCTGGATCTGTCCCGTGCCCATGCGATAACCGAAGCGGGCCTTTTCCAGGTAAAAAGGCGCCATGCTCATGTTCTCCATGCCGCCCGCAACCACCACCTCGGCGTCTCCTGTCTGGATGGCCTGGGCCGCCAGCATGATCGCTTTCAGCGCCGACCCGCACACCTTGTTGATGGTTATGCATCCGACGTCCCAGGGCAGACCGGCCTGCACGGCCGCCTGCTTGGCCGGATTCTGGCCGTACCCGCAGGGCAGCACCATGCCCATGATGAGCTCGTTGACCTGCTCTTTTTCAATATTGGACCGTCTGATGGCCTCTTCGATGGCTATGGCCCCGTACTTGATGGGGCTCAACTGTGACAATGATCCGCCGAAACTTCCGTTGGGTGTCCTGACCGCCGATGTGATGACAACTTCCCTCATTCACGCCTCCTCTCTTTATGCCGGGGATATCCTCATGGGTATGAACATATCGACCCCTGATAATAATAAATACATAGATCCGGATGGTTAATCCAAACGGCTGAAAAAATCAAGAAGGGGATAATGGGCAGCTCTCCTAGGTGGTGAGCATTCAGGAAACAAGGGAGATCCGGAGGCTGTCTTTAATGGATATATTCTGTTCGCGTATCGGGAGTCACTGAACAAAGAAGGGGACGGGCACCAACCCGTCCCCTGTTATCAATGTCCGCTGACTTGTGCCTGTTACTTCTTGATGCTGTACAGCACATCCTTGCCCCGGAACACGGCGGAGGCACCGAGTTCCTCCTCGATGCGCATGAGCTGGTTGTATTTTGCCAGGCGCTCTCCGCGGGAGGTGGAGCCGGTCTTGAGCTGGCCCCCGCTGTATCCGACCGCCACATCCGCCAGCCAGGAGTCTTCGGTCTCGCCGGAGCGGTGGGAGAAGACCGTGGTGAAACCTGCCCTGCGGGCCATCTCGACGGTCTGCATGGTCTCGGTCAGGGTGCCGATCTGGTTGACCTTGATGAGGACCGAGTTGGCGGCCTTTTCCTTTATGCCCTTTGCAAGGAACTTGGCGTTGGTGACAAAGAGGTCGTCGCCGACGATCTGGGCCTTGCTCCCCAGCCGTTTCATGAGCTTTTTCCATCCGTCCCAGTCCGCCTCGTCAAGGCCGTCCTCCAGGGATACGATGGGGTACTTCTTGATGAGCTCCTCATAGAAGTCGATCATCTCTTCGGCAGTCCGCTCCGGGTCCTTCTCGGATGCCAGGATGTACTTCCCGTTTTTATAGAATGAGCTGGCAGCAGCATCGATGGCTATGGCCACATCCTCGCCGGGCTTGTAGCCGGCCTTTTCTATGGCCTGCACGATAAGCTCGAAGGGCTCGGCGTTTGACTTCAGGTTGGGGGCGAACCCGCCCTCGTCACCGACGCCGGTGGCGTAGTCTTTCTTGATGAGGATGTCACGCAGGGCATGGAAGGTCTCTGCCGCATAGCGCAGGGCTTCGCGGAAGTTCGGCGCGCCTATGGGTGTCACCATGAATTCCTGCAGGTCCACATTGTTGTCTGCGTGCTTGCCGCCGTTGATGATGTTCATCTGCGGCACCGGGAGCTCCCTGGCAAACGCCCCGCCGATGTAACGGTAAAGCGGCAGTCCGAAGAAGTTTGCTGCAGCCCTTGCCACGGCCACGGATACGCCGGTGGTCGCATTGGCGCCGAGCTTTGATTTATTTTCGGTCTCATCGAGTTCCAGCAGCAGGCTGTCTATCCCCACCTGGTCAAGCACATCCATCCCTACCAGGGCTGGTGCGATCTTCTTGTTCACGTTCTCCACCGCCTTGGTGGTACCCTTGCCCCTGTACCTCTTGGGGTCGCCATCGCGCAGTTCAACAGCCTCGCTGGCCCCGGTGGACGCGCCCGATGGTACGGCTGCCCTTCCCATGTCACCGGTGGACAGATAGACGTCGACCTCAACGGTCGGATTTCCCCTCGAATCAAGTATTTCCCGTGCTACAACGTCGAGTATCTCACTCATATTTGTTCCTCCTCATAAGGCTGTTTTCGGCAGTACCGGTGCGTGTCGGGCGATAACTTCTAACCGTTATCCTATTCATATCAAAGAATGATTCATTTTTCTACGAGCAAGAAGAGAAATTGAATTGCATGACAAGACCAGGCTCTTTCTCAGCACCGGATATCCCTGCCCTATCATGCCGTCAAGCTGATATCCAAGAGTTCGATAATAGTAGGGATTTATGTATGATTGAGAGAATAACCGGGTCATTCCAGATGGAAACCAGGAAGTGTCGACATAATTTACAATGTAATGCTGCGGTGGAACTGAAATAATAAAGCAAATATAATCAGCAGAGTACAGGCTATACCCAGGATATATTCATGCATTGGACTGTCGGCTTCCTTTACAGGCCATAAAGACCATGAAGCATACATGTTCTAAAATCAATTGATTATGCAATGGTACAAAATATGCTTTATATTACTTTTCGCTTTGGAATTTGCATCTATGTTTCTTGGTAGATGTGCCAATATCACTCAAGGAGGGAATTTATGATACATCGGGGGAATATTCAGAGAGCTAAACAGTTCATCGTGGCAGGGATGCTTTTCATCCTCTTCATCTTCCCATCAGGGGTATTTGCATACCCCTACAGCAGCATCCTGGCCTTCGGAGACAGCCTGACCGACAACGGAGATTCCGATGGTTACGGCATTACGCACTTTTCCAATGGCCCTGTCTGGGTTGAGTACATGGCAGGCGCCATGAATGTAGGGCTCCTGGACATGGCATATGGCGGTGCAACCACGGGGCTGGACAATCCTGCAGCAGGTCTTGAAATCACGGGTTTGAACTGGCAGGTGGATACCTATCTGGCCCTGGCGTCCTATAACCTGTTGCCCCCTGTATCTGCCGACACCCTGGTAACCATCTGGGCCGGGGCGAATGACCTGTTCCAGAGCAGATCTTATGCCGATGCCGCCAACAACGTCGAGGACGCGATCATTAAACTCGCCGATGCAGGATTCAGTAATTTCCTTATCATGAACCTCCCCAATATCGGGGATACCCCTTCATTCAACAACACCCCGCTCGAACCGGGCGCAACGTACTGGAGCAATCAATTCAATCTGCTCCTTGCCGGATACCTGGATGGCCTTGAAAACACGTATTCAGAGGTCAATTTCTATTCCCTCGATACGTACAGCCTGCTGGATGACGCCATACAGAATCCCGAGAACTACGGTTTTACCAACGTCGATACCAGCGGGGGCATGAACCCTCCTGAAGGGTACCTCTTCTGGGATGGCGTCCACCCCACGACTCAGGCACACAGCCTGATAGCTGAAAGGGCCTTAACCGCGGCAGGTGCACCGGTGCCCGAGCCCGCGACACTCCTGCTTTTAGGCACCGGGCTCCTTGGTCTCGCAGGTTTCAGGAAGAAACTGCATAAATAAGACTATCTGTCTCGAAAACAGACGGGAGGCAGGGCATGGATGCCCTGCCTCCCGTCCTGTCTTAAGTCAAGTATCCTGTCACAGCCCTATTACAAAGCAGGTGAACCCCTGTGAGGCGCATTTCCGCTCGTATGACTTGGCCAGATCAAGTGTGGTGAAGGCCCCGAACCTCACCCGGTATACGGTATTGCCGTAGACTGTCGCCTCTTCGATGTTGGGGTTGTATCCCTTGGATTCGAGCAGGCCGACCATTTTCCTGGCGTTTTCCTTCTCTGTAAAGGAACCGAACTGCAGGGTATACCTGCCTCCGGAGTAATACCTGGGCATATCCAGTACTTCCACCCGCACCTTTGCCAGGCCGCAGTCGACCATGCCGAGTTCCTTCGCAGCCCCATAGGACATGTCGATTATCCTGTCGCCAACAAACGGTCCGCGGTCATTGATCGGCACTATGACCTGGTTCCCGTTGGCAAGGTTGGTCACGCGCACCTTGCACCCCAGCGGGATGGTCTTGTGGGCGGCACTGACACCGTACATGTTGTACGGCTCGCCCGAGGCGGTGGGCTTGCCATGGAAATCCTGACCGTACCACGAGGCAGTTCCCGTCTCCACATACCCTGTGCCGGGCCGCTGATAGTGTGCACAGCTACTCAGAAGGATCATGATGGCGATAAAGAAGACATGATGACTATACTTCCAGATATCCCTCGATCTCATGAACAAGCTCCTTAAAAGGACGCTCATCTTTGATGCGGTTCTTGTCGTCGATGAGTCCCTTTGCCCTGAACGTATCCAACGCCCCTTTGTATACCGGCAGGCACAAGGACTCGAACCGCTTGATCTCCCCCATCTTGAACATCCTGGTGGCGTGGCGATTGATCGCCTTCAGGATGTCCTTATGGCCTACGCCTTTGACCTTCTCGAGATTCCTGGCTACGCAGAGGTAGGATTCCAGATAATTCTCGATGAGTCCGGCGTACATTTTGAGGATATCAGAGGTCCCGGCGCTTCCGGCATAAATCCCTTTCGTAGTCGTAACAATCCCTGTTTGGGTCATGAACCGTACAGCGCCCTCCGCGCTTTCCCTGCTGAGAATGAATTCGTTCTCCAGGAGGGCTGCCAGGGTTTTGACCTGTTCTTGAAATGCCTTCTCGACAATTCCTCTGGGATTCTTGAGAATAATGCTTGCGACCACCGAAGCCGGGACGAAGAAATTGAGGATGGTGTTCTTATAGTATTCCAGGTGAATACGGTCTTCACTCTCTACGGTCATGAGGTTCGATTCCGCCTCGCCGGAGGCTTCATCAACGGTGATGAGCCCCTTGGACTTCATGAGGGCAAGGGCGTCCCGGAAGGCCTCCTCCTCGTTGGCAAGGGTTGCGCTGAGGTTGCAGCCCGAGAACTTGAGGTATTCCAGGTAATTATGAAAACCCTTTTTCAGGGCATCTTCTTCCATGGAGGATGCGGTGCTCATGAGAACGCACGACATGAGGGCAAAGGGGGTGGCGACGGTCTGGGTGTATATGGCGGATATGATCTCGTCGGCCACGTTGTCGTAGACGGTCTCCTTCTGACCGGAGTCCATCTGTGAGTAGGAAGACCTCGTCTCCATGTATCTATTGAGCGAAAGGGGCTGTGCAAAACGGATGTACACCTTTCCGTAGCGGTTCTTCAGGATGGATCCCGCCTTGAGCAGCTGCCAGAAGGTCTCCTTTTCCTTGGGCGCCCCCTTCATCTCCCTGATATAGGAGCCTTCCTCGACGACCGTGTCATATCCCACATAGACCGGCACGAAGATCACGTCCCGGCTCACCCCGGATTCCCACCCCTGGACGATCATGGAGAGCAGCCCCTTCTTGGGGAGCATGAGCTTGCCCGAGCGGCTGCGGGTGCCTTCGATGAAGAACTCGAGCGGGATGCGTTCACCCAGCAGGGTCCGCACATAGGCGCCGAAGGTCTGGGCGTACAGGGGATTGTCCTTGAAGGTGCGTTTCATGAAGAATGCCCCGCCTTTTCTCAGCAGGGTTCCGATGGGGAAGAAGGCGAGGTTGATGCCCGCCGCTATGACGGGGACGCTCATCCAGTTCTCGTAGAGACAGTAGGAGAGGATGAGGTAGTCGATGTGGCTCTTGTGGCAGGGGACATACACGAGCGAACCTTTCCTGGCCATGTCCCTGACAGTCTGCAACCCTGTGGGTTCTATGTCGACCCCGTCGAATATGTTGTTGAATATCCAGTTAAGAGACCGGGCGAGGAAGTTGATGGTGGCAGGTGTCAGGTCTGCGGCGATCTGGTCGAGGTTGCGCGCCACAGCGGTCTCCAGCTCTTTTGGGGATTTGCCCGATTCGATGGAGTGGGATTTCAGAAAGGACTGGAGCATGGGGTCGCGGATGGTCTTCTCGATGAGGAAGGACCGTTCCCTGATGGGCGCTCCCGAGATATTGCTGCCCAGCACGGCAAGCCTGTGGAACAGTTCACCCCTGATCTCGGAAGCGATCTCCTCGAAGAACTTGCGTTTGGTCTGGGCCTGCTTTAGTTCATCGAGCAGATTGATGGGCTCGCCATGCTCCACAAAACCATGCTCCCTGCCCCTGAAAAGGGTGATGAACTTCCTGAAGCCCGTAACCCGAACCTGCTCCTCATCCGAGGTGTCCTTGAGTTTCAGGGGTGCGCGCTGGTAGACAATGCGCTGGGGCACGAGGAATATGGGCATGTCTGTTTCGCGCTGGGCCTTGAGGAGCTCGAGGATGGGATCACCACTCCTTTTGGACGGCTCCATATCGAGAAAGAGGAGCGATGCGTTGTGTGAGTCTTCCATGAAGCCCCGATAGAATCCCTTATCGAATGGTGACGTCCCCGCGATCTTTTCAAACAGCCTCTTCAGTGCTTTTGTCGCAGGCTGGAGCAGCGGGAAGGAATTTCCGAAGATGAGGCTGGGAAAGGGCAGGCCGTCGTCTTTGAGCCGGAAGTTCAGCAGAAGGGCGTCAATGGAGCTCCTGGACCCGTGGGCGAACACGATGTGTCCCTGGCCGGACAGCGAGGTGATGGACTCCTTGTAGAGCTCAGGTACATTGATGGGTGAGAAGATGCGCCTGATGAAGGGCCTCAGGATAGGCCCATACTTCCCGGAGAATATAAAAGGCGAGTCCTTGTCAATATCTGTCATACCTTTGTATATAGAACAGCACCTTGTAAATGGGAAGACAGGAATTTATGTATCCTTCCTGAAGAAAGAGATGATGTTGGCGATATCCTTCCCGCTTAAGGCCTTGATGCATTTCAGATCATCGAGCCTGATCAGAGAAGGGTCTGGAATGTGCGCAGTATGCATGAGAAGGGCCTTTGCCTTCTTTGGGCCGATGCCCGGGATACCTTCGAAAACCGAAGAAGACTGTCCGGACCGCAGCCGGCGGTGGTATGTCACGGCGAACCGGTGCGCCTCGTCCCTGATACGCTGGAGCGTCCGCAGCCCTGCGCTCCTCTCGGGGAGACGCACGGCGTCTTTTCTGCCCGGAAGGAAGAATCTGTCAAGGTGGGCCCCTTTTGCCTTGGCTATGGACACCACCGGGATTTTGGGTATGCCCAGCTCTTCGAGGACCTTCAGGAAAACGCCCAGCTGGCCCTTTCCTCCGTCTATCACCATGAGGTCTGGCCTCGTCTCGTCATTGACAAGCCGGCGGCGAAAGACCTCCTTGAGCATGGCGAAATCGTCCTGGCCCTCTATGGTACGGATGCGGTAATGGCGGTACAGGGCCTTGTCAGGTTCGCCGTCGATGAATACCACCCGTGAGCCTGTTGCCGATTTGCCCTGGAGGTTTGATATGTCGTAGCACTCCATCCGGTAGGGGATGCCGGCCAGGTGGAAGGCCCTGGCAATCTCCTCAAGGGCCGAGGTGTTAAAACCTCCGGCGTGGGTCAGCGCATTGTCCTTTGCCATGGCGAGCCACTTCAACGGCTTGCCTCGCGCAGGTTCTGCAATTCTCACCCGGCTGCCTTTAAGCGACCCGAGCACCTCTTCCAGCATGCGTCTGTTTCGTGGCAGGGTGTCAGTATAAATGGTTCCCGGGATATCTTTCCCTCCGAGGTAGAACTGGAGCATGATGGCGGTCATGAGGTCTTCCCCGGTGGCTACCTTTGCCGATACGTCATGGCTGTCCGCGAGGGAGCCGTCCGCAATGCGCAGCACCGCCACCTGTATGTGGTTCCGGGACACAAAGGTGGCGAAGATATCGGTCTCACCGCGGCCTGTGCCGATAACCGCCTGGGGGACAAGGGTCACCCGGATCGCTTCGATCTGGTCCCTGATCCTGGCCGCCTTTTCGAAGTTGAGCCTCTGTGATTCAAGAAGCATGCGTGCCTGCAGGGTCTTTTCCAGTTCGGTGTTTCTGCCCTCGAGAAAGGCCACGAGGTCCAAGACAGTCTGGTCATACTCCTTCCTTACGGTCTTATACACGCACGGCGCCAGGCACAGGCCGATCGAGTGATAGATGCACGGCCTGGTGCGGTTTGAAAACTCCGTGTCCTTGCACCTCCTGACGGGGAAGATGCGGCCTATGGCCGAGAGCGTGTTGCGGGTGGAAGCGGCGGAGGCATAGGGGCCGAAGTAGCGCGAGCCGTCCGAGATCACCTTGCGGGTGATCGAGATGGCCGGCCACTCGGCCTTGGTGGTGAGCTTGATGCGGACATAGGTCTTGTCGTCCTTCAGGTCTATGTTGTACCTGGGCTTGTGGGCCTTGATGAGCTGGTTTTCCAAAAGCAGGGCCTCGGCCTCGTTGGAGGTGAGAATATAGTCCGCCCTGCAGGTTTTCTCTACGATGCTCCCCGTCTGGAACCGGTCGTCCCCGCCGAGGTATGACCGCACCCTGGCCCTGAGGTTTTTGGCCTTGCCGATGTAGATGATCCTGCCCGAGGCGTCTCTGAGAATGTACACGCCCGTTGCCCTGGGCAAAGACCCGATGATGTCTTCCGTCAGCGCCATGAACAGATGATAGCATGTTCACCCCGGGCTGGCAAAGCGGGCTTGACAGCGGGGATTGAGCGGGATAGGGAAACCGGATGTCCCCTTCATACTTCGGCAAGGTAAGTTGGTAAAAAATGAAAGTGATATACGGTCTTGGCAACCCCGGCAGGCGCTATGAGCTGACGCGGCACAATGTGGGCTTCATGGTGGTGGACCACATGAGCA
This sequence comes from uncultured Bacteriovoracaceae bacterium, assembly GCA_964600235.1. Classification (GTDB taxonomy): domain Bacteria; phylum Desulfobacterota; class Desulfomonilia; order UBA1062; family UBA1062; genus MWEI01. The sequence continues at coordinate 43,086 of CAZRIV010000009.1, read as the reverse complement.
GGAAGTGGGGCATCCCCATGAAAAAGAAAAAGGCCGATGTCGTCTTCGGCATCGGCAGGGTATCAGGGATCGATGCCATGCTCGCCCAGCCCCAGACCTTCATGAACCTGAGCGGGACGCCGTTGAATCCACTTTACATAAAGGCGCAGGACCTTATTGTCATTCACGATGACATGGATATTCCGCTGGGCCACATCCGGGTGAAGGCAAGTGGCGGTACGGGGGGACACAAGGGGCTTATGTCCATAAAGGCAGCCCTTGGCACCGGCGACTTTCTCCGTATTCGCTTCGGCATCGGACGGCCGCCCGATGAATGGGACCCCAGCGATTATGTCCTGGGCAGGTTTGCAAGACAGGACCACGATACCCTCCAGGAACAGATCGTCATGGCGGCCGAAGCGGTGGAGCTGTGCCTGACGGGCGAGGTGACCAGGGCCATGAACAGCTTCAACAGGCGCGGGGCCGCCAAGGCGGATGAAAGCAATGAACAAAACGGCGGGTGATCTGACGCCGATGATATGATCCGTCACGCGGGAACAAGGAGGTTTCTTCAGGGGCAGATTCGCATGGCATTTACAGGTTGTAACTTCTGAAGATGGCATAGCGTGTCGGGCATGAACAGAAATGGCCGTTTCCGAAATCCGTACAGTGCGAGCACCCCGGCATGTCCATCCGTTCAAGCATGAGAACGTTTTCGCCCACTGCATACTTAATCAGGCACTTGGGGAAACCATCACAGGCGCCGTTCCTGAGGCATGCATGATCATACATGCATGCATCCGACTTCCATACGATCTCATCGGGAATCCTGAAATACAATGTCCTGATTCCTCCTCCTGGTTGCAGGGCAGGTGCTCATGAATTCAGGCTGGTCAGCTGCCCTTGGCATGGCAGACGCATCCGTCCTACCGGTGTACCGGACTGGTTCTCGGGTGAATAGGTGTCTTGCTGAAGTGAAGGTAGAATAGCACCTTTTATGCAAATTGAATAGACTGCAAAGTATAAAAATACAGACATTAAGAAAGAAACCTGTTGCATGTGTGCTGAAACTTTTCTCCCTTCCTAAAGACCCTTGCATGTCTTCAGATTATTATGAGATACAAGAATATGGATTCATGTTCGCTTGGAAAGGAAATGACCATCCCATGAAAAACCTTGTGTATCTCCATGCCTTCTTTATGGCAGCAACGACTGTCCTCGTAATTGCGGCGGCCGTCGTAGTTTTCAGAAAGAAAAAAGGCTGGTTCATGGTACACCGCAACGTGGCCATTTCAGCCGTGGTGACTGCATTCCTGGGTTTTCTGGCCGAATTCCTCCTCAAGGCCTCTCTTGACTACCCGCATTTCAAATCGCCGCATGCAATAGGCGGATTGTTAGCATTAACCATGCTGATCATTACCCCGGCAACCGGTTTGATGATTGCAAAAATTCCCAGGAACCTGAGGCCGGTCCACATGGGCCTGGGCAGAATCACCCTGGTTGCCGTCATTGTTGTCGCCATCATGGGGATAGTGCGGTTCATCCAGCTGTCCGGGTAGCCGTCTCCATTTTCAGCGTCTTGCCGCCGTTGTCGGCCTGCCGTTCCTGAACCCGTGTCAGGATTTATGTATTGTACCTGATGGTATCGAACTCTCTAGTACCCCATGAAATCTTCACTTCTCGCGGGTGTTCGACAACCCGTCACAAGTCCCCTAATAATCAATTTAATTATTTAAGATAGGAATGACGAAAATACTATTGAAACATCAATGTTATGAAGGAAAATTAGATTGATTAGCCTTGTTCCGGGAGATGATCATAAACAGGCCTTGAGGGTCAAGAGATTCCTCATGGCATTTGTCACATACGTCATATGGATGCTCATCGCCCTGTTCTATTATTATGACGGGTTCTTCGTGAGGCTTCCCTGGCCGCTCTATTGGACTTTCACCCTCATCATCACAACGAATCTGTTGATCTTCACCATGATCCGATCGGGATGGAGTAGAAGACTGAAGGACCCGAGCCTCACCATGGTTCAGATGGTCCTGGCCACCGTATGGATCCTTTACATGGCCTATTGCCTCGATACGGGCAGGGGGATCCTGCTTCTCCTCTACATGGTGGTGTTCACCTTCGGAGCCTTCAGGCTGGGCTTCCGCCAGTTCTGTCTGCTTTCCATCCTTGCTGTATCGGGATATGCCTCCGTAATCGTACTCCTGCGCATTCATTACCCCACAAGTATCAACCTGAAGGTCGAACTCCTCTATCTGGTTACGCTTCTTACGGTTCTCATATGGTTTTCATTCATCGGGAGCCATATGAACAGCCTGAGAAAGAAGCTCGTCAGGTCTAATGATGAACTCAACCATGCCAACAGCGAGCTCCAGGGAGTGAATGCCCTTATAAGGCAGAGCGAGGACCGCTACCGGAGCATCCTGGACAACATGGAAGAGGCGTATTACGAGGTGGACCTGGAAGGCAATTTCACGTTCTTCAACAGCACCGCGACCAAGAACCTCGGCTATTCGAGCGAAGAGATGATGGGCATGAACTTCCGGCGGTTTGTGGATAAACAAAATGCCCAAAGGGTTTTCCAAGCCTATCATGAGGTTTTCCTCACCGGGCAGGCCATCAAGGGATTCGACTGGGAGTTCATCAACAAGAACGGCGAGAAGTCGGATGTGGAGGCATCTGTCGCGCTTCAGCTGGATGCACGGGGCAAACCCGTCGGATTCAGGGGCGTCGTGCGCGACGTGTCCGCCCGCAAGAAGGCCGAAGAGGCGTTGCGCAAGAGCGAGGAGAAATATCGAACCATTCTTGAGAGCATCGAGGAGGCATACTTCGAGCTTGATCTGAAGGGTGACTTTACCTTTTTCAATGACTACCTGTCAGAAATATTCGGTTATTCCCGGCAGGAGCTTCTGGGTATGAACTACAGGACCTACACTACCCCGGCCTCTGCCAGGCAGGCATACGATGTTTTCAACGATATATTCCTTACCGGAAGGCCAAGAAAACAGGTGAGTTACGAGATCGTCAGGAAAGATGGGAATAAGAGCATGATCGAGATGTCGATCGCCCTGATGCGCGATGAATCGGGTAAACCCATGGGTTTCAGGGGTGTGGGCAGGGATGTCACGAGCCGCATCATGGCTCAGCAGGCACTCAGGGAGACCGCGGAGCGGTACCGGACCATATTCGAATGTACTGCAACGGCGAATATCATGGTAGGCGAGGATACAACCATCCTGCTGGCAAACTCGAACTTCGAGAACATTACCGGGTATGCGAAGCACGAACTGGAAGGAAAGATGAGCTGGACCCATTTTGTGGTCCAGGATGATCTGGATACGATGAAACACTACCATAAGATGCGCAGGCTCAACCACGAATCCGTTCCGAGTTCCTACGAATTCCGGTTCACGAACAGGAACGGAGAGGTCAGGGATCTTTTCATGACGGTGGCAGTCATCCCCGGGACAAAGGAGAGCATTGCCTCCATCATCGATATCACCGAGAGCAAGAGCCTGGAGGAGCAGCTTACCCGCGCCCAGAAGATGGAGGCCATCGGCACACTTGCAGGCGGGATAGCGCATGATTTCAACAACCTCCTCATGGGCATCCTGGGGAATGTCTCGCTGGTACGCATGGGATTCGACGAGACTGCTCCTTGCTTTGACCGCCTCAAGAATGTGGAGGAATACGTCAATCGCGGCTCGGAACTCACGAAACAGCTGCTCGGATTCGCCCGGGGAGGCAAGTATGAGGTCAAGCCCACGGATCTGGGGGAATTCATCCGTAAGAGCTCGGAAATGTTCGGCCGGACCAGGAAGGAGATCAGCATGCATTACAGTATCTCCGAAGGGCTTTGGCCGGTTGAGGTGGATAAGGGTCAGATGGAGCAGGTGCTGCTCAATCTGTTCGTGAATGCCTGGCAGGCCATGCCCGACGGCGGCGAGCTTCACCTTTCAGTGGAAAACGTGGAACTCGACGGGAAAGGTGCGATCACCCACGGCATGAAGCCGGGAGAATACGTGAAGGTGACGGTGAGGGATACCGGTATCGGCATGGATGAGGCCACCATGGCCCATATCTTCGAGCCGTTTTTCACCACCAAGGAAAAAGGACACGGCACCGGGCTCGGACTGGCCTCTGCATACGGCATCATCAGACATCACGGCGGGTATATCCGCGTCGAGAGCATGGTAAAAAAGGGTTCCACCTTCATCATCCATCTCCCCGCCTCGGACAAGAGAGTGGAAGACGACCTGAGGACGGAAGAGAGTATCCAGATGGGACATGAAACCATACTCCTCATAGACGACGAGGAGATGATCCTGGATGTGGGCTCCAAGATGCTCGAGTCCCTCGGATACCGGGTTATGACCGCCGCCGGCGGCAGAGAGGGCCTGGAGCTGTTCAGGCATAACCGTGGCGAAATCGACCTGGTGATCCTGGACATGATCATGCCCGGGATGGGCGGGGCAGCCACCTTCGAGGAGCTCCGAAAGGTCGATTCATGCGTGAAGGTGCTCCTCTCCAGCGGCTACAGCGCGGAAGGGCAGGCCAAGAGCATCATCCGGAGCGGGTGCATGGGCTTCATACAGAAGCCGTTCTCCCTCACGGCGCTCTCACGGAAGATCCGGTCAACCATGAAAAAGAACCAGGTCCCCGGGGCCGAACCCATGCCCGGGGAAGCCGAAGTCTGTGCCGGGCAGGTGAAGGCGTAGGATCGATCAGAACCGCACCTTCGTATCCCCATCACCCCAGCATTCCGGTCTCCGTCGAGGTGGCGCTGGCTGCGGGCAGGTAGAACCTCTCGGCATAGTCCTTGACCATGCGGTCCGCTATGAAGCGCCAGCCCAGGGTCTGCATGGCGTGCTTCATGCGCTTGACCCAGTGGCACGGTATGCCGTGGACGTCGCGCTTGTAGTAGAGAGGGATCACCTCTTTCTCCAGGGTCTCGTAGAGGTACTCGGCGTCGCGCTGGTTCTGCACGGCCAGGTCGTTGTGCATGCCGCCGTGGCCGACGGCGAAACCGTTTCTGCCGTCATAGGCCTCGTTCCACCAGCCGTCCAGCACCGAGAGGTTGAGCCCGCCGTTGAGCACCACCTTCTGGCCGCTGGTGCCGCAGGCCTCCAGCGGCCTCCTGGGGGTGTTCAGCCACACGTCCACACCCTGCACCAGGTGGCGGGCCACATTGTAGTCGTAGTTCTCCACGAACACGATGGAACTCCTGAAGTTCTTCGAGTAGCTCAGCTGGGCGATCTTCTGCAGGAGCTGCTTGCCCTCGTTGTCGTTGGGGTGGGCCTTGCCGGCGAAGATGATCTGGATGGGGTGCTTGGCGTCATTGATGAGCCTGGCCAGGCGTTCGCTCTGCGACAGGATCAGGTCGCCGCGCTTGTAGGTGGCGAACCTGCGCGCGCACCCGATGGTGAGCACGTCCGGGTCGAGGATATGCTCGATGTGCTTGGCCATTTCCTTGTTGCCCTGCCGTTCGGCCTGGAACTGCAACCTCCTGCGTACAAAGCGGATGAGGCGCATCTTCAGACTCTGGTGTGTCTCCCACAGTTCGCCGTCCTCGATATCTTCCATTTTCTCCCATATATCCGGGTGAACCATGCGCGTAGCCCAGTCCTGGCCGAGCCGCGTCTGGAACAGCTGGTACATCTGGGGCGCCAGCCAGGAAAGCACGTGCACCCCGTTGGTGATGTGCCCGATGGGCACCTCTGGCTCGGTCCTCGTGGGCCAGAGGCAGTTCCACATGAGGCGGCTCACGGTACCGTGGATGGCAGACACGCCGTTGGCGCGGCGGCAGCTCTTGAGCGCCAGCACGGTCATGCAGAAGGTCTCGGTTGGGTCAGAAGGGTTGACGCGGCCCAGCGCCATGAAATCCTCATGAGACAGGCCCATCCTCTCCCGGAAAAGCCCCAGGTGCTCCTCCACCAGCTCGGGGGCGAACCGGTCATGGCCTGCCGCTACCGGTGTGTGGGTGGTGAACACGGTGTAGAGCGATACGCGCCGGTGCGCCCGCCTGAACGGGATCTGGTCATAGTCCATGATGCGGCGCACCTCTTCCAGGATGGCGAACGAGCTGTGGCCCTCGTTCAGGTGGAGCACCCCGGGGAAGATGTCGAGCGCCTGGAGGATGCGCGCCCCGCCGATGCCCAGCAGCACCTCCTGCCGGATGCGCAGCTTGCTGTCGCCACCGTAGAGCCGGGAGGTGAGCTCGCGGTCTTCATCGGAATTGCCCTCGATGTTCGAGTCCAGCAGCATGAGGCGGATCCTGCCCACCTGGACCTGCCACACCCGTGCCAGCAGCGGGGTGCTCCGGGTGTCCACCCGCACGATGAGCGGCTGGCCCGATGCATCCATGACCGGCTGCAGGGGGAGCCGTGTAACATCGAGATTGATATAGTCCTCCTCCTGCCAGCCTTCCCTGTTCAGACGCTGGCTGAAATAGCCCTGCTGGTAGAGCAGCCCGATGCCGATGAGCGGTATTCCCAGGTCGGAGGCGCTCTTCAGGTGGTCGCCTGCCAGGATCCCCAGGCCGCCCGAATAGATGGGCAGCGACTCGTGCAGGCCGAACTCGGCGGAGAAATAGACGACAGGCCGCTGGTTCATGTTGCCGCAGTGTATGGAGCCCCATGTCTTGGGTTCATCGACGTATTCATTCAGGCGCCGGTATGCGTAGTTGATCCTGCTGTGGAGCACCAGCTCGGAGGCGCGCTCCTCCACCTGGGCAGTGGTGATCTGGTTCATGAAGGCCACCGGGTTGTGCTCCACCTGGCGCCACAAGTGCGGGTCCAGGTCGGTGAATATACTGATGACCTCCGGGTGCCATGTCCACCAGAGGTTGTCCGCCAGGGCCCTGAGACGTTTGTGCAGGTTGGTGTGCGTTTCAGCCATAGGATACTCTCCCCCCATGTATATGAGTTGTGAAACTCATGGATGCCATATAAACACGCTAAATCCCGTTCATTTATTTAACATTAAACAAAGGGGCTTGGAACGGGAAAATGAGGGGGGACCTTTATGAAACTGAACATCTTGTGTGAAATGACTCTTGAAATCTCTATCACTGGTCGATATAATACAATATGTACAATATGAACAATATGTACAAAAGGAGCAAAACCATGATACGCCTTTCAACGAGTGAACTCAGGAAGGATACGGCGGATGCCCTGAACAGGGTAGTATATAGAGGTGACAGAATAGCCCTGCAACGCAGGGGAAAAGATGTTGCCTTTATTGTGTCTGTAGAGGACTATGAACTGCTTCGTGCCATAGAAGACCGGGCAGACATGGAAACGATAAGAAAGATAAAGGCTGAGCCGGGTGAGGATGTCCTGTGGGATGATCTCAAGAAGGATCTCGGCCTTTAATGCACTACCTTATCAAGTTCACTCCCCATGCTGCACGTTCTTTCCGGAAATTGCCCCGGGATGTTCAGAAACGAATAGCACCTTCGATCGATCTGCTGAAAGGTGATCCCAGGCCCCCGGGTTCTGAAAAATTGAAAGGGGCGGATGATACCTACCGGATACGGGTGTGTGATTATCGCATTCTCTACGAAGTACATGATTCTGAGCTCATCATCTGCATTATCGAAACAGGACACCGGCGCGAGGTGTATAGATAAGGCAGGTGCACAACATAACGGTCGATCTGGATTGTATGATCTGTTACTCTGGAGAACATCCCGCAGTATCATGATGATTATATTCTTTTGTATTATTAATGTTGACGTCTCTTGACATATACAGTTCGACCAATAATCTTATACCAGGTGAACAGTCCCGACCTGTTCGATGTTCTCATCTCATGAGCTTCGTTTGCAATGGCCACGGTATGGGGGGCGCAATGAACTGCGCGAAATGTCATTTCGAGAATCCCGAAGGGATGTCCTTTTGCGGCCAGTGCGGCGGGAAGCTCGAAAAGGCCTGCCCCCGATGCAGTTCTGGGAACCCTGCCCATTTCAGATTCTGCGGGCAATGCGGCAGTGACCTTACCCATGCCGGCCAGCAACCTCGAAAGGAGCTCTCCTTCGACGAGAAGCTGGAGAAGATCCAGAAATACCTGCCCCTGGGCATCACGGAGAAGATCCTTTCCCAGAGAAGCAAGATCGAAGGGGAACGGAAGCTGATCACCGTGTTGTTCTGCGACATGAAAGGGTTTACGCCCCTTGCCGAGAAGCTCGGTCCGGAAGGTGTCTATTTCATCATGGACCAGGTCTACGAAATCCTGATCCATAAGGTCCACGAATATGGGGGGACGGTGAACGAGATGACCGGTGACGGGATCATGGCCCTGTTCGGCGCACCGATCGCTTTGGAGGATGCCCCCCAGCGGGCCATCCGGTCGGCCATAGCCATCCATCAGGAGATGATCCGGTTCAATGAGCGGATGAAGAAGGAGGCAGAGGACGCCTCGCCCATCAAGATGCGGATCGGGATCCATACCGGCCCGGTGATTGTGGGGACCCTCGGCAACGATTTGCGGGTGGAGTTCAAGGCCGTGGGCGACACGGTGAACCTGGCGTCCCGCATGGAAGGCCTCGCGGAACCCGGCACCACCTTTGTGACCCAAGATACCTTCAGGCTCACCGAGGGCCTGTTCCGGTTCGAAGCCCTTGGAGAAAAGCAGGTCAAGGGCAGGAAAGAGTCTGTGGGGGCCTACCGGGTGATCGCGCCGTCCACGAGAAGGACACGGTTCGATGTGAGCGCGGAAAGGGGGCTCACGGCCTTCGTGGGGAGAGAGAAGGAACTGGAGCTCCTGCTGGATGGATACGAACGCTCCCGGGAGGCCAGGGGCCAGGCCATCTCCATCGTGGCCGAGGCGGGCATCGGGAAGTCCAGGCTCCTCTACGAGTTCAGAAAGGCCGTCACGAGCGAGAATGCCACGTTCCTCGAGGGGCGGTGCCTGTCCTACAGCAGAAACACGGCCTATCACCCGATCGCGGACATCCTGAAGGCCAACTTCGATATCCACGATACGGATTCTGATCAGCAGATACGCGAGAAGGTTGCCGCAGGCCTTGAGTACTTGAAGGTGGATGCCGAGGCTGCTCTGCCGTATCTGCTGGAGCTGCTTTCCGTGAAGGACAGTGGCTTCAGCCAGATCCCCCTGAGCCCGGAGGCCAAGAGGGCCAGGACCAACGAGACCTTGAAGAGCGTTGTCCTGAAGGGCTCCCAGGTCAGGCCGCTGATCATGGCCGTCGAAGACCTCCACTGGATGGACAGGAGCTCGGAGGACGCCATGAAGGAGATCCTGGAGGGCATAGCCGGGGCGCGGGTGTTTCTCGTCTTCACCTACCGTCCTGAATTCGTCCATACCTGGGGGAACCGCTCCTACCACAGCCAGATCACGCTGAGCCGGCTCTCGAACCGGGAGTGCATCGCCATGATCGAGCATGTGCTCGGTGAGAAGAACATCGAACAGGAGCTTATAGAGCTGATCCTGGTAAAGACCGAGGGTATCCCGTTTTTCGTGGAGGAGTTCATCAAGGCGCTGAAGGATCTCGGGGTCATCGAGAGCGGGGACGGGACCTGCAGGCTGGCGAAAGACATCCGGCACATCGCCATCCCGTCCACCATCCAGGACGTGATCATGTCCCGGGTGGATGCCCTGCCGGAAGGCGCGAAGGATGTCCTGCGCACCGGTTCGGTCATCGAGCGGGAGTTCGGCCACGACCTTATCAGGAAGGTGACGGAGCTGCCCGAGCAGGAGCTTATGGCCCACCTGTCCCTGCTCAAGGACGCGGAACTCCTCTACGAACGGGGCATCTACCCCGAATCGACCTATATCTTCCGGCACGCCCTCACCCGGGAGGTGGTGTACGACTCCATCCTTGCCAGGAAGAGGAAACAGCTCCACGAGAAGATCGCCGGCATCATCGAGGATATCTACAAGGACGACATCTGCTACCACTACAGCACGCTGGCCAACCACTGCATCGCGGGCGAGAACTTCGAGAAGGGCGCGGAATATGCACGGCTGGAAGCGAAGCGATACCAGAAGTCGGGCCTGTTCAAGGATGCCGTGGAGTATGCGAAGAAGCGGGTCGCCTGCCTGGAAAGTCTTCCTCAGAGCGAAGATGTACAGAAGAAGGTCATCGATGCCAGGGTCGTGCTCTCGGAATACTACCTCAGCCAGAACTATACCCTGCTGGCCAAGGAGGCTGTCGAACCCGTTGTCGACTTGGCCGTCGGCCTCAACTACCAGAAGAGACTGCCGGGCATATACACTGCCATAGGCCTCTACCATATCATTGTGGATGAGGACTTCTCCAAAGGTGTCCCTTATCTGGAGAATGTCTTCGATATCTCCATGAAGGTGGGGGATATGCTTGCACTGGCGCTGGGGAAATACCAGCTGGGGGCCATCCTGCCGAATGATTTCAGATTCGAGGAAAGCTTGAAGTATCTGCAGGCCTCCCTGGACATGGCTGCCATGGTGAACAACCTCATCGGAGTGACCTATTCAAAGAGTTCCATTGCCATGAATTACCATATCCAGGGAAAAATCGATCAGGCACTCGAGGTGTGCGCTGATGCAATGCAGGCGGCGATGCAAAGCGGGGACATCTATGCGTTGGAGCCTGCATGTGCCAGTTTCGGAGTAACCTCGTACTTCAAGGGTCGGTTCGACGAGGCGGAGAAGTATCTCCTGGATGCACTCGCGTACCACGACAAGGCAGACGTAGCCGCACAGGGGGCCTGGGCTGCGGGTCAGTTGGGATACCTGTACAGCGACAGGGGAAACTATGCCAAGGCGCAAACATATCATCAGCTGAGCGCAAGAATCCTGGCCGATGCAATGTTTCTCCCTTCCTATACCCGTTGTCAGGAACTTTGTGTGGAGTTGAACAGGATTCTTGGCAAGGAGACCGACATCGATTATGACCATCTTTATGAGATGATCAAGACCCATGGAAAGAACAGGCTTGCCTTGAGCAGGTCATTGGAAATGCACTGCATCGGAAAGATCTACCTGCACCTGGATGACCGGCACATGGACGAGGCCCGGACGTGGATCAGGCGCTCCATCGAGTTTGACACTGAGCATGCCTTGCCTTGGTTTCTGGCCAAAGATCATGCCCTCTATGCAGACTGGTTCAAGAAGGATGGCGACGTGGCAGGAGCCAGGGCCCAGCTCATGAAGGCCATCGAGAACTTCAGGGTCTGCGGAGCCGACGGATGGGTGGAGAGGACCGAGCAGAACCTGAAGGACATGCACTAGAATGCTTTGTCCGAAGGGAGGGGCAGTATGAAGGAAAAGCCTTCTGATGAGACCATCCGGAGATTCACGGAGCGTTTCGCGCACAAGCTGACGACCGCCGCAGAGGCGGTGTCAATGGTCAAGTCCGGCGACAAGGTCTTCGTGGGCACCGCCTGCGCCACGCCGAGAACCCTCATCTCGGCCCTGGAGCTGCTCGACAAGAAGCTCGCGGACGTTCAGTTCTTCTACTTCCTCACCGACGGCGCCATTCCCAAGAGGGAGGGGATTCCCTATACGCGGTTCCACCACAAGTCGTTCTTCGTGGGCATGGACAACCGAGAGATAGTGAACAGGGGGGAGGCCGACTACGTGCCCATCTCGCTGCCCCAGGCGTGCTCTCTCATCGGCAACGGCAGGTTGACGCCCGACGTGGCCCTCGTCCAGGTCAGCCTGCCCGACGAAAACGGCCATGTGAGCCTCGGCGTTTCGGTGGACATCACGAAGACCGCAGTTGACAAGGCAGCCACGGTCATCGCCGAGATCAACCCCAACATGCCCTGGACCATGGGAGACACGACCATCCCGGTGGAGAAGATCGACCGCATGGTCCTGGTGAACAGACCGGTGATCGAATATGTCCACCCCAGGGTGATCGATGCCGTGTCCGAGCAGATCGCCCGGTACGTGGCCCGTGTCGTGGAGGACGGCTCCACCCTCCAGATCGGCCTGGGCAGAGTCCCCAACGAGATGCTCACGTACCTGACCAACCGCAAGGACCTGGGCATCCATTCGGACGTCATCACGGACCCGGTCATGGACCTCATGGAGAAGGGGGTGATCACGGGCAGCGCCAAGACCCTCCATAGAGGCCAGGTCGTGGCGAGCTACTGTATGGGTACGCAGCGGCTCTACGACTTCATAGACCGGAATCCCCTGTTCTCCTTCCACCCCATTGAGTACGTATGCGACCCGTCTGTCATGGCCCGGAACAACAAGCTCGTGTCCGTCACCCAGGCCTTTGCCATTGACCTCACCGGGCAGGTGTGTGCGGACCAGTTCGAGGGGGAATTCTACAGCGGGGTGTCGACCCAGCCGGAATTCCTGCGGGGTGCGGCCGCCTCGCCTGGGGGAAAGCCCATCATCTGCCTGTCCTCTGCCACGGAAGACGGCACGGCGTCGCGCATCCGACCGCTGCTCCACGAGGGCGAAGGGGCCACCATCGCCCGCTCCGAGGTGCACTACGTGATCACGGAATACGGCACCGCCTACCTGTTCGGCAAGTCCATCCGGGAACGGGCCCTTGCCCTCATCGAGATAGCCCACCCGTCCTTCAGGGAGTGGCTCCTGGAAGAGGCCAGGCGCCTCGGGTACGTGCGCTCAGACCAGGTGCTCAGGAGCAGGGTGGCCTACCCCTGCGAAGAGGAGAGCGAGACTGTGCTGAAGAACGGCATGAAGGTCCTGATCAGGCCCTCCCGGGCCAGCGACGAGCGGGGGCTGCAGGACCTCTTCTACCACCTGACCCCGAAAGACGTGTACACCAGGTTCTTCACCAAGCTCGACTCGCTCTCGGTCTCGAAGGCCCAGCACCTGTGCAACGTGGACTACGACCACGAAATGGCGTTCGTTGCCGTGACCGGAGAGAAGGAGGAGGATGAGCGCATCGTGGGCAGTTCGTGCTACTACGTGGATCAGGGCACCCGGTTCGCTGATGTGGCCTACATGATAAGGCCGGAATGGCAGGGCTTAGGAATAGGCGGCATGCTCCAGAAGAGGATGGTGGACTACGCAAGATGCCGTGGTGTGAGGGGATTCACCGCGGACATCCTCGCCGAGAACGAAAAGATGGTGAAGCTCGTCCGCGAGTGCGGCAACGTGTGCATGCACCCCAGCTACGGCACGTACGAGGTCACCGTCGAGTTTTAAGGAGAACGATACGGTTATGATGAACTGCCTGGATTGACATTCGTCCGTATTCGGTATTCATCCCCTCGATCAATTATGCTAATACATCCTTCCTATGATTGAAAAAATACCATTTCTCCACCGGCAGAGGATGTACAACATCATCATCGAGGAAGACATCGCCTTTACGGCCCTGCACTGCATCCTGGACAGCCTCATCGGGCAGGGGGCCTTCATGGTGGAGGAAGGCACGGGCGAACTCTACACCATCACCCATGAAGAGGTGTGCTACACCATAGGTGTGGATGGAACGGACGTCATCATCTCGGTGAAATAGCGGAAACCTCCAGCCATGGTCAACATCCACCTGTGCCAGCCCGATGCCACAAAATCATGCGCCGCCTGCTGCGGGATCTATAACTATGTGGAAAACACCCGCGACGAACTGGAGCAGCGCTTTCTCTACCGCACCCGACTCTTCGAGCGGGTGAGGGAGGGGACTCTGGCCATGGAGGAGTACCAGGGCATCATCCGGCACCGGGAAAACTCCAAGCGGATCTATGCCACCATATATACCTGCGAGTTCGTGGGGTTCCTGGATGAAGCCTGCAGGCGGGTAGGCTGCATGCTTCATCCGCTGGGTAACGACGGGAGAGACCTGCGCGTGATAAGCTTTTACGGCCGCGAAATCTGTGAGGGCCACTTCTGCCCCAGCTACCAGAAGCTCGATGCGCACGAGGCGCGCATCCTGATATGGGCACTTGACGACTGGTACCTCTACGGCATCACCATCACGGACATCGACTTTGTGAAGACCTTTTTCTCCATCATCCAGAACCGGCTGGGAGAGACGTTGAATGTGAAGAAGGTTGAAGAGCGTCAGCATCTGGCGCAGACCATCAGGAACTACTGCTCCCTGAAGGTGAACTGGCCCTTTCGCGACACCACCAGGCCACGGTTCGGCAAGTATTATTTCGTGGGAGAGGAATATGACATTGCCCGCATCGACTACGCGGGTCTGAATGTCCCTGCGGCGGCCTATGATGCCATTTTCGTGAGCCTTGCCTCCAGGTTTCAGAACGCAGAAGAGCTGGACAAGGCTTCCAAGATGGTAGATGCTCTCATCGAGGAGTTTTGCCATGGATACGTCTGAACTGATGGATGACATCATTCAACTGGCCCTGGATGAAGACGGCGACGACATCACCAGCGAGGCCGTCTTCCGTGATGACAGCAGGCTTCGTGCCGTGATCAAGGCAAAGGAGCCGGGCATCATTGCAGGCGTGCGGGTGGCCCTAAGGGTATTTGCGCTGTGTGATCCGGGCATCGAGGCCGTTTTCGAGGTGGAAGACGGTCTGGCCGTGCATACAGGGCAGAGGATCGCGGTCGTCACCGGTCCTGCCCGGGGGATACTCAAGGCGGAACGGGTGGTTCTGAACTTCATGCAGCGCATGAGCGGCATTGCCACAAAGACGGCGGAATATGTGAAATGTCTGGAAGGGACAGGGGCCCGCATCCTTGACACCCGCAAGACCGCCCCGGGCCAGCGTGTGCTCGACAAGATGGCCGTGCGGTTCGGTGGGGGCGAAAACCATCGCATGGGGTTGTGGGACATGGCCCTCATCAAGGACAACCACATCGATGCGGCCGGTTCCATCAGCCGGGCCGTACAAAGGGTGAGGGATGCCTTGCCAAAAGTCGCCGTCGAAGTGGAGGCCAGGAGCCTTGATGACGTCAAGGTCCTCCTGGATCTGGGCGTGGACCGGATCATGCTGGACAACTTCACCATTGAATCCATGCGGAGTGCGGTGGCACTGGTGAACGGCCGCATTCCATTGGAGGCCTCAGGCGGCATAACCCTGGAGACCGTGACCGAGGTGGCGCTCACGGGGGTCGACTATGTCTCTGTGGGCGAGATCACCCACTCGGTCAGGGCGCTCGACATCTCCATGATCATCGAGGGGGAGTAATGACGGATTCGGAAGCTCGGGACATCATCGTAAAGGTGAAGAAGGAACTCGGCGGCAGTCTTGTCATACTCGGGCACCACTACCAGTCCGACGATATCATCGCGTATGCCGATTACGTAGGCGATTCGCTCGAGCTTGCCAGGAAGGCATCACTGATCGAGGCTGCTCAGTATATTGTCCTGTGCGGAGTGTTCTTCATGGCCGAGACGGCGGCCATACTGGCGCCCGGCAAGTCCGTCTTCATCCCTGCAAGGGATGCGGGCTGCCCGCTGGCCGACATGGCAGACATCTCTGACGTCACGGCTGCCTGGGAAACCATTTCGCGGATATGCACCGACGTGGTACCCGTTACCTATGTGAACTCGTCGGCCGAGCTCAAGGCCTTCTGTGGCAGGAATGCGGGTGCGGTATGCACCTCGGCCAACGCGGCAAAGGTCGCGGGCTGGGCATTGAAAAAGGGTTCGAAGGTCTTATTCATGCCCGATATGAACCTGGGCAGGAACACGGCCGTCAGAATGGGAATTGCGGATGATGAGATCGTCTTGTGGGACCCGGGACTCCCTGGCGGAGGAATCTCGGAGGATGATTTGAGAAGGTCCCGGATCATCCTTTGGAAGGGCTGGTGCCCGGTCCACTGTCCGGAGTTCACGGTGGATGATGTGAAAAGGGTCCGCTCCCTCTACCCCGGAATCACGGTCATGGTGCACCCGGAGACGGATCCGTCAACGGTCAAGGCGGCAGGTTCTTCCGGTTCCACCTCCCAGATGCTGGAATATATCGAGTCCCTGAGCGAGGGGGCCAGGCTTGTCGTGGGGACCGAGGCCAACATGGTGAAAAGGGCTGCAAAGAAAAATGAAAGCCGTGTTGAGGTGATCCCCTTGAAAGAGGTATACTGCGAGGACATGGCAAAGATTACGCTGCCCAAACTGGCCGAGACCTTGATGAACGTGAAGGCCGGAAGGGGGAGGGTGGTACTGAGCCCGTCCATTGCGCAAGACGCAAAGAAGGCCCTGGATGCCATGCTGAGGATATCGTGATGAGTACCATGCGCAAGGAGACGGAGTGCCTGGTTATCGGCACGGGTATCGCCGGTGTCACGTGTGCGCTTACCGCTGCGAATATGGGCATCAAGGTGTGCCTCATCACCAAACGTTCCGACATCTATGCTACGAATACCAACCGGGCGCAGGGCGGCATCGTATATAAGGGAAACGACGATACGCCGGGGCTGCTCATGCACGACATCCTGCGCGCGGGCAGGGAGATCAACTCGGTGGAGGCGGTGGAGTTCCTTGCCACCAGGGGCCCCGAGGTGGTCAAGGAGGTGCTCATCGACGACCTCAAGGTGAATTTCACCCACCTCACAGGCGCACAGGACGAGGATTTCGACCTGACCCGGGAGGGGGCGCATTCGATAAACCGCATCCTCTACTCCGCGGACAATACCGGGGAGGTGATCGAGAAGGCCCTCATCAAGGCGGTCAGGGAGCACCCCAATGTGGAGATCATAACCGAGGCCACCGCCATCGACCTCATCACGCTGCACCACCACTCGAAGGACATCCAGGCTGCCTACCAGCTCGACAACCGGTGCATGGGAGCCTACGTCTTCCTGAACCGCAGGAAGGAGGTCATGGCCATCCTTGCCCAGTACACCGTGCTGGCAACCGGAGGGCTCGGCGACATATACCTGCATTCCACCAATGAAAAGGGCACGGTCGGTGACGGTATGGTCATGGCACAGCGCGCCGGCGCCCGCATGATCAACATGGAGTTCATGCAGTTCCACCCCACCACGCTCTACATCCCGGGCGCCCGAAGGTTCCTCATATCCGAGGCGGTGCGCGGAGAGGGGGCGAGGCTCAAGAACCTGCGCGGCGAATACTTCATGGAACGCTACAACCCCGAACTCAAGGACCTGGCGCCCCGCGACGAGGTGGCCCGGGCCATCTGGGAGGAGATGATCCACAACTCGGAAGAGCATGTGCTGCTCGATGTCGCCAATTATGTGGACGAGGATATCCCCACCCGGTTCCCCACCATCTATGCCACGTGCAAAGAGGCCGGGATCGACATCACCAGGGAGCCCGTGCCCGTGGTCCCCGCGGCCCACTACTTCTGTGGAGGGGTGCATGTGGACACACGGGGCCGGACCTCGCTCAAGGGTCTCCACGCGGCGGGCGAGGTCTCCTGCACGGGCCTGCACGGAGCCAACCGCCTGGCTTCCACCTCGCTGCTGGAAGGGCTCACCTGGGGATACTATGCGGCCATCGACATCACCGAGCGGATCAACGCGGGCAAGACCGTGAGCCCGAGAGTCCTGGGTTCCGCCCGGGAATGGATCCCCGCAGGGCACATGGAGAACGAGGACCCGGCGCTCATCGCCCAGGACTGGATGGCCATCAAGAACACCATGTGGAACTATGTGGGGATCGTGCGTACCGCGGCCAGGCTGAAGCGTGCCATCGAGGACATGCGGCACATGTATCTGAGGATAGAGGAGTTCTACAAGGAGACCCCGGTTTCCAAGGACATCATCAGCCTGTTCCAGGGGACCCAGTCCGCCATCCTGGTGGCCGAGGCCGCGCTGAGGAACCGCACATCCATCGGGTGCCACTATATCGTCCCTGCCAGAGGCCTGGAGAACAGCTACCCGGCCATCAGGTAGTGGTCCTGGTTGAAGATGGGGTTTGCCTTTGAAGGGCTGGTAAAACGTGTTTCCCTTTCACCGGTTTTTCGGGTGGATGCCGGGATTCTTCCTCTTCTCTTCCTGCGCCCGTGAATATGCGGTGAGGGAGAATATGCCGGCGATGATGACAAACGCCCCCATGGCGGCCCCTTCAAGGGAAAACTTATTGCCCGTCAATTCCCCGCCGACGAATCCGCCGAGAACAAACGCTGAAACCGTGACAACCACATAAATCCTCATGTGCGATTCCTTATGAGCGGCTTTCCGGACAGATGTCCGGATGCACTCTTCTCATAATATACATTATCCATATATGCACCATGATATTCAGGAGACCTGTTTTGGGTTGATGACTGTGAGCGGATCCAGATCCGGATCACAGACGATACGGTTCTTTCCGTTCTTTTTCGCCTTATACAGTGCCTCATCCGCCCTCTTTATGAGCGTGTCCATGTCTTCCTGGGGGCAGTACTGGGTGAGACCCATGGAGACGGTCATGCGGAAGTCTTCCGGCAGGCCGGAGAAGCATATTTCAGCTACCAATCCCTTAATCCTGTTAACGCTGATGAGGGCATGCTCCAGGTTGGGATAGGCAAGGATGAGGGCGAACTCCTCGCCGCCGTAACGGGCAAAGTAATCCTCTTTCCTGATATTGTCCCTGATCTCCTGGCTGATTTTTTTCAGTACGATGTCACCTGAGAGGTGACCGTATTTGTCGTTGACCTTTTTAAAATCATCAAGATCGAAAATACAAAGGGAGAATATGCACTCTCCGCGATCGGCGAGAGCCATTTCCCTCTTGAGGATATGGAAAAGATACCCCCTGTTGTATGCACCAGTCAGATCATCATGAATAGCCTGCTGTCTGATGAGTTCGTTCGCCTTGTTCAGCTCGCTGTTTGTGTCGTTGAGTTCTTTGTTGGCAATGCCAAGCTTCAATCTCAGTTCATTGATATAACTACCGATGAAAGAGAACCATATGAGAACGGTAAAGAGCGTAATAAGGTAGAAGATCTCCAGCTTGAGGTTAATGCTTTTCGGGTGATTCATAAGGAGGAGTAGGATTACAGAGCCATACCCGATCAGGGCGGCTATTGAAAGGGAAATGAATTGACGGAAGTTCAGCCTGAAGGCGCCGAAGATGAAGACCACCATGTAGAGCAGGAGCATGATGCCTCGGCCTTCGTCCAGGTGGTAGGCCATGACCATGGTCCATACCGTTGCCAGAACCATTTGAACCATCGTGAGGCTGGGGTCCTTGAACCGTTGATTCAACCCTGTTCGGAACAGGAAGAAGAGGATAAGGTTGGTGGTTAAGATAAGGGTGAAAATCCAGAACATGGGCAGGAGAAACCTGACGAACAGCACGTTATAATAGCAGTACAGGGCGATAAGCATCCATATGACGTACGTACCAAATGCCATGAGGAATCTCTTGACTCTCAAGGCCTGTTTAGGATCATCAGGTATGAAACGCACCATCTGCCTCGCCCGTTCAGTTCATGATGTATTACCTATAATTTCGTCATTTCGACCCGGAAGCATGAAGGTCATTGTGCACGTTTTCAAACAGGATATATTCCAGAGAGTTATGCATGGGATCTGAACAGGGCATGGTGAATCGATTGCATTGCTCTTGTTGAGATTGTTTCCATGAGCCCCCGATTCCAGGCTGCTCTGTAAATGGAAGTGCACTTCGACACAATACAGGTGTTTATCCTGTGGCCCCGGGCCGGGGTTTCATCTTCCGCGCCTGCGGAAGTGCTGCCTGGCCGCGGCAAGGAACGAGACGCACCTGCCCATTTCATCGAAGACCGGGATGCCCATGTCCTCGAGCCCGGACCTGCAGCTTCTCAGGCGCTCACCCAACCCCGCCAGCCACGCGACCACCGGCTTGCCGAGTTCATTTTTCAGCCTGGCCAGGTTCGCGAACATGGAGCTTTCCGTCATGCCTGAAAAGATGTGAATGACGACCGAATCCACTCGGTCGTCGCGCATGATGGCCTCTGAGACGGCCGAATATACCCTTTCTATGCCGCTGTGCTCGATGGCCGGCCAGATATCCGCGGGGTTGCCCGGGTCCATCCAGGGGGGGTAGACCTCTTTCATGGCAGCCAGGGTCTTCGCGCTCAGCTCCGCCAGGCCTAACCCTGATTCATGGAGCAGGTCGGACGTGACGATGCCGCCGCCACCGGAAAAGGTCACCACCGCGGTACCGGCATGGTCGCGGGCGCGGCAGTTCCTGGTCATGGAGAAGCCCCTGAGGAAGTCCATGAGCTCATTCATATCCGTCACTTCCATGATGCCCGCCTGCCTCATGGCAGAGCGCAGGATCGCGTGGTCGCCTGCCATGCTTGCCGTATGGCTCATGGCAGCCTTTGCGCCGCCGGGACTGCGGCCGCCCTTGAGCATCACGATGGGCTTGTCCGTGCCGGAGGCCAGGTCCATGAATCTTCTCGGATCGGCTATGGATTCCGCATAGTGGCCGATCACGGCAGTAGACGGGTCGTTGATGAAATATTCCAGCAGTTCGGTTTCGTTCACGTCGCATTTGTTGCCGATGGAGCACATCTTGTTGATGGCAAGGCCTCCGCGTTCCAGGATCATCATGAGGAATCCTGCCGAGAGCATGCCGCTCTGCACCGTCATGGAGACGTCTCCGGGCCTCAGGAGGGTCTTCCAGATGTCCGTATACATGAAGGAGAATACATGATGCATGTGCGAGTCGATAAGGCCCATGCAGTTGGGACCCCAGAGCCTTATACCGTGCTTTTTCGCAAGGGAAACGCACTCTTCCTGCATCCTTTTTCCCTCGGCGCCGACCTCGGCAAAGCCGGCTGATTCGATGATGATGCCCTTCACCTTCTTTTTCGCGCATTCCTCGATTGTTCCGGCAAGGCCGGGCGCGGGGATAAAGTAGATGGCCAGGTCGAAATCATCAGGGATGGAAGACACGTCCGGGAAGCAAGTCCTGCCCAGAAGGGTATCATAGCGGGGGTTCACCGGGTAGACATCTCCCTTGTAGCTCTGGAGCGTGTTGTTCAGAAGGTGAAACCCACCCTTGGCCTTGTTGTCGCTGGCACCGATCACTGCGATGCCCCTGGGGTTGAAAAAGAAATCCATGGAAGCCGCTCCTTCGCTGATGGAAGATCATACGTGCATAGATGATTTTACCCCGGCTTGTCAATTATGGCCCCAATACCAAACTATGGTGCAAACACATCAGGATCAAAGGAACAGCAGGCCACGGCTGGTCTTTCATGAATCATGCAATATGTTGAAATCATGACGCATACTGCAACGTTTCAACATGGCATGGCATTCGCAATCACCTGTGAAAAAGGAACAGGATTCCAGGATGGATTTTGACGACAAGGCCCTGAAGACTTGCGGCATCTGCGGAGAGAGGAAGGCTATCACCATGTGTGACGGCTGCTTGAAACCCCTGTGCAAGAGGTGCCGGGGCATCGAGATCTGGCGCACCACCAAGGAAGAAGTCATCATCAAGTCTTTCTGTCCCCAGTGCCGGGCCACCCTGAAGGCGGACGGGGAAGACGGGAGAGGCAGCGTCTTCGGTCTCGGGCAGGTCACGAGTATGGTCAACAGGGAACAGCACAAGCTCAGCAGGTTCAAGATCAAGCTGAGGATGAAATAGGATAGCAGGGCCATATGGTTATGGTTTACAGACCATAAATGGGGAACGCCATATTGGGTGCAGCCACCAAACACGTGGAAGGGTAAATGTTAATAACGAGTAAATACAATATGATACATGATGATAGAATTGTGGCACGCATCTGGCAATATATTAACGTAAAGGATAAGCAGAAATTATACAGGGAGCCAGAGTCAACAGGAGAGAAGAGAAAGGTCAATACTCAAAAAAACAAGTCTTAACTGAAACCTCCTTTTGATGCCAGAAGATGGGACACTCCATTCCGCAACCGTCCCCACACCTGATTCTTCTGGCATTTTTTTTTGCCTTTTTTAATATTATAGCGTGATGGATGGCGCTCAAAAAATGCTGGACCCATGACAGACCTGGTTCAGCGGCTTTATAAGTATGGATGTTCTCACGATTATCAGGGTATGCAGTATTGTGGCGGTTCAGCATAATAAAATAGCATAGCTTCAATCCCTAAGGCTAAGGTATGGATTAAAGATCTTTTCTTGATTACTTTCATACCGATGACTATCGTCCCTGGCCGTATATTTTCATTTTAACCTGATAAATTTGGGGAAATTCCTTGACAACACAGAGCACATTCATTAATAGCTCTTCATTCTTAGAACGACCACGTTTAGAGGTGCATCATGTATGCGGTTATAAGGACAGGCGGCAAGCAGTACAAGGTAGAAGAGGGGGATACGCTGCGCGTGGAGAAGCTGGAGGCGCTCAAGGGTGACAGTGTCACCTTCGACGATGTCCTGCTCATCGGCGGTGAAGACTATGCGGTAGGCTCTCCCACGGTCAAAGGTGCCCAGGTCAGCGCTTCCGTTGTCCGGCAGCTCCGGGACAAGAAGATCATCGTGTTCAAGATGAAGCGCAGGAAGAGGTACCGCAGGACCCAGGGTCACCGGCAGTATCTGACCGAAGTGCTCATCACCAAGATTTCAAAAGAGTAGGAGGCTACCCAAGCCATGGCACATAAGAAATCCGGCGGTACATCGCGCAACGGCAGGGACTCTGCCGGTAAACGTCTCGGCGTCAAGAGATACGCCGGCCAGAAGGTCAGTGCCGGAAGCATCCTCGTTCGTCAGTGCGGAACCAAGATCCATCCCGGCGAGAACGTGGGGTGCGGAAGAGACTACACCCTCTTTGCCTTGAAGGATGGCGTGGTTAAGTTCGAGACGCTTCTGAGCAATAACAAGAAGGTGAAGGTAGTCTCTATAGCCGCCTGAGCCTATGGACTTCATCGACGAGTCCAGGATCTTCGTAAAGGCAGGCGACGGCGGTAACGGATGCTGCTCCTTCAGGCGAGAAAAATTTATCCCCAAGGGGGGGCCTGACGGGGGCGACGGCGGCAAGGGCGGTGATGTAATAATCACGGCCAGCCCTCATTATCATACCCTCCTCGATCAACGCTACCACCCTCATTACAAGTCAAAGCGAGGCCAGCACGGTAAGGGGAAGAACTGCACCGGCAGGTCAGGCGAAGACCTCATCATCCCCGTTCCCGTGGGCACGCAGATTAAGGACGCTGAAACTCTGGACCTCATTGCCGACCTGGTGGAGCTGGGCCAGAGCTTTGTCGTGGCCCGTGGCGGCAAGGGCGGGAGAGGGAATGCCCGGTTCGCCACCCCCACCAGGCAGGCCCCGACCATCTGTGAACCAGGCGAGCCCGGCGAAGAGAGGTCATTCAGGCTTGTCTTGAAGCTTCTGGCGGATGTAGGCCTGGTGGGTTTCCCCAATGCAGGCAAATCCACATTCATATCCCGTGTCTCCAGCGCCCGGCCCAAGATAGCGGATTATCCCTTTACCACACTGGTCCCCAACCTGGGGGTGGTGAGGCACAAGGGGCAGGACTTCGTGGTGGCGGATATCCCGGGCATCATCGAGGGCGCGCACACCGGCACGGGCCTCGGGCTGAGATTCTTAAGGCATATCGAGCGCACCAGGATACTCCTGTACCTCATCAACCTTTCTCCCGACAGCGATCGAGGCCCCCTGGACCAGTTCGAGGTGCTTACCCATGAGCTGGGATCGTATTCCGATGAGCTGCTCCAGAGAAAACAGATTGTGGTTTTCAACAAGTGCGACCTCACCGGTGCCGAAGAACGTGCCAAAGAAGCAGTTGCCTTTGTAAAAAGCAAGGGGTATCCTTTTTTCATAGCATCCGCGTTTGCAGGGACGGGGCTGGATGCAATACTCGATTTTATTGTGAAGGAATTATATGAAATCAGGCACGAGGGCGGGTCTCCGGAAGTGTAAGCGCATCCTCATAAAGATCGGCTCGCAGGTACTCAGCACCGGCAAAGGCCTCAATAACAGGGTTATCGAGAGGGTATGCGACGATCTGTCTTTAATGATGGACAAGGGCAGGGAATTCGCCCTGGTGTCTTCGGGTGCCATTGCCGAGGGTACGGCCATCATGAAGATCCCGGACAAGAAGACTGCCCTGTCAAAGAAACAGGCCCTGGCGGCCATCGGGCAGGGCAGCCTCATGCGCGCCTATACGGATGCCTTCAGGAGATACGGCTATACCGCGGCCCAGATCCTCATCACCAGGGAAGACCTGGACAACCGCCGCAGGTATCTTAATATACGCAACACCTTTTCCTCGCTCTTCGAGCTCGGCGCCATACCCATAATCAACGAAAACGACACGGTTGCCGTGGATGAGATCCAGTTCACGGACAACGACATGCTCGCGGCCATGATCGTGCCGCTGGTGGAACCGCACCTCCTGATTATCCTGACGGATATCGAAGGCCTCTACTCCGAAGACCCCAAGGCCCATGCGGACGCCACCATCATCCATGAGGTAGAAGACCTCAAGCCCAAGGACCTGAAGGCCTTCAGCGATGTTGCCAACCCCATGGGCCGTGGAGGGATAAAGTCCAAGCTGGCCGCCGGATACAGGGCATCACTGCTGGGTGTTCCCACCATCATCGCATCTGCCTACATCCCCCAGGTAATCAGCCAGATCCTCGAGGGTAAGGAGGTGGGCACCTTTGTACACCCCAAGAAAAAGGCCATGCTCACCCAGAAGGACCACTGGCTGGGCTTTGTTTCCCGACCCAAGGGCAAGGTCCTTGTGGACGACGGCGCGGCCGCCATGGTCCTGAACAAGGGCAAGAGCCTGCTGCCGGTGGGCGTGGTGGACGTGGAGGGGAGCTTCCATGCAGGCGACCCGGTGGAGATAGTAAGGAAGAAGGGCGCCGAAGCGATCGCCATCGGCCTGAGTAATTTTTCCACCGAGGAGATCATGAAGATAAAAGGCGCGGCAACTAGAGAGCTGGCATCCATACTCGACTATGAATGCGATGAGGAGGTGGTGCATCGCAATAACCTGATCCTGAGAAAGGAGATCCTGTAGTGTCGAACCAGGTAATCTTCGATATTGCCGAGCGGGCCAGGAGGGCTTCCCGCGCACTGGCCGCTCTGTCCAGCGTGAAGAAGGCTGAAGTACTGAATACTATGGCAGCCGCCCTGAGGGGGAAGAAGGACCTTCTCAAGACCGGGAACTCAAAGGACCTTGAGCAGGCCCATCAGACAGGTCTGAGCAGCGCCATGATCGACCGGCTCACGCTGAGTGACAAGGTCATCGAGGGTATGGCCCATGCCCTTGAAGAGATCGCCGCCCAGGAAGACCCGGTGGGCAGGATTACGGGCATGGCCAGGAGGCCCAACGGTCTCATGGTGGGCAGGATGCGCATCCCCCTGGGGGTTGTGGCCATAATCTACGAATCGAGGCCGAATGTCACCTCCGATGCCGCCGGTTTATGCCTGAAGTCGGGGAACGCAGTGATCCTGCGCGGCGGGTCCGAGGCCTTCAACTCCAACATGGCCATCATCGAGGTCTTGAAATCTGCGGCAGCGGATTCCGGCATCAATCCCGATGTCATCGGTTTCATCCCGGTCACGGACCGGCAGGCCATACTGGACATGCTCAGGCTGGAGGATTTCATCGACCTGGTCATCCCGAGAGGGGGGGAAGGTCTCATCAGGACGGTTGCGCAGAACTCGCTCATCCCGGTGCTCAAGCACTACAAGGGTGTGTGCCATATCTTTGTGGACAGGCAGGCTGATCTGGGAAAGGCCTACTCCATCTGTCTCAATGCCAAGGTCCAGAGGCCAGGGGTATGCAACGCCATGGAGACGCTGCTCGTGGACGCACCGGTGGCAGGCATTTATCTGCCCAAGATGGCCCAGATCTACAAGCAGCATGGCGTGGAACTGAGGGGCTGTGCAAGATGCAGGGCCTTTGTCCCGGAGATGAAGCCGGCCACCGAGGAAGACTGGTATGCGGAATTTCTTGACCTGATCCTTGCCGTAAGAATCGTGGAGGACCTGGACGAGGCCATCGATCATATCGAGAAATACAGCTCCAACCATACGGAGGCCATCATTACGGAAAATTATACCCGGGCCATGGAGTTCATCAATCAGGTGGATTCCTCCACGGTACTGGTGAATGCCAGCACAAGGTTCTCGGACGGAGGCGAGTTCGGGCTTGGCGCGGAAGTGGGCATCAGCACCTCGAAGATACATGCATACGGGCCCATGGGGATTGAGGCACTGACCATAGAGAAGTTCGTCTGCTTCGGGGACGGCCAGATCAGGCAATGAGGCTCGGTCTCTTCGGCGGCACCTTCAACCCGATCCATATCGGGCACCTGCGCGTTGCAGAAGAGGTGCGGGAATCGCTTGAGCTTGAGCGGATCATCTTCGTACCATCCTACCTGCCGCCTCATAAGGATCTCTCGGACAATGTGGAAGGCACCAGACGGCTCGAGATCGTGAAGAGGGCAGTCAGGTCGAATCCCTGCTTTGATGTCTCGTCTTATGAGGTCGACAGCGGCGGCAGTTCCTATTCCATCAGGACCATCTCGCATATCCGTGAGGTTTACGGCTGCACCCCGTATTTTATCCTCGGCCGGGACGCCTTCAACGAGATATCGAGCTGGTATCGGGCCCCGGACCTTTTCGACCTGACGCACTTTGTCGTCATGTCGCGGCCGGATTCCGTGAGGCTGCCTCTGCATGACATACTGGGGGAGTCTGCTGGACGCTTCAGACAAACCCCGAGGGGGTTTATCAATGAATCCGGCAACGAAATTATATTTGTCGAAGTCACGGCCTATGCTGTATCATCTACCAGGATACGTGAAGCGATAAGGCAGGGAAGATCCATCAGATATCTCGTACCCGAGGAGGTGCACGATTATATCAGAAACGAAAGGATCTACATCCGGGATGAAGGCTGATTGGAAGTCGTATGTGGCGGCCCTCGAAGACAAGAAGGCCACGGACATCGCAGTGCTGGACGTGCGTGGTGTATGCTCGTTTACCGATTATATCATCATTGCCACGGGCATGTCCGACCGGCAGATCAAGGCCATGGCCGAGCATGCCATAAGCACCTTCGGCAAGCCCTTCGGCAGGGAAGGCGTCGAACAGGGGCGCTGGGTGCTGCTCGATTATGTGGATGTGGTCATACACATCTTTCAGGACGAACTGAGGCGGTACTATGACATGGAGAGCATGTGGTATGAAGCCAAGAGGGTGCTTTAGGTGAAGATAGTCTTCGACTTTTCCGGCAAGACACATCAGGGGCCCATCAAGGAACTGGTGGATGAATATGCCAGGAGGATACAGAAGTATGCCCCCGTGGAGATCATCGAATCCAAGGAACTCCATGTACAATCCAGGGAAGGGAAGCATATTGTCCTGGTGCCTGACGGCAGCACGCTCAGTTCCGAGGGGCTGGCAAAACTCATAGACCGGCACCAGGTTGCGGGGACCAAGCACCTGTTCTTCTATGTGGGAGGGCCTGAAGGGCTTCCGAAGAACGTGCTGGACAATGCCGACATGTCATTGTCCCTTTCCAGCATGGTGTTCAATCACCAGATTGTCAGGATAATGCTTCTGGAACAGATCTATCGGGCCTTCACCATCATACGGGGGGAACCCTATCATAAATAAATCATATGAGGAGCATAGAGACTTGCCAATGAGAGCAAGCCCTGGTGCCTTTTTTGAGGTTTTGATCATTGCTCTTTTAGGATGAATCAATGTATTATAAGAAGAAAAAGACGGGTTATTACCAAACACGCGTCTAGTATGTACGGGAATGGAGGAGTCATGCTTTATCTTAAGATCATGGAAGTTCTCAAAACCGATGCCGAGCAGTTGTCCAGAAGGGTTGTCAACGATTTACTGAACAGGGGCGAGACGGAGTACCACAAGAGGTATTCCGAGGATATCATGTTTGAACGTGTTTACGACGTATACAGCACCCTGAACTACTGGCTTGACAGGGCCCGTCCTAAAGAAGAGATCCAGAAGCACTTCAAGGAACTGGGGAAGAAACGTTTCGATGACGGCATCCCTCTTCATGAAGTGGTCATGTTCCTGATGCTCATCAAGCGGCATCTGTGGCTCTACCTTCTTGAAAAGCACTTTTTCGAGTCCTCCTACGAGCTCATGAAGAGCCTTGAGATGAACAACCGCATCGTGCTTTTCTTTGATCGCGCCATATTAGCCGCCACTTTGGGATATGAGGATGAACTGATGAAATATGTGAAGTCCTGCAAGGAAGAGAGCCTGATCGGGAAGTTCTTCAAGAAGAAGTAAGCTTTGGGATAGCACGGTGAAGGTCATTGTGCAGGCATGGCTTACCGGGATAACGGTCGGCCATGTCCACCATCCATGTAAAGGTTTTCCAACGATGGTGCGTAAGGTGCCGTGGCCTTGTGAAGAATAATCTTAGAGAAGCAAGGGCAGCAGGTGTTATGAGAGAAATGGCAGCGAAGACTTCCTTTGTTCTAGGGATTTATTATTATTACTTAATAAAAGGGTAAAGAACTCATCTATGAGGGAGGCCGTATGATATCCGAGAAAATCGTTGAAATGATAAAGCAGAATGCTGACACATTGACCAACCGCCTCTGCAAGGACCTACTCAGCAGGGAAGAAACCAAGGGCTACCGGAAGCTGAACAAGGACAGCGTCTACGAGCGCGTGTTCGATGTCTACAGCAGGCTCGATTCCTGGCTCGTGGGCGACAAGGTGAGAGGCGAGATCAAGGACCATTACATGAAGCTCGGAAAACAGCGGTTCCATGAGGGCATACCCTTGAGCGACGTGGTCATGGCCCTGCAGCTCATCAAGCGGCATCTCTGGCTTTTTGTACAGGAAGAGAATTACTTCGATTCTTCATTCCAGCTCATGCAGGCCCTGGAATTCAACAACCGGGTAGTATGGTTCTTTGACCGGGCCATCTATTTCACCTGCGTGGGGTATGAAGAGGAAGAGGTCAAGTGCCAGGGCAAGCCCGAAGGCAACGTGATATCGAGGATGTTCAAGTAGGGCAAGGACTTACGACATATCCAGCGCAACCCGGATTTTGTAGACCTTTCTGGCGGGCAGGTTCAGGAGCTTGACGGCAAAGGCTTTTTCGATACCATCGATAATTTCAGCAAGGCGTTCACTGTTCGGGGATATGAGGGTGAACCAGCAGTTGGGTTGCCCTTCCCTGAGATAGTTATGGGTTACCTCGGTAAACCTGCCAACGAAATCGGCGAACGCTTCAAGTCGATCCATGGGGATATCTGCTGCGCACAGGGTTGACTCCCAGCCAATGCTTCGCGGGTTGAGAACCGCCCCGATCCTCCGGATGATGCCGCTTCCCTTCAATTTATTTATGCGCTCAATGGTTTCTTCTTCCGAGATGCCCACCGACCGGGCAACAACATGGAAAGGCCGCTGGTCAAGAGGAAGCCCATTATTGATGAGGTTCAGGATCTTCCGGTCAATCGTGTCCATGGCTTATATTCACCCCGGGTACCAGCAGACGGGGTCAAATTCCTGCGGGTCGCCAAGGACCTCGTAGGCCCTGGCACGGCACCCGCCGCAGACCGAGACGAATGAGCATGAGCCGCACTTTCCCTTGAGATTGGCCGTGTCTCTCAACTGTACGAGCAGTTCCGAGGTGGACCAGATCTCGGCGATGGGCTGCTTTCTGATATTCCCGCAGTCGATCTGGAGAAAGCCGCAGGGCTGTACGGTCCCGGTGGAAGAGACGAACCCGAAGCCCGTCCCGGCCAGGCATCCCTTGGTGGGACTCGAGCCTTCCCGCTCCGCGATCATGCGGTAATATTGCGGTGCGCAGGTGGCCTTGCACTCGATCCGGGAAATTTTTGAAGTTGCATGGAAGTCTTCGAGCATATCGCGGTACTGCCTTATCTTTGCCGGCTCCACATTTTCCCCCCTGCCGGTGGGGACCAGGAAGAACACATGCCATGCCATGACATCAAGTTCTTTCAGAAAATCCGGGAATTGTCTCATCTGGGAGATATTGACTGCCGCCACGGTGGTGTTGACCTGGACGGGAACGCCCGCCTCGACAAGCATCCGGATGCCCCGTAAGGCCATGTCGAATGCCCCGGGCATGCCACGGAAGGTATCATGGATCTTGCTCGTAACACCATCGATGCTCACGGAAACCCGGGCGATACCCGAGTCTTTCAGCCTTGAGGCGACCTCTGGGGTCACCAGGGAGCCGTTGGTGGCCAGTGTCATGCGCAGGCCCAGCGAGGTGCCATAGGAGGCGATCTCGAACACGTCCCGGCGCACCAGGGCCTCGCCGCCCGAAAGGATGACGAGCCGGGTGCCGCCCTTGGCGAGATCTCGCAGGAGCGCCCGGCCTTCCTCCGTGCTCAGTTCGTCGTGCCCGGGCATGTTCGTCGCCGAGGCCCTGCAGTGCACGCAGTTGAGGTTGCATGCCTTGGTGAGTTCCCAGGCGAGAATGGATGGAAGGTTCATGAAAGCAGCTCGGCCAGGCGCAAGGCGAAATAGGTGATGATGATATCCGCACCGGCACGTTTGATGGATAGGGCGGATTCCAGGATGCACGCGTCTTCGGTGAGCCAGCCCCGTTCACATGCGGCCTTGATCATGGAGTATTCCCCGGAGACCTGGTAGGCGGCTAAAGGGCAGTCGAACTCATCTGCCATGAGCCTGATGACATCCAGGTAGGGCAGGGCCGGCTTCACCATGAGCATGTCTGCCCCTTCCTCTACGTCGCATGCAGCCTCCCGCAGGGCCTCCCGGACATTGGCCGGGTCCATCTGGTAGCTTTTCCGGTCGCCGAAAGACGGAGTGGAACCCGCTGCCTCCCTAAAGGGGCCGTAGAAGGTCGAGGCGTATTTCACCGCGTAGCTCAGGATGGGGATGTGCTCGAATCCGTTTTCGTCGAGTTCCTCCCTGATGATGCCCACCCGTCCGTCCATCATGTCAGAAGGGGCGATGATGTCCGCGCCTGCCTTGGCGTGCGACAGCGCCACGGTTGCAAGCACCTCGAGGGTGTCGTCGTTGTTCACCATGCCTTTCTCGTCGAGGACGCCGCAGTGGCCGTGGTCCGTGTATTCGCACAGACACACATCCGTTATAACCTCAAGCCCCGGGGCGGCGTCCTTGATGCGGCGTACGGCCTGCTGGACCACGCCGTCACGTTGGTGGGCAGAGGTACCGGTGGCGTCCTTCTTCTTGGGTATGCCGAAGAGCAGGACCGCAGGGATCTTTGCAGAAGCGATCTGCTTGGCCAGCTTGGGCAGCATGTCAGGGGAATACCGGAACTGACCGGGCATGGCATCGATTGGTTCTTTCAGGGAAGAGCCTTCCTTTATGAAGAGCGGGTATACCAAATTGTCCACGTGGACCCTTGTTTCCCTGACCATCCTGCGGATGGTATCGGTGCGCCTGAGTCTTCGGGGTCTGTTTTCTGGGAACATGCATTTCCTCCGGAATCTGTGGGGATGTATGACTTATATATCCTTTAGCCTCAAGGTTGCAAGCTGATGAATGAATAGAAGGGTGGCAATATGCCGTATTCATGGAGGCATCCGATGGTATGCAGCAGGATAAAGGCCGGCGGTAACCACATGACACTGAAGAAAGAGCATCTGAAATATTCTCCATTTAATCTCAGTCGGGTTAATTCCTCGAAGCTTGCTTCGGTTCCTTGCCTTTGCATTTGATATCTCGCAGCTTACTGCGGGGTAATTCATTGGATCCGGGTTCCAGGACACCTTCCGATATGGCATCAACCGATTTATTGGAGTATAAAAAGGCAATTCTTCGTTTTTTTAAAAATCCGGATTCCCATGAAGGTTACAGGAGGTGGAATATGGCTCTTCAGGTGGTGATCATGGCAGGGGGGAAGGGGGAACGGTTATGGCCGGTCTCTTCGGCACAGATGCCCAAGCAGCTTATCCCGTTCGAGGGAGACAAGAGCCTTCTCAGGGCCACCTTCGATCGCTCCTTGGACCTTGCACCGGCCGAGAATATCTACATAGTGACCTCACGCGACCTGGCAGAAAAGGTGGCAGAGGAGCTCCCGGAAATCCCTGCAGAGAACATCCTGGCCGAGCCTTACGGGCGTAATACCGCCCCATGCATAGGGTATGCGGCCGTGGTCATCTCCAGGAAGGACCCCGAGGCAATGATGGCCGTCTTTCCGTCCGATCATCTCATCAGGCAGCCGGCCAAGCTGAAGGCGGCGATCCTTTTCGGGGCCAACGCCCTGAAATCACACCCGGAGCTTCTCATAACCCTCGGTGTCATACCTGAACGACCCGAGACCGGCTATGGCTATATTGCGCCCGAGGCCATCCTGTTGAGCCAGGACGATCTTACGCTCAAACGGGTGAAGTCTTTCCATGAAAAACCCGCCCGTATCCTGGCGGAACAATATCTCAAAAGCGGCTACCTGTGGAATGCCGGCATGTTCCTCTGGAGGGTGGACACTATCCTGGACATGTTTTCCCGGCACATGGCCGATCTTTACGACGAGCTCATGACGCTGAAGTCTTCTCTCGACACCGATCCCGACGCTGTGGAGAGATTCTACAAGGCTGTGCCCAAGGTCTCCATCGATTACGGCATCATGGAAAAGGCCTCCCGCGTGGGAGTCATACCCGTGGACTTCGGCTGGAGCGACGTGGGCAGCTGGGATGCCATGGGCAGGGTCTTTGCGACGGATGAACAGGGAAATACCTTACGGGGTTCCGGGGAGTTCATCGAATCGGAACGCAATGTGATATGGTCTGCTGATAAACATATCGTCCTTATCGGGGTGAGCGACCTCGTGGTTGTGGAAGGCCCGGATTCCATTCTCGTATGCCACAGGGCCGCCAGCCAGCAGGTGAGCGCGGTGGCCAAGAAGTTTTCAAAACCGGATTAGCTGCCGGTGAAGACACTTAAGGGTTAATTATTAACCGGAAAGCCCGGACTGTCCAAAACGTGCATTTCGGTGAAGCCGAAGCATGGTTTGAACAGGTACATATTTCTATCCGATCGCATCTTTTCTGGTCATGAAGCGTCTTCAGGCCGGGGACCTTCATGAATGTATCTACAGGGAACAAAGGCCGGTAAGTCTAGGGCCCTGCAGATTACAGTTTCCTTCGCCAGAAGCCGACAAGAATTGATGTCGGTTCACATAATGGTGTGGAAAACAGGCATTGTTTAAGGTAAGGGTACCAGATTAGATGAAGATCGAAATCCTTGGATGCAGCGGATCGGTGATGCGGGGGTTCAATACGACCAGCATACTGATCAACTCAAAAATCCTTTTAGATGCAGGGTCCGTCATGTCCGTGCTCCCGGAAGATGCGGTCGAGGGGATCAGGAGCGTGCTGATAACGCATCCGCACATAGATCACATCAAGGAACTCCCGTTCCTGGTGGATGCGCTCTTCGGCAGGAAGGTCAAAGGCATCCGCGTCCTGGGCAGCCGGACAACCATCGAGGCGCTCAAGGCCCATGTCTTCAACGGGCTCATCTGGCCCGATATGGCCGAGCTCGACGCAGACAGGTCATTCCTCAGCCTTGAGACGGTCCCCCATGACTGGTTCGACCTCGACGGCATCAGGGTCAAGGCCTTTGCAGAGAATCACATCGACGGGTCTTTGGGCTATGTGCTCTGTGAGGACGGAAAATACGCCCTGTTCAGCGGAGACACGGGAGCTCACCCGGATCTCTTCGATCTCATCAAATCTCTCGGTTCCGACCTGAAGGCATGCTTTGTGGAGGCATCCTTTCCAAGCTCCATGGGCGCGCTCGCCTCGATCACCCAGCACCTCACCCCCGAACTGATCATGAAGGGCCTCAACGGTGTCCTTTCCCCCTCCACCCGGGTAATCATCTACCATATCAAGCCCAAGCATATGGAAGAGGTCGTCTCCGAGCTGCCGGACAGGTACGAATATATCCGAGGTGGGGAGGAAATAACCCTTTGACAGAAGTCTTAGACATTGCCAAAAAGGATGGGAGATGGACCGAATGCCCCTCCTGCTCCGAGATCATCATTACATCCAAGCTGCGGGAAAATAAATGGGTCTGTCCCCATTGCGACCATCACCTGCGCATGAAGGCCCAGGACCGTATCTCGTTTCTCTGCGACGAGGGCTCTTTCGTGGAGATCGAGATAGCTGCGGTCCGCTCGGAGGAAGTTGGTTCCTCTTCCGAAGAGGCCATCAAGTGCGGAAGGGCCATGGTCCTCGGGCAGCCGTGCGTTCTGGGCGTAATGGATTTCTCCTTTAGGGGCGGGTCCATGGGCGTGACGGTCGGTCAGACCATTGTGGACCTGATGCATCACGCCCAGCGCAAACAGATCCCCTTTGTGGTCTTCTGTGCCTCGGGAGGCGTGCGTGTCCAGGAAGGCATATGGGGTCTCCTCCAGATGCTCAGAACGGTCCATGGAAGGTCCATGACCGCCGACGTACCCATGATAACCATATTCACCGATCCTACCACCGGCGGCGTGAGCGCCAGTTTTGCAGGGCTTGCCGATATCATGCTTGCCGAGCCGGGGGCGCGCATCGGCTTTGCCGGTCCGCGCGTGATCGAGGCCACCATGAGCTGTGCCCTGCCTCCGGACTTTCAGGATGCAGGCAGGCTGGTCGGCAACGGGCTGCTCGACATGATCGTGCACCGCCACCGGATGCGCGAGGTTCTTGCGTTCTTCCTGAGATGGTTCTCATAAGCGTAGACCAGCACCTGTGGGCGCTGGGTCTCGAACGGGTAAACAGGGCTCTCGATGCCCTTGGCCACCCGGAAAGATCATACCCCCATATCCTTGTCGCGGGTACCAACGGCAAGGGATCCAGCTGCATGTACCTTGAAAGCATCCTCCTTCACGCCGGCAGGAGTGTCGGGACCACCATGTCACCCCATGTGAGCAGGTTCACGGAGCGTTTCAGGATCAATGGAACCATGGCGGCTTCCTCTGACCTGAGGGAGGTACGCGCAGAAATACTCCCCCTGGTGCAGGATATCGGCCTGACCTATTTCGAATGGTGTGTGGTCCTTGCCTGTGTCTTGTTTCAGAGACGCGAGGTGGATGCGGGTATCTTCGAGGTGGGGCTGGGAGGCAGGTACGATGCCTCGAATGCCCTTGACCCAGCTGTGTCGGTCATCACGAACATATCGCTGGACCACACCGATTATCTGGGCCATACCGTGACGGCAATCGCCCGGGAGAAGGCGCAGATAGCACGGCCCGGCAGGCCTCTTGTCACCTCGGCCACAGGGGAGGCTCTTCGTGTCATCAGGGATCATGCCCGTGAGATCAATGCACCCCTCTTTGAGGTTTCGGATGCCGCCATGCCGGAGGCGGCTATTCCCGGAGGCCCTCAACGCAACAATGCGGCCCTTGCGATCAAGGCGGCCGGGCTCCTCGGCGTACACCCTGGAGCCTCTGAAGTGGAGCATGCCCTCATGAGCACCTTCCTTCCCGGAAGGATCGAAACGGTGGGGGGGGGCATCATCATGGATGTGGCGCACAATCCCTCTTCTGTGTTAGTCCTTGTGGAGCACCTGAAGAAGAGCGGTTTTGACTGGGTAGGGGTTGTCGGCATACTCTCGGACAAGGACTACATGGGTATCATCATGGCACTGCAGGAAGTCTGCAGGCACCTTTTCATTGCCCCGGTCAGGTCGCCGAGATCATGGGGAGAAGAAGAGATGAGGCGCGCAGAGTCATCAGGATGCGTCACCATGTGCAGCAGCATCACACAAGCCTTCTCTCAGGCGCTTCAGACCGGGATGCCCGTGGTGGTCACGGGCTCGTTCTATACTGTAGGAGAGGTGAGGGAATTGCTCGTATGCCCAGGCTGGTCTTCCTGATTGCACTGATCTGCTTGATCCTCCAGGGGAATTCCCCGGCAGAGATGCTCAATGTGGAGGCCGACGAGATGGTCAGGATCGGCCAGCGCATCGAGGCATACGGCAATGTGGTGGTAGCCGGCGAAGAGCTCACCCTCAAGGCCGATTATGTTGTCTATGACGCCTCCACCCAGGACATCTGGGCCACCGGGGACTGCACCATGAAAGAGTCCAAGGGAGAGGTGACGGCCGAGGCGATTTCCTACAATGCCAGGAGAAAAGACCTGCATATCCAGAACGGCACGATCTTAAGCCATGAGAATGCCGTGAAGATATCCGGCGAATCCATCACGCGCTATGGAGAGGAGTATATAACAGGCCAGACAGTCGAGTTTACGCACTGCCTCGGGAGCCCTCCCGACTGGTCCATCATGGCCGAGGAACTGGAGATACCGGTGGGGGGGTATGGGACTGCGCATGATGCGCGGTTTTCAGTGCGGTCATGGCCCGTGCTCAGGATTCCCTATCTTCTCTTTCCGGCCGATCTCTCCCGGCACTCGGGTGTTCTTATCCCCGAGCTCAGCCACGGCTCGGACTATGGGTACCGATTCGGCCTGCCGATCTATTATGCCCCAAGCCGTTCATGGGACTGGACCATGACCCCTACCTGGCTCTCCGACAGGGGCCTGTTCATGAAAAATGAATTGAGGTATTCCCTTGACTACGACCGAAACGGTCTCGTTTATGCCGAGACGCTTCAGGACAACCGCGGCAACGAGAAGAGTGAGGCCGGGGGAGTGCTTGAGACTATCCCTTCGGACCGATGGTTCATAAAGGCGCAGCAGGGCGGACAAAACCTGAACTGGGATATGAACCTGGTGAGCAGCCCCGACTATTTCAGGGACATCGGCACCTTCTATGATTCGCGCTTCCAAAGAGGAGGGATGTCGGCCGGCTCCGTCAATCAGCTCGATGATTCACACATCACAGAGCTCATATCGAGGATACAGTGGAATAATTCCTATAAAGGCCTCTCCTTGGCCGTGTCCGGTCAATGGAAACAGGACATGACTGCCAGGACAAACGGAAAGACACTCCAGGAGCTTCCCCGGGTTACCGCACGCGCAAGCGAACGGGCAGTGCCCTTTACCCCCCTTCATGCCTCCGCGGAGGTCAATTCCATCAGGCTCTACTCCCCCGATTCCGTCAATGCCTTCAAGGATAACGCCCAGGCAGAGGTTTCATTGCCGATTAATGTCTTTCCCTACTTCACATTGAGGCCCTATGTGAAGGAAATCTACCGCGATACGTTGTTCTCTGAGACAAAGGACCTCTACAGCGATTCCACCTATCAGGAGCATTGGCAGGAAAGGGGGGCATCGCTTTCCACCACCCTGTACAGTTCGAGGTTTGCAGGCGGACTATACCACCAGGTCATACCCTCCGTCTCCTGGACGCACCTTTCCCGCATCGGGGGGAATTATGATGCCCTCGATACGACAGACACATTCCCGCAGCTCCTCACGGGCGATGACTGGCATAAGACCGTAAACATGGGACTGAGCCTGTACAACTACCTTCGTAACGAGCAGGGGGCATCTCT
Organism: uncultured Bacteriovoracaceae bacterium; assembly: GCA_964600235.1. Classification (GTDB taxonomy): domain Bacteria; phylum Desulfobacterota; class Desulfomonilia; order UBA1062; family UBA1062; genus MWEI01. Next base: position 5,887 of record CAZRIV010000009.1, on the reverse strand, counting down.
GGCGGATCTTGGTGTGGAAAGCTATTACAGCTATGTTACAGAACAATGGGACAACATCAATGTGAGGTCCAATCTCTTCCCGTTTCCCTGGCTGAGCGCATCCCACACCAATACCCTCAGCAGGGTTCCCGGAAGTCCGTATGCAACGTCCGAGCATTCAACCAAGATGTTCCTGGCTGACCCCAGGGGAGATACGCTCTCGGCGGGCCTGGAATATCACAGACCTGATGCAAAGCTCCTCACCGCAGGCGTTCAGGCGATAATCACGAAAGGCCTGACGGCCGGATATGAGGTGAAGTACGATTTCATGGAACATAGGGTCGACGACCAGATCCAGACCATCGGGTACAATTCCCAGTGCTGGGCGGTCGTTGGCGAGAGGCGTGTGGAAATACAGGAAGAAGACGCACCATCCAAGACCACGTGGTCGATCAATGTGAAGCTGCTCGGCATGGGAGACCTTCTCCGTACGGGCCAGGGCAATACGGGGGCAAACCAACAGTGATCCCCACGCGTAAGGAGACATTCAGGATAATAGAGTCCTGCTCAATGCCCGTTCATATCCTCCGCCACTCCCTCATGGTGACACGCGTGGCCCTCGTGATCGGGAACTGGCTTAAATCATCGGGTCTGAGCATAGACCTTGCCCTTGTGGACAGGGCCGCGCTGCTCCATGACATCTGCAAGATGGACTGCATCGGAACCACCAGGGATCATGCGCTCATGGCAAAGGAGCTGCTTACAAACAGGGGCTATCCCCGTGTGGGTGAAGTCGTGGGCCAGCATGTGAGGCTGGAGTCAATGAATATGGACGAGGCCATGGTGGTCAACTATGCGGACAAGCGGGTGATGCATGACCGGGTCGTATCCCTCACCAGGAGGTTTGTCGATCTCATGGAAAGATACGGCACCGATGACGCAAGGCGGGAAAGGATCCTTCTCCATCACGAGAAATGCATACGGATGCAGAAGGTGATATCCCGCGCATGCGATGAAGATCTGGACGGTCTCGCGTGGCTAAACCTGATACCGCTCGATAAGACGCTCTATGGCTGAAGAGGTCTCCTGGGAGATGACGGACCTTTTGATAAGAAGGATCAGTGCGAATATCTTGAAGGGGTAGAGTAGCACCAGCCGGCCCTGGTCGATGAAGGTGACCTTCTTCGGCCTTGTGGGGCAGAGGTCTCCCAGTGCCTCGGGAAGATTCATATAGAACTTGGCAACGTAAGGAATATTAATTTCCTTTGCGATGTTGCCGCTCTGGTAGAGGATCTCCTGCGCGGATTTCATTACGGCAATACCCGCGCATTCATTGAGTGACGAGAGGTTTTTCACCAGCGTGCGCGTGGACTCGTCTACCGGTGCGATATCGCTGTCTTCGATCTCGCCTTTTTCAAGTGCCTGACTCATTTCGTCCGCACGCCGCATGCCCTCTATGAGGAGATATTCCCAGTTGGTGGAGATGGAGTTTCTGGGGGCCTTTGTCCCGCCCACGAACTTGAAATTCCCCGTGGACCAGGACAGGATGGTGAAGAGCGCCTCTTCTCCTTCGATGGCCCCCACCTCTGCATGGGTGATCTGGCCATCTTCGAAATAAATGCAGCCCTTTCTCTCATCCTTCTTCACGAACAGGGCAGTGGTCATCTGGCTCAGGCAGTTCATCTGGATAAGGTCGGGCAGCTGCAGCCCCGTGATGCTGCCTGCAAACCCACGGGCCGCATCCTCTTTGAGCGCCTTGAGGATTAAACCACGCATCTGCTCAATTTCAAAGGGTTTTTCGATATAGAAGAGCGATCCATTTGCCTTAGCCTTTTCCTTAACCGTGATAGATCCGTAGGCGGTCATCATGATGACCTTGGTGGCGGGTTTCTTTTCCTTGATCTTAACCAGGACATCCAGGCCGCTTATGCCAGGAAGCCTGATATCGAGCACCACGACGTCAAAGTTCTGTTCATCGAAGATCGATAGTGCGGTTTCCCCGTCATTCACTGTTGTCACATCGTAGGTTTCACGGTCATGTGAAAGCGATTTTGCCAGTGACCAGGTCAGGGTTTCTTCGTCGTCTACGATGAGTACCTGCTTGGGCATGTTATCTCCTTGAGATCCTGTCGAGGGCAATTTCCAGGGATGTCTTCAAACGGAGATACGATTCGTTGAAAGAGGTCATCTCCTTGTTTCTGGTGGAACCCACTTCATGATCGAAATCTCCCAGGCTCAAGGCCTTGAGCGCGTCGAGCGCACGGCCGGCCGGGGCGGCGATGGTCCTGGTGATGATGAAGGCTATGGCAACCGCTATGAGCCCGCCGACGAGGAGAAAGGCGCCCAGTATGGTCAATATACTCGATGACGTACCCTTCATCTGGTCGTTCTGCCGGGAGACGATTGCGGTTTCCCATGCCTTTGGCTTCAATGCTACGATGGACTGCTCAGGACCGAGCGGCTGGATCACTATCATGAACTTTCGCGCACTCACCGTGGTTGTTTTTCCGTTTTTGATCGCATTTACAATTGCAGCAGCCTGGTCGAGAAGCAGGGGGTGCCGGTAGAGGGCAACACCCTTGTGTGCGGCGTTTGTGGAGGATACGAGCTGAAGGTCGCTGTTGCTTACCACAAAGATCTCGGCCCATGATTCGGGCAGTTTCATTGTGTCGATCTTATCAAGGGGGACCGTCGACAATATCCAGGTGAGGATCTTGGAGTTTTCCTTGTAGAGAGAATCGGCAAGCGGGTCCAGGTTGATGCCCTGGACGGTCCTTACCTGGGTATAGATAAGTATGGATGACATGGCCAGGATCAAGACGGAACCGATGCAAACAATGGCAAAAATCTTTATCTTCATGGGAGATTAAACCTCCGCCTTTAGCCAGTCTGTCATGGCATCCAGAAATTTGAGCGACATCTTTTCATTGGGTATCTTGCTGGAGAGCGTTTCAATGAGGAAGGCCTTCTGGTCGGTGCTTTCCGAGAGAAGGTCGGCCTTCAGCTCTTCGGCCGTCTCTGCGATTATATAGGGTGCAATGGGTCCCATGGCCTGCATGAGGGCGTCCTTCAGGGAATTAATGAATTCAGTCTCCGGGAGGGTGATGGACCGTCGAAGGACCTGACTGTCCTGCTGGGATGCATCACGGAGCAGGCCCATCCTGAGCAAGGTGTAGAGGATCTTCATGGTGTCGGATACACCGAGGTTGATGCTCTGCGATATATCCGCAATGGATTTCCTGCCGTCAACCGTGGTCAATACCCTCCACTGGACGGATTTAAGCTGGATCTCCTTGTCCCTGATCTCAGGTTCCAGGGCATAGACCGCAGCTGAGGAGGGTATGAGAGAAGTGATCTTGTCCATCTGGCGCAGATGAGACGTGGTCTCGGCGAGCACCTCATCTATGCCCATGATGATGGTCTGCATGTCTGCCGGTTCATCGACGAAAAACCGGTATTCGCCGGAGGTCCAGACCGCAATCTCCTGCACGGCCTTAATGCCGGTCAGATAGCCGCATTGAGCGTGAACAACCTCGCCATCGGCAAAGAATATGTTCCCTGTCTCGGATCCGTTGGTAAGGTAGAGTTTCCCCGATCGTTTCCCCAACGAGAGAATCTTGATGATCTCCGGACACCTCGTGTTTTCAAGATCGCCGCTGATATCCTGCTTCATGGCAACGGTTACTCCTTGGTCATGTTCGCAATAATAAGCTTTCCTGTCATGCGAAGAAGGGCCTGGTTCGCCCTCAGGCTCGACACGACCATCAGCATGGTGGTGCCAGAGAGGAAGACCGTGAGCAGAACATCATCCAGGAGAATTTCTACCGTATTCCCCGGGCGGTTGCTATCCCCCACAAGGTCTTGATAGAGGAGCCACAATCTTTCCTTTGCCCCTGAAAACTTGTTTTTGGCAGGCAGCTTTATCTGCATGCTTTTGTCCTGTACAATGATATATCCCTGCACACCCGGTATCTGCAAGAGGTCTTTTATGGAGCCTTTCATGTCAAGTGCCCTATCGGCAAAGGGGCTTCGATTCTTTACGCACAAGCCAGGTTCAAGGTTTGTTATCCGGGGCCGATAAGACAATTATCAAACAGAAACGGCAGGCGTGATTACATGATGAAACGGATACTGACCACTCTCAGGAAGTTTTGGACACGGATTACAGGAAATCCGTTTCGCGGTGTAGAACTTTCCCACATTACGGATGCGGATCTTCAGTTCGATCCGGATATCGACAGAATGATCATGGAAGCTGAGTTCGATGATCCATTCAGGTGCTTCGGGAGCGCAGAGGAGTACAACAGGGAATTCATCGTGTATTTCAAGGCACACCGCAGTGAATTCCTGCTGGATTACTCTCAGAGGGACGGGCATTTCAGGGTATAAGATATTCCCCGACCCCCAGGAGAGATTATTTCAGGAAGGCCTGTCATATTTGTAACACCCCTGAATGCTTCAATATCTTCAATCTGTGGGTTTAATGCCGTTCTCCGGCAAAGAAGCACGATGGTTCTTCAACCAGTAAGCCCATGAATATCCGAGAGTCATAACAAAGGCCAGGACCTCTGGTGGATTTTTGATCCTTGTGATGCGGACCTTTCTCACCTATTATGAGTAGTTACTATATAATCCCAAGGATCATGTATGGAAGAAAAGATATCGAGCATTCTCCAGGAAAGCCGGGCCCTTCATGCCCAGCTCCTGCCATTAGTCCCGAAGATAGAGCAGGCGCTTCACATGATGATCTCGTGTATCGAGACGGGCGGGAAGATCATGTTCGCAGGAAACGGCGGTTCGGCTGCAGATGCCCAGCACCTCGCGGCAGAGATGGTGAACAGGTTTAAAAAAGAACGCAGGCCGCTGGCAGGGATCGCTCTCACCACCGACACGTCAGTGATCACTTCGATCGCAAACGATTATTCCTTCGACGAGATATTTTCAAAGCAGCTCATGGCCATCGGCAGGACAGGCGACCTCTTTGTCGGCATATCCACCAGCGGCAGCTCGAGGAACGTCGTCAGGGCAATGGAGACTGCCCGCGACATGGGTATTGGCACCATCGGCCTCATCGGCCAGTATGGGAGCATAAAAGACCTGGCCGACTGCACCATAGCCGTTCCATCGGGCAATACACCACGGGTGCAGGAGGTGCATATCCTCATAGGCCACATCCTGTGCGAACTCCTGGAAAATGCCTTCTGCTGAGCCGATTTGACAAATCACCATGGAGATACTATTGATAGAGTATAACCCTTAAGGGGGCGTAATGGGTTCGACGGGGGCAGTTGAGACCCAAGGAGCATGCCGAGTTCTGCTGACTCGTTAAACAGGCAGAGACACTTTAAGTGCCGACGATTATAATTACGCAATGGCAGCCTAAGGGCTAGCCCGTCCGAGCTTGACCCCGCCCATCGGGTCTTGTTTGGATGTCAAATTAAGATGGGCAGACTCTGCAGTCAGACCCCTGGGCTGCAGCGAACTTGAGAGGGGTTGGGACCGGGCAGCCTGTCAGCGGGCACAACGAGTCCGAGACTTTAATACACTGACTAAGCATGTAGACGCCTTGTGTTGAAGGCTTTCGGACGGGGGTTCGATTCCCCCCGCCTCCACCATTAAGTAAATGATATTATTGATAATTTGATTGAAAATACTACACAGAAACTACACAGAAAGTTTAGGCTCAATTGATTTATCTTGATACAACCTTTATAACTACCCAAAGCTCAAACTAACACGCAGCTTAATTTAGCAAGAGCATATTGAAAATCTCTATAGATCAATACTCTCTATTATTCTATAATACTATCATTGCATTGAATCTCACACTCCATGAGAATTATCATTAAAGTTGGTAGTGTCAACAATGTTTCGCACTTTTAATCTAGGTCTCTCTTCTTCGGAGTGT
>CAZRIV010000008.1:0-183872 GCA_964600235.1 uncultured Bacteriovoracaceae bacterium | reverse complement strand
CCCCTGCCTAGTTGAAAGGATTGTTTAAGGCATTGAATGAAACGTTTGATCCGGGCCTGTATGTGGGACCGCGGGCTGACAAGAAGAGGAACCCGGTGTTTCTCTCAAGGAGAAAGGAGAAACGCCGGGTCCTGCGTAAGGGTTCCTCTAGAAGGCGTCCCCGAACCTGTTCAGGTGGACAAAGTCCTTGAGCTCCTTGCGGGGAGGTCCCTGCCTGGGGCCTGTCAGCGGTTTCCCTAACGGGAGAACGGCGACGACCTCGTAGCCGTCGGGAAGGCCTATGATCTTTTTGCAGGCATCATGGTCCATGAGGCCCACGACAACGCTGCCAAGTCCTAGATCGTGCGCCTTCAGGCAGATGTTCTGCACGGCAATGCCCAGGTCGAACATGAACCAGTTGGGGAGCTTGGTCACGTCCTTGCCTTCGTAGCACCCTGACACACCTGTCCTGGCGCAGGCGACGACAAGGGCCGATGCCCCGAGAGAGCACCTGGTGGCCGGGTTCTTGTCCACGTAGGTGCCGGCAACCTGTTCGATGAGGCCCCTGTCGCGGATGACCACGAACTCCCACACCTGGGTGTTTGCCCAGGAAGGTGCCCACCTGGCCGCCTCCATCAGCTGCCTGATCTCATCGTCGGTTACGACATAATCGCTGAACTTTCTCACGCTCCTTCTCTGCAGGATGGCATCGGTGAGTTCCATGACTTCCTCCTCTTTTGCGGTATTGGAACAGCCCTTTGAAATAGTATATTGATACACCCTTCCGGGTCTTATTGTCACCGGTTTCATCAAGGATTTATTTCCTGCATGCCTTATGACGAAAGAATAACCAAGAGACTCATAAATAAGGTGGCGCATGAAAGACGGGGGGAAAAGTTCCAGGCTTGCAGAACACCTTGGTCTCCTGGGCATACTGATCGGGATCCTCTTCTGGGTCGGGGAGGCCCTGGTTCATGTGCTCGCATCCGGCAGGAATGATCTCATCAGCGAGATCCTCAATCCTGATATCCATGAGATCGCCGTACGCATAGTCTTTCTGGCAACCATAATTTCATTCGGGTTCCTTGCCCAGAGACTGATCTCAAGAAGAAGACAGTCCGAAGAGACCCTCCGGGAGAGTGAAGAGAAATTCAGGGTAATCTTCGACACCCTGACCGATATCGTTTTTTCTCTGGACAGCCAGGGCAGGATAACCTACCTCAACCCGCAATTTGAAAAGATCACGGGATACCGGAATGATGATCTCTACGGCCGGCCTTACATAGAACTCATCCACCCGGATTGCAGGGAGCTCACCCTGGACATGTTCAGGAGGGGCCTCTTAGGTGAAGATATCCCTATGTATGGAATGGACCTCCTGGCCTCCGACGGCAGCAGGGTCCCCATCGAGGTCAATGCCAGGACCGTCCGGGACGCGGCAGGCCGGCCCATAGGCAGGATCGGGATTGCCAGGGACATGAGGCAGCGTATCGAAGTGGAGACGGCGCTGCGGGAGAGTGAAGAGAAGTTCAGGATCCTTGCAGATTCAACGCCCACGGCGATCATGCTCTACCAGAACAACAAATGGACCTATGCCAATCCTGCTGCGGAGAGGATCAGCGGGTACAGCGCCTGTGAACTGAGATCCATGAATTTCTGGGACGTCGTGCACCCCGACTTCAAGCACCTGGTCCAGCAGCGCGGGCAGAAGCGTCAGCAGGGAGAAGATGCGATCCGGCGCTACGAATTCAAGATCGTTTCCAAGCAGGGAAAGGACCTCTGGGTAGACCTCTCCGGGGCCTCAACCATGCTGGGCGGCAGCCCGGCCGGGATCATATCGGTCATCGATATCAATGAACGCAAGCTGGCCGAGGAGGCATTGGCGCAAAGCGAGATCAAATACCGCACCATCCTGGAAAACATCAGGGAGGGCTATTTTGAGCTCGATGTGAAGGGGCGGTTCACCTTTTTCAACGATTCATTGTGCAAGATAATCGCCTATCCCAGGGAGATACTCTCGGGCCTGGATTCGAAAAACATCATTCCACCCACATCCAGGAAAAAGATAGACCGTGTGGCCGCCCAGATCAACAAGACCGGCAAGGGTGAAGAGATCATCGATCTGGAGATACTCAAGGGTGACGAGAGCACGGGAATCGTCGAGATGTCGCTGTCTCCCATCATGGATGCAGAGGGTAAGATCACCGGGTTCAGGGGTATTGCCCGGGACGTGACGGAACGCAAGCGCCTGGAAACCCAGCTCCTCCAGGCCCAGAAAATGGAGGCCATCGGCACCCTGGCGGGCGGGATCGCCCATGACTTCAACAATCTCCTCATGGCCATCCAGGGCAATGTCTCCCTCATGGGCCTTGACATGGACTCTGACGACATAAATAGAAAGCGGGTAGATCATATCGAGCAGTGCGTCCGGAGCGGGTCCGAGCTTACCAGGCAGCTCCTCGGTTTTGCCAGGGGAGGCAAGTACGAGGTCAAACCGGCTGATCTGAACAGGCTTGTGGAGAAGACCTCGGATATGTTCCACCATGCCAAGAAGGAGATATCGGTCCATAAGAGATTACAGAGCAGTATATGGGCCGTCGAGGTGGATCAGGGTCAGATAGAGCAGGTGCTGCTCAATCTTTATGTGAATGCCTGGCATGCCATGTCCGGCGGGGGAGATCTCTTCCTCGAGACCTCGAACATCAACCTCGATGAATCTTATGTCAGATCCTATGAGGTCAGACCCGGCAGATATGTGAAAGTCTCTGTTACCGACACAGGGACCGGAATGGATAAAAATACATTGAACAGGGTGTTCGAGCCGTTTTTCACGACCAGGGACAAGTCCCGGGGGTCCGGGCTGGGGCTTGCCTCGGCCTATGGGATCATCCGCAATCATGAAGGCTTCATCGGTGTGTACAGCGAAGTCGGCAAGGGCACGACCTTCAACGTATACCTGCCGGCATCCGACAAGTCGGCCCATGTCGGGGAAGAGAGAACAAAGTCGGATATGGTCAAGGGGACCGAGAGGGTGTTGCTGATCGACGATGAGGACATGATCATCGACATAGGCTCTCAGATCCTCAATGTGCTGGGATACAAGGTGATGACGGCGAGGAGCGGCGAAGAGGCGGTGGAGCTGTTCGGCAGTCACAAGGATGAGATAGACCTCGTGATTCTGGATATGATCATGCCCGGCATCAGCGGCGCCGAGACCTATGAGCGGATCAGGGGTCTGGACAGGAACATTAAGGTCATCCTTTCGAGCGGATACAGCCTGAACGAGGATGCCGCCCAGATCATGAAGCGCGGGTGCAACGGCTTTATCCAGAAACCCTTCGACATCACCTCGTTGTCGAAAAAGATACGCGCCGTCATTGAGAACACCGAACACGCCGCCTGATCTTTTTCCTGGCGGATCGACTACGAAATCTGCAAATATGAAGATGTCTTTGAGGGCGAAGTATTTCATCCACAAGAAAGACAAGGAGATCATATGGATATCTTTCTCACCCTGGAAGAGGCCCGGGTGCTGGGGAGTCTGCTGGAAAAGGAGATGGCCACCCCTGAATACTACCCCCTTACCCTCAACGCCCTGCTCAATGCATGCAACCAGAAAACCAACCGGGTCCCGGTGGTGGCCTACGACGAAAAAAGGGTGCTCGCAGCCCTTAAAGGCCTGCAGAACAAACGACTGGTATGGCAGAGCAGTCTGGGAAGGGTCGCCAAGTATGAGCAGTCCTTTACCAGGAACAACAAGTTGATCAATACCGAGGCGGCCGTTCTCTGCATGCTCATGCTGAGGGGGCCCCAGACCGCAGGGGAGGTCAAGTCCCACACGGAACGGCTCCATGACTTTAAGGACCAGGAAAAACTGGATCAGACCCTGGGCGACCTTGTGGAGGCAGGTTATATCATGAAGGCTCCCAGGCAGCCCGGGCAGAAAGAGTCGCGCTATGCCCACCTTTTTTTCGGAGAGCCGGAGCCGGCAAGCCAGGAGATGCCTATTTACTCTGCACAAGAGGGTATTGTCCAGGAAACGGATGATCGCCTCGCAGCCCTGCAGGATGAATTGAAGGCATTGCGCCGGGACTTTGATGAATTCAAGGCCAGGGTCGGCGCATTTATGGAGCAGTTCAAGTAGCTCGTCTGTTATTGTCCTTCCAGCCTGCATGCACAACGGTTATTCCATAACCGGACTGTTGATTTATGAAATCCCGAGATTAATATTGTACATATACAAGGAGTCTCGCGGAGAGCCTTTTCTGCTTTTCATGCCGTTGCTGCCGCCTGCGAAGGAAGTGACTGCTAAAAAAAGGAGGTTTGTCCATGGAAGATCTTTGGCTGAAGGTTCAGGAGTGGATAACGTTTTATGGGTTGAAGATAATCGCAGCCCTTCTCATCTTCATCGTAGGACGCTGGGTCGCGCGGGGGGTCCGGGGGGTGACCGCACGGATACTCACCAGGCGGAATGTGGACCCGACCATCGTGACGTTCATCGAGCACCTGACCTACCTGGCGCTCCTCACCTTCGTGGTCATTGCGGCGCTGGCCCAGCTCGGGATACAGACGACCTCCTTCATAGCCGTGATCGGCGCCGCCGGCCTGGCCATCGGCCTGGCACTGCAGGGCTCCCTGGCCAACTTTGCCGCCGGGTTCCTCATGATCATATTCAAGCCGTTCAAGGCAGGCGATTACGTCGAGGGCGGCGGCGCAGCAGGCATTGTCGAGAAGATCGAGGTCTTTACGACAACGCTTACAACACTGGACAACAAGGTGGTCATCATCCCCAATGCAAAGATGATGGGGGACAATATCACCAACTTCTCTGCCAAGGACACCAGGCGCGTGGACCTGGATTTCGGTGTGGGCTACCATGAGAACATCGACACGGTGAGAAAGAGCATCGGTGACGTGGTGGACAGGGATGCAAGGATCCTGAAGAGCCCGGAAGCAGCCATCCTCGTGAGCAGACTGGCGGACAGCAGCGTGGTCTTCCAGGTCAGGGCATGGGTGAAGAGTCCCGATTACTGGGGTGTGTACTTCGACCTCATCGAAGGGGTGAAAAAACAGTTTACGGCGCAGGGCATATCCATACCCTTCCCCCAGAGAGACATACACGTCTACGAACACAAGAAGGGATAAGCCCGGTAAGGGGAGAGGGGTTACTGCCCGATCTTTCCGGCAGTGCCGGAGGGAAAGGACCACTTTCATCCCCTGCCCGATTTACCGGGTCTGTCTCATCTTCCCCCCGGGAGGGTCAGTCTTCGATGACCGTGAGGACAGGCTGCGTGGCGCAGAGCATCTCGCCGCCGCCTGCGGTCACGCGCACCGGCGTTTCCAGGCGCATGCCGCACACCCCGGGGACGGCCATGGCGAGGAAGGCTACCTCTACAGAGTCTTCCTCCAGAACGACGTTGCGGAACTCGTCATTGTCCACGATGGCCGGGTACCACTCGTGGCCCATGATGCCCAGCCCGTGGCCGAAGGAAGGTATCGTGAACCCGGCATACCCGAGTTCGCCCAGCTTGTCGTATACGGACCGGAAGACCCGGCCCACCGTATTGCCTGCCTTGAGCGATCCCACCAGGGTCTCTGCGGTCCGTCTGAACGCGTCAGCGAGCCTTGCCTGCTCGTTGTTCGGCTCTCCGATGATAAAGTTGTGTGCCAGGTCGGAATAGTACAGGTTGCAGCAGGGATGGAAGTCGGCGATGATATTTTCGTGTTTCTGAATGAGCTTGGTGCTGGGAGGCGTGGTCCCGTTCATTGCCCATGAGGCGCGGTAGCCCGACGCCACCTCGGACGATCCTGTAACCGCCCAGTGATACGAGCTGCCCAGGCGCCGCAGTTCCATCTCCCCGATCCCTGCAATCTCGGCCTCGGTCATGCCCACGCAGAGTGACTCCTTTACTCTCTCGACGGCGGCATCCGCCATGGCGGCCGCCTGCCGCATGAGCCCGATCTCGCCGGGTTCCTTCACATAGGACGCCCTGTCCACCACATGGTTCGCCGGCATGAAGACGGCCTCGGGCAGGGCCTGCTTGAGCAGGTCGAACTCCGTGGAGAAGAGGTAGCCCGTATTGCCCCGGGGGGAATGTCCGACCTCGACACCGACCCTGGCTTTATCCAGGCCCAGCGTCTTTATCTGGTGCACGGTCACGTCCCAGAGGTCCATGCCCGCCAGGGGGGCATACCCGTGGATCGTTGAAAGCCAGGATTCGTGCTTCATACGTTCCAGGTCTATGAGCAGCGTGGTCAGGGATGCATAGCCGTCTCGTGATACGAGGACCGTGCTCCTCCAGGGGACAAAGGCCCCGGCTACAAAGCTCAGGCTCACCGTGCGTGTCCCGATGAAGAGATCAAGGCCGCTTATGCTCATCTGCTCACGGATTTTCTCCAGGCGTTTCGGGTAGTCGATGAAGATGTCCATGGTCCCTCCCGGATCTTTTGGATGTATGAGAGAAGGATGGCCCGGTAAACACTGAAAGTCAAGGGTGAGACTCATTCACAACAACATGCGCATAGTTGAACAGCACCAAAAATTGGCCTGAACAAACGATGGATCCAGCCGGAGAAAAGCAATTTGCTTTTCTCCGGCTGGATCCATCGTTTGTTCAGGTAAGGTTTTTCACGTCTGGCTTAATTGCTCTTCTGGCGCTATGCAGGGGTCTTAGGGATTGATATCCAAAGCCCGGTGTGGCCACAGCCATGATGCCCAGGGGGATGAAAATAAGGGAGAGGGCCTGCGCCCTCCCCCTGTTGTTCTTGTTGGTTGATTGCTTCTTGCTGCTACTCGTTCATGGCATATTCGCCGTTGAGCACGGACACGTACTTCTCCCAGACCTTGTTGTACTGTTCCGGGTTGGGGACTGCCTTGATCATCATGATCTTGGTGCAGTATTCGCGCTGCTCGTCCTTGGAGCTGTGGTTTCCGTAGATCTGCAGGCCGAAGTGGGCGAAGTCGCGCACCATGAAGTCGAAGATCTGGTTCAGGACATCCGGGTCGAGCCCTTCGAACTTGGCCTGCTCGAGGATGAGCTGGCCGTACACCACGATGGAGAACATCTCGCCCACCGGCAGAGACCAGGAGGGGTCCATATCCTGCGCCTTGTCCGGGCCGGCCTTTTCGAGGAATTCCTTGAAGATCTCGATCTGTTTCATGAAGGTCGCCACGTTGGGCAGTGCCTTGTTGGCCTCGAACACCGGCTTGTAGTCGTGGAACTGGACCTTGCCCAGGCCCTTGGTGGGGCCCTGGTTGAACAGGAACAGGTCGTCCTTGAGCGAGAAGTCCGGGGCCACCGGCGCATAATCGGACGGGGTGAAGAAGTAGTTCTTCATGAACTTCCTGATGAGCTGCACGTTCACGTGCACGGTGCCCTCGAGTTTTGACGGGCCGCGCACGTCGGCCGCCGCCATGTGGAAGACGGTGTCCTTCTCGAAACCCCTGGCAGCGATCACGTCCCACAGGAGGTTGATCACTTCTTCGGACTGCAGGGTCACCTTCATCTTGCTGGTGGGGTTGTAGAGCAGGTAGCGGCGGTCATTCTCGCCGGCGCCCCTGAAGTAGTCGGTGGAGCGGCGCTGGTACATCTTCATGGCAACCAGCCTGAGCCAGGCGTCCATGAAGTTCTTGCGCACGTGCGGCATGTCGGTCACCTTCACGCCGTAGAGGATGCGGTTGGATGCATGGGTGATGGCCTCGTAGAAACAGTGCTCGGAGATGCCGATGGATGCGGGACCGATGTTGAACTTGCCGATGTTCACGGTATTGAGTGCCGAGTCCCAGGCGTGCGGGCCGCGGGACAGGATGTCGTCTTCAGCTATGGGGTAGTCATGCAGCGCGAAGTTGGACACGTACTCCTGGTGGCTGATGACGTTCTTCTTCAGCTCATAGGCCTTGTGGCGGTAGTTGGTGACGAAGAAGGTGTAGTCGTCCGTGCCGTCCTTGACCTTGCCCAGTGTGGAGACCATCTCGGCCTCGTTGCCGTTGCCGATGTAGTACTTCTCGCCGTTGGCTGCGTATGTGCCGTCGCCCTTGGGGGTCAGCGTGGTTTCGGTGGAGTAGATGTCCGCGCCGTGGGTGCGCTCGGACAGGCCGAAGGCAAAGATGGCCCCGCCCCGGAGGAGCTCGGCGGCCTTCTGCTTGGCCTTCTCGTTGGGGCTCATCCAGATGGGGCCCAGGCCCAGGATGGTCACCTGGAAGCAGTACCAGTACCCCAGCCCGTAGAAGGCCAGAATCTCGGAGTACTCGGAGTTGCGCGCCGTGTCCCAGCGGGCGTCCGGGTCGCCACCGGCGTACTGCTTGGGGGTGAGCAGTTTGAAGAAGATCCGCTCGCGTGCAAGGAAGTCGATGAACTCCCGGTACCAGATTTTCTTGTTGTAGTCGTCGAGCAGTCTCTGCTTGCCCATATTCTCGAAAAAGGCAATGGTCTTGTCCATGATAGCCTTTGATCCCTCATCGGCCATGAGGCTCTTGTACTTCTTGGGCTGTATCAACAAATTCATATAACTCTCCTTTCCTGGGATTTCATTAAGAATATCTTCTGCGGTGCATCCTGCTTGATGTCTATATCCAAGGCTCTAGCACCTTCCTTTCATACACGAACGTGCCTGAAAAGAAAATGGTTTTGTGAAATGATCGTTCACCATACTTTTACAGTTCAGGCACGTTTTCATGGTTTCCCTCCGAGGTTTGTCCTGCCTAGATATTGACCGGCAGGGTAGCGGGGAGCAGCAGTCCGGCCTCGAATGCCTGCTTCTCCAGGTCTTCCCTGAAGTCGGGATGGGCGATGGAGATCAGGGCCTTGACCCTGTCGGGGATGGACTTCATGAACAGGTCTGCCACGCCGTACTCGGTGACGATGAACATGGCGTCGGAGCGCGGGGTGGTCACCACGGTGCCGGGGGCGAAGTTCAGCACGATCCTGGACATGAGAGAGCCGTCTTTTTTCTTCCCGGTGGCCGGCAGCGCGATGAACGACTTGCCGCCCCTGGAGGCCAGCGCGCCTCTTACGAAGTCTGCCTGGCCGCCGGTGGCGCTGTACTGGGTGTGGCCGATGGTCTCGGACGCGATCTGGCCGGTCAGGTCCACGGTGAGGCCTGCATTGATGGAGCACAGGTTGTCGTGGCGCCTGATGGTGTCATAGTGATTCGCGATCTGAATGGGCATGGACAGGATGGTCGGGTTGTCGTCGCAGAAGTCCAGGAGCTTCTTGGTGCCGATGATCAGGCCGCCCACCGCGATCTTGTCCCTGAAGATGGTCTTCTTCCTCCCGGTGATCACGCCCAGTTCTGCCAGTTCGACCACGGCGTCGGCGAGGATCTCGGCGTGCACGCCCAGGTCCTTCTTCTCATGGAGGAAGTAGGCAACCGCGTTGGGGATGCCTCCGATGCCCAGCTGAATGGTTGCCCCGTCCGGGATGCGCTCGGCGATGTACTCGCCGATCTTCTTCTCCACGTCCGTGATCTCGATCTCGGGCACTACGGGAAGGTCGTGGTCCTTTTCCACGATGAAGTCGATCTCGCTCACGTGGATCGTGTTCTCGATACCGTGGATCCAGGGGGTCTTGGCATTGACCTGGGCGATGACCTTCCTGCATTTGGTCGTGGAGTATCTCCCGTAGGCCATGCCGCAGGGGCCGTAGTTCATGTAGCCGCGCTCGTCAGGAGGGGTCACCTCGATCATGGCCACGTCATGCGCCTTGGCACGGTCCAGCGCGATATAGGCCTTGGAGAGGTGCATGGGAAAGGGCACCACATTGCCCTGGGGCAGGAACATCCTCTCCAGTGGGCCGCAGTAGCCGCTGTAATAGGTGATCTTGCCGACATAGTCGCCTCCCAGGAATGCAAAGGGGTAGATCAGGAGGTTGCTGGCGATCTTTACCTTTTCAATCTCTTCCTTGCGTGCGGCCAGCGCGTTCAGTATGTCAATGGGTGCACTGTTGACCGGAGGCACGATGATCCAGTCGCCTGATTTGATCTGGGCGGCGGCTTCCTCGGCCGTGACCAGCTTGCTGTTATATTCCTCTTTCCATCCGTTTGCTCCAGCCATGGTGTATTCTCCTTCGATGTTGGTATATGTGTTGGATATTGAGCAGAAGCTGTGCCATAGGGGTTATCAGGTTAACTGACTGTTAATAATGATTAAATTAGTATAGGCTTAACACAGAAGACCATATAATGGCAGTAAGTGACCAAATATGGTCTTGACGTAAGCGCGGGCGACCGGTACACAGGTATGACCGATCCGAGAGGTGCATGGTGAACGATTTTACGAGCAACGAGTGGCAGACACTGGCGCTGCTGAAGGCCGTCGATGAGCCGCTGAGTGCGGAATTCATAGCATCCCTGTCCCCTCTGAATCCATCAGAACAGCAGGAGGTCCTCAGGAAGGGCCTTGAAAGCGGGCTTGTGGCCATCCATCACGACGGTGGCATCACCCTGGTAAAGGATCTGAGCGTGGAGGTCTCACGCAGGCTCGCCCGCATCAACACAAAAGAACACCTTGACGCACTGGTGGAGAAGATGCGCAGGCTAGGCCTGCAGGACACGCTTAATGTCCGTACGAGGGTGTCGCTCCTGATAAAGGCCGGACGGGACCATGACGCGGCCCTGTTTGCAGAGGAGTCAGCGCGCAAGGCCGTCCGCTCGGGCAGCAGGGTGGATGCGCTGGAACTCCTGGAGACTGCCCTGAGCCTTGCCTTACCCCAGAGGGGGAGGCCCGAGTGGGATCCGCTCTTCCTGGCCGTTGCGAACGAACTGTGCCGGCTGCGGATCAACCTGATCAGAGACATCCACACCATACCCCCCCTGCTCGAACAGGCCTACCCTGTGGCCGAGCGGCTCGGGGACCTGCGTACGCTGGCCCGCTGCGACCTGGTCATGGGTCTGTACAAGTATGTCATCGGTCAGACGGCCGAGGGGTTCGGTCTCATCGAGGCCGGCCTGGACCAGGCCGAGGCCCTTGGTGATGAGGACATCATGGCCACATCAGCAGAGTTCCGCGGCATCTACTATTACCTCCAGGGCATGTACAAGGAGGCGGTGGACAGCTTCGAGGCGGTGGTGCGCCTGGGAAATCTCAAATCCGGCCAGAGTGTGCCCACATTCCTCCCCGAGCACCTGGCATCCTCATCGGCGCTTGGGTACTGCAGCGCCCTTCTTGGCCAGTACCACCGGGCCATCGGCGTGCTCGACTCACACTGGCGGCGCTCCCGCATGGTAAGGAACAACCGCAACACCTGCTTTTTCGAGGCCCTGTTGGGTATCGTGCTCATCATCATGGGCCGCAGAAGCGAGGCCCACACGCATCTGATCGCAGCCCGGAAGGAGGCCTCTGAGAACGGGAATGCCGCAGCCATGCACGTGGTCATGAAGGGACTTGCCTATTACAGTTACTTCGAGGGCGATCTGGAGGAGGCCTACCGCATCACCAGGGACACGACCTTTACCGAGGCCATCGGGCCCCAGTATAACTGGCCTGTGACGCTGGAGATGCTCTATGCCTTTGAACTCAAAGGGTTTGATCCCATTGCATCTTTCGGGTTCGAGCAGGAGATGGAAAGGGTCCTGGCCGGGCCCAACATACACCTGCGGGGCGTGGGCCTGCGGCTGCGGGCACTTCAGGCACGGGGCCGACAGGAGAGCCCGGAGGTGGTGCTCTCACTGCTGGAGGCCAGCGAGGCCGACCTTCTCAAGACCGGAGACCCCATCGAACTGGCAAAGACCAGGGCCGAGATGGCCCGTGTGAAGCTGGCGCAGCGCGACCGTACGTCAGCGCGCAATCTTGCGCTCCTGGCATGGGAAGGCCTGGGCGGATACGGACAGGACCTGTTCCCGGACGACCTGATGCCCCTGCTGCGGGTGGGCGTACCGCCCAAGACCGGCGCCCGCAGGCAGGAACTCATTGATCGGTTCATGGACCTCATGGACGAGTTCGTACCGAGTGCGGACCGCGACGAACTCCTTACCCGGCTGGTCTCTGCGGCCTGCAGATTTTTCGGGGCCGAGCGGGGTGGGCTGTTCTGGTTCTCCGGTCCCCGGGATACGGCACGTCCGGTTCTGAGGGTATCGTACAATCTCGACAAGGCCGAAGTCTTTTCCGAGTCATTTCGCTCTTCGCTCGGCCTCATGTTCAAGGCATACCGCAATGGCGAGCCTTTAATCATGAGATCAGGAGATGTGCTGAATATTGATCATACAGATAAGGAAAATCACCAGACCCTGGCCGTCATCTGTCTGCCGGTCATAGTGGCAGGGGAACTCAGCGGTGTGCTCTACATGGACAACTCATACATCGATCCCGGAAGCGAGGTCGTTGACCGGGATGTGGTGGTAAGGGTGGCACGGCATGTGGGCATCTCCATTTTGCGTATCTTCCACTATACCGGCATGGTGGCCTCTGGTACGGCACGGGGCTTTTCAGGCCGGGGGGCATCGGAAGGGGGAGACGAGGCGGTCAGGATCCTGGGCAGAAGCCCAGCCATGACGTCGCTGCTCGCCCAGGCGGATCAGGCGGCCGGCACTGATGCCACCCTCCTCATCACCGGTGAAACAGGTGTCGGCAAGGAACTCCTGGCCCGCAGGGTCCACGACACCAGCAGGAGAAAAACAGGCCCGTTCGTGGTGGTGGATCTTGCGGCAGTGCCCGAGCCACTGGTGGAGAGCGAACTCTTCGGCCATGAGAAGGGCTCATTCACGGGCGCGGACCGTCAGAAGGCGGGCCGCGTGGAGCTGGCCCATACCGGGACGCTCTTCATCGACGAGATCGGTGATGTGCCGTTTTCCGCCCAGGTGAAATTGCTTCGGGTTCTGCAGGAGAAGAGCTTCACCCGTGTGGGCGGAACCCGTGCCATGGCATCCGACTTCCGGCTCGTTGCCGCCACCAACCGAGATCTGGCCATGGATGTGGCGGAAGGACGGTTCCGGCAGGACCTCTACTACCGGCTGAATGTGGTGCCGCTGATGCTGCCGCCGTTGCGCGAGCGCGGAGGGGACGTCGTCTTCCTGGCTCAAGAGTTTCTCAGCCAGTATGCCCGCAAGTACCATCGGGTGCTGCCTGATCTGAGCGAGAATGATATCGCTTCGCTGCTGGCCTACCCATGGCCCGGAAACGTGCGCGAGCTGAGAAACGTGATGGAGCGCACGGCAATCCTCTCATCGGGCGAGAGGCTCCAGCTTAACCTGCCGGTTTCGCAGGGCATTCATGAGGAGCCGTCATTCACCGGCAGGCCCACAATGGATGAGCTTCAACGCCGGTATATCACCCATGTGCTCGCCCAGACAGGCGGCCGGATCGGGGGGCCCGGAGGGGCCGCAGAGGTCCTGGGCATGAAGCGCACAACCCTGCAGGCCAGGATGAGGAAGCTGGGCATCCTCCAATAGGGTCCCTGCATGACCACCCATGTCCGTGATCGTGTAAGTTTTTTATGGTGCGATATAAACAGAGGATCCCGGTCATGGAATGATTGTCTTACCTGAATTGCCGTGATGCGGCGCATGCCGCCCCCCTCCCCCCACTATAGCCTTGATAAAACATAAGAAAAAGCGTACTCGGTAAAAGATGCGACGGGTGCTCATTATTGATCCCATCGGCGGTGTCAGCGGTGACATGCTGCTGGCAGGACTCATTCACCTCGGATGCCCGTGCGGGTATCTGGAAGAGGTGTTCGGCAGCCTTGGCATAGGGCCCTTTGCCCTTCACGTCACGGACCAGTGTATCAGCAGCATCTCCTGTTTGCATGTGCGCTTCGAGATCCCTGCTACGAACCACATGAGGACCTACGCAGCCATCCGAGACGATATCCTGGTGAAGTTACCGGAAGCCGTCAAGTTCAAGGCCGACCGGGTTTTCGAGGTCCTGGCCCGGGTTGAATCGGAGGTGCATGGCTGCCCCATGGAGGATGTCCACTTCCATGAGATCGGGGCCGTTGACTCCATCCTTGATATCGTGGGGATATCTGCAGCCATTGATTTCCTTGGGGTGGAGTCCATATATGCATGCCCGGTTCCACTGGGCAGCGGTCTGACGGACTCCCTCCACGGGAAGATCCCGGTTCCGGCACCGGCCACAGTGAAGCTGCTGGAAGGAATGAAGGTGAGGCCGTCCACCATCGAAGCAGAACTGACCACCCCCACAGGGGCGGCAGTGCTTAACGCCCTGGCGGACAGGCGGGAACCGCCCTCAGAGATCATCATCAGATCAGTGGGCTATGGGTGCGGGACCAAGAGGTTCGAGGACTGGCCCAACCTCTGCCGCGTCATGTTGTGCGAAACCGATACTGCCGCACACTCGGAAAGAACCTACAAAATTGAGGCCGACATCGATGATATGATGCCCGAGGATGCTTCGGCGGCACTGGACAGGATCCTGGATGCGGGGGCCAAGGACGCGGGCATCACCCCGAGGATCATGAAGCAGGGCAGACCGGGCTTCACCATCTCGGCGTTGTGCGAGGAGGAGGATCTCAGGGATGTGCTCTCGTCCTTCCTCATGTATACCTCGACCATAGGGGTTCGCTACCACCTTGTGGAGCGTCTTGTCCTCCCGAGGCAACAATACAAGGTGGCTACCAGGTTTGGCGAAATAAGCATAAAAGAGGTTGCCCTGCCGGATGGAACACGCCGGGCCAAGCCTGAATATGGTGACCTTCACGATATTTCACGCAGGACCGGAGTCCCCATATCGACACTGCGGGATGAGGTGCAGCGGGTGATGCAGGAGCATGAACAGGCGTGATGACAATTCCTTTGGGGGCGCGCATGAAAGATGTTCTCGATGCCTACAAGAAGGGTGAGATAAACGCAGAGGAAGTACAGGAGCGCCTCATGCGCATGCTTTATGCGGAGGGGGAGGACTTTCTCCTGGATCTCCACCGGTCCCACCGCATGGGTTTCCCCGAGGTGATCTTTTCCGAGGGCAAGACCATGGACCAGGTCATCACTATTGCCAGGAGTCTGTTTGACAGTAATGGACGGGTTTTTGTGTCCATTGTTGATGGTGAAAAAGAGCGTATTATCAGGCAGCAGTTTCAGCGTGCAGAGGTGAACAAGGCCGGGAGGCTCCTGCTGATAAAGAAACACGGCCTTTCCGAGAGGAAAAAGACGGGATGCGCAGGTATCATAACCGCCGGCACTGCGGATGTCACGTATGCGCAGGAATCCGCATTCATTATAGAAGAGCTTGGCTATGAGGTCATACGGGCCTTTGATGTAGGCGCCTCCGGGATGCACCGGCCTCTGATCGGGCTGAAGAAGGCAAAGGGTGCGGATATCCTGATCATATTCGCAGGTATGGACGGTGTGCTGCCCACACTCATGGCCTCTCTCACGGACCTGCCCATCATCGCCGTGCCCACTCCCGTCGGATACGGCCATGGAGGGGGGGGCGAGGCAGCGCTTGCCACCATGCTCCAGTGCTGTGTTCCCGGGGTCGTGGTCATGAACATCGGCAACAGCGTCGGTGCTGCAGCGGCTGCCGTGCGGGTGTTCAAGTCCCTTCAGAGGAAATCGGGTGGTGGATAAGCTCGAAAAGCTTGGAGATGCCATTGAAGAAAAGGGAAGGCTCCTGGTGCTCTTCTCCGGAGGCCTCGACAGCACGGTACTTGCGAAAGTCGCTCATGATGCCCTGGGGGAAGAGTCCTGCGCACTGACTTTCGATTCACCGATTATTTCTTCGGGTGATCTTGATGAGGCCAGGTCCCTGGCCGAGCTCATCGGCATAAAACATGTAGTCATCCGGGTGGACGAGCTCTCAGATCCCGGGTTTGCGATGAATTCAAAGGACCGCTGTTATCTATGCCGGAAAATGAGGGACGCAAAAGGTCTTGCCTGGGCCGGTGACAGTGGTTTTACTACGGTTGCAGACGGCTCGAATGCCTCTGACCTCTCAGATTACCGGCCCGGCATGAAGGCGGCCTGTGAGGATCACATCTGGCAGCCCCTTGCCGAACTCGGGGTGAGCAAGGAGGAGATCCGCTCATTTGCCAAAGGGCTGGGTCTGAGGGTGTGGGACAAGCCCAACACGGTCTGCCTGTGCTCACGATTTCCCTATGGTTTCCGGATCAGGGAGGATCTATTGCGGCGTGTTGATGCGGCAGAGGCATTTCTGAAAGGATTCGGATTCAGGCAGGTTCGCGTCAGGCATTTCCCCTATGACAGCGCCGTCATCGAGGTGGATGAACCCAAAGTGGTTCTTGAATACAAAGATGAGATTATCAGGCACATGCGGTCCCTGGGCTTCGCCTTTGTTTCCCTTGACCTCGAAGGATTTTCGAGTGGGAAGCTGAACAGGATTCTTGAATGATCGCGTGCAGGTTCAGGACGGCTTAAGGTCAGGATGTTTCAAAAGATGTGTTGAACATGATCCTGGATGATATCCTTTATTCAAATGTTGTACATGGGGGTCGTCCCTGCAGGCGGGATAGTCAGAAATCTGTGAGTCCCGGGCCTGTCACGCCTTTCAAATACCCCTGGATTATGCCGATTGCCCGTTCGAAATCCGTGCGGGAAGGGGTCAGCACGGAGAGCCTTATGTGATTGGACCACTTTGATCCATAAATGTCTCCCGGTGTTATCCTGACGCCGAGCCCGAGGAGATCTTCCCTGCCCATACGGCTGGGGACCGGGGTTTTTATCCACAGGCACGGGCCGTTTGTCGACCACTGAGTATTCTGTGAGAGAAAGGCTTGACGTGTCCTCAGTTCGAGTTTGAGCCGCTTGACGTGTTCTTTCCAATCCGAGGAGGCAAGTATCGTACACAGGCAGCGCTGGAGAATACCCGAGAGCGAGAGGTCATTGATCTCTTTACGCCTGATTACTTCAGTGTACATGGAACCTGGAACCACGGCGAATCCCATGCGCAGGCCAGGCCCCAGCATGTTGGAGAGGCTCTTGATGTAGATGACGCTCTCGTGGGTATCACGGGCCTTCAGTGGCGTCATTCCGACAACCTCGGAAAGGGGGTCGTCCTCGATGATGAAGAAATCCTTATTACGGGCGATCCTTAAAAGCCGGTCTCTCATATCCTCGGGGATGGACCTGCCTGTTGGTATGTGTCCCTGGGGCATGGTGTAGAACATGCGGATGCCCATGGCCGCCAGATGGTCAAGGTCCTTGTGATTCGAGAGATAAGGCACGGTTTTGACTGTTGCCCCCAGCGACTCGAAGATTCGGACCGCGCCCATATAACCAGGGTCCTCCACGGCAACGACATCTCCTTTTTTCAAAATGGTCAGCCCCACCAGGAAGAGGGCCTGCTGAGAGCCTGCGGTGATGATGGGGGCGTGGTCTATGCCAAGGGTTGCGAGCCAGTCTCTCGAGAGGTTGCGCAAAGGCTCGTAACCCTCGGGGGGGTCATAGGTGTGGAGCCCTTCCATGGTTATGCTCAGATGCTGGCCCACCCACAGCAGCAGTTCTTCCGGCGGTCGGATGGTGCTCATGTCGATGATGCCCCCTGATGATCCGTAGGCAACAAAGGTGCCTGATCCCTGGCGGCTCACCACAATGCCTTTGCCCATGAGATGCTGGTACACATTCCTGGCCGTCACCAGGCTGATGTCCTCCTGCTTTGCCAGCTCCCTGACGCCCGGCAGACGGTCTCCAGGCCTCATCTTTTTAAGGATATCAAAGGCAAGCCTCTCGGCGACCGCTTTATATCTCATCACACTCCTCCTTGACATTGCCTTAAATAAGTATAACACTAATATGTTAAAGAGTAAATTGTTATATAACAATAGCAAGGAGTCGGACATGTCAAACAGATCGGAACAGAATCTTGTGAACAGGGGACTTGCCCGGATGCTCAAGGGCGGCGTGATCATGGATGTGACGACGGCCGACCAGGCCAGGATCGCGGAAGATGCCGGCGCTGTAGCCGTTATGGCGCTGGAGAGGGTCCCCTCGGATATAAGAAAGCAGGGCGGCGTGGCCCGTATGAGTGATCCGGGCATGATAAAGGACATCAAGAAGGCGGTAACGATACCGGTCATGGCAAAGGTGAGGATCGGGCATATCGTGGAAGCCCAGGTGCTTCAGTCCCTTGAGATAGACTACATTGACGAGAGCGAGGTATTGACCCCTGCCGACGAGGAGCACCATATCAATAAGAGTGCCTTCAGGATTCCCTTTGTCTGCGGATGCCGCGACCTCGGCGAGGCTGCCCGGAGGATAGGCGAGGGCGCGAGCATGATCAGGACCAAGGGCGAGGCGGGGACAGGCAACGTTGTGGAGGCGGTCCGACACATGCGCTCGGTGATGAAGCAGGTGCGTGAACTGTGCTCCATGAGCGAGGAGGAGGTATTCGGGTTTGCAAAAGCCCTTGGCGCTCCCCTGGACGTCATGTGGGAGGTCAGAGGGCTCTTGGCGCTCCCTGTCGTCAATTTTGCAGCCGGCGGCATCGCCACCCCCGCAGATGCCGCACTCATGATGCAGCTCGGTGCAGACGGCGTGTTTGTAGGTTCAGGCATATTCAAGTCGGCCGATCCCGCCAGAAGGGCACGGGCCATTGTGGAGGCAGTGGCGCACTATGAAGACCCTGCGTGGGTCGCGCGGGTGTCCGAGGGGCTGGGGGATGCCATGCCGGGCCTGGATGTCAGAATCATGCCGGATGAAGAGCGTCTTGCAGGAAGAGGCTGGTAATGATCGTCGGGATCCTCTCGCTCCAGGGCAATGT
The DNA here is from genome assembly GCA_964600235.1 of uncultured Bacteriovoracaceae bacterium. GTDB lineage: Bacteria > Desulfobacterota > Desulfomonilia > UBA1062 > UBA1062 > MWEI01. The sequence goes on along the minus strand of CAZRIV010000008.1, from coordinate 165,223 downwards.
CCGGGAACACAGGTCAAACCTCGAGCGGCATGGCGTAGAAAGCCGCTGTATACGGAACCCCCTTGAGCTTGATGGCATCGACGCACTGATCCTTCCCGGCGGAGAGAGTACTGCCATGAGGAAGCTCATTGAGTCTTCAGGACTCAAAGCACCTGTTCAAAAGTTGATCATGCAGGGAGTACCGGTCTGGGGTACCTGCGCCGGCGTCATCCTTCTTGCCCAAGGGGGAGTGTGGCAAAGTGTGGACATAAAGGTGGACCGGAATGCCTATGGGTCCCAGATCCATAGCCGGGTTGCAAAGGGAAGAGCAGTAATTACGGACAGGGAGTTCTCCATGGTGTTCATACGGGCACCGAGGATACGCTCGCTGGGCAATGAGGTTGAGGTCCTTGCCGAGTTTGCAGGAGACGTTGTCGGGGTGCGGCAGAACAACATCCTGCTTACCACCTTTCACCCTGAACTTGCAAAAGACAGCCCCTTTACGGGATACTTTATCCGCATGGTGAGCGAGAGAGGACAAGAACAAATCCTTTAGGCCCCCAAGCAGAAATGGGGAAAACCCTGAAGAAAATTTCACCGAGATCTTCCGGTCAAACAAGGGTGCGGGCTTAAGAAACCTATTTTCTGTTAGCCTGAAAAAACCGCCAGGTTTCATCCGCCATGGTCATATCCCTGCTCACCCTCCCGATGACGAATACGGGCAGATACTGTTCCCCCCCGGGTATGGTGTGGCCCCCGCCATAGACCATGTAAAGCCTGACCTTGGAATCAGGCCAGGTAAGGCTTTCGATATATGTCTCGTCACCAGGGTCTGAATCTTCATGTCTGGTAATTTTCGGCAAGGACTCGCGGTCCTGTGGCTTCAGCCAGAGACGGGCTGTCTGTTTTGACGATACGACTGCGCCCTTGGAGAATACATATAAGAGTCTTACCATGCCCCCTTCAAAGGGATTGATGGGGTCATCAGTGCCATTCACGATCATTACGGGCATGCCTGGCCGGGGATCTGCGCACTTGGAAAATTCCGGTGCAGGCATGCAGGCGCCTACTACCGCTATGCCGGAGATCTTCTCAGGGACTTCAATGGCAAGACGGAAACACAGGTGTCCACCGTTGGACAGGCCTACCGCATAGACTCTTTTCGTGTCTATAGTCCATTTCCTGCTGAAGGTCTCTATCAAGCTGGTGATGAATGCGACATCATCGATGTTTTTCGTGTGCGCATCATCCGAAGGAACGGTGCGGCAGTCATTCCAGTGGTTCAAATACCCGTCGGGATAAACCACGATGCATTTGGCCTTTTCTGCAAGGTGGTCGAACTGGTATGCGCATAGTTCACGCATCTTTTTGCCTGTGCCCTTTGCCCCGTGCAGGGCTATGATAAGTGCCGGCGAGGAAAGCTCCCCCGACGGGATGTAGGCAGTGTAGGTCCGCTCCATCCCTCCTAGTGAAAGGGTCTCCTCCAGAACCTTTCCGGGCAATGCCGGTTCAGCGGCGTAGAGACAGGTCGAAGAGAGCAAAGAGGCAAGCAGAATGATAATTCTCATTGAACAGCAATAGCGCATGAGTATCTCCTATAAGTCCATATACATAATGAAAATGGATAGTTGTCATGATGTGCAGATATGTCTGTGATGTAATACTCCAAACCGGGGTTGTTTGAAAGTGAAAACCATATGTCTGTTGACAGACCTGACTTCCAACCCCATAGATACAGTATGAATTCACTGGTTGCGAGATGCACCTTTTGCGGAAAACGGCATACCCTGGATATCGAAGATCTTGATATCTGGTTCGTGCGGTGCGACTGCGGGGCATGCGGATTTGTGGAAGATGAGGCAGAGCTTGCTGAAAGCGGGCATAAGGGCATCGGTTTCACGGTCCATGAGGTTCCGAACCTCCTGGGCACCTTTGTGCACCTGGCCGATCCTCTCCCTGTTTTTGTGAATGAGAGGAACTGCTGGGTGTATGTCTGCTGGTATAAAAAAGACGACAGGCCCTATGTATAGGTAAAGCACGCTCAGTGTTCCTGCAACATTCATTGTTGAGGATCCTGCATAACCAAGGGCAATGCTGGAACAGGTTAATATTTAGCGCATATCACCTGTGGGTATGGAGGTTCGTGTGAAAACAGTCCGTATGTTACAGGGAGGTTTTGTAAGTTATTGACGGGAGGATATAAGAGAATCAAAGCATGACTTGTTGCGACAAACCAGGAACCTGAAAGAAGAAGAGGCCCTGTCTTTCCAGACAGGGCCTCTGATGTAGGCTAACTAGTCCTCGTCATCATAGTCCGTTCCAGGAGGGGCTTCCGATGCTATTGACCGGTTGATGCCTTTTGACAGGATGGCTGCTATGGTGAAGAGAATGACCATTGCGCCGAACAGGATAAGGATGATGGTAGTCAACCATCCCTGGGCTTCCTTTTCCAGCTTGGTGGAAGCGGCTTTTGCCTGCTCGTTGAACTTCTCAACATCCACGCCCATGCCTACCCAGCCGAAACCTGCAGGCTTCGGGTAATCCTTTGAATAAAAAGGAATGGGTGAATATGCGACTATCTTTGTATGACCTTCGAAATTGTAGGTCTTGATGCCCGGCTTGCCGAGTGCGGCTTCTCTGGTAACCTCCGGCATGACCGGATCAATGCCGCCGAGCTGATTGAGGTTAAGCACCTCTTCACCCTTCTTCTTCATTTCCTCGACTGTTGCCGATGTGATGGGTGGAACAGGAGTACCATCCTTGTAGAGGCCTGCGATATTGTAGTCATTAGGATGGGAGACAACATACCCTCTGTTGTCCACCAGATAGGTGTAATTACCTGTAGATGCGTCTGCCTCGATGACGTAATTGGCCTCAAACGGGATGATGTTGTCCGTATATTTGGCCAGGGCCCTTGCATCAAGTGCAAGTACGATGACCCCGGTGAATCCCTGCTTATCGAACAGCGGAGCCGCCATTCGGATAATTCCCTCGAATCTCTTCCCTTTCTCAAACTCAGCCTTGTTTACATACCACCCAGTGACAGGGGAGACATACACCTCACCCTTGTTGAGCTCTTTTGCCTTGAGGAAGTAGTCCTCAGACTTGTACGTCGTGTTGGCAGGATTGCTCACGTTCGTTAACTCGTTCTTGGATGCTATCTTGCCGTCTTTGATTTTTATGAGCTCATTTCCTTGGGTATCAATGAGTGACATTTCCACATACAGTGGCAGCTGTTCCTTTACGATGCCTGTATCTTTTTTCACCCAGAGTTCATAGGTCTTGGTATCCAAGAACTGTTTGTATGTCTCCTGGGTTGCTGGAAGGATTGTGGTGGTTAACACATCCCTCTGACGTTCACGCAAGAAGTTGGCGATATTCTCTGCCAGGTCAGTTGCGCGTACACTGAGCTCCTGCTGCGATTTCGCGTCAAGAGCGTTCATCGTACCAGTTTTGGACAAGCCGCCAAGATTGAAAATGCTGAAGGCTATAAGGGAAGCGATCAATAATAAGGGGATCACGACAAGCAGGAAAAATAACCTTGCAACCGTTAACAAGCGACTTCCTTTGATTGATTCAGGCATTTTTTCCCCCTTATTGTTTGACTCGTTCTGTAAAAACCCTAAGGCGCCAGCTTATCCAAACAGGAACGTCTTAAACGGATTCGCGAAGATGAGAATAAGCGTAATGACCAGTGCATAAATGGCAATGGATTCTGCCATGGCCATACCGACCATCATGGTCATCATGATCTTGCCCTGGGCTGCGGGGTTTCTGCCGACTGCCTCCGAAGCCCCTGCTGCTGCCGCGCCGATGCCTGCGCCTGCGCCGATGCAGCCGAGCCCGATGGCGAAGCCTGCGCCGAGCATTGCGCCTACGGAGAAGATAACCTTGATGAGAGGATCCTGAGCAGCCGGAATTGCATCAGCTGCGAATACACCCTGTGACGCTAAAAGCGAAAGGGCCACTGTTGCTGCAACTGTGAACAAGATTTTAGTAGCGTTACCAAACATATTTTTCTCCTTTCTAACTGATAATTTTTTCATGAGCGTTTTGACTGAGTCCTCATTTCTCTGGATCTATAAAAGCAATACACATGCCATCGTACACACCAGTTGAAAATAAAGGTATAACACAATGATATTATAAGTTAAAAAAACCGATCATTGTGTGTAACCAATACAATGCCTGAACAACATCATTAAACGTATCGTTCAATGGAGTCTCATGAGGTTTAACAAAAAGTTCATGATGGTATGGGGTAATGATAAGAAGCACGGGTGGATTTGACAAGAGGCTTTCTGGATGGAATCGACGTTCAGCAGACAGTTCGTGACTTTCCTTTGTCAGTATAATATATGAAAGGTATAATCGAGGTATTAAATAATCGTTTTGAAGGTATAGGGATGAGGGAAATCGCCTCCATTGCAGCGTATCTTGTATCCTGGTTGTTTTGCGAACTGGTAATAGGAATCAAGAGCGGGTTCATAACCTTGATGATCTCCCTGCTCTTTGCGTTTGCCATCTACATACTGATCGCCTATGCCGAGCACGAAGAAGGGGATAAGAATACCTAATATAAACCATTCACATTAATGCATGAGGTATCTTATGCAGTGCATCTGAGAAAAGGATAACCACTATATCCTGCATGAAAAAGAAGATTTCCAGCATATACTTAAGATACTCAATCTGGTTGACCGCGCTGACCGTTATCATACTTATCCTGCTCCTTGCCCTGACCGTTTATAATGTTCGAGAAAAGGCCATTGTCGAGCTCTTCAGCGATCAACAGGCATCCATTGCATACCATGCGGCTTCCCGCATGGAGGAATCCATAACCCAGAGCGAGAAGGGACTGAACCTGCTGTCAAGACTGTTATCCGTCGGGAGTCCGGATGAAGGGGAGATACAGGAGGAGATAAGGACCCTCTATGAAGAGCTCAGGAAGAGCGTGCTCATAATTTTAAAAATAGACACCGATGATGCAGCTGTTTACGGGTATCCCCGGGAGATCGCGTCAAGGCTTTACGGTAAGAGGATAGATGATTATGCCCTCTATCATGTACTGAAGAAGATGAATCAGCGGTTTATCGGTGAAGTCAGGGGTATTACAGGTATCGATGCGGGTTTAAAGGCTTTTAAGGGTAAAACTATTGGCATCGGCATGCCTCTTATTACCAAAGACGGCACGTATGACGGGGCCATACTGGCCATCATTTCTCCCCAGCTGCTTGTAAAGCAATTCATGTCCCTGGACCAGACCCGGATCATGAATACGTGCTGGCTCATAGACGAGTCTGGCACCGTTGTCTTTCACCCCGACAGCAGCAAGATAGGTAAGAATGTGGCAGACTTTTCTCCCCAGGGGGATGCGCCTTTCAAGATGTTCTCCTATACGTCCAAGCAATACCAGGAAATACTCCTCTACCAGAATGACATACAGCGGAAGCACATCATTACCTATGCCCCCATCCATATCGGTATTGCCAAGTGGTGGATAGTCCTCGTGACCCCGTATGACGAGGTGCTTAAACCGATACGGAGCGCTTCGCTCAACATCATTCTCGGTGCGATAGGCCTTATAGCGGTCGTGATCATAACCGCCATATCCATTACCCGTTCCGACGTGAAACGGTTGCGCCTCAACGAAGAGCTCAAGCGTATGAAAGAGCGGGAAGAGTGGCAGGGGAAGCTCCTGAGAGAGAAGATGACCATGGAAGGGATCGTTGAAGGATCTCCGGTTCCCATGTTTGTCATAGACAAGAATCACAGGATCATTTTGTGGAATCGCGCCTGCACCGACCTGACAGGTTTCGGTTCCGAAGAGATGATCGGCACGGATAATTACTACAAGCCTTTCTATGAAGAAAAAAGGCCATTCCTTGCGGATTTCATCATCGATCAGAGCATCGAGAGCTTTGATTCGTTTTATGGTGAAGGAAGGGTAAGAAGGTCCGAATCCATAGAAGGCGCCTATGAGGCGGTTAAATATTTCAAGAACCTCAGCGGCAAACAGCGCAACCTGCATTTTCTTGCTGCGCCGATATTTGATGAAAAAGGCGAGATTGTAGCGGCCATCGAGACATTCCTCGATGTATCAAAGGAGATGGAGCTTACGAGGAACCTCCAGGAATATGCTGAGACCCTTCAGAATGAACTGGAAGAGAACATAAGGCTCCGCAGAGAGGTCGAGGAGCTCTTCAACTACCTCCGGAGCATCTTGAACAGCCTTCCGGACAAGATCTATGAGCTGAACAAGGACGGCATCATCAACTATGTGAGCAGGCAGATCCGCCGGGGCAGCTATGATCCAAAGGGGAAGCATTTCACCGAATATGTTGCCCCGGAGCACCGGGACTATGCCATCTCGAAGTGGGATGATGTGAACAGGGGCATTTTCAAACCGTATGAACTGGAGCTGACCACCAAAGAAGGAAAGAAGCGAAGCCTCCTGATGACGCCGGGTCCGGTAAAGGGTACGGACAGATTCGTCCTGGTGGAGCGCGATATCACGGAAATGAAAGAGCTCGAAAAGAAGTATTATGAGAGTCAGAAGCTCGCGGCCATCGGCCAGTTGTCAGCCGGTATAGCCCACGAGGTGAGAAATCCCCTCTCGTCGATAAAGATGAGCCTGCAGATCCTTGAAAAACGCATGCAGCCGGAGGGAAACGACCTCAAGAGGTTCAAGATCGCCCAGAGGGAGGTCGAGCACCTTGAGAAGCTTGTCAGTGACGTGCTCATCTATGCCAAGCCGTCAGAGCCCCAGAAAGAACCTTCTGACATGCGCTCGATCATTGAAGGTTCCCTGGCCATGGTCGAGAAATCCCTCAAAGACAAGGAGATAGACGTCCGGAAGATATACGCGGAAGGCGATGTACTCATTCCTGTGGATCAACAAATGATCAAACAGGCGCTCATCAATATCTTTCAGAATGCCGTTGATGCCATGGAGCCGAAGGGAAAGCTCATTATCTCCGTGCGAGATGAAGGCGATAAGGTAGTACTCGAGGTAGAGGACAACGGTTGCGGGATTCCAGAGGAGGATGTTCCCCATTTATTCAATCCGTTCTTTACCAAGAAGAACTATGGAACAGGGCTCGGGCTTACACAGGTTAAGAAAATCATTGACCAGCACGATGGTGAAATAGAGATAAAAGGCAAGAAAGGGGAAGGCACCCGATTCATCATCGTGCTCCCCAAGAGGTAGTACTTGAATATGAGAGGACATGGCATGATAATAATTGTAAGCTGCCGTTCCATGGGGGTCTGCTAGTCTATGTCGAAGATACTTGTCATTGATGATGACAGCTCCATCCGTGAGACCCTGGATCTCTATCTGACGGAAGAAGGATATGAGGTCTACACCGCTCCCACGGGTACGGACGGACTCAATACATTTACCCAGAAGACACCCGATGTCGTGATTCTCGACATCAGGCTTCCCGATGTGAATGGCTTTATGATCCTTGAGGATCTAAGGGAAGAGGATGAGAACGTCAAGGTTATCATGATTACCGCCCATCATGATATGGAGTCCACCATCAGGGCCATGAAAGAGGGCGCGTTCGACTACATCCACAAACCTGTGGATGTCAATGAACTCGATATTGCCATAAAAAAGGCCATCCATGCGCTCGAGATGGAGAAGAAGATAAAGGGTCTGCTCGTCGAATCCTCACGGGATTACAAGGTCGGGGACATCATCGGTGAAGGTCCTCAGATGAGGGAGATATTCAAAACCATCGGCGTGGTGTCACAGAGCAGGACCCCCGTACTCATCCAGGGTGAAAGCGGGACAGGCAAGGAACTCATTGCCAAGGTGATTCATAACAACACTGCAGCGGATGAGCCCTATATCGCCATAAACTGCTCGGCCATTGTTGAGACCCTGCTGGAGTCAGAACTTTTCGGCCATGAAAAGGGCTCGTTTACCGGGGCCATAACACGCAAGCCCGGAAAGTTTGAGCTCGCCAGATACGGAACGGTGTTTCTCGATGAAATCAGCGAGATGTCCTTTAATCTCCAGGCAAAACTTCTGAGGGTCCTCCAGGAGAGGGAGTTCGAACGCGTGGGCGGCAAGGACCGCATCAAGGTGAATGCCAGGATCATCGCCGCCACCAACAAGGATCTCAGGACAATGGCAAAAGAAGGCCAGTTCAGAGACGATCTGTACTACCGTCTGAACATAGTAACCATCTTCATCCCGCCTTTAAGGGAGAGAAGAGAGGATTTAAGGCCTCTCATCAATTATCTGTTGTCCAAGATCAACTTTGATCTCCATAAGCATATCGCAGGCGTCTCCGACGAGGTGCTTGAGATCTTCGGGAACTACAGCTGGCCCGGTAATATCCGGGAGCTGGAAAACCTCCTTGTCCGTGCAGCGGTGGTGGCCAAGGGGCAGGTTCTTATCAAGAGCGATTTTCCTGACCTGAACGAGACTGCCGGGATCTCCGCAACCAGGGATCCGGAGCTTGATTACAACCATGAAGGCTCCGGGCGGATCCTCACCCTGGATGAAGTTGAAGAGATGCATATCCGCAAGGTCATTAAAGAGACAAAAAGAACAAGGGCGAGATCTGTGACATCCTGGGTATATCCAGGCCCACCTTCGAGCGCAAGCTGGAGAAGTACAACATCCCCTTTGAGCGTGACTGAGAGTTATCGCTTCATCATCATTGGCCCGAGGCAGAAGGAGTTTCAGTCTCAGCCTCCGGTGAGACCGCGTCGGGCGGATCAGGAGTCTCGGTATCTTGCGGTGAGTCTGCGGCAGGTTCCTCCTGCGCGTCCTCCCCTGGAGCGGGCTCAATGCCCGAGGTATCTGCCTCGCTGATGAGATCTTCGACGGTTTCCGGGGGTGTCTCCTCCGGCGGCTTCATGACCTCTTCGAATTCGGGTATCACGATGCCCCGTGATACCATTATCCGGTAAATCCTCTCAGAGCGGTTCCGCACATACCTGGAATCACCGTTCACCTTATATCTCCTCGGGTTGGGCAGGACTGTGGCCAGCCTGGAGGCCTCCCGTGCGCTGAGTGCGGAAGCATGCTTTCCATAGTAGTGCCTGGAGGCGGCCTCGATACCGAATATGCCGTCTCCCCACTCGGCCACATTGAGATAGATCTCCACGATCCGCCTCTTGGAAAGGACGCGCTCCATACGCCAGGTGAGGATGGCTTCCTTTAACTTGCGGATGGGGTTCTTGGAGGGGGAAAGGTAAAGATTCTTGGCCAGCTGCTGGCTTATGGTGGAACCCCCTGCCTTGAACCGTTTCTTTCGGATGTCCTTTTTCAAGGCCTGTTCCATGGCCTCGTAGTCGAAGCCTTCATGCATCCAGAACTTGTCGTCTTCAGCAATAATCACCGCCTTGATGACATAGGGGGAGATCCTTTTCAGGGGCACCCATTTCTGAGTGATCGTTTTATCTATTCCTTTTCTCGCCCATTCCTTTTCACGGTATTCCATGAATGCGGTCTTGGAAGGATCCTCCTTTTTAAGGGACGAGACATTCGGGTAGACAAAATTGACGGCAATATCTGCCGTGAGCAGAGCCATCGCGACGATCGGACCGAGGAGGAGGATTTTTTTCAGCATGATTAATACACGACTGCCGCGAGATACCCCACAACCGAGGAATTATCGCCTGTGATATGGCCCGAGTGGGCATATTTAAGGACCTTGGCGGTTGTTCGCGAAAGCCCTTTGCCGTAAAGCAGTGCGGCAAGGATGGGCCCGCCTCCGCAGGCCTCGCTGGAAGAGCTTTCCAGGTCCAGGCTCAGGCCGGAAACATCGAAGGATTCAATTCGCCCGGAAATTTGAAGGTCCATTTTCTCCGCCCTGTCGGCGGAATGGAAATGCGAGAGGTCGGAGCTGGCGACGATGAGCGTGTTGTCCGGGTCTTCTATGCAGGTGTGAAGCGTCTGGGCCAGGTCTTTGCATAAGGAGAGATCCTGCTTGCCCATGATGAGAGGACAAAGCTTGAATTCTCTGAGGGAGCTCTGCAGGAAGGGGAGTTGAATTTCCAGGGCATGTTCAGCCGTGTGGGGGTGGGTATCGTCGCGGATATCCAGTGATTTCAGGAGTCGGGAACAGAGATCTTCATCCACGTCGATGAGTCCGAGCGGAGTCTCATAAGACCCCCTGGGCCAGATGGATATGAAGGGGAAGTACGCCCTGTGGGAAGGACTTATGACTACCACGCTCGAATAGTCATGTCCTGCAAGCGCCTTATATGCATATGCCGCCACGGGGCCGGAGTATATATAGCCTGCGTGGGGGCTGATTATGGCAACCGGCTTTCGCGGTATTTCAGGGATCGATGCCTGGGCCAGATAGCGGCTGATATCCTTTTTCAGTGTGTCTGGATTCCCTGGATACCAGCTTCCTGCAACGACCGGTCTGCGGACAGGTCCTGCCATGGTGAACCTCCAGAGTAATAATTAAGGGAATACAGGTACGCAGTCAAGGGCGGCTGCCTCGTTGAGGCCGAACATGAGGTTCATGTTCTGGACAGCCTGGCCGGAAGCGCCTTTGGTAAGGTTGTCGATGACGCTTATGATGGTAGCCCTTCTTGAGGCCTTGCCCTTTACCACACTCATGAGGCACCGGTTCGTTCCGCGTACATCCTTGGTGGAAGGCAGGGTGTCTATGAGCTTGACGAAGGTCGAGCACCTGTAGAAGTCACTCAGGCAGGCCTTGAGCTTGTCCTCGGGAAATGCTGTGGTGACGTAGATGGTGGAGAGCATGCCGCGGCTGATGGGTATGAGGTGAGGTGTGAACTCGATGGTGAGGCTTTTGCCTGCCGCCCTGCCGAGCTCCTGTTCTATCTCGGGAACATGCCTGTGGGAGTGGCCTGCCTTATAAGCACAGAACGATTCCCCGGTCTCGCAGATGTGGGTCTTAAGGCTCAGTCCCCTGCCCGCCCCCGAGACACCGCTCTTGCTGTCAACAATGATGTCGTCTGCATCAATAAGGCCTGCCTTCAGCAGCGGTATAAGCGGCAGCAGCACGCTGGTCGGGTAGCAGCCGGGGTTGGCCACGAGCCTGGCGTTCCTGATCTCATCGGCATAGATCTCGCTGAGGCCGTAAACCGCATTGCCGAGCAATGCGGGGGTCGAGTGCTCCTGATACCATGACTCGTATGTGGAAACATCACGTAAGCGGAAATCAGCACTCAGATCGACAACCTTCACCTTATCGATGATTCGGGCAATGAATCCCATGCTCACACCGTGGGGAAGGCAGCTGAACACGACATCGCAGCGTTTTTCTATGGCTGAAACGTCAAACTCCTCGAGGGTAAAATCTGCAGAACCCTTGAGAAATTCGAAGATTTCACTGATCGACTTGCCGTTGTACTGGCGGGACGAACAATAGGTTATCCTGGCCTCAGGATGCCCGTGCAGAAGTCGTATGAGTTCGGCGCCGGTATACCCTGTGGCTCCCAGGATACCTATGGAGATCGTCAATGAAGTACTACCTCTTGGAGAACTGAGGTCTCTTGCGGGCCTTGTGGAGACCGTATTTCTTGCGCTCCACCATACGGGGATCCCTGGTGAGGAAACCGGCCGCCTTCAGCTTGGATCTGAACTTATCGATGTCAAAGGTCGCAAGCGCCCTTGAAATGCCGTGGCGTAAGGCACCGGCCTGTCCGGAAATACCACCGCCACTGACCGTGGCGTAGATATCGAACTGTCCCTTGGTGTCAGTGATGACAAAGGGCTGAAAAGCAGATATCTGCAGCGTTTCCCTTGGGAAGTACACATCGATGGGTCTGCCGTTTACGGTCATCTCGCCTTTGCCCGGAGATAGCCATACCCGTGCGGTTGCGTTCTTACGACGTCCTGTGGCGTAGATCTTTTCTGCCATACCAATTCCCTCTTACTTGCTTAATAGCTGAGGCATCTGTGCCTCATGCGGATGGTTCGCTCCGGTGTAGACCTTGAGCTTCTTGAACATGGCCCTGCCCAGAGAGTTCTTGGGGAGCATACCCTTTACAGCGCGTTTTATGACATCCTCAGGCTTCTTGCCCAGGATCTCCTTCATGGTTGCGCTCTTGATGCCGCCCATGTATCCGCTGTGGTGGTAATATGTCTTCTGCTCAAGTTTGTTGCCCGTTACCCTGACCTTGTCGGCATTGATTATGACGACGAAATCACCCACATCGGTGTGGGGCGTAAATTCCGGCTTTGTCTTTCCCCTGAGGATGGAGGCAACCTGTACGGCCAGCCTGCCAAGCACCATATCAGTAGCGTCCAGAAGGACCCACTGTCTGGCAACCTCTTCTTTTCTCGCTTGAAATGTACCCATGCACACTACTCCTTAGCACGATAAATAGGGCTCGGATATATCTGAAGACTTAACGGATGTCAAGCACTGATGGATGAAACAGTCCTTGCTTGATGAATGCACGATAAGCCTTGCTACGGATTTTGCACTGAAGATTCGTAAGAAATGGTCCGTTCCAGCAATTACAATTCATGAATGGTCGCAAGTGTCCGGGATCTCTCATCCGATTTTGCTTAAGCCCCAGTAAAGAAACATCCCGACAATGACCGTCCCGCCCAAGGACCTGGTCTTCATTGCAAAGACGAGAGTCGGAACCGCGGCAAAAAACTTGGCGTGAATGATCTGAATCCCGCCTGCGGAATCGAGGAAAACGGCCTGGGACACAAGGGCGCTCAGGATGCAGGCCGGGATGAATCCGAGCCATTCCTTGAGCGTTTCGGGGATATCCCTCTGGGGAAGCAGGGCCAGAGGCATCCACCTCGGGATGTAGGTGACAAGTCCCATGCCGAGGATGCACAGGAGATAGGCGTTATATTCCATGACCACCTCTCCTGTGCCTGAACGCAGAAGTGATGAAGACCCCTGCAGTTGCGGCAATCATGGAGGACAGAACAATATTCCATGCACCCGGAAGGACAAGAGCGAAGATCAGCGAGAACACGCCGGAAAGGATTGCCAGGAGCATAACGAGCCTGTTTCCGAGCTGCATGACCAACAGGGCAATGAACATGGCAGTCAGGGCGTAGTCTATCCCCAGGGCGCCTTCAGGGAGGATCTCCCCCAGGTAGCCTCCGGCAACGGTGCTGAAGATCCAGACGATATTGGAACTATGGTTAACCACAAGCGCTTTGTTCATGTCCCAGTTTCCATTCACGAATTTCGTGAGGTTCACGGCAAAGCTCTCATCAGTGACCCCATAGGCGAAGAGACTCAACATGCCTTTCGAGGTCCCTTTGAGATGCAGTGCCAGGCTGGAGCTCATGAGGAGATGCCTGAGGTTGACAAAGAAGGTGGTTATGATGATGGGGAGTATGGAAGCGCCCGAGCCTATCATGGATACTGCAATGAACTGGGAGCTTCCGGCAAAGACGATTGTGGACATCAGGGCGATCTGAACAGGATCGAGCCCGGCCTGTGCGGCCAGTACCCCGAAGGGGATGCCCACTGCTGCATAACCAATCCATATGGGAAGGGCTGCGGCCAGGCCTTGTGCGATGGATGCCCGGGGGATTGATGTCATGTGAGTCTCAGGCCTTTATATCGGGATCTCAATACCAAGTAAAGACCCTTGGATAAGTCCCTGCGCGTTGCCGCAGGGCACAAAAAATCCGGCCTGATCAGATCATGGATACGGCCGGCATGATTTGTATGGCTTGACAATCAGACCATTTTCCAGTTCATTCATGGTATGGGAATCGATGCAGTAGTTGTCGCCGGAGACGGGAAGGCCTCCCGCAAGATTTTTAAAAAGAATAAGGCCCTGCTCGATATCGGTGGCAAGCCCATTATCAGGCATATCATCGAGACGCTTAAGGACTGCACGGCCATAGACAATATCGTTGTCGTCGGGCCCAAGGAGAAATTCGAGGAAGTCATAGGCGAAATGGGCGTACATATCGTGCAGCAGAAGAGAAGCCTTGCCGAGAACGGGTGGGAAGGTTTTCTCCAGAGTCTGCCCGAATATCAGCAGAATTCCGAGATCACCGGGACAATCATAGAGAAGTACTTTCAGAAGCACATCCTGTTCCTGTCCGGGGATATTCCCCTGATCTGCGTTGAAGAGCTGGAGGAGTTCATATCCCATTGCGATATGGAGCATTGTGATTATGTGGCAGGAATAACCCCTGAAGAGATCCTGGATCTGTTCGGCCCGAGAAAGGGAAGACCCGGCATCAAGATGGCGACATTTCATAGCAGGGAAGGTAATTTCAGGCAGAACAATCTCCACATGGCCCGGCCCTTTGTCCTCCTGAACAGCATCGATCTCGTGCTCAAGGTGTATGAATGCCGATATCAGAAGGAATTCATCAATATCCTCAGGGCCATGATGGAAATCATCAGACTCGGCCCTGGTAACATCGGTACGACATTGATCCTGTACATGCTTTTGCAGCTCTCGGCAGGCTTTTCTGCCATAGGGCTGGAATATCCCGCACGCATAGTGAGCTACCCCGTCACCAGAAAAAAACTTGAAATGCTCATATCCTCCATTCTTGGTGCCCGGTTCAGGCTTGTGGAGACAACCATCGGCGGAGCTGCCCTTGACGTGGACAATGAAAAGGATTTCATGGTGATCTCGGTCATGTATCGAGACTGGCTGAACCAGATCAGCCAGCGGATTCACCACTTGGCGTAGTGGTCCTCGACAAAGCCCGGACAGTCCTGAATACCTATGACATCCCCCGAATCAGTATTCAGCGTGCCGTAAAACATCCCTATGAGCTGTGTGAAGCCAGATGCCACGAATCCTGCATGGATCTTCTCCCCCCTGGAAGACTCCGGATGGAAGACGAGATCCACCTTATTGTCGAATGAGGTGACATGCCATGGTTTCATGAGGTCGGACCTGTCGAAGACATAATTGACCGTGTCCACCTTTGTCATGACCCCGTCTATCCAGAAGGCATTTTCAGTAAAGCTCGTCTCATTCACCCCGCAAGAGAGGTTGAGGCCCAAGGATCTGCCGTCAACAAGCGTGGTTGCAGATGCCGCCCAGTTCCAGCAGGTGTTTCTTCGCATGTATCCGCATGTCCAGTCCATGAGGGCCATTGTTGCAGGTGACTCGATATCGATCTGTCTGTTGCCGATCCCGGCCGATCCCCTTATGGAGACAGGACTTGTTTTCTGTGTGTAGACCCACCCTCGGTATCCGGCCCGTGTGCAGATCCTCAAAGGTTTTGTGCGGGTGGTGTCGAGGGTGATATCCAGGGATATGTCCTTCCCCCGTGCCGAGACGGTTGAGCTGTCTATCTCTATCTTGAGTCCCCCCGATGAGAACCTGCTCAAGGTGTGCTCCGGCGTCGGAAGTATGCTCGCGGATTTCGGGGAGACGGACAGCGCGGTTGTCTCCACCAGTCGAGAGGTCCTGCGGTCATAGAGATAGAAAAAACCATTTGCCAGATACTTCAGATCCACCACCGCCAGTCCTCCGATGATATCCGGGCCGATGATGCCGATGAAGTGGAACTGATTTGCCAGGATACGCTTTAAGAAGCCGGGTATCGTAATGCCCATGGGTGTCTGGAGGTTATAGTCGAGATAGTTGACCGTCTCGATAGCTTCGTCATAGAGCCCCCACCTGATCCGGCCCTGACCATCTACGAGGTTCTTCATGGCGGTTGCCCCCTGCACTGGAGAATGATTTTTATGCAGTATATTGGAAACAGCCCTGGAAATCTACCGGCGTGAAGAAGGTGAAGATATAAATAGAGAAGTGCATGCTTACTGACGATCCATGCCTATTTGTCGAGATAATCCTCAAACCCTGGTGTGTCAGTCGCAGGGGCTTCATTCGACGAGGGCTTAACACCGGCAGGATGCTTCGGCTTATTCTCAAGATAGTCCTCAAACCCTGGAGTCTGCTCCATGGTGCCGGCCTTCGAATCCGGTGTCCTGGCACCTAACTTCGGCTGATCGTCTAAATAATCCTCGAATCCGGAGCTCATGCCCTGTTCATGGGCCTGTCCTTTATCCGAAGGATTATCGCTCCGGGTCTTGGTTGCCTGTCTCAGGTCGAGCATCTTTTCGTTCTGCGCATAAGATGTCTCCACCACATCAGAAATTTCCAGCATTTTTTTCACGACATTTCTGATGGCTATGGCCTCTGATTTGATTTCTCCGATCGCCTTTTTGGCCGGAGGGCTCAACTGCATCTCACCGGTGAGCATATCGAGCTTTAATAGGATGGTTGTCAGGGGCGAATTTATCTCGTGGTTTGCAGCTATGGCAGTTTTAGTTACGGCCGCAAGTTTTCCGGCCTTCATGTTCTTGGTGATGAGCATGGCCCTTTGAATCGCCTGAGAGCTCACCTCTGCAATGGTGCGCAGCAGAAGCCCCTTCTGGTTGATTTCATCGGGGCCCTGATTGTCCTTCAGGAGTACTTCGAGGGCGCCGATGGTCTTTCCGTCCACCCTCAGTCCTGCGAAAAGGATGCCGACTGTTTTAGGAAATATGCCGGTAGTCCTCTCCAGCAACTCTTTTGTGGCGCTGGCAATGCCCGTCTTTGACTGTGGCGATTCACCCAGCATGAACGACTCCGTGACCATGATGCGAAGGTTGTTGAGTCGTATGAGGCACCTGGTTTTTCTCGCGTCGAGTATGGTCAGGGTATGCGATGCAATGGTGTTCGTGATCTCAGACAGCTTCAGGGATGCCTGGAGGCTGCTGCTCATCTGGTTGAGGCTGGTGAGCTCCAGGGTCCTGCGCTCCAGGGCCATCTTTTTCTGTTCCAGGTCAAGGCTCAGCTTGCCGAGCTGTGCATTGGCCGTCTGCAGTACCTCGAAATAGGTCTTGGGCTCGGCGGTAGGGATACCCAGTTCGTCGCTGATGGCTGAGATGTTGTCCTTCAAGGAGATGGAGATATCCTGGATGTCCTGGCTTGACAGGTTCAGTTGTTGGAGCAGTGATGGGTCGATAAACCCCGTCTGGATAGGGTTCATGCCGATACCCAGATGGTTCGCTATCATGTCTGCAACATGGATGATGGAGCAGAGCCGCTTGGTTGGGATATCGTCCGTGATGTCGATGAGGCTGTGATGGTAACCCACTGCCTTGGCGAGGTGTCCGGGAAGGTTCCACCGTTCCATGAGGTATTTACCGATGGATGCATGGTCGATCCCTACAAGGTCCAGTTCGATCTCGGTTATTTCCGCCCCTGCGCGGTTCATGGCCTCTATCACTTCCGCATACTCGCCCTGCTTGCATATGAGCTGGTCGGCAATAACCTTGCCGAGATCATGCAGCAGGCCCGCCACAAAGGCATCCTCGGATGAGGTGGGAAGTACTTTGGCGGCTATGGATTTTGCGCATACCCCGCACGCGATACTGTGCTGCCAGAATTTATAGAAGTCGAGCGCGCGGCGCTGCTTTTCATTGAACAGGTTTATCACGCTGATGCTCAGCACGATGCTCTTGAGGACATTGAATCCGAGCAGGACAACTGCACCGCGTATGGTGGATATCTCCTTGATCCTCCTGTAGAAAGGGGAGTTTGCAACCTTGAGCACCTTCAGGGCAAGCGCTTGATCTTTCTCCACCAATTCGGCAATCTGCCTCGCGTTTACATTATCCTCCATGGTCTTTTCCATGATGGCCGTGGCAATGGACGGCAATGTAGGAAGCTCTCCGACATTGTTCAGGAGGGTCTCGATCTTCTCAGGAGACAATTTCATCATCCCTGATCTTATCGTTCAATCTCCATCCAATCTTGAGTAAGAACCCCTAATATGATACTCATCTTCAATGACCCCCCATCGCGAACGAACACACAGGATTTTTATCGGAAAGTTACCTATGGGCGGAGGTGCACCGGTCAGCATACAATCCATGACCAATACCCGCACCACTGATGTTGCGGGCACCATCAACCAGATAAGGAAACTGGAGGAGGCCGGGTGCGACATCGTGCGTGTCAGCGTCCCTGACGAAGATTCACTCATGGCCTTCGGGAAGATCAAGAAAGGCATAGGAATACCCATCATTGCAGACATTCACTTTGATTACCTGCTTGCCATCGGGTCCATGGAGAAGGGTGCCGACGGCATCCGCATCAATCCGGGCAACATAGGGGGTAAAGACAGGCTGAAGGCGGTGGCAAAGGCCGCCATCCGGCACAAGGTCCCCATCAGGGTAGGGGTCAATCTCGGCTCGGTCAAAAGGTCTCTCCTGGCGAAGTTTCCCGACGATCACGTGGGTGCCTTGATAGAAAACGCCAGGCAATATGTCGAGATGCTGGAGGATATGGGTGTTGAGTCCATGAAGGTATCCCTGAAATCTTCAGATGTCCTCGAGACGATCGACTCTTACCGCAGGTTCGCTAAAGTAAAATCATGGCCGCTTCATCTAGGCGTCACCGAGGCGGGGCCGCTGCTGTCAGGCCTGATCCGCTCCTCTGCAGGCATAGGGGTCCTCCTGGAAGAAGGCATCGGCGATACCATCCGCATCTCGCTGTCTGCAGACCCGGTTCAGGAGGTCTTTGCCGGAAAGATACTGCTGGAATGCCTGGGGCTTAGGAAGGAAGGGGTTCGCGTCATATCATGCCCCACATGCGCCAGGAGCTGTGCGGATGTTGCCGCCATTGCCTCCGAGCTTGAAGATGCTCTCAAGGGCATCAGGAAACATGTGGTCGTGGCGGTCATGGGATGCGTGGTGAATGGTCCGGGCGAAGCGCGGATTGCGGACCTCGGCGTTGCATGCGATAAAAAGGGCGCGCTGCTGTTTTCCCATGGAAAGCCTCTGAGAAGAATCAAGACCGAAGAAATCGTACAGACAATTGTAAATGAACTACAGAAGGAGAATGTTTCATGAAGATGTCCTCGTTATTTCTCCACACCCTCAAGGAAGAGCCCCGTGACGCCGAGGTGGTGAGCCACAAGCTCATGCTGAGGGCGTGCATGATCAAGAAGCTGGCTTCAGGCATCTATTCATACCTGCCATACGGTCTCAAGGCCATCCGTAAGGTCGAGAAGATCGTCCGTGAAGAGATGAACGCTGCGGGAGCCCAGGAGGTCCTGCTCCCTGCGGTCCAGCCTTCCGAGATCTGGAAGGAAAGCGGCAGGTGGTCTGTCTACGGCAAGGAACTCCTGAGACTGTCCGACCGCAAGGGGGCGGAGTTCGTTGTGGGGCCTACCCACGAGGAGGTCATTACCGAGGTGGTAAGGGACTATGTCCATTCCTACAAGGATATCCCCTTGAACCTTTACCAGATTCAGACCAAGTTCCGCGATGAGATCAGGCCCCGTTTCGGTGTGATGAGGGCCAGGGAGTTCATCATGAAGGACGCCTATTCCTTCGACAAAGACGATGCAGGCGCCGAGAAGAGTTATGAAGCCATGTTCAAGGCATATGAGAAGATCTTTGAACGCTGCGGGCTCAAGTTCAAGGCAGTGGAGGCGGATTCAGGGCCCATAGGCGGGAATTTTTCCCATGAGTTCATGGTGCTGGCAGAGACCGGAGAAGATGCCATCCTGAGCTGCGCGACATGCAGCTATGCGGCGAATCAGGAAAAGGCCGAGGTAGCTCTCCCCGTAGAGATGTCCTTCCCCAAGGCCCCTGAAGGAAAGCCGGAAGAGGTCCATACCCCCGGCATCAGGACGGTTGACGAGGTGTGTGAATTCCTCACGATTGGGCCGGAACGGCTCATCAAGACCCTGATCTACATGACTGAAAACGGACCCGTGGCGGCGCTGGTCAGGGGCGATCATGAGATCAACGAGGCCAAGCTGAGGCGGGCACTGAAATGCGAATCCGTCGAGCTGGCCGATGAGCTTGATATTGAAAAGCATACCGGGGCCCCCCGGGGATTTGCAGGACCGGTGGGGCTTACCATAAAAAAGGTTGCAGACGCCTCGCTGGTCGGTGGCGGCGCCTTTGTGACCGGGGCAAACAAAGCCGACTACCATATAAGGGATGTCTGGTTCTCCCGGGACATCTTGGTAGACCAGATTGCAGACATAAGGGCTGCCATCGGGGGAGACGGATGTCCCAGGTGTCCGGAGGGGAAGCTCCAGATCATCAGGGGCATCGAGGTCGGGCATGTCTTCAAGCTGGGCACGAAATATTCCAAGGCAATGAATGCAATGTTCCTGGACGAGGACGGGCAGCAGAAGCAGCTGATCATGGGCTGTTATGGAATCGGCGTCGGAAGGACCGTGGCGGCAGCGCTTGAGCAGAACCATGATGAGAACGGCATCATCTTCCCCATGGCCATTGCCCCGTACCAGATCATGGTGATAGCGATCAATGTGAACGAAGGCCCTGCCATGGAAGCCGCTGCAAAAATCTACAATGAGCTGGTTTCCCTGGGTTGTGATGTACTGCTGGATGACAGGGACGTGAGGCCCGGGGTGAAGTTCAAGGATGCCGACCTTATCGGTGTGCCGCTCAGGATAACCGTGGGGGCGAAGGATCTTGCCGGCGGTGTGGTGGAATTCAAGGAAAGAGCGACCGGAAAGGTCGAGAAGGTTGGGATTGATGGTATTGTGGATTACTGCATGAAGCAGATTGAGGTGAAGGGTATTATCGTTGACCGTTCGAATAAATGACATTCTCGATGAGGTCTCTGCCTATGTGCCGGACGACGAAAAACGTCTGATCGAGAAGGCCTATGTTTTTTCAGCCCGTGTTCACCAGGGGCAGACAAGGCTCTCAGGGGAGCCATACCTTAACCATCCCCTGGAAGTGGCCTTTATGGCCGGCCAGATGCACCTTGACGCCACGGCTGTCGTGGCCTCTCTCCTTCATGATACCATTGAAGACAGCCTCATTCCACTCGAAGAGATCAAGGCGGGATTCGGGGAAGAGGTAGCACGGGTAGTAGACGGGCTCACCAAGATCAGCAAGATGAATTTCCGTTCGGTGGAGGAACAGCAGGCAGAAAATTTCCGCAAGATGATCCTGGCCATGAGCAAGGACCTGCGGGTTCTCCTGATAAAATTGATCGACCGCCTCCACAACATGCGGACCTTGGAGTACCATAAGCGCGAGGCGCAGATAAGGATCGCCCGGGAGACCCTTGATATCTATGCCCCTCTTGCCAACAGGCTGGGCATTCATTGGCTCCAGGTGGAGTTGGAGGAGCTCAGCCTCAAATACCTGGAGCCCGATGATTACAAGGCCTTAAAGAACAAGCTGGACACGATAGCCAAGGAAAAAGATGAATTTATAAAAGAAGTCATTGCCCAGATCCTGGTGAAAATCAATGAGGCGGGCATTAAGGCGGAGCTCAAAGGCAGGATTAAACACATCTACAGCGTTTATCAGAAGCTGAAAAGGCAGGGTATTTCGTTAGAGAATATCTATGATGTGCTCGGCGTGCGGGTTCTCGTAACCACGGTGGGGGAGTGCTATGAAACACTCGGGATTATTCACTCCATGTGGAAGCCTATCCAGCAAAGGATAAAAGACTTCATAGCCATGCCCAAGCCGAATAAATATCAATCACTTCACACTACGGTGTTCGGACCCGACGGCGAGCGGATCGAGATCCAGATCAGGACCTTTGAGATGGATTTCATTGCCAATGAGGGGATCGCAGCCCACTGGCTGTACAAAGATTACTCCAAGATGAAGGACCAGCCCAGGCCCAGGGATCAGCAGGGACATGAGCTTTCATGGCTCAGGCGTTTGCTTGAATCACAAAAGGAGCTCAAGGACCCTCATGAGTTCCTTCAGAGTGTCAAGCTCGACCTCTACCCTGAAGATGTATTTGTATTTACCCCCCGGGGCGAAGTGCTCCAGTTCCCCTTGGGAGCGACCCCCCTCGATTTTGCGTACAGCGTACATACGCAGCTCGGGAACCAGTGCTCCGGGGCCAAGGTTAACGGACAGATAGTAAAGCTGAACTATGAGCTGAAAAGCGGGGATGTCATAGAGATCCTCCGGTCCCCGAAGCAGCATCCAAGCAAGGACTGGTTGAGGATAGCCAAGACCTCCAGGGCTCGAAACAAGATCCAGACATGGCTGAGAACACAAGAACGCGAGCAGAGCATCTCCCTTGGAAAAGAGATGCTGGAGAAAAAATTCAAGAGCCTGCATCTTTCAAAAGATATCGACCTTGAGCATCTCGCCAAGGAATTCTCCTTCAAGACGGGAGAGGATCTTTACGCCTCCATAGGGTTCGGGAGGACCTCGGTCAATCAGGTCATCCACAAGGTTATGCCTGAAGAACAGAAGAAAGAGCATAAGGAGGCGGCCCCGAAGAAGAAGCAGGTAGGCTCCAGTGTCGTGGTCAAAGGGGTTGAGAACCTGCTTGTCCGCTATGCCAGGTGCTGCAGGCCCATACCCGGCGATGAGATAATAGGTTTTATAACGCGTGGCAAGGGGATCACGGTTCACAGGATGAACTGTCCATATGCCGATGAAATAGATGCCCAGCGGTTGATCCCGGTGGAATGGGATTCAGGCATCAGTGAAAGTCATGAGATAGAGTTTTCAGTCATTTGCGAGGACAAACCCGGCATGCTGGGGTCCATCACCGCAATCCTCGGGCTTAAAAATGTCAATATTACCAAGCTGAATGCAACCTCGTTGCCTGATGGACATTCCAAGTGCGTTTTCAGGGTCCTGGTAAAAGATCTCCATGAACTGGAAAAGATTGCGACAGAGATCAGGAAACTCAAAGGGGTGGCGAGGATTGAGCGGGTATAGGACTACTCAGCTTTTCGCCTGGCAACGCATGGCAGAGTGCATATTTTTCTAAAGAGAAGCCTTGATTTTCTCCAATAGTTCCCGTTCCAAGATATTTTTAGATGGGCACTTGTGCCACTTCTGGGTAGCGTTTTTATCATAGGCCTCGATATTGGCAATGACCTTGACCTGCGTGCTCATGTCATTGATTGGGGTAATCCTTATGGTGAATGAGTAGCCTACCTGGGTATAGAGCCCAAGCCGCAGATCAGGTTTTTCAGCGATATTCTGAAGATCCTGGTGCGCACGGGTGCCTACTGAATAATTTGCAAATTTGGTGACTATTTCGCCCTTTTCCTTGTTGATGTCTTTGATGGTCAGTGATTTCTTCTCTAATATCTTCAGTGTCACATCCCATACCTTGTCGAAGCGGCCCAGGAAGAATGCCGTGTCGTCAACCATGGGGCGCGGGGGAGGGGTTGCAGCGCATCCCATGAGGATCACCAGGAGCGTTGCAATCGCGAGATATCTGTAGATCATTACACAACTCCGCATGGCATATCAGTTTGTATATTCTGGAATTCCTCATTAGCATGTATTCTTCAAAAGGTGAATACTGAATTATCCCGGTCATTGCTTTCGCGGGCGTGTTGACCTGGAGCTTACGTTTGAAGGGGTGTTAAGACCTTATCAGTTAAACCCGGCGATCTTAATGCCTTTGAGGAATGCTGAAATTGCCGGCCATCGAAATGCTATTGAGATCACTGGGGTTAGCGGACGTATTGAAAACAAATCCATGATCACTGCGAGTTGTATGCTTCGGGCTTCTTGAAATGCGTGGATCATTCATAGGATATTTCAATTGTACTATCCGGATTTCAGATGCATGCAGCACATGACAGACCTCATGCGTATGAGGCTGTCATGTCAGGAGAAAGATTCAGACGGGAAGAGCGGGGGTATGACTTATGTCAGGCGGCGTGTTTCCGTATCTTATTGGATTTTATGCACTGCGTGCATACCCTCAAGCTCTTGACGCCCTGCGGGGTCTCCACGCGGACATTCTGGAGATTGGGAAGCCACACTTTCTTTGACTTGTTCTGGGCGTGAGATACATTATGCCCTGTCTGAGAACCTTTTCCACAAATATCACAACGTCTTGACATGGATGCTTACTCTCTTTCTTGTATTCAGTATCTACTCTGTTAAGTAGAATATTATTCAAATGGTGCCGAAGCCGGGATTTGAACCCGGACGGGAGTTACCCACCACCCCCTCAAGATGGCGTGTCTGCCAATTCCACCACTTCGGCAGTATGACGGATGTCTTTATTAACAGCCAAAGACCCCCCTGTCAATATGCAAATTTATAAGGCAGTTAGCCCATGAAACTTGTCTCCAAGCCGATTTGGATCGGTATTCAAGGTGAAGAAGATTCATGAGGGCACTTATGGGGAGGAATATCGCAGGATCATCATACGTGAGGCGCTCCGGGATTGCTTCTTTTTAAAATATAGTATTATAATAATTATTGCTTTTATCTTTAATTGACCTTGACAGGGAAGGTGCGGGAAACTAAGATTAACGATAATAATTATTAATAAAAATGAGGAGGACTGAATCATGACAAACAGGCTAGAGGTATATAAGTGTGAGATTTGCGGGAATATTGTCGAGGTGGTTCATGACGGCAAAGGTGAACTTGTATGCTGCGGTCAGCCAATGAAGCTCTTTAAGGAAAACACTGTCGACGCTGCCAAGGAAAAGCATGTCCCGGTAATAGAGAAGACTGCCAGTGGATACAAGGTTAAGGTGGGTGGTGTCGCCCATCCGATGGAAGAGAAGCACTATATAGAATGGATAGAGCTCATCGCAGACGGCATTGCATATAGAAAGTTCCTGAAGCCCGGAGATGCCCCTGAAGCAGAGTTCTGTATCGATGCCGCGCATGTTTCGGCCCGGGAGTACTGCAATCTTCATGGGCTCTGGAAGGCATAAGGGGGCTCCTCCGACGATGATGGGCAGGGTGCAGGATACATATTCCTCGTGCCATGCATTTTATGGTAGTAAAAAGAGATCACGGTTGGGGTTGAGACTCTAAGACAAAGGAGTAGATGGTGTCCAATATCTTCAAGCCAGTTCAAATCAGCGACAGGGTATACTGGGTGGGTGCAATCGATTGGAACATACGGGATTTCCATGGCTATACGACCAAGCGCGGCAGCACCTACAATGCCTATCTCATTCTTGCGGAGAAGGTAACGCTCATTGACACGGTCAAGGCCCCGTTCAAGGATGAGATGCTTGCCCGGATAGCAGAGCTTATTGACCCGAAAGAGATCGACTACATCATCTCCGATCATTCCGAGATGGATCATACGGGCTGCCTTGGCCAGGTAATAAAAGAGGTCAGTCCCGAGAAGGTCTTCGCCTCGCAGATGGGAGTCAAGGCGCTCCATGACCACTTTGCCATAGATGATGATATCATAGCGGTCAAGGACGGGGAAAAACTCAGCCTCGGAGATAAGAACATCACCTTTATGGAAACACGGATGCTGCATTGGCCCGACAGCATGTTCAGCTATCTGCATGAGGATAAGCTCCTCTTTTCCCAAGACGCCTTCGGGATGCATCTGGCGTCTAGCGAGCGGTTTGCCGATGAAATCAATAAGGATACCATAGAGTATGAATCAGCCACCTATTATGGGAACATCCTGCTCCCCTATTCGGCGCTCATCCTGAAACTCCTGGACAAGGTTGCCGCCTCAGGCCTGGACATCCGGATCGTGGCGCCGGATCACGGCCCTGTCTGGAGGAAGGACCTACCCTGGATATTGAGCCTGTACAAGAGATGGGCACAGCAGAAGCCCACCGACAAGGCCGTTATCGTATATCAGACCATGTGGCACAGCACCGAGCTTATGGCCAGGGCAATTGAGGAGGGTCTTCGGGCAGGAGGGGGTGCACGGGTAAAGGTGATGTCCATGGATTCATGCCACCGCAGCGATGTGGCCTATGAGGTCCTGGAAGCCGGAGCGCTCATTGTCGGATCGCCAACGCTCAACAATAATCTGCTGCCTGCCATGGCGGATGTCCTTACATACCTCAAGGGGTTAAGGCCCATGAATCTCATGGGTGCCGCCTTCGGTTCTTACGGGTGGAGCGGCGAGTCGGCCAAGCAGGTTCACGATATCCTCTTGGAGATGAAACTGGATCCGGTAAGTGAGCCCATCAGGGCCAGGTATGTGCCTGACAAGGAGGCCCTGCTCAAGTGCTTTGATCTCGGCGAGGCAGTGGCAGAGCGACTTAAAAAGTCGGCATAGCAGCGTGGCACCGTTCTATCATCGTAAGGGCGATATGAAGAAGTAAAGCTATACTGCAGAAAATCAACGGAGGTTATTATGAAGAAATATGTGTGTGGAGTATGTGGGTATATCTATGATCCGGAAAAAGGTGATCCGGATGGGAATATCCCGGCGGGCACGGCATTCGAGAACCTGCCGGACGACTGGACCTGTCCGGTATGCGGGGCCGAGAAGAGCGAGTTCTCACCCGAATAGGTCCATCCACGTGCCCTGAAGAAAAGGGTGATGGGGGTTTAACCTGCGCATTTGCACCAAACCGGGCAGGCTTAAAAAAGCCTGCCCGGTTTTAAACAAGAAGGAAGCATGTGAAGGCATGAGATCACCGTTAGCCAAGAAGAAAAGATTTCTCGATGGACTTCATGCTACCTACAACAGACCTGAATTCATCCACCCGGACCCGCTTGAGTTCCTTCATGGGTATTCTGATCCTCAAGACCGCGAGATAGTCGGCATCATTTCGTCTTCCCTGGCATATGGAAGGGTTGCCCAGATACTGAAGAGTATAACATTAATACTCAATACCATGTCTCTGTCTCCCAGGGATTTCCTTGAGGGATCATCCCGGGCATCCCTCATTCGACAGTTCTCCGGTTTCAAGCATCGCTTTACTACAGGACAAGAGATTACGGAATTCCTTTTGGCCATTCAGAAGGTCATCCATGTTTATGGATCCCTTGAGAAATGTTTTCTGCATTTTTACGACCCCGCAGATGATGATGTCACGGGTGCTCTTGAAGGCTTTGTCAGCCGGATTAGGCATCACCTTGTTAACAAGAAAAACAGCCTTCTCCCCTGTCCTGAAAAAAACAGCGCATGCAAAAGACTCCATCTCTTTCTTCGGTGGATGGTCAGAAGAGATTCCGTAGATCCGGGTGGATGGGATAATATAGCGCCTTCCAAGCTCATCGTTCCCCTGGATGTTCACATGCACAGGATAAGCCTGGACCTTGGCCTTACCAGGCGTAAACAGGCGGACCTCAGGACTGCGTGCGATATCACCGAATCGTTCAGGAAGATCATGCCTTCTGACCCTGTCAGATATGACTTCTGTCTGACCCGGCTCGGCATAAGGAATGATATCGATAATGATGTTATTATGAATTATAAAGGATTGGCTGATAATAAAGAGAATTCCATGAGAGGAGTCTGCTATGGATGACAAGCTCAGGAGCGTTCTGCATCAGGCGTTCACCGGTGAGGCCAAGGCCCACCTGAGGCTCAAGGTATTTGCTGAAAAGGCGGACCAGGAAGGTTATCCGCAACTGGCCAAACTGTTCAGGGTCATAGCCTTTTCAGAGGAACTTCACGGGAAAAGGGCATTGCGGCTCCTCAAGGAGATCAAGAGCACCGAGGAGAACCTTGCAGAGAGTTTCGAGTCCGAGACCAAGGTGGCAGGTGTGGCTTATGACTCGTTCATCAAGCTCGCCGAGGAGCAGGGCGACAGGGCTGCATCCCTCTACTTCAGCCAGTCCCGGGACGTGGAGGAGATCCATGCCAAACTCTACAAGGAGGCCATGGACCATGTCCTGGAAGAGCGGCAGACCACCTACTATGTCTGCGATATCTGCGGCTACGTCTCCGACGGGGTTCTGCCAGAGGAGTGCCCGGTCTGCGGAGCCAAGAAGGACCGGTTCGTCGAGTTCTGATATACCAGAGATCACAGATTTCAACGGATCAATTTGTAACCCCCTTCAAACGCAAAATCCGGGGCTGAAGGGCAATTCTTTTCTGTAAGTTGTATTGAGGAGTACATGCAGAGGTGTCTTGGATAAAAACTGCTGCGCCGGACAACCCATCCTCGGATTGTCCGGCGCTCGTGTAGGGTGGCTAAAAGCTATATATGGACAGGGCAGCGTCCGATGAGGAGCCGCCCCCTTATTCTCTAAGCAGTGGGCATGGTGGTGAACACGCCCCGTGGATCAACCTCGGTCCGCAGGAGCTTGAGTATGTCGTCAGGGATCACCGGGGTCTGGGGGATATCGCCTTCCGGTTTCAGGAGTTCGAAGCCCGTGAACTGCTGGGTGAAGTCAAAGGACCACCCGGGCATCAGGGACTTCACCCTCATGCGTTTGGTAACCGGATCGAAGTCGAACTCCCCGCACTGGGAGATCACGGCGATGGGGCCCTTGCCCACGAGGCCTGCTTCTTTGCGTGAATTCTCGCCGGTGAGGTGGCCCACCGAGGTCATGAAGTCGACTTCCTTGACGAACTTGTCCGGGGTCTGTACCCCCACGAGGACCACTTCCTCTGCC
The DNA here is from genome assembly GCA_964600235.1 of uncultured Bacteriovoracaceae bacterium. Lineage (GTDB taxonomy): Bacteria > Desulfobacterota > Desulfomonilia > UBA1062 > UBA1062 > MWEI01. The sequence continues at coordinate 136,997 of CAZRIV010000008.1, read as the reverse complement.
AGGGAGGACAGGTCGTTGTTGCCGCCGGAGCCGGTCATACGCACGGTGGGGTGCAGAACGTCCTTGCCTATCTGGTGGGTGTTCACGTTGCCATACATGTCCACCTGAGCGAAGCCCAGGAAGGCGATGTCCACGTACCCGTTGTAGCACTGGGCAAAGGAGTAGGCCATTTCCATGACCACTGGAGCCTTGCGCCACGTGAAGGGACAACCCACTGACCAGGGAAGGTCTTTCGGGAGCGGGTCCTGGCCGCCGGACTCGTAGACCATGGTGATGTTCGGTGCATGGGTCTTATGTGCCAGTATCCCTGCTATCATAGGGATGCCGGTGCCTATATAGACGACTTTATGATCGTGGATCTGCTGTGCAAGGATGTATGCAAGCATCTCCAGGGGATTTGCAGGTGCGTTCAGGTCTTTCATTGTTTCCTCCAGTCCTTAGTAATAGCGCCCAGGGTCGTGGGTCTTGGTGAATTCATCATAAGAGAAGTCGATGTCCTCGTGGTCGCCCTCGGCCGCCTTGGTCTGTATCCTGGCCTCGGCGATCCACTTTGCCCCGCCCAGCTTGTCCACGAAATCGAACTGGTCCTTCACGCCGTGGACCCATTCGTCGAAGAATATTTTGAGGTTCTCGTCGCTGGCGCAGCCGAACCTGATGAGCTTCTCCCACCACTGGCGGGACCAGTAGTAGTATCCTGGCATGTTGCCGGGAACGGCACCGAAGGGCAGCTCCACCACAGCGTCGGCGTAGAAGAACGGGATTTTGGTCCCCTGGCGGTTCCTGATTTCAGACTCGGGCACGATTTCTTCAGCCGTGATGATGACCTTGCGGGCCGCAGCCGCAGTGGCCACGTCGTTGACGGATGGTCCGTAGATCCAGCCATTGCCATATTTGTCCGCCACCTGGCAGTGGATGATGGTGACATCCGGGTAGAGCGCCGGGATGAAGAGAACCGGGTCCGGGTCTTTCTTCATGGGGTTCTGCACGACATGGACATATGGATTGTATTTTACCATGTCCGATCCAAGCATCTGTTTGCTGAAAAGTCCCGGAACACCAAGCTGGGCCGCCTTGAGTCCCAGTGCCACAGCGCCATGGCTCCACTCGGAGAGGATCTTCACCCTGCCTGCCCTGAGCATGCGATCGTAGTTCCGGTCGATGCCCCGCATTTCGACGCCGGTATATGAATTGTGCGAGTATTTGCAGTTGTTGTTGAAGATGAGGAAGCTGTGGTTTGTGTTGGGTGCCGCTATGCACTGAAGGTCCTTAATGTCATGGCGCATAATCTCCCAGTAGGCCTGATGGGGAGTCCTGACATAGGCGAACCCTGCATCGGTCATGATGTCCCCGTCTTTCACGTAAGTGGTGATCGCTTCCGTGAGAGACATGCGTTTGTCGATTTTTGCATGGTCCTTCTTGAGATGTGCTTCACGGGCCGACTCGAAGTCCACGAGACTGTCCAGAAGGCTCGTGTCTTCAATCTTCAGATTTTTGAGTGCCTCTTGGTTGTACTGGTATGTACTCATGTACTAATACCCCCTTGGTTTTCCATACGATTAATTTACATTAAGCGAAAACTGTGCCAGGTTGTTTGGCGGATGCGTAGATACACTAACCTATAAGTAATATTTTGATTTTTTCTATTAAAGATAATGAAGATGCGCCTGAGATGCGTCGTATCCCCCTTGTGGCCAGAGGGTATCAGACCATAATATGGTGGTAACACCATAACTCCTGAAGCCGGTGGCAGTCTCTCATGGAGGTGATGGAAGAGTTTTTTGGGGTAAAAGTACTATCTGAAGATTTCAGCATACCCCGCTGGAAAGTTCTGAAGTTGAAGAGAATACCTTGATCGGGCCAGATTTTCAGGTTGTTTATCAAGGGTCTTTGTGCAGGTATACATGGGGGTTATCTTACTCACCCATAGCTGATGGTGTGTTTGTTAACTCCTCCCTGAAACTCAGGAGGTTGCCGAGGAATCCCCACTGGCGATATTCAGGCGCCCTGGTTGCGGAAAAGAGCAATGACAGGGAAAACTTCCGGGTATTGCCTTTTTCTTCCAGGAATATGGTGCGCCATAGGATGCTCAGCTCGGACGATGATCGATCCGAGGACCCTTGGGCAATACTGAGTATGGGGCCCCAGACACGTGAAAATCCGTCATCGAAAAAGAGCGGAAAGATGCACGGAAAGTGCCATTCGCTCCGCTCGCCATCACTTGCGGAATGGAGAAAAGGCCAGAGGTAGAGGCTCTTCGATGTCTGGCCATCCCGGCTTGTCTTCTTCGTAAACCAATTGACGAGGAGGACGGCGGTATTTTCCTCTTCGGTCATGGTATCTTCGTAGTGCCAGGACCTCTTGGACCACAGGGGCCAGAGGATGTGCGTCTTTGAATAGGTCTTGCCGTCCGTATTGGTCCAGTAAAACGGGAATACCTTTGTTTCCTCGTATGCCCCTGATGCTACGCGTATGAATGGCCAGGGGAAGTCAGCGCTTTCATGCTTGGCAGCGCTGTCTGTATTATAGGTGAAAAGCGGCCACAATACGGAGATATTCCGGTGTGTCGGCCCCCTGTCATAACTGAACAGGGGCAGGACGGCATCCATTTTTTTTTCGCCAGGGCCTCTTGAGTGCTGGATGAACGGCCAGAGAACATATTGAGATGTCGAGTCCTGGGTTTTCTTCCACCCATAAAGGGGAAAGATCCTGAAAAGCCTGTCCCTGCTGTAGGAGAATATGGGCCAGAGAACCGTGTAGGTGGTCTGTTCATCGATCTGTGTATCTGCATAGATGGGCAGCAGCGCAAAGCGGGCCCTTTCGTACCCGAACCGGTGATACATGGTGCCATAGACTGGGAATATACCCCAGTAGGAGGTATCCTTATATTTCCCGTAGAATACGGGGAAGAGTTCTGTATGGTCCTGGTCATCTTCTTCGGTATATCTGTAAAAGGGGAAGAACATGCCGCGGTCCCGGGAAAACCGCCCGAGCGGATAGAGGATATACACCTCGGAGGTAGTTTTATCCTTATAGTAAAAGGGCCTGACTGCGCTTATTTTATCAGAGAACTCGAGGACCTCTCCGAATCCATGGAACGTATATTCATGGTCTTGCGATTCATAGGAGAACAGCGGGTCTGCATCGACCTGGGCGGCATATGCCGGCGTTGTTGCAGGAGAGGAAGTGAAAAGGATGAAACTCAAGCACAGTAAAACCAGCCTGGGTGTCATTACGCTACCACACGAGGCCCAGGATCGTCCCCATGACTGTGATCGGTGTTTGTTCCTCGATTCCCTGGGCCGCTCTGTTTGCACTCTGGAGGGTCTCCTTGAGACTCATATAGAGTTCGTCATCTTTTATGAGATGTCCGATGGTCCCCCTGCCTGATGCGATCTCATCCGTGATAACCTTGAGATTTTTGGTTGTCTCGGCGAGGTCGTAATAGAGGGTGTTGTCATTCATGAGCATGCCCAGGGTACCGTTTCCATTCATGCGATCCATCAATATCTGGGCCGATTCCATGAAGTCCACCATGGAATCGTAGAGTGTCTCGTCAGTTACCAGCTTTCCGAGCGAGCCCTGCCCTGAACTTATGGTGGCGACCATGTCATCGATATTTTTGCTCGTGCCTATGAGGTTATGGGATACCACGGCGAAGTTTGCAGTCAGGTCATTCATATTCATGAGGATGTCCGAGATGTTTTCCTTGTTGTCCGCTACAAGTGATGAGGTGTTCGCACTCAGGTCGCGGAGGTTGACAACGATATCCCTCATGATCTCGGGATCGCCGAAGGCCTCGTTGAGCGACCCGCTCAATTCCGTGAGGTTCCGCGCAAGCTCGCCGACCTGTATGAGGAGGGTATCCATGGAAGGCGGTACCTTCGTCCTGGCCAGGTTCCCTCCCGGGGTGATAAGGTTCTTGGAAACGCCCGGGGAAAGGACGATTATCTTGTCACCCAGCACTCCCTTTGTCCCGATGGATGCCGTGCTGTCAATGGGTAGCTTGATGTCCTCTTCAAGTTCGGCGGAAACTACTGCAGAGTAGTCTTTGCTCAGGGATATCCCGGTAACTTTTCCCACCTGCACCCCTGCCATTTCGAGTATCGAGGATACCTTGAGACCCTCAACGGTGGGGAATACCATGGTTATGGGGTAGGTCCCTTTCTTGGTCAGGTCCAATTCCCCTATCTTCACCGAGAGGGCAAAAAATATGAATAGTATGATTACTATAAATATCCCGACCCTGGCTTCATTGCTCATGGAACAACCCTTTCCCTGAGATCGTCATCCTCTTTTCTGTCTGGCTTGATGAGCTTGTTGATCTTTTCCTTTAAGGAGTTGTTCGCCGACCGATTGAGGATTGACGACTTGAGGTAATAATCCAGCGCCTTGTCTGCCTGTCCGAGGCTCTTGAGGATGTCCCCCATGTGCTCGTTCACAATGGGGTCGTCTTTCAGGGTCTTCAATGCCTTTTCCAACTTGATAAGTGCCTCGGCAGGCTTTCCCATCTTGAACAGAACCCAGGCCATGGAGTCGAGGATGAACGGGTCATCGGGCTTCATCTCAAGGGCTGTTTTGATCATGGAGTAGGCCTTTTCCAGGTTTTCCCCCCGGTCCGCCCATACATACCCTATAAAGTTCAGTGCTATGGGGTCTTGAGGGTCCTTTTCCAGAAGGGCTTCGGCAATTTTAAGACCTTCATCCCTCCTGCCCATGGTATCCAGTTCGGTGGCGAGCTGATAACCCATTTCGTTGCAGGTGCCGAGGTTCGAGTAGTTTTTCCAGGCCGATTCCAAAAGCTCCACAGCCTGTTCAGGCTGATTCATGCTCTTGAAGATGGCTGACTTGAGCATGGTTATGTCACACCCCAGTCTCCCGGTGACCGGTATCTCCTTGAGCGCGCCCAGTGCGTCTTCATACCTTTCAAGCCCGGCATAACCAAGTGCAAGGTAGTACCTGTCGTCGTCGGTTATATCCTTGAGCTCTTTGATGAGTGTCAATGCGTCTTCAAACATGCCTTCCTGGAGTTCGAGGATAATGAGCTTTCGCAGGAGAAGCCCTTCAGGATTCACCTCCATGAGGGTCTTCAGATGGATGATGGCGTCCTTGTAGCGTTTGTGGTCGATATAATAGTCGGTCAGAGCCAGATGAGCCTCAATGGAAAAAGGGTCCACATCGAGAAGTTTACGATAGGTTTCTTCCGCATTTGCCCCTTCACCCAGGAGGTTCTGAAGCCTGGCGAGATCGATGTACGCGGGTACGAAATCAGGCCTGGCTTCGATGGCCTTTTTCAGATTATTCTTTGCGCAGTTAAAATCCCGGGCACCCATACAGGCCTTGGAGATCGTATAATATATAACGCTGTCGTCACTTTTCCCAAGCAGTTTTTTGAGGATCGCCTGGGCCTGTTTGAAGTCGCCGGTGATAATCCTGAGATTGGCGAGGAACAGCCTGATCTGGATATTATCGGGATATTTTTCTATCAGGGCCTCCGTGTCCTGAATAGCCAGGATCCAGTTGCCGTCCTTGGCATAGACCCTTGTCCTCATCTCGAGCGCATCGCCGAGGTATGTCCCCTCATCGATGACCTTCTGGAGGGTGGAAAGGGCTTTTGTGCTGTCTTCGAGGATAAAGTATATCCTGGCCTTTGCAAGCATGGCATAAGGATCATCGACTTTGGAATAAAGTTCGAGTGCCTTTGACCAGTCACCGTTGTTTTCCTCATAGCGTGCGAGGATCATGATGAGGTTCTTGTCCGTTATGGTATCATAGGGAGGTTCTTCCATAACAGGGGCATGTGCGCACCCAAAGATGACGCCAAGAAACACGACGGATACAACAAGTTTAATCTGAGACTGAGGATACAATGTATAACATCTCCTTTACAGTTTTCCCGGGATCATCCGTGCCGAAGATACTGGATCCCGCCACCACATTATCTACACCCATCCGCGCGAGCTCGGCCAGGTTATCCTTGCTTATCCCGCCATCCACCTGCAGTTGAATCGGCCTACCCGATATCATGGTTTTCGCATCAGCGATTTTCGGCATCACCGCATCGATGAATTTCTGCCCGCCAAACCCTGGGTTCACACTCATGACAAGGACCAGGTCGAGTACATCCAGGCAGTACTTGATCGTTTCCAAAGGGGTCGAGGGATTCAATGCAACGCCTGACTTAAGACCCCGTTCCCTGATCATGGTCAGGCTGCGCTGGAGGTGCCTGGTTGCCTCCGCCTGGACGGTGATGCCGTCGGCTCCTGCATTTGCAAATTCGTCTATATACCGTTCCGGATCGATGATCATGAGGTGACAGTCAAGGAACGCCGGAGTCGTCTTCCTGATGCTTTTCAGGACGACCGGGCCTATGCTGATATTCGGGACAAAGACGCCGTCCATGACATCCACATGTATCCACTGGGCCCCGGCGTCCACAACCGCGGAAATATCCCTTCCCAGGTTTGAAAAATCGGCCGAAAGAATAGATGGTGCAATGATCATAGCGGTTCCTTATGTCCCCAGTACCATTCTATCAGTCTTCAGTCCGCAGGAAAATGCCGCGGCATCCAGAGACTTTTTCCCCTCGATCTGAAGGGTCTTCGGGATGATATATCCCCCCGCGCACGCTATCTTGACCCCGGAACGCTGCCTCAAGAGCGTTCCGGGCATGATGCCATGATCATCCATTTCGTAAGACCCGCTCATGATCTTGAGCATTTTCCCCTGGAGATATGTGTAGCCGCATGGCCAGGGAACGAGCGCTCGGATCATGTCGTGTATGGTCTTGGGATCTCTGGCCCAGTCAATCTTTCCGTCTTCCTTGGTAAGGAGCGGCGCATAGGTCGCCCGGGTATGATCCTGGGTGACGGCCTTCGCTGACCCGTCTTCCAGCAGGTCAAGCGTCTCAAGCAGCTTCTCCGCCCCGAGTGCGCTCAGCCTTTCAGAGAGGGATTCGGCGTCATCAGTGTCGAGTATGGGAACGCGCTCCTGGAGAAATATGGGTCCGGAGTCCATACCTTCATCAATCTGCATGATACTGATGCCGGTGCTCTTGTATCCGGCCATGATGGCCCGGTTGATGGGGGAGGCCCCCCTCAGCTCGGGCAGGAGTGATGCATGGATATTGATAAAGCCTCTTGCCGGAACGGTAAGCATATCAGAGGGGATCATCTTTCCGTATGCCACAACGACCACCGTATCGAGCCCGGAGGACGAAAACAGATCCCTTATTTCAGAGTTGTCTTTGAGGGACGGGGGCTGAAATATCTCGATACCTTTCTCTTGGGCAAGTACTTTTACGGGAGGGCTCTGGATATGCATGCCCCGGCCTTTTGGTTTGTCCGGCTGGGTGATCACGAAGGCGACTTCATGGGTTGATTCCGCCAGGGCCGCAAGGGTAGGCACGGCAAATTCAGGTGTGCCCATGAAGGCAAGTCTCATAGCTTACCCTTTTTCCTCTTCTTCAAATATATGGCCCTTTTGAGTGTAGATGCATACTCCAGAATGACCTTTCCGTCGAGGTGGTCTATTTCATGCTGGAATATCCTTGCCAGGAACCCTTCAGCCTCTATGTGGACCTCTTTGCCCTTGAGGTCGACACCCTTGACCAGGATCCTCTCGGCCCTCTTCACGTTCACCGAGATCTCCGGAACACTCAGGCACATTTCACTGTCTTCCGCAATGCCTTCACTTTCTATAATGACAGGGTTCACCATGATCAGGAGGCTGTCCGAACCCTTTTTGGCAGTCGGGTCCACAAGAATGAGCCGCTTGGAACAGCCGACCTGGGGGGCTGCTAGGCCAACTCCGGGCGCTTTGTACATGGTCTCAACCATGTCGTCCGCCAGGTTCACGATTTCAAGGTCGATGTTCTCTATTGTATCGGCCTTGGCCTTCAACTCCGGCTCGGGATAAATGAGGATTTCTTTATACGGCATATGAAATTAACATAGTTCCATTGGTGTATACTGTCAAGAAATTGCATTTCCTGAAGATTTTCCCATATCGGCAAAAAGGGTCGGATGCCTGTACATGAGGAACTGCTGGCATGTCTTGTTATGCCTGCATGCCTTGCAGACCTCCAAGGCGACTTTGGGCCGTCCTTTTCGTTTTGGACAGGTAAGGTAAACCCTCATGGCAGGCCATACCCGATGGATGCAAAGGCTGCATCCAGGTATTCGCCGGGGAGTCCGATTCCCGTGAGGAGTTCGAAGTTTCTGCCTGTCTGGTGATAGAGCATGGCATGGCCGCTTATAAGATCGAGCTTGTGGCGACCTGCCTCCTCGGACAGTGCCGTAGGCCGCATGATTGTCTCTAAGATGCGCGTTCCCGGGGCAAATTCCGAAAGGTCGAGCCCCAGGGGGATTCGATCCGAGACCGGGGTTGCCTGCACCACCACACCCACATCCTTGAGGGGCTCGTCTGTGTAGATGCCTACCAGGCTGCTGCTGAAAAGGGCGCACAGGCTCCGGGCGCTTTCAGGCGAACGATTCATGATGAGCACTTTCTTTGCCCCGTGATCCAGGAGGGCATCCACGATAGAGCGGGCGGCACCCCCTGCCCCGATCATTAGGCATGTATCACCCCGGACTTCTCCCAGCGCCTTCACGGCGCCGAGACCGTCCGTGTTGTAGCCGGAAAACCGGCCGTCCTTGTCCCGCACAACCGTGTTCACGGCACCTATCCGGCTGGAAACCCTGCACAGGCTGTTCACCAGTTTTGCGACGCTCTCCTTGTGGGGTATGGTTACATTGAATCCCTTGAGGTTCCTCCATCCCGAGAATGACTTGAGGGTATCCCCAATGGCCTCCGGTATGATGTCGTGGCTTATGTAGACCATGTCGAGGTTCATGGCATCAAAGATATGGTTGTAGATGAAGGGGGCCGTCACATGGGTCGACGGGTGAGCGAGGATGGTGTATACACACGTTTTGCCCGATATAGCCATGTTACTTTCTCTTTTCCTTAATCCTCTCGATAATGCACGAGAGGATTTCACCTGCACTGCCCTGGATAAGGAAGTCCGAGACCTCTCTTGACAGGGGGGTGGGCTCCCGGTTGATTTCTATGACATAGCAGGTGCTCTTGGGGACGAGGCTTCCCATGCCTCTGAACATGGAGTGCATGCCCTTGGCCACAATGGGCAGTGACGCTGCCGGTTCGATCTGTGCCGAGGTGCCGATGACAAGCATCACATCGCATTCCTGGGCATGCTTGAAGGAATCTTTCAGGGCCTCTTGCGGGATGGCCTCTCCGAAAAAAACCGCGTCCGGTTTCAGGAGGCCTCCGCATTCGCACAAAGGAGGCAGGGTCGTGCCGCCTGCGATGATCTCCAAAAGCTGTTCATACCCGTATTTTCTCTGGCACTTCATGCATTTGAAAACGAGCATGTTCCCGTGGAATTCGATGACATTCCGACTGCCCGCCTTCTGGTGGAGGTTGTCGATATTCTGGGTGATGACCACCTTGACGATCCCCATATGCTCCAGGGCCGAAAGGGCCATATGGCCTTTGTTCGGTTTTGCATCCCACAAGGAAAGCGCGCCCGATGTATTCATCTCTATAAGGCATTTCCAGACCACATCCGGTTCAGCCATAAAGCGGGCAAAAAAGAAGAGGGTGGGGTCATAACGCTCCCAGATGCCACCCGGAGACCTGAAGTCAGGAACTCCGGATTCGGTCGATATCCCCGCACCGGTGAGAACCACTGCGTGCTTTGCTCTGATAAGCAGATCGGCTGCATTCTCGATGAGGGATAAATCCATGCACAGAGCTTTACCAGAGGGCACCTATGAGGTCAAGGCGGATGGTGGCGGGAGGGGGCTTTACCGGTTTGATAGTTCTTTTTGCTTGATATTGTTTCAGGTTTGTAATCAATGAAGAGTTCATTCAAGCATTCCTAGTCAGAAGCGTTAAGTACATGGTATCTGTAATGCAATCGGCCTGAAAAGGAGGAGAAACCATGATGATATCACATCGCTATGCCACTGCCTTTCTGGCAATATGCCTGATGATCCTGGGTATCACTGCATCGGGTTGCAATGGTTCGGGCAGTCATGACGGCACGGCGGAACCCGTGGTCCCTGCAAGGCCCGAAGGCTTGAGTGCATCGGCCGGGGACGCTCAGAATACCCTGAGCTGGAATGCCGTGACCGGTGCCACGTCATACCACCTATACTGGTCGACTACCCCCGGCGTCACCAAGGCAACAGGCACAAAGATCTCGAATGTTACAAAGCCGTATGTTCATAAAGGTCTGACGAATGACACCCCCTACTATTATATCGTAACCGCTTCAAACGACAGTGGAGAAAGCGAAGAATCGAGTGAGGTGTCGGCCACACCCAGCCATATCAACTTGACCCCCGTGACAGGTGCCGTGATCATCGATCATACCAATGCCAGGATCGATACCATCCCCGAGCAGTGGATCACCGTGGCTAAACAGGACCTGCACATCGCCTACGGCCATACATCTCACGGAAGCCAGCTCACCACGGGTATGGTGGGCCTCTCTTCATGGAAAGGCGACCTCTATGCTATTGACAGCGGCGGAACCGGCGGGGCGCTTGATCTGCGCGACACGCCCTTCTCGGGGGCGAGCGATCTAGGCAACCCCAACCGTACGGCCTGGGCAAGCGCCACGAGGACCTATCTGGATTCGCATGCGGACATCAATGTAATCATCTGGTCATGGTGCGGACAGGTCTCGTCGGCGTCCGAGGCGGACATCGACACCTACCTGGGTCTCATGAGTGGTCTGGAAGCTGATTATCCTCATGTGAAATTCGTGTATATGACCGGCCACCTGGACGGCTCGGGGCTCACCGATAATCTGCATGAGCGCAACGAGCAGATACGCGTGTACTGCAGGGACAATGACAAGATTCTCTATGATTTTGCCGACATCGAGTCCTATAACCCTGACGGGGCCTACTTCGGTGATAAGGTCCCCAATGACAACTGCGATTATGACAGCAACGAAGATGGCATACAGGATGCCAACTGGGCCTTGGAGTGGCAGGCAGTCCATACCCTGGGTGTTGACTGGTACGACTGTTCTGCGGCACATTCCCAGGCACTGAACGGCAACCTCAAGGCCTATGCCGCCTGGCAGCTCTGGGCACGGCTTGCCGGCTGGGGCGGGTGATCGGTGTCTCTAGAGACCTTGAAATAACCTGGAAGAGCGGTTAAGGCAGACGAGGAAAAACTTACCCGAACAAATGATATATCCGGGCAGGGACAAGCAATTTGCTTGTCCCTGCCCGGATATATCATTTGTTCGGGTCAAATTTTTCGTGCTGTTATACTATTGCCATGAGGTTATACGTGGGTCTCCTTTATAGGAAAGTCTTCAGCGGACGTTTCCTGCCTTCGACTGTTTCATCTCATCATTCCTCTTCCTGGTAGATCCTCGTATACAGGTGCCGGTTGTAGATGCTCGAAAACGCAGAAAACGGTTCTTCCTCAGGGGTTGCATCAATGATCGAGCAGATTCCTGTGAGCTTTGCGTCGAGGTCGTCAAGCATATGGAGGAATATGGCCTCCTTGGTCATGGGGAGCTTGGGGGAGCCGAATTCCAGCTGGCCGTGATGGCCGAGGATCATGTGGAGGAGCTGGAGCTTGAGTTCTTCGGGGAAGCCCTCAATAGCCGCGGCCTCCTGGTCCGTTATGCTGGCCGAGAGATAGATGTGGCCCAGAAGCCTGCCCATGGGCGTTATGTCGATGATCTTGGTAAAGGTGTATTCATAGATCTTGCCGAGGTCGTGGAGTATCGCACCGACCACGAGCATGTCGCGGTTGAAGCCCATGTGGGCATAGACAGGCAGTAAAGCGTCCAGTGCCCTCAGGACAAAGAGCGTATGCTCCAGCAGCCCTCCGATGTAGTTGTGGTGTATCCCCTTGGCAGCCGGGGCCTTCATGAACCCGTCTTTTATCCCTTCCCTGGCAAATACCCGTTCGATGAGAACTCTCAGGTGATTGTTCCTGATTCCGGCGATGGCTGTCTCGAACTCATCCATCATGGTCGTTGTGTCCCTGGTGGAGGAAGGAACGAGGCTGGTGATGTCCACATCCTGATCGGAAAGCTTGGTGATCTTTTCTATCCTGAGCTGGAGTCGGTTCTCGTATGACTCCGCGCTCGCCCTCACGCCCACCACGTCGCCCGGGGCGAGGTTCGACACCTGCTCCTGGGCTTCATCCCATACCATGCCCAGGATGTCACCGGTCTTGTCGGACAGGATGATCTTGCCGTAGGGTTTCCCGTTGCGGGCAGTGAGCAGCCTGCGTTCGGTTACCAGGAACACCGCCTTGACGCGGTCCCCGTCCCCGATTTCACTGATGTATCTTCCTTTTAAGATCATGTATCTCCCTCTGTAAGGGGTTTTTGTACCATATAGCCCAGGTTCTTACAGCTGTGAATTATTACCTTGCTAGAGGATGTATCTGCTCAGGTCCTCCCGGCTCATGAGCGGTTCCAGCCGCTGTTTTACATACGCCCCGTCCACGACCACGGGTCCCGAGAGCTCGTTGGATGCAAAGGAGATCTCCTCCAGGAGTTTTTCAAGCACGGTATGGAGCCTGCGGGCCCCTATGTTCTCGGTGTGGTCGTTTATGTACTGGGCAATGGCCGCGATCTCCCTGACGGCATCGTCGGTAATGTCCAGGTCGATCCCCTCGGTGGCGAGCAGGGCCTGATACTGTTTGATGAGCGCGTTTTTCGGTTCCAGGAGGATGCGGACGAAGTCCTCCTTGCTCAGGTGGTCGAGCTCCTCCCGGATGGGGAAGCGCCCCTGCAGCTCAGGTATGAGGTCCGAGGGCTTGCTTACATGGAAGGCCCCTGCGCCGATGAACAGGATATGGTCCGTGTTCACGGGTCCGAACTTGGTGTTCACGGTGGTCCCCTCCACGATGGGCAAGAGGTCCCGCTGCACCCCTTCGCGGGATACGTCAGGGCCCCGCCCGGACTCCCTGCCGGCAATCTTGTCGAGCTCGTCTATAAACACGATCCCTGCGTTTTCAACCCGGAAGCGCGCCTCCTGGTTCACCTTGTCCATGTCGATGAGGCGGCCCACCTCCTGGTTGGTGATGAACTCGAGGGCCTCCTTCACGCTCATGCGCCTGCGGCGCGTGCGCTTCGGCAGGACATTGGAGAACATCTCCTTGAAGTCGATGCCCATCTCCTCGAGGCCCTGGCCGGAGAAGATCTCGATGGTGGGCATCTGGGTCTCGCGGGACTCCACCTCTATGAACCTCTCGTCTAAAGCGCCTTCTTCGAGCATCTTCTTCAGCTTGTCCCTGCTCTCGCCATGGAGCTCCGCATCCTTCTGGGGCGGCAACAGATAGTCGAGGACGCGTTCCTTGGCCAGCTCAGCGGCCTTTGCTTTGACCTTCTCGCTCTCCTCGGCCTGGACCATCTGGATGCCCATCCTCATGAGGTCACGGATGATGGACTCCACATCCCGGCCCACATACCCAACCTCGGTGAACTTGGAGGCCTCGACCTTGACGAAGGGCGCGCCTGCGAGTTTGGCAAGCCTGCGGGCGATCTCGGTCTTGCCGACCCCGGTGGGGCCTATGAGGATGATGTTCTTTGGGTAGATGTCGTCTTTCATCTCAGGAGCGACCATCTGGCGTCTCCAGCGGTTCCTGAGCGAAATGGCCACTGCGCGTTTGGCCTTGTCCTGGCCGACAATGTAGCGGTCGAGCTCGGTGACGATCTGTTTGGGTGTCAGGCTGCTCATTACAATTCCTCGTAGTGTACGGCTTTGTTTGTATAGATGCAGATTTCGGATGCGATCTCCATGGCATGAGACGCAATGTCTTTGGCGTCGAGCCCTGTATGCCTCAAAAGGGCCTTTGCCGCGGCAAAGGCATACTGGCCGCCAGAACCTATGCCGCAGACGTCGTCATCGGGCTCCACCACATCGCCGGAGCCTGACAGGATGAAGGTGCTGGATGTATCCGCCACGATCATGAGCGCCTCCAGCCTCCTGAGCACCCGATCCGTCCTCCAGTCTTTCCCCATCTCCACGGCGGCCCGGGTGAGATTGCCCCGGTATTCCTTGAGCTTGTCCTCGAAGCGCTCGAAAAGAGTAAAGGCATCCGAGGTGGAACCGGCAAAGCCTGCCAGCACTTTATTTTCATAGATTTTTCTCACCTTCTTGGCCCCGGCTTTGAGGATCACATTGTTCATGGTCACCTGGCCGTCGCCGGCGAGCACGACCTTGCCTGATTTTCTCACGCACAGTATGGTGGTTCCGTGGATCTCCATCATCCCTCCTTTGCCCTCGGATGAGCTTTATCGTATACATCCATGAGTTTGTCCACACTCAAGTGCGTGTAACGCTGGGTGGTCGACAGGCTTGCATGGCCGAGCATTTCCTGGATGGACCTTAGATCGGCCCCTGCATCCAGCAGGTGGCTTGCAAAGGTGTGCCTGATGACATGGGGGCTCACGTGCCGTGCCAGTGCCGCCTGCAGTGACCACTGGTATATGATGCGTCTGATGCTGCGTGAGCGCATTGGCCCACCCCTGCTGTTGAGAAATAGCGGCTCTGTGCAGTAGATGGGGTCGTGTATGCCACGTGTCCTCAAATATGCGCTGATGGAGGTCATGGCCCTGTCACCTATGGGCACATACCGCTGCTTGGAGCCCTTGCCTGTAACCATGATAAAGCCTTTCTGCATGTCCACATCACAGCACTTCATAACCTCAGCCTCGCCCACCCTGATGCCCGTAGAGTAGAGGAGCTCCAAAATGGCCCTGTCCCGTGGTTCTATAACCGTATCGATGAGGTCGAACACCTCGTCGTGGCTCAGGAACTGCGGCAGGCTTTCCTGGTGCTTGAGAGACCTCACGTGGCCGAAGGGATTCATGGGAAGCCCTGTGGATGTCATCACATAGTCGAAAAACCCTTTCAATGCGCTCAGTTTTCGGTTGACCGATGCCCGTGAGTAGTTGGACCGGAGATTCATCATGTAGGAGCGCACCATGGCACGGTCGGGGATGGAACCTCCCCGGTCGGTGATAAAGGTGATGAAATGCCTCGTGTCACCCAGGTATGCCCGGTATGTCTCCCCGGAAAATCCCTTGTTGTCGAGCAGGATAAGGGCATAGCGGTTCAGCAGGGACTTATAATCCAGATCCATGCAGCGAACTTACACCCTGGGCCTGATTTTATCAAGGTTGCGGTGGGGTCTTGCGCGGGCGTATTACCGGCCCCATCGTTTATTCGGGCCATTTTGCGGTTTGTTTATCCAGGATTATTTTGCAGCCCACAGAGGGCTTTCCAAATACGGAATCAAGGCTAATCCATCCTTGCCAAGTATGGTGTCTTATGAAATAGTCAAAGGAGTAACCTAAAAAAGACATCCTAAGTGGAGGTGGTAATATGGCAAATGTGGTGATCGTCGATGGAGTAAGGACAGCTGTAGGCAGTTTCGGCGGGTCATTGAAGGACATCCCTGCCAAGGAGCTCGGCGCGCTTGTTATCCATGAAGTGCTCTCCAGGAATGGACTCAGACCCGAGGTCTCGGCATCGAGCAGGGATGATGCGCCTGATACCTTCAAGGGTGCAGGGCTCTCGGCAATAGAAGAGAAGTATTCCGGCTGGTCCAAAGACCTCAAGGGCATCACCATCGATGAAGTGATCATGGGCAATGTACTTCAGGCCGGCCAGGGCCAGAATCCTGCCAGGCAGGCCATGGTCATGGCAGGACTGCCTAAAGAGACGCCCGCATTCTCCATCAACAAGGTATGCGCATCCGGCATGAAGGCCATTGCCTTGGCTGCAGCATCCATCAAGGCGGGCGACAACCAGACGGTCATTGCCGGCGGCATGGAAAACATGAGCAGCGTGCCCATAGCGCTGCCCAACGCCCGCTGGGGACACCGCATGGACATGCCCTACGGCAAGACCACGGACCTTATGGTGTTTGACGGTCTCTATGAGATTTTTTACGGCTACCACATGGGTGTCACGGCCGAGAACATAGCTGAGAAGTACGGCATCACAAGGGCCGAACAGGATGCCATGGGCCTTGACAGCCACAACCGAGCACGTGCGGCCATAAAGTCAGGCATCCTTAAAGGTGAGATCGTACCCGTGAAGATCCCCCAGAAAAAGGGCGACCCCCTCATCTTTGACACGGATGAGCGGCCCATGGACACCACTTTGGAAAAGATGGGCAAGCTTGCCACGGTCTTCAAGAAAGACGGCACCGTGACGGCGGGCAATGCATCGGGCATCAACGATGCCGCTGCAGCATTTCTGATCATGAGTGAAGACAGGGCCAAGGAACTGGGTCTCAAGCCCATTGCAAGGATCAAAGGTTATGCATCAGGCGGGGTGGACCCCTCCTACATGGGTCTCGGGCCTATCCCTGCAGTAAGGAAGCTCCTGAAGATCACCAAGACAGCGGTGAAGGACTATGGACTACTCGAGGTGAACGAGGCCTTTGCGTCCCAGGCCATTGCCTGCATGCGAGAACTGAACCTGGACTGGGCCATTACGAATGTGAATGGCTCTGCAATCTCCATCGGCCATCCCATTGGCTGCACCGGGGCCCGCTTGATCGTTGCCCTGATGAACGAGATGAAGAGGCGTAGCGTTGGCCTCGGCATGGCATCGCTGTGCATCGGCGGCGGCATGGGCATGGCAATGGCTATTGAGCTGGTAGGGTAAAAAATAAGAAATGACAGGTGAGCTAAAAGGGGGGGTAGCCCCCCCCCACCTGAGGGGGGGCTGGGGGTATAGGCTATTCCAGATCCTTCCTCCGACCGACCTGGAACAAGACTATCGAAATCATGATCAGGAGTAGGGCTGTTGCCCAAGATCCTTGGGCGCCGTGAGCCGTCTCGATAAGACATCCGCCGCCGCTGCTGCCGCCGGAAGATCCCTCTCCCGCTTCTTGAGTATCCGTTGTCTGCGAGGGTTCCTGCGCCACCTTTGTCGATGAGTCTGAGTCAGACTCGGCAAGGAGCGCCTCGTATGCATTCACGCACCCGCCGGATGCAACCATGCTCGAGCCCGCGCTGGGGACCTTTGTTGCTGAATTCAAAATGGCCTCTCTGAGTGACTTGTACCCCATATCCGGCGACTGGGAGAGTACCATTGCGGCAACGCCGGCGACAAACGGGGTGGCGAATGAAGTTCCTGATGCGTATGAGACATAGCCGCCGTTGATGGTCGTTGTCGTGATGCCGACCCCCGGGGCCATGATATGAACTGTTTTCAGCCCGTAATTCGAGAACGAAGCCATACTGCCGGTGCTGTCCATGGCGCCTACTGCGATGACATTGTCGTAAGGGCAGTTGGAAGGGTAGTGGTCTTTCTTGTCGTTGTCCTGAGAGCTGTTCCCTGCGGATGCGACGAAGAGGACCCCCTTGCTCCTTGCATAGGCTATCGCTTCGTTCAATGACTTGGAGCTCTCATAGAAGCCCCAGCTCGCATTGATGATCTTTGCTCCGTTGTCTACGGCATAGTAGATGGAATCAATGGCGTCCGAGAGATTCCCTGTTGTCTTGCCGTCATTTACCTTCATGAACTTGACCGGCATGATGGCAATGTTCACATCCCAGGCTATGCCTGCGATGCCGGTTCCGTTATCCCCGGTGGCCCCTATGATGCCGCTCACCTTGGTGCCGTGGCCGGAATCATCCTCCGGAGTCCCGTCATGATTGGCAAAGTCGTATCCGGAAACGATCCTGCCCTGCAGGTCCGGATGGCCCGTGTCAATTCCCGAATCGACGATGGCAATGACTACCTGCTGGCCTGGCCCCTGCTGGGTGATGAGGTCCCAGGCATCAAAGAGCCCGAGTTCGCTCCATGAATCTTTATATGGCCAGTCGCCGGGGACCATCTCGGCTTCGATGGTGTAGTTCGGTTCGGCATATTCGACATCCGAACTGGCCCTGAGTTCTTGAAGAGCCTTGTCAGCGTCGTCTACTGCAACGGCCAGGGGACGCTCTCCGGCCCAGGACTCTGACGAGAGGCCCTGCGGGTTGGTTGTCTTGAACTTGACGATGATTTCGTCTGCACGGTAATCGGCTGCGTTGAGCGTGAAGGCTGCCAGGACGAACACCAGGAAACCAATGGAAAATGTTCTATAGTCTTTCACCTTATACCCCCCAGATCAATGACGATCTGGGATAGGTAAGGCAAGGCAGATGCCAAAGAAATTGACGCTTTAATAAATTAATATAATGTTAATGAAATTAATTGGTTAGAAGGCTGAAAGCGGCAAACAGACCTATTTTTGACGGTTACACAGATTGCGGCAATGTAATCTGAATTACAATCGATGGAATTCGGATTGTAACTGTTAAGCCGATAACGAAAGAAGGTAAGGCATGGGCATGGCACTCATCTCTATCGCGGGTATGGTTCTTTTTGCTGTCCTTACATAACCACTGAGAGGGTTGCTCAGGGATCACTACCTATGGTTGTTTCTTGAGCAACTCATCATAAGACTTGCTGAACAGGTGATATTGTCCAATGGAAATATTTTGAGGGCGGTCTCCAAGGTCGATGCCCGCACAGGAACTGAGGGCTGCAAGTTCTTCTCCCCCGAGTGAAGGCAAATGAGACAGGGTGTTTCTCAGGGTCTTTCTCCTCTGGCTGAAGGCAGTCGAAACAACACGCCAGAGCGCTTTGATATCTGCCGGGGACAAGGGGTTGTCATTGGGCACCAACTTGATTACCTGGGAATCCACCTTGGGTCGAGGGGAGAAATTGTTCGGCCCGACAACGAATCCCGCTTCCGCATGAAACCCGGCCGAGACGATGACACTCAGCAGGGAGTAGTCCCTCTCACCGACCCGTGCGCAGATTCTTTCAGCCACCTCTTTCTGGAGCATCACAACGACCGATGAGATTCGCCCGGCATGCTCCACGAGCCTCATGATGAGCTGGGTTGCAATGTTATAGGGCAGGTTGGACACGATCTTGGCCCCATCCGGGATGAGCCGGCCCAGGTCGCTCTCCAGGATGTCCTGGTGGACGAGCTGAAGGTCTTTGAAACCCCTGAGATCCTCCAGGAGAAAATTAAAGAGCTGGTCGTCTTTCTCTATGGCAATGACATGGGAGGTGTTCTTGAGTAGGACCCGTGTCAGCATGCCCCTGCCGGGACCGACCTCCACAACGATATCCTGATCACCGATGCCGGCAAGGAAGGCCATCTTCTCGGCGATGCCCGTGTTTTTCAGGAAGTTCTGGCCCAGCGAACGTTTCGCCCTCATGGAAGTCCTCCGGCATGTATTATAGATGTGAACAAATCAATGGTGTCCGGTGATGGATGACCACCGTGAAACCGCGTTCATGTCCAGATCGGCAAAATGGGAGTCTCTGAAGTGCCTGATGCCCGCCATGCCGATCATGGCGGCGTTGTCGGTACAGTATTTTCTCTCCGGTATGACGAGCCGGATCCCTTCCAGGGCGGTTTTCTCCTTGAGGGCTTCCCTTAGCGCAGTGTTGCTTGCCACTCCTCCCGAGACCACGAGGAGGTCCATGCCATGGTCCTTTACCGCTCTGACGGCCTTGGTTACGAGCACATCCACCACCGCGGCCTGGAAGGCACCGGAGATTGCCGGGATGAGGTGTTCCTTGCCTGGCCTGGGCTTCTTGGGTTCCGGCAGGCCCGAAAACCTCAGGTCGAGCCCGTCGAATATATCAGACCTGATCACCAGGTTAAGCACCGCGGTCTTGAGGCCTGAAAAGCTGAAGTCATAGGTACTGTCATGTATTAATGGCCGCGGCAGGTCTATGAAGCTGTGGTCCACCCCTTTGGATATCTTCTCGATGATCACCCCGCCCGGGTAGCCCAGGTTCATCAGCTTGGCCACCTTGTCAAAGGCCTCACCTGCAGCATCGTCGATGGTCTGGCCGATCTGGGTTATGTCGGTCTCGCTCTGAACGTTGTACAGTGATGTGTGCCCGCCCGAAACAACCATGCCCATGTGCGGATAGGTAAGGTCAGCGCCGATTTTGGCTGCACATAGATGGCCCTCCAGGTGGTTGATGCCGCTTAAGGGGATATGAAGACCGTAGGCAAGGGCCTTGGCATAGGAAATACCTACCAGTAACGCTCCGATGAGGCCAGGACCCTGGGTCACCGCGATACCGGAGAGCTCTTTCAAGGGAATGCCCGACTCTTTCAATGCTTCGTTCACCACGGGATTGATGAGCTCAATATGCCTGCGGGATGCGATCTCGGGGACCACGCCGCCGAACACGGCATGGTCGGCCACCTGGCTGGCGACTATGTTGGAGAGGATATCGCCATCCAGGGTAACCACGGCTGCCGCCGTCTCGTCGCAGGAGGTCTCGATGGCCAGGAGGCATTCAGGGGTTTTCATGATCTTGATAATTCCTCGTTGTGCTGAACAGTTGTCTTGTTTTTATATTCCCCGTTCAAATTGATTATTCAGCCTTCCCGGGTTTCACCGGGAAGGCTGAATAATCAATTTGAACGGGCCAATTTTTAAGTTGCCTTTAATTAGGTAAATCCGAGCTAAAACTGCCTCCCACTCATCAGAGGTCATGCCTCGTTAAAAGCGAGCGCACCTCATAGCCCAAGGCTTCAATGGCCTCTTTCCCGCCCTCGCACCGGTCGAACACGGCCACCACCATTTCGATTTCCATGCCCGCCTCTTTGATGCGCTCAATGGCGGATATGGTGCTGGCGCCGGTCGTGATGACGTCTTCCACCACCAGGGTGCGCATACCTGCCTTGATGGGACCTTCGATGACATTCTGCGTTCCATGGGCCTTCTGGGTCTTGCGCACGAGAAAGGCCATGATCTCGTGTCCGTCCTGATACGCTGCCAAACTTGTGGCAACGGCAATGGGGTCTGCACCCACGGACATGCCCCCCACGGCATCCACATTAGTGCCTTTGATAAGATCATAGGTGAGAGCCCCTATAATGGAGGCGCCCCCGGGGTTGAGCGTGACCTTGCGCAGGTCCACGTAGATGTCCGATTCCTTGCCCGATGACAGGATGAACTTGCCGAACTTCACGGCGTCCCGCTTCACGAGTTCTTTGAGCTGCTCTTTTTTATTCATGAAAAACCCTTTCAAAGATGGTGTCAATGTGGGTGAGGTGATGCGAGATATCAAAGAGACTATCGATCTCTTTTTTCCCGAGCACCTTCACTATGTCTTTATCCTTCTTGAGGAGAGTCTTGAAATCCGCATCACCCTCCCAGGCCATAAGTGCGTTGCGCTGCACCAGCGCATAGGCGTCATCGCGCGCCATTCCCTTGTCCACCAGTGCCAGCAGAACGTTCTGGGAATGCCACAGGCCTTTGGTGAGGTCCAGGTTCTTCTTTATGTTCTCCGGGTAGACCACGAGACCTTCGATGATGCCTGTCAGTCTGGCCAGCATGAAGTCGAGCACCGTGGTGGCATCCGGTCCGATGACACGCTCCACGCTGGAGTGGCTGATATCGCGTTCATGCCACAGCGCCACATTCTCCAGGGCGGAGACGGAATATCCCCGAAGCAGCCTGGCCAGGCCGGTGATGTTCTCGCTTCCGATGGGGTTCTTCTTGTGCGGCATGGCAGACGAACCCTTCTGGCCCTTTCCGAAAGGCTCCATGGCCTCCAGCACCTCGGTCCGCTGGAGGTGCCTGATCTCGGTGGCGATCTTTTCACACGATGCCCCGATGATTGCCAGCGTGGCAAAGAACTCCGCATGCCTGTCCCTCTGGAGAACCTGGGTGCTGATGGGTGCCGGCTTGAGGCCGAGCTTTCTGCAGACGTATGCCTCCACCTCGGGCGGCACATTGGCAAAGGTGCCCACTGCCCCTGAGATCTTGCCGTAGGATATCACCTCAAGTGCTCTGTGCATGCGCTCGAGGTTCCGCTCCATCTCCGCATACCACAGGGCGAATTTGAGCCCGAAGGTGATGGGTTCTGCGTGGATGCCGTGGGACCGGCCCATGGCGGGGGTGTCCTTGAACTCGCAGGCCCTTTTTTTCAGGGCAGTCATCAGGGCCTTGATATCCTCGATGATAACGGAGCTGCTCTCCTTGAGCAGCAGGGCATAGGCCGTGTCCAGGACATCCGACGAGGTGAGCCCCATGTGGATGAACCGTGCGTCTTCGCCCACATGCTCGCCCACAGCGCTCACAAAGGCGATCACGTCATGACGCGTTATGGCCTCGATCTCTTCGATGCGCTTCACCGTGAAGCAGGCCTTCCTCTTGATGATGTCCAGGCTCTTTTTGGGTATCCTGCCGAGCTTCGCCCATGCCTCGCATGCCGAGAGTTCCACATCGAGCCACTTCTGGTAGCGGTTTTCCTCGGACCAGATATGTGAGAGCTGTTTCCTCGTATATCGCGGTATCACTTCTTTTTAACCCTCCGGTCGATCATGTAGTTGCTGCCGTCCATTTCCTTTATATATTTCTTGATGTCCGTGGCGTCCTGGGACGCCTGGCCGTAGTGTGTGTAGTGTCCGTCATCATTGATCACCACGGCCAGTGATATGGACATGATGGGGAATTTATGCGTGGTGCCGTCCCTGCCTGTCGAGATGATGCCTCCGGACTCAAGGTCTTCGTCATTGTAGAAATTCCTGATGACCATGTCGAAGCGCGATATTACCTCTTCACACAATGACCGGATATGATTCTCCGGGCAGATATACACGAAGTCATCCCCGCCTATGTGCCCCAGGAAGGTCTTTTCATCGCGGAGCTCCTTGATGGCGTTCGTGATGATCCTGCCCGTGGCCACAAGCACCTCGTCGCCGCGGGAAAAACCGTAGCGGTCGTTGAAGGGCTTGAAATTGTCGATATCGACCCAGGTGATGGCGATATTTTCTCTCGCATCGAACATGCCCTGGATGTACCTGATAATGGATTCGTTCCCCGGAAGCCTGGTCAAGGGGTTCATGTCCAGCTCGCGCATGGCCCGTTTCGAGATGAATTCAAGCCTGCTCCTGATGAGGATGTCTGAATCATCTGACAGGACATAGTCATCAATGGGGCTGTCCTGCCAGGATATGTTTTCCAGCGATCCCCTTTCCATCAGGGCTACAACGGGAACGTGCCCGAAGATGGTATTGCTTCTGAATTCCCGGACTATCCGGTTCCCCTTGGCCGACAGGTACATGCCATCGACGAGGATAAGGTCCGGAGGGTCCATGTAGATAAGGGAGATTACGTCCTGGTCTTCCGTAAAGACCTGGAACGATTCGAACATGGAGCCGATGAGCTCGCTGAAATGAGGCTCGGCGTTTTTTTCCACAATAAGAACGGCTCTCATGGCATCACCCAGCAGGCGCCTGCTGATACATCTCCACTTCTTCGAGGTCTTCCATTATCTGTTTCATGAGCTTGGGCAGGTCGAGGCCGTCCATGCCGATGCTGTCCCAGGCCTTCCTCGAGACCTGTCCCACCCACGGGTCGCCTCCGTTGCCCACGCCGCAGGCCCTTACTATGGCGTCCGCTATGTGCACAACCGCGATCCTGTCCTTGAACTTCACTGCGCCATCGGGCTCATGGTGACCCGCTATGGGGATTGCCAGCTTTTCAGGCAGATTCCATTCCCTGCTAAGCCACAGCCCGATCTCGGAATGGTCAACGCCCATGACCTCGATCTCGGCCTCCCTGAAGGAGATCTGTTTTTCATTCACCACGTCCACGATCCTGTCATAGTCTTCACTCAAAGATACCCTTACCAGTACCTTGCCGATATCGTGGAGAAGCGCTGCCGTTGATATCTCCTCCGGCTCGCTCAAGCCCAGGGTCCTGCTGATGGTTCCTGATGCTATGGCTGCACCTAAAGAGTGCTCCCAGAGGCCTACCATGGTGCGTTCCATGAGGTCAAAGACCGAGGCGGAGAGCACGACGCCCTTAATGACGTTGAATCCGAGGAGTACGATGGCATGGCTGATGGATGAGATCCTGCCCGGGAATCCGTAAAAAGGTGAGTTCACGAGCTTGAGCACCCTGGCGCCTAAGACCTGGTCCGAGGAGATGAGCTTGCCCACGTCCTTGGGGGAGACATCCGGGCTTTCCACCATGGTCATGAGCTTCTCCACCACCTTGGGCAGCGTAGGCAGACTCTGGATTTTCCTGGCGAGGACCTTCAGGTGCTGGACCTTGGTGCTCATGACGGTACCCCTTCAGAGGCATCGTCGGCCTCCCGTTCCGCCTCTATTGCCATAAGGGCGCTCTGGGCTGCACAGAGGATCTTCTGCATGAGGGGGTCGCCTTGAACCCGGGAGAACCTAGCCGTGAGCTCTTCGATCTTCTGTTCCTTGGTCTTGGATTCGCCCCCGAAATCCACCGGGTGCCCCTTGAGGGTGAGGTGGGAGACATTCTTCTGTTTAAGCCGATCGATGATGTTCTCGGTCAGCTCTGTGCCTTCGCCGCACAGGGCCATGCCGGCGTCGCTCGTTACGGACTTGGCCAGCACCATGCCGGGTTTTACCAGTTCTATTGGTACCTTCTGCACGAAACCCTCCTTAAGGGGCTCATCGAATCTTTGCACCAACCTTGGGTACGCGATCAAAGCCGACTAGGGTAAGCCTGCCGTCTTCGCCGTCGGATGCCAGCAGCATCCCTTCGCTGGCCAGGCCCATGAGCTTTGCCGGTTTCAGGTTGGCCACCACGGCAATATGTTTTCCCACGAGCTCCTGGGGGCTGTATGCCTTGCCGATCCCTGCAACGATCTGGATGGTCTTGCCCACATCGACCTTCAGGATCACGAGCTTATCCGATTTTTCCACTGCCGAGGCTTCCAGGATCCTGCCCGTTTTGATCTCCACGCGGCCGAACTCACGTATATCTATAAGGTTGTCAGGTGCTTTATCAACCTTCTTCTCGGTTTTTGCCTGAGAGGGCTCTTTCATCTCGCCCATCTTCTCGGCCCTGGGGAACAGTGCCTGGGCCTGGCCTATCTTCATGCCCGGCTTGAGAAATCCGAACGAGTCGAGGTCTGTCAAGAGGATGGGGTCCTCAATCCCCATGAGATCAAGGATCTTTCGCGAGATGCCGGGCATGACCGGGAAGATGAGCACGGAGACGAAGCGGATGGATTCCATGAGATGGTACATGACCGTCTCCAGCCGCGGTTTGTCCTTTTTGGCAAGCTCCCAGGGGGCGGATTTGTCGATGTACTTGTTCAGGGCCGAGATGAGAGACCAGACCGACATGAGGGCCGTATGCAGTTCGAGCGCCCCCATCTTTGCGGTGTAGTCCGTTACGACCTTCAGGGCAAGGTCTTTCAGTTCCTGGTCGAGTTCCAGAGCTTCGCCCCCAGGGGCAGGAAGTATGCCGTCGAAATACTTGGCCAGCATGGACGTGCTCCGGCTCACCAGGTTGCCCAGGTCATTGGCCAGGTCTGCATTGTAGCGGTCGATGAGCGCCTCTTCCGAGAAGTTGGAGTCAAGGCCGAAGACCATGTCGCGCACCAGAAAATACCGGAAGGCATCCACCCCGTATTTGTTCTTCATCTCCAGGGGGTCCACTACATTGCCCAGGCTCTTGGACATCTTGGTGGCATCCACGTTCCAGAACCCGTGGACATTGAGGTGTTTATATGGTTCGGCACCCATTGCCTTGAGCATGGTGGGCCAGTATACGGCGTGGGGCTTCAAGATGTCCTTGCCCACCAGATGCTGGGCCTGGCCCCAGAAATCGTTAAAATGATCGCCATCGGGGTAACCAATGCCGGTGAGGTAGTTGATGAGGGCATCGAACCATACATAGCAGACAAAATTGGAGTCAAAGGGCAGCTCTATGCCCCAGGAGAGCCTCTTTTTCGGCCTGGAGATACACAGGTCGTCGATAGGCTCGCGGAGCATGCCAAGCACCTCGTTCCTGTATCGCTCAGGCCTTATGAAATCGGGGTTGTTGTGGATGTATTCGATGAGCCAGGGGCGGTACTTTTCCATCCTGAAGAAGTAGTTCTGCTCCTGGACAAAGGTGAGATCTCTCTGGTGGATGGGGCACTTTCCCTCGACCATCTCGGTCTCGGTCATGAAGCGCTCACAGCCGGTGCAATAGTGGCCGCCGTATTCCCCGAAATAGATATCCCCCCTGTCGTACACATTCTGGAGGATCCGCTGAACCGTCTTTATGTGGTCGGATTCGGTGGTGCGGATGAACCGGTTGTTGTCAATGGTGATCTGGGGCCAGAGGTCCCGGAACCGCTGGCTGTTCTCGTCAGCGAGCTCTCTTGCCGTCTTGCCGAGCCCTTTGGCTGTTTCCATGATCTTGTCGCCGTGCTCGTCGGTTCCGGTGAGGAAAAAGACGTCATCCCCTAAAAGCTTGTGAAACCGGGCAAGGACATCGGCGATAACCGTGGTGTATACATGGCCGAGATGGGGCCTGGCATTCACATAATAGATGGGGGTAGTGACGTAGAAGTATTGTTTCATGTCGGCTTGCTCCTCTTCTTCCGTGCATTGCGGCTGCGGGACCTTTTTCTTTTGGGTTTCGGCTTGGCGGCGATCATTGGTACCATGGGGAGATCGTCACCCTGCGGTTCTGGCTCCACGAGGGACACCCGCTCCTTTTCAGCTGCCGGCCCTTTCTGGTCGCCCAGCTGCTGGAATTCCTGTTCCGTAAGGATGTCCGCCACGTTGGCCTTGACGAAGCGCCTGTCGGTGAGCTTTGCCACAAAGGTCTGATTAATGACGTTAATGCTCACCACCATGGCCTCCCCCTCGGCAAGGAAGACCCTCTTGCCCGGTTTGGGGAGGTTCTCGATCAGGTTGGCATATGATTCCTTCTCGTATGCAAGGCAGCACTTGAGCTTGCCGCACAGGCCTGATATCTTGGTGGGATTCAGCGTCATATTCTGGTTCTTTGCCATCTTTACGGAAATTCTCTGAAAGTTCGTGAGAAAGGTGGCGCAGCAGAGCTCGCGGCCGCAGCTCCCGATGCCTCCGAGCATGGCCGATTCCTGCCTTGTCCCCACCTGGCGAAGCTCTATCCTGGTGCGGTAACGGTCCACCAGGTCTTTGAGGAGCTCCCGGAAGTCAACCCGGCCTTCGGATACGAAGTAAAAGGTGATCTTGTTTTCGTCAAAGAGCTGTTCCACCCGGATGAGCTTCATGGGCAAGGCCCTGGCCCTGATACGCTCGAAGCAGAAGGCATGGCAGTCCCGCTCCTTGGCTCGTATCCTTTCGAGCCTGGCCAGATCCTCATCGTTCATCTTGCGCAGCACAGGCTTGATCTCTTCCAGGCCCATGGTCTCGTCCTCTTTTGAATATCCGATAACCCGCGCCGCGCAGAGTCCCGCCTCGGTAGTCACGATGACCATGTCCCCCTGATCGAGCTCCATGTCCTGGGCATCGAAGATATAGGAGGTCGGGATGGTGTCGAACCTCACGCTCACAAGTCGTTTTGGCTTTTCTGTATTTTCCATCAATACCATGTTAGCAACCATGTGATATATTTATCAAGTGTATCTTTCATGAGAGGGAAGTAATTCATGAAGGAGAATCTCGGATTGTTAAGCGGTGACTTCGTTGCATGAGTAAAGAGCCTTGTCCGTGCTGAATCTGCATATCGCCATATATCTTTAAATATCAAGAAACTGGATGATATGCATGTTCTGCACGGGCCGATTTATCTGTGCCTCTGTAATGGTGCGTTCATGCCGGGGTAATTCTATGCAACTTCTCGTACTTTGTCCGGAATGGCTTGGAGAAGTTGATCAATGATCATATTTGTGTGATAACAAGGCAAGACATCCTTTTTCAGGGAGGGGGGCATGACCCTTTGGGAGGTTTTTATCAAAGGCGGGCCGGTCATGTGGCCGTTGTTCGCCTGTTCCATCATTGCCCTGACCATTATGATCGAGCGGCTCTTCACGCTGCGCAGGGGCAAGATCATACCCAGGGATCTCATTGAGGAAGTTGAGCGGCTCATCTCCATGGGAAGGCTGGGTGATATCGAGCAGCTTCTGAAGAAGAGCTCTTCCCCCTTATGCCCGGTTATCCTCGCTGCCGTCAGGAATGCGGGAAGCCGTCGTGAGATTGTCAGGGAATACATGGAAGAGGCAGGTGCAACCGAGGCTTATACCATGGAGAGATATATCGACATCTTGGGCATCATCTCCGCCATAGCTCCCCTGCTCGGTTTTCTGGGTACCGCCACCGGGATGGTCTCCTCGTTCAGGGCCATGAGCACCATGGGAAGCCACTCAAGCCAGCTGCTCGCCTCAGGCATCTCTGATGCCCTTATCACCACCGTAATCGGTTTGGCCATAGCAATACCCGTGTATGTCTGTTACCGGATTCTCGTCGCGAAAAGCGACCATCTGCTCCTCGAGATGGAGATGACCTCCGCGAGGATCCTCGAGTATCTCAAGGGTGCTGATCATGAAGTTCAGGCGGAATAAAGGATCGAAGCTCTCTTCATTCATCGACATCAGCCAGCTGGTGAGTGTCATATTCCTGCTCCTGGTTTTTTCCATTCTCGCCATGGGAGTACCTCTCGGGCTTGAGAGAAGTCCGGAGACCCCTAAAAGAGAAACTCATGCCTCCGGCACAACGAACGTGTTGGTTTTAAAGGGGAAAATACTCGTCAATGGACATGAATCGGACGATCAGGCCCTGAAAGCAATACCCTCCCACAGGGACATTGTGGTCCTTGCATCAGGGGATATCCCGTACTCTCGGGTCACGCGCGTGCTGGATGTCCTGAAGGTTTCCGGACATACAAGGCTCTCCCTGACGACAAGGCCTGCAGGCCGATGATAATCGGATTTTTTTTACCAGCATGCGTCAAAAGGTTTGACTTACTGGCATCATCTCATTAATATTATTGAAAATGAAGAGGATTCTCATCATAGAAGACGACAGGAATATCCAGGAACTGCTCCGGCAGGAGCTCAACGATGATGGGTATGCCATAACCATTGCGGGTAACGGGAAAGAGGCCCTGTCGATCTTGAGGGATAAGGATAATGAGAAACCCGATCTCATTATCCTTGATCTAAGGATGCCTGCCATGGACGGCATAGAAACCATGGGGCATCTTCTGAAGCTCAAGCATGACACCCCGGTGATCATCCATACGGCGTATCCCAGCTACAAGGACGACGCCCTGGCCGGTGCAGCGGATGCCTTTGTCGTGAAGTCTCATGACCTGACGAAATTGAAGAATGCAATCTTTGAACTGGTTGGAAAATAATGTCATTTGTAAATCCCAACGATATTGAGGTGGTTATCCTTGCAGGCGGAAAGGGCGAACGGCTCTACCCCCTGACCAAAGACAGGGCAAAGCCGGCTGTGCCCTTTGGGGGGATGTATCGGATCATCGACTTTACCCTGTCGAACTGTGTTAATTCAGGACTGAAGCGGATATATGTACTTTCACAGTACAAATCGCATTCCCTGAACCGTCATATCCAGCGAGGCTGGCTCTCGTTCTTCTCCTACCCCATGGGCGAGTTCATATACGATATTCCCGCACAGCAGCGCATCGGCAACAGCTGGTACGAGGGCACGGCAGATGCGGTATTCCAGAACATATACTCACTCCAGCAAAACCAGACTCCGCTGACTCTGATACTGTCGGGCGATCATATCTACCAGATGAATTACATGGATATGATCCAATCCCACCTGGACAACGATGCCGAGGTAACCATCGGGGTTGTCCCCATGCCGGTGGAAACCGCATCACAATTCGGCATTGTAAAGGCCGACAAGCACATGAACGTTGTGGGCTTCCAGGAAAAACCCAAGAAGGACCCCGTCACCATGCCTGGTGACCCCGGAAAGATCCTTGTCTCCATGGGGATCTATGTGTTCCACACCAAGATGCTCATCAGGAAACTCGTGGAGGATGCCAAGCTCAAGACGAGCAACCATGATTTCGGCAAGGACATTATCCCGAAGATGGTAAAGAACAACAAGGTCCTGGCGTACCCCTTCAAGGATATCATGGGGGAGTCCTATTGGCGGGATATCGGCACACTGGATGCCTATTATGATGCCAACGTGGATCTGGTATCGGTCACGCCCTCGTGCAATCTCTATCACCCAAACTGGCCGGTGCACACCGTATACAGCCCCTATCCTCCGGCCAAGATGGTCTTCTCGGGCGGGAAGGACGGCAGGCGTATCGGCATGGTGCTGGATTCCATCATCTGTGACGGTGCCATCGTATCGGGCGGAAAGGTGGTGAGATCCATCATATCACCCGATGTCAGGGTGCACAGTTATTCCGAGGTCGAGGATTCCATCCTCATGGAAGCCGTTGAGATCGGCAGAAACTGCAGGATCCGGCGGACTATCATCGACAAGCGGGTGAAAGTTCCTGCACGTACGGTTATCGGATATGACCCGGAGGAGGATGCAAAGAGGTTTGATATCTCCCCCGGCGGTATAGTGGTTGTTTCCAAGAACACCATGTTCGACTGATTCCCTTCATGAAAACCGTTGCCCTGGTGAGCCTCGGCTGCCCCAAGAACCTCGTGGATTCGGAGTATATCTGCGAAAAGTTAATGGAGGCCGGCTACACTCTGGTGTCCGACCCCGACGAGGCACAGATCGTGGTGGTGAACACCTGTTCGTTTCTGACCTCTGCCGTCCAGGAGTCGATCAACACCTTGCTTGAATATACTCAGTCCGGCAAGGAGGTAATCTGCGCCGGGTGCCTGGTGAGCAGATACCATAAGGAGATTATCACGGAGCTTCCCGAGGTCAGGCTCTTTGCAGGACCAGGGAGCTATGGCTCCATGGTTAAGGCCTATGAGGAAGGACAGCGCTACCTGGATCCCTGCTTCGGCTCGGTGGTGAGGAGGTCCTTTTTCAGCAGCAGGGCATATGCCTGTGTCAAGGTGAGCGAGGGCTGTGACAACCGGTGCAATTACTGCCTGATCCCCTCCATCAGGGGCACCCTGGTGAGCAAGCCTGTTTCGGATGTGTTGGAAGAATGTCGTAATCTGGCTGATCACGGTGTAAGGGAGATCATCCTTGTGGCCCAGGATCTGGGGAGCTACGGCAAGGACCTCTCTGTAAAGAACGGCCTTGAAAGGCTGGTGGAAAATATATCCGCCATAGAAACTGTGAAGTGGATACGCCTTATGTATGTACACCCGGCATCCCTGACAAAGGAAATGGTGGAGCAGATAGACCTCAATCCCAAGGTGTGTTCCTACATCGACCTGCCCATCCAGCATGTATCGCCCCGGGTACTTAAGGCTATGGGAAGGCGGGGTGGGGCAGGGGCTGTCCGCAAGGCCCTTGATCTCATCGGGAGAGCCAAAAATGAGATCTGGGTGCGGACCACCCTCATGGTGGGACACCCGGGTGAGGACGAGCAGGCCTTCTGCGAGCTGGAAAGCTTTGTGGCACAGGGGAATGTGCATCATCTCGGCGTTTTTGCCTATTCACCAGAGCAGGGCACAAAAAGCTTTTCCCTTGCAGGCCTGCCAGAAAGGCGCCTTGCATTGCGGCGGAAACGAAGGATCATGGCCATCCAGCAGAAGGTGTCGAAAAAAAGACTTAACAAACTTGTGGGGAACGAGGTACAAGTCCTCATGGAAGGATATCATCCCGATACAGAGCTCCTCCTAAGGGGCAGGGCAACCTTTCAGGCCCCCGAGGTGGATGGCATGGTGATCATCAATGAAGGCGGGGCCGACACTGGGACCATTGCCAGGGTGGAGATCACCGGTTCATGGGAATATGATCTGATGGGAAGAATCGTATGAACGATGCGCATATTATTGAGCTGGGTAAAGAATCCATACGCATCGAAATGGAGGGCCTTGAGGAGCTTGCCTCCCAGATAGGGGAGAGCTTTGCGAAGGCGGTGAGGATCATCGCCGACTTAAAAGGAAAGGTGGTGCTCACCGGGGTGGGCAAGTCAGGCATCATAGCCCGGAAGGTGGCCTCCACCATGATGAGCATCGGCACACCAGCCATCTTCATGCACCCGGTGGACGGACTGCACGGTGACCTGGGCTCCATCATGGCCGATGACGCAGCAATCATCATAACCAACTCCGGCAAGACCACCGAGGTCATCAACCTCATCCCCTCGCTCAAGGCTCTCGGGATCTCCGTCATAACCATCACCTCTGATACGGACTCGCCGGTCGCCAGGGCATCAGACGTGGTGCTCAGGTGCAGCGTGAGCAGGGAGGCCTGCACCCTGGGGCTCGCCCCCACCGCATCCACCACGGCCCAGCTTGCCCTGGGTGATGCCATGGCCGTGGTGGTCTCAAGGATCAAAGGGTTCGACAAGGATTCCTTCCGCATCCTTCATCCTGCGGGCGAGCTCGGCAAGCAGCTCATGGGGAGCATCGCCCAGATGACGATCACCGGGGATCGCATCCCCATGGTGGGCCATGATACGCCGCTTGCTGATGTGGTGATCGAGATGACGCAGAAAAAGCTGGGCTTCACCCTGGTGGGTAAAGGCCTTGAGGTTGAAGGAATGATAACCGACGGCGACCTCAGGAGGGTGCTCCTGAAGCACGGGGATAACCTTGCGGGACTCAGAGCAAAAGACATCATGTCCCCAAAACCCAAGACCATCGATGCGGAGAAACTCGCCATAGATGCCCTGGACATCATGGAGAAGTTCCAGATCACCTCTCTTGTGGTCACCGATGAGTCCGGCTCCATGGCGGGAGTCATCCATCTCCACGACCTCCTGGGCAGGGGAAAGCTGGGCCTGCGGTAAAACCACGGGTCTCCTTATTTGATCCTTCCCTTTCCGGCGCACCGACCCTACAGGGGGATAAAGGACCCAGCGAGGAGAAAAGACATGGAAAAGTCATGGCAGGATGTCCTGGACAGGTTTCATTACGGCATATACCTGGTCACGATCGCAGCCGACGGTATGTACAACGGCATGATAGCATCCTGGGTGGCCCAGTGTTCCCATACCCCGCCACTCATCACCCTGGCCATACGCAAGAACCGGCTTTCGCACGAGCAGATCAGGCAGACAGGGAAGTTTACCTTCAACCTTCTACCCAAAGATGCCCTGGGACTGCTGAAAGGGTTCAAGATCCCTGACTGGAAGAGCAAGTTCGACGGAGTGGAATATGATCTTTCGCCTGCAGGCAACCCTGTCATAAAAGGGGCCCTGGGGTATCTGGACTGCACGGTGGAACGGGCGATAGATACGGGCGATCATACCCTGTTCATCGGACGGGTGACCGGAGGGGAGTTGAAGATGGAAGGGGATGCACTCACGACGATCCAGTACCCGGGGAGGTATCGGGGGGACAAGTAGCATGAGGAGCAGGTTCACGTCCCTGGCCCTCGGTGTATAGTTAAGGAAGAATCAACCTGGGTCTTCTCCCTGAATCATAGAGTGAGGCACCTGCACAACTCCATACCCATAGTTGAACAGCACCGTAAAAATTTGGCCCGAACAAATGATGATCCCAGCCGGGACAAGCAATCTGCTTGTCCCGGCTGGGATCATCATTTGTTCGGGTAAGGTTTTTCACATCCGGCTTGATTGCTCTTCGGAAGTGATGCAAGGGTCATAGCGTCTGAACTCGAATAAAAAAGGGAGGGAACTTTCTGTTCCCTCCCTTGGCGTTTTGAAACAGGTGCTGGCTTAGACTGCGAATGCCTCGTCCGGGATCCTTATGCAGCTGATCTCGTCTTTGACAATGTTCTCGCACTTGGCGGGAACAAGGCCGGTGATCCTGTTGATGTAGAACTTTGCGCCCTCGATCTTGCCGGTGTAGAACATCTTTTCCTTGTCGCCGGGGTTGGCTGCCAGTTTCTCGGTGGCGACGTTTGCCATCCAGATGTGGAACCAGCCGCACAGTGACTCTGCCAGGCAGTTGAGGAAGTCGCATGCCGCGACGAGCGGGATGAACGGGTTGCTTCGGATGAGCTGGCTGAACTGCATTGCCGTGCCGGCGCATGCATTCAGGGCCTTTTCAACGATCTCGGCCTCGGCCTTGAGGTTGTCGTTGGCCTTGGCCTTGGCGACCTGGGCCTGGGTTTCGCCGAGAAGGTTCATGAAGTACAGACCCTTCTTCATGCCGAGCTTCCTGCCCAAGAGGTCGAGGGCCTGGATGCCGTTGGTGCCTTCGTAGATGGTGTTGATCTTGTTGTCGCGGAGCATCTGCTCAACCGGATACTCTCTGCAGAAGCCGTAGCCGCCGTAGGTCTGCACGGCCAGGTTGGTGACCACGTCGCCCATGTCGGTGCAGTAGGACTTGACGATGGGGGTGAACATCTCGATCATGCCCTGCCATTTGTCCTTCTCGGCATCGTCGGTTGCAATGGCCAGCTTGTCCATGGCGTTGTAGCAGTACAGTGCCAGAATCTTGATGCCCTCGGTGATGGACTTCATCTTGAGCAGCATCCTGCGGATGTCGGGGTGCTGGATGATGGGGCACTGTTTTGCATTGGGGTCTTTCATCTGCATGATATTCACGCCCTGCATGCGCTCTTTCGCATAAGCAAGTGCATGGAGGTATGCGGTTGTCGAGAGGCCGACACCCATGGTGCCCACGCCCTGGCGTTCTTCGTTCATCATCTGGAACATGATGGGCATGCCCTGGCGTTCCTCGCCCATGAGGTAGCCGATGCACTTGCCGTTTTCACCGAAGTTGAGCGTACAGGTGGCATTGCCGTGGATGCCCATCTTGCTCTCGATGCCGCCGCAGTTCATGTCATTGGGTGCGCCCAGTGAACCGTCCGGGTTGAACATGACCTTGGGAACCATGAAAATGGAGATACCCTTGGTTCCGGCCGGATCACCCTCGATCCTGGCAAGGACCGGGTGGATGATGTTCGGGGTCAGGTCGTGGTCGCCGGCGGAGATGAAGCACTTGGTGCCGGTGATGAGGTATGTCCCATCGGAATTTCTCTTGGCCGTGGTCTTCAGTGCGCCAACGTCGGAGCCTGCGCCCGGCTCGGTGAGACACATGGTGCCGGCCCATTCGCCGGAGAACATTTTCTCAAGGAGAATGTCTCTTAAAGGATGATGGAAGTGATCCTCCATAAGTCTGGCTGCGCCATGGGTAAGGCCGGGATACATAAGGAATGCCTGGTTGCCTGCCAGGAACATCTGGGCAACTGCGGCAGCAATTGTGGCTGGGAATCCCTGACCGCCGACCTCGGGGCTGTCGGACACGCTCATCCATCCGCCTTCGCAGTAGAGCTTGTACAACTTGTGGTATGCTTCAGGAGCATAAACCTTGCCGTCCTTGAAGACTGCCTCAACCGGCTTCCTCTGAACTTCGTCAGGATACGTGGGGGCGATTTCATTCTCGGTGAATTTTGCAGCCTGGTCAAGGACCATGTTCACCATATCGGTGTCGTGATCTGCAAACTTACCTTTGCCGAGGATGTCCTTGCCAATCTCTAAGACCTCGTGCAATATGAACTGGAGATCCCTCGTGTCTACCCATTGACTTGCCATAATACCCTCCTTACAAGATTATCGTTTGATTGTCTTTATCTTCTGTCATGAATGAGCATTCATTCTTATATACTTTCTGGAAATTCATGTCAACAGATCATCTATTTTTTATTACATCATTCAGAAGTAATAAAAATAGTATGCGCTATAAATAGTTGTTACTGATACTCATTTATGTCATATTTTTTAAGCTAGGACTCTTGAAATGGAATACGGTGGAGGATTACGATGAAGATCCAATCCGGAACATACACTGCTACAGACAGTGTCTCGATCTATTGGAAGGCCTGGCTTCCCGATGATTCTCCCAGGGCGGTCCTGCATATCATCCATGGCTATGCCGAGCACATCGACCGCTATGCCAATGTCGTAAACGAGCTCGTCCCCGCAGGCTATGCCGTATTCGGCAACGACCACCGGGGCCATGGCAGGAGCCAGGGGAGACGGGGGCACGTAAGGAGCTTCCAGGAATTCATCGATGATGAAAGGCAGTTCTGCCATGAGATTATCAAGGCCGGATTTCCCGGGTCCCCGTATTTCGTTCTCGGCCATTCCATGGGAAGTCTGATCGCCATGAATCTTGTGGAGCAGGATGCAGACGATGTCAAGGGTCTCGTGCTCTCCGGCACGGGATCACAGCCGGGTGCGGACATCCCCCGAGTTCTTCTCGCCTTGACCGGCATCCTTTCGAGGATACTTCCGGCTGTGCATGTGAGATCGCCGCTTCCTCCGGAGTTCTTGTCAAGGGATGCAGATGTGGTTAAGGCGTTTGTGGATGATCCCCTGGTCTATAGTGTCATTACACCCCGGCTTGCCCATGAGATGTACAGGTATGCTGCCCTCGGCGCTCAGAATGCCTATAGGATCAAGACCCCGGTACTTATCCAGCTTGGATCCAAAGACACCGCCTTTTCCGGGCAGAGGGAGCTCTTCGAAATGATCGGCTCTCCGGACAAGACCTACAGGCTCTACGAAGGACTCAGGCATGAGGTCTATAATGAGCTCCCTGCCGATAGGGCAAAGGTGCTCTCTGACCTGAAAGGCTGGCTTGACGCTCACCTGTGATTTTTTGAATACCTTGTACGTTCAGGTGCTGGGGTGGTAGTTGAAGCACCAGGATGGCTCAAGATATGGGGCACAAAATGTTCGGCAGACTCCCGCACAACTCCATACCCATAGTTGGACAGCACCAAAAAATTGGCCTGAACGAATGATGTATCCAGCCAGGGACAAGCATTTTGCTTGTCCCTGGCTGGATACATCATTCGTTCAAGTAAGGTTTTTCGTCCGGCTTGATTGCTCTTCTGGAGTTATGCGAGGGTCTTTTCGGGTTCGTTTTTTCCCCTAACTCTGGTGTTTTCGGTATCTCTTCCGTGCGATTGAAAGAAATGACCCTCCGGGGATCACGGATTCTTTTGCAAGCGAAATCCATGATCCCCGGAGGGTTGTTATCTTATGCTGACTTCTCCTAGTACCTGTAGTGATCAGGTTTGAACGGACCGGTCACGCTCACCCCGATATAGTCCGCCTGTTCCTTGGTGAGTTTCGTGAGCTTTACCCCGAGCTTGCCCAGGTGCAGCCGGGCAACTTCCTCATCGAGGATTTTGGGCAAGGTTTTCACGCTGATCTCCCTGGGGTTTGTCCACAAATCCATCTGGGCAAGAACCTGGTTGGTGAACGAGTTGGACATGACAAAGGACGGGTGCCCCGTGGCGCAGCCTAGGTTCACGAGCCTGCCTTCGGCCAGCATATAGATGCAGTGTCCGTCCGGGAAGGTGTACTTGTCCACCTGGGGCTTGATGGTGAGTTTTTTTATACGTGGATACTCTTCGAGCTTGCCGACCTCGATCTCGTCGTCGAAGTGCCCGATGTTGCATACGATAGTTTGGTCACGCATCTTTTCCATGTGCTCTATGCGGATGACCCTGCAGTTGCCGGTTGCCGTGACAAAGATGTTCGCCTCGCGGAGTGCGTTCTCGATCGTAGTCACCTCGAACCCCTCCATGGCGGCCTGCAGGGCGCAGATGGGGTCTATCTCGGTGACGAGCACACGGGCACCGAACCCGCGCATGGACTGGGCGCAACCCTTGCCCACATCGCCATACCCGCACACGCATACCACCTTGCCTGCCACCATGATATCCGTGGCCCGCTTGATACCGTCCGCAAGGGACTCCCGGCAGCCGTAGAGGTTGTCGAATTTGCTCTTGGTGACCGAGTCGTTCACGTTTATGGCAGGGAAGAGGAGCGTACCCGCTTCCAGCATCTGGTAGAGACGGTGGACGCCCGTGGTGGTCTCTTCGGATACGCCGCTGATCTCTTTTGCAGCCCTGTGCCAGAAGGTCGGGTCTTC
Source organism: uncultured Bacteriovoracaceae bacterium (assembly GCA_964600235.1). Taxonomy (GTDB): domain Bacteria; phylum Desulfobacterota; class Desulfomonilia; order UBA1062; family UBA1062; genus MWEI01. The sequence goes on along the minus strand of CAZRIV010000008.1, from coordinate 99,264 downwards.
GGCGAGCCTGCGCTTAAGTGTCTTGTTGATGATGGCGAGTTCCTTGTTATCCGTTTTTTCGTCGAGGATCGATGGATCATCCTCTGCGCGGTAGCCCCTGTGCACCATGAGTGTGGCATCACCGCCATCATCCACGATGAGGTTGGGCCCTTTGCCGCCCGGGAAGGAGAGCATTTCGAGGGTGCAGGCCCAGTAATCCTCAAGGCTCTCGCCCTTCCATGCGAACACCGGTATCTTTGCCGCTGCGATGGCGGCGGCGGCGTGGTCCTGGGTGGAGAAGATGTTGCATGATGCCCATCTGACATCGGCCCCGAGCATCTTCAATGTCTCGATGAGCACTGCCGTCTGGATGGTCATGTGCAGAGAGCCCGAGACCCGGGCCCCTTTCAGGGGTTTCGCCGAGGCGTATTTTTCCCTCAGCGCCATGAGTCCGGGCATTTCGTGCTCGGAAACCGTCATCTCCTTCCTGCCGAAGTCTGCCTGGGCAATATCCGCCACCTTATATTTGAGACCGGAAAAATCAGGCAGCCCGTTCGCGACCAGCTTCTTTGCTTTCTCAGCCATTACTTACCCGCCTTGTCTTTTAAGATGGCAACCTTATCGGTTTTTTCCCAGGAAAACTCCGGTTCGTTCCTGCCGAAGTGTCCATAGGCAGCGGTCTTCTTGTAGATGGGCCTTAAGAGGTCGAGGTGATCGATAATACCCTTGGGCTTGAGCGGGAATACCTCGCGGACCAGGGTACTCAGCTTGACATCTGATATGGCTCCGGTGCCTGATGTGTCGATCATTACGGAAACAGGGTCTGCAACACCGATGGCGTATGCCAGCTGTACCACGCACCTCTTGGCAAGCCCTGCAGCAACGATGTTCTTGGCAATGTAGCGTGCCATATAAGCTGCCGACCTGTCGACCTTGGAGGGGTCCTTGCCCGAGAACGCACCACCGCCATGGCTGGCAAAGCCGCCATAGGTGTCCACGATGATCTTACGTCCGGTCAGCCCGGTGTCGGCATGAGGTCCGCCCAGTACGAAACGGCCGGTGGCATTGATGTAGTACTTGGTGTTTTTGTCCAAGAGGCTGGCAGGGATCTGCTTCTTGATGACCTCTTCCATGATCCCGTCGCGGACAGTCTCATAGCTTGCATCCTCATCATGCTGGGATGCGACGACGATGCTGTCGATCCGGGTTGGTTTCCCGTTCTCGTATTGTACCGACACCTGGGACTTTCCGTCGGGCCTCAGGAACTCCAGGACCCCGTTCTTCCGTGTATCGGCCAGGCCCTTGGTGAGCTTGTGGGCATAGTGGATAGGGGCAGGCATGAGCACGTCGGTGTCATCGCAGGCGAAGCCGAACATCATACCCTGGTCACCGGCGCCCTGTTCCTTGAAGAGGCCTTCGCCCTCGGCCACGCCCTGATTGATGTCGGGGGACTGCTTGTCAAGGGTCACCAGTACGCCGCAGGTGTTCCAGCTGAAGCCCATGACCGCCTCGGTATAGCCGATCTCTTTCACGGTCTGCCGTGCGATGCGCTGAACATCCAGGTGATGGTTGGTGGTTATCTCTCCAGATACGATGATCAGGCCGGTGGTTACCAGGGTCTCGCAGGCAACGTGCGCATTTTTGTCATTGGCAATGATCTCATCAAGGATAGCATCCGAGATATTATCCGCTACCTTGTCCGGATGTCCTTCCGTAACTGATTCGGATGAGAATAGGAAGTTCCTGTCACCCATTTATAAATCCTCCTGTACCTTGAGTATTCGCGTCATGATAAGACGACTTGTGCGATGAAAATATCCGCTTTTTCTTCAGTAGCCGCATAATGGTCTCGAAGGGGTAAAGACCGGCTCATATCAGTCCTTTCTCTTCAGTCCGAGATACTCGGCAATCTCAGGGGCGCTTCCCTTGAGCGTCACCGGGGTGTTTTTGAGCCCGGCCTTTGTCGTGATACCGTATTCAGGTCCGAAGGCATCATCAAAGTAGAGCTGCTGGAACGAGGCGAACTTGAGCTGGTGGGAAGTGGAATCCACTACAAAGCGTCCCTCGGCCGGGACCAGCTTTTCGCTCAATGCCTTCTTCAGTCCTGCAACGGATTCCCCGCCCTGGGTGCATACCACATGCCCGTGCCGGTTGGTGGTGAGCATGCCCTCCATGATCTCGTTCTCGCTCACCGATACCACGATGAACCTGTCGTTGAAGCGTTTAGCGACGAGCTGGGAGACCTTGGGGAAGGATACCGGGTCGCCTATCATGGCTGCCTGGGCCACCGACGGGGTGACCTTCATGGGGGTGAACGTGCCGGTGGCGCGCCAGCGTGACACCGGGTCGGCATGCTCGCTCTGCACGCCCAAGATCACGGGCAGCTCGGGGATTATGCCAAGCTCAAGGAGGTCTGCAAACCCCTCCATGACCGCTGTGATATTGCCTGCATTGCCGATGGGGACTACGACCGTGAGGCCTGAGGTATCCCACCCCAGCTGCTGGGCGATCTCATAGGCATAACTCTTCTGGCCCAGGATACGGACAGGGTTTTTCGAGTTCAGGAGAAACACGTTGTATTCCTGCGCCAGCTCCTCCACGACACGCATGCAGTCGTCGAACACGCCAGGCATCTCGATGACCTGGGCGCCCGAGCCGAGCGGTTGTGACAGCTGCTGAGCTGTTACCTTGCCCTTGGGCAGGAGAACCACTGCCCTGACCTTGGATTTGGGAAGATAACTCAGGTACAGGGCTGCAGCGGCAGAGGTATCTCCGGTGGAGGCGCAGATGCCGAGGACGTTATTAAGGTCTTTTATCCGGATGACGTGGTTGAGGAAGGATATGGCCGAGGCCATACCCCGGTCTTTGAAGCTTGCCGATGGGTTCAATCCGTCATTCTTCACAAAGAACGGCACACCCACCCAGGCGCTCAGTTCGGGGTTTGCCTTGACCAGGGGGGTCTGCCCTTCACCCAGGTAGATGATATCCTCTACAGGCACCATGGGCAGAATCAGCTCGTGGAAACGGAAGACACCCTGAATCTCCAGGGTGTTGCTGGTTCTCCTTCCATCGAAGATCTTCTTCCATGTCTCGGGAGGTGTTGACTTCAGGGCGGTAAATGCCGTGTTCTCTATCCTCAGGAGAGACTTGCAGGAGGGGCATGTGTAGATGAAGTCGAAGATGTCATACCGCGCTCCGCACCCTATGCACGCATAGACCAGGTCTCCCTTTGTCACAGGCATGTATGGTTCGGACATATCCGGCATCTCTTTCCCTTGATCCTTAGAGTATCAACATCGTATTATTCATCTTACTTCAAAATTCAAGCACATTGTTCCCTTGAATATCCTGTTCCCCTTTTTTGCACTGTCCGGACATTGACACCATGAATCCATTTGTGAGTTGGGTACCAGGGGAAACCCGCTCCGCCTACAGTCTATAAGGGCTCCACACTGTATAATAGCCTCTTGACTTTTTCAATACTTTTTTGGCATGTTAGCGGCTTATTTCTTAAGCCAGGAGAGAAAACATGGACACCCTCAGGAGCATCGACATATCATCAGGAAGGAAGCTGGCCAGCGGAAAGGTAAGGGAGATATTCGAGGCCGGAAAAGACCACCTTCTTCTTGTCACCACAGACAGGATCTCCGCCTTTGATGTCGTACTTCCCGATCCCATCCCTGCAAAAGGACATGTGCTGAACCGGCTTTCGCAGTTCTGGTTCGAAAAGGGCGAGTCCATCATCAGGAACCATGTGGTCTCTTCTGATGTGAACGACTATCCTGAGCCCTTCAGGGGTGACATGCGTCTGGCCGGAAGGTCCATGCTGGTAAAGAGATCCAGGCCCCTGGCAGTTGAGTGCATCGTCCGGGGATACATATCGGGTTCGGGCTGGAGGGAATACCTCAGTCTCGGTTCAGTTTCAGGGGTCAAGCTCCCGGCGGGGTTGAAAGAATCCGACCGCCTTGCCGAACCGATCTTCACGCCGTCGACCAAGGCGGAGATGGGCCAGCACGACCTCAATATCGACATGAACACGGCAGGAGACCTGGTGGGCCGTGATCTCATCGAGAAGGTAAAGGACGTGTCCCTTTCCATCTATTCCATGGCAGCGGACCATGCGCTGAATAAGGGGATCATCATTGCTGACACGAAATTTGAATTCGGTCTCATGAACGGCGAGCTCATATGGATCGACGAGGCCCTCACCCCCGATTCTTCACGGTTCTGGCCGAAGGAGAGCTACAAGCCGGGAATGGCCCAGCCGAGCTTCGACAAGCAGTTCGTGCGCGACTACCTGGAGACCCTGGACTGGGACAAAACCGCTCCGGGCCCGAACCTTCCTGCGGAAATCATTAAGAAAACCTCGGAGAAATATATTGCCGCCTATGAGCAGCTGACAGGGAAACAATTCGCATAAGAGACAGGACCGGTTTTAACGAACCTGTAATAAACGATCAAGTTCACCACGAATCATCTGTTGATGAGCGCCTGAGAGTGTATCGGGTGCGCATGGACATATTCAGACGCACGATCCGGCTTAAGAACATTGGTTTGCTCGGTCCGGTTTCATAGATCTCCAACTCAGGAAAACCTGGGGATTAAAAAACCACCACCCTTGAAGGTGATGGTTTTTAAGGAGTGGAGGACAGTGTATCTTTGATGAAGGGGTCTTGCTTTTTCTTAATCTTTAAAGGAGACGCCGGGGGTACCGAACAACCGGGGAAGCGCGGCACACTTTTTTATAGTTTGTCATTTAACCTTATGGTCGATTGGCCCGCCTAGGGATCCGTTCCTTCGAATACCCCAGCTTTTCTCCTATAAAAAATTTATCGGCAGCCCATGGAATTGCTTAACAGATTTTTATAAAGATCTTGCTGTAATTATTGGAGCTTCAGAAAGGCTGTGCGAAGTTATTTCATTTCAGATTTCTGTAGTCCACCTGTATGCTCAAAAGGTTGTTCACCCAGTTTCGGGCAGATTCCGATACCTCGCCGAAGGGTATCATGTAGCCTGCAAGAAGATCCGCGAAATGCTTGAGCATGCGGGCCGTGGCACCCCACACCACACCACCCTCGATCTCGATGAAGTAGATATTGATATCCCTGCCCCGCAGATGAGTCCTTTCGGCCATCCATGCCGATTCGTCCAGGGCCTTCTTCAGGGGTACCAGCAGCAGGGTCTCGGATTCGCTGTTGATGCGGAAGTCGTATGGGTACGGTATGGCGCCCACCACGGGGGTGATGTGGTATCCCACGATGGATATATGGTCATCGAGCATACCGAGGATGTCCACATCTTCCCGGCAAAGCCCGATCTCCTCTTCGGCCTCGCGGAGCGCCGTCTGCACCAGGCCTTTATCGTCAGACTCGGCTCCTCCGCCCGGGAAGCAGATCTCTCCCTTGTGATGCTCCACGTCCATGGACCGCATGGTTACAACCAGCTGGGGCTCGTTACCCTTCCAGCATAAGGGGAGCAGGACGGCGGACTCCCGCAGGTCTTCCCGTGGGATGATCCGTCTTTCATGCCGTGACAAGAGGGTGCGGATGTATTCTTTCAGCCCGCTCTTGTCAGAAAGAAGCTCATTGATTCCAGTGTGCTGCATGTATACTCCTGTTACCACAAAGGCCTTGGAATGAACAGGCTTGACCACCCGAGGTCTTGCTGTATATGATACCGTACATGAGAAGTAAAGGTGCCATTAAGAATTACATCGTCCTCATCAGGGACCTGGTGAGCGATGTGGATCTGCTCCTGGACGACGATATCGAGCGTGAATCTTCGCACAGGTGGAAGGAGCGCGCAACGAGTCTCCTGGGCAAGGTCCTCGGCAAAGACCACTCCTATGTGAAGCAATTCGACAGAATAGAGTTCAGCACGCCGTTTTTTGATGACTTTGACGAGTTCATGGAAGAGGATACCTTTCGGCTCGCGCTGGAGGATTCCAGGTCGTTCCTCATCTCGCTCATCGACGAGCTGGAGAGCGAGCACAACTGCACTCCCGGACTCATGGACATGGAAAGCCTCTTCGCCGAGATGAACCGGTATGTCCTTGCCCGCATCGGTGACCCGAACACGCGCTCGAGCCTCCACAACCGGATCACGCGGCTGCGTAACGGTATGATGTCCGGAGAGATCACCGGCGATGAGGTGCGTTATCACATGGAGCACATCGGCTACCTTGATTCAGGGCTTTATGAGCGGATGGTACCGCTACTGACATGGTATTACATTCAAGGGGCAGGTTACAAAGGGGCATACAACAACTAACCAACTGCACACCTCCCTTATATACATTCATTCTTCCAAGGAAAGGAGTTCACATGGCAAAGATCACAAGGGCCCTTGTGAGTGTCACCGATAAAAAGGGCATCGTGGAATTCATCAGGGAGCTCGCAGGCTTCGGAGTGGAGATCATCTCCACTGGAGGAACGGCCAGGACGCTGAAAGACAGCGGCATCAGGGTTATTGACATCTCCGAGTACACAGGCTTCCCCGAGATGATGGACGGCAGGCTCAAGACCCTGCACCCCCTGGTCCACGGCGGCATGCTCGCCATCCGCGACAATGCCGAGCATAGAGAGGCCATGAATAAGCACGGAATCAAGCCCATAGACATGCTCATCGTCAACCTCTACCGGTTCGAGGAGACAGTGGCCAAAGGCGCTTCGCTTGATGAGGCCATCGAGAACATAGATATCGGCGGGCCAGCAATGATACGTGCGGCATCCAAGAACAACAAGTACGTGTCCGTCGTCACCGACACAACCCAGTATCCGAAGATCATAGACGAGATGAAGGCATCGGGGGGTGTTGTGAGCGAGAAGACCAACTTCGAGCTTGCCAGGGACGCATTTTCCCTTACCGCGCGCTATGACGCGGCCATCTCCAACTACCTGCAGGGCATTGATGTGGAAGAAGGCCAGTTCCCGCTTACCTATACAGTTCAGTATCAGCGGAGGCAGACCATGCGCTACGGTGAGAACCCTCACCAGAAGGCCGCGTTCTACAGCGAGCCCAACGTGGACCAGCCGGCCATAACCAGCGCCGAGCAGCTCTGGGGGAAAGAGTTATCATACAACAACATCATGGACTCGGACGCAGCGCTTGACCTCATCATGGAATTCGACAAGCCGGCGTGTGTGATCCTCAAGCACTCCAATCCCTGCGGGGCTGCGCAGTCAGTAAGCTCGCTGGCCGAGGCGTACCGCAGGGCCCTGGCCGTGGACACCACGAGCGCCTTCGGCGGCATTGTGGGTCTGAACAGGGTGGTTGACCTGGAGACAGCCAAGGCCATCGGCGAGATATTCACCGAGGTGGTGGTGGCGCCCGATTATACACCCGAGGCCCTGGCTCTGCTTGAAGAAAAGAAAAACATCCGCCTGTTGAAGGTGCCGGGCATCGCCAATGGCATCAAGGCCAAGAAACAGATGCTCTCGTCGAGGAGGGTCACCGGCGGCCTGCTCCTGCAGGAGCGTGACCTGGGCGAAATCGACCTTGCTAAGGCCCAGGTGGTGACCAGGCGCACTCCGACCCCTGACGAGATGGAGGCGCTCACGTTCGCCTGGAGGATCGTGAAGTACGTCAAGTCCAATGCGGTCATCTACGCCACAAAAGACCAGCTCATAGGCGTCGGAGCAGGCCAGATGAGCAGGGTGGACTCCTCCAAGCTGGCCATTATCAAGGCCGCCAACGCAGGTTTGTCCACCAAGGGCACGGTGGTGGCCTCCGATGCCTTCTTCCCCTTCCGCGACGGCATCGACGAGGCGGCCAAAGCGGGGGCCACGGCCGTGGTGCAGCCCGGCGGGTCGGTGAGGGACGCCGAGGTCATCCAGGCAGCCAACGAGCACGACATGGCCATGATCTTTACCGGCATGCGCCACTTCAGGCACTAGGATTTGCTGAAAAAACAATCGTTGCGAGGCGGTACCCTGAAGGGTGCCGCCTCGTTATCTTGGATTTTTCTCGTATTTGAAAGGCTCTCAGGAGGTATTTCATGCGGGTTTTGGTGATTGGTTCCGGTGGTCGCGAGCATGCCCTGTGCTGGAAGATCGCCCAGAGCAACCTTGTGGACGATGTGTTCTGCGCACCCGGCAATGGCGGGATCGCTCAGGATGCCGTGTGCATCAACATGGGCTCTGACGACATAACAGGCCTTCTCAGGTTCGCCAAGGACAACGCCTTTGACCTCACCGTGGTGGGTCCCGAGGCCCCTCTTACCCTGGGTATTGCGGATGCGTTCAGGTCCGAAGGCCTTGCCGTGTTCGGACCGGACAGGGCGGCTGCGGCACTCGAGGGTTCCAAGGCCTTTGCAAAGGACGTGATGAAGGTCTGCGGCATCCCAACCGCACAATACGGCGTCTTCACCGAAGCACATTCTGCCAGGGCCTATATACAGGATGCCGGGTTCAATGTGGTGATCAAGGCTGACGGCCTGGCCGCAGGCAAGGGCGTACTGGTCACCGCATCGAAGGAAGAGGCCTACGCAGCCATTGACGAGGTCATGGTGAAGAGGTCTTTCGGCGATGCCGGCAAGCAGGCGGTCGTGGAAGAGCTGCTCGCAGGAGAGGAGGCATCCTTTATCGCCATCTGTGACGGCGAGAACGTGCTTCCCTTAGCCTCGTCCCAGGACCACAAGCGTGTATTTGACGGCGACGAGGGACCCAATACGGGCGGCATGGGTGCGTACTCGCCCGCGCCTATCGTGGACGGTACCATGACCGGCGTGGTCATGGACAGGATCATGATCCCGCTGGTAGCAGGCCTGAAAAAGCAGGGCATCACCTACAAGGGTGTCATTTATGCAGGCCTCATGATCAATCCTGAAACGGGCCCGTCCGTACTTGAGTTCAACGTGCGCATGGGCGACCCCGAGACCCAGCCGCTGCTCATGCGCTGCAAGAGCGACATCGTGCCTGTACTGCTGGAGGTGGCCCGTGGGGGGAGCATCAAGGACCTCAGCCTCGAATGGGAAGAAGGCCCCAGCGTGTGCGTGGTCCTCTCCTCAGGCGGATACCCCGGCACTATTGAAAAGGGTAAGGTGATCAGCGGGATCGAGCAGGCAGACAAGCTCGAGGGGGTGAAGGTCTTCCATGCGGGTACCAGGCTGAAGGGGGGCGACTTCCTCACCTCGGGCGGCAGGGTGCTGGGCGTGACGGCCGTTGGAGGCAACCTGAAGGAAGCCATCGCAAAGGCATACCAGGGGGTATACCTCATCTCTTTTGATAACATGCACTATCGCAAAGACATCGGGCACAAGGCCCTAACGAGGTAATCATGAAAGTAGCAGTTCTCATGGGGAGCAAGTCGGATCTCACCGTCATGGAGGAGTCCTCGGTCATTCTGAAGCAGTTCGGTGTCGGCTGCGAGATGCGCATCATGTCGGCCCACCGCACCCCGGAGGAGGTCACTGCCTTCAGCAGGGACGCCCAGGCAAACGGGTTCTCAGTCATCATCGCAGGTGCTGGTATGGCCGCCCACCTGGCAGGGGTCATTGCGGCTCACACCACGCTTCCCGTCATTGCCGTTCCCATCGCCTCTTCCACATTGGGGGGCCTTGACGCGCTTCTGGCCATGGCCCAGATGCCTCCGGGCGTGCCTGTGGCCACCATGGGCATCGGCAAGCCGGGCGCGAAAAACGCGGCCCTGCTCGCAGTGGAGATCCTTGCCCTGAACAACGAGGGGCTCAAGAAGAGGCTCACCCAGTACAGAACGGACATGCGCAGGACCGTGCTCGAAGAGGACGACAGCATAAAGAATACGTGAAGATGTGGGGGACAACAGGATCCCTTCGACAAAAGTTCCCCTCCCTCCTGGGGGGGGGAAGGTCAGGACGAGGGTGTATGGAGACCGGAACTCAATGTTCACCACAACCGACGTAAAACGCGTTGCTTCACTTCTGCTCTCGAGCCCTGGGTCCCTGATCGCCTACCCCACGGAGACCTTCTACGGCCTGGGAACTCTCATCCATGACCCGGCAGGCCTGCGCAGGATTGTCGAGGTCAAGGGCAGGGACGCTGCCAAGGGAATGATCATACTGGTTGCGGACATGACCATGGCCTCTGCCATTGCGGTTATGGACGAAAGCCAGGATGCGCTGCTCCGGAAGATCTGGCCTGGACCGGTGAGTGTTATACTTAAAGCGGCAAAAGGCATTGACCCGCTCCTGGCGCCGGGCGGCAAGGTTGCCCTGCGCATCTCGCCCAACAGCATTGCCGCTTCGCTGGTGGGGCAGGCAGGCCCCATTACCTCCACCTCGGCCAACCGGTCCGGCGAACCTCCCGCCCGGATGGCCCGAGAGGTTGAAGTCCTCGGAATGGAGATCGACGCTATTCTGGATGGCGGGCAGACACCCGGGGGCAAACCATCAACACTCATAGATCTTACCGTGTGGCCGCCCAGGTGCCTCAGAGAAGGGGCCGTACCTTTCCAGGATCTCCTTTGCCTTATCCCCGATTGTTGAACCCGGTCTTCACTGACCTGAGAATCCCGGTTTCGACGGACCTGTAAAAAATTTCATTCACCATAAATTATCCGTCCAAAGCACTTCTGGAGTGTATCGGGTGTGTATGGACATACTCAGATGAACAATGGGGGATTACCCTTCCGACAACACTGTCCAGATTCAGGATAACCCTTGAAGGTGTAATCTTCTCGAGCTCTCCTTGATTTCTTCTTCCAACCCCTTAACATTTGATTATCTTCTTGAGTAGGAGGCCGTATGGGAAAAACCGTTTATCTGGTGGAGGAGGATTGTATCGGGTGCGGCATGTGCCAGGATGTGTGTCCCGAGGTGTTCGCCCTGAACGAGGATAAGAACGTGGCCGAGGTCATCAAACCCCAGGGTGGACCGGCTGACCTCATCGACGAGGCCATTGAATCATGCCCGGTGGAGTGCATACACTGGAAGGATTGAGCTAGTGGCTTAAAAGAATAGCTGGTGAAATATCGTTGTTCATTCAGGAAAGAAGATTTCCATTTTACTGAAGCTATTCCCATTAGAAAAATAAAACTTATTATATATGGAATGCACAAGCCGCATGATTTTCAACAATGGACACAGTTGGTAAGCCAGCCTGTTGAGTGCTGAAAATACATCACGAAGCAACATATCAATATCTCAGGTTTTTTTGTTGTAAGGAGTATCTCCGCTTCTCTGCAGGAGGGAGGCTCTTTTGACTTTGGACAGAATTTCTGCATGGGGGATATCATGGGATTCCTTGAATCCTACGATATCGCTGGTACACAATCATCCCTGTCACGAACCCGGATTGATCGGGAACCGGATCGTGATGCCGGAGTCCTTCCTGTTACCTGTATTCCCTGCCTGGACACCCTTGATAACTTCACTTCAACGGTCTTTCTGGTTGGCCTGCCGCAAAACCATAGGAGGCAAAGGAGGTATTTATGGGTAGAAAATCACGAGTTGTGTGTGCAGTGCTTGTTGTGTGCGGGGTGCTTTCTGCGCTTCCGGTTCTATCCTACTGGCATTGGATATGGGCGGAACTGTCGCGGATTGAAACGCCCGGGACCATGGAGAACTTCGACTACCACCCCGTTGAGATCGTTGTGTCGTTCCAGGGAGCGGCCCTGACGGAAACGTTCGAGGCCTGGCTCAACGGGCATGAAATCACTGACCTGTTCACGCCAGTCCCCGGTGGTGCCCATGCGTATGTGACCCCCGAGGACGGGCTCAACTGCCACATTGTAGGGCAGAACGCACCGTGGTTGAGGTTCAACCTGCTTGTCACGAGCATCGACGGCACGGGTGACAAGAAGGACATGGATGTCTGCGGGTTCAAGGTGGAGTACAAACCTGTCAGGACTGTCCGGGATGACAAGGGCGTGTGGTTCATCAGCGGGGGCTCGCTTGGCGATGTCATGGAGTCCATGGGGTATGCAGTGGCCACGGACAGGCTGTGGCAGATGGAGACATACCGCCGCTCCGCCAGGGGCAGACTGGCCGAGGTATTCGGGGTCGGCACCAACAATTCTCAGTTGACGACCGACATGATCATGCGGACCTACGGATACAGCGACGAGGAGCTGTCCGATGGGTTCGACGCCCTCAGCCGGGAGGAGCAGATCGTTGTGGAGTCGTATGTGGAGGGCATCAACAAACGGATCGACGAGATCAATGCGGATCCAACGCTCCTCCCGTTCGAATTCATGGCGCTGGGCTTCACCCCGGCATACTGGAGCGAGGAGGATCTCCTGGCCTGGCTCGCGCTGCTTCTGAGGCAGTTCGACTGTGAGGCATTCAAAACCGGGCAGATCGACAATGCCGCGCTGCTTGGATACCTCCAGGCGAATTATCCGGCCGATGGTATGAGCATGTTCAACGATCTCAGGTGGCTGAACGATCCGGAGGCGCTCACCTATATCCCCTCGGCCGCGCCTGAGGCGATGCCCATGGATGTCCGCGCCCCGGCGGTTCCAAAGGCCTCGGCCAAGGCAACCGTCGTCCCGGCCGGATTCGAGAAGGCTGCGGATGAGATAAACGGCCGGATGAATGACGCCATGGAGAACCTGAAGAAGATCAACGCGTTCGTGAAGATGGGGAGCTATGCGTGGGTGGTCTCGGGCCAAAAGACCGCGCACCACAAACCCATCATCTACTCCGGCCCGCAGATGGGATTCTCGGTGCCTTCCATCACCATCGAGGGCTCCATAAGGGGAGGAGGGCTAGACATCTCGGGCATGTCGGTTCCCGGCATTCCCGGCATCATCATCGGGCGGACGCCGCATCATGCATGGTCCATGCAGGTGGGCCACGCCCATACCGTTGATTATTATATGGAGTCCCCCGGCAATCTCCTCCCTCCACGCGTGGAGAGAATCCATGTCAGAGACCTCACGGGGGGTCCCGGGTATGATGTAGACCTGCCGGTGTATCGCAGCCACCGCGGGCCTATCATCAACCAGACTCCTCTCATCTCCTGGAAATATGCCCACTGGGGGTATGAGTTCCAGTCAGTCGGCGCCATCCTGGCGCTGGCGCGTGCCGGGAGCATGGACGAATTCGGGAAGGGCATCGAAGGGGTGGCTGTAAGCCAGCACTTCTGCTATGCGGACAAGGACGGCAACATCGCCTACTGGATGTCGGGCCGCGACCCGTTAAGGCCAGATGGTGAATGGCGGCTGCCCCAGGGTGCTGCAGGAGCCCCCCTGGAATGGGATGCGGCGGTGCTCAGAGACCGCTCCACGGACCGCAACATAGCCAGGGGGTATTACTGCGGGTGGAACAACAAGAGCAATGCCGCCTATCCCGACTCCTACAACAACCCCGGGTCTTATTTCTTCGGGCCGTTCCACCGGGCGCACGTCATTGACGACTACCTGTCTGCATCCGACAAACTCACCTACGAGGAAGTGCGGGATCTGGCCCTGAATATCGCCACGACCGATTCCTTCGGCGGCGGGGGTGTCCCGTGGGATTTCGCGGCCAATGATTTCATCAATGCCGTTACCAGTGCCCCGGCAACCCCTGAACAGCAGGTCGCCAGGCAGAATGCCCTCGATGTCCTGGCCGCATGGGACGGTCATTTTGTCGCGGGAGGGCCGGCCGAATGGGCACAGGGGACCGATCGCGCCGACGCATGGATACTCCAGGATACCTGGATCCGGGAGGCCCTCAGGCTCACCTTTGCAGATGAGCTCGGATCTCCTGCGGATAAGAATTCCCCCTTCTACAAGGTCGGCATGTACCGTTTGTTCAATGTCTTCCTCCACGGCCTGCCCGGCTCCGGCATAGTAAATACCTACGACTGGTTTGCGAACGCCGATGCGGCTTCCCCCCAGGACGCCGATGAGATCATTGTCAAGGCCCTCGACAACGTGCTCGGAAGCCTGCCCACGGGCGAAGGGCAGCGCGGTTTGATCGAGTACAGGCACGATCTTATCGGCATCGTTCATACGACGCCGTTCTCCTCGCGCTCGACCTATGCGCACTGTGTCGAAGTCGGCCACTTTGGCCCAATCCGCATAGAAAGCATGTTCCCGCTTGGAGAATCGGGCACCATCCTCGGCATCCCTCCATACCCGGTGTTTGATTCCAACTTTTTCAGCATGACGCCGGTGTTCGATCCGTTTGAGCCGAGGTCGTTCCCTCTGTTCGACTGATAAGCCGTTTTCCAGCACAAGTTCAATGGCCCTGCCCGCATCCCGGGCAGGGCTTTTCATGTGGGGGTTATGAACCGGGGCATAATCCGGATCAGCCGCCATCTTTGCGGATCTTTCACTGGTAGTTCCCTGCCAAGACCCTTGCATACCTTCAGAAGAGCGATCAGGCAGGACGAAAAACCTTACCTGAACGGATGATGTATCCAGCCAGGGACAGGCAATTTGCCTGTCCCTGGCTGGATACATCATCCGTTCAGGCCAGTTTTTTGGTGCTGTTCAATCCGGATTATGCGTTTGAAAGTGTCCATACACAGCCCATACGCTTCTAAGAGTGCTTTACCTGATGATTCGTGCTGATTTGTTTTAACGGGTCAGTTTTCAAACCCTTCAAACGCAAAATCTGGGTTCAACTACGGGTATGGAGTTGTGCAGGAATCTGCTGCCGGAGGCCTGACCAGGAGATCATGGGTCTGCGGGCATTTTCAAGACACTGATCTTTCCGCGGTAATCTGCCGTGCAGAATCCCGGCACACCCGCCTGGAGGAGGCATGACGCCCGGCGTGTTCATGCCCTCCACACCTGAGCCCGCATCAGGCAACCCGCTTCACGCTCTCTCCCGGCACCGTGTCGGGGTATTCGCTCAGCTGCACGTCCTTGTTGTGCTGATGGAAATATTTCACGCCCCATTCATTGGGGAACAGGATCACGGACTGGCCGTCCCTGTCCCGGGCGAACCTGGCGCCGCTGGGGAGCACGAGGGTTTCAGTGGCAATGCCCGGGGTTTTCAGCCATCTGGCCACGGTCCAGTCGGCCCCTTCCAGGCGCGAAGGGGCATTGTACTCGGTTTCCATGCGGTACTTCACGATCTCGAACTGCAGAGGCCCCACGGCAGCCAGCAGCGGGATGCGCTGCGCGGCGTTCACGAGCTCGAAGGAGTGGACCACTCCTTCGGTCAGCAGCTGGTTCAGCCCGTCGCGGAACCGCTTGTGGTTGGATGGCACGTCGTTGTGGAGAAAGGCGAAGCACTCGGGGGGAAACCGAGGGATCTCATCGAAGAGTACCTGTGGGTCTTCGCTCAGGGTGTCCCCTATGGAGAGGAACTTGGCGCCCGCTATGCCGATGACATCGCCCGGATAGGCCTCGTCGAGAGTCTCACGGTCGCGGCCGAAGATCTTGTTGGAGTTGGACAGGCGGAACTTCTTCCCTGTGGGCACGTGCGTCACCATCATGTCGCGCGTGAACCGGCCGGAAACCACCCTGATGAACACGATCCGGTCGCGGTGGTGCGGGTCCATGTTTGCCTGGATCTTGAAGACGAACCCGGAGAACGCCGGATCTTCAGGCTTCACGGGTGTTCCCCGGCTGATGCGTGGCATGGGGGCGGCCGACTGCTCGATGAACCCTTCCAGCAGCAGCTGCACGCCGAAGTTGTTCAGAGCGCTGCCGAAGAAAACCGGGGTCGTCCTGCCGGAAAGCACCTGGCCGGGATCGTAGTCCACCCCTGCGCCGTCCAAAATCTCCACCTCTTCGCATACCGAGCGGTAGGTCGATTCATCCAGACGGTCTCTCACCACCGGGTCGGACATGCCGCAGGTGGAAACCGGCGCCTGGTAGAGCCCGCCCGGGGTGCGCTCGTAGAAGTGGGCAAGGCTGGTGCGCCTGTCCCAGATACCCTTGAAGGCAAACCCCGTCCCCAAGGGCCAGTTCATGGGGCAGGCGCCGATGTTAAGGACGGTTTCCAGCTCGTCGAGCAGTTCGAGCGGCTCGCGCGAAGGCCTGTCCATCTTGTTGATGAAGGTGAATATGGGGATGCCCCTGAGCCTGCATACCTCGAAGAGCTTGCGGGTCTGGCTCTCGATCCCTTTGCCCGCGTCGATCACCATGATGGCCGCATCCACGGCGGTGAGCACCCGGTAGGTGTCTTCCGAGAAGTCCTTGTGCCCGGGCGTGTCCAGCAGGTTGATGAGGTGGCCTTTATAGCCGAAGCTGAGCACGGTGGAGCTGATGGATATGCCGCGCTTGCGCTCGAGCTCCATCCAGTCGGACGTGGTGGCGCGCTGGTTCTTCCTGGCCGTAACCGACCCGGCCAGCTGGACCGCCCCGCCATAGAGCAGCAGCTTCTCGGTCAGTGTCGTCTTGCCGGCGTCCGGATGCGAAACGATCGCTAAAGTCCTTCGCCTGGAAATCTCATGATTCATGCTCATCGTGTTTTAGTACCTTTCTCGTTGTGCCTATCGTCGTTTTCATCTCGGAACTGCAGTGTGCCGCAATCTTTTACCCGGCCGGATGAAACGCTGGCCGTGAGCAGAAGATCTCTCTGTTCAGGATAGGTTTTCTTATTTCAGGGCGGGGTGCAGCCGGAGCCGAATCGGCTCAGGAGACATGCAGGCAGGTATCGATGACAGACACTGTGATTATCCATGCGCGGGGTTTAGCACTTATATGCTGTTAATAGCAAGGTGAAATTGGGGTGGGGGCACCTTTCAATAAACTTAGAGGCACATCTAATAATGGAAGATTTCATGAAAGATCATCATTTTATTTGTGAACCGTGGTTTTTCGGCTTTTATCAGTCAATCACCAAGGAAAATTAGAATAATTAATTAAGTATACAAGCTAGCGAACGCTTTAATATCGTGGTATATATCTCCAATTAGTCACCTTATCTATTGTATTTTATCTTTGTTGGAGGAGTAATTGGCTAAGATCTTTCATGAAATAAGGGACCCCATTCATACTTTTATCAAATTGGATGACGATGAAAGGGCTGTCCTTGATTCAAGGCCATTCCAAAGGTTACGATGCATTCATCAGCTGGCACTTACCTATCTAGTATACCCGGGTGCCTCTCATAAGAGATTCGAGCACTCACTTGGAGTCATGGAATTGGCAGGAAGAGTGTTTGATATCGTTACTCATACATTCAATCTATCTCCACAGATTCGAGAGTTTTTCTCCATTTTGGAAATCCCGGAAAAACGTGCTTACTGGAGAAAAGTTCTCAGGATGGCAGCACTTTGTCATGATATTGGGCACCTACCTTTTTCTCATGCAGCAGAGAAAGACCTGCTCCCTGAAGGTTGGGATCATGAGAAAATTACAAGAGATCTCATTTTAAGTGAAGAAATGCTTCAAGTATGGGACAAGATGGTCCCTCATTTAAAGGCTGAGGATGTAGCAAAGCTTGCTGTGGGACAGCGGAAGGCCCCAGATCTTGAATTCGATGACTTGTCAGCAATTCTCTCCGAGATCATTGTAAGTGATGCCTTCGGAGTGGATCGGATGGATTATCTTCTAAGGGATTCACATCACATCGGTGTTGCCTATGGAAGATTCGATCATTACCGGTTGATAGATACTTTACGGATACTTCAGCCACCGCCTTCTGGGTTTGATGGAGAGGAATCAAGAGAACCTACATTGGGTGTTGAAGCAGGCGGGCTACAATCGGCAGAAGCCCTTCTTCTGGCACGCTATTTCATGTATTCGCAAGTTTATTTCCATCCAGTAAGAAGAATATATGACATCCACTTGAAGGACTTTCTCCTTGAAATGCTTCCTGGAGGCAAGTTCCCAACAAGTATTGAGGAGCATTTATCCTATACTGATCATGAGGTCACCTCTGGGCTCAGGAAAGCAGGATTTGATCAAACTCTGCCAGGGGCGGAACATGCTGAACGGATTATCAAAAGGCAACATTATAAAATACTCTACGAGCGTACGCCGACCGACTTTACAAAGAACCCACAGGCAGCACAATTAATAAGAACGGCTGCTGAGGCAGAATTCGGAGCTGATAATGTCAGATTCGATAGTCCATCAATGAAAGGTGACCCCATAGAGTTTCCTGTTCAGATGAAGAAAAAGAGTATTGAATCTTCACGGTCGTTATCTCGAACTCTGTTTGATATGCCGCCAGTGAAGATGGAATATGTTTTTATCAACAGAAAGCTGGAGGGCGAAGCATCCCGGTGGCTTTCAAGTAATAAAGATGCTATCATTGGTTCTTGAGAGGGAGGTTCCACATGGATCAGAATGAGCGCAGAGTCGTCTTACTCGGGATGATCAGCTCGTTAAGGGAAAAAGGGAGTTGGTGCGGGGAAACCCATATCCAGAAAGCTACGTTCACACTTCAGAAAATTACCAATACACCCATTGACTATACCTTTGTCCTCTATAAGCATGGGGCTTTCTCCTTTGATTTGCGCGATGAGTTGACAGATATGCGGGCAGATCAACTCATCACCCTCGCGATGAATCCTGCTCCGTATGGTCCTAGCTTGGTCGTTTCAGATTATGGAAAGACGTATCTTGAAAAAAGCCATGATTCTATAAGAAAGTATGATCCTGACATCAAATTCATAACAGATAATTTAGGAAATAAAGGGGTTACCGAACTGGAACGTATTTCAACAGCGTTGTATGTATGCAAAGAAGAAGCAGTGTCTGATCCTGATATTTGCGCTATACGTGTTAATGAACTCAAGCCCCATGTCCCCTTTGATTCGGCAAAAAGTGCAGCTTTGGATGTTGCACGGATGCTCAATACATACAAAGAGCAACACACATAATCGACTTCGCGACACCTGAATTCAGATTAACGACAATTTCATTTTGGGCCTTATAAGATAAATTATTAATTTAATCCACATCATGTTCTATCAGTAGGGCTTTCAATCTTGTCATAGCTTCAGCAACAATATCACCTTGCTCCTCAATGTTTTTGATGATTTCCTCCGGGGTGCGTGTGTCCACTTTAGCAACAGCATTCGGGTTCACTGCTTTAAGGTCGAAAACTGCTGCATCGATATCATCGGCTTTGGATTGCTGTTCACGAACAGCTTTTTCTTGCTCTTTTATTTTTTGTTCAAGCGCCTCAATGTCTGCTCTATCCCCCTTCTCTTTTTTTAAAACTTTGAGCTGCTCTTTCAAAGTTACCACTTGCACCTTGATCCGCTCTGCTTCATCCAGATAGGGTTGCATTTCCTCCCGCGCCTTTGCACGGCGAGCTGCAAAGTCTACTGTCCATGAGTAGAGGCTTTCTCCATCCGGGGTTCCGTGATGCGTGACTAGACGAGCATAACTAGGGAACGGTTTGCCCTGATTTCCTTCGTCTTCAATCCATTCGGATGTAAGGCTGATGGGGAGCTGGCTATCGTCGAGCACTTCTCCGATTTTTCCAAAGCCGAAATGGGCCAGTGTCATGGGGGTCTTCTTGCCGACTTTGATGTGTGATAGGTCGTAATACCAAATTTTATCGGTTTTCTTTCCTTTGGTGAAGAATACCAGGTTGGTCTTTACACCCGCACCGGCTGCAGAAAATACCCCGCCCGGCAGGCTGATGATGGCCCACAATTCACATTCGTCCACCAGCTTGCGTTTGGTTTCTACAAAGGCGCTTTCGTTGTTGCGAAACAGAAGTCCTTCGTCAAGGACAATACCGCATCGGCCACCGTTCTTTTCCAGTTCGCCCAGAATATGCTGCACAAAGAGGACTTGGGTAGAACCTGTTTCAAAGGAGAAATATTTCTGAGCGTCTTTACCTTCCTTACCACCAAAAGGCGGATTGGTGAGGATCACATCAAATGTCTTGGGCGCATTCTCGAACAGTGCCCCGTATGTAGTGCGCTGAGTCAATGTGTTGCCGTGCCACAGGTTAGGCTGGTTGATGCCGTGCAGTACAAGATTGGCAAGTGCAATAGGGAAGACCAGGTTTTCCTTTTCCCGTCCGAAAAAGGTATCGTGTTTCAAGGTATCGATAGCGGTACTGGCAGGGGCATTGCCTAGATTACGGGCTATATGTTCGTAGGCAATGGCCAGAAAGCCACCAGTGCCGCAGCATGGGTCGTACACCGTATCTCCTGGTTGCGGGTTTAGGGTGTGAACCATGGCGCGGATAACTTCGCGCGGGGTGAAAAACTGACCGCCATCAGAGTTCTTCTCACCCATTTTCAAGAGCAGGTCTTCATATACCTGGGACAGGGTGAAGAAATGGGTGTCGTCCACATGGTCGATATGGATCTCGTGCACTTTGTCAAGGATGTCACGCAGGTTGGTTTCAGAATCCACCCGCACCCGCTCAACTGCTGTCATGATGCGGCCTATGATGCGTTGTTTGCGCGAGGCTGCCGGATTGGGTAAACCGGTGCGCTTGTCGATATCAAGCCCGTGCAGGTAAGGTAACAAATCAGTGTTGATGAAGTCGAACAATTTTTTGTCGCCGCGGGCGAAGAGTTCCTGACGTTTCCATCCAAAGGGCTTGCCTTCACTAGTTTGCGGGTGATCGGAGTCTTCCTTGTAAGGGGCAGCCCAATCCTGCCAGCGGTAGGGACTGGAGAGAGCGGGAGAGAACCTTTCTCCTACGGCTTCGGCAGCTTCACGCTCCCTTACCTCCTGGGTATCGAGTATACGCAAGAATAGGATCCATGTCAGCTCCGGAACATACTGCAAGGCGCTGGCACAGTTTGATCTGCGCATGATGTCGCAGATTGACTTGACGAATGCGGAAAGGGACTTTGCTGAGCCGATTGTCTTAGGTTGCTTTGTTGTTTTTGATCTTTTGACCTTAGTCATCTTCATTCCTCAAAAGCATGGGCAAGTATTTTCGATGAGATTGCATCAATATCCCTTAGTTGTTGTTCACTTGCTCTTAACATATGTTTTATTTCAGATAATGCTTTCGAGGCATTAAGTTGGGCTTTGTAACTTGGCAACTCGATTTCTCCTTTGGAAAGACGATTGAACAGCATACGCTCTCGTACTGCACCGCGTGCAAGCGAGTTGATACACTGTTCACCAAGTGATGATTTCAACCAGTAATAGAACCAGCGGGTATCTAGGATTCCTTGTTTGCCTCTCAGGACAACATAATCAGGGCTCGTAATGCCCGGTTCATCATCATCATCCACGAAGGCGATTGAACCAATGAGAATACGCATGGGATTGTAAAAAACTGTCTCTTGAAAAGCCGGTTTGTATTTTTGCGGATTTTTTCCAGGAGGCTCTTTTGCCGGGGCCAAACCTTTGCGTGTAGCACCCAATACGGGGTACTTAGACCAATTCTCCCCGATTCCTGCTTTCACTTCTTTCAGCACTTCTCCAAGGGAATATTTCTCAGCTATTTTTCGGTTAAGGCTATTTATAATGATGGAATTTGCTAGGTTGGCTGTTTCGAATAATTGTGTCTCTATCGCATTAAGTGCCTTATCTATTTCGACTAGTCGGCTCTTGAATCTTGCTACGATTAGGCGTTGGTCACTTATTTGTGGATAACTTATCTCGAATCCTTCAAGAGTAGATTTCGAAACTTCAACAAATGTCGCTCCACTACCAAGGGCTTGTATCTCTGGCATTCGATGACGTAATGAAATAAAGAGAAATTCCGGATCTATTTCATCTGAGCACACAAAACTTTTACAACCTTGATTCGTATATAAATCACATCCAGCTATTGCTAAATGGCCAATAGGTGCCCGAGATGACATAACTATAGAACCACACGGAATACGCGACAGGTTGCAACTTTTTACACCTGCATCAGTTATCTGCCGTTCAGATTTTGAAATAACCCAAGAATCCAATTTACCGAGATCTGTAGGGGTAATCCAAACATTATTTCCTGTCCAATAGCTTTGATTTGATGATTTCGGGGTAGACCCACTCAGAATATTGGTAATTTGACCAAGAGGTGCTTTAGTCCAACTCATGCTAAAAACAACCTCTTCTTGGCATCAAGCATTACTTCTCCTGGCTTGCCAAGCATTTTGAGAGCTTCCCATCCACCCGCTATCTTGATCTCAGGAACTTCCCACAGTGCCGGTGTTTCCAGGGCCTCGGTACCGCCGAGGGTAAACTGATGTCCAAGGCCTTTCAACACAATAGCTGCTCTGGCTTCTACACTATCGAACCAACCTTGATTGGCGAAGAGATAGGCATTGCTACGCTCTGGCCGTTTGAGTGCTCTCGCATGATAACCATGGTGTGCAAAGAGGTCGTACATGTCGAAATCTATCATCTGATCTATTTCCCGGATCAGTTCGGGGCTGAAGTTATCGCTCAATAAATGTTCGATAAGCTGGCGGCGTTTGTGAGTCTCGATCCAGAGTTGACGGAACTCATCGAGATTATGGGCCTCACTGACAATACGCCGGATCATCTCACGGCGATACTCATCCACTGGCACAGAAACATCACGTCCATCACGATGGCATAGTATATAGTGGCCCCCTGGAATGATGTGTCCACTTTGTCCTTTGATTTCAGGAACTGCCGGGGCTTCGTCACCACCACCATCACCTCCGTCACCACCGCCCGTGTCGCCGCCACCAGAACCACCAGGACGTGGCGGATCGGAGATAAAGTCAGTGCCGAATAATTTGGTGACACCTGTGTAGTCATAGAGCCAGAACTTGTATTTATCGGTTTCCTCGTGGATACGCGTGCCACGCCCGACCATCTGGTAGAACTTGATGGGTGATTGCAGATAGCGGAAGAACACAACCGCATTGAGACGTTCGATATCCACGCCCGCCTCAAGCAAATCCACGGTGCATGCGATAAATGCCCTTTCACCCGAGCCGCGCATGGGTTCGATCATGTCGCTGCCATTATTCTTGCCGCCCATGCACTTGAAGGCATAATGTTCCTTAGGGATTAGGTCGTGTTCCCTGCACCAGTTGACGTAGAGGTTATTAAGCTGCATTGCGACTCGGTCGGCATGGATCTCGCGGGTACAGAAGACGATGACCTTTTGTTCAGGGCCACCATTTTGACAGAGAAGCGAGAACAGGTCAGCACACATGGCCGGAGTTCGCTCTTTTATAAACAGCTCGTCATCGAAATCCTTGCCGGTGTATTGGTCCTTGGTGAGTTCTTCTTTTGTGATTGGACGGTTGGTTTTGATGTTGACCGGTTTAGCGGCCAGAACCTCGTCGCTGGTAAATGTTTTACCATCTATTGAGGGCATTCGTTTGATGATTTCGCAAGCAGCCAGATACCCATCTTCTTGAGCCTGGATCAGGGTGTATTCATAGACTGGTTCGCCGAAATACTTGAGATTGTTGGCAGTGATTTCCTCATCCTCTGCGGTCTTTTGCTTGGACTCGCGCAATTGGCGAGGCGTAGCGGTCAGACCGATCTGGATAGCACCTTGATTGCGTTTGAGAACTTCAGACCAGCGACCCCAGGCCGAACGGTGGCACTCGTCAATGATTATCACACTGAATGCGTCTTCCGGATAATGCTCAGTGAGAAAACTAGCGAAATCCCCAGCCTCGTTATCCAGCCCGAGGGTTTGATATGTGGCTATATGGATGCGCGCGTTTTGCGCAGCATTCTTTCCCTGCTTGGTTTCTACAATACGGGCATTATCTCCGAACACGGCATGGAGTTTGTTATAGGCCTGCTCGCGCAGTTCATCGCGGTCACATAGAAACAACGCTGGTTTGGGTAGCTGCTCGGCCTCGTGTAGGCGCCATAGCAGGTTGGCGGCAATTATTGTCTTGCCTGAACCAGTGGCCATGCTCAAAAGCACACGTACCGGCTCGCCATTTTGCCTGCAACAGAGAATCTTTTCAAATGCGGCACGAATGGCGGCATCCTGGTAATAGCGTGTCTGAGGATAGGCAGGACTATCGGCCATAAACAACATTTCAGCTTCATGCTTGGAGACATCAATACCTGTGTCTTTGGCGTAGCGGGCTGTCAGGACAGGATGGGCTGGAAAATCCGTTTTAAAGGGAAAAGGGCCGTTTTGGAGGCTGGTGAATTTATCGAACTCACCATAAAGATGGCCGTTAGTTGAGAAGATGTATTTCACATCAAATCGCTGGCAGTCGGAATAACCCTTGGCTTGTTGCATCCCCTTAAGTGGGTCTTCTGCTTCTTTTTTAGCTTCAAGCACGGCGACTGGCAAAGATTTTGGCATGTCACCAACCCGCACACATAGGAGATAATCCGTTCGACCAGGGCCTCTTCTCCGCCTACCCTTTGGGCCTATTGGTTCAACAGGTGCAGGAGTTTCCAGCCTTATCCATTGATGATCGTTATAACCCTTCTCTATCAAAACCGGATCGATAAGAAAGAATCGGGTTTCGGCTTCGTTGTAACTCATAGCTGCCCTTCCACCCAATTGTATGAATTATAAATCCCATCCGATTTACAGCATGGTTCATAAGAATGGGATCTATGGGAAGAAAAGGGCATTACTCTATCTTGATATTGAGGGTTCCCCATGTATCATTCCAATCCATTATCATTTCTGATTTTTTTATTGTAACATAAAAATGGTAAGCAGGGATATAAAGATCCATCCATATCTCTGTTGAACTGGCGATAGAGTACCATGTAGATCTAGGTCGTTTATGAGCTTCTTTATCAAAAAATGGGGCAAGCTTACTTGACATAGCTATTGCATTCGCAGTGCAGGTACACACTGGCCAGAAGGAAAAGGCCTAAAAGCCCTACATACTCCACCCCATCCGGGTCATGATGAAGATGGACACTATAGAGGAGATGGTCACTGCGGTTCTCCATGATGTCATCGAAGACTCGAAAGATACTGACCTGTGGACCGTCGGGCGCCTCAGGGTCGGGGGCTTTCCCGAAGACATCCTGGCGGCACTGGACAATCTCACCAAGCGGGAAGGTGAGCCTTATGAGGCGTTCTTCGAGCGTGCCAAGAAGTCTCCGCTCTCCCGGAAGGTGAAGTTCGACGACCTGGAAGACAATATGGACGTGAACCGGATAAGAAACATCACTGAGGAAGATGCTCGGTGTCTTGAGAAATATCAGCGGGTGTTCGAGGAGCTGAACGGGCTTTGCGACTGAGGTTTTTGATTTTTCATTCTACCAAAATCCATCCGGACAGGTGTATACAGTCTGATGTAGCTGCAGCTGTTCTCACAAATCAAATAAGGAGCTCCCCATGAAAAAGTGCGACCCCCTTGCCGTTGCAGGGGCTTTGACAAAGCAGATTACAAAAGGCGCCTTCCTCACCGTGAAAGCGGGTGATGGCCTGAACACCATGACCATCGGCTGGGGGCTCGTCGGGTTCATCTGGCAGCGGAAAGTCTTCATGGTGGCGGTGCGCGACTCGCGCCACACCTTCACCCTCATGGAAAAGGCCAGAGACTTCACGGTGAGCGTGCCCTCTGGTGATATGAAGGACGCCCTCATGTTCTGCGGTACCAAGTCGGGCCGGGACGTGGACAAGTTCCAGGCCTGCGGGCTTATCCCTGCTGCGGCTCAGCAGGCGGCCTCGCCCGTGCTGCAGATGCCGGGCATCCACCTGGAGTGCGTGATCCGCTTCAAGGCGCCCATGGACCCGAAGTATCTCGACGGTTCGCTCGACGAACTCTACCCGGCCAGGGACTATCACACCCTCTACTTCGGCGAGATCGTGGCCTGCTACGAGACGCTCGCACAGGGGGAAAACGCATGAGCAGGAGGCCCATATGAAATCCTATCGCAAGGAGCTCTGGTTCAACACGGACAGCAGGGTGGAGTTCATCAACATCACTTCCCAGGTCGGTCAGTGCCTGAAGGAGAGCGGTGTCCAGGAGGGCATGGTGCTCGTGAACGCCATGCACATCACCGCTTCCGTGTTCATCAACGACGACGAGGGCGGGCTGCATCACGACTTTGCGGTGTGGCTGGAAAAGCTCGCTCCCCACGCCCCGGTGAGCCAGTACCACCACAACGTGGGCGAGGACAATGCCGACGGACACCTCAAGCGCCAGATCATGGGCCGGGAGGTGGTGGTGGCCGTCACGAACGGCAGGCTCGACTTCGGGCCCTGGGAGCAGATCTTCTACGGAGAGTTCGACGGCCACAGGAAGAAGCGGGTGCTCGTGAAGATCATCGGGGAGTGAGCGTGTGCCTTTTTAGTCTCTTTTCGTGAGGTCCATGGCCCACGACGATATGCGCATGCCCTCATGGAGTAAAATGCCCCGGTTCTCGTAGGCGTCAACCGAGACCTGCCTGAGATACTCCATGCCAGAGTATGCCCCGTCGTCCGAGCAGTAGGCCGACAGGATGGAGTCTCCCACCACTGAGAAGATACCGTAGAGCACGCCGGTGGCCGGGTTTGTGGACTTCCAGGTGGTGGTCAGCGCCCCTTCGGCCAGGGGCACGATCTCGTAGCGGTTCGTGAACACTGTTTCTTTAGTGCCGTGCACTGTCATGGAGCCCTCGTTCAGCCAGAGGTCGTCCAGGTGGGTGATGGCGAGCTCGGCCTCGGCAGGTGCCGAGCTGCCTGTTTCATCGGTGAACACGCCGGTTGCGCTCCACCTGCCCTGGGTCAACAGGAAGGTATGCTTCATGGCGCCATTCTACCCTGATCCCGGCCCAGGCTCAATGGAAACCTGACAAAGGAGGTTTAACCGACGTCAGGACCGGGACCATGCCCTCTTCCGGCAGTCCTTTTGGGTTTCCATTCATGGTCCCGGCGCGAAACGCTCACGGCATCTGTGTACAAGCCCTTGAAAACGCTTAGAGGCGATCCTCCCGCTGCTCCTTTTTCTGTGCCTTTCCCGCCACCCGGCAGGATGATCCCGATGCTCAGGTGGGAACGCCCAGCTTGGGGAGCAGCCAGGTCTGGAGGAAAAACCATGCACCAACCGCCAGGATGAATATCCAGAAATCGCTCATAATCAAGGCCCCTTTCGGTCTGTTGTCCTTCTACTGTCTCATGACAGGTTCTTCTCTATGAAGGCAGCCAGCTGGGCCTTGGGCAGTGAACCTGTCAGGGTATCCTTGACCTGGCCCTTATCGATGAACATCAGCGTGGGGATGCTCCTGATCCTGAATCTCTGTGAAATCTCCGGGCTCTCATCCACGTTCACCTTCACCACGTTCACCTTCCCGGTATATTCCCTTGCTATCTCTTCCAGGACCGGCCCGATGGCCCGGCAGGGCCCGCACCAGGGTGCCCAGAAATCCACCAGGGCAGGGGTATCGGCCTTCAGGGTAAGGGAATCGAATGTGTTGTCATCGGCATGGTTTACATAGTCCTTGTCAGTCATCTTTCGCTCCTTAACGGAATTGATTTCTTTTGCCCCGGGATTCCTGCTCGTGCTAACAGGGTCTCACGGGGTTGAACTTACATATAGGTCAGCTGACTTGTGTGGTCATTGATCTGGATCAACGGGATATATTTTGACGGACACGCGCAAACAGATACAGGACATGGAGCTCTTCCAGGGTCTCTCCGATAAGGTTATGGAGGCCCTGTCCAGGCGTGTCCTCATCGCTACATACCAGCCCGGTGAGATGATCCTGGCAGAGACGGACCTGGTCAAGGCATTTTTCGTGGTGGTATCAGGGCAGGTGAAACTCTCCAAGAGCTCCTCTGAGGGGAAGGAACAGACCCTCTACCTCCTGGGGCCGGGCGAACCGTTCGGCCTGTGCACCGCCTTTGCCACGCACGACTTTCCCGCCGAGGCCCAGGCGCTGAAAAAGTCCGACATCCTCACCATCCCCGGCTCCGCTGTGGAGGAGATCGTCATGAAAGAGCCGGAGCTCCTTCTGAACATCCTCAAGGTGCTGTCGCTCAGGCTCAAGGAGTCCATGACGCTCATCGAGTCCCTGGCGCTCAAAGAGGTCCCGGAACGACTGGCCGCCTTCATCATGGCCCTGAGCAGAAAAGAGGGAAACGGCGCCTGGTCCATCGAGCTCCCTATTACGCAGCGCGAGCTGTCCAAGATACTCGGGTCCACACCCGAGGCCCTGTCCCGGGCATTCAGGAAGCTGCAGGACCAGGGCATGCTGGAAGTTCAGGGAAGGGTGGTCCGAATTCTGGATGCCAGGGCACTGAAGGCGCTCGCAGAAGGGGAGTAGTATCTTCCCCGGGCATCGAGATCACTGCTTTGAACGGATCAATTTGAAACCCCTTCAAACACGAGATCTGGGATAAATAAGTACTTGCAGCCGAGAGGCACGAAAAAACGGCCTGTACAAATAATGATGAAAACTGTCAGGAAAAGTCATATGACTTTTCCTGACAGTTTTCATCATTATTTGTACAGGGAAGGTCTTTTTCTCCTGCGTAATGTGACGAGCTGCATGATCACAGCCCCACGATCACCCAGATGAACAGAACGGTGAGTGTCAGTCCCAGCAGCAGGCTCGCAAGCCCGATGACTGCCGATACTAGCTTAAGCGGGATGCTCGGATGCCTGCGCTTGAGGTTCTCTATTTTCTGCTCTGCAACAAGCCGCTCATACTCCTCGGGCCGCTCCCGCCTCAGGTTGTCAATGGAATAGGTGCCCGTGAAGATGAGCCGGTCCATGGGGAACTTCTCGGGCACGAAGTGGGTGTTGAAGAAGTGGACCGTGAAGATGAAGAGCGCCGCCAGGAGGGCCTCTTCGGAATGGATCAGCGTGGCCACGTTCAGCACCCAGCCGGGCACGATATACGAGGATATCTCGGGATTCCACAGGAGCACCCCGGAGCCGCCGATGGCGAACATGCCCCAGAACACGGCCCAGAAGTCGAACTTCTCCCAGTAGGACCACCGGTCGAACCGCGGCTTCTCTCCCTTGTTGAAGAACCAGCGGATCATGCCCTTGATGTCCTCCCAGTCCTTCCACCTAGGGAACAGGGAGTCCGGGCTGAAGAGGCGGTCCGTCCAGCCCTTGAACCCGATTCCCGGGGGGAACAGGAAGAGCAGGCATCGCACGGCCACGACCGCGAAGAGCACCATGAGCACCACGGCCGCGATGCGGTGGAAGAGACCGGCCATGGGCGCTCCGCCCCAGATACCCATGATGAACTTGGCCCAGGGGGCCTTGTGGTACTTGAGCGGGAACCCGGTGGTAACGAGCGTGAAAAAGGAGAGGATGAGCAGCACGTGCATGGCCCGGTCCATCACGCTGAAGCGCTGGACGTGCTGGAAGCCCTCCGTGTCGGTCGTGCAGACTTCTGGCAGGACGCCCTTCTTTTCCTGCTCGTGATGCTCCCAGTAGCTCTTGCGCCACCAGAGTAACGTGTGGGTCCAGAAAAAGACGAAGGTGAAGATGAGGAGTCCGGACATGAAGACGAAGGTCCAGAACAGGGCCGGGTAGTTGTGCCGGTCGTGGTAGTCCGGGTGGGCCTTGTAGTCCACGAAGCGCTTGTGGAAGCCCTTGTGACAGCGGCCACAGTTTTCCACCAGGTTGTCCGGGTGGATGGAAGAGCGCGGGTCGGTCTTGGGCAGGATGTTGTGGGTCTGGTGGCAGTCGGCGCATCCGGCCACGAGCGTGGCGAACCCCACGCCCTGGACCTTGCCGTGGTAGGTCTCCTCGTAGTATTCCACCACCTTGTCCGAGAGGTTGTTCCGCTTCATCATGGCCGAATCGTCGTGGCAGGAGATGCACTTGTCGTTGTAGAACATGCGCGCCTCTTCTGGGTAGGCCGACAGGGAGGTGTGGAAGACCCGGGTGTCGTGCAG
Organism: uncultured Bacteriovoracaceae bacterium; assembly: GCA_964600235.1. Lineage (GTDB taxonomy): Bacteria > Desulfobacterota > Desulfomonilia > UBA1062 > UBA1062 > MWEI01. Next base: position 69,737 of record CAZRIV010000008.1, on the reverse strand, counting down.
CCCGTGGCAGTCGCCGCAGGCAGCGGCGTCACGGTTGCCCTTGAGCACGGCCTCGGCGTGGCCGGAGTTGACGTACTCCTCGTTGCCGTGGCACTGGGTGCACTTCTCGATGGTGCGGATCTTGATGTCCCTGGTGGGGGCAGTGCGGGTGTGCACGTCGCTGTGGCAGTCCACACAACGGAAGTCCTCCTGGAGGTAGTGGAAGTTCTTGCGGTATTTCTGGGCGATCCCGGCGTGGCACTTCCCGCAGGTCACCGGGGAAGGCTTCTTCAGACCCTTCATGTGAAGATCCATGTCCGTTATGTCGCTGTGGCAGCTCAGGCACCCGTTCTTGGCGTGCACCGAGGCTGCAAACCCGCTCGTGTACATGGCGCCGTAGTGGCAGTCCTGGCAGGTCTTTGCCTCCACGGTGCCGCACAGGGCCAGGGACAGGCACCAGGCCACCAGGACCATGACGGAGCGCGCTGAGAGATGGTTTCGCCTCATTTCACCTGCCTCTTGCCTTCGGAGAAGGTCTTCCACGCCGCCATGCCCCCGAAGAGCCGCATGACCTTGAACCCCTTGCGGGCAAGGTAGCTGGCAGCCAGGAAGGAGCGGAAGCCCTGGTCGTCCACCAGCATCAGCGCCCTGTCGTGGGGGATTTCCTGGTATCGTTCGTGCAGCTGGTGCAGGGGGATGCTCATGGCGCCATCGAGGTGACCCTTTTCATATTTTTCCCGGGAGCGGATATCGAGCACCATGAACTCCGGGTGGCGGTTCATCCAGGTCTTGATCTCAGTAGCCTTCACCGAGGAAACGGGCATGCGCGGGATGCGCTGCACCGATTCCAGAGTGAACCCGGCGGCCTTCCATGCCGGCATGCCCCCTTCCAGCACATAAACGTCCTTCAAACCGGCCTTGGTCGCCTCGTCTGCGGCCAGGCAGCTGCGGGTGCACACCTCGCTCTCGCAGTAGATCACGAGTTTCCTGTCCCGGGGGATGCTGGAGAGCCTGTCCTTGAACTCCTCGCAGGCAATGCACTCTGAACCCGCGATGCGGTGGTCCAGGCACTCGATGCGGCTCATGACGTTCACCAGCGTGAGCTGCTCCGTCTTCAGCCAGGAATCCAGCGTCTCGGCCTTCACCATCTTCCAGCTCTGGGCGGCCGTGAGGGGGGCGGGGAGGGCCCAGGCAATGGTCAGCAGGATAAGACCCGCAAGCAGCAGTGGGCGTAATGAGCTATTCATGGCTCGGCACTTCCTCGTAACCCCAGTCCAGCATCTGGGGGGATGCATTGGGCGCCTTGGGCACCGGGTAGTCGTCCTTCAGGAACCGCCCCACGGATTTTACCTTCATCTTCGTAAAGAAGGGGGCCTTGTCCTGGTGGCAGTCGGTGCAGCCTTTGGCGCCATAGGTCTGCCTTTTCGCCACAGGCTGGACGTTGTGCCAGACCGGCAGGCTCAGGGTGTTGATCAAGGGCAGCTCCGAGGACACGACCTTGCCGCCTTTGAGCGAATAGGCCTTGTCCGAGACGAAGACCGCCTGCTTCACGCCCAGGCGTGTCAGCGCGTGAAGCATCTTCGCCGTGTCGGCCTCGGTGGCCACGGTGGGGATCCTGAGTTTTCTCCCCGCGGTGTCCCTGACCTCCGCAGTGGTGATGCCGGTGCAGAGCCTGAAGGCATTGGCCACCACAGGGGCTTCCAACGGTGTTATCCGGTTTTTGTGTCCCTTCACCCCGAACCACTGGGCCGTGTGCAGGGCAACAGGCACGTAGCGCCGGCCGCGTGATCCCTTGAGGTCGTAGATGGCGAGCCAGGGCCTCCAGGATTCCCGGGCGGGATTCGCGGCATCGGCCGGGGAGATGAGTGCTTCAAGACCCTGTGCGGTAAACCGTTGTCCGGCGCCGGTGGAGAGGTCCAGCAGGTACGCCCCCTTTGCCGGTTGTGCCGTGGCGTGGCAGGCCGTGCAGGCCAGCAGCCTCAGGTGGAATGTGGCATTGGGCAGCATGTCCGCATGGGTCAGTGTCGGGTCGGGGGCACGCCCCCCCTGTGCCAGGTGACAGTCGGCGCAGGTCCTCATGCCGGTCTGCCGGAAGTCACCGGATGCGGACGAGCCGCCGAAGCGGTGACCGAGCCTGCCTCCAGGTGCAGCCTCGGCCAAGGTGTGGCAGTCTGCGCACCGCAGGCCCGCTTTTATGTGGGCATCATCGCCTGAGCGGTACAGGGTCCCTGTCCGGAGGGCCTGCGTGGTCCCGTGGCACGCCAGGCATGAGCTTGAAGAGACCGCCTTGCGGATGAGGCGTCCCGAAAGCCTGCCATCCGTTTTGAACATGCCGTTCTTCCAGTGGTATTTCACCAGCGGCCTGCGGGAGAATTCCCAGGTGCCTTTGCCCTCGCCCGGGGTCCACACCCGGCCGGTCACCTCGCCCAGGCCTGAGCCCGCCGTGGCCGCCCACCGGTAGTTCCGGGAGGCGATCTGGGCGTTGCGCCGCTCAAGGCGGTACTCGTTCAGGTGGCACATGAGGCAGTCCCCTTCCAGGACTCCGCTTGCCTTGAAGCGGCTGTGGCCGTCCGGGGTGAGGCGGGACTGGAAATGGGGGTTCCTGGACGAGGAGACGATGCGCTCCGCCTCTACGAGGTTCGTCGGTGTTCCTCCGGCCGGACGCAGGTTGAGACACTCCATGGGTCCGCCGCCCGGGTGGTAGGAGGCATTCGCGGCGATCCAGTCATAGATCGCTGCACCGCCGTAGGGCGCGGGTCGCCCTTCGCCCGGCAGAAGCTCCAGGGGGAGGTTCGCCCGGGAAGGATCGGCCTTCTTTGCCGGGGAGCCCATGCGGAAGTGGTCGCCCTGCACGATGGTCGGGTAGTGGTGACAGGCCCCGCAGGTCTTCCTCGGGCTGTAGGGCTCTGCCGCGTTGTCCGTCGGCGTGATGCGATCGCCGGTCTCGTTGCGCAGCCAGATGTCCTGGTGTGCGGATGACCGCTGGCCGCTGTCGGACCTGCCCGCCGGCAGCACGACAGTTACTGCCATGACCAGGAAGATGAGACGTATGGCCTTCAAGCGAGTCATTCGTTCCCCAATCCTTTCCATGGTACACGGGACGGGACATGGCTGTGCCTGTCCCGTCCCGGCTGGTGCATTACGGTTCTACGGGCAGATTTGCATCCTTGGCCCAGTCCTGGAAGGAGCCGTCGTAGATCTTCACGTCCTTGTACCCCAGGACTTCTTTTAATAGGTACCACCAGGCCGAGGCCACCCTGCCCGAATCGCAGTACACGATGATCTCTTTTGCCTTGTCCTCACCCGCAGCCTTTGCCGCAAGGACCATCAGGTCGGCAGCTGCCTTGTATGTCCCGTCCGCGTTGAAGATCAGGGACATGGTGGGGAGGTTCACCGCACCTTTGACATGACCGAGCTTGGCAACGAAGTCGAGCTTCTTCTCTCCGCTATAGAAAGGCGCCTCACGGGTATCCAGTATGATCGCCTTGCCGATCTTGGCCGCAACATCTTCCTTCTTGATGAACAGGCCCTTGTTGAACTTTCCCTTGTAGTCCTTTGCCTTGGGCTTCACCGCATCCGTGGAAACCTTCTTGGTCTCTGAGGTCCACTTGTTCATCCCGCCGTCCAAGACAGCCACATCGCTTACGCCCGCATAGAGGAGCGTGAGCGCTACCCTTGTGACGTTCACCTTGTCGGGCGGGGTGTCGGTCTTACCCACCACCACCACCTTGGAATCGGCTGCGATCCCGTTGGCGGACAGGGCATCCTTCAGGTCATCGTCGGCCGGGAGTTCGTTCTGCATGTCACCCTTGCCTGGTGCCCAGACATTGTAGAAGACATTGACCGCACCGGGAATGTGTCCCGCGTTGTACTCCTCCACCTTGCGGATATCCACGATCACGAGCTTCGCGTCTGCCAGGTTCTTGTCGAGCCATTCCGTCGAGACGATGGGATCTATTCCCCGGGCCATGACGGCTGCCGGGATGAGGAGAGCGAACACCACCATCATGAGTGCACATGTTTTGAGCTGTTTCATACTTCCTCCTTGTCTAGTGTGTTATGGGTTTCGGGACATGGATCAGTCCCTGATTGGCCTTGGAGCCGTCCTTCAGAAGGGTCTCCCGGGTGAGGAAATCCTTCTTCTCCGTATGACAGATATCGCAAGACCGTGTCCGGTCCGTCCGTTTTTTGATGGTGTGTGCCGGGGTATTCCAGTAGTTGGGAAGCCTGTCGTAGTTCTCCTGCTTGATTCCTGCATGGGCGAAGCTGTCGCGTACCGTGGGGATGATCCTCAGTGTGGTGACCTCTTTTAGATTGCGCGGATTCTTCCCCAGGATGAAGCCGGGCTTCGAGGTCGACTCCTTGTGGCAGGTGTAGCAGTTCCGGTACTGGCCCGCGGCGTGGCAGCCGTAGCAGCTCACCTTGCCCTTGTGGGCATCGTGGGCCACCTGTACGCGGAGCTTGCCCGACTTGATGGTCTTGTGGCAGTTCGTGCACTTCGGCCGGTCTTTCACTTCCTGCTTCCCCAGGTATCTCCTGCCGTCGCCGTGCATCTCCACCTTCTTGTGGCAGTCCACGCACATCATGCCCTTCTGGTAGTGTATATCCGTAGACCCTCCGTACTCACCGGTGTATTCGGGGTATACGCGGCCGCCGTGGCAGAAGGCGCAGGTCTTGCCCTCGTCCTTCTTGATGAACTTGTGGCCCTTGATGAGACCCAGGCTTATGCCCGATACCGCGGGCGATTTCACATGGCAGGACCCGCAGGAGGCGTGGCAGCTGCGGCAGGACTGCTGGAAGACCTTCTGGTCGAAGAGCTTGACCTCGGCCCTGGAGAACCGGGGGATGACCCCCTGCCTCTGGCCCAGGGATGTGTAATGCAGAGATTTGGCATAGTTTGCGGCGATCTTCCCATGGCACTTGCCTCCACAGGTAGCGAGGTCGTCGGAGGGCCGCTTGAGCATGCCTTTATGCGCCTCGTCCTTATCCTGGGCATCGGCATTTCCCTTGTGGCAGGAGCGGCATCCCCTGGAGAGGTGAGGGTCCTTTTCCAGAAGAGAGGAGTCCACCAGGTAACCCTTGTAGTAGTCTTCCGCCCGGACCGGCGGAGGAGCACCCGCTCAACCCTCTCCCTCAGAGTGGATCTTGGGCGGGATGACCAGGGACTTCAGCTTGGCACCGTCGGTGTGGCAGATAACGCAGGAGTTGGAATCCGCCCGAGGGGCATCTGCAGGGACGGCAATGAACAGCATGGCCGGCAGGATGAAAAGGAAGGGCCAATGCTTCATGTCATGGGATCTCCCTTGTTCTCATGTACATAAAGTCCCTCATCCCGCAGAGATGCAGGAATTAAAACCAACTGAAATTACGCCCTATTATCGCCGAGTATATTCCTGAATCCATTCATGGTAATGAAAATCAAAAAGCTTTTCTTTAATTATAAGGGGGCATTGAAAAAAGACAAGAGACAAATATTTTGTCCCGATGGTCCGTACCCCGAGCGAGCCGGATAACGAAACGGGCAAAGGCATAAGCCTTTGCCCGTGGGCATAGCACAAGCTTACAGATAGATGAATTATCGACCTGAACGTGATTGAGATGCCTGGCCCTGCGAAGTCGAACCGGTCGATGTCGACCCGGAACCGCTTGTTCCCTGGTTCTGATCACCTCCGGCGATTACAACCCCTGTTGTCAGTGCAAGAAACAGCATCGTTATGATCAACTTCTTCATGGCAGTACCTCCTTTTATCTTGTTCATGGCTAGAAGGTTACATGTGGCATGGTCAGACAGAAGACCGTGATAAATCCTGTAATGTCCTCTCTCCTTCGTACCTTCATCACTTGCCTCCATAGTTACGTCCTTTGGAGAGTCAACTATACCATATCCCATTACTTGCCGCCTCGTCCTCCCGATCCGGAACCGCCGCTTCCGCCTGAGCCGGAGCCTGAACCGCCACCTGACCCGGACCCGCTACCAGACCCCGATCCACTGCCGGATGAGCCGCCGCTTCCTGAAGATCCGCTCCCGCCTGAGCCAGCCCCACTGCCTGAAGAACCGCTTCCGCCAGAACCCGATCCCCCACCGTTACCCGACGCCCCGCCCTTACCTCCTGAAGTGGAACCGTCGCCAGACCCCATGCCTTTTCCACCCGGCGATCCCTGTCCTCTCTGGGCACCCTGGCCATATGTCTCCCGGGCCTGTTTCGAATCGATCCGGCTCGAATCGAAGCCGTTCCTGATGGCCCTGGAGTATCTCATGGCAAGCCCCTGAGGGTTCTCCAGGCGGGCTTGTGTCATGAACGAGTTTCTCAGCCTTTCCATGTCACTGTACTGCCATGACTTCTCCAGCGCCTGGCATACGACATCGGTTCCCGTCGCCGGAGCGACGCCCTGCCTTGTCATGTCTCTGGCGGTCAGGAAGCTCTCCATGGAGAGCTTGTGAACCTGCTCCCTGTCCATGGTCCGTGTGTGGTCCTTTAGTTTCCGGGCGATTGCGTCCACATCACCCGGGGCCATGCCGGCAGCCATGCCCTCGGCAATGGCGTTGCCCAGCGGGGCCAGATTGCCTTCAACAGAGGCAAGGCCCTTTGCCTTGCCGTATGCATGCGCGTACCGGCCCCTCACCTGATCCACGGCCTTTGCCACCGCCTCGGAGCGTACCTGTTTTGCAATGCCTTCCCGGAGTTTGTTCATGAGAGGCTCGGTCGGCAGACCTGCACGCCTGGCCTCCCGGACGGACTGGTGCACCTGCAGGACGTTGCGCTCCTGATACCTGTTTAGGACCATGGCCCTTGTGATCCCAATGGCATCATCCTGATGGATGCCAGCCCGTACCATCTCCCTGACGCTCTCTCTGACCTGCGGCGATGTGTCCGTTCCCAGGGCGTCATCGATGGAATCCGCACGGGCGCCGGATGCCATGAAGGCCAGTAAGAACAGAGCCGTGATTACCTTTTTCATGATGTTCTCCTTTTGTGCTGAGTTGCCATATGAAACGTATAGATGCGGCACAGGTTACATCCCGGGGGCATAGACGCAGTTGCGTGACCCGAAATCGTCCGATTCCGTAAGGGTGCACTCGGGCAGGAAGACCTCGCCGTCCACCAGGTAGAAGTAACTGAACTGCATGTCCGAGGGGAGCTGTATCACCCAGTTCGAGTCATCCGCCTGCCGGGCCTCGTGGAGCTCAAATCCGTCCAGGGAAGATGCGAGATGGACGCTTTTCGCGCCCGGCGCCTTCAGAGACAGGGTAACCGAGCCTTTGTCCACAAGGACCGTATGGTGTGTGCATCCGGCCAGAAGGAAGAATAGCCCTGCAATCGTGAGTGCCCGGAATCTCATGCATTACCCCCTGTTGCAATGATCGTATTCTCTCCCCCGAAATCATCTGGTTCCCGGGTCATGACCGTGGGGTCCGGGACCCGTTCTCCTCCGCCCAGGACAAAGACATACCGGTGTTCCCCCCGGGGGAGGCTGAACGATATCTCCCAGTAACCGCTCGATCCGACACGCTGCAGCGGAACATCTTTCCACCCGGTGAAATCGCCGGCAATGGCGGCCCGGGATACATCGGGTCGGTAGATCACGAACCGGTAGGGCTCGCTGGGGTTAGCTGCTTCCTGGTGGACCGGCCAGAACAGAAAGACAAGCAGTGCTGCGGCAGCGGCCAGGGAAGCCGCGACAAGATGCATGGGCCGGAAGAATATCCATGAGGTTTTTCGTGCAGGTACGCTTACCTGAGGCAGCCGCTCGACCACATCGCCCCTGAGGTCCTTCTCCAGGTACAGGAACTCGATGGTGCTGTCCTTGAAAAACACATCCGCATGCACCTGCTCCACAAATTCGATTTTTTCTTCCAGGTCCATCTCGTCATCGATGAACATGCTGATCAGCTCTTCTTTCATGGCCGACCTCCTTGGATGATCTCTCTGAGTTTCTGCCGTGCCCGGTGGATCTTCACCTTCACGTTCGCCTCGGTCAGGTTCATGATGGTGGCGATCTCTTTGTATGGCAGCTCGCTGCTCACGGCAAGCGAGAGCATCTCCCGCTCGTCTGAGGGCAAGGTCTTCAAGGCCTCGAGCATCTTGATGTAGCTCTCCTTGATGAGGACGCTCTGTTCGGCCGTATCCCCCTGGGCATGGTGCACCTCCTCGTCGAACGGGCTATTGGGTTTATGCCTTCTCCGGTGGTCCACCAGGGCGTTTCTCGCGATGGTGAACAGCAGCGATGCCGATGCGTTGCCGTTCGGGTAATGCTCCATACAGCGCGTGAAGGTCTCCTGGAGGATGTCCTGGGAAAGATCGTAGTTTCCGCTCATGCGCATCAGGTACGAGAAGATACCTGCCTTGCACTGTTCGAACATGGATGTGATCTGCATTGTTCACCCTATAACGATGGAATAGCCGCGAGGTTACACAAAGGCAAGTTCAACCGTGCGTGCATGGGGAGGGGGAAGACCGTACGCACCTGCTTTCCATCCGTGTGGCCTTGCGCAGTATCAGGCAGGTTTCCGGGCGGTCATGAGGAAAACGGTGAAGGTGCGCTTGCCCCCTCCAGGGACAGGCTTGTCCATTGTTGCTGCTGTTTGAACCCGGATCTCGCTGAACCCCGCTTCCGTGAATGCCTGAGAGAGAATCGATCGGTCAAACCCGAAGTGGAACACGCCTTCATTGTTGGTGTGGAACCTGCCGTCGTCAGGGTCAAGGTCGGCGATGCAGAGGTGCCCGCCCGGGAGCATGGCCTCCGAGAGGTGATGGAGCAGTGGGGCGATCTCCCTGATATGGTGCAGGGTCATGCTGCTCATGATCAGGTGATACCTGCCATCAAGTCCATCGCCCCTGGACAGGTCCTTGAGCTGGGTGCTCACATTGGTCAGGTTCTGTTCCCTCGCCTTGGACATCAGGATGTCGAGCATCCCCCCGGAGCTGTCGACTCCTGTTATCGATCGTACGAGGGGTTGCATCTGCAGGGTCAGCAGCCCGGTGCCGCAGCCGAAGTCCAGGGCGTCCATATCCGGGGTTATGATGGTCTCGTTTCGTATGGCTGCAGCGACATCTGCGGCAAGCCTGATTCGCCCCGGCTTCTGGTCCCATGACGCAGCCTCCTTATCGAAGTCTCTTTCTCGGGTGCTCATGGCGGCGATCCTTATATCAGAAAAAATCTGCCAGGATAAGCGCCATTACGCACACACCCAGCACGATCCGGTAGTACCCGAAGATCTCCAGCCCGTGCCGGTTGAGGTAGGCTACCATCCACTTCACTGCGGCCACGGCGGAGAAGAAGGCGGTAATGATGCCGATCACAGGCGATACCAGGCCGAACTGGAGTAGCATGGCCGGCCCTTCCCTGAAAATCTCGTAGCATGTGGCGGCGCCCAGTGTGATGAGGCCCAGCAGAAAGCTGAACTCCACGGCGGCCTGGACCGAGAGCCCCACCAGTACGCCTCCCAGGATCGTGACCAGGCTCCTGCTCACGCCGGGCCACATGGCGATGCATTGGATCAGACCGATGATGACGGCCATGCGCATGCTCAGACCCTCGAGGCCTGCCCCCTCCCCGGCGCTGCGGTGTATGCCTTTCGCCACAGTGAGGATGGCGACGCCCCCTGCAAGCCAGGCAAGTGTCACGGGCCACAGGCCGAAGAGGTGCTCCTTGATGAGGTCACCGAAGGCAAGGCCGATGACGGCTGCAGGGAGGAAGGCGGCGGCCGTGTTCATTGCCAGGGACAGCCCTGCCCTGTCGCGCCCCAGAAACCCAAGAGCCATTGAGAAGATCCGTTTCGGGTAGAGCCACACCACGGCCAGGATGGCCCCGATCTGGATGGCGATCACGTAGGCGTCCGAGGCTGTCTTGCCTGCCTCGGTATTCCCAAGCCCCAACAGGCGGCTGGCCAGGTACAGATGGCCGGTGGAGCTCACAGGCAGGTACTCGGTGAGCCCCTCGGTGATACCCAGGACGACTGCCTGGAAGCAGGTCATGCCGTGGGAAGCTTCAGCCCCAAAGGCGGCAGGGCACAAGAACGCCATACCAAAAGCGATCAGACCTGCGACTCTGAACAGCATACTCAATATACCTGTTTCCCCCCCTAAAGATTCTGTCGGAATACCTGGTTATGTTCCCTATCAGTCCTTTCATCCAGAGTACAGTGGATTTCCACGGACCGCTCATGGGGTGCCCGGCATGTAGGGCCGCCGGGAAGAGAAGGCCTCATGGTACCCTCTTCTGCAGGATCTCTCTCAATTTTTCGAACGCCAGACCTCTGATCCTCTGGACAAGGTTTCCATCGCCTATTCTCCGGGAGATTGTTCCCGGGGTATGTTCCCGGCGAATTTATTCTGAGGGGGCCTGGGTCTCCTGCCCACAGCGAAGATGATGGAATCGGTGGGGCAGGTGTGGATGCAGGTGCCGCAGGCGAAGCAGTCGGGTATGATGCGGTCCTGTTTGAGGATGGCCTCCATGACCGTGGACGGGCATGCCTTTTCGCAGGCGCCGCAGGCGATACAGGTGTCATAGTTCACCCGGATCTTTGCGATGCTGATCTTTTCGCCTAGCCAACCCACGAGGCCGAAGGGACAGAAGAAATGGCACCATGGCCGATAGACGAAGAGACTCGCCGCAAGGACAACCCCGGCGAACACCGCTCCGGGAAAGACAAATGCCCAGGGATGAAACACCTTGAACGGGTCTATGGGCCCTGCGATGTCCAAGGCCCAGGCAAGAGAGGCTATGGTAATGGCCGCAAAGAAGACCACCCTGATGGAATTGGTGATGACGAACGGGACCTTGTACTGTCTGAAGACGCCTGCCCTGTCTTTTTCGTTCCTGTTGATACGGAAGAGCAGGTCCTGCAGCGTGCCGAGCTGGCAACCCCAGGAACAGATGAACTTGTTGGCCGCGATGACCATGGCCATGAAGATTGCAAAGGCGATCAACCTGGGCGGGAAGATCCCGCCGGATTGACCGTAGAGCACAATGGCGTCCTTGACCGTACCCATGGGGTTGGGGTCGGACCCCAGCACGATGCCGAAAAGGGTCAATGCAGCCAGATAGAGGGCTTTCCGTCTGCCTGTTGTTACGGCCCGTTTATGCATAAGGATGAAGACCATCGTGAGGAAGGCTGCCCAGAGGAAGAACTTTACGACAATCTTTTTCCAGTTTTTGGACGATTCCTCGGCGCCTATGGCCCGGGCGCGCTTAATTGCCTGCATCGCCTGGGACGGGGCTATGCCGAGGTCTTTCAGGCTTCTGTCGAGGTCCTTTACCCCGTTCAGCGACAGGCCTTTCAAAATAGCGTGTTCAGTCACCTGGGACTCCCGGGCAAGGGTGCGGGGGGACATGGTGGGGTCGGGCATGAATATGGGCGGTGCATTCTCCGAATGGGCCTTTTCGCCCCATAGGCCTGATGAGATTGCGGACAGTGCCAGAACTGCCGCCACGAGGATTATCCCCTTTATGAGGACCAGAACTTTTTTCCTTCCAGTCTGCATGGAGACCTCCTTTCTCGCGTCAAAGCTCAACGGACAATATATCCCTAAGATGCCCCCGCCTTTTTCAGGAGGACCGCCTTGCTGAAAAGCACCCTCGGCCTCTGAACAGGCACCAGTCCTCCGGCACGGGCCCTTTCGAGGGTTTTTCCAAACGCAGCCATGGAAACATGGAAAGGCGGTTCCACCACGAGAACCTGTCCGGCCGGCTTCAGGATCGAGCGTATCTCGCGGAAGAACGCTTCCTGATCGGGGACCTCGTGGACCATGTAAAAGGCCAGAACAAAATCCACTGGCTCTGAAATGCCTATGCGGTCGTGATCACATCTGTGCAAAGTGATGCGTCCTTCAAGTTCCGTCCCGCAGATTTTTTTCCTGACCTTATGCAGCATCCCTTCCTGCAGATCGCAGGCAATGACCCGGCCGGCCTCTCCGACCATCCATGCCAGGTCGAGGGAGAAGAAGCCCGGACCGCACCCGACCTCCAGGACCGTCATCCCCTCCTGGATGAATGGCCCCAGGATCCTGCGGGGATTCTGCACCCACCTGCGGACCCTCGTATCGAGATGGTCTGCCCGTTCCACCGGGCATATGTGGTCGTTTCCTCTCTTCATGGGGCTCCGTTCTTACCATGAAAGTCTTATCATCGAAACGTCCGGGTGAAAAGTGGAAGATCCGTGCATGGAAAACCCGAGACCGGCGTGCCGGCGAGGACCATTGTTTACCCTGTGCGTGTCCGGGCATACCGGAGCTTTTGCTGCCTGTCTGAGGTGCAGTTCGGAATTGAGGAAAATATAACCACCAGAGTCTATCTTGATTGACATAACGTATCCACCTGTGTAAAAAACCGATTAAATATCGACCTATGGGCAAGTACGTTTATGATGACTCATATCTGCTGAAAAAGAAGAGAAGACGCTTTCCGCGTCTTCGGCATCTTCTGCTCCTGATTGTCCTGCTGGCTGCGTGGTTCCTCCTGGCCCCGGACGGAAGGGACAAGGTTGCTGCCAAAGGCGGCGATGCCTCTTCGGTCAAGTCTTCAGCAGCCCATATGGCCACGGCAAAGGGATACGCACCCCCCAGGCAGACGCAGGTGCCGGCAAAGCCCGCGGCCTTGAGAAAAGACGATCTCGTCCATATCAGCGAGGATCTGATCAAGAAATGCAACCTCACCATCGACTGGGAGCTCCAGCAGTTCATCACCGATATGTCTGCCAGGTACAAGCTCTATCACGGGGCAGTGGTCGTCATGGACTCAAAGAACGGTGACATCCTTGCAGCCTATGGAAAGTCGCCTGAAGGCGAAGACTGTACCCTGGCGCTCGATCCTGAGATCGCAGCGAGCATCTTCAAGCTGGTCACGGCAACGGCCGCCATCGAGCAGAAAGGGTTTCGAGGGGACACCAGGTTCTTCTACACCGGCAATGCCCATACCCTCTACAAAAGACAGCTCACAAACAAGAGGGACAGGTGGAGCGCGGACGTAACCCTCACTGATGCCTTTGCCAAATCGAACAACGTCATATTCGGAAAGCTCGGGTCGATATATCTCGGCGAAACTCCCATTACCATGACCGCGATGAAGATGGGGTTCGGGCAATCGCCCCTGAGGGTCTTCGAATCTCCCGCATCCGTCCTCTTCACGCCCGAGGATGAATACGACCTTGCAGAGCTGGCAAGCGGTTTCAACAGGCAGACCCGCATATCGCCGCTCCATGCCGCAGAGATGGTGACCCCGGCCCTGAACGGGGGCTACATGGTCAGACCGAGGCTGGTGCGTACGGAAAGGGACGAGAGGGTCCCTGTCATGAGGGCCGGCACGGCAGAGAGCCTGCGGGCCATGATGGAGAAGACCGTTAAGTCGGGCACCGTGGCGAAAAGCTTCAGGGGAGTGAACTCGGACAGGGTGCTCAAGAACCTTGCAATGGGCGCCAAGAGCGGAAGCATGGACGGCGACAACCCCAGGGGCAGGCGCAACTGGTTCGTGGGTTTTGCCAGGAACAAGGATACGGGCGAGGCCATCACCATCGGGTGTGCCCTGGTGTTGAGCAAGCGTTTCCATATCCAGGCCGACATGCTCTCAAGGCTCATCATCAGGGAACACTTCTCCAAGGACCAGGCCGGTATGCAGGCCGCAGCACACGCAGCAAAGGGACGTGTACCCCACAAACGGTCCTGAAAGGGATAACATTAGGATACCGTATCTTCAGTAGCTCCAAACGGGGTTTTTTCTAAATCATGCGGATAATACCCTTTTAAATCTCTACCGGGTTAATTCCTCGAAGCGTGCTTCGTTCCCTGCCTTTGTTTTTGATACCTCGCAGCTTGCTGCGGGCTAAGAAAAGAAGGAGCATTGGTGCTACTAAATTAACAAACGTAGCACTATGATCTTGTCCATGGTCTCTCAAGGTGGTATAGGTGGAGCCCATACCACTCCATGGAGGTGTTTCATGACCAGCAGGGTGCTTCTCATCGCGGCGGCATCGTTTCTGCTCTTTGCCCAGGGGGCCCATGCCCACTTCGGCATGGTTATCCCGTCCGACGATATCGTCTCCCAGGGTGACCCCAGGCAGGTGAGCCTCAGGCTCATGTTCGCCCACCCCTTCGAGATGCAGGGTATGCCGCTTGAGAAACCGGAGCAGTTCGGAGTCATGACCGGCAAGGAAAAGGCAGACCTGTCAGGGAATCTCAAGGAGATCAAGGCCCACGGCCAGAAGGCATGGGAGGCCTCGTACACCATAAAGAAACCAGGGGTGTACAGCTTCTACATGGTACCCAAACCGTACTGGGAACCGGCGGAAGACTGCTACATCATCCACTACACCAAGGTCATTATGAGCGCGTTTGGCCTGGAAGAGGGGTGGGACGCGGAGGTGGGGCTAGCCACCGAGATCGTTCCTATGACCAGGCCCTTCGGCCTCTATGCCGGGAACGTGTTCCAGGGCGTGGTGAAGCTCGACGGGAAGCCCGTGCCGGACTGCGACGTGGAGGTGGAGTACTACAACCAGGCAAAGAGGTACAAGGCCCCTGACGACTGTTTTGTCACCCAGGTCGTCAGGACCGATGCCAACGGGGTCTTCACGTATGCGGCGCCCAAGGCCGGGTGGTGGGGTTTCGCGGCCCTGAACACGTCGAAAGAGAAGATCAAGGACAAGGACGTGGAACTCGGTGCCGTGCTCTGGGTGAAGTTCCACGAGATGAAGTAGCCCATGCACATCTCAGAAGGCATCTGCTCGCCGCAGGTCCTTGCAGCAGGCTGGGTGCTTGCGGCTGCCGGAGCGGCCTATGGCATGAAGAAGATAGACACCCAGGGCATCCCCAAGGTGGGGGTGCTCTCGTCGGCCTTCTTCGTGGCGTCGCTCATCCATGTCCCCATCGGGCCCACCAGTGTCCACCTCGTTCTCAACGGCCTCATGGGCCTGCTGCTCGGGTGGGCCGCCTTTCCCGCCATCATGATCGCCCTGCTCCTGCAGGGGGTGCTGTTCCAGTTCGGGGGGCTGACCACATTGGGCGTTAATACGGTGAACATGGCCCTGCCCGCGGTGATCTGTCACTACCTGTTCAGGGGCATGGTCCGCTCGGGCAAAGTGGAAATGGCGGGTCTGGCGGGGTTTGCCTGCGGATTCGTTTCGCTGACGTTGAGCATCTTCGCCGTGGGGGCCACCCTGGTGCTCACCGAGAAGGCCTTTCTCTTTACCGCCAAGGTGGTGCTGGCGGCGCACGTCCCCGTGATGGTGATCGAGGGCATTGTCACCGCCTTTGCGCTGATCTTTCTGAAAAAGGTGAAACCGGAGATCATGGAGGTGTGAATATGGGAACTCGAAAACGGCTGTGGCCCTGCATGGCGGCGCTGGTGTGCATGCTGGCCGCAACCATGGCGAACACGCCGGCATACGCGCACAAGGTCATGGTATTCGGCTATCTCGAAGGGGGCCGTGTTCACCTGGAGGGGTACTTCGCCGACGGGAAGAAGGCGGAGAACTCCCTGGTGGAGGTGTTCGCCAAAGACGGTAAGAAGCTCCTCGAGGGGAAGACCGACGAGATGGGGGTATTCTCCTTTCCCATGCCGGACGTCCCGGAGGTAAGGGTCGTACTCACCGGGTCCATGGGGCACCGCGCCGAGTGTATTGTGGAGGGCGGGAAGGAGACTCCTGCCCGGGAGGCATCACCGGAGAGGCATAAGGCTCCTGTTCATGCTGCAGCCAAGGCCGCAGCGAAGCCAGAACAGGGACGCTCAGTCGCGATTCCGGCGGCAGCCACCTTAAATGATCCCGCTGCCCCAGGCACTGCAGCCATCGAGGAAGACCGGATACGTGCCATCATCGCCGAAGAACTCGACAGGAAGCTTGCCCCGCTGCTGCGCGAGGTGACGATCCTCGGCCAGGACAAGACATCGCTGACGGACATCATCGGGGGCATCGGGTACATAGCCGGTATCATGGGCATCATCATGTACTTCAAGGCACGACGAAGAAGCGATACATGATGGATTCCGACCAGGCCACTGCAGGCAGCTCGGCGCTTCTCTCCCCGGACGCACGCACCAGGCTTCTGGGCATCGTGGTCTTTTCCACGGTTGTCGCCTTCCTCCGGACCCCGAGCGCCCTGGGGCTCTCGCTGGGACTGTCGCTGGTCTTTGTCCTGCTCGCACACCCTCCCGCCAGGGTCCTCCTGCAGCGCCTGTTCACCTTCAACCTCTTCCTGGCCTTCCTCTGGCTCTTCATCCCCTGGGGCATCCCGGGAGAAAAGGCCTTCGGGATCGGGGAGCTTGCCGTGAGCAGGGAGGGGATCACGTACATGGCCGCCACGACCTTGCGTGCCAACGCCCTCGTGCTCGCCCTCATGGCCTTCATGGCAAGCACCTCCATCACGGCCATGACCCGTGCCATGAGCGCCATGAAAGTGCCCGACAAGATAACCTACCTGTTCTTTCTCACGTACCGCTACATCGGCGAGATAACCAGCGAGTACGCCAGGCTCGTCAATGCCATGAAGATGCGTTGTTTCCGGCCCTCCACCAGCGTACACACCTACCGGAGCTATGCCTACCTGGTGGGCATGCTCCTGGTGAACAGCTTCGAGCGGGCCCAGCGGATACGCTCCGCCATGCTCTGCCGGGGGTTCAACGGGAAGTTCCCGCGCGTCGAAACAGACACCATTTCCTGGCTGGATGTACTGTGTCTGGGTGTGCTATGTCTCGTCCTCGCAGGGATCGTATATGCAGATACATGAGAGGGTAATCGAGATAACGGACGTCACCTACGCATACCCGGGAGGCCCAAAGGTTCTGGACCGTGCCCGCCTGGTGGCGCTCAGGGGCGAGAGGATCGGCATCATCGGTCCCAACGGCTCGGGAAAGACCACGCTCTTCCACCTCATCATGGGCCTCGCCAGACCTGTCTCGGGCAGTATCAGCGTTTTCGGACAAACGGTGCGGGACGAAGGAGGCTTTATCGAGGTGCGAAGGAAAATCGGGTTCCTCTTCCAGAACTCCGATGACCAGCTCTTCTGCCCAACGGTCATGGAGGACGTGGCGTTCGGGCCGCTCAACCTCGGCAGGTCTCCTGCCGAGGCCCGCTCCATCGCACGAAGGACCCTGGCGACCCTCGGGATCGCCGACTTCGAGAACCGGGTGAGCCACAAGCTCTCGCATGGTGAGAAGAAGCTGGTGGCCCTGGCGAGCGTGTTGGCCATGGACCCGCAGGTGCTCATCCTCGACGAGCCCACCGCCGGCCTCGACCACACAACCAAGACCCGGCTCATGGAGATCCTTCACGGCCTTGATCTGACCTTTCTCATCACCTCCCACGAAATGGACTTCCTCACGAGGATGGCCGGAACCTTCTACTCCCTGGCAGACGGGCGCATCGAAGAAGTCCGTGACATAACCCCGCACACGCATACGCATGTCCACGTAGGAGGGAAGTATTCGCACAGGCACAAGGACGAGTATCCCTGATCCGGGTGTCATCTGCGGCGAGTGAATCGGCTTCTCCCGCGAGAAACTTTGAATCGATACCTATTCTGTGACAGCCTGTCCCTTGAGAAAAAACGCTTCGTTGATCTGGATCAATGATTTTATGGTTTTCTTTCCTGTAATACCCTTCCCCAGGGGTTTAATAGATACTATATTTAAAAGATAATCGACCTTGCAAGGTTTCTCCAGGAGGAGACATGACCAAAAAGACCGGAATCACGAGAAGATCGCTTCTGAAGCTGGCAGGCGGTGCAGCCCTTGCCGGTACCGTGGGCCTGCCCGTATCTGCCCGGGCGGCAGAACCCGGGGCCTTTGCCACCCTCATTGACCTGAGCCTGTGCGACGGATGCGCTGGGAGCGAGACGCCGGCGTGCGTCGCGGCCTGCCGGGCCAAGAATGCTGGCGTGGTTCCCGAGCCGGCCCGGCCTATTCCGAAGCTCTTTCCACGGGGCAAGATCGAGGATTTTTCGGACAAGCAGGGGATAAAAAACCGCCTCACCCCGTACAACTATCTCTTTGTCCAGAAGGCCGAGGTGGAGCGCGGGGGCGAGAAGATGACCGTGTATGTCCCGAGACGGTGCATGCACTGCGACAACCCGGCCTGCGCAACGATCTGCCCCTTTTCCGCCAATCACAAGTTCGAAACCGGGGCCGTGGTCATTGACCAGGACATCTGTTTCGGCGGCGCCAAGTGCCGGGAGGTGTGCCCCTGGTCCATCCCCCAGCGGCAGTCGGGCGTGGGCATCTACCTTAAAATCCTGCCCGAACTGGCGGGCAACGGGGTCATGTTCAAGTGCGATCTCTGCCAGGACCTGCTCGTCAAAGGCCAGGACCCTGCATGCATAACGGCCTGCCCGAGACAGGCCATGCTCATCGGGCCGAAAGAAGAGATCTTCGCCCAGGCCGAAAAGAGGGCCGCGGCCATGAACGGGTTCATCTACGGCAAGGACGAGAACGGAGGCACCTCCACCCTGTACGTCTCGCCGGTGCCCTTCGAGGAGCTGAACGCGGCCATCGAGAAAGGGCCGGGCAGGCCCCACCTGGGCAAGGCGGTCCGGAATATGGAAAAGACCGACCCCATGGGAGCGGCCGTGCTGGCCTCACCGGCGGTCGGGATCATCGCAGGGGTGGCTGCCGTTGCTGTGGCGCGGTTGAAGAACAGGAAGGAGAACGACCATGAGTAGGCAAGCCTCTGATGCACGGGACCTGGTGAAGCGCCACGACATCGTCGTTCTGGCCGAGCACTGGGCCATCGCCATATCCGGTCTCGTACTTATTCTTACCGGACTCTTCGAACTCCCCATTGCCAGGCGCTACTTCATCACCGAGATCCCTGGTCTGAGGTGGTCGGGCGACTACATCTTCTCGCTCTACCTGCACTATGCGGCCTCGGTGGTCTTTGTGGGCATGAGCCTGTTTCATGTAATATACCATGGGTTCATGGGGCACAGGTCCATACTGCCGAAGAAAGGAGACCTCAGGGAGTCCTGGGATGTGATCAGGAGTCTCTTCGGCAAGGGCGAGGAGCCGCCCTTTGCCAAGTACCTCCCGGAACAGCGCCTTGCCTACGTGGGGATAGCCCTCATCATCGCAGGGCTCATCGCGAGCGGGCTCATAAAGACCTGGAAGAACCTCTTCGCCCCGGACATGTCCCTGGCACTGGTGCTTATGGCCACCTGGGCGCACAACCTCTTCTTCATCCTCTTCGTGCTGGCCTTCTTCGCCCACATGGCGGCCATACTTATCAGGCCCAACCGGCCCATGATCCGGGCCATCCTCACCGGGAAGATCCGGCGCGACTATGCCGAGCACCGCCATCCGCTCTGGATCGCTGAACTATCTGCGAAGCAGGCCCCCGTTGCCCGGGTGGCGGAAGAAGAATCCGGCGAGACGGTTCAGGAAGAGCCCGCTGCCGCTACTGATGAGTCGGATCAGGAAGACCGGGAATAGGCTCTGGGCACGAAGAAAAGGGGTAGGGGCATGTTTATAGTGCTGATCAATGATGCCCGGACCGAAAAAAGGGTTCACACCTGCTGAAAAGCTGATAACAGTAAGGATGTCCCTTTGCCGCGCATTGAACCACGCGATGATTTAATGGCTATGATCGCCGCATCCGTCGTGGGAGGCGCATGTCGTTCCCGAGTCATTCAAGGTGCCACTGAGCCAGTCCTCAACCACTTTCCGCACGTTGCCGCTGCACCCGCGTACAACCTCGATCCCGTGAGAGTTCAGGACATTGACTGCCCCGGCGCCCATGTTCCCGGCGAGCATCACCTTTACCCCCATGTCCGCCAGCGTGCCCACTATGTTGGACTTGCATCCGCAACCGGCAGGAGGCTGCACCAGTTCCTGGTTCACGATCTTCCTCTTATCGTCTACCGTTATAACCGTAAAATATTCACAGTGGCCGAAATGACCATCAACCATGGTTCCGTTCGAAGGCAGTGCAATCTTCATAGGATTCTCCAAAATTTTATCTCTCCATAACCGGAAAGCTTCTCATTAGCAATCCCGATATTTTTGAGCATGGCCAGAAAATGGCTTCTTCTTAAGAAATCACAATGCTGTGTGCAGCATTTTCAGGGCGCGGCTTCGTTCACGATTTCGGAGATCTCCCTCACCTGGATCATGTCTTCGACGCCTTCGTCCTTCACGGCATCTCCGAGCATCCTCAGGCATTGTGGGCAGGCCACGGCGATGGTGTCCGCACCCGTTGCGAGCGCCTCTTTCACCCGTGCCCGAGCCGCCAGGTCAGGCCCTGTGCCGAGCATGTCCGTGAAGAAGTTGCCCCCTCCGCCCCCGCAGCACAGGGCGTTTTTCATTGCCCTGTCCATTTCCACGAGCTTGAGCCCCTTGACGGATTTCAGGATCTGGCGTGGGGCGAGGTACTCGTTGTTCCACCTACCCAGGTAGCAGGGGTCGTGGTAGGTCACCACCCTGCCGGTGGACGCCCCGGCGCCGAGGCTCCCCATAAGGGGCCGCAACGTCTGGGTGTAGTGCTCCACGTGTATGGTCGAGCCGTGGGCGGGGTATTCGTTCTTCATGGCATTGAACGCATGCGGGGACAGCGTGATGACCTTTTTCACCCCGCGAGCGATCATGAGCGCGATATTCTGCTGGGCCAGGTATGCGGCCAGGCCCTTCTCACCCAGGGCGCGCACGTCGTTGCCGTCGGTGAGTTCGTCTTCGAAGATGACGCCGAAAGACAACCCGGCCCGCTTCATGAGCGTGGCCACGGACCGGGCCATCCTCTGGCCCATCTCGTCAAAGGCGCCCTCGTCCCCCACATAGAAGAGATATTCCTGGTCTTCATACCTGTCCAGTCCGAGGCCGTCAGACCATTTCCCCCTGTCACCAGCCGGCATCTTGTAGGGGTTGCCGTTTACGCTGATGGCCTTGAAGTAGTCCCTCACCTTTGGCGGTATCCTGCCCTGTTCCACCATGTCCGAGCGAGCCTCGATGAACACGTCCACCAGCTTGTCCTTTATGCCCGGTATGGCGCATGCCTCCACGCAGTTCCTGCAGGTGACGCACGAGAAGAGGATCTGCCCGAGACGTTCGCTGGTGGCGATCTCTCCGTCCTGCCATGCCCTGATGAGCCACATCCTGCCGCCCGAAGAGAACGACTCGAAGCGGAACTTCAGATAGGCGGGACAGTTGAAGTCGGTATAGTTGAGCGGGAACTTGCACCAGCCGCAGCGGAAGCACCTGTGAAGGATGTCGCGGTATGCACTGTCCATCTAGGCCACCTCCCAGTTGCCGGGATTCATGATCCCGTCCGGATCGAGGACCCCCTTGATCCGCTTGATGAGGGCACGTGTGGCTGGGTCCATCTGTTTGAGGATGAGCTGCTGGCCCTGCACCTCGGTTTTCCAGGGGATGCCGCCCAGCGCCAGGGCCGTCTCGTTGGTGTCATCCAGGGCCTGTTTCACCCGCTCCACCTCATCTTTGTCCACCCGGTTGAAGGGGTAGGCGAAGAAGAACATGGCCGCGTGCCCGCGCCCGATGATGCGGGAACCCAATGAGTAGGTGATGTTGTGCCGCGCCGTGATGGCCATGCCCGCCCTGCAGGCATCCGGGATCTTCTCGATGGGCATGATGGCGCCCACATACTCGAACCCGCCGCCCTTGCGCACGTCGGCAAACTTGCTCAGGGCCTTCTGGGGCGCCTCGAGGAAGCCCGCCTTCATGTTCGGGGGTATGGGCATGAACCCGGACCTCTTCGTGTCGTAGAGGTCCTTCATCACCGAGCGGAGCTTCTTGCGTTTGAAGGTGAGCTCGTCCTCGGAGGCGGCCGTGAAGTTGATCACGGTCATCTGGAAACCGTTCAGGTAGTCCGGCTTGGGCGCCAGGGCGTAGTTGATGTCCTCGGCCATGGAGGTGCCGATCACCCGGGAAAGCACCAACGGGGCCAGGTCGATGTCCTCGGTCATGTAGACCAGGACATCATGGTGCTTCGGACGGGGGAAAAGCTTGATGCCCACCTTGGTAATGACACCGGTGGTGCCGTTCCAGCCGAGGAACAGGCCCGCCAGGTCGGGCAGGGGTGCCCGGGAGAACCAGGCAGGCACGGTGGAGCACGAGCCGATCTTCACGGCCTCGCCGCTCGCGAGCACCACCTCGAGCCCGGTGACCATCTCGGAGTGGAACCCGCCCTCGCTCTGGGAGAGGTGTCCGGAGCCGTGGATGGCGATGTTTCCCGCAACGGTGGCCCCAGGAGGCGCGTCGGGCAGCGAGTGCTTGAGGCCGGGGTGATGCTTCCTGAGATAGGCATCGAGCATACCTTGGGAGGTCCCTGCCTCCACCACCGCGTAGTGGCTGTGCTCATTTACCTCAAGGATGCGGTTCATGCGCTTCATGTCCAGCACGATGCCTCCTTGCAGCGGCACGGACAGACCCGAGAGCACGAGCCCTCCGCCCATGGGCACCACCGGGATCTTCTCCCGGGAGGCGAGTTTCAGGATGGAGACCACCTCGCCGGTGCTCGCCGGCATGACTACCCAGTCGGGCAGGTGAGGTTCCTGGACCCCCTGGTCCCGCGAGTAGATGAAGAGTTCCTCGGGGGCATCCGAGACACAGGCATCGCCCACGATGGCCTTCAGCCGTTTGATTATCGCCGAACGTTCCATGATCTCTCCTCACTCCCCAAGCGCCATGAGACACAGGTCCGACATCATGATGGGGAAAATACCCGCCTTGGCCACGGGCTCTGCCAGGGTCCAGAAGCAGAACGGGCAGTTGAACACGCAGTACTGGACGCCTGCGGCCCTCATGTCCTCCACGTTCCTGCCCCTGATATCGTCCACCAGGTCGAAGCGCTGGGCGGCCTCGGGCACGCCCCCGCAGCACAGGGCATTGCCGTACTCGTAGGTCCTCTTCGGTCTGTCGGCACTGATAAGGCCGAAGATGTCGTCCACGTAGTGGTCGGTCTCGGGGCAGAGCCGGTTGGAGCACGGGCGCTGGTAGGCCACCTTCACGTTCAGCGGTTTTATCTCGGACTTCATCTCGACGAGACGGTGGTAGAGGTAGTCGAAGAAGTGGACCGGTTTGAAGGGCACCTCGAGACCGAAGGCCTTCGCCCAGGAGGTGTAGGTGCCGTAGCACTCGTCGTGGAAGCAGATGAGCTCGGAGACGCCCGAGGGCTCCAGGTGGAAACGCATGATGTTCTCCATGATCAGCGGGAGCCGCTCCTTGATGGTGGAGTTGCGGGCGAAGTGGAGGAACATGAGGTTGCAGAAGACATCGCTTCCCCCTATGGTGGTGGCGCCTTCGAAGAGCCTTCCCCTGATGCCTGCCTTCATGATGTCGAAAAAGCACATGTCGATCACCGGGGCATGCACCTCTTCGGGGACGATCCTGCCCCTGGGGGCCATCATGACCACCTGGGATTTCTCGATGGGCACAGGGACGGGATGGATGTCCAGCTGTTCCTGCCTCTCCACGATGAGGTAGAAGGGGTGGTTGCCGCAAGGGCAGTATTCCTCGCAGGCATAACAGGTGACACAGTCGGTGAGGATCGATGAACGCTCTTTGCGCACGAGCCGGTCATGTTCATCCCTTGCCCTGGCAAGGTCCAGGTCCATGTACTGGCACTTCATGACACAGTCGATGGTGGTGCACGTTGCGCAGAGCTCCGGTTCAAACTTCAGTTCAGGCATGGGGCCTCCCCTTGAAGCCGGTCACTTTTCAATGAATGGCTGATAATACCATAAAAAACGGCCACCGGCATGGGAAAGATCTCCATATGGAAAGCGCTGCTCAGCAGTATCATGCATTTCAAGAAGGCCTCTTGCCCTTTGAAGTCCTCGGCGATATGGTATAAGGATAACCCTCATGGTCTGGTACGACCGGGCCGGACAGGACAATTACGATGGGTGACAAGGCCGTAAGGAAACGCACACCGCAGCTATCCACGCTCACCGGTGAAATCCTGGAGAGCATCTCCGACGGGGTGTTCACGGTGGACAGGGACTGGGTCGTCACCTCCTTCAACCGCGCGGCCGAAGAGATCACGGGCATACCGAGGGATGAAGCCATCGGGAGGCTCTGCTCGGAGGTCTTCCGCTCCAGCATGTGCGAGGTCGACTGCGCCCTGAAGCGCACCCTGAAGAACGGAAAGCAGGTGATCGGGAAGTCTTGCTACATCATCGATGCCAGGGGGCAGCGCATCCCCATCAGCGTCTCCACGGCCATGCTGAAGGACGCTCAAGGCCGCATCATCGGAGGCGCGGAGACCTTCCGCGACCTGTCCGAGCTCGAGGAACTCCGCCAGGAGCTGGCCGGACGCTCCCACGTGGGCGAGCTTGCGAGCCGCAGCCCCATCATGCAGAAGGTGTTCGAGGTCATCCCGGCCGTGGCGGCAAGCCCCAGCACCGTGCTCATCCTCGGCGAGACCGGCACGGGCAAGGAGGTGGTGGCCAGGACCATCCATGCCCTGAGCCCCAGGCGTGAAGGGCCCTTCATCGCGGTCAACTGCGGGGCGCTGCCCGACACGCTTCTGGAGTCCGAACTCTTCGGCTACAAGGCAGGGGCCTTCACAGGCGCCGCAAAGGACAAACCGGGCCGGTTCGCCCTGGCCAGGGGCGGGACTCTGTTTCTCGACGAGATCGGCGAGGTGAGCCCGGCCCTGCAGGTGAGGCTGCTGCGGGTCCTCCAGGACAGGAAGTACGAGCCCCTGGGCGCCACTTTTTCCGAGACCGCCGATGCCCGGGTCATCGTGGCCACCAACAAGGACCTGGCCCGCCAGGTGAAGCTCGGCCTCTTCCGTGAAGACCTCTACTACCGGGTGAATGTGGTCCGCCTGGAGCTGCCGCCGCTGCGCAGGCGCAAGGAAGACATACCGCTGCTCTCCGAGCAGTTCATCGCCCACTTCAACGCGCTGCAGAAGAAATCCGTCCAGGGCATCACCACGGAGGCCCTGTCGCTGCTCATGGCCCACGACTGGCCGGGCAACATAAGGGAGCTGGAGAACGTTGTCGAGCGGGCATTCATCCTTTGCGAAAAAGGCACTATCGGTATTTCACATCTTCCCGAGGAGCTGACCGTGCGCTACTCCGAGGGCAGGGCTCATCCGGGCATGAAATCGGCAGGAGACATGCTGGAGGCGCAGGCCATCCGGAAGGCCCTGGAGCGCAACGCGAACAACCGCCTTGCAGCGGCGCGTGAGCTCGGCATCCACAAGAGCACCCTGTTCAGGAAGATCAAGAAGCACGGGATCCATACGGAAGGAAAAGACGGCCGTGCTGCCCGCCATGTGAAACAGTAGCATAAATGGGACTATAATAAACCTACAGAGTCGCAATATCGCGACTGATAAGATATGGCTCTTCCCCTGAAATACGCAGGATAATCCAAATATATCAAGGTGTTGAAGGCTTTATATTCTACTGGATAGGACCTGGCATGGACTATGCTGAATAAGGACAGAAAGAAGGATTGCCTGAACGCTTATGAAAACAGCATTTTCCTCCTGGAACAACAGAATCGCCCCGGTCTTCGACGTGGCCCGGCAGGTCTTCATCGTGGAGAGCGACCAAGGCCGGATCGTGCGCGAGTCCGACGAGGCGATGCCCGGCGACGACCCGGCGGCGAAGGCCCGGTGCCTCGAAAACCTCGGGGTTAACACACTGGTCTGCGGCGCCATATCTCGTCCGCTGCAGGACCTTGTCGCATCCTGCGGCATCACGGTGATCCCGTTTGTCGCCGGGGAACTGCGCACGGTGATCCAGGCGAGTCTCGACGGTAGTATCCATGACGATATTTTCGCCATGCCCGGATGCTGCCGGCAGGTTAGAGGCCGTGGGGGCAGCGGCATGGGCATGCGCTTAGGAAAGGGAAGGTGCGTAATGGGGGATGCCACCGGGGGAGAATCAGGGTTCACCTGTATCTGTCCGAACTGCCCTCACAGCGAACCGCATGAGCGGGGCGTCCCCTGCTCGCGGAAGAAGTGCCCCGTATGCGGGAGTGCGCTGGTCAGGGGACCCGATCCGAGGGGCATACGGACAAAAGAGGACCAGATGCCATGAATACACACTCGGGAGGACCATGGAGGTTCAGGTGGGGGAAGAATATCCTGATGAAGACCCTGGGGAAAAACCTGCCCGGCGCATCCATGATACCCATGCGCCTGTTCAGGAGGGCCCCCGTCCTCGGGCCGGTGCTGGCATGGATCGCCGGGATCGCCGTGCACGACCTCAGACAGCCCGACAGCAGGATCAAGGCCTTTGCGCGGCGGGTGCTGGAGAAAAGGAAGGAACCGCAGCGGGTAAAGGCGGTGGTCGTGACGCCGAAGGCCATCGAGGGCCCTGATGAACAGGGAGGGAAGCCCGGTGGAGAAATCAAAAAAACAGGAAAAGAATAATATGAAAAAGATCGGCATCATCATCTGTGAGCGCTACCGTACGTGCGGTGGCGGAAAGTGCTTCCGGGCGCTCAGGGAAAGGTGCGGGGCCTTCGCGATATACCCCGCGGACGAGGACGTGGAGGTGGTGGGTTATTCCGGCTGCGGGGGGTGTCCCGGAGGGAACGTGGAATATGTCCCTGCCGAGATGAAGAAGAACGGCGCCGAGGTCATCCACCTGGCAACCGGGTTTGTCGTGGGGTACCCCCCGTGTCCTTATATAGCCGATTTCAAGGAATTCATCGAGAAGCAGTACGGCCTGGACGTGGTGGTGGGCACACACCCCATCCCCATGAAGTACCTCAAGAACCACGACGCTCTCGATTTCTGGGAGCGCTCGAACATGAAGGACCTTGCCGGTCCCCTCATGGACGAAGACCCTCTGATCATGAAGGCCTATGATTGATGCCGGCGATAAGACACCGGCAGAAGGAGAAGGATATGAAGGTTGCATTCACCACCTCGGGCGACAGCCTGGAAGCACCCCTTGACAGCCGATTCGGCCGGGCGCCGAAGATCCTCGTGTACGATCTGGACAGACAGACCTTTGAGATTACGGACAACACCCAGAACCTGAACGCCGCACAGGGAGCGGGCATACAGGCGGCCCAGAACGTGGCCAGGACGGGCGCGACGCACCTGGTTACCGGTCACTGCGGCCCCAAGGCCTTCAAGGTGCTCAAGGCGGCCGGGATCGCCATCTACACCACCGATGCCGCAAGCGTTGCCGATGCCCTTGACAGGTTCCGGGCGGGCAGTCTGAAGCCTGCACACGACGCGGATGTGGAGGGACATTGGGTATGAAAGAAGGGATGAGGTCCAATCCCTTGAGCCTGTCCTACGGGCCCATCGGCATCATCCGCAGCACCCATACGGACCCTGAGCGGACGCCGATCCAGAGCGTGTACGCACAGGGCTGCACCGGCAGGGTCGAGGTGCTGCCCGAGTATGCTGAAGGACTGAAGGACCTCGACGGATTCTCCCACATCATCCTGATCTATCATTTCCACCGCTCAGGCCTGGCACGGCTGACCGTGCAGCCCTTTCTCCAGGACGTGGAGCGCGGGGTATTTTCCACCCGGGCTCCCTGCAGGCCCAACCCCATCGGGCTGAGTATCGTGGAGCTTGTGAGGCGAGAAGGTGCGACACTGCACCTCGACGGAGTGGACATCCTCGACGGCACACCCCTGCTCGACATCAAGCCCTATGTGGGCAGGTTCGACCGCATCGAGGGCACGAGAGACGGGTGGCATCACGAGGTTAACGAGGCATCGGCCCAGAGTCGGGGGAGGCGTGGATACCGTCCGGGTAACGATCCGGAGGCGGAATCATGATCGTCTCCGTGGCATCGGGCAAGGGCGGAACGGGAAAGACCACGGTGTCCGTTAACCTGGCAAAGGTATCCGCCACGCCGGTGAAGCTTCTAGACTGCGACGTGGAGGAGCCGAACGCCCACCTGTTCCTCACGGGCGTCCTGAAGAGCCGGGAGGTGGTAACCATGCCCGTGCCCCAGGTGGATGCGGCGCTCTGCGACGGCTGCGGGGCTTGCAGCGCCATCTGCGAGTTCAATGCCATCGCGGCGCTCACCGACGAGGCCCTGGTCTTCGAGGAGCTCTGTCATGGGTGTGGTGGCTGCACGCTTGTCTGCCCGAGAAAGGCCATAACCGAGAAGGACCGCCGTATCGGCGAGGTCGAGATCATCGAATCGGGGCATATCACCCTGGTTCAGGGCCGCATCGATGTAGGCGTGGCCATGGCGCCGCCTGTCATACGGGCCGTGAAGGAACGCCTCGACGGGGAGAGGATGGCCATACTGGACGCGCCGCCTGGCACCTCGTGCCCCGTGATCGCCACCATCAAGGGAACAGACCTGGTCGTCCTGGTAACCGAGCCCACGCCCTTCGGCCTGAACGACCTGAAGCTTGCCGTCGACATGGTGCGCGAGCTCGCCATCCCCTTCGGCGTGGTGATCAACCGGGTAGGGGTGGGCGACGACAGGGTCCACTCCTTCTGCCGGGAGTCCGGCGTGCCCATCCTCATGGAGATCCCGGACGACCGCCGTATCGCCGAGGCCTATTCGAGGGGAGACCTCATGGTCGACGCCCTGATAGAATACCGGGCGCTCTTTGAACAGCTTATGATTAATATTAGCGAATTATGGAACAGGGCAAGGAGAGAGAACCATGCCGACCTACGAGTATGAATGTACCACATGCGGCTCGCGTTTCGAACACGAGCAGGCCATGACTGATGAACCGCTCCGGCAGTGTCCGCAGTGCGGCGCCGAGGTGCGCCGCCTTGTGAGCGGAGGGACGGGCTTCATCTTCAGGGGTGCAGGACAGGGACGGGCCTCTATCCCCGCCGGGTCGTGCTCGCTGGAGACGACCGGGAAGACCTGCTGCGGCAGGGATGCGCGCTGCGGGAAGCCGTCGTGCGGGGAGTGAATCAGGCTATGGGCATAGACACGCAGAGCGTCCGCGAACTGGTCGTCATAAGCGGCAAGGGTGGCACGGGCAAGACCAGCCTGGCTGCTTCGCTGGCCGTGCTGGCCGGCAACTCCGTGGTCGCGGACTGCGACGTGGATGCCGCTGATCTGCATCTGCTTTTAAGGCCGCAGGAGATCGAACGGCACGAGTTCATCAGCGGGCGCGAGGCCGTTATCAGGGCCTCGGACTGCACGGGGTGCGGGATCTGCAGTGACCTGTGCCGGTTCGGCGCCATCGGCCTGCGCCAGGACGGAGAGGATATTCGCACGTATCGCATTGACCCGGTCTCGTGCGAAGGGTGCGGGGTGTGCGTGCAGTTCTGCCCGGAAAAGGCCATCGATTTTCCCGAGCGCTCCTGCGGGCACTGGATGATCTCGCGGACCAGGTGCGGCCCCATGGTCCACGCCCGCCTGGGCATCGCGGCAGAGAACTCGGGCAAGCTGGTCTCCATGGTGCGTAAAGAGGCCCGCCGCATCGCCGAAGAACAGGGTCGGTCCATGATCATCGTGGACGGGCCTCCCGGCATCGGCTGCCCGGTCATCGCATCCATGGGCGGGGCCAGCATGGTGCTTGTCGTCACCGAGCCCACCGTGTCGGGCGAGCACGACCTGGAGCGTGTCCTAGCCCTGGCAAGGCACTTCGACATACCCTCTGCAGTGTGCGTGAACAAGTGGGACATCAACCCTGATCTGACCTGCCGTATCGATGAGATGGCGAGCCGGGGCGGAGTCAGGATCGCGGGCCGCATCCGCTACGATGCCGGGGTGACAACGGCGCAGGTGGCATCGCTGACCGTGGTGGAGACGGATTGTCCTGCCGCCCAAGACATCAGGGAACTCTGGAAGAATATAACCCATTCGGGCGGATGATATGGAAATGCATGAAGAACTGAACCTGTCCCCCGTGGTGCGCGAGCACGCGGAAAAGCCCCGAAACGAGGGGGGCCTGCCCAGGTTCAACGCCCACGCGCGCATCACAGGTCCCTGCGGAGACACCATGGAGTTCTGGCTCCTTGTCCGGGACGACATTGTGGAGCGGGCGTCGTTCACCACCACCGGTTGCGGACCTTCGCGGGCCTGCGGGAGCATGGCCACCTCCCTTGCCTCGGGCAGGGACGTGAGAGAGGTGTCGCAGTTCGGGCAGAAGGAGATCATCGACGCCCTGGGAGGCCTGCCGGGCGAGGTCGAACACTGTGCCCTGCTGGCTTCGGATACCCTGAAGGCCGCCCTCGATGCTTACGGCAAAGGCCGGACGGTGCGCGAAGCCCGGAAGACGCGCAAGGCGGGCCAGAGCTGCGGAACCTGTACGGATGCATCGTGCTCGGCCAAGAGACGCAATCAGGGCGAGAGCGACGCCGACTTTGCGGATCGGCAGAAGCTTGAGCAGAGGCTCTGCCGGATCAGGCACAAGATCGTGGTGCTTTCGGGCAAGGGAGGGGTCGGCAAGAGCACCGTGGCCGTGAACCTGGCCGTTGCCCTCATGATGGACGGCTGGACAGTGGGCCTGCTGGACGCGGATATCCACGGCCCGAGTGTGCCCACCATGCTGGGCCTGGAGGGCAGGAGGGTGGACGGTGAGCCCGGTGAGCTGCTGCCCGTGGATGTGGGCGGGCTCAAGGTCATGTCCCTGGGGTTCTTTCTGCGTAACAGGGACGATGCCGTGATCTGGCGCGGGCCCATGAAGATGGGGGCGCTCAAGCAGTTCCTCAAGGACGTGGCCTGGGGAGACCTGGACTACCTCATCGTGGACCTGCCTCCGGGAACAGGAGACGAGCCGCTCTCCATCTGCCAGCTGCTGGGCGGGGTTGACGGCGCGGTGGTGGTCACCACGCCCCAGAAGGTGGCCGCGGTGGATGTCCGCAAGTCGGTCTCGTTCTGCCATGAGCTCTCGGTGCCCGTACTCGGGGTGGTGGAGAACATGAGCGGGTTCGTGTGCCCGCACTGCGGCCAGTACACGCCGGTCCTTAGAAGCGGCGGCGGAAGGGGCATCGCCGAGGACATGGCCGTGCCCTTCCTCGGGGCCATCCCCATGGACCCCCAGGTGGCAGAGGCGGGCGACGACGGGTTCGCGTTTATCCACCATTACGCGAAAACCCCCACGGCAGGCGCCATGCGGGACATCGTCGAACAGCTCTTCCTGGAGCTGCAGGAAGAGTAGGCACACTTTTTTAAACGGAGAAAAAACTCTTATCTGAACAAGGAGAATATATATGAAAATCGCAATACCCCTGGCAAACGGAACACTGTGCATGCACTTCGGACACTGCGAGCGCTTCGCGCTCATCGACGTGGACCCGGACACCAAGAAGATTAAGGGCCGGGAAGACCTCCAGGCCCCGCCTCACCAGCCCGGCCTGCTTCCCCCCTGGCTCGCCGAGCGCGGCGCCACCTTCGTCATCGCAGGCGGTATGGGCCAGCGGGCCATTGCCCTGTTCAACCAGCAGGGTATCGACGTCTTTGTGGGCGCCCCTGCCCTGGCCCCGGAGGCCCTGGTGGAGGAGTACCTGGCGGGCAGGCTCCAGGGTGGACAGAACGCCTGCGACCACTGAGTTTAGCGCACCATAAAGAAAAATCATACAAGACCTGAGGAGGATCGCTTGGTAGACAGAAAGAGGATAGTGGTAATCGGCGGGTCCGCGGCCGGGCCCAAGGCTGCGGCAAAGGCAAGGCGCATGGACGAGCATGCGGAGGTGGTGATCTTCCAGAAGGAAGCGGACCTGTCCATGGCGTCCTGCGGGTATCCCTATTACGTGGGCGGATACTTCGACGACCGCAACATGCTGTTGTGCACGCCGGCCGGCATCGTGCGGGACCCGAAGTTTTACCTGAACGCCAAGGCCATCGATGCGCGGACGCTCACCGAGGTGACCGGCATCGACAGGAAGGCGCACACGGTGAGCTACCGGAACCTTGCCACCGGCGAGACCG
Organism: uncultured Bacteriovoracaceae bacterium; assembly: GCA_964600235.1. Taxonomy (GTDB): domain Bacteria; phylum Desulfobacterota; class Desulfomonilia; order UBA1062; family UBA1062; genus MWEI01. The sequence goes on along the minus strand of CAZRIV010000008.1, from coordinate 37,986 downwards.
GCAGCATGGCCTACGACAGGCTCATCATCTCAACCGGCGCCACGCCCAAGATGCCCCCCATCCCTGGTACGAACCTCAAGGGCATCACCACCCTGCAGTCCATGAAGGACGCCGACTTCCTGCGCAAGGTACGCGACGAAGGCATTATCAAGAAGGCGGCCATCATCGGCGGCGGACTCATCGGCATCGAGACCTGCGAGGCACTGGAACTGGCGGGCATCGAGATCACGGTCATCGAAATGCTGCCCCAGCTGCTCACCTTCCTTGACTGGGATCTGGCAAAGCTCGTGGAGAACCACGTGCGGACCAAGAACGCCAACGTGATCACGGGCAACGGCATCGCCGAGTTCCTGGGCGAGAACGGCACGCTCACCGGGGTGAAACTGTCCAACGGCACCGAACTGCCCTGCGACCTGGCCGTGGTGGCCATCGGCGTGAGCCCGAACGTGAAGCTCGCGAAAGAGGCCGGCCTCACCATCGGGGCCACGGGCGGCATCGAGGTGAACGAGTACATGCAGACGTCCGATGCGGACATCTATGCCGTGGGCGACTGCGTGGAGACCCTTAACCGCATCACGGGCAGAAAGGTGCTGGCACCCTACGGCGACCTGGCGAACCTCCAGGGCAGGGTAGCGGGGGAAAACGCCGTTGTCGGCAACACGGTCACCTTCCCGGGCACCATACAGACCGGCATCTGCAAGGTCTTCGACTTCTCTGCGGGCTCCACGGGTCTGTCCGAGACCGCTGCGAAGAAGAACGGCATCGAGGACATCATTACCGTAATGAACGCGAGCACGGACAGGCCGAACTTCATGGGCGGGGAGCTCATCATCACCAAGCTCGTGGCCGAGCGGTCGAGCGGGAAGATCCTGGGCGCTCAGTGCATCGGACCCGGCAACGTGGCCAAGCAGATCGCCCAGTGGGCCATGGCCATCCAGGCGCGCATGCACGTGGAGGACATCGTGAACGCCGACCTCCCCTACGCGCCCCCCTTCTCTCTTGCCATCGACCACTTCATCGCCACGGCCCACCTCATGCAGAACAAGCTCAAGGGCAGGCTCAAGGGTATCTCGCCCATGGAGGTGAGAAAGAAACTGGACGAGAAGGACCGGCCCTTCTTCCTCGATGCCCGGGGCCCTGACGAATACGAACAGATGCGCCTGGGCATCGGAGAGACCCTGATCCCGCTCGGGGCCTTGAGGAAGCGGCTTGGTGAGCTTCCCCAGGACAAGGACAGGGAGATCATCTGCTACTGCAAGATCTCGCTCAGAGGTTACGAAGCGGCCCTGGTGCTCGAGGCCAACGGCTGGACCAACGTCAAGGTCATGGAGGGCGGCATCGTGGCCTGGCCCTACGCCAAGGAGAAGTGATGCCCCGGCGGTTTGGATCGATTCGCTGACGAGAATCGGGTGCGGCCATGCCAGGCCGCACCCGGATGAACGTGAAGGAGGTATCCATGAAGATTCGCGAGGTGGACAAGGTGGAGATCCTGACCCTGCAGGACAACTACATCGATATCACGGCCCTGGACAACTCGGCCGTGGTACAGAGGGCAACACCCTTGAAGGACATGCAGATCAAGAACTCCATCCTGGCCGAGCACGGGTTCTCGGCCTTTGTTACGGTCCATGCCGAGGGCAAGGCATCGTCCCTGCTCTTCGACTTCGGGTTCTCCGAGGACGGGGCTGCCCGGAACGCAGTCATGCTGGGTGCTGACATGAGTGCCGTCAAGGCCGTGGTGTTGTCTCATGGGCATTCGGACCACACCGGGGGGATTCATATGTTCAGTTCTCTCATGGGGGAGAACAGGTTAGGACTCGAGTTCGTCTGTCACCCCGGCGTCTTCATGAAGCCACGGTACCTGAAGTTCGGCGAGGAGCTCAAGGTCTACTTCCCCGAGTTCACCAGAGACACCGTACTCAAGGAGGGCTACACCCTCAAGGAGACCACCGATCCCTACCCCCTTCTGGACGGCCAGGCACTGTTTCTCGGCGAGATACCCAGAATTACCGACTTCGAGAAGGGCTTTCCCATCGCCCATCGCGAGGAGGCAGGCAAGGAACAGTGGGACGCCATCGAGGACGACACCGGCATCGCGGTGAACGTGAAGGGCAAGGGCCTCGTGGTCCTCACCGGGTGCGCCCACGCGGGCGTGGTGAACACGGTCCGCCATGCCATGAAGGAAACCGGCGTGGACAGGGTGTGCACGGTCATGGGCGGGTTCCACCTGAGCGGGCCCTTCTTCGAGCCCATCATCGAGCGGACCGTAGGCGAGCTCAAGGGCATGAATCCGCTCTACGTGGTGCCCACGCACTGCACGGGCCGCAAGGCCATCATGCACATGGAGCGCGAGATGCCGGGGCAGTTCATCCTGAACATGTCCGGGACCAGGCTGACCTTCAGCGCGTGATCGCAGAAGGGAAGGCACGGCCTGAGTTATGGGGAGCATCCAAAAAATCTATACATGAGGAGGAATTTGTATGAGGAATTCATTCGGCAATAAGGTAGCTGTGCTGTTCATCGTCCTGGGAGTCATTGCCTTCATGGCACCGAAGAGCGCCCTGGCAGGGCCCAAGGGGACCGTGGTCATGTTCCATGCAGGGAGCCTCACCATGCCCTTCGAGACCATGGAGAAGGAGTTCGAGGCCATGTATCCGGGCGTTGACCTGCAGCGCGAGGCCAGCGGCAGCCAGGCAGCGGCGCGCAAGATAACCGACCTGAAAAAGCCCTGCGACATCATGGCATCGGCGGATTTCAAGGTTATCGACAAGCTGCTCATCCCCAAGCATGCCGACTGGAACATCCGGTTCGCCACCAACCAGCTCGTGCTCTGCTACACGGACAAGAGCAGGTTCGCCAAGGAGGTGAATGCCGACAACTGGTACGAGATCCTGCAGAAAAAGGGGGTTGTCTGGGGTCACTCGGACCCGAACCTCGATCCCTGTGGCTACCGCGCTCTGATGGTGCTCCAGCTGGCGGAGAAGTACTACAAGAAGCCCGGGCTCAACGACCAGATGCTCGCCAACCGCCCCCAGGCTAATGTTAGGCCCAAGTCGGTGGAGCTGGTGTCTTTGCTCCAGACCGGCAACATGGACTATGCGTGGGAGTACCTCTCCGTGGCCGTGCAGCACGGGTTGAAGTATGTGGTGCTCCCCGACGACATCAACCTGGGCGACTACAAGAAGGATCAGTTCTATTCCCAGGCCGTGGTGAAGGTGACGGGGAAGAATCCCGGCGAGTTCATGGACATGAAGGGCGAGTCGGTCACGTACGGGGTCACCCTCATCAAGGATGCACCGAACAGAGAGGCGGCCATCGCGTTCCTCAAGTACCTGCTCGACCCCAAAGGAGGCCTGAAGGTTCTGAAGGACCAGGGCCAGCCGCCCTTCATCCCCTGCCGGGTCCCCACCGAACAGATGAAATCCTCACTGCCCGCAGAGCTCAAAGGGTTCGTGGAAGTGAAGGACTGACAGGCAGACCGTTATGGCGAGGAGGGAACCGTTTTTCTGGGTGTCGGTGTCCTGCGGCATCATGGTCATGGCATTCATTCTCCTGCCGCTCGTGGAGATGCTGACGGCCCCCTCCTTTGCCATGCTCAAGGAAACGCTCAAAGATAAGACAGTCATACACTCGATCTGGCTGAGCATATACACGGCGGTCGCGGCCGCCTCCATATCCTTCGTGATCGGTACGCCGCTGGCCTATGTGCTCGCCCGCTCGACCTTCAGGGGCAAGCACCTCATCGAGGGCATCATCGACCTGCCCATCGTGATCCCGCACCCCGTGGTCGGCATCGCCATCCTGGGCGTGGCCGGCAGGAACCACTGGCTGGGCCAGTTCATGAGCGAGCTCGGCATCAGGATCATGGGCAGCACCACGGGGATCATCACCGTCCTTACCTTCGTGGGCATGCCCTTCTACATCAATGCGCTCAAGAGCGGGATCGAGGCCATCTCCCCCCGGCTGGAGAACGTCTCCCGGAGCCTTGGCGCCCCCATGTGGAGCACCTTTGCCCGCATCACCTTCCCCCTTGCCTGGCGCAGCGTCCTGGCGGGGCTCATCATGTGCTGTGCGCGTGCCATCAGCGAGTTCGGGGCCGTGGTGGTGGTGGCCTACCACCCCATGATCGCGCCGGTGCTCATCTATGAACGCTACGAGGCGTACGGGCTCAGGTACTCCCAGCCCGTGGCGGTATGGCTGGTGCTGGTGTGCCTGACGCTGTTCCTGGCGCTGAGGGTACTCGCCCTGCCCGGAAAGAAGGCCGCATGATCGATATCAGGGGACTGAAGGTTCATCTTGGCGAATTCCGCCTCAAGGACATCGACCTCTCCATAGAAGAAGGCGGGTTCTTCGTGCTCATGGGCCCCACCGGCGCCGGCAAGACCGTCCTGCTGGAGGCCATTGCAGGGCTGGTCCCGGTCCTCGGCGGGAGCATCGTGGTGGGAGGCAGGGACATCACGAGGCTGCCTCCGGAGAAGCGGGGTATCGGCATCATGTACCAGGACTATGCCCTGTTCCCGCACCTGACCATCGAAAGCAACATCACCTACGGCCTTCGCTATCACCGGCACGACAGGGCAGCTGCCGGAGCGCGGTTCAAAAAGCTCGTGGATGACCTCGGCATCGGCCACCTGCTCCACCGGCACCCGGAGACGCTCAGCGGCGGCGAGCTCCAGCGCTCGGCCCTGGCGAGGGCCCTCATGGTGGAACCGAGGGTGATCCTCCTGGATGAGCCGCTTTCTGCCCTGGACCAGGGCTTCAGGGAGGAGATCCGGCTGCTGCTCAAGCAGATCCACAAGAGCTCGCACATCACCTTTTTCATGGTGACGCATGACTTTTCCGAGGCACTGACGCTCGCCACCAGGGCGGCCGTCATGAACAGCGGCACGATTATGCAGACCGGGACGATCCGGGACATCTTCCAGAGGCCCTCGTCCTCCTTCGTGGCGGACTTCGTGGGCATGAAGAACATCTTTCCGGCCGTATTCAACGGGACTACGGCAGATCTGGGCGCCCTGTCCGTCGAGGTCCCTCGCCGGCACGATAATCCCAGCGGCTACCTCGCCATCAGGCCCGAGGATATCGTCATAAGCCTCGATCCCCTGGAGTCGAGCATGCGCAACTCCTTCACAGGCATCATCAGCGGTATCATCGACCAGGGCTTTCTCTACGAGGTCCATGTATCAGTGCAGGCCCTGGTGTTCAGGTCGCTTGTGACCAAGGGCTCTGCGGTGGATCTTAGCCTGGACATCGGCACGCGTGCGCAGATCTCGTTCAAGACGTCCGCCGTGCATATGTTCTGAAGGGAGAGCCGCTAAGATGAGCTTATCCGGGGGGATATGCTCATAATCCCCTGGGGATGTCGTCCCTTGTTATCCAGGGCCTCTTGTCCTTCCCCACGTTCTTCGAGGTCTCGGCCACGATCCAGTCAAAGGGCAGGTCGGCGTAGTGCCCGAACTTTTCAATGTACTCGATGTACTTCCCTCCCTGGAGGTCTTCCGCGGGCAGCGTGGCGTCGGTGCGGCCGTCCCAGTCCACGACAGGCACGCCGATCTTCTCGCACAGGGCTCGGTCAAAGGTAGGCGCCACGCTCACCCATGCACCATCAAGGAAGAGCTGGGTGTAGCCGTGGCGGGGGAAGATGTTGGTCCCGGTGAATGCCACGATCTTTGCCGGGGCCTTGTGGTTGCGGATCCTGGCAAACGTCAGGCGCGCCGGGATGCCTGCGGCCCTGGCCAGGGCCGTGAACAGTACCGCCTTCTGGACGCAGTAGCCCTTGCCCCACGCCAGGACGCGCGAGGCCCTGAAGTCTTCCCTGAAGACCGAGATCATGTAGAGGTTGTAGGGGATCTCGTCGCGGACAAAGGCAAAGAGCCTGAGCGCCTTTTCCCGTTGTGAGGCGCAGCCCAGGGTGAGCTCGCGGGCCTTTGCGAGGATCTGCCCGTGGCCGCAGTCGATTGTGTCCGTCGATATGAGGTATTCTTTGAGGTCGTTCATGCTTTCCCCTTCCTCTCACAGTATTTTCCGGTGGCCGTGGGCGTGATCATGCTGCCACAGACTCTCCTGGGAGAAAAGGAAAAACAGACGCCCCGTGAAACCGTGATTTGATTCAGGAAGCTCAAGTCAGTCAGGACAGTCCCCCCTTTCCGCACCTGCCCTTTCAGGGTCCATTCGCCAGGGGTATGATCCGGAAGGGAGGAGGCAGAGGGCCGCATTAAATTATGTTAAACTTGACATAAATAAAACCCCGCCTTAGACTCTTGCTTCGGCATCTCATTTCGGGAAAGAGAGGGCAGCGTATTTATGGAACGATCAAAACGGATGTACGTGTATGTTCTGGTTTTTGTAATGGTATGTGTAAATTTCATGTTCATGCCGGGCCGGGCTTTTGCAGACCAGAAGATAAACGCGGCCGTCGTGGCAGGCTTCATCATGCCCTTCGAAGAGATTGCGGCTGCCTACGAGGCGAAAACCGGCGTCAAGATCGTGCCCACGTATACGTCGGCAGGAAGATTCTACGGTCAGATCGTCAACGGGGCGCCCTATGACATCTTCCTCTCCGCAGACAGGGAGAGGCCTGACCTGCTCCATGAAAAGGCACTGTGCGAGAAGCCGTTCATATATGCGACAGGCGAGGTCATCCTCTGGTCTTCGAACCGGAATTTCTGCACCTTTCATGACTGGCGGTCTGCGCTCATGGGCAAGGACGTGAAGAAAATCGCCATAGCCAATCCTGAAACAGCCGTGCATGGATTAAGGGCGAAAAAGGCCCTTCAGGATGCCGGCCTCTGGGATTCTGTTGTGTCCAGGCTCGTATACGCGCCGGACCTGTCCCAGGTATTTCAGTATGCATCGGAAGGCGCTGTGGATGCCGCCTTCTGTTCACTCGCGCATGCCTATACTGACCAGGGGAAAACGGGCTGCTACTATGAAATGAAAGAGGTGCCGCCTGTGGTATATTCGGCATGTGTGTTAAAGAACGCAAAAGACATCGAGCGTGCCCGTCATTTTGCCGCGTTTCTTGTTTCGACGGAAGCCCAAAACATAAAAAAGAAATACGGCTATAAACAGAGCCCCGGCGAACGCTGATTCATATTCACAAAGGATAAGGAGGAAGACGGTTCATGATCTTGGAACAGGCGAGAAAACAGCTCATGGAAATAATAGACAACCTGGATATCCAGGACAGGGAAATAACCATCACCTGCAAGACGCTGACGCCCGAAGAGGCCATCGGAAATCCGCTTCACGACGACTATCCCATCCAACTGGGCAAAGAGAGGATCATCGAGGCCGATTTCATGGGCAGAAAGGGACAGGCCTTTTCAGATTCCTGTTTCAACTACAGCGGCAAGGTCGGCGACGTGCTCGCTCTGAACCTGGAAACCAACGCGCGCAGGGCCATCTTCATTTCATCCCTGAACGCCATCATGGCCTATCTGGGGAGGATACCAGAGTCGCTGCACTGCAAGGACAACGATCTCATGAGATGCGCCGATCACTTCCTCGATTGCCTGAAGCACCAGTCCATAAAAGCGGACAAGGTCCTGCTCGTCGGTTTGCAGCCGCGCTTCCTGGAAAAGTTGACGGAGCTGAAAAACGTAAGGGCCTGCGACCTGAACCCGGAGAACATCGGAACGACCAAATGTGGTGTCGTGATCGACGGGCCGGAACGTTTTTCCGAGAACGCCGCCTGGGCCGAGGCGATCTTTGCCACCGGGAGCACGGTCGTGAACGGTACCATTGACGAGATACTGGACGCGGGCCGGGATACCTATTTCTACGGCGTGACCGTCACCGGCGTAGCCAACCTGCTGGGTCTGAAACAGTTCTGCTACATAATCGAGTCCGGAGGCTTCGATCCTGGTTCAGGACACTAGCAAGGCCGGATGCTCACCACAGATTTGACCTCGAAGAAGAGCCTGTAGCCTGACCGGGGTGTGCCCCGCATGAGCCTTGCCATAGGCAGCGTCCATACGAGGGACTTCGAATGGAGTGACCTGATTATCTCTTTATAACTATTTTGAATAATTGAGCTGTATCTATAGAGACATGTTATTATTCAACCGCTGAGATTTATTCTATCGTGTGCAAAAACATGGCAGGAGGATTCATGAACAGGGTATCTCTCGTCGCGGTCATTATGAGCATGTTCGCTTTTCTTATTGCCGGCACGTCTCATGGTTCAGAGATGGACAGGTTCACCGGTCTGAAGGGGACCATTGATATTGCAGGCGGAACGGCCCATATCCCGGTGATGAACGACGCGGCAAAGAATATCATGAAGTTCAACCCCGGCATCAGGATCACCGTGGCGGGCGGGGGCTCCGGGGTGGGCGTGCAGAAGGTCGGGGAAGGCCTGGTGGATATCGGCAACACCGGACGGGCGCTCAGTGATGCGGAGAAGAACAAGTACGGGCTCGTATCGTTTCCCTTCGCCATTGACGGTGTCGCGGTGGCGGTAAACCCGAAGAACCCCGTCAAGGAGCTTTCTTCCCAGCAGATAAGGAAGATATACGCAGGCGAGATCGTGAACTGGAAGGACGTGGGCGGGGTGAATGCAGCCATTCATGTGTTCGGCCGGGACGAAGCCAGCGGCACCCGCGAGGTGTTCTGGGAGAAGCTGCTCAACAAGGGCGACGTGGCCCAGGGCATCAATATCGTTTCGTCCAACGGTGCGATGAAGGTCGCAATAGCGCAGGACCCCCAGGCCATCGGCTATCTCGGGATCGGGCATGTGGGAGGCGATGTAAAGGCCGTTGTCATCGACAAGATGGAGCCGACCCAGGAAAACGCGAAATCAGGCGCCTACAAGGTGGCGAGAAACCTGTATATGAACACCAAGGGGCAGCCCTCCGCGCTCGTGAAGGCCTTCATCGACTACATCAAAGGGCCCGACGGTTCCGAGATCGTCAAGAAGAGCGGGTACATTCCCATCCCCAACTAGTCCCGATGGGTGCAGGCGCACCCATCGGGGAAAGCGCATCGTCATGACGATCGAAAAATGGGTCGAACGGGCACTTTTTGCCTCGGCACTGTTCTGCTCGCTGTGTGTCACAGCGGTCTTCGGCTTCCTCGTCTATTTTTCATGGCCCCTGTTCCTCGATGCGCGGGGCTTTGCCGCAGTCTTCAGTTGGACGTGGAAGCCGTTCGCGGGCCAGTTCGGCATACTCGCCATGGTGGCAGGCACATTCAGCCTCGCACTGCTGTCCCTGGGCATTGCCTATCCCATGGCAGTGGGCATTGCCTGCTTCAGCCAGGGACTCGCGCCGGCCAGGGTCAGGGGCATCGTTCTCGGTCTGGTGTACTTCATGACGAGCATTCCCACGGTCATCTACGGGTTCGTGTCGGTCTTTATCCTGGTCCCCCTTTTCCGTGACTATTTCGAACACGGCACAGGATTCTGCCTTGCGGCATCCGCCATAACCCTCGGAATCCTCATTGTGCCCACCGTGGTGATATCCCTGAACGCTCAGATGAGCCAGCGCTCGCTCGAGGTCCACATGGCGGCGCGATCCCTGGGGTTGACCCCTGTCCAGGAAGTGCTCTGGGTGCTTCTCCCCTGTTCCGCAAAAGGGCTGGTCATCGCGGCGGTCCTGGGGTTCGGGCGCGCCGTGGGCGATACCTTGGTGGCCCTCATGGTGGCGGGTAATGCCCCGGTCATACCCCATTCGCTGCTTGACCCAATCCGCGCCCTCACCGCTCACATCGCACTGGTGGTGGCCACCGACTCGCAGGACCAGGCGTATTACTCCATCTTTGCCTCGGGGCTCATGCTTTTTCTGATCATGGCATGTCTCACCATGGTCATCCGCAGCCTCGGCGGCACTCTTGGAAAGGGAAAGAAACGCAATGGCAGTGCGTCCTGAAAGGGCATTCAGCGTGTTTTCCTGGCTTGCCTCCGGCCTCGTCGTGGTGTCCGTGGGTGTGCTCATGGTGTACCTGTTCGTGAGGGGATGGCCTGCCATGAGCCATACGCTGTTCTTCGGCGACACCCCGTGGATGGCTGCCATAGTCGGAACAGAGCCGGTCTTTGAAGGCATCTATCCGGCCATGGCAGGGACATTCATCCTTATTGTGTGTTCATCCATCATCGCCATTCCCCTCGGGATATGCTGCGGCATATACCTGGCTGAATATGCACATGGTTTTTTAAAATCGGTCTTCAGTTTCATGGTGGATCTGCTCTCCGGCATGCCTTCCATCGTCATGGGGCTGTTCGGCTTTGCCCTGATCCTCCTTATGCGGAGAACCCTGTTCAACCATGCCAACACGTCGATCATGCTGTCTTCGGTGTGCATCGCCCTGCTCATCCTCCCGTACCTGATCCGGATGACCCAGGTCGCCCTTGAAAGCCTGCCGGACAGTGTGCGGCTGTTGGGGCCTTCGCTGGGATATACCCGCTGGCAGAATATTTTGCATGTCCTGCTGCCCGCTTCGAGCATTGCGATTTTCAGCGGTATTGTCCTGGCAATAGGCCGCGCAGCGGAAGACACGGCGGTCATCATGCTTACCGGTGTAGTGGCCAATGCGGGTATTCCACGGGCATTGTCCGACAAGTTCGAGGCCCTTCCGTTCACAATATTTTACCTGACTGCAGAGCACAGGGATGATTTCGAACTGCAGAAGGCCTTTGGATGTGCACTCGTTCTGCTTGTCCTTACTGGAACGCTCTTTCTCATATCCTATTACATCCAGAAGAATCTGAAACGTTACTGGCACCGTGGGGAGTGAAGATGCAGGAAACCGCCATAACCATGACGAACCTGAGCGTGGGCTTTTCAGGTAGGACGATCCTTGAGAACATCAGCATGGATGTCCCCAAACACTCCATCACCATGATCATCGGCCCCTCCGGATCCGGCAAGACCACTTTGCTCAGGGCCGTCAACCGGCTCAATGAAGAGTTTACCGGGTGCTCGGCAGCCGGATCCATGAAGATTTTCTTCTCAGACGCAGCCGTGGAAGTCTATGATGGCCTGACGCCGAACGAGCTGAGGCGAAGGGTTGGCATGGTATTCCAGTCACCCAATGTATTTCCTTTTTCCATACAGAAAAATCTGCTTGCCCCCTTGCGGGTTATACATTCCATGGGTCGGAAGGAAAGGCATCAACGGATGGAGCACGTACTCAGGGAGGTAGAACTCTGGGACGAGGTATGTGACCGGTTGAATGATAATGCGCTGACGCTTTCCGGCGGACAACAGCAGCGACTATGCCTCGCAAGGGCGCTTGCTCTTTCACCGGAGGTCCTGCTGTTGGATGAGCCCACAGCATCTCTCGATGTCAGGTCGGCGAGAAAGATCGAGGAACTCCTTGTAAAACTAAAAGAACATTATACAATCCTTGCCGTGTCCCACAGCATCAGACAGGTGAAGTTGATTGCGGACAGGGTGATCATTCTCTCTGAAGGGAGGATTGTGAGAAGCCTTGAACACAGGGATTTTCATAACCCGGGCCTTCTGGAAGAGCTCATAGAGGAGTTCTTCTGACTTGGCTATTGATTTCGAATGAGAAATGACAAGAGTGGAGAAAGTCGGTTTGGACAGGCTCAAGTATGATTATTTCGATTACCCGGAGGTTATGTGACCAGGCCTATCTACCTTGATTACAACGGTACAACACCCCTCGACCCCGGAGTGCTTGCCGCCATGCGGCTCTTTCTGGAGGAGGAGTTCGGCAACCCGTCCAGTTCCCACTGGTATGGCATCATGCCGAAGCAGGCCGTGGAGTCAGCGCGGCGGCAGGTGGCCGGTCTGCTCGGCTGTCTGCCCGAAGAGGTCTTCTTTACTTCCGGAGGAACCGAATCCAACAACCATGCGATAAAGGGTATGGCCCGGGCGCTCAAGCTCAAAGGCAGACACATCGTCACGAGCGCCATTGAGCACCCGGCAGTATTGGAAGTATGCAGGCACCTTGAAGGTGAAGGATTTGAAACCACAAAGGTGGCCGTGGACGCCCAGGGCATGCTCGAACCCGCGCAGGTGCAACAGGCCCTGCGCCCCGACACCATCCTGATTACGGTCATGCATGCAAACAATGAGGTGGGTACGGTGCAACCCATAGCGGCTGTTGCCGAACTGGCCAGGGCGCGCGGCATTGCCATGCACACCGACGCCGCCCAGTCGATTGGTAAGATCCCGGCCGATGTGTCGACCCTCGGTGTTGATCTTCTCTCCGTTGCCGGCCACAAGCTGTATGCGCCCAAGGGCGTGGGGGCACTTTATGTACGGAAAGGCCTTGCGCCTGAGAAGTTCTGCCACGGCGCCGGGCAGGAGAAGGGATGGAGGGCAGGTACGGAGAACGTGGCTGGGATTGTGGGCCTGGGCAAGGCCTGCGAGATAGCGGCAAGAGAACTGTCCGGCAGCATGGTCCGCATGAGGGACCTGCGCGAAAGGCTGCATAAGGGTATTTCCTCACGGGTGGCAGATGTGCGGCTCAACGGCCACCCCGAACACCGGCTGCCCAACACCCTCAACCTGTCATTCAGTGGGATCGAGTCCAATCGCCTGCTGGAGGAGATCGGGCTTGAAGTCGCCGCCTCGGCCGGAGCCGCCTGCCATGCCGGCACTGTTACCGTCTCCCATGTGCTTGAGGCCATGCAGGTGCCGATCGAATGGGCTAAGGGGACCTTGCGATTTTCCATTGGCCGGATGACCACCGTTGCCCAGATCGATCGGGCCGTCGATGTAGTGGCCTCGGCAGCGATCAGACTGCGTAGTGCTTCATGAGACCAGTATGATAGACGTCAATATACCAGGCTTTGGCAATGTTCATATAGAACACGTTGTATGCGACTTCAACGGTACCCTTGCAGTGGACGGAAAACTGCTTCCCGGTGTGTGTGACGCACTTGCTGCGCTTTCGACCGTCATCCGGATACATGTAATCACGGCTGACACGTTCGGCCTGGCGGCAAACCAGCTTCACGGATTACCTGTGCAACTTACCGTTATCCCGGTTGAGTCCCAGGCTCAAGCAAAGTTTGATTTCATATCTCAGCTCGGGGTAGAAACCGTTGTCGCCATCGGCAATGGGCTCAATGACAGGAAAATGCTGAGTGAAGCTGCTATCGGTATTGCGCTGATTCAAAAGGAAGGGGCATCTGCGGTTACACTGGCAAGTGCCGACATAGTAGCCTCCGACATTCTCGATGCCCTGGATCTGCTTCGAAATCCGAAACGTCTGATTGCTACGCTCCGTTCATGAACAGTGCGTACGAAAAGAGGCCTGGCAGGCGAACACAGCATGGGTGTGCGCTCGGCAGAGAGGATCTTCAAAATCGATACAACGAAAACCGGCGTACTTCCCAAGGACGCTCATAGACGAAACCAGGCTCAAACCCTGTGCGGGATGCACCTTCCAAACGCTGTCAGGTTAGTTATTCTTTGACCGGCAGAACGTGGATGGCCTTTATGATGAGCTGCACGGCATCCCCCGCTTTCAGTTCCATGCCCTCCACCGATTCGGTGGTGAGGACTGACGCCATCTCAGCAGCGCTGATGGCCTCGAACTTCACCAGGGACATGACATCGCCCTTTTTCACGGATTTAACTTTTGCCTTGATGGTGTTGCGTGCCCCATATTTCATGACTTACTCCTTTCCCTTTAATCGGGATAAGATATCCCTTTTTCAGAAAGATAATTCAGGGGTCTTATAAATCAAGACAGTAAAGATATTGTTACGACATTCGTGGTATATGTTTGTGCATGAAACTGAAACATGAGCATCAACATCGGTGTTCCGATAAATAGTCTTTTCAAAGTGGTTTTTTGTCGTCGTGTATCATAATGCTATCATTGAATAATCATGCAGGAACCATTCAATATTAGAATTTGATTTATTCATTTAAGCATGCCCATATGATGCCGTATGCAACTGAATAACAATTCAATCTGACCTGAAGAGAGAGGGAACATCATGGGTGAAGACTATCGCAGCATGTGGAAGGATCTGGGGCTTGACCTGACTGCCCACGACGCGCTTCTTGGGGTTTTGGGGAATTTTTATAAGGACATTCACCTGTCGCAGAAAAACCGACCCGAAGGTATGCAGTACTTTGATTTCGTCATGAGTGAGGTGCATGGTCTGCGGATCAGGGAACTCCTGGACGAGAAGAAGGCAGGTCGCAAGATCATCGGCTCCTATTGTGTGTACGTGCCCGAGGAGATCGTCCTGGCGGCGAACGCTACCCTGGTGGGGCTGTGCTCGGGCGCAGACTTCGCATTGGAAGAGGTGGAGAAGCTCCTGCCACGAAACACCTGCGCGCTCATCAAGTCCAGCTTCGGGTTCAAGCTGGGCAAGGTCTGCCCCTATCTGGAGGCCTCGGACATGATCGTGGGTGAGAACACCTGCGACGGCAAGAAGAAGGCCTACGAGTCCCTTGGCCCCCTGGTGTCAAATCTCTATGTGATGGACCTTCCCCAGATGAAATCAGCCCAGGGGCGGTTATTGCTCAAGGCCGAGTACCTGAAGTTTAAAGAGGCCCTTGAGAAGCTCACCGGTGTGACCATTGACGCCCTGGGCCTCAAGGAGGCCATCGAAACCGTGAACAACAAGCGCAGGGCCATTCATCGGCTGTCCAGGCTTCGCCAGGCGGACCCGGCGCCCATATCGGGTGTTGACGCCCTGTTGGCCAACCAGGTCTATTTCTACGACAATCCCAGGAGGTTCACGGACTCCGTGAACAAGATCTGCGATGAGCTGGAGATGCGCATCGCGCAGAAGCAGGGTGTGTTCCCCGCAGGTACACCTCGTATCCTCATCTCCGGCTGCCCCATGGCCGTGCCGAACTGGAAGCTGCCCTGGATCGTGGAGACCTCGGGCGCGGTCATCGTGGGCGAGGAGTCCTGTGTGGGCGAACGGGGGACCCGCAACCTGGTGGACGGCTCGGCCGGTACGGTAGATGGATTGATGGACGCCATCGTGGAGCGCTACTTCCAGGTGGACTGCGCCATCTTCACCCCGAACCCTGACCGGTTGAAGCATGTGGAAGAGATGGTTAAGACATACAAGGCCGATGGGGTCATCCACTACGGACTCCAGTTCTGCCAGCCCTATCTGATGGAGTCCATCCCGGTGGCCGAGGAGCTCAAGAAGAACAGCATACCCACCCTGCGGATCGAGACAGACTACAGCATGGAGGACGTGGGCCAGCTCAGGACCCGGGTCGAGGCCTTCGTTGAGATGCTCAAATAATAATGATCAGGCTCGAGAGGACAACCGTTTCAGCTGTCTGGAGCAAGATCAGTGTTTGGAAGAAAATCCGTAAGAGCGTTCTATCCGCGAACAGAACAGGGGCAACTATGCTGGGCACCCCGCGGACTTCAAATCTGTCAGCCCTGGCTAACACACGGGGAGGAGGTTCGATTCCCCTTGCCCCTTCCATTGTGCAGAGAATGGACAGGTCCCACGAAGAACCTCATATGGGTGGAGCGCAGAAGGACTGATTGATTCATAAAGCATGTCACGGATCGTTACCATAGGCGTTTCCGGCCATGTTGATCACTGCAAGACGAGCCTCGTGAGGTCCCTGACCGGTATCGACGCGGACAGGATGAAGGAGGAGAAGCGCTGCGGTCTTTCCATGGAATTCGGGATCGCCCCGCTTTTGCTAACCCTGGGCGTGCAGGTCAGCCTGGGGGACGTTCCTGGCCATGCGGACTTCATGTAGAACGCCATTCGGGGGCTGAGCACGGTGGATGCGGCGCTCATCGTGGTGGTCTTGTTCATCCCTGCTGCGTACCGGATGTACCGGAAAAAATACCAGGGCACTGACCCCCTGTGATTACCGTCTATGAGAAAAGACCTTGCACGGGATCTGAAACTTGATATGTATGGAGTCATCTGCTGATTGGTATGAGGATATCCATGAACATTCACGACCTGATCGAAAAAAGCAAAGACCACGTGCCGCCATCCAGGCAGGATCTCATCGACCTCCTGGGCCTGCGGCCTGACTCCCCGGAATCGTACCTCGTCATGGCCGAGGCAAGGCGCATCTCCCAGGAGCTCACCGGCAACCAGGCCGAGGTGCACGCCCAGCTGGCGCTCAACCTGGCGCCCTGTCCGGGTGACTGCAGGTTCTGCTCCTTTGCCCGCGTGAACAATGTCTTTCAGGAAGAGACCCGGCTTACAGCGGAGCAGGCCGTGGCCTATGCGCGGCAGTTCGAGTACGACGGCGCCAACGCCGTGTTCGTCATGACCACTGCCAAGTATCCCTTCGAGCTGTTCCTGGACATGTCCCGGGAGATCGGGAAAAACCTCAGGGAAGAGACCATCCTTATCGCCAACGTGGGAGACCAGACGTACGAGGCTGCAAGGCGGATGAAGGATGCCGGCATCACCGGGGTGTACCACGCCTTACGCCTGCGGGAGGGCATCGACTCGAAGCTGTCCCCGGAAAAGCGCAGGGAGAGCATCCGCAACTTCCAGGAGGCGGGCCTGGTGGTGGGCACCTGCGTGGAGCCGGTGGGCCCCGAGCATACCAATGAAGAGCTCGCAGACCTGATTCTGTACACAGCGTCCGTAAACCCTGCCTACAGCGGGGCGGCCAGGCGCATCCCCATCCCGGGCACCGAGATGGCAAGGCTCGGCACCATCACCGAGCTCCGTATGGCCCAGATCGTGGCCATCACGAGGCTGTGTATGCCCAGGACCGTGCCCGGCAACTGCACCCACGAGCCCTGCACGCTGGGAGGGGTTGCCGGTGCCAACCTGTTCTGGGCAGAAGTGGGTGCCAACCCCCGGGATGTACGGGAAAAGACCGAGGAGGGCAGGGGAGAGACCGTGGCCAGCTGTCGGAACCTCTTTGCAGAGTGCGGGTGGGACGTACTGGACGGGCCGTCGCGCTTCTACGGAGGCTGCGTATAAAAAACAGGCGGCAGCTGGCATGAGCCTGCTGCCGCGTGTTCATCGTATTCCCTTTGTCTTTCTAGTCCTTGGGCACCTTCTTCAGGTCAATGGCCAGAGCGTCGGCCACGCCCTTGCCGTATGCCGGGTCAGCCTTCAAGCAGTTTCTGATGTGGCGGAACTTGATCTCCCTGGGGGCGTCGCCCATGGCCCGGGCCGTGTTCTCGAAGAGCGCCTTCTTCTGCTTGGGGGTCATGAGGCGGAAGAGCTTGCCCGGCTGGGTGTAGTAGTCGTCATCGTCCTCACGGAAATCCCAGTGGTAGGCATCTCCCGAGAGCTTCAGCGGCGGTTCGCTGAACTCGGGCTGTTCCTGCCACTCGCCGAAGCTGTTGGGCTCGTAGCCCAGCGTGCTGCCGTAGTTGCCGTCCACCCTCATGGCGCCGTCCCGGTGATAGCTGTGGTAGGGGCAGCGTGGCGCATTGACCGGGATCTGGTCGTGGTTTACGCCCAGGCGGTAGCGCTGGGCGTCGCCATAGGAGAAGAGCCTGCCCTGGAGCATCTTGTCCGGCGAGAAGCCGATGCCCGGGACCACGTGGGCCGGGTTGAAGGCGGACTGCTCCACCTCGGCAAAATAGTTCTCCGGGTTGCGGTTCAGTTCCAGAACACCCACCTCGATGAGCGGATAATCCTTGTGGTACCAGACCTTGGTCAGGTCAAAGGGGTTGTAGGGGCATGCCTGGGCCTCCTTCTCCGTCATGATCTGGACAGAGAAGGTCCAGCGGGGAAAATCGCCTTTCTCGATTGCATTGTACAGGTCGCGCTGGTGGCTTTCCCTGCACTTGCCGATGGCGGCCTCGGCCTCTTCATCGGTGAGGTTCCTGATGCCCTGCTGCGTGTGCAGGTGAAACTTCACCCAGTAACGCTGGTTCTTCGCGTTGATGAAGCTGAAGGTGTGGCTCCCGAAGCCGTGCATGTGGCGGTAGGTTGCTGGTATCCCCCGGTCGCTCATGACGATGGTCACCTGGTGGAGCGCCTCGGGCAGGGAAGTCCAGAAGTCCCAGTTGTTCAGAGCGCTCCGCAGGTTGGTGCGTGGGTCGCGCTTCACCGCGTGGTTCAGATCAGGGAATTTGAGCGGGTCGCGCAGGAAGAAGACCGGCGTGTTGTTGCCCACCAGGTCCCAGTTGCCCTCTTCGGTGTAGAACTTCATGGCGAAACCGCGGATGTCCCGCTCAGCGTCCGCTGCCCCGCGTTCACCCGCCACGGTGGAGAAGCGGATGAAGCAGTCGGTCTTCTTGCCGATCCTGGAAAAGATCTTGGCCTTTGTGTACCTGGTGATGTCATGGGTGACGGTGAAGGTGCCATAGGCCCCGGACCCCTTGGCGTGCATGCGCCGTTCAGGGATCACCTCCCGGTCGAAGTGGGCCAGTTTCTCGAGGAACCAGACATCCTGCAAGAGCTGAGGCCCCCTCGGCCCGGCGGTCAGAACGTTCTGGTTGTCCACCACGGGTGCGCCGCTTCTGGTAGTCAGTTTCTTTTTATCCTTGTTCGGGTTTTCCTTTTTCGCCATTTCGTCCTCCTTTCTCTGTATGGACCTTTGCTATAGTAATAGGCTCAGGATGATAATCAAGCTTAGAAGAATATCACTATTAACGGATAATGATTCTTAAGTAAAGTGAAAAAAAATCAGTTCCCTTTCTGGCAGGCTGGGCAGAGGCCGAAGAAGTCCATGCGGTGGTACTCGATGGCATAGCCGGTCTTTTTCTTCATCTCCTCGCTGAGGTGGTCAATGCTGGAAAGCTCAGGGTCCATGATCTTTCTGCACCTCGTGCAGATGATGTGGGGGTGGGGCTCCGGCCTGGCGCCGTCGTAGCGGTTGCTGCCGTCCGGGAAGCCCAGCTCCAGGACCTCGCCCAGCTCCTTCAGGAGGATGATTGTCTTGTAGACCGTAGCAAGGCTCGTGGTGGGGAACTTGGCCCTGACCGTTTCATAGACCTGGGCAACGGTGGGGTGTCCTTCGCTGGATGCGAGGATCTCGAGCACGGCCATGCGTTGGGGCGTGAGGCGGTAGCTCCGCTCTTTCAGCTTGGAGAGCATCTGCTCAAGACGCCGGGAACACTGTGTGGCGCTCTGGTGTTGTTTCACGGGCTCTCACCTCGTTCGTGGCATACGGTTTATGAAGAATGATTATTTAAAAAATCTAACTATTTCTTATCAGGATGTCAAGAGATTCTTGCTTTATAAGTCAAATTATCGTTGCTCCGGGTATTGCCTTTGAGCATGTAAGGGCTATACTTATTCATGTATTGAATCATAAAACAGGTCCCTTTCAGCATACGGGGGCCGGTTTCATGTACAGAGATGCACAGGAAAGGAGGTTCGTTATGCCTGAAGAGATCAAGGCAGGGTGCGCCAGGCCGACAGGCGGGCCGGTGGGCGGGGAACCTGAGGCTGCACCTCCCGTACAGGAGGGTCCACGAAAGGAGGCAAAGGTTATGATCAAGGTGGGGGGCAAGGCCCCTGATTTCACTGCCCCGGCATATTTGAAGGGCAAGTTCGTGCAGGTGAAGCTTTCCGACTATCTCGGCAAGTGGGTGGTGCTCTGCTTCTACCCGGGTGACTTCACCTTTGTCTGAGCCACCGAGGTCTCGGCAGTTGCCGAGAGATATCCTGAATTCGTCAAGCTCGGGGTGGAGGTCTTCTCCATGAGCGTTGACAGCGTGTTCGTGCACAAGATGTGGAACGACCACGAGCTTTCAAAGATGGTCAAGGGCGGAGTGCCCTTTGCCATGCTCGCAGATGGTGGAGGGCGGGTGGGGAGCGTATACGGGGTGTACGACCCGGACGCCGGCGTGGAGATGCGCGGCAGGTTCCTCATCGACCCGGACGGTGTCATCCAGGGCTACGAGGTGCTCACCCCGCCGGTGGGCAGGAACGTGAGCGAGACGTTCCGCCAGATCCAGGCCTTCCAGTATGTGCGGAACAGCAAGGGCACCGAGGCCACGCCGTCTGGCTGGAAACCGGGCAAGCTCACGCTCAAACCCGGGCCCGACCTCGTGGGCAAGGTCTGGGAGGTATGGAAGACCTCCATGGAATCCGACTGAAGGCCGGACCGAGTGCAGATTGATCTCCTGATCACAGCTTGCGCACCACCTGGCAACAGTATCTGAGAGGTATATGACACATCACCTCTCCCGGACCTCTCCCTGAAAATTGACGGGGAGAGCCGGGGGAGGGCGCAGTTCTCAGAAAGAGGCGTAACCTTCTCAGTCAATCCCGGTTCTCAATGCCTGCGTGACCGTTCATCCACCTGTCATTCCACGGATCAGAAGCCCAAGGCCTAATGGAGCGGATACCCCTGGAGGGCATGGATGTTGATGTATATCAATGCCATACGGAATGAGAGGTCTTAGTATAACAAGGAGGCCTTTCAATATGATGATACATATCAAGGCCGAAGGAGCCCTTTTCAGAGAGACTGCATGGAAATCCATATGGGCGGATATTGAATTAACCGGGTCAGTCAATTATAAAGGTGTGTAAGGTGTATGGATTTGATCTCAAAGATGATTTGATACAAAGGACAAACGCCATGCATGTAATGCTTCGACCGTTTCTTGGTCTCTCAAGGGATTAGGTCATGAGGGATCGCGGCAGAAGCGCCACAGGGAGTTTCATATGAGTGGAAACAGGAAGAATTTCATGAAGGTATTTCAGGGCCGCTCCCTGCAGGTATTCTGCCTGGCCGCATGTTTGGCCATAGTAGCTGGTTCCCTGTCCGGGTGCCGGGAAGAGGCCGGGGAGCAGAACGTTGCAAGGCCTCATGTAACCGGGGTAACCGTAAGCACCGTTGCCGCGACCCAGACGGACGATGTGTACGAGACCTCAGGCACCATCAGGTCCGAGAGCACCAGCACCATCGCGAGCCGTGTCATGGGGGTCGTCACCTCGCTGAAGGTCCGGGAGGGCGAACAGGTAAAGGCAGGCCAGCTGCTGCTCACCATCGATGACAAGGATGCACGGGAACGGTCTCATGCCGCTGCCATGGCTCTGGAGGCTGCACGCCAGAATAAAGACCTGAACGAGATAACCTGGAAACGGTACCACAACCTCCACGAGCAGAAGATCATCTCGAAGCAGGACATGGACCAGGTTGAGACCAGGCGCAATGTCGCCAATGCCGATTATGAGCGCACGCGGGCCATGGCCGAGGAGGCCAAGACCTTCCTGGCCTTCGCCCGCATAACCTCACCGGTGGATGGCGTGGTGACCAGTAAGCAGATCGATGAGGGCAGCATGGCATCGCCCGGTATGCCGCTTCTCGTCATCGAGGCACTCGGCGATGCCTATGTGGAAGCGGCCATTGACGAGGGTCTCAGCGGGAAGATCCGGGCAGGGATGCCTGCAGAGGTTGTCATCGATTCCCAGGGCAGACACCTGAAAGGAACCATCCGCGAAGTCCTGCCGGACATCAGCCCGAGCACCAGGACCTTTACCATCAAGATAGACATTCCGGAGGAGGGGCTCAAGAGCGGGCTGTTCGCGCGGGTGAAGATCCCCGTGGGGAAGAGGGATGTACTCATCATCCCGGATAACGCCATTATCCGCAAGGGCCAGCTCACGGGCGTGTATGTGGTGGGGGAAGGGGGCGTCATAACCTACCGCCTCATCAGGGAAGGCAGGGTTACAGAGACGGGCGTAGAGGTCCTCTCGGGCCTGAAGCCCCATGAGCGGATCATCACTGCAGGCGTCCAGAAGGCAACTGACGGAGGTATGATCGAGGCAGAGGCCGCGCAATGAAGATGATCGGCATCTCGGGCAGGATCGCGAAGGCCTTCATCACCTCCAAGCTCACCCCGCTGATCGTGGCTGCATCTTTGCTCATGGGGGTGTTCGCCGTCATGGTCACGCCGCGCGAGGAGGAGCCCCAGATCGTGGTGCCCATGGTGGACGTCTTCGTGTCCTATCCCGGTGCGAGCGCCAAGGAGGTGGAGGAGCGCATCACCACACCCATGGAGAAGTTCCTCTGGGAGATCAAGGGGGTGGAGTACGTCTATTCCATTGTCAGGCCCGGCTCCAACCTGACCATCGTGCGGTTCTACGTGGGCGAGGACATGGAAGACAGCCTGGTGAGGCTCTACAACAAGCTCATGTCCAACTACGACCGTATCCCTGCAGGCGTTTCACAGCCCCTGGTCAAGCCCAAGTCCATAGACGACGTCCCCATCCTGTCTCTCACTTTGTGGAGCGGGAATCCGGGATATACCGGCTACGAGCTCAGAAGGATGGCCATGCAGCTCTGCGAGGAGCTCAAGAAGGGCGCCCATGTCTCGGAGACCTCGGTAGCCGGAGGGCAGCGCCGCCAGGTCCTTATCAGCCTGGACCCGGCCCGTCTGCGGGCCCGGCACGTGTCGGCATTTCAGATCATGGAGAAACTCCAGCAGGCCAATGTGGTCATCCCCTCGGGGAACTTTTCCTCCGGAAACAGGGAGACTGTCGTTGAGACGGGGCGGTTTCTCAAGGACGCTCAAGATGTGGCCGGCATCGTGGTCCACGTGGATGAGGGCAGACCCGTGTACCTGCGCGACGTGGCGAAGGTCCATGACGGGCCCGAAGAGCCTTCGAGCTATGTCTTCATGGGGCTTGGACCTGCCGCGGACCGCAAGGGGATAAAGGCCGGGACCTTGGGCCAGTACGAGGCAGTGACGCTTTCCGTTTCCAAGAAGAAGGGCGCCAATGCCAGCGTGGTGGCCGAAGATGCCATTCACAAGGTGGAGGCCCTGAAGGGAAGACTCATACCGAAAGACGTGCAGGTGACCGTGACCAGGGACTACGGAGAGACGGCAAAAGAGAAGTCCAATGAGCTCCTCTACCACATGCTCATCGCCACGGTCTCGGTCATCATCCTCATCGCGGTTGCATTAGGGCGCAAGGAGGCCGTGGTGGTGGGGGTGGCGGTGCCGGTCACCCTGGCGCTCACCCTGCTCATCAACTACCTCTACGGCTACACCCTGAACCGGGTCACCCTGTTTGCACTGATCTTTTCCATAGGCATCCTGGTGGATGACGCCATCGTGGTGGTGGAGAACATAAACCGCCACTTCCGCATGCACGCCATCGAGCCGCTCACGGCGGTTTTAGCCGTGGACGAGGTGGGCAACCCCACCATCCTGGCCACCTTCACGGTCATCGCGGCCCTGCTGCCCATGGCCTTTGTGTCCGGACTCATGGGGCCTTACATGAGGCCCATCCCGGTGGGGGCATCCGCGGCCATGATCTTCTCTCTGCTCGTGGCATTCATCGTAAGCCCGTGGCTCGCCTACCTGGTTCTGAAAAATGTCCGACATGAACCGGGAGACCAGGAAGGCTCCAGGCTCGAGGGACTCTACGGGAAGATTTTAGGCCCGCTCATCGACGTGACCAGGAAACGGTTCTATGCGTTCGGGGCGATCTTCGCCCTGCTCCTTCTTGCCGTGGCGCTGCTTCCCCTGAAGGCCGTCACCGTGAAGATGCTCCCCTTTGACAACAAGAGCGAGCTCCAGGTCATCATCGACATGCCCGAAGGCACTACGCTGGAAGAGACGGCTGCCCTTACCCGCGAGATGGCCGAATACCTGAAGACCGTGCCCGAAGTCACGGACTATCAGTCCTACATCGGCACGTCGTCCCCGTACAATTTCAACGGGCTGGTGAGGCACTACTACCTGAGAAGCGGCAGCAACGTGGCCGACATCCAGGTGAATTTCACCGCGAAAGGGGACCGCAAGGCACAGAGCCACGACATTGCCAAGCGGCTGAGGCCCCCTCTCAAGAGGATCGGAGATGCCTATGGTGCCCGCATAAAGGTGGCAGAGGTACCGCCCGGTCCGCCGGTGCTGAGTACCCTGGTGGCGGAGATCTACGGACCGGATACGGCCAGGCAGGTGGACATCGCCCGCCAGGTCAGAGGCATCTTCGAGAAGACCGAGGGCGTGGTGGATGTGGACTGGTTCGTGGAGGATGACCAGAGGAAGGTCAGCCTTGAGGTGGACCAGGAAAAGGCGTCCCGGCACGGCATCAGCACGCTGGCCATTGCCCGGAGCATCCGGATAGGTCTTGCCGGGTCGGCTGCCGGGCTGGTGCATATGGACAGGGAAAAGGAGCCCGTGGAGATCATGCTCCGCATGCCCATGGAGCAGCGTTCGGACGTGAACATGCTGCTCGCCATTGCCGTTCCCGGATCTCATGGCGGATCAGTGCCGCTCTCCGAACTCGTTACGGTAAAAGAAGGGCTGGAGGATAGGACCATCTACCACAAGAACCTCAGAAAAGTCACCTATGTGACGGGAGATGTGGCGGGCAAGGAGGAAAGCCCGGTCTATGCCATCATGAACATGAAGGATGCAATCGCCAATCTGAAGCTGCCCGAAGGGTATGCCATGAAGCAGTACTCATCGGTGCAGCCCTGGCTGGAAGAAGAGTATTCCATGAAATGGGACGGCGAGTGGCACATCACCTACGAGGTCTTCCGGGACCTGGGGGGCGCTTTCGCTGTTGTCCTGGTCATCATCTACATTTTGGTGGTGGCCTGGTTCAGGAACTTCCTAACGCCGCTGGTGATCATGGCGCCCATTCCCTTGACCCTGGTGGGGATCCTGCCCGGCCACTTTATCTTCGGCGCCTTCTTCACCGCCACATCCATGATCGGATTCATCGCGCTGGCCGGCATCGTGGTGCGCAATTCCATTTTGCTGGTGGACTTCATCCAGATGGAGTGGAGGGACACGGGTGACCTCCGTCGCGCGCTCATCATGGCGGGTGCCGTGCGTTTCAGGCCCATTGTGCTTACCGCGGCCGCGGTGGTGGTGGGGTCGTTCGTCATGCTCTTCGACCCCATCTTTGAAGGGCTCGCCATTGCCATGATGTTCGGCGCCGTTGGCTCCACGATCCTTACCCTGGTGATCGTGCCCATCCTGTACTATGAGATCTTCAAGGACCGGCCCTGCCCGGCTCTGCCGGAAAGGACGGGGAAATGAATTATAGCGGGGAAGTTATGCTCGGATTAGATCCAGGAGAGAAAGACCAGGAAGGCATATACTACGATTCCTGCGGTGAAGAACATCCTCATGAACTGCTCCTTTGTGTGAGATCTTGTAACCTTACGGCGCCCACATATACCTTTGGTTTCCAAGTATCAAGATAAATTTTTAACAACTCATCATATTCCGATGCTTGACTTCCCATGGGCAGGATTAATATAGTCCATGGAATTATCAATGGAGGTTTTGCAATGAGATACGGGAACCTGACGAGGGATGAGCTTGCCGTCGAACTGAGTGAGGCCCACAAGATGATACTGGAGCTGAAGAGTCAGGTCGCGGAGCTGAAGAAGGAAGTAGTTTCGGTGCGCGAGGCCGATCAGAAATACCAGCTCCTTTTCTCCATGACCAATGATGTCATGTTCTCCTATGACCTCAATCTGAAGATCTTGAGCGTTTCGGACAATGTCGAGCGGCTGATCGGGTTCAAACCCGAAGAGCTGGTGGGGAGGTACTTCTATGACCTGGCCATACTCCACCCGGAAGACTTGAGCGACGCACTGGAAGATTCCCTGACGGCATTTGCCGGGAAAGGCGTTTACTACAACATTCACCGGTTCATTACCAAGGACGGGAAGATAAAGTTCGGCGAGCTGAGCCGTATCCCGCTGAAGCGCAGAGGCAGGACAACGGAACTTATCTGCGTCGCCAGGGATATCAGCGACCGCATAGAGCGCGAAAAGAGGATCCGGGAGAGCCAGGAGACCGCTCAGGTGCTCCTGGATGCAAGCAATGACACCTCGCTGATCCTGGATACCTCAGGGAACGTGATCGCCATCAACGAGCCTGCGGCCCGAAGGTTCGGCAAAAGCGTGAAAAAGCTCAAGGGTTCGAATATATTCATGGAGATGCCGGGGATGGCTGCAGCCCAGGCAAAGGAGGCGATGGACCAGGTAATTTTCACCGGCAAGCCCCTTGAACTGGTGGCTGTTCCCGCAGGAAGGCCCCTGGTGATCAAGCTGTACCCTATTCGAGATACCCTGGGCAAGGTCGCCAGGATAGCCGCAAATGCTCGGGACCTCAAGGATGATGGGAAGAAGCCTGCGCGGAAAAAGTTATGAGTATTTCAAGGGGCGAATCCCTAGCATGAGACCTTTGAGGATCTTGGACACATCGTTTACATAGCAGTAGCATTAACGGCAAAGCCCCATTTTTTCCCGCAGAAACATAAAAAGACAGGGATGATTATGTTCCTGCCTCCAGAGCCGCCTGTTGCAAGAACAGTTGCTATTTCGTCTTCTTTCTCAATCCGGCAAGACCGATCAGGCCACAACCTAAGAGTAACAAGGTAGACGGTTCAGGAATAGGTGCTGGTTGGTTCGTGGCCTGGTCATTATTTATATCAAGAGATTCATTGAGCCGTAATGGCTGGGATGGTTGCTGATGCAGGCTCTCAGCAAGTATATCATGGTTTGGCCTTGGGGCGGTAATGCTTGCGGGCAAGGATGGTTCATGAGAGAACATATCAAACAATCTACTGGAATACATCGTATTGAAGAAGAACAACGTTGTATTCGAGTTCATGCTCGGCAGATCGTTCATTGGAAGTGCATGAGTTACCAATGGCACAAAGATAAAAAGGGACACGAGTAACGTCTTTTTCATGATCATTGGCTACCCCCTTTTCTTTCTCTAGATAACTGGCTTCTATCGTAAAAAAATGAAGGTAGATGATAAATTTTATAATAACGTTCACCTGGTGAAAATCAAGGGGGTCTCAGATCCTTTTGTCGCGTATCTTTGATAATTTAACCTACAGAAATATATAGTGATTATTCCTGAGTCGCGATTGATGCTGTTCCAAAAATAACAGAGTTTCATCAGGACGCACAACGTTACTGCGAAACCAGGGATTTTATGCAGTTGATAAACAGGAGTACCAGACGGCGTAACCCGTGTTCTTCAGCTTCAGGAGCATAGAATAAGAGTAGATGATCTTACCCTGTTCATAGCACGACCCACATATGGTATGCTGTGTGCCATAACAGAATCTCAGGGGGGAGCGTTCAATGAAGATACTCAGTTGCATTACAGTGGTACTGGTACTGGCGTGTTTTTCCACACTGGTCTTCGGCGCAGATGCGCCGGCCCCTGCGGCAACACCTGCAGCCGCAGCCGCTGCACAGGCGACGGATGTCCTGACGACCGAGGCGGTGAAGGCCGTTACCGGTGAGACCGTCATCGGCACCATCAAGAAAATCGACACGGCGGCAAAGACGATTCTCGTAAAGGACCAGACCATAACCGTGAAGCAGAAGCACCTCAAAAAGCTCAAGGTCGGCTATAAGGTGAAGGTCTCCCTGGCAGCCGGCACCATGAATGCCGAGAAAGTACTGGTCCTGGAGAAAAAGACCATTGATGAGAAGGTGAAGAAGACGAAAGAGAAGGCCGTCGAAAAGGCCGTGGACACGGCGGTCGAAAAAGCGGTTCAGTAAAGAACCGATACCGGCGGATTCATAGGAAAGCATCGATACGGTCCAGGCCCATGTTCAGGGGGGGGTATCGTTCCGGGTGCGCACCGCTCCTGCTGCCCGGAACCGTTTTAAACTGAAATGATACCCTTCACGCACTTGTCCGGGTTCTCAGGTAGCTGTTCATATGCAAACAGGCCTGGCCGGTAACCCGCGAGTCCTTTTCTGCATCCGCTCTTGTCATTATTAACCGCTTGCTTGTGCGTCTGTTTGTGTCCGTACGCACCCGGGTTTTCAGGAGTGCATTAACCGGATAATCTGCAGTGGACGGAATTGTTTTAACTGGTCCGTTAAAGCCGTTGATCTGTCATGAAGAGATGTAAAGCCTCTGGCTGTCCCTGATGGGCCATTGTTCTGTTTCCAGTCATGCCTGTCATAAAAAATCCGGCAGGAGGGGCTAATGGGAATCCGATTCACGCCGATGAACAATATAGGTTCTTCAAGTAATTCCCCAATAGAACCTCCTCATTTTCAGGACCGCCAACGGTCCTGATTTTTTTTGCTCTGACGATGAGACGCTGAGTATTACCTGAATGATTTCTGAATATCGAGGCCGATAGTATGTCGTTCAAGGTTTCTCTTGCATCTAAACCCATATTTTGAGACTCTAAAAGGCATGGGACAGTGACAAAGCCGTAAGGGGTTTCTGGTATGAATATTCAATTCATGTCTGCCATGAAAGGTTTGGGGACAACTCCTACTACGAAGATTTTAACCACTACGCACCAAGGAACTACGGAAAACCTGCAGAGATCACCTTTCACAGGAAGCATATCAGGCAGCAGCAGTGAAACGTACGATGTCAGAGACTTGAACAAAGATGGCGTTGTCTCCGCACTGGAAGCATATCTGTACGAACTGATGCATCCTGATGAAACGGCATCACAGAACATGCCTGCGCAATACGATTCCAAGGGCGAGGCAGGCACGAGTGCCGCCGGCATGCCCAGGATGATCAACATAACCGTATAAAAGAGATAAAGAGATAAAGAGGCAAGACATGTCAAGTATCAGCAGTATCAGCGCCATTCTTTCAAGATATCTGTCAGGTATGGGGGAGTCTTACCCTTCATATCTCTATAAAATACTGAAAAGCGGCATTTCGGATTCGGGCATTAAAGATACGGTCAGCATATCACCTGAAGCGCAGAACAAGATAACATCCCTCCTGAGTTCCCTGAGCAGCACATCGAAAACCAGCGGAAGTTCCATGTCTGATGTTTTACTTTCTGCATCAAACATGAACCTCATAAGGCACAGCTATGGTCTCGTTAATATGATCCTCGCCGTTGATGAGTCAGAGGCAACGGAAAGCAACTTTTCTTCTCTGACATCTTCTTCCGTTAAGAACATAGACTTGGTATCTATGAGTTCCAGTGACCTGTTGTCCGTCATCCGGAAATATAAAACGCTGTCAAGCTCGTCATTCACCCGGATAGATGTGACTGTTTGATGCCCCCTGGTCACATGGGCTTCATCCTCCCCTGATCCTCATCCTGGCATCGAGGGCGAGGACCCCGCACCCTTTGGGGAACACCCTGATGGGGTTTATGTCGAGTTCTTCTATCCGCGGGCATGTATGCATGAGATGGGACACTCTCACCACGGCGTCCACGAATGCGTCGATATCGGCCGGCGCTGAACCCCGGTATCCCCTCAGCAGGGCAACGGACCTGAGCCGTTCGAGTTTTTCCCGTACCTCGCTTGTGCCTGCGGGGCACAGAACACTCATCACGTCCCTGAACAGCTCGATGAACACGCCGCCCATGCCGAAGAACACCACCGGGCCGAAGGAAGGATCATGCTTGGCGCCTATGAACATGTCTGAGCCATCCCGGGCCATGGCCGAGATCCGTATACCCTCGAATCGAGCCTTTTTCTTATAGGAATGAAGATTTTTCCTGATCTTCAGGAAGGCCTGCCTCACCTGTTGAGGCCCCTTGATACCGAGGATCACCCCTCCCATGTCCGATTTATGGATGGCGTCGGGCGATACCACCTTCATGACCACCGGGAACCCGGCTTTCTTTGCGAGGACAACGGCCTGATCGGGATCTTGGGCCACAAAGGACCTGGCTACGGGGATGCCGAAGGCGTGCAAAAGGGCCATGCTCTCTTCCCCGAAATCTCCGGCCTTGTCCCTGATCCACTGCTGGGCCGTGCGCGTATGGATACCCTTGGGCAAAGGATTCTCCACCGAGGGCTTGCTTAGGCGTTCATAAAATCTCATCTGGGACGCCATGGCCCGGACCATCTCTTCCGCGCTGTTGAACACCGGGAAGTTCACCGTCCTCTTGGTCTGGAGGATCATGCGCGAGGGCCCGAACAGGCAGACACCCAGAGGTTTCCCTGAAGAGAGGATCGTCCCCCACGCCTCCTTGGACAGGTCCGTGAGGAACATCCGGTAGAACACGTTTTCACCCGAGGGCATCTGCGGTCTCTGGCCCACGTACAGCACGCCGTCCACCTCGTTTGAATGCATGACAGAGGTGATCACGTGGGCGGAGAGCTGCGGATCATAGATGTCACCCATGTCGAGGGGATTCGAGAAGTTGATGACCCCGGCATTGGAGAATGACTGGAGGCCTTTGTAGAAATCCTGCCCCGGGTCGGCGAAGGTGAACCCCTCCTTTTCGCACAGGTCCGCGGTAATGACCGAGAACCCGCCGGCAGGGCTCATCACCATGACCCTCCTTCCCCTCATGGGGGGGAGCTGGAATGCCTTCACCACGGCCAGGAAGTCATGGTAGTTTCCGATGCGGATGACGCCGGAACGCTCAAAGGCGGTGTCGATGATCGTATCGTCGTTGCTCAGCGCAGCCGTATGGCTCATGGCGGCCTTTTTCCCGGCAGTGGTCGTGTTCGACTTGAGGACCACGATGGGCTTAGTGCTCCGGGAGGCTATTTCCATGAACTCCTTCCCCCGGTTGATGCTCTCCAGATAGAGGCAGACGATCTTTGTGTCGGGATCGTCGATGAAGTATTCGAGGAAGTCCACCTCGTCGAGGTCGAGCTTGTTCCCGATGCTGGCGAACTTGGCCATGCCGATGTTCTCGTCCACCAGGAAGTTGAACAGCATGAGGGCGACCCCTCCGCTCTGGGAGACGACGGACATGCCCCCTGCCGGGGCCTTGTGCAGAGGGACAAAGGGGAGGCACAGGCCGTTGGCGGTGTTGGCCACCGTTACCCCGTTGGGCCCTACGAAGCGTATGCCGTGGCGCCTCGCTGCCGCAAGGGTGCTTTCCGAGAGCTTCCGGCCTTCCTCGCCGAATTCGGAAAACCCCCCGCTTGAGACGGCCATGCGCCGTATGCCGAACAGGCCGCACTGGTCGACGACATCCGGCACGAACCGGGCGGGGATGAGACAGTATGCGAGGTCAGGCACCTCGGGAAGGTCATCAAGATGCGCATACATCTTGATGCCGTCCACATGGGGGACCTCGCTCTTGGGGTTGACGCCGAATATCCTGCCCCGGTATCCCCACCTGAGCATGTTTTCCAGCGTAATTCTCGGGATGTTGTTGGGTTTGGACGACAGACCGAAGATGACGATAGACTCGGGATAGAATAGCCTTTCCATGCATACCTCCCCGGCAGAACGGATTATGCTTTATTCAATAACACTTATGGCCTTTCGCATGTACTACATTTTTCAGCCCTGAAGCTCCTGGTGTGGTCCTAATTCAAAAAGCTGAACATAAACCCGGATTTTGCGTTTGAATGTGTCCATACAAAGCCGATACACCCTAAGAGCGCTTTACCTGATGATTTGAGGTGAACTGATTTGTTTTTTATAGGCCCGTTAAAACAGGTGATCTTAAAGCCCTAAGATGACCGGCAAATTATCCATTCATGAAAGGCTTTAAGATCACCTGTTTTAACGGGAAAAGTTTTTAACCTCTTCAAACGCAAAATCTGGGATAAATTGAGACTCCTTCATAACCCAATACCCATAGTTGAACAGCACTAAAAAATTGACCTGAACAGACGATGGATCCAGCCAGGGACAAGCAATGTGCTTGTCCCTGGCTGGATCCATCGTCTGTTCAGGCAAGGTTTTTCTCGGCTGGCTTGATCGCTCTTCTGAAGTTATGCAAGGGTCTTTAGGGTGAAAACAACAGCGGGGTAATTCATACGGATTTCTCATGTCGCCCGTATGACAAACAAGTAAGCTGATCCTTTCTCGCACATGAAAACGCCGTGCTGCCCGGCGCAGGCCCTCAGCACGGCGTGGTATGTCAAAGGGCTGTCTTCTAGATCTGCGGCTCGATGAGGGCGAGCTTTCCGTCCTTGCGCTCGTAGATGAGGTTGAGCTGCTTGGATTCGGTGTTCTGGAAGATGACGAACTTTTCGGATGCCGAGCCCACGAGTTCAGCGGCCTCTTCGATGCTCATGGGGTTCACCGCGTAGTTCTTCTCATAGATGAGGCGGGGCTTTGCCTTTCTTGTCGCTGTCGGTGCGGCCCCTTCTGCTGCCGCCTTGGGCTGGGTCTTCTTGCCGCCCTGGAGCTTTTCCTTGTGTTTCTTGATCTGCCTCTCCAGCTTATCCATGACCATGTCGATGGCGGAGTACAGGTCTTCGGTTATCTCTACGGCATTGATCACCGCGCCGTCGGCGGTCAGCGTGACATCAGCCTTATGCCGGCGCTTTTCCACGGAAAGGACGACATGCGCTTCAGCTGTGCGGTCGATGTATTTGTCCATCTTCGATAGCCTCTTGAAAGCGTAGTCTTTCAGCGCATCGGAAGAATCAATGTTCTTAAAGGTAATGTCAGTCTGCATAAATCCTCCTCTCGTGGTTAAAGAACGTATTAGAAATGTTTCTTCCGCTGGTTTGACGGAAGAATTCCAAGCAGCTCACGGTACTTGGCAACGGTCCTGCGTGCGATCCTCACCCCTTTCCCTTTCAGTTTATGAGCAATGGCCTGGTCACTTAGGGGATGCTTTGCATCCTCTGCCTTGATGATATTCTCGATCTCTGTTTTAACGCTCTGGGATGCAACGAAACTGCCGTCGCTCTTTGATATGCCGCTGTTGAAGAAGTATTTGAGCTCGAATGTGCCTTGTGTGGTGTGCACATACTTATTAGATGTAACCCTGCTGATGGTGGATTCATGCATGCCCACGTCATCGGCGACATCCCGGAGCACCAGGGGCTTCAGATGGGTGATGCCATGGTCGAGGAATTCCCTCTGGAACTTGACGATGCTCTCGGTAACCTTGCACAGGGTATTCTGCCTCTGCTGGATGCTCTTCATGAGCCACTGGGCCGATTTGAAGCAGTCGGAGAGGTAGTCTCTGGCCATCTTGCCCATGTTGTCGGACTTCATCATGTTCTGATATTCCTTGTTCAGGGTGAGCAGGGGCAGGTCTTCCTCATTGAGCAGGACCACGTATTCGCCCTCGAGCTTCACCACATAGACGTCGGGCACCACGTACTGGGGCGGATCGTCGGAATAGTCCCGTGCAGGCCTCGGCTCCATGTTGACGATGATCTGGGCGGCACCCGCCACCTCATCCACCGTCGATGACAGCTCCTGGGCGATCTTGTTGTAGTTCTTGGTCTGGAGCTCATTCAGGTGTGAATCGATGATCCTCCACACCAGGGTGTCCTCCAGTCCCAGCGCCTTTGCCTGGATCTTCAGGCAGTCTTTCAAATCGCGGGCCGCTATGCCGGGGGGGTCGAACCGCTGTACCTTGACAAGGGCGGATTCCACCACCTCGGGAAGTGCGCCGGTCTCCTGGCAGATGGAGAGCGTGTCAAGGCTCATATACCCATTATGGTCCAGGTTGCCTATGATGAACAGGCCTACCTCCTGTTCCTTTTCCGTGAAATCGTTCAGCCTCAGCTGCCAGAGGAGGTGATCCATCAGTCCTTCGGGCTTGCTGGTGGTTGACTCTATGGAGGGGCGCTCTTCGTCTTCGTAATACGGGACATTGTCCTGGCCGTAGGTCTCCAGGTAGGCGTCCCATCTCTGCCTGAGCTGCTCCCTTTCCTTTTTTAATTCAGGGGATTCCTCGCGCGCCCGTTCAGCCCCCACATCGAGCAGCGGGTTCTGCTCGAGCTCGCTTACTATGTATTCCTGCAATTCCAGCCGGCTGAGCTGAAGGAGTTTGATGGCCTGCTGGAGCTGGGGCGTCATGATGAGCTGCTGCGCCAGCTTCAGGTGCTGCTTGAGTTCCAAGGCCATCCTTACTTCCTCCTAGAGCGAAAAGTCCTTACCCACATAGATCTGCTTAACCTTCTCATTCGCCACTACCTGTTCGGGAGTCCCCTCTTCAATAACAATACCCTGATGGATAATATACGCCCTGTCACATATCTTAAGGGTTTCTTTTACATTATGATCGGTAATAATGACACCAATTCCCAATTTTTTCAAGTTCACTATCATATCCTGTATGTCTTTGACCGTTATGGGGTCGATCCCTGCGAACGGTTCGTCCAGGAGCATGAACGAGGGGCTCAGTGCCATGGCCCGGGCGATC
Organism: uncultured Bacteriovoracaceae bacterium; assembly: GCA_964600235.1. GTDB lineage: Bacteria > Desulfobacterota > Desulfomonilia > UBA1062 > UBA1062 > MWEI01. The sequence goes on along the minus strand of CAZRIV010000008.1, from coordinate 4,100 downwards.
TCGACCCGGCGCCTCTCGCCACCGGACAGCATGACTCCCTTGCTCCTGCGGACCTTTTCGAGGCCGAAGCCCGCCACGATCTCATCCAGGTTCTGCTTCAGTTCGCCTCCCCTTAAGCCCCTGGCCTCCAGGGGAACACGGATGTTGTCTTCCACGCTCAGGCCCCGGAACACGGAGGCCTCCTGGGGCAGATAGCCGATGCCCCTCATGGCGCGGCCTGCGAGGTCGATGTCGGTGATATCCTCAGTGCCGAGATGGACCCTGCCTTTGTCCACGCGGATGAGGCCGACGATCATGTAGAACGTGGTGGTCTTGCCGGCGCCGTTTGGCCCCAGGAGCCCGATGATCTCCCCGGGGCTGCAGGCAATGGAAAGCCCCTTGATGACCTGAACCTTGCCGAAGCTTTTTTCAAGGCCCGCGGCCTTCAACGTCATTTCCCCCACTGCATGACCCCCTTGCTCTCTCCAGCGTCCACACGCACCTTCACCCTGCCGCCCGACCCCTCTACCACCTGGGTGTCGCGTTTCCTGTCCAGGGTCACCTTCTGCCCGGTCAGGCGTTCCTGTCCCCTGGTGATGACGACATCACCGGTCAGAACCATCACCTCGTCTGCAAGGTTATACACCGCCTTGGAGCATGTGGCATTTTTGTCATTCCAGAGGATATAGACATTCCCCTCTGCTGTGAGCTGGGAGACCTTGCGGGATTTTTGGTCATAGACGAGGGTGAGGGTGTTACCCTTCAGGGTGATATCGGGCCTGGTCGCCGTTACCTTTCCCGTGAATACGGCAGTTCCTTTCTTGGTGTCCACGTCCAGTCTGTCCGCCTCTATGTCCACCATATCGGACGGGCCGGACGGCGTCTTGAGGCCCTGGGCATGGAGGGCACACGGAAAGAGGAGGCTAAGGAGCAAGAATATCTTGCATAATGCGCGCATGAACCCTTCCAATGAAAGCGATCTTTGTAAAGTCATCTGCAAACTCCGCCCTGTCCGCCGTTATAAGACCGTTATTTCCCTCATAGCTAACCGGTTTGTCCGTATGGGCAACGCCTGCGCGCCTGTCCCAGAGAAGGCCGTCCACTGCGGCCAGGGATCCGTCGGACCTCTTGATAGTGACCTTACCCTTTAATTCAAGCACGGAACGGGCGCGGTCATAAACGGCCTCGGAACCGCTGAGGCTCAGATCGTCCGATTGCGTGAGGATGAAATCCTTGAGGCGCGCCACATTACCGTCCGTCTCATCCACCTGCCGTGCGGACACCTCCAGGACCTTGCCGCTTTCGCGCTTGCGCTCGAACATGACCACCCGGTCTGCCTGGCGGGTTATCATCGCAGGGCCTTCGGTCGAGTTCGTTGAACCCTGGTCATTGTACCTCGAGAGATAGATGACGAGCGCGAGTGCGATGGCGATTCCTGAAAACCAGAAGAGCTTATTCCACATAGCGCTCCATGACCTTGTCGAAAAGCCCCTCGCGCTTGAGGATGATTTCAATGGCCTCCCTTACCGCACCGTGACCGCCGGGTCTTTCGGTCACCACGTCCGCCCGTCCCTTGACCATGTCCATGGCGTCCGATGGGGCAAAGGTCAGGCCGCACAGGGCCATGGGGGGCAGGTCCACCACATCGTCCCCCATGTAGGCCATGTTCACGGGGTCGATGCCCAGCTTGGCGGCCGCTTCCAGGAGCAGAGGCTTTTTGTCCAGCGCCCCCTGGAATACGTGCGTGATGCCGAGCTCGGCCGCCCGGTACTCCAGGGCCCTGGATGTCCTGCCGGTTATGATGACCACGTCTATGCCGGCCCTCATGAGCATCCTCAGCCCGTGCCCGTCCTTGCTGTTGAAGGCCTTGAGCTGAACACCTTCATCGGTGAAGTAGATGCGCGAATCCGTCAGTACGCCGTCCACATCGAGCACCAGGCAGGATATCTTGTTCATGAGGCCGCCTCGTGGATCTTCATGAGCTGGGCAAGGAGGGGCTCCAGCATATCCAGGCGCAGGCTGTTCGGCCCGTCGCTCAGGGCCTTATCCGGGTTGTCGTGCACCTCAAGGAAGATGCCGTCAAGGCCGAAGGCCACCCCAGCCCGGGCAAGAGGGGTGATATACTCGGCGTTGCCGCCGGAAGCCGTGCCCAGGCCCCCGGGGATCTGGAGGCTGTGCGTCACGTCCAGGACGACCGGGAAGCCCTGGGACCGCATTATCGCAAGGCTCCGCAGGTCGCATACCAGGTTGTTGTACCCCAGGGTGGTGCCGCGCTCGGTGAGCACGATGCCGCTGTTCCCCGTGCTCCTGACCTTGGAGGCGGCATTGGCCATATCCCAGGGCGCCATGAACTGCCCCTTCTTGATGTTCACCGGCAGGCCCGTGGATCCTGCCGCCACAAGGAGATCGGTCTGGCGGCACAGGAATGCGGGTATCTGGAGCATGTCCAGGACCTTCGCGGCAGGAACTGCCTGGGCAGGTTCGTGTATGTCCGATATGACCGGGACGGACAGGCGCTTCTTGATGGTTCCCAGGATCTCCAGGCCCTTCAGGCACCCGGGGCCTCGATACGATTCGATGGACGACCGGTTCGCCTTGTCAAAGGATGCCTTGAAGATATAAGGGATCCCGATCCTTGTGGCGATATCCTGGATGCTCTGCGCCATGAACAGGGCATGCTCGGCCGATTCGATGACACAGGGGCCGGCTATCAGCACCAGTTCACCGCTTCCTATGGTGATGTCATGAACCTTAACCGTATGCATACGACTCTTCCTTCGAGGATAATGGGGCTGCCCTGCGCGATGACTCTCACCCCTGCTAGGGGATGTATCGTATGGCAAGGGGGGTGTCAAGCATCAGAGGACAGGGCACAGGGGATAGGGAAAACAATGGCAAGCCACACTCAATTTATTGAGAAGCAATACCGATAAATGGAGGCATGGATGTATTCAGGCCGATCCCTGTCGATGTCATACTGATAAACGAAAAGTCCGTCGTGGACCTGTACATCAAGAATGACAGCAGACTGGTGCCTTTTCTCGCGAGAGACGGGGTGTTCACGAAGGAACACCTGCAGGAACTCCATCACAACGGGGTTGCCAAGGTGTTCATACGGGGCAGTGAGGCCGATACCTTTGAGCAATACATCAGCACCTACACGGACCGGATCCTCACCGACCCCACGGTTCCATCCAGGGTCAAGGCCGCTACGTTCTACGTGTCATCCACACATGCCCTTAAAAAGGCCTTTGAAAATCCCGACACCGAACGGATCGACGAGATCAAGCACACGCTGAAATCCATGCTGAAGAACATCATGAACAACAAGCTGCTGCTCGGCGACCTCTTCTCCATCACCGATTATGATTTCTCCACCTACACCCACAGCGTCAACGTGGGAATCTTCGCAACCTCCCTGGCCATTCAGTTCTATAAATGCGGGAGGCCATCGGATCTGGAATACCTGGAGCGGCTGAGCTACGGGTATTTCCTCCATGACATCGGGAAGTCCAGGGTGCCCCTGGAGATCCTCAGGAAGAGGGGGAAACTGAGCGAGGAAGAATGGGTCATCATGAGGAAACACCCGGAATGGGGATATAACATCCTCATGGAAACCGGGCACCTCACCGACGAGGCCGCCTACATTTCCATGCAGCACCATGAGCGGCCCGACGGTACGGGCTACCCCTCCGGCACAAGGGAGATCCACCCCTGCGCCAGGATCTGCACCATTGCGGACATATTCGATGCGCTCACTTCCATCCGGCCGTATAAAACAGCCATGCGTCCCTTCGATGCCCTGAAACTCATCAAGAACGAAGCCCTCACCCCCTTTGACCACAGCCTCCTGAATTCACTGATCAAGCTGCTGGGGCCCCAGCCGGAAAGGGTGGATGTACCCTTCCTGGTGCACTGATCCCAAGGGCCGGATAGAGAACCTTTCAGCCCGGATTATGTGTCTGAAGGGGTTTAACGGACCGACAGAAAAAGTCAGTTAACCTCGAATCATCAGTTGAAGCACTTTGGGAGTGTATCGGGTGTGTGTGGGCACATTCAGATGCACAGCCTGGAATAAAAGACTCGAGGGCCGGTGTTCATACCGGCCCTTTAAGTCTTCT
>CAZRIV010000007.1:0-184758 GCA_964600235.1 uncultured Bacteriovoracaceae bacterium | reverse complement strand
ACCAGGGACCTACCGGTTATGAGCCGGTGGCTCTACCAATTGAGCTATGGGCCCTTGTGAGGGTTCATAGTCCAAACGAAATTGTGGTGTCAAGCACCTAATTGCCCTCGACACGTTCAAGAATGGAAACAATGTTGATACTGTCCTCAATCGTCTTGATGCTGGCTTCGATCTTTTTGATCTGTTCAGACAAGCCTGCCTTCTCCTGCTCATTCTTTTCAGCAGCCAGCTGGCCCTTTACCAGGGCACTAAGCCCTTTAAGATACTCAAGCTCCCGGTTCGGCAGAGAGAGGAGCTTGGGAACCTCTGTCTGGGAACCCGAGGAAGTTTCCCGCAGGTAGTCCAGAACCTCTGGTGATTCCGAACGGGTAAGACCATGCTGCATGTCGGTGTTGATATAGGTTACCTGGTCATAATAGAAATTGAAGATCGTCTTGATCATAAGCGCCCTGTTGCTGAGCACGCCGTCAAGATATCCCTTGAATTCAGAAAACTTCTTTTCGATCTTCTCCTCGATCTTGCTCCTTTTCCCTGTATCCGTGCATATGTAATAGTCCTTCGAGGTATCAGCAAAGAAATCGAAATAACTGTGCAAAGCAAGAATCATGATCACGTCTCCCACGAGATTTCCATTCGTCGTGCAGGAGCTCGTGGACATGGCGCCTCCCCTTTTTATGATCTCCTGGGGCGCATTTGTGATCCAGTCGATGCCGAATAGGCCGGGCACATTGGTTACGGCCTCATATTTCAGCCCGTCCGACCTTGCATTTTCTACTGTCGCGCTGTCGCGATAGATCAAGCCCAATGCCTTGAGGTTTGGTATGAGCGACGCACAGATAAAGCCGTATTCGTTATCTTCATAAAAGCTGAAGATGAGGTAATTGGGCGAGGTAACGGTAAGGAAGTTGGGAGGGAAGTTCACCAGGATTTCTGCACCGTCTATTTCCCGTATGGTCGTGGGCTGTTTTTTCAGCACCTGTGCATAATTTTTAAACGCATCGTGTAATGTAATCTGCTGGACGATCCTGCTGAAGACCTTTTTAAACCTCTCCACGGCCTTACCGAACTCAAAATTGTTATACCCGAACAGAGGCTGCTTGATCGCAATTCCTGTCCTGAAGAGCGTGCCAGTAGGACTGAAGTTCCTCGAGCAGAGCACACTGACCTCATCCTGCCTCGAAAGCATCCGCTTTTCCCAACCTTTGGCAGGTGCGGACTCTAAAAACCCTATTGCGTATTTCTTCTCGTGGATTTTATCGAGCCACTTCTTCATCCGCTCCGAGGTCTTGGCAGTGTCTCCCACACACGAGAGCAGAACGTTGGCGCCAAGGTCATAGGCCGTATCCAACACCCTGTCCATGATGGCCTCTGATGAGAGCTCTCCGAGCCGTACATTGGCATGGCGTATAACAGAGAGGACCTCCTGCTTGTCATGGGAGAGTATCTTGATGGCAGGCAAGCCCTCGGGTGAATCGATGAGCTCCTGGCGGTCAAAGGGGATGACATGGTCCCTCTGGGGTTCCTCTTCAAGGGTCTGCTCCAAATACTTGGTTCTCAACTCATGCTTGCCGTCGGCCTTCAGCCGGAAGATAGGGCTCCCCATCTTGTCGTAGCCTTCAAGGATCTTGGACTTTTCCGAGCGCATGATACCTGCAAGGAGCTGCTGTACGGTCGGTATGTCCGCGGTGAAGGCACCGAAGACCACGTCGATCCACACATCCTTATCGGTAAGCTCCTTGGTTTTTGCCCTGGCAAGGATATCCTCGTTGTTCTCCATAGATGCATAGATCGCCTGAAGACCCATCCTTCCATTCGCACCCCTTATGGCAACCCTGATGACCGGAATCTTATCCCTGATATCCATGGCCTCCTCCGAGAAATTGTGTTGTGTGTAGTTGTTCTGGCTCTTGCGTGAACCATAAAATGTATAGCAGATCACAACGTCCCAGGCAAGGAAGTCGGCATTCTTTTCTTAACCTTTGTTGTTCTTCTCTATGTGTGGTCCTCCCCAACCCACCGGCAAAGATTACTGCATCTTTCCGTTTCCCTTTTTCATTCCGATTATTACTGCTATAGGGATACCATGATCCACATGGACATCACTGTAATCGGAGCAGGTGTCGTGGGCCTCGCCATTGCCTGCGCGCTCTCTGAAACGGGAAGGTCGATTGTCGTGCTTGAGAAAGAATCCGGGCCCGGCAAGGCGACAAGCTCCCGCAACTCCGAGGTGATCCATGCAGGGATCTATTACCCACTGGGATCTTTGAAGTCTGGCCTATGCGTCAAAGGTTCACGAGACCTGTATGCCTTTTGCGAAAAGCACTCCATCCCTTGTCAGAGAATCGGCAAGGTAATTGTCGCATCAAGCCCCGGGGAAGAAGGGGCCATCGAGGGCCTCTGGAGGCAGGGGACCGAGAACGGTGCCCCTGGCCTCACCATGATTTCCCGCGCCGAACTGGCCGAGAGGGAGCCGTATGTAAGCGGCGTGAGCGCATTGTATTCGCCCAATACCGGCATCATAGACTCACACCGCCTGATTAAAGCCCTCGAGGCCCTTGCTCTGAGCCGGGGATGCACCCTGTTGTATAACTCATCCCTCAGCGCCCTTGACAAATCAACCGGGGGATTCTTGTGCTCTGTAGAGGCCTTGCCTTCAGAGCATTATATCTTCGCCTCCCGGACGGTCATCAACTCAGGGGGGCTTGATGCGGACACAAATGCCTCTTTTGCCGGGATTGATGTTGATGCATCAGGCTACCGCATCTATCCGGTAAAGGGTCAGTACTTCCGTATGCGGGGGAAAAAGCAGGGCATGGTGAACGGTCTTGTCTACCCGAGCCCTGAAAGAAGCCTCACGGGGCTGGGCATCCATGTGACCAAAGACCTGTCCGGCTCGGTCAGGCTCGGGCCCGATGCCAGGTATGTGGATACCATCAGCTACGACGTCAACCCGGCTCATGCCGGAGAATTTCTGGAGAGCGCCCGCAGATTGCTGCCCTTTCTCGAAGAAGGAGATCTCATGCCTGACATGGCAGGAATCAGGCCCAAAATCCAGCAGCCCGGAGAGGATGTGCGGGACTTTGTAATCCGCCATGAGGCGGACAAAGATCTCTATGGCCTCATAAACCTCATCGGGATCGAATCACCGGGACTCACAAGCTGCCTTGCCATTGGGGCGATGGTAAAAGACATGGTGGACGAAGCGGGACTGATCTAGATGATTAGCGCATAGTCTTCATAAATAATCTAAAATCTCTGCATCCTTTCATAATGATTTTGAGTTTTCAAAACGTACAATGAACACGAAGAGGCCTTGGATCTTGGGCAAGGTGCGTGGTGTTATGCAAGGTTTTCTTTGAAAAATTTGGCCTGAACGATCATGATCGTTCAGGGTAAGGATTTACTTACGCGCCGAGGTCCTTCTGGATCGATTGAGTCTTTTTCTCGTCGGCCCTATAGACCGTTTCCCCCCCGACAATGGTCCGCACCACCTTCCCGGTAAAGGTCCAGCCTATGAACGGTGTATTGTGCGATTTGGAAAGGATCATGTCCTCGGTCAGGGTCCAGACGGCAGAAGGATCAAAGAGGGTGATATCCGCAAGCGAGCCCCGGCTCAAGGTACCTGCCTCAAGCCCCAGAACCCTGGCTGGATTTTTCGTGACGCAGGCCAAAAGCTGGGAGAAGTCGATGTCAAAATCGAGGTGCAGCTTCATAATGGCCGGCAGCAATGTCTGGAAACCGATGATGCCGAAGGGCGCCAGGTCATAATCCAGGTCTTTTTCATCCTTGGCATGAGGCGCATGATCCGTGGCAATGCAGTCGATCAGATTCATCCTGATACCCTCGATCAGGGCAAGCCTGTCCGCTTCGCTCCTCAAAGGAGGATTCATCTTGTAATGTGCATCATAGGATCGCACACCCTCCTCGGTTAAGAGGAAATGGTGCGGGGTGGTGTCGCAGGTGACCTTTGACCCCTGCTGCTTTGACTGCGTGATGATCTCCAGGCTCCCCTTGGTGGAGATATGGGTGATGTGGACAGGAACACCGGTATACTGCGAGAGGAGAACATCCCGTGAAACCATGATTTCCTCTGCCAGAGGCGTTATCCCGGCCAGGCCGAGCTGGGAGGCAAGGGCTCCTTCGTTCATCACCCCTGCTGCCGCAAGACCCTTGTCTTCGCAGTGGGATATGACGGGCAGAAAAAATGTGGCGGCATACTCCATGGCACTGCGCATGACAGACGCGCTCTCAAGGGGGTTGCCATCATCTGAAACGGCCACTATTCCGGCCTCTTTCATCAGCCCCATCTCGGAAAGCTCTTTGCCCTGCAACCCTTTTGTCATGGCCCCCACCGGGAGAACCCTCACCAGCCCGACGCTCGATGCCTTCTTGAGAATATACTGGGTGACCGATGCATTGTCATTGACCGGATCGGTGTTGGCCATGCAGACAACACTTGTAATGCCGCCTGCTGCCGCAGCTAGGCTGCCGCTTGCAATATCTTCCTTGTATTCATACCCGGGCTCCCTCAGATGGGCATGCATATCAATGAGCCCGGGAATCAGCCACAATCCTTTTGCATCAAGAACCTCTTCTTCTGGGGAAACCTTGCTGCCTGAAGGCACGATCTCCTCGATAATGCCTCCTCGTATGAGGATGTCGGCCATCTCATCAAGGTTATTTGCAGGATCGATAACGCGGCCTCCCTTAATCCACATTGACATTCCCTCCCAGAGACAGGTAGAGCAGCGTCATCCTGACCGCCACGCCGTTCTCCACCTGATTGAGGATAATGGAGCGTGTCCCGTCTGCAGCGTCATGGGTGATCTCCACTCCCCGGTTCATGGGTCCCGGGTGCATGATGACAGCCCCCGGCTTCATCTTATCGACCCTCTTCTTGTTCAGTCCGTAAAAGTATGCGTATTCACGCTCCCCGGAGAAATATTGCTCGTGTATCCGCTCTTTTTGAACCCGGAGCATCATGATGACATCCGCCTCTCCAACAACCGGATCAAAGGAGGTAGATACGTTCACACCCCATGTGTCGATGCCTGCGGGGAGGAGGGTCCTGGGTGCCACAAGGGTGACGAAAGCGCCCACCTTTTTCAATCCACAAACATTCGATCGGGCCACCCTCGAATGAAGGATGTCTCCCACTATGGCCACATGCAAGCCTTCGAGCTTTCCGAAGTGTTCCCTCATGGAATACATGTCTAGAAGGGCCTGGGAGGGGTGTTCGTGTGCCCCGTCTCCAGCATTGATGATGGAACAGGGGAGTTCCCGGGCCAGCTTTTGGGGAAGCCCGGCATAAGGGTAGCGTATGACGATGCAGTCAGGTGACATGGCCATGACATTCAATGCGGCATCCATGATGGTCTCGCCTTTTGCAAAGGAAGACCCGGTAGCGGACAGGGCCATTGTGTCGGCACTCAGGCGCTTTGCTGCAAGCTCGAATGAAAGTCGCGTCCTGGTTGATGCCTCATAGAAGAGCAGCACCACTGTCTTGCCTCTGAGTGCTGGCACCTTCTTGATGTCCCGCCTGCTCACCTCTTTAAAGGACTTGCTCATATCCAGTATGGCATAGATCTCTTCAGAGGTCAGGTCCGCAATGGCTATGATGTCCTTATGGGGCCAGTTCACCGTTTCACCTCGCTGATGACAACCCCTCCGATGGCATCCTTATCCTCTGAGGCCTCTATCTTGATGACCTGATCATCAGGGAGGTTGATTTTCAATCCCGTAAAATCCGCCTGTATGGGCAATTCCCTGCCCTTCCTGTCGAACAGGACCAGCAGGTAGATCCTTTCGGGGCGACCCAGGTCCACGATATGGTCTATGGCCGCCCTGACCGAGCGCCCGGTATAGAGGACATCATCCACCAGGATGATCTCTTTGGCATCAACCGCAAAGGGGATATCCGTACTTCTGACCTCCGGGTAGGACTTCCTCCGGGTGAGGTCATCCCTATACAGGGCTATATCAAGCGCCCCAAGGGGTATTTGATTTCCGGTCTTTTCCTTGAGGAGTTTCACCAGGTCCCGGGCAATCAGTTCTCCCCCGCTTCGTATGCCGATAAAGGCCACCTTGTCCCAGTCGCTGATGGATTTCGTCAGGTCGTCGGCAAGCCTGACGAGGATAGCGTGGATATCCTGAGGATTTTTAGGTATCTCTGTCATTCCCGCCACCTAACGTATGAGGTGCCCGATACGGTTAAAACGAATCCACGGACTTTCTCCTGCCCAGGAAAAATAGATGATAAAAGCCCTTCCTTTTATATTCTCGATGGGCACCTGGCCCCAGAAACGGCTGTCAAAACTCTGGTCCCGGTTGTCCCCCATGGCAAAGACATGTCCCGGATTTACCGTGACAGGGCCGAAGAAGTCCCTGACTTTATTCTGTCCGATATTGATGGAGAAGGGATCCGTGTATTTTTCATAAGGGATCGCAAACCGCTTGCCATTAATATACACCTTCTTGTCCCTTACCTCTATCACATCTCCCGGCAGGCCGATGACCCTCTTGACGAAATCCATGTCATGATTAACGGGAAAGGTGAAGATGATGATGTCTCCCCTGGACGGGATCCTGTCTGCGCCCCAGATCTTCTTGGTGGTAAATGGCATGGTCAGGCCATAGGTAAACTTGGTCGCAAGTATATGGTCGCCCTTGAGCAGGGTGTCCTCCATGGACGAAGACGGGATACGATATGCCTGGAGGATGAAGGCCCTGATGATCATGGCGATGATGAACGCGGTTACGAGGGCCTCGGCCCAATCCCGTGCAATACTCTTTTGTTTATCCTTGCTCAATTGCCTTCTCCTTTGTTCCATAACTTCACCCACTGCATGGGTTGCTATACCCTTTCCTCTGCTCTGTTTAACAGATATGGGTTATTTCCTAAAGATGATTCTCCCACCCTTATTAAGCCACTGTCTGCGCTGTCTCAGGCCCCGCCTGATTTATGCCTGGCCCATGTTCGCATCCTTCGTGTGTTTTACCGTCAGGCCGTGCCTTTCACATGCTGCAGATATTCATGAATATAGTTGTCTAGGGACGTCTGCCACAGCGGCATGAGCTTGCCGGTTTTTTCCGTGAACTTTTTCGTTGAGAGGATGGAATAGGGAGGTCTTTTTGCCGGCCTGGGGAATTCCTCGGTGCTCACCGGCATCACACGCGTACCCAGCCCTACGATCTCGATGGCCTTATTCGCGAGATCGAACCATGTTGCCTTGCCCCTGTTACACACATGGTATATGCCACGGGCATCGGCTTCCATGAGCTGTGTAATTGCCCTTGCCAGATCGGAAGCAAAGGTGGGAGACCCCCATTGATCATTAACGACCCGCAGGCTCTCATTGATCTGGGCGGCAGAAAGTATGGTTGAAACGAAATTCCGCCCTTTATGCCCAATGAGCCACTGGGTCCTTACTATGATGTAGTCCTCCATCACATGCCGTATGGCATTCTCTCCCGCAAGCTTGCTGGCGCCATAGACGTTTATGGGGTTCGGGGGGTCTTCTTCGGTATAGGGCTTTCCTTTTGTCCCATCAAAGACGTAGTCAGTGCTGATATGAAGGAGCCTTACGGAAAGCTTCCTGCAGGCATGCGCCAAGAGGTCAGGGCCTTTGGCGTTAAGAACAAGTGCCTGATCCTCGTGTTCCTCTGCCAGGTCGACATTGGTGTAAGCAGCGCAATTGACTACCCAGGAGGGCCTGAAAGAGGAGAGGGCTTGCCGTATCTGGTCCTGCCTGGTGATGTCGATCTTGTTGTCCTGGGTCGATATGTCTGTCCCCCAGACCTCATGTCCATACATCTCCAAGGTCTTTACGACCTCACTGCCCAACATGCCCCTGGCTCCGGTTACCAGAATCCTCATCTTCCGCCGTACATCCTTTCGTAATAACCCTGGTAATCGCCGGAGATGATCCTCTCCCACCACGGCTTGCGGGCAAGGTACCACTCTATGGTGGAGGCAATCCCCTCTTTGAAATCCATGGTCGGCCTCCAGCCAAGCTCGCGCTCTATCTTGGAATAATCCATTGAATACCTGAAGTCATGCCCGGGTCTGTCTTTTACATAGCGGATCAGCGTCAAAGGTTTCTTGAGATATGCCAGGATGTTCCGTACGATCTCGATATTTTCCTTCTCAGCCCCGCCTCCAAGATTATAGGCCTCTCCCGATATCCCTTTCTCGGCTACCGTCACGATGCCCCTGCAGTGGTCCTCGACATAGATCCAGTCCCTCACGTTCTTGCCGTCTCCATAGACCGGCAGCTCCTTATTGTTCAGGGCGTTCACCACCATGAGGGGGATGAGCTTTTCAGGAAACTGGTAGGGACCGTAGTTATTGGAACACCGCGTGATCACGGCATCCATGCCGTGGGTCTTGATGTAGGCCCTCACCAGGAGGTCCGCCGACGCCTTTGAGGCCGAGTAGGGGCTGTTGGGCGCCATGGGCAGGTCCTCCCGGAAGCTCCCCTGGCTGCCGAGGCTTCCATAGACTTCATCGGTTGAGACCTGCAGAAATCGCTTAACCCTGTTTTTAAGGGATGCATCGAGCAGCACCTGCGTCCCAACCACGTTCGTCCGCACGAACACCCCGGCCCCTTCGATGCTCCTGTCCACATGGCTCTCGGCAGCGAGGTTGAGAACAAGGTCGAACTTATGCTTTTCGAAGAGGTCGTTTACGGCGCTGACGTCTGCAATATCCCCCCGAACAAAGGAATACCTCGACGGATAGTCTTTTTCCAGGCCATGGGTATTCTCAAGGTTGCCTGCATAGGTCAAAAGATCAAGATTCACGACCCTCCAATCAGGCCTGTTGTCCAATACAAACTTGATGAGATTCGTCCCGATGAAGCCGCAGCCGCCTGTAATAAGGACATTGACCATTGCATTCTCCCCTATTTAATAGTCCACACCCACGAGATAGAGCCCCTGGGGCGGTGCTGTTGGCCCGGCAGAACTCCTGTCGCGCTCGGCGATGATGTGCTCCATGGCGCCAGGAGCAAGCTTGCCCTTTCCCACTAGGAGTATCGTCCCGACAATGTTCCTTACCATATGCCGTAAAAAACCGCTACCTTGCATGCAGAAGACCACCTTAGTACCTTTTTGAAGGATCTCGGATACGGCTATGACCCTCTTGGTGGTCCTTACGGTTGAGCCTGAAGCCTGAAACGAGGCAAAGTCATGTTCTCCCAGGAAAAACCCGGCTGCCTCCTGCATGGCGGCGCAATCGAGCGGTCCTTTCTCATGCAAGGCATACCTGTCCAGGAAGGGGTTCCGGGTGGGTGATATCTCTATGACATAGGCATACGTCTTGGCTTTGGCCATGTAACGGGCATGAAAATCCAAGGAGACGTCTTCGGCGGAAAGAACCGCCATATCCCCAGGGAGTACGGAATTGAGGCCCCGGACAAGCCCTTGGGTCGGTATGGCGGAATCCGTCGGAAAGTTGATCACCTGGGCAAAGGCATGGACCCCGGCATCAGTCCGCCCGGAGGCCGTGACCCTCACCTTGTGCCCCAGGATCTCCCGGAGGGCATGCTCCATGGTCCCCTGAACGGTCCGTACCCCGACCTGGATCTGCCATCCCATGAATGCCGCACCGTCATAAGCGATTACACTTTTGATATTTCTCATGACTCGTAAGCTTCCTGCCGAAAGATATATATTACTCCAGGAAAGAGGCAAGGATTAAGATGAATTTCTTCGGGTGGACAAACAAAAGGTACCAGGTAGAATCAATGACCGTGGGCTGTAAGATCTCAGATGCATATGTGCAGTGCGCCGTCGGCGATGTATCCCGCTCCGATTTGACGTGCTCGGCCCCCACATGCCGCATCCAGGACAGCCTGATGGATATGCTGAACAAAACGCTATCTCTCAGGGTCGATAATGTCATCATGGAAGGGACTCTCAACTGGTACACCATTGAGGAATCGACTTATCGCATCGGCATCTCTATAGCCGGAAAAGACCGCTCGGCATGGCGTAAGGCCCTGTCCGAAAGAGGCAGAGAGCTTTTGCATGCCTCTGCCAGGCCTGCATCCGTATAATCGAGGCCAATCCCTTCAGGATATCGGCAGCCACTGAATTTCGTTCTCTTCTATCCTGCCTAAAGACACAAAGGTCAGCTTGTCCTCTGTAAAGATATCCTTGGCCAGAGAGACTATATCATCGAGGCTTACAGCCTGGAGCTTTTCAACAATCTCTTCAACCGTCACTTCCCGGCCGTAATACATCTCGTTCTTGGCCATGGACGACATCCGGTTCACCGAGCTTTCCCGTGACAGGAGCAGATTGCCCTTGATCTGCGCCTTGATATCATCGAGCTTTATGTCCTTGAGGTCGCCGCCCTTGATCCTCTTCATCTGTGAACCGATTACTTCCAGTGTCTTGTTCACGTTTTCCGTCGTGCATGCCGCATAGATAGCCAGCGCCCCGCTGTCTCGATATGCATTGAGGAAGGAATAGATCGAATAGACAAGGCCCCTTTCCTCCCTGGCCTCCTGGAACAGCATGGAGCTCATGCTCCCGCCGAGCATGGTGTTGAGGACTATATAGGCCCAGCGCTTCTCATCGTTCATGGCTGAGCCGGTAGTACCCAGGGTGAAGTGGACCTGTTCGATGTCCTTGTAATACACCCTCTTCACACCGGGCATGGATGTCGGTATGAGCTCATCATAACGGCCTTGCCTCTTGCTCAACCCGCCGAACAGGCCTGTGGTTAAATCGACCAGTTCCTGGTGATCGAGGTTGCCTGCCCCGGCGATTATGATGGAATCGGGCGAGTACGAGGTGGTTATAAAATCAAGGATGCTCTGCCGGGTGAAGGAACCGACATGCTCAATGGAGCCAAGTATCGATACCGCAAGGGTAGTATCGCGGAAAAACGCCTCGGCAAAGAGGTCCGTGATATAATCGTCCGGGGTGTCTTCGGTCATCCTGATTTCCTGGAGAACGACCTTTTTTTCCTTTTCCAGTTCAACGGGGTTGATCTCGGCGTTGAGAAAGAGGTCAAAGACAATGTCCGCGGCCTTATACAGGTGCTCGTCGAGAACCTTGGTATAATATACGGTATATTCTTTTGCTGTCTGGGCATTAAGGTGCCCGCCCAGGGCATCGATCTCCTTGGCAATCTGCTGCGCGGTGCGCCGGTTTGTTCCCTTGAAAAGCATATGCTCGGTGAAATGGGCTATCCCGCGGTCCTTGGGGGGGTCGTTACGGGACCCGGCATTGACCCACACGCCTAAAGAAACCGAGCGTATGCCGGGCATATGATCGGTCAGAACCCTGACCCCATTGGGGAGGAGCGAGGAAGTGATCATGCGTACTCAGTTACTGGTCTCGCCCAGGGCTTCCTTGCGCGACAAGCGGATCTTCCCGGTCTTGGAGTCGATCCCGATAACCTTGACGAGGATTTCATCGCCCTCGCTCACCACATCCCGAACATTTTTAACTCGTTCATTGGAAAGCTGAGAGATGTGTACAAGGCCTGACTCTCCCGAGGGAAAATCTACAAAGGCCCCGAAATCCATAATCTTGGCGACCTTTCCGCTGTAAACACGGCCTATCTCCATTTCTTTGGTGAGCGTCTGGATCATGTCCACGGCCAGCTTTGCGTGATCTTCGTCGGGCGAGAATATATCTATCCTGCCGGAATCATCGATCTCGATCTTGGTGTCTGTCTTGGCGGTGATATCCTTGATGACCTTGCCGCCTGGGCCGATGACGTCGCGGATCTTCTCCGGATTGATGTGCAGCGTATAAATCCTGGGGGCATAAGGCGATATGATCGACTTGGGGGCACTGATGGCCTTGTTCATTTTCTCCAGGATCGAGAGTCTTCCAATGCGGGCCTTTTCCAGGGCATCCCTCAATACCGCCTCGGGTAGACCGGATATCTTGATGTCCATCTGCAGGGCAGTTACACCGTCGGCCGTCCCGGCAACCTTGAAGTCCATGTCGCCAATGTGGTCTTCATCGCCTAAGATATCGGAGAGGACCATGTATTCTTCGCCCTCTTTCAAAAGCCCCATGGCAATCCCGGCAACGGGTTTTTTCACCGGTACACCAGCATCCATCAAGGACATGGACCCGCCGCAGACCGTTGCCATTGATGACGATCCATTGGATTCGAGTATCTCAGAAACAAGCCTTATGGTGTAGGGGAAAGACCCCACATCGGGCAGGATCTTGCTCAATGCCCTCTCGGCCAGGTTCCCGTGACCGATCTCCCGCCTGCTGGGCCCTCTGAGCATCCTGACCTCGCCCACTGAAAACGGGGGGAATGAATAGTGGAGCATAAAGGATTTCGTGGTTTCTCCCAGAAGAGTCTCCACCCGCTGCTCGTCTCTGGGTGTACCCAGTGTCGTTGTAGCGAGCGCCTGGGTTTCACCTCGAGTGAAGAGCGCAGATCCATGGGTGCGCGGCAGTATCCCTGTCTGGCAATCGATGGTGCGGATGTCGTCAAAACCCCTTCCATCGATCCTCACGCGCCTGGCCTTCATGAGGGAGCGCAAGGTCTTTTTCTCCACATCGTCAAAGGCAGCCCTGACAAACGCCTGCCTTTCTTCGGACTCGTCTGCAAAGGCCTTGAGAATATCTTCTTTCAGCTGGTCTATCATATCATTGCGGGACTGTTTCGAGTTGGCCCCAGCAACGATCTGCTCAAACCGCGGGACTGCAATCTTCATAATCTCATCGAAAAGGGGCTGGTCTTCCTGGGGGGCCGCGATCTTCATCTTTTCCTTGCCGACCGCCCTGCGAAGTTCTTCGATGGCATCCACCACCTCCATGATCCTCTTATGGGCAAAGGAGATGGCGTCTATGATGGTGTTCTCAGAGAGTTCGCTCGCCTCGCCCTCTACCATGACAATGGCGTTGCGTGTACCGACCACCAGCAGATCCAGCGAACTCTTTTCCAGCTGGGCGACCGAAGGATCTATGATGAATTCACCATCGATCAGGCCGACCCGGGCACCTCCCACCGGCTCCAATAAGGGAATGCTGGAAATATGCAATGCAGCCGAAGCCCCGTTGACTGCCATGACATCAGGAGTACACGCCGGATCAGCGGAAAGGACCATGGCAATGATCTGAATCTCATTGTGAAAGTTGGCCGGGAAGAGAGGACGGATGGGCCTGTCGATGCACCTTGCCGTCAATATCTCCTGGGCTCCGGGCCTGCCGTCCCGCTTGACAAAGCCGCCCTTGATCCTGCCCGCGGCATAGCTCATCTCCTGGTACTCGACCACGAGAGGCAGAAAATCAACACCCTTCCGTTCTTCCTTGGCCACGGTGGAGGTGACGAGGACCACACTGTCTCCCTGGTGCACGAGGACCGCACCATCTGCCTGCCGGGCTACAGTACCAACTTCGAATATGAGAGGAACCCCTGTTCCTTTTGCCTGTATTTTCATAATCTCCCTGACTTCCTTAAGTGATTACTTCCGCAGGTTCAATGTCTGAACAAGCTCGCGGTAGCGTTTGATATCATGTTCGCGTAAGTAGTTTAAAAGCCTTCTTCTCTGCCCGACGAGCATGAGGAGACCCCTCCGGGAGTGATGATCTTTCTTGTGAATCTTGAAATGTTCCGTAAGATCGTTGATCCTCCTGGTGAGTATCGCCACTTGGACATCGGGTGAGCCGGTATCACTCTCGTGCTTCCTGAACTGGTCGATGATCTGCTTTTTTTCCTCTACATGCAAAGACACTTCGTATTCCTCCTGAGTATAGATACGTCCTATTTTTTATCTTCTTTGTGACTCTTCACACACGTTTCCTGTCAAAAAGAGACCAGGAGCTTACCACACCTTAATTTCTGCTGTAAATAGCTAATAAGTCTTGAAGCCTCTGGCGATGTGTCCCCAGATGCCTCCCTCTCGCCTCACCCGGGCAATGCACAAGAGGCTTCCATCCAGATTCACGATGGCGACACACTGGTCCTGGGGGGCGGCCACGTCGTCAACAACCCAGGAAAGCTGGATGGACTGTCCGTTCAGGACACCCTGTTCTCCTGTCCTGGTGACGCGCGCCTTGGGTATGGTCAGTGCGTCAAGAAGAGGTATCACCGCCTGCTCGCCGCGTTGTGTAAGCCCCTCGATTGAACATGCCTGTTCCAGGCTGAACCCTTCGCTTCGTATCCTCCTGAGTTCGCGCAAGTACCCGCCGAACCCAAGGTAGGCGCCCACGTCCCTTGCTATTGCCCGTATGTAGGTCCCCCGGGAACACACGATCCGGACCTTCGCCCAATCAAGGCCCACCTCAAGGATCTCTGCATCTTCAAGCTGAACCTGCTTGGGTCTCGGGTTTACTTCCTTATTGGCCCGCTTCAGCTTATAAAGGGGCTTGCCATTGAGTTTCTGGGCGCAGTAATCCGGGGGGAGCTGGTTGATCCACCCCTTGTTCTCCTCAAACCAACCCTTCAATTTATCCTCGTTAATTGCAACTTCATCAAAGCTCTTCATTACCTTGCCGGTAATGTCGTCCGTGTCCGTGGACATCTCAAACCCGATGAGCGCGATATATTCCTTCTGGTGTGTCTGCATGAAGGGCAGCAGCTTTGTCCCCTGGCCGATGCCTATGCACAGCAGGCCGGTGGCAAATGGGTCTAGAGAACCGAAGTGCCCGGCCCGTTTCACGTTAAGGCTTTCCATCACCCTGTCGACCGCCTTGCGCGAGGTAATGCCCTTGGGCTTGTCAATGAGCACGATTCCGTCTAGAGCCACTTCATGCCTTCCTTGACGATCTCGCCCACGAGATCCTCGGGTCTTCCCTTTATGGTGAACCCGGCGGCCAGCCCATGTCCGCCGCCGCCGAAGGCAACGGCGGTCTTCAGGGCCGCCTCCGGGATCTTGCTCCTGATGGAGCAGCTCACCGTGCCTTCCTTCAGTTCCTTGAGTAATATGATCAGGTTCGCGCCGGCAATGGAGGCAATCTCCTCAACGATGCCCGAGGCATCCTCTGGCCTGCCTTTAAAGCGCACCATGTCGTCATAGGAAACATAACTTGCATAGAGCCCGTCTTTGACAATCATCCGCTCCATGACAACCCCAAGGATTTGATAAAAGGCCAGGGCCTTTGTCTTTTTGATCTGATAGGCTATCTTGTGAGGGTCTGCTCCATGAGAGGTCAGCTCGCAGGCGATCCGGAAAACCCGCGCATTCGTGTTTGCATGCATGAACCCGCCGGTGTCTCCAAACAGGCCCATGAAGAGGTTTGATGCAATGGCAGGGGTGAGCTGCACCTCAAGGTCTCCCAGGAGCTCGTAGACCATCTCGCATGTGGATGATCTCTGCGAGTCTATCCATGCGGCATCTCCCAGATCCGTATCAGTCCTGTGGTGATCTATCACCGCGACAAGACCCCTTGGCCTTGTATCCTCAAGCATGGACATGTCTGATACATCCACGAGCAAGGAGACCTCTACCCTCGGCATGTCCTTCTCATGAGGCGCTTCGGTGAAGCATAGCCCCTCGGGGACAGGAGTCGGATACACAATACGCACGGACTTGCCCATGGACACCAGCGCAAGGCCGAGCGCCCTGGCGGCGCCGACGGCGTCTTCGTCCGGGCCCTTGTGGGTGATTATCTCAAAAAACCGGTGAGCGCGGATGACCTCAGTTATCTTGGTTTTCATGCTTGCCAATGGTCTCGAGTATCCCGTCTATCTTGGAGCCGTAATCGAAAGATTCGTCGTACGAAAAATACAAGCTCGGTACGGCCCTCAGGCTCAGTTCCTTCTTGAGCTCCCGCCTCAAAAAGCCGGCAGCGCTCTTGAGCCCGTCCAGCGCGTCATCTTTCCTCGATGAATCAAGCACACAGAAAAAGATGCGGGCATTCTTCAGATCCACGCTCACATCCACCCCTGTGATGGTGATCCCCTCCACCCTGGGATCCTTGACCCTACGCAGGATCATTTCCGCGATGGTCTGCTTGAGAAGGTCGCCGACCCTTGCCTGGCGTACGCTGAGTATCTTCATATGTGTATGATCTCGGTCCTGCTGCCCAGAATTTCTATCTCGCCCGTCAATTCTATGCCTTGGATAATCTTGTCGATCACCGACTGGATAAATGCCGTTTCGTTGCTCACCAGGGTTATCCCCAGCGTCGCGGCCTGCCATTTGTCGTTGTCATCCACCTCGGCAACGGATACATTCATCCTAGACAGGCGGTCTTTAAGAGATTTCAATGCCTTGCGCTTCTCTTTTAACGAGTGTGCTCCCACGATCAAAAGCCTCAGCTCGCAGGCGCCGATCACCACGTAGTCTGGGTCTCCACTTTCTCCTTGGTGAACGATTCGATGATGTCGCCGACCTTGACGTCATTGTAGTTGCCGAAGCTCATGCCGCACTCGAAGCCCGAGGCCACTTCCCTGGCATCGTCCTTGAACCTTCTCAGCGACTCCACCTTGCCCTCATGAATGACGACATTGTCTCTCAGCAGCCTGGCCTGTGCCCCGCGGACCATGGTCCCTTCGGTGACCATGCATCCTGCGATGATCCCCACCTTGGGGACCTTGAACACGTCCCTCACCTCGGCCCGGCCCTGCATGACTTCCTTGAATACCGGCTCAAGCATGCCCCTGAGGGCCTGCTTGATGTCTTCCAGGAGGTCGTAGATGATGGTGTACAGCTTGATCTCGACGTTGCTCTTCTTTGCCAGGTCCCTCACCTTGGGTTCGGGGCGCACGTTGAACCCGACTATGATGGCCATGGCGGTAGAGGCAAGGAGCACATCGTTCTCCGTGATGCCGCCGACAGCGGAATGGATCACATTGATACGCATCATGTCCTCGCCCGTGTCGATCCCCTTGACCGAACTGACAATGGCCTCAACGGTCCCGTGAACATCGCCCTTGATGATGAGGTTCAGTTCCTTGAGTTTGCCTTCTTTCACCTGGTTGTACAGGTCTTCCAGGGTCACCTGGGCCTTCTGCTCAGGGGCCTGGAGTCTTGATATGCTCACCTTGTCCTGAAGATACTCGATGATCTCCTTGGCCTTCTTCTCGCTGGGCACCACGAACATGGTGTCTCCCGCGGACGGCGGCTCGGCAAGCCCGATGAGCTCCACCGGCGTTGCAGAGGTTGCCCTCTCTATGGGTGCCCCTCTGAAGTCGTACATGGCCCGCGCCTTGCCCCATTTGGAGCCGACGATAAAGATGTCGCCCCGTTTCAGTTCCCCCTGCTGGATGAGCATGGTGCACATGGGGCCTTTGTTCTTGTCGAGCTTGGACTCAAGCACCACGCCTTTGGCCGGACCGTCCGCTACTGCCTTGATATCCATGACCTCCGCCTGGAGGAGGATCATCTCCAGAAGATCCTCTATGCCTACGTGTTTCTTGGCCGACACATCGACATATATAGTGTCCCCTCCCCAGTCTTCCGGGACTAGACCGAGCTCGGAGAGCTGTTCGCGCACGCGCGTGGGGTTGGCGTTGGGCTTGTCAATCTTGTTGACGGCAACGAGCAGCGGTATCTTGGCTGCCTTGGCATGGTTGATGGCCTCCCTGGTCTGGTCCATAACCCCGTCGTCCGCAGCAACTACCAGGACTACAAAGTCCGTTACCTGGGCGCCGCGCGATCTCATGGAGGTGAAGGCCTCGTGGCCGGGGGTGTCGATGAAGGTGATGACCTTGTCTTTGCACTTGGCCTGGTATGCGCCTATGTGCTGGGTGATGCCACCGAATTCACTGTCAATGACGTTCTCAGATCGGATTGCATCGAGCAGGGATGTCTTCCCGTGGTCGACATGTCCCATGACCGTCACCACAGGGGGCCGGGCAACGAGGTTCTGCCGCTCCTGGGTAGACGCCGTGAAGTACTCCTCGTGGATCTCGTCCCTGGTCTCCTCTGTTTCGAAGCCCAGCTCCGTGGCCACGTAGGTGGCCTCCTCGGAAGCGATATACTGATTCTGATTAGCCATTATGCCCAGGCCCATGAGCACCTTAATAACCTCGGATACCTTGACGCCCATTTCCTTTGCCAGGTTCGCCACGGTTATGGTCGTAGATATCTTGAGTTTCTTCTTTTTAAAGGGCATGGCGGGCATCTGCCCTCTCCTGTCCTTTTTCTTCTTCAGCTTTTTGCCCTGGGCTGTTCTCCCTGCTCCATAAAGCTCGGTCTGGGTATAGACCTCTGGGCCGGGCGCCGGTTCTTCCTTCGGCTTAATAATTGCGACACGGGCGCCGGTCTTATCCACGCCGGCCTCTTCCTCTTCCGCCTGGACCTCTGTGCCCTTGGGCGGCTTTTTGCCCTTCTTTTTATCTTTTTTCTTTGCTTCTTTCTCTTCTTCCTTCTCTATCTCCTGGGGCTTTACAATCACCCCAACCCCGGCGATGGCGGAGACAGCCGCAGGGGCCTGGGCAGCCTCGGGCTTTGCCTCACCTTCGACAGGGGCGGCCGGGGCTTCTGCCGCCTCAAGGACGGCATCCTTAAGAACAGGGGTGGCGGTCGGCTCTTCCGGCTTCACTTCCTTCTTTGCCTTCTTTGGCGCCGCAGTCTCGGCAACTGCTTCCTCTTCTTCTTTTTTCAGCGGTTCTTTCTTTTTCAGGGCTTTCTTTTTCTCGACCTTTTCCGAGGCAGCCACCTCCGCCTCTCCCTTCTGGGCCGATGCTGCCGGCTCCTCTGGAGCCGGGACTTCCGGGGCGGGTGCGGGCTTGGCCCTGCGGCGGATGATGTTGGTACTTACCCGCTGTTCCTCATAGACATCCTGGAGGGGTTGATCTTCCTTTTTCTGGGTATCTTTCTCGAGCCGCTTCCTGATCCTTTCGATATCATGTACATCAAGGATGCTCATGGTGTTTTCCACCGAAATGGCCAGGTCCTTAGCCATGCGAAGCAAATCCTTCGCATCGATGGAGAGGTCTTTTGCCAGTTCGAAAATCCTCATCTTTTTCATAACGCTCGCCCCTTGGAAGACAACCTCTCATAAAACCGAAGATTTCTCAATATCAGGGAGAACTTCGGCGTTTTCTTTGTGGTGATGGATTCATCTATGCCCATGGGCATTCCTTTGGCGCTTTCTGCTGCCCGTAAAAGGGTATCACAAACACCGGCAAGCAGGCATCTCATGGCGGGTTCATCCCGAAAAAGCGCCCTGGCTTTCCGGTTTTTCCAGGCATTGAGAAAACATCTTTGTTCAGGACACAGATAATACCCCCTGCCAGGGGCTGCCTGCCGTTCATCAAACAATGCAGCTTCCCCTTCATGCAGGACAAACCGCAGGAGATCCTCCTTACGGAATTTACCTCTGCAGCTTACGCACTGCCTGTATGGGCCGTCTTTGTGTTTCACTGCCCCCCTACCGTTGCCATCTGGATAATCTTCTTTGCAATGGCCTCGTCAATGCCTTCGAATTCGAGTAGATCTTCCTCTTTTGCCTTGGCAAGATCGTCAAGGTTTTTATACCCGGCCTCGGTCAGGACATCCACCAGCGCCGGGTCGATGTCGGCTATGCTCTCTATGGACCGCTTATCCTCTGAAGATACAACTTCCTCGGTCCCTTCGGATCTCACGTCTATCTTCCACCCCGTGAGCTTGGCGACGAGACGGACATTCTGCCCTTTCCTTCCGATGGCAAGGCTCAGCTGGTCGTCCGATACAACCACGTCCATGCTGCGATCGGATTTGTCCACGATCACCTTGGAAACGCGGGCAGGAGATAAGGCATTGCACACAAATCTCACCGGGTCTTCGGACCACACCACGATATCCTGTCGTTCTCCCTTGAGTTCCTGGATCACGTTCTGGACCCGGGCTCCCTTGACGCCGACACACGTCCCCACCGGATCCACCTTGGTGTCGTGCGATCGCACGGCTATCTTCGCACGAATACCCGGCTCCCGTGCAACGGCCACGATCTCCACGATCCCCTCCGCCACCTCGGGAACCTCCATCTCGTAGAGTTTCACCAGCAATCTCGGATGGGTCCTGCTGAGCTCCACCTGGGGCATCTTCAGCGATTTGGTCACGTCAAGGACAAGTGCCTGCACACGGTCTCCCCGCCTGAGCACCTCTCCGGGTATCTGCTCCTTCTCCCTGAGAATTGCCTCTGCCTTCCCGAGATTCACGATGACATCTTTGCGGTCGAAGCGGTGGATGAATCCGGAGACGATCTCGCCCTTGATGTCGATGAAGTCGTTGTAGATGGCATCGCGCTCCACCTCTTTTACCTTCTGGACAATGACCTGTTTGGCGCTCTGGGCCGCTATCCTGCCCAGCTTGGAGGCATCGAGTTTTTCACCCAGTTCGTCTCCCATCTGGCAACTGGGATCGAGCTTCCGCGCCTGTTTCATGGGTATCTGGGTGTTCGGGTCTTCCACCTCTTCGGTGACTACCTTGAACTGAAAAACCTCCACCTCGTCCAGTTCGGTATTGTAATGGGCCTCAATGTTGTCGTAATCTCCATACACCTTCTTTGCAGCGCTCTGGACAGCCGCTTCGACGACCTGAACAAGGTCCTCCTGACGTAGGCCCTTCTCCTTGACGATAAGCTCGATTACCTTTGAAAGATTCAGAACCATACCATCTCCCTAGAAATCAAGATTGGCCTTGATTATATCGTTTAATCCCACGGAAACCTCAGATCCATCAATATCAAAGATCACATTTTCTCCCTTGAGCGCCTTGATGGTGCCCCGAATGATCCCCTCCGAGGTCTGTACTTTTGCTTTTCGACCGGAAAAATGTTCGAATTCCCGCGCGGTCTTGAGCTTCCTGTTAAGTCCGGGCGAGGACACCTCCAGCCGGTAGGCGCTCTCGATGGGATCCTGTTCATCCAGGAGCATGCTGACCCGCCTGTTGACAGAGACACAGTCGTCAAGGGTCACCCCGCCTGGTTTGTCGATGGTGAGCCGCAGGCTCTTGCCTGCGAATTCAAGCTCGATGAGCTCGAAGCCCATCATGGAGAGCTCCGGATTCACCATCTCAAAAAGTTTACTTGTCAGTTCTCTTCCCATCTTACTAAATAAAAAAGTGGGCAGTTGCCCACTTCCTCGCCTCCACTGTACTCTTCTCTGCGCTTCCCAAAACGCTTCAGAGCGGGCAACGGGATTCGAACCCGCGACATTCAGCTTGGGAAGCTGACACTCTACCAACTGAGCTATGCCCGCATTGCCTTCTCTAATAGAATACGACAATGTTGCTTGTCAAGGAAGTCTTTGAATAGGCGCACTTATAGAGGCCGGAGACCCCGGTCTTTTCGAAAATAACAGCACAGAATCACGCTTCAAGCGTGCATGATGAATGAGGATTATCTCATCATGCGGGTATCACCTTCATCAGGATTGATCGTTTGCGCGGACCGTCATACTCGGCCAGAAAAATCCCCTGCCAGGTGCCTAGGATCAAGGATCCGCTCTCGAGGATTACGGTAACACTCGACCCGGTTATGCTCGCCTTGATATGGGCGTCCGCGTTTCCCTCGGCATGGCGGTACGGTCCGTCATGAGGGATGATCCTGCTGAGAAAGGAGGTGATGTCTTCCTTTACCGAAGGATCGGCATTTTCATTGATGGTGATACCGCAGGTCGTGTGCGGTACATAAATAAGGATAATACCCGAAGATATGTTTTCACTCCTCAGCGCCGTCTTCACCTGGGAGGTTATGTCTATGAGCTGGGTATGTGAGCCGGTCTGAACTTCGAATCTCTTTATCATCTGCAGCCTCCCCTTATGGGATTCCCATCTGCGTTCATTTTAAGGCTCTCGAGGTCCAAGAAAAAGCCTGGTGAAGTTCTCGGATGTTATCCGGGCAACCTCCCGGACGCTCGTGTTTTTGATCCGTGCTATCTCTTCTGCCACCCTTACGACATAAAGGGGCTCATTCCGCTTCCCCCTGAAGGGCTCCGGGGTCAGATAGGGGGCATCCGTTTCCACTAAAAGGGACTCAAGCGGTGTCTTGTTAACCACTTCCTTTAATATGGATGCGTTCCTGAAACTGACCACCCCGGGTATGGATATATAGAACCCCTTGTCTATAACGGTTTTCGCGAGAAGTTCATCTCCTGAAAAGCAGTGAAACACCCCTGTGAGGGACCAGGCATCCATGTCGTTCAATACCTGAAGCGTCTGATAGTGGGCGTCCCGGTCATGAATTATGAGGGGTAACCCTCTTTGGCGGGCGAGCTCGATATGTGCCTCAAAAAGCAGTCTCTGCTGCGGTTCGCTCTCGGGGGTTCGATAGAGGTCAAACCCGGTCTCGCCGATAGCCACGACTCCGGGTTCGCTGCACATCCCGGCAAGATCTTCAACATCTTTTGCCCCGTATCTATCAGCGTTCTGGGGGTGTATGCCCAGCGAGACGTACACATTTTTATAGGCACGGGCAACTTCGAGAGCTTTTTCACAGTCCTTGGGGTCTATGCCCACGGCGAGCATGGCCGATACTCCGCCATCAAGGGCCCTTTTCAGGGTTTCTTCCATGTCTTTCCTGAAGGCCTTGAAATGGATGTGGTTGTGTGAATCAATGATGTTCATCGTCCATGCACCTTAAGAGTTCCTGATGGACCTTCCCATTGCTTGCCAGGATATCACCCATGTACAGGTCAAAGGGGCTGCCGTCAAGGGAGGTAACCATGCCGCCCGCCTCCTTAAGGATGACAACCCCTGCTGCCATGTCCCACGGCTTCAACCCTTCCTCCCAGAAGGCATCGAAGGCGCCTGCGGCCACATGGCACAGGTCAAGTTCTGCTGAACCGAATCTCCTGACCCCCCTTGCGTTCTTTACGACACGGGAGAACCGCATCATGACGGCGTCAATGGTTTCCTGTTTGTAGGGGAACCCCGTTGCCACGAGTGAATCGATCAGGGCATGCGTCCCGGATACGGATATCCTGTCCGTGTTGCGGTATGCCCCGCCCCCGGAGAGGGCATGGAACAGATCCCTGCTTACAGGATTGTAGCAGACGCCGATGAAGGGTTCGCCGGCCTTCATAACCGCTATGGACACACAGAAGAAGGGGATGTGATGGATGAAATTCGTGGTTCCGTCAATGGGGTCTATGATCCACATATACTCGGAGTTTCCCCTTTTTTCGCACGCCTCTTCGGCCAGTATGCCGTCAGCGGGCCGTAAAAGTTCGATGCCCTCGACGATCATTGCCTGTACCGTGCGGTCCATATTGGTCACAAGGTCTATGCGTCCCTTGTGCTCTATGTCGATCTCGTCATGGAGATGATCGTTCAGATATGTTCCTGCCTGTATGGCAAGACGAATGGCAAGTTCCAGCATGGCCCCACTTGTAAAATGAATGATTTTGTGTAACATAAAAGACATGCAGCAGGTTTACAAGATAAAAAAGGCCCTTATCGCGCCCATGGTGCTTGCAGTTCTCCTGTCGATCCCGGTCTTTGTGGATGTCATACGCTCCGGGCAGACAACCAGGGTTCTTGTTATGGCATCCTTGCTCATGATCCTTTTCTATCTCTTTACCTTGAACAACCTTCTGAAAAAGATCGTCGTGGGAGACCAGAAGGTAATCATCAGGAGCCTCTTCGGCACAACCAGGATCCCAGTGGAGGAAATAAAACTCATTGATGCGGTGAAGATGGGAACCCGACAGTTCATCACCATAACCGCAAAGAAGAACTCGTTCATCGCCAACACCTTTGATGACTTCAACGGCATCATTGAATCCCTCCAGTCCGTGGTGAAGGAGGAGGCTATCGGAAAGGGGCTGCTGGAGCTGAAGGGACACGTGGTATCGCGCAAGAGCGATATCACCATGGCCTGGATCACGGTTATCCTGCTGGCCATCATTGTAGTCATACGATTCTTTCCCCTGTAAATCCTCATGTAATCATTGACGATATCCACCCGGGAGGGAAAAATCATCATTCAGAAAATTCCCTTTCCCTTCACAGTGTTTCACGTGAAACTTTTTCAATTCATCTTTCATAATTTTTATGGTACTGCTCCCTTGTGCCTCATAAGATAATAAGCATATCCAATCAAAAAGGCGGCGTAGGCAAGACCACAACAGCCATTAATCTTGGCTCTTCCCTTGCCCTGCTGGGGAAGCGCACCCTCATCATCGACCTTGACCCGCAGGCCAATGCCACTACCGGCCTTGGGGTGGATCCGGGAAAGCTTGATGCTCATATCTATCACGTCATGCTTGAGCAGAACTCAATGGAGAGCATCATAGTCCCCACCAAGGTGGGCGGCCTGAGCCTCGCCCCGAGCCATACCGACCTGGTAGGGGTGGATGTGGAACTCATGGACAAATCCATGCGGGAGCGGATCATCACGTCCATTCTGAGCAGGATGGATCCATTGTTCGATTTCATCCTCATCGACTGCCCCCCTTCTCTGGGCCTGCTCACCCTGAATGCATTGACCGCCTCTCATTCTCTCCTCATCCCGGTCCAGTGCGAATATTATGCTCTTGAAGGCCTCAAGAGCCTTCTCAACACGTTTCACCTCGTAAAAAAACGTCTAAACCCATCCCTTTGCATCGAGGGTTTCCTCCTTACCATGTTCGATTCGCGAACCAGGTTGAGCCATGAGGTTTCGGGTAATATGCGGCAGCACTTTAACTCGGAAGTTTTCAAGACGGTCATACCCAGGAATACGAGGTTATGTGAGGCGCCGAGCTTCGGGCTTCCCATCTGCCTCTACGATATATCATCGAAAGGTGCACAGCATTATCTCATGCTGGCCAAAGAGATTTTAAGCAGGGAGGTTGCCCATGAAGGTAAAGCCTCGTCTCGGTAAGGGTATTGATGCCCTCATCCCCGTTGATGTTCACGATGCCGGTTCACAGGTGATGGAGCTTTCACTGGACGAGATCCGTCCGAATCCCATACAGCCGAGAAAATCCATTAACAGGGACAGGCTTTCAGAGCTTTCTGACTCCATAAAGGAACATGGCCTTATTTCTCCGATACTCGTGCGTAAGTTCAATTCGAAGTATGAGATTATAGCCGGTGAGAGAAGGTTCCATGCCTGCAAGATGGCCGGTATTGATCGCGTTCCCGTCATAGTGAAGGATGTATCGGATGATGATTCGTTCAAGCTCTCACTCATAGAAAACCTTCAGCGGGAAGATTTGAACCCCATGGAAGAGACAGAGGCTTACTATACACTGAAGGAGCAGTTCGGCCTTACCCACCAGGAGATAGCCGATTCCGTCATGAAGGACAGGTCGACCATCACCAACTCTCTTCGTATGGTAGGCCTGCCCGAAGACATGAAGGCCGCTCTCAGGGAAGGGTCTATAACCCCTGGCCATGCCAGGGCGATCCTCATGCTTGATACGGATGCATCACGAACTTCCTTGTTCAACAAGATCATTGCAAAGGGGATCAGCGTCCGGGAAGCGGAGCGTCTTGCCACAAAGAACCGTACTGTCAAAGATACAAAGAAAACACCGGATGCCGGCCTCGTGAGCATTTCATCTCTCCTCTCAGAACATTTTTCCGCACGTGTTGTCTGCTCCTGGTCCAAGAGAAAGGGAAAGATCACTATAGAGGTGTCTTCTCGTGATGAACTCAAGAGGATTGTTGACGGCCTCACCAGGTCGGTCTCTCCTCTGTGATGTCAGAGTTATGAACTTATGAACGTGTCGGGTCCTCACAGGAGGTATCCCCGGGAGATATCGACGTGTGAATGGTAAACATATACCAAGTCAATTTATTAGGTTAGATGGCTTTTAGACATGTTGACATGATCTTTAATAACTATAATCCATACGTATGAGGGGTATAAAGGGATGAAGTGTACAATCTCGAAAGTCATTCTGCAGAACATGCTCGCAAAGGTACAGGGTTTCACCGAGAGGAAATCAACCCTCCCCATCTTGAGCCATGCCTTCCTGGAGGCACGTCCGGGAACCTTATTCATCAAGGGAACGGACCTGCACACCTCTATTCAGGTGACATCAGAGTGCAATGTGGAGGTCCCGGGAGCCTGCGCCATTAACGCCAAGAGTTTCTATGACGTCATAAGGGAATTGCCGGACAGCGACATTCTCCTCTTTACGGATGACAACAACCGCGCTCACATATCGGTGGGAAACAAGAAGATGAAGATGAACATAATGGATGCAGAGGAATTTCCCACCATTGACCTGCCCACGAATCCGAGTGGATTTGTCATACCCATCGAGGTCATGAAGCCCCTCATCGACAAGACCATATTCTCCATCCCCGTCTCGGCCGAGAGTGATACCAAGTACACACTGGGCGGCGCCCTGCTCATGGCAAGAGAAGAAAAGAACAAGCACACGACCATTGAAATGGTGACCACGGACAGCAGGAGGCTTTCCATGGCTACATATCCTGTTTCGGGCAAGCTCGATATGGGAGAAGGGATAATCGTTCCCCGGAAAGGACTGCAGGAGATCAAGCGCCTTATGGAGGGAAAGGACGAAGGATCCCATATAGTGCTTGCCAAGGAAGCGCTCTATTATGTATCAAAAGAGACCACCGCCACGGTCAGGCTTTTTGATGGCAAATTCCCTGATTTCAGGGCCATTGTAAATGAGGACACCTACCCCATCATGACCCGCATCAATGCCTCTGAGCTGGTGAGTGTGCTCAAGGTATGTGTTGCCATGGTGTCCGAACTGGCTAGCTGCGTAAGATTTTCCTTTTCCAAGGACAAGACAACGATCTATGCCAACAACCCCGAGCAGGGGGAAGTGGATACGGCTATTGTAAGCGAGCACTCGGGAGATGAGGTGGAGATCACCTTTAACCCGAGATATTTTGTGGATTGCCTTTCCTTCATAGAAGGAGAAGCGGAGATAAGGCTGAAAGGACCCCAGGGACCTTGTCTCATAACAGACAGCGCAAATAAGGAAGGCAAGTGGGTCATTATGCCCATGAGGTTTTAAATAGACGCGCAAGAGGAAGGAACATGCAAGAGTATACAGCAAATGATATCAAGGTACTCGGCGATTTCGAGGCAGTAAGGCTGAGGCCGGCCATGTATATAGGTTCTACGTCGAGCCAGGGGCTTCACCACCTGGTCTTCGAGGTGGTGGACAACAGCGTGGATGAAGCCATAGCAGGATTCTGCAACACGATAAAGGTCATCATCCACATGGACGAGAGCATCACGGTTATGGACAATGGAAGGGGCGTTCCGGTGGATATACACAAGGAGACCGGAAAATCGGCCGTAGAGGTTGTCCTGACAACGCTTCACGCAGGAGGCAAATTCGATAACTCCATCTACAAGGTGTCAGGAGGACTCCACGGGGTGGGCGTTTCGGTAGTGAATGCCCTGTCCGAATCCCTGGAAATAGACATCTTCCGCGAAGGAAGCCGGTTTTGTCAGAAATATGAAAGGGGAGTACCCGTAAGCCCCTTGAAGAAACTTGAGCCGACAGACAAGAGGGGCACCACGGTACACTTCAAGCCAGATGCCGACATTTTCGAGACCACCACCTTCGAGTTCGACATCCTTTCCAACAGGCTACGCGAAGTGGCTTTTCTCAACAGGGGTCTCAGGATAGAGCTTGAGGACGAACGGGCGGAAACCGTTGTTACCTATTTCTACAAAGACGGACTCCTCGACTTCATGAACTTTCTGAACGCCAAGAAAAAACCCATTCACCAGCCCATTTACTTCAAGAAGAATAAAGGCGATGTGGTGGTGGAGTGCGTGCTGCAGTACAACACCTCCTACTCCGAGAGCCTGTTTTCCTTTGCGAACAACATCAACACCCACGACGGAGGGACGCATGCCATTGGCTTCCGCAAGGCCCTGACGCGCACCATCAACGCGTATGCAAAAGACAAGGGAATGCTCAAGAATGCCAAGATAGCCATCCAGGGAGATGACACCCGCGAAGGGTTGTGCGCCGTTGTGAGCGTTCTCCTCCCCCAGCCCCAGTTCGAGGGACAGACCAAGGGCAAACTCGGAAACTCGGAGATCCAGGGACTGACCGAGAGCATCACCAACGAGGCCGTGGGGGCCTATCTGAACGAGAACCCGACTGAGGCCGCGGCCATTGTGAAGAAGATCCTGGACAGCGCCCAGGCCAGGGAGGCCGCCCGCCATGCACGGGAGCTCACCAGGCGAAAGACCGCCATGGAGAGCACCCTGCTGCCCGGAAAGCTCGCCGACTGCCAGGAGAGGGACCCGGCGCTCTGCGAGCTCTACCTCGTGGAGGGCGACTCCGCCGGCGGGAGCGCCAAGCAGGGGAGAGACCGGAAGAATCAGGCCATCCTGCCGCTGAGGGGAAAGATCCTGAACGTGGAAAAGGCCAGGATAGACAAGATGCTGTCCAGCCAGGAGATCAAGAACCTGGTGACCGCCCTGGGCACCGGCATAGGCACCGAAAGCTTTGATGTGTCCAAGCTCAGGTACCACTCCATTGTGATCATGACGGACGCCGACGTGGACGGAGCCCATATCAGGACCCTTCTGTTGACCTTTTTCTACCGGCAGATGCCCGAGATCATCGAACGGGGGCATCTCTATATCGCGCAGCCTCCCCTGTTCAAGCTCGCCAAGGGCAAGAAGGTGAACTATGTCCTGAACGAAGAGGTGCTCGATGACTTTCTCGTGAAGGGCATCACCAAGGACATCATCCTGAAAGGCGCTGTGGAGATCACGGGCACAGAGCTTGCCCGGTATCTGAAGCTCATCACCCGCAGGCAGAATATCCTCGTGAACTATGAGCAGAGGCAGATGGATGACAGGATCGTCCAGTCCGTCTCGTATGTGAGCGAAGAACTCATTGCCTCGAATTTCGACCCGGCCCGGATCAGGGACGAAATCCTCCATATAATCAGCGAATGGTTCCCGCATATCGGCCCGGTGAGCTGCGAAATCTTTGAAGACCACATCGTGTTCTATTCCATCAAGAACGGAATACGCAAGGCGACCCCTGTTGACAGGCGCTACATAGAATCCAAGGGCTTCGAGGAGCTCCAGAAGATCCACAACCAACTCCAGAAGATCGGCAAGCCGCCCTTCAAGGTCATCAAGGGCGATACGGTTCATGAGGTGACGAACCTCAGAGAGGCGGCCCAGAAGATCTTTGATGAATCCAAGAAGGGTTACGCCATCCAGCGATATAAGGGCCTGGGGGAGATGAACCCGGAACAGCTCTGGGAGACCACCATGGACCCGGCGAGGCGGACCATGCTCCAGGTAACCATCGACGACGCCCTGGAGACCGACCAGATCTTCTCCACCCTCATGGGCGACGAGGTGGAGCCCAGGAGGGAGTTCATCGAAAAGAATGCACTGAAGGTATCCAATCTTGATATCTAGTTTTCCACCTAAGAAAGAGGAGTTTGCATGAGTACGAACACAGTTGCCATAGACCAGGAGATGAGGCGCTCGTACCTGGACTATTCCATGAGCGTTATCATCGGTCGCGCCATCCCTGATGTGCGCGACGGCCTCAAACCCGTGCACAGAAGGATCCTGTTTGCCATGCAGGACCTTGGTAATACTCATACCAAGGCCTACAAGAAGTCAGCCCGCATCGTGGGTGATGTCATTGGTAAGTACCACCCCCATGGCGATCAGTCTGTCTATGACGCCATCGTGCGCATGGCCCAGTCTTTTTCCATGAGATATCCCCTGGTGGACGGCCAGGGCAATTTCGGAAGCGTGGACGGCGACCCGGCCGCTGCCATGAGGTATACCGAGATCCGGATGTCGCGCATAGCCGAGGAGATGCTTGCCGACCTGGAAAAGAATACCGTGGGATTCCACCCCAACTACGACGAAACCCTGCAGGAACCCGATGTGCTGCCCACGAGGATACCGGGTCTGCTTCTGAACGGGTCGAGCGGTATTGCCGTGGGAATGGCCACCAGCATCCCTCCGCACAATGCCTCCGAGCTGATGAGCGCGCTCATCGCCCTGGTGGACAAGCCGGATCTTACCCTGCCCGAGGCCATGAAGATCATCCCCGGTCCCGATTTTCCCACCGGCGGCATCATCATCTCCGAGGGAGAGATAGAAAAGGCCTACCGCACCGGCAGGGGCATCATCGTTGTCCGCGGCAAGGTGGAACGGGAGGAGGAGCAGAACCGGGAGAAGCTCGTCATCTCCGAGATCCCCTTCACCGTGAACAAGGCCGACCTGGTCACGCGCATCGCGCTCCTGGCCCAGGAAAAGAAGATAGACGGCATCGCCAACATCCGCGACGAGTCGGACAAGGACGGCATGCGCGTGGTCATAGAGCTGAAGAAGGGTGCGCCGCTGGAGGTCATCGAGAACCAGCTCTACAAGCTCACCATGCTCCAGACCTCGTTCTCCATGAACCTGCTCGCCATACACAACAACAGGCCCGCCACCATGGGCCTGTTGCAGATGCTTCAGGCCTTCCTCGATTTCCGCGAGGAGGTGGTCACCAGGAGGTGCCTCTTCGACCTGGCCAAGGCCAAGGACCGCATCCACATCCTGGACGGACTCCTGAAGGCCCTGGAGCACATCGACGAGATCGTCGCCCTCATCAAGGCATCGGCCAGCCCGCCGGAGGCGAAGGTAAACCTGATGGAGCGCTTCGGCTTCTCAGAGATCCAGGCCCAGGCCATCCTGGACATGCGCCTCCAGAGGCTCACGGGCCTCGAGCGCGACAAGCTCGCCGACGAGCATGCGGCGCTCACCAAAGAGATCGCGCGGCTCGAGCTCATCCTTTCCGACCGCAATGAGCTGCTCAAGGTCATCCGGAAAGAGCTGGAAGAGGTGAAGGCCGACTATGCGGACGCCAGGCGAACCCTGATCCTGAAGGGAGAGATCGGCGAATTCAACATGGAAGACCTCATAGCGGACGAAAAGATGGTGGTCACCATCACGAGGAAGGGCTATGTGAAGCGCACCGAGCTGGACAAATACCGGACCCAGAAGCGCGGCGGAGTGGGAGTGAAGGGCGCATTGACCGGCGAGAACGACTTTATCGAGCACATCTTCGTGGCCACAAACCACACCTCCATCCTCTACTTCACCAACAAGGGCCGGGTCTACCATACCAAGGTCTACGAGATCCCCGAGCGCGACCGGGCGCTCAAGGGCGTGCCCATCGTGAACGTCAGGCCCATACAGAAGGACGAGCGCATCTGCGCCATCTTAGTGACCACGGACATCAACATGGAGGCCGAGGTCGCCATGGTGACGGCCATGGCCAATATCAAACGGGTGGAGCTCAGGAGCTTCAGCAACATCATGCGAACCGGCATCATCGCCTGCACGCTAGAGCCGGGCGACGAGGTGATTTCGGCGCGGCTGACCACGGGAAGCACCCGCATCATCGTGGCGTCAAGGGCGGGCAAGGCCATCATCTTCCCGGCCGATCAGGTGCGGGTCATGGGCCGCCAGGCCCAGGGCGTCCGGGCCATCAAGCTCGACGAGGGCGACGCCGTGGTGGGCATGGACGTGATCACGGGCGACACAGACATGGTGATAAACCTGACCGAATATGGATTCGGGAAGAAGACGGCAGTGAGCAAGTACCCGGTGCAGCACCGTGCGGGCAAGGGTGTGTACACCATGCACAGCACCAAGAAGACGGGCGACCTGGTGGGCGTGAGGGTGGTGAAGGACACGGACGAGCTCATGATCATCTCCACCTCGGGCCAGATCATCCGCATGCCTGTCTCCCAGATCAGGACAACGCGGACGCGCTCTGCCCAGGGCGTGCGCGCCATAAGGATGAAGGAAGACGAGAAGATCGTTGATTTCACGAAGTACGTCAGCGAAGAAGACGCGGATTAAGCGGTTTACATACCCACCTACGAGATTACCTGATATGAACGCCCGACCCCGGCAGGGGTCGGGCGGATAACCATAGTAGTGATTTATTAGTGCTGCCTGGTTACGAGCGACCGTATTAAATGGGAACAAGGGATTGAGATATCATATTGAATAAACAGGTTTAATTAAGCTATGGTCAATACTTCAATTAGTCGGTTTTAACAGGGGAATGTTTTGCAGCGAATATCGTTATATACTGCAATTGTGCGTCGGTTAATTAATTATCCGAGGCAGAAGTGCGGGATAGTTATTGTTCGCTGACATAGTATGAGTACTCCTAATTGCATAGTTATATCTTTTGCACCCGATAGGTGGGGGACGCTGGATCTTTTCAGGAATTTTCACCGTGGAACCTATACATTTACACCGGATATCCAGTATGCTCTATCAGGCGCAGCAAACCACTTTCACAAAGCTAATATTTTGCTACAAGTTGCCCGTGAGCATATTACCAAACTCCAGGAAGACAAGGAGCAACTTGAGAAGTCTGGCTATACTCCTGCACAACGCGGGAAGGAATTATCTGCTCTCATCGAGTGTATATTGCTTGAATTATACTCATCAATAGATTGCACTAGGAAAATTGTTACTTTCATATATCGAGATCATCGAGGAGTTAAGCAGTCTACTCGTAAGTTTTTCCAAGCAATCGTAGAGGGAAAAGTCGCAGAAACTTTACCAGCACCAATTCGAGACGCATTTGCATGCGCACACTGGTATTCGGATTTCAGGAAAATGCGAGATGCACTAACACACTCGGATATCGGGTCCTGCCATCTCGATGACAAATCAGGAAAGGTTTTTTACATGCACGGAGGATTGGGAACAAACACTAAGGCATTCGTAATAGAGGATATATTTTCACATATCGATAATTTGATGGCCGGAATTAACCAGTTTATGGGAAAGGTATTTCATTGCCTGAATGGAACACTGGAAGACCGTGAAGTCTGGCAAATGTGCGGGATATTCGGTGGCCGAGTATATTCTAGATGGGTACGTCCAAGTGAAGCAAAGGATTTCAACAGTGGAAGATGTGATTCTTTTAAATGGTTCGAAAAGGATGAAAACCCTAATTGTCCTTTTATAGGAGAATGTGAGGCATACGGAAGAAGGAACAGAGAACAAGTCAATCCAGCTGACCCAGCGCAAGCGCCGGGCAGCTGATCTCTGTCGTTGGGCAGAGAGCCTTATGATAACGATTGGAACTGAAGACAACGACACACTTGAGCAGTTGCTTGATGAAATTGGTGATTTCTCATCACCCACAGCCAAGTGCTTCTTGTGTGGAAAAAGTCTTCTGGCGGGAAACTACACGCGAGAGCATGTGGTTCCTACTTGGGCACAAAGAAGGTATAATCTCTGGGATCAACATGTTGTTCTCCTTAATGGAACTCGCTTGCCTTATAGGAATCTTACCGTTCCATGTTGTGACGACTGCAACAAGTATCGGCTTAAACCGATAGAGGATTCCCTTTCTCAGACTGTTGATCATGGTGGACAATCAGTCGAACAATTGGGCAAGATGGTCCTATTTCTATGGCTGGGGAAGATTCTGTACGGCCTTCTTTACAAGGAGCTGACTCTGCTATTGGATCGGTCAGATCCATCTCAAGGAACAATAGTCACTCCCGAAATACTTGACCGTTACAAAATGCATCGATTCTTCTTGCAGCAAGTCCGGCAGACAATTGAGTGTGTTGATTTCTGTCCTGCATCGGTCCACGTCTTCACAATGCAGAAACTACCTATGCCTGCCCTTGAGTGGGACTTCTGCGACAATGTAGATACTCTTTTTGTTGGATGTAGGGTAGGCAGAACTGGCTTCATTGCATGCTTGGCAGACGGAGGAGCAGAACAGTCAATGGAGGAACAGTTCTCCGGAATTAAAAGACTTGACTTACACCCGATTCAATTTCGCGAATTGTGTGCAATCGTGGCTTATCGGTCTACGCTAGCAACCCGAACTCCGAAGCACATAATCCTTCAAAGAAATACACATGAGGTTCATCAAATGCCATTGGGCGGTCTATCACATAAGCCATATTTTGAGGGATGGGATATTGAGATCTATCTCAAGTATTTGAGTCACTATTTGGGCGAAGATGCTGAGAGCTTATTTCATTCGACAGGGAAGATTCCCAGGTGGGTCTGTGACGAGAACGGGAATCCGAGATTCATCAACTATACGGAGTATCCCGTTTTGCCAAAAAGCATTACCGACTAACAAGGGCATGCAGGCCGACGCGCTGCCTCGCGCGGCTGATGCCCAGCGTTATGTGACAAGAAAACAATAAAAGGAGCCGACTATGAAACGAACTGCGATAAACCCCTGGCCATGGTCACTTCATTATGGATTCAGCCAAGGAGAACTCGTCGAAGGACAACCGCGAATTCTGTTCTGTTCCGGCCAGACAGCAATCAATGCAGATGGTATCCCGCAACATGCCGGTGATATTCGTGCTCAAACTGCACTGGCATTAGACAACCTTGAATCTGTGCTCAAAGAAGCCGGTATGACGCTTGCCAATATTGTTCGCCTGACAATATACACGGTGGATGTTGATTCCCTGGTCCAGAATTTCGATGTACTGGGAAAACGTCTTGCCTCTGCAGGCGTTAAGCCGACAGAGACGCTTCTTGGGATAACCCGCCTTGCATTTCCAGAGTTGCTTGTTGAGCTGGAAGCTACTGCCGTGGCGTAACTCTGCTCAATCCGCAACGCCGGGCATGTTCAGCTTGCATGAACTTTCAAAACCAAAGATCACTAATCCATGCTCATTCAGGCCATCCCTTTCTCCGGCCATGGCCCTGCGGGTTTTGCTCTGAGAGCCTCATTACGCATCAAGGTGATACGATCACACTGACCCTCCTGTTAAAATGCGCCAGGGGCGAAATAAAAAGGATTCTTTTTGAACCGCGGTCACCCTGTTCACAGGGCTAGATTTACGAGGAGTCACTAATTCATGGGAAACAGTATTCCCTACAATCGAGTTGAACCGTTTCTCAAGGATACACAAAGATATCTTTCAGGAACTCGATGTGTCGGCATTGATATTGCTAGGGCAAACGACCATCGCTAACTTCTTATTATATCAACTCTAATTACATTAAAAGTTGCGACCAATAACAATATCCATATTTATATATATAAATATTGCTTATTATCATAATGTTACTTAATGTTATATTATCAATGTGTTAAACAGTTCTCTGTTTCTCTCTAGCCCTGCTTTGGGCCCGTCAAGTATTCCAAGGCCAGGGATCGACCGGCTTATATTTCGGCGCAACAACCCGACACACAGAGGCTATTTTTAATGATAAGGCATTAATGTTAAAAAGGATAAAAGCCAGAATGGAAATATAAGCCCCATTATATTATATGAGCAATAACAGTTAGTTAAACAAATATAACGAATAATCCACCTGGAAAGGCTTTCTTCCGGGAGGGGATTCAGTAGATATGGGCAGATTCGCAAGGCGATTCTGGTGAGAGAAAAGAGAAAGACAGGGGCGGTTGATAGAGACCTAATAATACCTCTGGAAAGAATGTATGTTAAAATTAATAACAATGAAAACAGCAGGATAAAAAGCGCAATCCACACCCGAACACGAGACATTGAGCAAACCGGTTACGAAATTTACCAAGCCTGCGTACGATATTGTAACAAAACCCTAAGGCCTTCAAGATATGTCATTGAAAAAACGATAACTATATTATGGCCCGGATATTGCCTTAGTAAAAATGTTTATTCTTATATTTTATTGATTGGAGTTAATAATATGAGGAAGTTGCGATGCGTGGGCATATGCATTCTGTTCTTTGTCGCACTGTTTTCCTCCCTGAGCTTTGCCGCTTCTCTCCGTGTGTCCTGGAATGCTACGCCGGCCGCTGATCTGGACGGCTACAATGTGTATTACGGTACCCGGTCAGGGGTATACACCAATGTCGCAACCGTGAGGAATGCCACCAGTTATATTATAAGTAACGTCCAGAACGGATATACCTACTATGTTGCCGTGACTTCCTTCGACCTGTCCGGGAATGAGTCGGTCCGTTCAACTGAGATAAGTGCCTATGTCCCGGCAGTAGTGCAGCCCACGGACACCACCCCCCCTACGGGGAGCCTGTTGATAAACACAGGTGCCGAGACGACGTCGAGCACCACGGTGACCCTCAGCCTCTATTTCAGTGATGCGGGCGGCGCGGTAACCGCCATGAAGTTCAGCAATGACGGAATAAACTATACCGACGAGACATCCGTTGCCCCCAGCATAATCTGGACGCTCTCAAGCGGATACGGGGCAAAGACGGTCTATGTCCTCTTCAAGGACGCGGCCGGGAACTGGATGAACTCTCCGGCTACCGCCTCGATCTTTCTGGTGAGTTCACCCGTGCCCGGACCGGAGGCTGCGGCATCTTTTGTGGAGGCAGTGGCTGCACCTGCCGACACGACTCCGGCGCAAAGTGATGACGCAAACGCCCGGACGGTCCCGGACGACATTTCAGGCATAAAACCCGAGATCATTTCGCCGGAAAACAATCAGATCGAGGTTCCTTTGAGGCCAATGCTAAAGACAACCTCCCTTGCCGAGGATTACCCGCAGGTCCAGTGGGAGATCAGCAATGATGATGGAGAGGTACTCCTTGATCTGACGACCGCAAGGTACCGAACCGGCCTTCTCGTACCCGAAATGGTTCTGAGTGTGGGGATGAAGCACTACTGCAGGGTGCGTTACCTTGCAGCCGACGGAACAGCCTCGGAGTGGTCCGACCCGGTGGCATTCACAACCGTTCAGTACGATTCCGCGGATATGAATATGAACGGGATACCCGACGATCAGGAACTGATTGTATCTGAAGAAATTGATCTGGATATGAACGGGGTTTACGACCGTATGCAGGCCGATATAAAGTCCCTTTTGACCTTGGTGGGAGGAGAATACGTGAGCCTGCAGATGTTGACAAACTGCAGGGCAATAAGCGCTTTCAAATCAATAGACCCTTCAACCATTGAGGATACCCAAGGCAAGCCCTATGACCTCCCCTTCGGCCTCATAGATTTCAGGGCAGAAGTTGATCGTCCAGGGGATTTTGCCGAGGTTGTCGTGTATCTGTCCCAGCCGGCCCCCCCGGGCGCAAAATGGTATATGTATGATGAAGCCTCGGGGTGGAGGGTATACCCACACGCGGCATTCAGCGAAGACCGCATGAATGTAACCGTCCGCTTAAAGGATGGTGACCGCGAGTACGGGGATGCCGACGGCGTTGCTAACGGCATTATCATCGACCCCTCAGGGCTGGGTGTCGGGGGCGATTCGGAAGGCAGCATGTGCTTCATAACCGCAACCACGGTGGACGATTCACCGTTCTCCTTGTGGGCGGCAATGCTTCTGGTGCTCATGGTTCTCGTGATGACGGGCAAAAGATCACGGCCCCGTGGGCGGCAATGATTCCTGGCCCTTGACTGCGCATGACCCTGGCCCCTGTTTCGTCAGGCCGTGGACCTCTTGCGGTAAGAAAAGACGCGTACCCTGTCCGAGAGACCTTTGAGTCCGATGGCGGTCTCCTGAAAGCCCTTTTGAAAGGCCACGATCTCTTCAAAGGTGTTTTCGTCCACCAGGATCTCTGACGGCCTGGCCTTCTCCTGCAGCCTCGCCGCCAGGTTCACATGGTGGCCTACCACGCTGAAGGATTTGCGCGCCGTGCTGCCCAGGATCCCCACGGCCACGGGACCGCTCGAGATGCCGATGCCGACCTCGAGGGCCACTGCACCACAGGCCCGTTGCGAGGCGTTGAGGTTCTCAACGGCGGACAGGATCTTCATGGCCGCCACCACGGCCTGGTGGGGGGGCGACACGGACTGTGTGAGGATCCCGAAGACCCCCATGACGGCATCGCCCATTATCTTGTCCACCACGGCCGATTCTTCTAGCAGGGGCGGGATCATGGCATCCAGGTAGCGGTTCAGCGTTGAAAAGACCGCTTCGGGGGGGTTGCCCTCACTGAAAGAGGTGAACCCGCGGATGTCTGCGAAGAGGATGCTCACCTGCCTTCGCTCGCCTGATTCACGGAGTTGAATCTTCCCTTCGCCAAGGGCCTTGACCAGTTCTTTTCCCAGGTACTGCTCGAGTATCCGGGCGTGTTTGTCGCGCAATATGCTGTATTCGTTTGCCTCTTCAAAGAGGTGCAGGTGCAGCAGCTCCTCATCCGTAACAGACAGGAAGAGCACCCAGTGAGTCTGGCCGCGCCTGATGATGTGGATATCAGCGTAGATGCCCCTATCGATCTGGACACTCGGGAGCACAAGGGGGGAGTGCTTCAGGGGGAGCAGTCCTTCAAGGAAGGGGATCTGATCGAGAACGGCGGATCCCGTCTCCACCGCTCCTATCCCATACAGGGCAAGCTCCCCCCGGAAGTCTTCCAGCCGCTCGTTTTTTCCCACCACAAGATATGCCGGATTGCGGGCCTGAAGGGAGTATTCTGCAAGATAGTCGGCGAGTTCCGAGGGGAGGCGCATCATTTCACCCCCCACATCTTTTTGGCAAGGGATTCGATGGCCGTATGGAGGGTGATCCCTCCACGGGAGCTGCAGGGATAAACTTCTCCGAACTGCTCCCGCAGAGATGAAAGCAGAGGCTCGTCCACCTCCCAGATATCGAAGAGGTCCCTCTTGTTTATGAGGAGCACGCCCGGGATCTCACCAAATGAGTCTTTTAGGCGATCGCGCAGGTCCAGGGCCGTCCGAACCGTGGAAGCCCGTGTTCCGTCGGCCACGAAGATACAGCCCGCACACCCGGTAAGGTACACCTGCGGGATGTGATAGAACTCACTTTCGCCCTTGATGTCCCAGACCACGAGTTCCCTCAGTCGCTCGCGGATGGCAACCACAGCCGTGGTGATCCTCACCCCGAGGGTGGATTGGTACGTGTCGCACAGACCATCGCCCGAGTAGCTCGCCACAAGGCTTGTCTTCCCCGCTGCGGCGGACCCGAGGACACAGACCTTTTTTCTCTGGGGGTGTTGCATGCGGCTCCCTCCCCTTTGGCTCCATGATAGCGGTTTAGGGAAGAACTGTCCACGGTTTGAGCGAATCATAAGGGAAGGGGTACAAAGACCGATGCGGTCCGGGCCCCAGGGCGGCGGGCTTGTTTTGGCCGGGCCGGGGCGGTATAATCAGTCGAAAAGGTTTTTTTGAGGGGGTTATGAGAACATGAATGATGTCTTGGCCGCCTTTGGTCTTACCGTGTTTGCCGGCATGGCCACAGGGATCGGGAGCATCATCGCCTTCACGGCCCGAAGGACCGACTACCGGTTCCTCTCCGTGGCCACGGGGTTCTCCGCCGGGGTCATGCTCTATGTATCCTTTGGCGAGATCCTGTACAAGGGGCTCGAATCACTCAGCATGATCTATGGCCCCACCTGGGGGCCCTGGGTGAATACCGCCTCGTTTTTCAGCGGCATACTTCTCATCGCCGTCATCGACAACCTCGTCCCGGCGGCAAGCAACCCCCATGAGACACACTCGGAGCAGGAGACGGCATGGCTGCACCTTCCTGCCGACGGGACAGGACCTGCTGGAGAAGACCCTTCCAAGGGGGATACGGGACTTAAGAGAAATGGAAAGCTCATGCGCATGGGGCTGTTTACGGCTCTCGCCATTTCCGTGCACAACTTCCCCGAGGGCCTGGCTACATTCCTTGCCGCCCTGAAGGACCCGGGGGTGGGCGTTGCCATTGCACTGGCGGTCGCCCTGCACAACATCCCCGAAGGGATAAGTGTCTCCGTGCCGATCTTCTATGCCACCGGGGATCGCAGACGTGCCTTTGTCTATTCGTTTCTGAGCGGACTGGCGGAACCGTTCGGGGCGGGTATCGCTTATCTGGCTCTGCGGTTTTTTACAGGCACGGAGGCCGGGGTCATCCCGCCTCAGGTCATGGGTGTGCTCTTCGGGGGCGTGGCGGGCATTATGGTCTACATAAGCCTCGATGAGCTGCTGCCCACAAGCAGGGCTTACGGGAAAGGCCACGATGGCATTTTCGGGCTCATCGCCGGGATGGTCGTGATGGCGCTCAGCCTGCTCCTGATGAGGTGAAGTCCATGGGCAGGCCCCCCTGGTCGGCGCAAGCACAACGCTGCCATGGCAGCGTTGCCTGTTGGAAAAAGATCCGGCTCATGGTAACTACAGGGAACTATAATACTTAACAGGAGACGAGGAAGATGCTTACCAAGAGCGGCAAAAAACTTGAAGAAGTCATCAAGAAGGCCATCGACGACCATGTCATTAAAAATTCCGAGTATGAGGAGATCATCGAGCTGATCCATGCGGACGGTGTTGTGGACGCCCACGAGCGCGTGCTGATGCAGGAGTTGAACGACCTTATCGCAGACAAATCCGTCAAGCGCATAGCAGGCTGAGAAGCCCGGGAACGACCCGGTTACCCTCTTCTGAGCCGGGGCTGTCCCGCTGTCGACCCAGGGAGCAGGCGCATGGCAGGCAAAAGGGACCCTAGGGCTTGTTGATGCACATGCCCAGACAGTCTTCGGCGGCCTCCTTGATCAACTCCGCCATGGTGGGATGGGGGTAGTGGGGCCTGAGGAAGGCAGAAAGGGTCATTTTCTTTTCAACGGCCAGGGCGGCCCAGCTGATAAGCTCGGTGGCATGGGGAGCCATGATGGTGACACGCTCTATTTTCCCATCAGGGGATGTGTATACGGAGGCAAAACCCTCCGACTCATCCATGGTTCGGGCCTTGCCCAGGGCCGAGACCGGGAAGGAGCCCTTCTTCATGATGCCGGTATCCGCAGTTTTGCCGACCGATGCTATCTCGGGGTGGGTGAAGATCACCGAAGGGATCGATGCATAGTCAATGGTCGCAGATCCTCCGCTGATATTTTCCACTGCGACCTCGGCCTCTTTGGATGCCACATAGGCATACATGTGCGTTCCTGTCACATCCCCTATGGCATACAGTCCCGGCAGGCAGGTGCGCATGCAAAGGTCAACCTTGATCCCGCCTTCCGGGGTC
Organism: uncultured Bacteriovoracaceae bacterium; assembly: GCA_964600235.1. Classification (GTDB taxonomy): domain Bacteria; phylum Desulfobacterota; class Desulfomonilia; order UBA1062; family UBA1062; genus MWEI01. Next base: position 144,000 of record CAZRIV010000007.1, on the reverse strand, counting down.
AGCTCGAGACCGAGGGAGCGAAGGCCGTCCGGGATGACCGGAGCCCTGCCGATGCACAGCAAAAGATCATCCCCGGTGATGGTTTCGCTGCCCTGAGGTGTCTGCACCTTCACAGTGAATCCCTGGCCCTTGTCAACCCCGGTGATGCGTGCGGAGGTGATAAACCGGACCCTCCTGTAGAGGGATACGAGCGCCCGAGACACCTCCTCGTCCTCGGTTGCCAGGATCCTGTCCATGGCCTCCACCACCGTAACCTCGCTGCCCAGGTGTGAAAATACATGTGCCATTTCCAGGCCGATCACGCCGCCCCCCACGATGAGGAGCGAAGCAGGGGCCTGCCTGAGCGCGAAGATGTCCTCGCTGGACATGACACCTTCCAGGTTGAACAGGGCCGGCCGCTTCGGGCGGGAGCCCGTGGCGATGACGGTCGACCTTGAGACAACGCGGGTTTCTCCCACGAGGATGGAGTTCCCGGATTCGAAGCGGGCAAGTCCCCGGAAGATGTCCACCCCTGCCCGGGCAAGGAGATGCTCGATGCCCTTGACGAGCCGGGTCACGATCCTTGTCTTGCGCCTGTTAAGGTCCTCCAGGGAGATGGTCGCACCCGGGGCGGCAATACCGAAGCGCTGGGCATTCTTCATGCGGGAAAAGAGATTGACGCTCTCGATATAGCTTTTGGCCGGGATGCAGCCGGTATTGGTGCAGGTGCCGCCGAAGGCCGACCCTTCGGCAATGCCCACGCGCATGCCCCTTTTTGCCCCGAGCAGTGCTGCGGTATACCCGCCCGGTCCTGCCCCGATGACAAAGAGGTCGTAAGGCTCAAGCTGGTTCATTTGCTGTTCCTTTTCTTCTTTTTTTCCGGGACGGGGTAGTAAAGGTCGATGTACGAGTGCTTGAATACACCGAGCGACTCACGGTGGATCACCAGCATCTCCCGGCGGATGAGGGCGAGTCGGTGCAGGTCGTTGAATTTCTCCACAAGGGCATTGTATTCAGCATCGTCTGGGGTTTTGGCCATGAGTTCATCCAGCTCATGAAGTCTTTCCAGGACAGATTCAAGCTGATGGCCTGAATGGCCCAGTGCCTTGGCCATCTCCTCCATGATCTCCTGCTGGGTCTTGTCAACTCCGTCCTTTTTCGACACACCTTAGGCTATAGCACACAAGGCACATGCCAAGGAAGGGCCAGGCAGCGATAACTTTTACCGCAGGATGGCGCAGCGAGGTTATCGTATGCTCCCGGATCTTTTTATGATAGACTCTGCCGGAGCCCAGGCAGATAAAGAATCCCCTTCAGACAGCCGATAGGCAAGCGTATACGGAGGGTTTTTCATGAATCATGACGTCATCTCGGAGCCGATAGACACCTCGATACAATCTTTAGGGAAGGAAACCGTGGAATCCCCGGTGAGGGGGACCGCCATCTTTGTGGATGACAGCGATCGGGTCATCGTTGATACCTCCATGGCCTTTTTCAGAAATTGTGCGAGTGGTGAAGCAGAACCTACATCATTCGAACTGGCAGGTCCACGCAGGAAGATTTTCTTCGACCCGTCCAAGACCAAGTGCGGCATCGTTACCTGCGGCGGGCTCTGTCCGGGCATAAATGACGTCATCAGGAGCATAGTCCTTGAGCTGTTCTATGCCTACAACGTGGAAAACATCTACGGCATCACCTACGGTCTCCAGGGATTCATGCCCAGGTACAAGCACCCTCTCGTCGAGCTCACGCCCGCATATGTCGAGCATATCCACGGGTTAGGGGGCACGGTGCTGGGGTCTTCCCGAGGGTCTCAAGACATTTCCGAGATCGTGGACGCCATCGAGCGACTCAATATGAACATCGTTTTCTTCATCGGCGGCGACGGCACCCTGAAGGCCTCTTCCGCCGTAGCACGCGAGTCCCTGGCCAGGGGGTTCAAGTGCTCCGTCATCTCGGTGCCCAAGACCATTGACAACGACATCCTCTTCGTATCCAAGACCTTCGGCTTCGACACCGCAGTGGAGGAGGCGCGCAGGGTCATCCAGAGCGCTCATGCAGAGGCAAAAGGCGCGCCCAACGGCATCGGGCTCGTGAAGGTCATGGGCCGGGACTCGGGATTCATTGCTGCCAACGCGGCATTGGCATCCAGGGACGTCAACTTAGTGCTCGTGCCCGAGGACGACTTCGACCTGGACGGGGAAAAAGGTCTGTTAAAAACACTGGAGAAAAGGGTCACCTCGAGGGGGCATGCCGTGGTGGTTGCCGCCGAAGGGGCGGGCCAGAAATTTTTCCAGGAGCTCCCGGAAGAAAAGGATGCCTCGGGCAATGTAAAAAAGCATGACATAGGCCTTTTCCTCAAGGAAAGGATTGAAGGTCATTTTCTCTCAAGAAATATCCCGTGCAACCTCAAGTATCTCGACCCGAGCTATGTCATCAGGAGCGTGGTGGCAAACGCATCGGACTCCATCTTTTGCGGGTTTCTTGCCCAGATGGCGGTACATGCGGGCATGAGCGGCAAAACCGACATGTTGATTGGTCTGTGGAATAATGTATATGTACATATACCCAATGAAATCTGTATGAAGGGGAGGAAGAAGATCGATACGAGCGGGCCCTTATGGATGAGCGTCCTGGAGTCAACGGGGCAGCCCAGCATGAAGAACTGAAGGGATGCATCCTTAAAAGGGACTGAGCACGGATCGAAAAGGAGCGCCTATGGATGACAAACTTTTACTGGAAGATGATATCATTGACCTTACCGACCTTCTGGAAGAGGGAAGCCCCCCGAAGAAACCCCAGGCTACAGTTGCCACGAAAAAAAGGGTAACCGAGCCGGACTCCTTTGACCTCGGCAAGGAGATATCCATGGACTACGATGTGTCCATTGAAGAGATCGAGCAAGACGGTACGGTGTTGGCGGACGAGGGCGCTGCAGGCCTGGACGTTAAGTCCAGGAGCGAAACCGTAAAGGAAGAAGATATGGGCGATCTCCTGAAAGAGCCCCTGGGCGGCATCGAATCGGAGATCGACAAGGCAATGAAGGATGAACCCGAGGAGGTAAGTCTCACCCCCAAAGAGGAAGAGGTGCTTCTCCGTGAGGGTCCCATGGAGGAGGAGACGGCCTTGAAGGAAGAAGAACAGGCAGCACTTATGGAAGAGCCGCCTCCCACCCAGGAAGAGCTTGCACCTCCGGGAGAGCCTGTTCTTCAGGAAACCCCTGTCCCCCAGGAAGCACCTGCGTCGTTTCCTGAGGAACCCCTGGCCGCGCCCATGCCCCTGGCCCAGCAGCAGGTCCGGAATGTCCAGGCGGAAATACCCAGGGTCGCCCCCTTGGTGGATATTCCTACGGAGGCCATACAGGAGGCGGTTATCACCGAATTCAAAAAGGACATGCCCGTCCTGCTTGAAGGGATTGTCAGGCCGTTAGTGAAGGAAATCCTCGAGGAGGTTGTTTCTTCTACCCGCGAGGCCCTTCCCGGCATTGTGGAAAAGGTGATCCGCGAAGAGATCGACAAGCTCAAGAAAGTCTGATCCGAAGCAGGAGGTCCTCGGCAGCACCACGCCCCGAGGCCTTATGAGAGAATGAAGCCCGGGCCCCTAGATTTCAGGGGACCGGGCTTTTTGTTTTCATTGCCAGAGTTTGCGTCTGAACGGACCTATAAAATAAAACAATTCCGTTCATGGCCGGAGCAAAGGGATCAGGACATGCACACCAAGACTTCGGCTAAACGACATGCTCACCTCTGAGAAGATAAACTCAGCCAGTACGGATGGCATTTACTCCTGATACTCTGTACATTGCCCTGCGACCCTTTTGCCTTTCAGGCCTGTTCATGCTATGAGAAGTGCCACAAACCTCAGCAGGAGTGCGAGATGCTCGACAAAGATTACGATCCCAAGGATATTGAACAGAAATGGTATGATGTCTGGCTTGAGAAGAAGTACTTCCATGCACGTGAAGACGATGGAACCAAGCCGGGCTATGCAATCGTCATCCCGCCGCCGAACGTCACGGGCGTGCTCCACATGGGCCATGCACTGAACAATACCCTCCAGGATATTCTGATCCGCTACAAGCGGATGGACGGATACAACGCGCTCTGGATGCCGGGCACCGACCATGCCGGCATCGCAACCCAGAATGTGGTGGAAAAGTCTCTGGCCGAGCGGGGCGTCTCCCGGCACGATCTGGGCCGGGAGGACTTCATTGCGGAGGTCTGGAAGTGGAGGGAAAAGCACGGCGGCCTCATCATCAGCCAGCTCAAGAGGCTGGGCGCCTCCTGCGACTGGGACCGCATCAGGTTCACCATGGATGAAGGGCTCTCCAATGCGGTGAAAAAGGTCTTCGTCACGCTCTACAAAGAAGGTTCCATCTACCGCGGTGACTACATCGTGAACTGGTGCCCCAGGTGCCACAGCGCCCTGTCCGACCTGGAGGTGGAGCACGAGGAGGACGACGGCTTCCTCTGGCATATCCGCTACCCCCTGGCCGACGGCTCTGGCGAGGTGGTGGTGGCCACCACCCGGCCAGAAACCATGCTCGGCGACACCGCTGTTGCGGTGAACCCGGAAGACGAGCGGTACAAGGACATGGTCGGCAAGGACCTCATGCTGCCCGTCATGAACCGCCGCATCCCCATCATCGCCGACCATATGGTGGACAAGGAGTTCGGCACCGGGGCCGTGAAGGTGACGCCCGCCCACGACCTCAACGACTATGAGATGAGCCTGCGCCACAACCTGGAGGTTATCGTCATCATCGACGAGTCGGGCTTCATGAACGCCAATGCCGGAGTTTACGACAAGCTCGACCGGTTCGAGTGCAGGAAGCAGCTTGAGCAGGACCTGTCCGAGCAGGGATTCCTCGTGGACAAGACCGCTTACCGGGTTCCGGTGGGGCAGTGCTATAGGTGCAAGACCACCATCGAGCCCTACCTCTCCAAGCAGTGGTTCGTCAGGACAAAGCCGCTGGCCGAAGCATCCATCAAGGCCGTGGCCGAAGGCAGGACGCGGATCATCCCCAGGAACTGGGAGAAGGTCTACTACGAGTGGATGAACAATATCCGCGACTGGTGCATATCCCGCCAGATCTGGTGGGGCCACCGGATCCCGGCCTGGTACTGCGACGAATGCGGCGAGGTCATCGTGAGCGAGACCGAGCCGCAGGCATGCACCAGCTGCAAGTCGGCTTCCCTCACCCAGGAGACCGACGTGCTCGACACCTGGTTCTCATCCGGGCTCTGGCCTTTTTCCACCATGGGCTGGCCGGAGAACACCGAGGCGCTGAAGAAATTCTACCCCACGGACGTCCTCATCACGGGCTTCGACATCCTCTTTTTCTGGGTGGCGCGCATGATGATGCTGGGCCTCAAGTTCATGGACGACGTGCCCTTCAGGGATGTGTACCTCCACGCCCTGGTCCGCGACGAGCAGGGCCAGAAGATGAGCAAGTCCAAGGGCAACATAGTCGACCCCATCATCGAGATGGACAAATACGGCGCGGACGCCTTCCGGTTCGCGCTCACCGCATTTGCGGCCATGGGCAGGGATGTGCGCATCAGCGACAAGCGCATCCAGGGTTACCGCTTCTTCATCAACAAGATCTGGAATGCCGGCAAGTTCGTGCTGAGCAACATCAAGGACTTTGACCCGAAAGAGGTGAGTCCGGACCCGGCAAAGCTGGGCCTTGCGGAAAAGTGGATCCTCACGGAGCTGAACAAGACCATCCGGGATGCCCGGGCAGCGCTGGACGAATACCGGTACAATGATGTGGCCGATGTCCTCTACCAGTTCACCTGGCACACCTTCTGCGACTGGTACATCGAGCTTTCCAAGTCCATGTTGTATTCCAACTCCGAGGACGCACGGTATACCCGCTGGGTGCTCCACTATGTGCTGAAATCCATCCTGGAACTGCTCCACCCTGTGATCCCCTTTGTCACCGAAGAGATCTGGCAGTGCCTGCCGGGCAGAGACGCTCAGTCCATCGTGATCGCCACCTACCCCCAGGAGCGTCCCGAGTTCGACTTCGCGGGCGACGATGAGCTCATGAGCTACATCATCGAGGTCATCTCCGGGGTGCGCAGCATCCGGGGCGAGACGGGAATATCCCCTTCCGTGGTACTGGATACGGTCATAAAGGTCCCTGATGCCAGGCTCCAGTCTCTCCTGGGCGCCAACATCGCCCATATGAAAGACCTGGCGCGGGTGGGGAAGATCACGTTCATCTCAAGCGATGCCGACCGCCCGAAGAAGTGCGCGCTGGCCGTGGCAAAGGGCCTGGAGGTCTATGTCCCTCTCGAGGGGGTCATCGACATCGACAAGGAGATCGAGCGGCTCACAAAGCAGATGGGCAAGGTGAAGAAGGAACTCGACGAGAAGCTCAAGAAGCTTTCCAACCCCAACTTTATGGAAAAGGCCAAAAAAGAGGTCGTGGAGGAGCAGGTCAGGATCAAGGAAGAGCTCGCATTTGAGCTGAAGAGCCTTGAAAAGGCATACTCACTGCTCCAGGGGTGATGAGGTCCGAACCGCCAAGGGGCGTCATTACCGAGGCAATCGAGCTTGCCGAAGTTGACTCCACGAACCGGTATGCGCTGGAAGCAGGAAGGCCAGGCCTTCTGGTAAGCGCCCGGGTCCAGACCGCAGGCCGGGGCAGGAGGGGCAGGCCGTGGTTCTCTCCGGCAGGCGAGAACCTCTACATGACCGTCACGGTGTCACCGCCCGATGAACGCCATCCCATCATCGCCGGGGTCGCTGTCCGCTCGGCGCTTTCCGGTTTAATGCCGGAACAAAAGATTGAGATCAAATGGCCGAATGATGTGATCATCTCGGGCAGGAAAGTGTGCGGCATCCTCTGCGAGGCCAGGGGGGGCGTTGCAGCCATAGGCATCGGCATCAATGTGAACAGATCCGAGTGGCCCGATGACCTGGTGCACAGGGCTGTTTCCATGAAGCAGGCTGCAGGCGAGACCTTTTCTGTCGATGAGGTGAAGCGTGCCGTCATAGAGAAGTTGTGCGACTGGATGAAAACGTATCTCGGAGACGGCTTCGGCCCGGTGCGGGAAGAGTTCCTCCATCACGGTCTCCTTGACGGGCATGAGGTTTTTGATGAGAAAGGAAACCCCTGCAGGATTCTGGGAATGACCATGGAGGGGCACCTGACCATATCCGTTCAGGGCAGGGAACGCTCCATCATGCACGAGCCGGTTTCTCTGGGGTGGGACAGGGTGGCAGCCCGTACAGAATAGATTCGAAATTACCAATATGCCCACCAATAAAAAACAGGAAGCATCGGACCGCCGCAGGTGACAACGAGCCTATTTCTATTAGAATCGGCGTGCAGTCCTCCGTGAGAATCAAGTTGCAGCAACAGATGATTTTAGGATATAATTTTAATTATTGAATTCTCAGATTAAGAATATATTGAATGTATTTATGATATGATCCCCCAAAGAGGATAGCAGCTGACAGGGTATGTACGCCTTGTGAGATGAGCATGCATTGTTCCATCTGAAATCATGCTTTTTCATCTCCTCTGATGTAGGGGCGGGGCCATTTATAATGAAAACATGCAGCAGCAAGAAATTGAACGGCGCCATAATCCGTGATGAATCGTCCGCCCTGGACACTCAGGGAAATCATAGGTCTGGCGGAGGGGCAGATCAGAAAATACCTGCTCTGCTGGAAACTTCCACCGAGGGTTGGATTCTCAGTGACTTCCAGGGCAGAATAATCGATTTCAGCATATCTGGCTTCCAGGATCTCAACCTATCGAAAGACGAAGTGGTCGGACTGAATCTCTGCGACTTCGTGGATGAAGGCGCCCGGGACGATGTCCTCCTGTTTCTTCAGAAGGTCAAGCAGGAGGGAAAGGCAAGCGGCATACAGCACATCAGGCTGATGAACGGAGAGGAACGTAGCTACGAGTATAAGGATGTAGCGGTGTATGAAGGCGGCGAGCCTGTTGCCATACGGATCGTCGTCAGGGACATAACAGATAAGCTCAGGGACAGAAACTCGCTGGTGGCCAGCGAAGCACGGTACCGGGGTGTGTTCGAAAACACCGGGCTGCCCATTGTCATACTCGAGGAAAACCTGCTCATTTCAATGGTGAACGTCAAGTTCGAAGAGCTCTCGGGCTATGCGAAAAGCGAGATCGAGGAGAAGATGAGTCTTTTCCAATTCATCGAGGAAGAGGAAAATGAAAGGATCATGGAGCATTTCCTCGATGAGTCCGGAGAGACCCCTACTGAATACGAGTGCCGTATAACGAACCGCAGGAAAGAGGCGTTTGACATGATAGTGCGCTTCGGCAACATATCAAGCACCAGGCAGAAGATAGCCTCGTTCATCGACATCACGACGCAGAAACAGACTGAGACGGTGCTGCTGGAAAGCATGGATCATCTCCAGAAGGAAAACATCCTGCTCAGGTCTTCATTGAAGGGGAGCTACCGTTTCGGCGACATCATCGGCAAAAGCCGATTGATGCAGGACGTCTACGAAGCGATAGTGAAGGCGGCGGAGTCCAGGGCCAATGTGATCATCTACGGCGAATCCGGCACCGGAAAGGAGCTGGTGGCCCGTGCCATCCACCAGATGAGCAACCGTGAGGCAAACAGGTTCGTCACGGTTAACTGCGGCGCCATCCCGGAGAACATAATAGAGAGCGAGTTCTTCGGGTACAAGAAGGGGGCGTTCACCAGTGCCCATGCCGACAAGCCGGGGTATCTCGATTTTGCCCACGGCGGGACACTGTTCCTGGACGAGGTTGGCGAGCTGAACCTGAACATGCAGGTGAAACTCCTGCGGGTCATTGACGGCGGGGGCTTCACCCCGCTGGGAAGCACAGAAGCCAGGAAGGCGGACGTGCGATTCATCGCGGCTACGAACCGGAATCTGAAGGACCTGATAGAGGGTAGGTCCATCAGGGAGGACTTCTTCTACCGTGTCCATATCATCCCCATTTACCTGCCCCCGCTGCGGGAAAGAAAGGAAGACATCCCCCTGCTCATCGATCATTTCGTAGCAGCACACGGCCGGCCCTGTCCGCCCATTACCGGACGGATGATGAATCAGCTCCTCGACTATGACTGGCCAGGGAACGTGCGTGAACTGCAGAACGTCATCCACCGGTATGCGTCCATGAAAAAGATCGATATTACAGGCCTGCCCGGGACAAAGAGCTCTTCAGTAAAAGGAAAAACACAGACGCCCCTGGCAGGGGACATACTGAGCATGATGGAGTCCTACGAGAAGGAAATCATCGAGGATGCACTGAAGCGCTTCCGCTGGAACAGGACACAGGCTGCCGCTTCGCTGGGGATCAACAGGAAGACCCTTTTCATCAAGATGAACAAATATGGGTTGAGTGTGCCCCGACATGGGGCATTAAAACCCCGCAAACATAATAATATGCATTGAAATTAGGTAGTTATCACCTTCTGTATCTCTTCCCACTGAGTAGGTTCTGCCCCATCTTTTCAAGCAGCAGACACGAGGAAATGAAATTACCCCATTAGTTTCAACAAGATGAGCCCTGCATATCAGCCTGGCACCATTCTTGTTTAAAGAGGGAGGGCTCTGTTTTCCTGTTCCGGGCATGGGCAGGGATTCTGAATATCTCTTACGGGGCTTTAATAAACAACCATCCCACCATGGATGGAATACATTGATTAGGGGGGTTTCACATGAAAAGAAGGAGAAGTTTGGAGTGTATTCTCGCAGGGTGTGTATTCGTTGGTTTATTATTCATTACCGGTTGTCTTGGTGAGGATATGCTCAGCGCCCCATGGATACGTTCCGCAGACCTGAACGCTGTGGTGAATCTCGGTGACTCCATATTCGCCCTTTCCGGCAAGATCCATGACAATCTGCAGGCAAAGGCCGGGAAGACCTTCAGGAATTACTGCGTGTCCGGCGCCAATTTCGCGAGCGACAACGTTGCAACCACCATCGATGTCGCCGAGCAGTATGCCACGGCAAAGGGCGATTCCAGCTTCATCAAGACCGTCCTGCTGGACGGAGGCGGCAACGATATCCTGATCCCGGCCACGGCGTTCGATCCCTACAACTGCAAGGTCGACTGGTGGGAGAGCGGGCTTTCGTCAACCTGCAAGGCGCTCATCGACGATGTGTACGTGGACATGGTGGATCTGTTCAACCAGATGGGCAGGGACGGCGTCCAGAACCTCATCCATCTGGGTTACTACAATCTGAAGAATGGCCTGATCGGCAGCACGTCCCTGAACAAGGCAGTTGCATACGGGGATACGAAGATGGCCCAGGCTGTTGCGAACGCAACCGCCGGGCCCGCCTCCCGTGTATTCATCGACCCGCGGTCGGCCATGACCTCATCGGATATCACCTTTGACGGTGTCCACCCCAATGATTCAGGGTCAGCCAAACTGGCTAACCTGATCTGGCCGATTCTCCAGACCAAGCTTTAAGGGAACAAGGGGTTCATGGGTGGCTGGTACCCCCCCATGAACCCCTTCTGTCTATAAGGAGCTAGGATAGAGGACCTGAAGCAGCATGTGCATAAGAAAGTCGAACCTGGGCTTTAGAATGTAAGGTCTCCAACTATGAGCAGGAAAAAGACACTTGTATCAATAGCTCTCATTGCTGCAGCGCTTGCAGCTTCATTTGCCCTCCTTTCCTTAATTTACCCGTCGGGAGATAGATCAGCGGGCATACCCAACATCATTCACGCCATAAAGCATGGGAAAGTATCTGCGAACGCACCCTCCGATACTTTTGACAGAGACCCTTTCAGCGACCAGATCGTGGCCCAGTTGGTCAAATACTATGGTGATACCATCACGGAAAAGAGCACCCAGGCGGCGCTGCTGGGCATCCGGGATCTTGTCGTAGGCACTCACCCGGAAAAAGGCAGAACCTATTTTTACGGTATCCTCAAGCGGGCCTTCCCCCGGCATGCGGACGAGATCATGGATACCCTGGACAGGCTGGACCAGTATAATCAATGGCTTATAGGCAGCAGGGAAAGACTCATCAAGATGACGGCAATCGAGAGGCTCACCGCCATGTGGCAGAAGCGCCATGAACTTTTCGGTGAGGATGCTGAGAAGATCTGGACCGGTGAGCTGCTGGCAACAGAAGAACGGAAGGCAAAGGTGCAGGACACTCTGGCTGAACTCAACGAGTCGAAGGATATGACCATTGACGAGAAGCTGGACATATACGAGGGCACCCTCCGCGAGGTGTATGCCCGTACACCCGAGGCCTTTCTTTTGAACCAGAGAGGGCTGCTGGCAAAGGTATTTTTCAGCATCGACTCGGTGCAGGAGGAGTTGAAGTGGTTGACCCCCGAGCAGCGGCAGCAGGAGATAAACCGGATCCGCAGCAGCATGGGATTTGCACCCGAGCAGATCGAAAAGATGGCACAGAGAGACGCGTACAACGCCGGACGCTGGGAGACGGGCATGAAATACATGGAAGAGCGAGAGGCGGTTATTCAGCAATACAAGGGGCAGGAGCAGGAAGAAAGACTCGATGAGCTCCGTCAGCAATACTTCCATGACGAGGCAAACACCATAGCCCTGGAGGAGAAGGACGACTTTTTCCGGTTCAACCGGCCGCACATCTATGGGAGAAACTAAGAGTACCGCCTTTATAACAATCCCATGGGGGATGAATCAGAAACTTAAGGATTAATAATATACATGCACGGGTGTGAAAACGTCTACCCGGATGTCCTTGGAGTGTTTGCCAATTCACAGAATGCACCCTGTCTGCTGAGTCTCTCAGGCAACGTCTCCCTTCGGCGGATTGGTTTGTGGAATACCAAGCCACTGATGAACGTCTGGAGGACTATCGAACACTTTGACTATCATCCCCCGATTTCGAGCTGTCGTTTCTCCAAACCTCTCGGGGTCCAGCTGAATATGGTATGATCAAGGGTTAGGGTATGATGTTCAATGATATAGCGCCCGTACGCCAGGTAGAACCATAGATCATTATCCAGTACATTCAAGGTGTATTGTATCGCAATTGTAGCAATCACGACCACGCCGAGGAGAATCAGAACGGGGCCCTATAATGAAAAAAATCTTCTCATGAGCGTCACTAAATCAAATCTGTACGAGAACTGCAATGTATATGCGAATAATAAACCAGATATGTAAGGGGAGACTACTTAGGTAAAAAATGTCGATCGTGGCTATACCGGTGTAGAACCTGCCGGCATACAAAATCCGCAGATCCATACGACGCTTTGTAGAGGTATTTCTTAAGAATGCCTTGAAATATCAAACGCTCAGACCTACAAGGTATATAGCTCGGGGTGAGCGTTGCGAGCCCCAGCGATTCATATGCGGGCAAAGGAGTAGAAATATATGGATGTGAACAAATTCACGCAGAAATCCCAGGAGGCGCTTACCAACGCACAGAATACCGCTACCCGGTTCGGCCACGCGGAGCTCGATGTGGAGCATGTGCTCCTGGCCCTCATCGAACAGCAAGACGGCCTGGTGCCGAGGCTCATGGCAAAGATGGACGTCCCCCTGCCCAGCTTTTCGGCCGAGGTCGTCAAGGAGCTGGAGCGCCGGCCAAAGGTCTCGGGGCCGGGGGCGGAGCCCGGCAAGATCCTTGTTTCCCAGAGGCTCGGCAGGGTCCTGGTGAAGGCAAAGGAAGAGGCCGCACGGCTCAAGGATGAATATGTCTCGGTGGAGCACCTGCTCTTCGCCATGCTCGAAGAGGGCAAGTCTTCCCCTGCAGCAAGGATACTGGGTCAGTTCAAGGTCACCAGGGAGCGGCTTCTGCAGGCACTGACCTCCATCAGGGGCAACCAGCGCGTCACCAGCGACAACCCGGAGACGGCCTACGAGGCCCTGGAGAAATACGGCATCGACTTGGTGGCCCAGGCCCAGTCGGGCAAGCTGGACCCGGTCATCGGGCGCGACGACGAGATCAGGCGCGTGGTGCGTATCCTGTCGCGCAAGACCAAGAACAACCCGGTCCTCATCGGCGAACCCGGCGTGGGCAAGACCGCTATCGTGGAGGGGCTGGCCCAGCGCATCGTGCGCGGCGATGTACCCGAAGGGCTCAAGGACAAGACTGTGTTCGCCCTGGACATGGGCTCGCTGGTTGCCGGCGCCAAGTACCGGGGCGAGTTCGAAGAGCGGCTCAAGGCGGTCCTGTCCGAGATCAAGGCGAGCGAGGGAAGGATCCTGCTCTTCATAGACGAGATGCACAACATCGTGGGTGCGGGCAGGGCCGAGGGCTCCATGGATGCGGGCAACATGCTCAAGCCCATGCTGGCCAGGGGCGAGCTCCACTGCATCGGGGCCACCACTCTGGACGAGTACCGCAAGTACGTGGAAAAGGACAAGGCCCTGGAGCGGCGCTTCCAGCCCGTGGTGGTGGATCCGCCCACCGTGGAGGACACCATCTCCATCCTGCGGGGCCTCAAAGAGCGCTTCGAGGTGCACCATGGGGTGAAGATACAGGACAGCGCTCTGGTGGCGGCTTCCGTCCTTTCGAACCGGTACATCTCGGACCGCTTCCTGCCGGACAAGGCCATTGACCTGGTGGACGAATCCTGCGCCATGATCCGCACCGAGATCGACTCCATGCCTGCTGAGCTCGACGGCGTTACCCGCAAGATCATGCAGCTCCAGATCGAAGAGGCTGCGCTCAAGAAGGAGAAGGACAAGGCAAGCCATGCCCGGCTCGAAGAGCTCCGCAGGGAGCTCGCTGACCTCAAGGAACTCGAAGGCACCATGCGGGCCCAGTGGGAGGGTGAAAAGGACTCCATCCACAAGATCACCCGCATGCGCGAGGAGATTGAGGAGACCAAGCGTCTCATCGAGCGCGCCGAGCGCGACTACGACCTCAACAGGGCCGCCGAGCTTCGCCACGGCAAGCTCCCCCAGCTGGAACGCCAGCTGGCGGAGGCGGAGAAAAAAGAGGGCGACAAGGAGACGAAGCTCCTGCGGGAGAGCGTCACCGAGGACGTGATCGCGGACATCGTGTCGCGCTGGACCGGCATCCCGGTCTCCCGGCTGGTGGAAGGCGAGAAGGAGAAGCTTCTGAGGCTCGATGAGATCCTGCACAAGCGCATCATCGGCCAGGACGAGGCGGTGCAGGCCGTGGCCGATGCGGTCATCCGAGCGCGCGCAGGCATCAAGGATCCCAAGAGGCCCATCGGCTCGTTCATTTTCCTGGGCCCCACGGGCGTGGGCAAGACCGAGCTGGCAAAGGCCCTGGCCGAGGCGCTCTTCGACACGGAAGAGAACATGGTCCGCATCGACATGAGCGAGTACATGGAAAAACACACCGTGAGCCGCCTCATCGGTTCTCCTCCCGGCTATGTGGGGTACGAGGAGGGCGGCCAGCTCACCGAGGCGGTCAGGCGCAAGCCATACTCCGTGGTGCTCTTCGACGAGATCGAAAAGGCGCATCACGACGTATTCAACGTGCTGCTCCAGATCCTGGACGATGGTCGCGCCACCGACTCACACGGCAGGACCGTGAACTTCAAGAACACGGTCATCATCATGACCAGCAACATCGGCTCCACAGAGCTCATCGAAGGGGTGACCAAGGACGGCGAGATCTCGGAAAAGGCGCGCAGCGTAGTGCTTACCGAGATGCGCATGCACTTCAGGCCCGAATTTTTAAACCGCGTGGACGACATCGTGCTGTTCAAGGCCCTGACGCTCGCCGAGATCAAACAGATCGTCGTGCTGCTCACCGACGAGATCACCAGGAGGCTCGCCGAGCGGCAGATCGGTTTCTCTCTGAGCGAGGCGGCCAAGGAGTTCATCTCCAAGGAGGGGTATGACCCGGTCTACGGCGCGCGTCCTCTCAAGCGCTTCATCCAGCGCGAACTCGAGACTAAACTCGGCAGGGCGCTCATTGCCGGCGATGTCATGGATGGCGCGACGGTGAGCGTTGATGTGAAAGGATCGGAACTGGCCTTCAGCATGGACAAGCCCGGAGAGAAACCCCGGCAGTCCCGGGCTGCGGGGTAAAGAAACATAACCGTACTGTATGGTCAAAGGGGTGTAAAAAAACCTTTTCCGTTAGAACCAGTGCTCTCACTGACTGAAATAAAACAAGGGGGGGGTATACCCCCCCCTCATGGTATTAAACCTCCCTAAGCCCGCTATCCCTTTTTTCGGGATATGCCATCCCTAAAAACATCAAGTAACAACAATCCATGAAAAGCCCGCCCGGATACCAACGGACGAGATTCTAAGCGTAGTGCGAAAGGAACTGCTGGATCTTTTCCCTGTAGGCAAAAGCCTGCCGGGATATGAAGGCGTCTATGTGCCCGACCCCTTCAAGGATGAGTATGTCTTTCGGTTCGGCTGCAACCTCGTGCATGGCTATGGAATGGGAAAAGGGCACCACACCGTCGATCGTGCCGTGGATGAAGAGCTTGGGCACCGAACTGTCAGGAAGTGTATCGAGCGCCGAATAGCCGTCGTGCGGCACGGTGCACTCGATGGCCGGGTAGGCCTCGCAGAAGAGGCTGTAAAATGAATGCAGGCCTGCCTCTAAAATGGCCCCTCTCAGCCCCGGGAATTCCGGGAGGATGCGTGCCAGGGTGTATGCGCCCATGGACTGGCCGAAGCCGAAGACAGAGCCGCCGAACTTGTCCGGGTGTGCGAAGATGTGGCTGAATACCAGCCTGGCGTCGTCCTGGATCCCTGCCAGGGAGGGCGTGCCCTTGGACTGGCCGTATCCGCTGTAGTCAAAGGCGAAGATGGGGTAGCCCATATCCAGAAGGAACAGGGCTCCCGTGATGTGCGAGGTCATGTTTTCGGCATTGCCGTGGAGGTGGACAAGGAGGGACTTCTGGTCATTGAGCTGCTTGGGGTGTACGAGCCAGCAGTGGATGCGGCCTTCAATCCAGATGTCTTCCCGCTCAAAACCCCGGGAAGCCGGATCGAAATAGACGTAGCCATCCGGATAGAAGCAGTTCTGCTCTGAAATTTTCATGCATGTCCCTTATAAAACAAGCAGGGGGTCTCTGCAAGGGGTGTAATGGCGGTTTTTTCACCAAAAGAAACGGGCACGAGCCCTGATGGATCAGTTTCAGGGCTCTCAGCGATGAAAGTGGCCGTTACATGTCCTGTTCGTGCCGATCTGCAAGGTTTTTACGATAATAACCGGGCATGAGGTGTGCGCGTGTCCTGCATATCGTGATTGACTGGGCCGTTTTTGTGCTTACAATGAACCCGTATGGGCCGATTCGTAACCTTTCTGAGCGATTTCGGAATGAAAGACGCCTATGTGGCGCAGGTAAAGGCCGTCATCCTCTCGCAGGTCCCGGACGTTGACATCATCGACATCACCCATGATATCGAGGCATTCAACATCATCTCTGCGGGATGGCTCCTGGCATCGAGTTTTCGATATTTTCCCTCAGGAACCGTCCATCTGGCCGTGGTGGACCCCGGGGTGGGGACGGACAGGGCCATCCTTGCCGTCAGGAAGGAAGGGCACCTCTTCATTGGGCCCGACAACGGGCTGTTCTCGTTTTTATATCCTTCCGAAGAAGTCCTGGAAATCACCTGGAGGCCGGAAGGCGCCGTGTCGGCAACCTTCCACGGCAGGGACATCTTCGCCCCGCTCGTGGTGAAGTTCCTCAGGGGCCACGGCCTGGGTGTCCCGGGGATACCCAAGGCCGACCCTGTCCGGCTCGATGTGACCGCACCCATGGTGGTGCACATCGATACCTTCGGCAATCTGATCACGAACATCGGCTGCGATCGACTCGGATCGGGGACGTCGCTCACGGTGAACGGCATAACCGTCAGCGCCATGCACGGGACCTTTGCGGGTGTGCCGCAGGGGGCTTTAGGACTCATCTGCGGGAGCGCCGGGACCATCGAGATCGTGTCTGACAGGGCTCATGCGGCCCAGACCATGGGTGTGCAGGTGGGGATGCCGGTCGTTATTGTTCAGAGGGTATAGTATTTCTTATCGTGGCAGCGCTTTGCGCATGCCGTGATCCATGCGTGAGGTGTTAAGAATTCCGACAGGCAGTGGAACATCCTCATTTCATTGAAATCCAAGGCTCAGGACGGCCGCTCCCCGAAGATCATGGTGCCGATGCGGACCATGGTGGCGCCCTCTTCGATGGCGATGCGGAAGGAATCGCTCATGCCCATGGACAGGGTGTCCATGGATATATTGGGGATGGATAGCGCCCTGATTTTCTCGAACAGGGCCTTCGTCTCCCTGAAGTACGGCCGCAGCCCCGTGTAGTCTTCCAGGAAGGGCCCCATGGTCATGAGCCCCTGCACGCGGAGGTTCGGCAGCGCGGAAATCTGCCTGATCAGGCCCTCCACCGCCTCGGGCATGGCGCCGTGCTTGTTCTCCTCGCGGCCGCTGTTCACCTCTATGAGCACGGGCATGACCTTGGCGTTCCTGGCCGCGTGCTGGTCCACCATGGAGGCGAGTTCCAGGGAGTCGATGGTCTGGATCAGGTCGAAGAGCGGCACCACGTGCTTTACCTTGTTCTTCTGGACATGCCCGATGAAGTGCCAGAGGGCCCTGCTGCCGATGGCCTCGATGACCGGGCGCGACTCCTGGAGGTAGCTTTCCCCGAAGATGGTGATGCCCGCTTCCATGGCTTCCTCTATCTCGGGCGCGTTCCTGGTCTTGGCCGCTGCCACCACCGTGACGCCTGCGGGGATCTCCGCGAGGATTTTCAGCACGTTGTCCCTGATCCGGCCCATGGTTTTTCCTAAGCCCTGACCGGAGAGATGTCAACCGGCAATCACCGGCGCGGCATTGGCCGTTGACACACAGCGGATGGGTGTGTAACCATAAACGGAAATAGCTTACCGATAATTATGGGGAGACGGTCATGTTCACCTACGACGAGATGGAACGCAAGAGCATCCTCATACTGCGCATCCTCAATCAGGCGCAGCAGTCTGTGGGTGCACGCATCATCGCACGCAGGCTCAAGGACTATGGCGTGAGCCTTTCCGAGAGGGCTGTTCGTTATCATCTCCAGTTTATGGATCAACGGGAGCTCACCAGGTTCGTGGGCAGGCGGGACGGCAGGGAAATAACGGCAAAGGGGATTGAAGAGCTCCGGAACGCCCGGGTACATGACAAGGTGGGCTACTGCATCTCGCGCATGGAGATCCTTGCCTACAAGACCACCTTTGATGCCAAGGCAGGCAGGGGGATGGTGCCAATAAATGTCTCATTTTTCCCCCGGGATGTCTTCAGGGACGCATTGAAGGCCATGAAAGCCGCCTTTGAAAAGGGATTCTGTGTGAGCGAGCTGGTGGCCGTGGCCCCTGATGGAGGTTTCCTCGGCGACATCCATGTACCTGATGACAGCATCGGCTTTGCCACGGTGTGCAGCATAGTGCTTACCGGCATGCTCCTGAAGCGGGGCATCCCGGTGGAATCAAAATTCGGAGGTATCCTCCAGATGAGCGAGCACAAACCAACCAGGTTCGTGGAGCTTATTCACTATTCGGGAACGTCTCTGGATCCATCCGAGGCCTTTATCAGCGCCAAGATGACCGCCGTGCGGGGCGTGCTTCAGCACGGAGACGGCAAGATTCTGGCCAACCTCTCGGAGATAGCCGGGGTATGCAGGGACGGGGTCGAGGAGGTCATAGGGGAACTCAAGCACGTGGACATGACGCCGGTGATCACCATGGGCAAGATGGGCGAGCCCGTCTGCCAGGCCCCTGTTGATGTGAACAAGATGGGCGTGATCCTGCTGGGCGGTCTGAATCCTGTAGCCGCGGCACGGGAGTCCGGATTCGAAGAGACAAACCTTCCCATGTCTACGGTGATGGAATATAAGGACCTCAGGAGATTTTCTTCAGTCTATCATGAGTATCTGGGATGAAGCCTTCATTTCTCATGGAAAGGAAAGCCCCGCACAAGAATCCTTTCAGACGAAAGAGGTCTTAATACGTCACCTTCAGCGGTTCATTTAAATTGCGGACAGGATGTCCCTTGAGGCCTTTTGCAATGTTTTCTTTCATGGTTATTTCAAGTGCTGAAAGCGATCTGACCTCCGGCATGCTGAACAATATTCTTCCATAACGGTCTTGTTTCGGCTCGGCAAATCCTTCTAACGGCCTGTAGGGAAGATGGTCAATGTGTATGCTCCGGCTCTGGTACACGGCGTTTATCTCCTTATCCATTATTCACATCAACCGGAGCATAGGCGAGCAACAACCAGTCCGGTCCATGAAAAACTCCAGTTCAATCCAAGCTCCATTTGTACATATTGATGCAAAATTTTAACAATGGGTGCAACTCTTTTTTGAATGAGACCATATGTGCTGTCCGTGCATTGGATAGATGAAGAGGCTCCAGGCAAAGGATCCGCGAGGATCTTCGGTTCGTCGTCAAGATGAAAGGCTCAAAGTTCGATAATATCTGCGAAGTGGCAGGGAACGGAGTTAGACAACAGAAATGGTTTCTTTTCCTGCATTGTCAACTGTGTTATCGTAAGCTTATAGGGAAAAGGAGGGATTATGAAGAGGGTTGTTTTACTCTCATTACTTATTATTGTGGTTGTATGTGCAGGTTGTACAAAAAGCCCTGAGGAAAAAAAGGCGGACTATCTGGCAAGCGCCCAGAAATACGTAGAACAGGGGAAGCATGCAGAAGCTGCTATCCAATATCAGAATGCCCTGCAGATTACCCCGGATGATGTGAAGACACTCATAAGCCTCGGCGAGGTCCAGCTCAAGCTGAGTCATCCCCAGGAGGCATACAGGGCCTTCTCAAAGGCATCTCAGGCTGATCCGAAGAATGTAAAGGCAAGGGAATACCTCGCCTCCATGCTCCTGCTTGCCAAAAGGTATGATCTTGCGGAAAAGCAGGCTGCATCTATTCTCGAGACCGACACGAAGAATTCCCTTGCCAGACAGGTGCTGGCACAATCCCTTTTCATGAGCGGAAAGAGGGATCAGGGAATCAAGGTTATGGAGGACCTTGCGGGAGAAGCCAGCCCTACGGAGGATATGTACATAAACCTGATTCAAATGTACATGGCCGTTGGAAGGCTTGATGACGCTCTTGCCCTGGCAAACAAGGGGTCTGCCCAGTTCGCGAAATCCACGAAGCTGCGGTTCGTAGCAAGCGATATCTACGTACTCAAGAAGGATACCCTCAATGCAAGGAAGCTGGCGGAAGAGGCATATCGCGTTTCAGGAGGCGATATCACCGCAGGGGTAGCGCTTGCAATGTTCTATATGCGAAACAATATGGAAGATTTATACCAGGCCCAGCTCTCGGCAATGAAAAAAAGTGCGCCGGAGAATCCCGAGCCCTATCTCCTCGAGGCATCCATTCTTCATCAGAAACGTGACCTGGACGGGGCCTTGAAAATCGCACTGAAGGCGCTCGATCTCAAAGACACGACACAGGTCCGGATCTTCATCGCACAGCTTTACCTGGAGAAAAAAGACATCGGACAGGCAAAGAACGTCCTTGTCGAGGCGGTTGAGAAGGACCCGCGGGATATCCCCTCCAAGGTCATGCTTGCAAGGATATATATTGATGAAAAAGACCACACAAAGGCACTTGAGGTGTTGAAAGAACCGCTGAAAATCGCGCCATTGAATCCTAATGTCGCGTCAAACGGTGCCCAGGCATACCTTATGAAAGGCGATGTGAAAACGGCACGAGAACTCGTGCTTAACGCCCTTAAGGAGAATGATAAGAATATCCAGCTTCACAGGATAATGGCAAAGATCCACTTTATTCAGGGAGAGTTTCAAGAAGCCCTCAAGGAGACCGAACTCCTCACCAGACATTCGGTGAATTCCCCCGATATCCTCTATATCGGTGCGTTGGCTTCACTGCGGACCTCGGGGCCTAAAGGGGCTTTACCGTACATAGAGTCACTCAAGGACAAGGCCCCGAACGAGTGGATAACCCTTCATGCACAACTGCGTTACTATCTTGACCAAGGGGACAAAAAGAATGCCTTTCCAATTGCCGAACGAGCGATAAGCCTGTTTCCTCAAAACGAAGAAGCCTTGTCGCAGTACGCTTATGCAGCGCCTGATGTAATCGGATGGCAGGCGGCCATAGCCAAGGTCAGCGGCATCTGCTCCGGAAACAGCACGGGGAGCTGTCATATGGTTTTATCATCGCTGCTGGAGGGTTCGGGGAAGAAAGCCGAAGCCCTGGGCGAGATCAAGAAGGCCATTGAACTCGATCCCAAGAATGAACTCTTCTACCATGTCTTGGCCCAGTACTATGTCCGGAACAATATGATCAAGAACGCACTGAGTGAGTACCAGTCCATCTTGAACAAGGATCCTAATGACCTGAGGGCGGCAACCATGCTCGCCCTGCTCCATCAAGGTGCAGGAAATCTGGATGATGCCCAGAAGGTGTATAAGTACATCCTCGACAAGAATCCGAAGAACGCTCTTGCAGCAAACAACCTGGCGTGGGTCCTTGCAGAAAAGGGGAACAAGAACGAACTGGGCGAGGCTTTGAAGCTGGCACAGACAGCCAAAGACATGCACCCGGATGACCCCCGGATAGCAGACACCCTGGGCTACGTTTACCTGAAAAAGGGTCTGCCCGAAAACGCCCTGGGGCAGTTTCAGATGGCCTCTGAAAAGCTGGGAGATGAACCGACGATCCTTTACCATATGGCGTTGGCGCTCATAGACCTTAAAAAGGACGCAGAGGCTGCGTCATACCTGAAAAAATCCTTGAGCAGCACCAGGCCATTCCCTGAAAAACAGCAGGCCAAGGCCGCGCTCGCACGTATTCAAACAGGCAAAACCAAGTAGTATCCTTAGCGGACCAAAGGCATCATCCACTCTTCAGAGGATGATGCCTTCTTTATCCTGGAGTATGCGTTTGGAAGTGTACACATATACCTGCTACACTCCAAGAGTGCGGTGGCATATGGATCGTGCCAGGCAAAATTGTTTTTCATACGTCCGTTCATCAAGCAGTGATCTCGCCGCCTCTGATAAATGCCTATTATGCCGCCTGCTTGAGGCGGCGAGATCACTGCTCTGAACGGATCAGTTTTACCCCCATTCAAACGTAAAATCCGGTTTAAACTGTGGGTGTGGAGTTGTGCAAGAGTCTCCTGGAGGGGTTTCAACAGCCGAGAATGCCCACAGCGGATATCGCCGCCGTAGTCGCCCGCAAGGTTGTGTTTCCCATTCCTACGGGAATGAAGCCGCGCGCGGCCAGCATGGCCAACTCTTCTCCCGAAAGGCCTCCTTCGGGCCCGATCAGGATCAAGCAGTCTCTTCCCCGGTAGTCCAGCAGGGAATGTCGCGCATCCTTGTGGGCCACCAGCCTCGTCCCCGACAGGGCGGCTTCCGAAGAAAGGAATGCATCCAGAGACAGGGGTTGATGCATCAAGGGGATGGTCATCCGGTCGCATTGTTTGATTGCCTCGATGATTATCGAGTTCCAGCGGGCGAATCGAGCCTCGGTCACGGTGCGCATGTTCGATCTGGCTGAGATGACCGGATGGATATGTGATACACCGAGCTCTGTGGTGGAGCGGATGGTATCGTCGAGATCCTTGAGGTCGATAAGGCACATGGCGAGGTGAATGATCGCAGGACTTCTGTCTCGCAGAATTTCTTCGGCCAGAATTTCCAGCAGGATCCTATCCGAAGCGATAGATGATATCCTTGCCCTATACCCCTGGTTGCCGATGCGGACAGCGATCTCGTCACCGCGTTTCTTCCTCAATGGTCCTATGATATGGCGAATTGAATCTCTCCCCTCGATGAACGCCACGGGGAATCGGTCGATTTCTGCAAAGAACCTGGGCATAAAGAGTCCCCTATGACAAGACAACGATTGACCGCAGGAAATTCGCTGCGTCCTCAGGAGGTGTGGAATTATAGTAAAGCTCAGAGCTCCATTCGAGGCCCGTTATGGGCATGAGCCGGGGTAGGATTTCAATATGCCAATGGAAATAGGGATCGCATTCATTGCCGAAAGGGGCGGTATGGATGTAATAATTATAGTCGGGATAGTTCAGACCTTCGTCCAGCCTGGACAGCACCTCCTTGAACCCGATGGCGAGGTCGTGGATTTCTCCGGGTTCGACATACTCGAAGCGGGGGGCATGCCTCTTGGGCAGGATCCAGGTTTCAAAGGGCACCCGGGGGGCAAAGGGTTCAATGACGACAAAAAAATCCGTTTCCAGAACCATCCTTGTCTCGATCTGGATCTCCTGCCGTATTACATCGCAGAATATACAGCGTTCCTTGTAGTGGAAGTGCTTCTTTGCGCCCTCGATTTCCTCGGTGATAACCCTGGGCACGATGGGCAGCGCCAGGAGAAGGGAATATGCATGATCAAGGGTTGCCCCTGCCAGCCGACCGCAATTTTTATATATGAGTATGGAGCGTAACCGGATGTCTTTTTTGAGATCATGGATGCGGTCGCGGTAGGTCCAGAAGAGGTTTTCAAGCTGAGCCGGGGTCATCCGGGCCTGCCGGATGCCATGAGAGGATGTCTCGATGATCACCTCGTTTGCCCCGACCCCGGTAATCTTGTCATAGAGTCCTTCCCCCAGACGCTGGTAATTCTCTTCCACCATGAGCAGCGGTGACCTGTTCGGTATCACGCGGAGATTCCATCCGTTATTGTCGGGGCCAGAATCGTAGGGCCTGGATGAAAAGATCTCAGGGGGACAAAGGTGTTCGTTCCCCGGGCAGAAGGGGCACAGCATGTCCGCACCAGAATCGAGAGCCTTGTGGAGTATGGAAGGAGACCTCAGTGAGTCATCGGCGATGATTACCCACCGCTCAACTACCGGGTCTTTCCTTAACTCAGACATTTCTAAAACACCTTGAGCGTAACATCAGGGACGCTGCTCTGGCACTGGAGCATAAAATAGACGCTCCACCCCTGGAAGGTTTTTTCGAAGCCTTCTTCGCTCTGCGAGACACATTCGATGGGAACAACGCAGACAACCCAGGGGGATCCCGATTCAACCCTGATGGTCAGCCCGTTATGGGTGTCTTTGATCTCCACGAGGTGAGCCCTGTAGACCCCCCGGTCGCTCTCCATGGGTTGCTCATCAACAAAGGGCCTTTCGCCGGTAACCGTGAAAAAATTCCATTCAAGAACGATCCACGTAGTATCGTTCAAGGGAGCGATTGAATGGCTCAAGGTGATGGTGCCTTCGGGATCATAGAGATAGGTCTTGTTTATCTCCAGGGGGCCCTGGGCGCCGGCAAAGGTCAGAGAGAGGGTTTTCTCAGAAGCAGCCTTTGAGACGAGCTGAAAGGGAAGGTGCGTGGTCAGGGCGTTTTCAATCCGGTTTTCCCTCAGGATCTTCTCGACCGAAGCAGGAGATTCGAGATAATGGGTAATGAAGGAGTTCTTGCGGTAACCGTCATAGACGAGAAGTTCCTTGAATTCTTCAGGTGTATCACGGGCAAGGTCGTGAATGGACAAGGGCTCTTCATCAGACTTCTTCTTTTTCCGTGACTGGGGATTCAGGACATCCTTGTGGTAGATCTCCGGGTTGCGCATGAGGATATTGGAGAGGCTGTAGTGCCTGGGCTTGTATTCAAGGCCAAAGACAGAGGCATTGTCGTTCGGCGAGATGTAGCAGTTGAGTTTCCTGCCGGAAATGAGGATCTCTTCATAGCCGTCCACATCGTGGTCGACCTGTTCGATGATCCATGTGGAGTCTTTGAGGCGCCGTTCATCGACGAGCTCTTCCGCCTTCAGCAGGTTCTCATAGATGGCATGCCGGAGTGCCCCGATATAGATCCCGCCGAAAAGACCATGCCAGTATGGACAGTTGCACTGCCCCATAAGGAGATGCTTCATGGCATCATCCTGACCATCCCCATAGGTGTGCACCAGGGAACTTACCTTGAGCATCTTTTTATGCATCAGGTTTGATTCGCGGTACTTCGAGAGAAAATTATCCCACATGCCGCCCCGTAAAAAAGCCCGTTTCCGGCCCCAGTCCTGCTCCGTTTTCGCCCGTTTCACCAGCTCCTCATAGTATCTGCCCTGGGGGGCAAGCAGGCTCCATTCCATCATCTCCTGATAGGTGGCCGTGGGCAGGTACACGAGCCCGTTCGGCGCGTTCGCATCGAGGGCATCGGATAAAGGGGCGATTTCTATCTCATTTCTCACCTGCAGCATGGCATCAAAGAACCGCCTCAGCCACCCCTGCTCGATCACCCATTTGAAGGTGCCCGGCCACATGCCGAACTTTTCCCCATCGTCGCCGTAGGTAACGACGCTGACCCCTCGAGACTTCAAATGGCGGAGGTATTCTATGATTTCGTGCGGCTCCTTGAAGGGGATGAGGTATCGAAGGTTCATGTCTATGGGGAATACCTTCAGGGCGTAACCCTCCCTTTCGGTTATGTAATACCCATGCACATCCTCCGGACACAGACCTGCCGAGAGAAAGTGGCTGTCATCCAGAAGGGTGTATTCGACAGAGGCCCCGGAGTTGATTTTTTTCGGAAGGCTCGGATCCCAGATCCTCTCCGTGCACCACATCCCCCTGGGGATTACACCGAACTTGTTCTTCATATAGTCTTTTGTGTACTGGATCTGTTTCGCCACATCCCGTTCGGGGATAACGGGCAGGATGGGCTCATAAAAGCCACCTCCCATGAGCTCCACCTGGGATCGCTCAACAAGCCCGGCAAGCAGGTCGAAAAATTCCGGTGAGTTCTTTTCAAACCATTCCAGCAATGGGCCCGTATAGTGAAGAGTCACCCTGATATCGGGGTATTCCTGCAAGATCCTCAGGAAGGGCAGATAGCATTCCCTGGCGCCCTGTTCGAAAACGCTCTCATAATTGCCCACCGGCTGGTGGGAGTGAATACACAAAGCAAGCATGATTCTTTTAGACATGCCACATCACCCTTTCATAACTTTTGTCAGGTATTGTTAAGGACAGGTAACCGGAGCCCGGATGTCTCTCGACTTCCAGCTCATCCTTGAGGAGCGATAGATAAAACCTCAACCGTTGAGTCGATGGTGCATGGATGTCTCTAAAGGGAAGTTTCAGTTCCAGGACATTTCGATAGGCAAAGGAAGTGAGCTCTGCAAGGGGCAGAAATGTCTCTCCCTGTGTGTCATAGAGGGTCATGTGGGTGCCGCCGACAGGTACCCGTACATGCATGGTCTTCGGCTGGACAATATGGATGTTTACCGCCAGATCTTTCGCCGGGTTGATAAAATCCATCCTCAGGTAGAGATTGTCGAGGTCGAATCCGAAAAATATGGCAGACATGTACGGGAGACGTGTGTACATGCTCTTGCTTTCGCCTGTCGGCTGGTAGTATCCGGCCTTTCTCCATTCGAAAAAGTGAGAGACCACGCCGTCTATAAAGGGAGAGATAAACCCTTCAGGGGACTTGAGCGGCGTTATGTCGTGTGGCGTGATAATGCTGTGATGGAGTTCCGAGGGGGGGGAGTCCCCATGCAGTTCATAACAGTTCCGCAGATGGAGCCTGAACAACCGGTCAAACTCCTCATCATTGGGCGTGTTGAAATCATCCCCGTACCACCAGAACCAGTCGCTCCCCTCGGCAACATAGATCTCTTCCCAGGCGAGGGGGTTGGCCTTTGCCCCCTTTGATTCGAGATAATTCCGGGTCCGGGCGAGATGTTCCCAGGCCCGCCTGTCCTCTTCGTGGCCGATCCATATGCGAAAATTCCGGTTTATCCAGCTTCCCGTGTAGAGATTGGTTATCTCCTGACGTGGTGGATTCTCTTCAATGAATTCATGAAACAGGGAGGTCCGGATCTCCTGTGAATTGCTCAGGCGTTCATAGAGTCCCCGGAGAAAGCCCTCGCCCCCATCAGGGTAGTATTCCCACGGGTTTTCGCCGTCGAGAATGATGGGGACAAACGGATTGAAGTCATACCCCCTGGCCGCCTTGTAGATATTTTCCATGTGGTGCATGAGGTCGTTTACGGCCTGCAGGGGCTCATTCTTTGCATAGACAAAGCCGATCTGGTCGGACAGGGATCTGTCTCTGAAGAACATGGATATTTCGGCATTGTCAAAGGCAACCCGATAGGGCTGGTAGAGTTTCGAGCCGGTCCTTGCCTGGCGGATGCTGGCGAAGAGTATATCCTCATCGGTCGCTGACCAGATAAAACCGTTGGCCGCGAGCAGCGCAACCATCTCCGGGCATACCGAGCCCTCGGAAGGCCACATTCCCTTAGGCGGTGCGCCGAACACCTTTTCATGGAAGGCGATGGATTTTTCAATCTGGGTGTTCAGGTCTTCGGGGTGGGAGAAAGGTTCATCCGGCAACGGGGTGTCCATGGACCTGAGGGCATACCCGACATTCATGACAAGCGGGCCTATGGGGTGATAGAAGGGCGAGGTGGTAATCTCGATCTGTCCTGCATGGAGGAGTTTTCTGTAGAGGGGTATGATCTTCCGCATAATGTCGATCTGATAATCCAGGAGCTGATTCTTCTCGGCCTCGGTGAACGACCTTCCCTTTTTAACAAGATCAGCCACCGCGCTGCTTTTCCTGGCCATAAACCCTGTCCATGTCAGGTTGAAGAGAACCTGAAGGTCCAGAAAATCCTGATTGGAAAAGTCTTTCGCCGCCGCATCCAATTCATCAGAGGTTTTTATTCTCCCTCGTTTCCTCAAGAGGGTGAGATATCTGGGCAGCGGGGCGATCATGGTCTTCTCGTTACACATGAAAAATTTGAGCAAAATCCGCTTCTTTTCCTCCCAGGATAGATCTGCGGGGTTTTTCAGCGAAAGGAGATAATCTTCATCCCTTAATCCCGCTTCGGTGTAGTCGAAGAGCTGGGTGATGAGAGCCGGGACGAGGTTGAAGGTGCACCTGATATCGGGGAATTCCTCCAGAAGGGCGATCATGTCATAATAACCACGGATTGCATGCAGTCGGACCCACGGCATCAGATATGTCCCTGCAACAGGATCTTTATAGTAGGGCTGATGCATGTGCCATAAAAAGCCGACTGCAATATCTCTCAAATGAAACCTCCAAGGATATGGTAAATATAATTAATCAGACCTATGAGGGGAAGCAAAACTTCAGGTTTTTTTAGATTAGATATCAAAGTCCCAGCAGGGCAACACAGGTGTTTGAAAAAAGACACAAAAAACAGACGAGGGCTTTCAACCCGGCAGCACAAGACTGTAAAAAGAAATATATAACACAATATGCTTGTTGAATCAGCCTGTTGAATATGAGTATAGATAATAGCCAACAAAAGCAGTATAATAGGCAGCATAAACCATAATTCCACCTGGGCAGGCAGGGGAAAAGATATGACCCCAAAAGGGAATATATTTTAACCAAAAAGAGAATTAATTACATATTATATCATAACAACAGACATAAGAAAATTTTTTTCGGTGGTTAATATATTGATAATACATGGGTAATTGCAATGCGGCAAAGTTGGCACTAATAGTGCTAATATTGAGACAAAGCACCTATGAAAAGATGAGGGAGAACACTCATATGAAGATAAAAAGCCTAGCCATCGTGTTACTGTTTCTGGTCATGCCGCTTGCGTCTCAAGCGCTTCCCATAAACAGTTTGCCCAGTATGAATTCCAATACCACCCTGTTCTTTTTCAATACCCTTTACTCGAGCAACCTGTTGAATACCCTGACCGGCTATTCAAGCCAGGTGGGAGGCAGTACCATAACAAGCCCTGTTTCCTTTTCCGGTTCATCCACGCAGTCTCTTCCCACGAATGCACCCTTGAATACGGACATATCGTTTAATATCACCCCCACATGTCCGTCAACGCCGGCAGCTCCTGTTCCTGAGCCGGCAACCATGATTCTTGTGGGAAGCGGCATGGCGGGTATTGGACTGTACCGGAAGTTTGTAACGAATAAATAACTGCTGTTGCCTAGAAACAAATACACACCTGCTCCCTAAGGGGCGGGTGTGTTTTCTTAAGTTCATCTCGGGTCGAAACAAAACATGTACACCGGGATTGCCTCTGATTCCGTTCCCTTGATATTCAAGATGATGCAAAGTGGTAGCGGAGGAGGGATTTGAACCCCCGACACTGCGGATATGAGCCGCATGCTCTGACCACCTGAGCTACTCCGCCACGGACATCTGTTCTATCCAAGTGATTGGGCTTTGTCAACGGTTTTGACCATCCCCGGGTGCTGAATTCCAGGCGCATCCACTCGCTCCGGCCGGGATGCAAAGCAGAATAAGACCCCTGACAACTCCATACGCATGGCCGAGAAAGGCTTAAAAGAAGACCAGCCCGATCATTTTCTGGATACCGCCAGGTCTCCGAATGAGGGGATACCGCCCATTGTGCGGGCATGGGTAACGGCATTGAGCAGGGCCTGTGTAGCCGCGCGTGCGGCAATGACGCCCAGGTGGAGAGGATTGACCAGCTTTTCTCCCACAGAAAAACTGAAGACCATGTCCCCGTCAAACGGGGTGTTGTACGGGGATATATGACGGGAAAGCCCCTGGCCTGCCATGCGGGCAACCTGCATGGCCATGATCTTATCCATATAGGCATCTGTTGCCAGCACACACAGGGTAGTGTTGCCGGGGGCGCCGAATCGCTCCCTGACCTCGCCTAGAGCTATCGTTTCTGCCATGTTGATGAAACCGGCATCATCCCTGGCCCCTGCAATGACCCTTCCCTGCATGTCGAGGACATCTCCAAAGGGGTTTGCAACCACCAGTGCCCCCATCAGTATGCCCTGGGATCCCCGCACCAGGCTGGAGCCTATCCCTGCCTTGGTCCCGTGCGCTACACCCCGGAGCTTCCCGCATGTGGCACCCGTCCCTGCCCCGACACACCCCTGCTCAACGGGTAAGGCATCAGCGGCCTTGCATGCCTCATACGCCATGGCGGGTGTGGGCCTGGCGTCGGCCTTCATGAAGGAGAGATCGAATATGACGGCGGTGGGGACGATGGGAACCTTTGCCACGAAAAGATCAAGGCCGATATCGTGCTCGGCGAGGTATGAGACGACGCCGGATGCTGCATCAAGGCCGAAGGCAGAACCCCCGGCGAGGCACAGTCCGTGGATTTCGGTCCCGGGATGTATCATGTCAAGGGAATCGATCTGCCTGGAGGAAGTGGCCATCCCCGTAATATCCACAGCTCCCCGGGCCGGCTTTTCGAACAAGACTGCAGTTACCCCGGTACCCCCGATAAGGTCCGAACTGTGACCGACGCGCACGCCATCAAGGGCGGTTATGGTATTATTCTCTGGGCTTGACATTCTTCACGACACCATTGAACTCAGTCATGATATCCTTCACCAGGGGTGACTTGAGCGCCTGTGCCCGTATCTCGGAAGGCTTGAGTTTTTTATTTTCGGGAATCTCTGCGTCTCGAAGCTCTATTGTCAAGGTGATATCCTTATCCAGGAAGGCCCTGGCCCGTTCGGATAAATCCCCCAGGGCCTTTTTCAACTGGTCTGCGAGGAATTGATTTGTGCAGGACAAGGTGATCCCGGTCTTGCCGTCGTGCAGGGCTTGAGTGTTTGCAACGATCGCATAGAGCGGCTGATCATGGTCTTTCAGGTATGCAAGAAACCCCTCCCACGACTGGGGCAGCGACGAGGGGGGCCTTTTGTACAACTCTATGGACGATGACCGCTGCAGGTGGCCGGAAGGCAGCCCTCCCGGCCTGGATGAAACCGACGCGATGAGGGTCTGCAGATCCTGCAGCCGGGGGGCCGATAGTATCCTCAGCAGGATCGTCTCAAGGGTTATCTTGGGAAGGCTGGTATATTTCATGTCTTCTTCGGAGCGTATGAGGACACTCAGGTACCTGTGGATTTCCTCCAGGGAGAGCTCCTTTATCAGGTCCTTCATGAAGGCCATCTCTTCTTCAGGCAGCGGCACATTGGTGTAGCCCGCCTTGATCACCATCAGGTTCCTGAACTGCTCAAGGAGCGAGCGGTAGAGCTGGTTCAGATCCTGTCCATAGCGATATACCCGCTCCACCACGTCCAGGGTGCCCGGGGCGTCCTTTTTCGTTATTGCGCCGAGCAGATCACGCATGGTCGATCTTCCCACCAGCCCCAGCGCTTCTTCCACATCATCGACCTTGACGAGGTCCTTCCGCATGGCCGAGATATGCTCAAGCATGCCCTGGGCATCCCGCATGCTTCCGTCAGCCTGGAGAGCTATGGTCATCAGGGCATCATCACTGATGAGAATCTGCTCGTCCCGTGCGACACCTGCGAGGCGCCGCACGATATCCTCGAGCGGGATACGCCTGAAGTCGTAGCGCTGGCAGCGGGAGAGAACCGTAACAGGCACCTTGGCCAGCTCGGTGGTGGCCAGGATGAAGATGACATGCGCAGGCGGCTCCTCCAGTGTCTTCAGAAGGGCATTGAAGGCGCTCCGGGAGAGCATGTGGACTTCGTCGATGATAAAGGTCTTGAATCGTGCGACAGACGGGGTGTACCTCGAATTCTCAATGAGGTCGCGAATTTTCTCCACCTGGGTATGGGTGGCGGCATCTATTTCAAAGACGTCCACCGCGCGCGATGCCGTGATGTCTTCGCAGATGGGGCAGGCATTGCACGGGGTGCACGACAGGCCCTTGGCGCAGTTGATGGCCTTGGCCAGGATCCGGGCAACGGACGTCTTCCCCACGCCCCGTGGGCCGGAAAAAATAAACGCGTGCGCCAGCCTGTCAAGCTCGATGGCATTGCAGAGCACCCGAGTCACGTGCTCCTGACCCACCACGTCATCGAACTGCTGCGGCCTGAACTTGCGGGCTATAACCTGATACATGACAGCATCCTAGTATTGAAAACAAGATTATTCAAGGAAGACATGTTCAACTCCGGATTTTCGCGTTTGAATGTGTACATACCCGATACACTCCAAGAGTGCGTTAACTGATGATTCGTGTTGATCCGATTTGTTTTTGTCGGCCCGTTGAAACAGGTGATCTTAAAGCCTTAAAATGGCCGTCAAATTATGCTCTCATCAAGGGCTTTAAGATCACCTGTTTCAACGGGAAAAGTCTTTAAGCTCCTTCAAAACTCACACATGTACCCGATACACTCCAAGAGTGCGGTGGCATATGGTTCGTGCCAGGTAAAATTGTTTTTCATACGTCCGTTCAGAGCAGTGATCCCGCCGCTTTTGATGAATGCCTCTTATGCCGGCTGTTTGAAGCGGCGGGATCACTGCTCTGAACGGATCAATTATAAACTCCTTCAAAACGCAAAATCCGGGATTAAACGCGGAATCGTCATTTCCCTGCAAAAAAGAAAAGCCCTGCAAGAGACCGGGCCTTGCCATACACACACAGCATCAAGCTTACCGCTGCTCCCTCCCGGGCCTGACGGGGTTCGCAGTGCTGCATTGTATGAGACCCGGCCTCCTGCAAGGCCTTTTTTCATATGGCGGAGAGAGAGGGATTCGAACCCTCGGTACCGGTATTAGCGGCACACACGATTTCCAATCGTGCCCCTTCGACCACTCGGGCATCTCTCCAAAATGCTTCTCATATTCGTGCTGGCGGAGAGGGAGGGATTCGAACCCCCGGTCCTTGAAAAAGGACAGCCGATTTCGAGTCGGCCCCGTTATGACCACTTCGGTACCTCTCCTCACCTTTTCGCCTGGAAAAAGCTCTTCATCAAAGAGCCTGCCTGATCTTCCATCAACCCTGCCTTGACGATCGGTTTGTGGTTGACGTCAAGCCTGAATCCCTCGATCATGGATTCCACGGCGCCATATCTTTTGTCTCTCGCGCCATAGGTGAGGTACTCTATCCGAGCCTGGATTATAGCGCCCACACACATGATGCACGGCTCGATGGTAACGTAGAGACTTGAATGGACAAGCCTGTAATTGCCAAGCAGCCGCGCAGCTTCGCGGATTACCACTATCTCGGCATGTGCGGTAGGATCCTTTTCAAGGATCATCCTATTGTGGCCTCTGACCAGCAGATCCCCGGCCACAAGCACTGCGCCCACCGGTACTTCTCCCGCCCCGGCAGCCTTCTGTGCCTCTTCCAATGCCAACTTCATCAAAGAGCGATCATCAAGACCAAGCATGTATCACCCCGGACCCTTGTTCGTCAAGGGTTTGAGAGCGGCAAAATACAATATGCGCAGCCGTGCGCGACTCTTGAACATCTGTTGAGGGAGCAATGAACATGAATGAAGGCCGCAAGCACTGATTGTCCCGGAATCCTGCCCGAAAGATGGGCTCAGACTTCCTTGAATGCCGGCTTGACCTTTTCTTCGGGAGAAAGCCTTCCGGGTGAGGTTGAGCTGAAATCTGAGACGAGCTCCCTTTTGAAGTCCGGGACAAGGCGTTCGATGATCTTCAGCGCGGCGTTCGAGTCGCCCGAGTTTTTCAGGAGCAAGGTGAAGTGCTCGATGCCTTCGAAAAGGTCCCTCTCGTCAATCCGGCTGTAGGTATTGCAGACCTTGATCTTTTCATAGGCAGTGTCGATGATGCCCTCGCCGTCGATGAGCAGCTCTTCGTAGAGCTTCTCTCCCGGCCTGAGGCCGATGTATTCGATCCTGATGTCGCGATCTGGCACAAGCCCGGAGAGGCGGATCATGTTCCGTGCCAGATCCGCAATCTTCACCTGCCTGCCCATGTCCAGAAGGAACAGCTCGCCGCCTTTCCCTATGGACCCTGCCTGAAGCACCAGCATCACGGCCTCGGGTATGGTCATGAAATAGCGCGTCACCTCCGGGTGGGTGACCGTGACAGGCCCGCCGGACGCGATCTGCCGCTGGAACAGCGGGACAACGCTCCCGTTGCTCCCCAGGACGTTGCCGAAACGCACCACCACGAACCTGGTCCCGTTGCCGCTGATGGCCTGCACCACCAGCTCGGCAATCCTCTTGGTCGCCCCCATGACCGATGTGGGCCGCACAGCCTTGTCCGTGGAGATGAGCACGAACTTCTTCGCATGGTACTTGCACGAAAGGGTGGCAAGCTTGAACGTGCCTACGATGTTGTTGTTGATGGCATCCACGGGCGAAAGCTCCATCATGGGCACGTGCTTGTATGCCGCCGCGTGGTAGACATACTGGGGATTGTGCCTGCGGAAGATGCGCTCGAGGCTTCTCCTGCTCCGCACATCGCCGATGCACGGGACGATCTGGGTGGTGGAATCGCCGCGTTTCAGGGAGCGCAGCTCCAGATCGATCTGGTACAGGGGTGTTTCCGCGTTGTCGATGAGCACGAGCCTGCCCGGGTTGTACTGCAGTATCTGCCTGCAGAGCTCTGATCCTATGGAACCGCCTGCCCCGGTGACGAAGATGGTCTGCCCTTCGATCTCAGCCCTGACAAGCCCCATGTCGAGCTTCACGGGCTCCCTTTCCATGAGGTCCTCGAGCTTTATGTCCCTGAGGCTGTCGGCCTCTCCCTGGCTCATCCTTTCAGACAGCGACGGGATGACCTTGAACCTGACCCCGCAGTCCCCGCACATCTCGACGATGGACCGGATGTCCCTGGCAAGCAGGTCGGAATCTGCGATGAGGATGTCCTCTATCCCATAGAATGAAACCAGCTGAGGCATGTCCTTGACCAGCCCGAGAATGGGTATGCCGTGGATCTTCATGCCCTTGTGCGTATCGCATATGTCCACAAAGCCGATGACCTGGTAATTGGCCTTGCTGTTTTCCTGGATCTCCCTCATGAGCTTTTCCGCCCGGTGCCCTGTCCCCACGATGAGGATGTTCCTCCTGTGCTTCAGGGATTTACGCCAGAACACGAGTTCCTCGACAAAGGCGCTGTCCCTCTGGTAGTAGAGCCGTATCATCAGCCTGAGCCCGCCGATGCTCATGACGGTCAGAAGCAGGTCGATGATGAGCACGCTGCGCGAGATGCCCTGGAAATGGTGAAACATGGCCAGATACATGATGAACAGCAGCGCCCCTGAAACGGAACCCTTCATGATGTTTATCAGGTCGCGGATGCCGGTGTAGCGCCACATACCCCGGTAGAGATCAAAGGCGAAGAAGCAGCAGATCTTGAAGGACACCATGGGCGCAAGGGTGGTAAGCATCTGGTACTGGTACTCCGGGAATAGATACCCACCGAAGCGTATGAGGTATGCCCCTACGTAGCAGAGTACGAGGACAAGGATATCCGCTGCGAGAATTACCCACAAATTCTTTCTTGAAAAAAATGGCATGGCTAGCTCCATCCCCTCAGAAAAAATTCCGTAGATGTTTGTCTCAAACAGACCATGTCGTCTAGTTCCCGCCTTTTTATGATTTCTGCCCGGTGTTCTTCAATGACATATATCTTTTAAAGGTTTCAAGTCTTTCTTTTTTATCAGGGTCACCGGCAATTTTATCTAAATATTCCATGATGAATGCCGCGCATGAGGAGACAAAGAGGCCCGAAAGCAGGGCAAGAACCACCATGAGACTTCTTTTCGGCCTCGTCCTTTTCTCCGGGGGCACGGCCTTCTCGATAACCTGGATCAGCGCCGCATCGCGCGACTCATCGATCTTGGCGGCCTGGTACTGGCTGAAGAGCAGCTCGAAGAGGGTCTCGCTGAACTTCAGGTCTCTCATCCTGCGCACATATTCCGTGCTTGCCGAGGGGATGTTCCCGGTGGGGACCATGACATTCCCGTCCTCGTTTTTCGATTCCAGCTTTTCCAGCTGCGCCTCCATTCCCCTTAGCTCTTCCTCGGCCCTCCTGATGTCGGGGTTCTGCAGCGTGGAGTAGGTCCTCATCACGCGTATCTGCACCTCTTTGGCGGCAATCTGGGCCCTCAGGGAAGAAATCCCCTCTATGACGGCATCGGCCTGTGAGTCGATCCTTACCGCCCCGGATTTCTCCTGGAAGCCTTTCATCGCCTCTTCCGCCCTGGACAGGGAATCTTTCGCCTCCTTGAGCTGCTCTTCAAAGAAGAGCCTCCTCTGGGATGCCTCGGTTACCGAGAGCCCCTTGTTCATTTCCCTGAGCTCTTTGACGAATGCATTTGCCATGTCCGCACAGCGCAACGGGTCGGTGTCTTCAACGCCAAGGGATATTATGCCGCTCTTGATCTCGTTGCGCACCTTGAGGCGGTCTTTCAGGGCACGCCGGGTTTCCTCGCGGGAGTCCTTTCCATATAGCTTCATCAGGCCGAACCTGTCAATGACACGGTCAAGCACGGTCCTGCTCTTCAACAGGCTGACATAGAGCTCATTGGGCGACTTTGCCCCAAGCGCAACGCCCGGAAGGCCGGATGAGGCACCGATCTGGCTGAGGAGCTGCGCGGTCATGGAAGAGGCCATCTGCGGCGGAAGCATCTTGGTCTCCGCCAGGTACACGGG
Organism: uncultured Bacteriovoracaceae bacterium; assembly: GCA_964600235.1. Lineage (GTDB taxonomy): Bacteria > Desulfobacterota > Desulfomonilia > UBA1062 > UBA1062 > MWEI01. Next base: position 107,753 of record CAZRIV010000007.1, on the reverse strand, counting down.
CGGCATCAGCACGCTGATGACCCCGACAACAATGACCAACCCCGCGGTGATGCCGGCGATCAGTTTCTTTCTTTTTGCCAGGACAAGCAGGATGTCGAACAGGTCATAATGCTGCTCGTCATCTTGTTGCCGCTCTTGCCGTCCTTCCAAAAGCCACTCCTTCGGAATAAAAGGGTGATAAAATCACGTCAAGACATACCCGCATTCACGCTATTTCCTCGTCCAGAAGGACTCGGTCAGCCCCACCTTCCACGAGCCGCCCTCTTTGAACATCCTTAAAATAGCAGGGTGCCGGGCTTTTTTATACGTTATTCTGATGTCTGCGCTCCCGTCCTTTATGGATTCCATTTCCCACGTGCTCTGATTCAATATCATGTCAGGGCTGAACCTCTGTAAAAAGGCATCCCAGTATGCCTTTGAGATGGTATCACCCCTGGAGAAATCCGCGCTTATCCGCTCTGCCGGGCACTGACCCCCCTTGCCCTTTATTGCCTCAAAGGTATCCTGCACGATGGTGTTTCTCGATGCCTCCGAGAGAAGTTCCCATATGCGCGCATACTCCCTTTTGTGCATGGATTTGAACAGGGAATCCGCCGTGGTCAGGATGGAGTCCGTCTCAGGGCTGATCTCCTGCGCACATATACCCGAAGGCAGGCAAAGGGCAAGAACCAAAATAACGGGCAAAAAAGACCTGTACATTATTGCAGGGTGTACGATTACGGCGCGGCGCATTTTATGAGGCCCTCACGCGGCCACGAGCCTTCTGCCCCAAGATGAGACGTTCAAGAAGAGGATAAATGCCATTCACGGGTGTCATCACAGAGAAGGGGCTGAAAACATGGTCTGTTTTCAGCCCCTTGATGGATAATGATTCAGTGGTGCGACGTGGATGACGAGTCCCCGTCGTTGGATGCGGCGATGATGGCTATGCCACCCGCCAGGACGAATACGCCTGCTGCAACCGTGCCGGCCGAGAGGCCTGCAAGCGCGGCGGCGCCCCCTGCAGAGCCGGCAGCACCGGCCCCTTCGACGGTTGCTTCGCCTGCGGCACCCGTTTCGGCGCCCGGATCGCTCGGGGCCGCCGTGTCGGCGGCAAGGGCCCCTGAGGTAAGACCGGGCAGGAAAACCATGGTAAAGGCAAATATGCTCAACACGACCAGTGCCGTTTTCCAGCTCGTCATCAGCTTCATGGACCTGCTCCTCTTAAATACTTCTGGGACCAGTACGTTATCACGTCCCGGCCACATGCCTGCCTTGGGGGTAAGTTCTCGAGATGCGCCCTTGTGAGCCTACATTATATCCCTTGCGCCGGGAAAATCAATGCCAATTCTGTGCCGTCCGATCACCCCAGTCCTTCAAGCCTGCGGCAGGCCTCGTCGAGGATGGGGTCTTCCTTTGCAAAACAGAACCGGGCGAGCCCCTCTCCCGAGCCGTCGTGGTAAAAGGCCTTTCCCGGAACGCATGCCACGCCGGTCTTGTGCAGCAGGTACATGGCCCGCTCCTTGCTGTCCGTCCCGGGCAGCCGCGATATGTCTGCCAGCACATAGTAGGCCCCCCCGGGCACGATGGGTGTCAGCCCGGAGCGGGCAAGGGCTGCGCATATCTTTTCGCGCTTGAGAGAGTACTGCGTTTCCAGGCCGCGGTAATAGTCGTCCTGCAGCTCGAGGAGCCCCCTGGCCACGCCGATCTGCAGCGGCGCGGGCGCGCAGACATACACCAGGTCGTTGAAATGGCCGATGGTCCGGCTCCAGCGTTCGGAGCATATGCAGTACCCCACCCGCCAGCCCGTGACGCTGAAGCTCTTGGAGACGCCGGAGATGGTGATGGTCCGCTCCCGCATGCCCGGCAGGGTCATGGGCGGGATATGCGCGTTGCCGTCGTAGAGGAAGTGCTCGTAGATCTCGTCGGTGAAGACGAACAGGTCGTGCCTCTGGGCAAAGTCTGCAACCAGCTCGAGCTCGCTGCGCGAGAAGACCTTTCCGGACGGGTTGGCCGGGGAGTTGACCATGATCCCTTTGGTGCGGGGCGTTACGGCCCGCTCGAGGTCCTCAAGGGAAAAGGACCAGTGGGGCGGGAGCATCCGCACATACCGGGGGACCGCCCCGGTGGCCTCCAGGGTGTTCACGTGGTAGCCGTAGAACGGCTCGAACAGGATCACCTCGTCAAGAGGGTTCAGCAGGGCCAGGCAGGCACAGTAAAAGACCCCGGTGGTCCCGGCGCTGACAATGACCTCGCTTTGAGGATCAATGTCCAGGCCGGTGAAACGCCGCTGCTTGGCTGCTATGGCCTCGCGAAGCTCAATCAGGCCGGCGTAGTGGGTGTAGGTGTTCGTGCCCTGGTCCATGGCCTCCTTGGCCCCCTGGATCACCACGGCAGGCGTCGGCGTGTCGCACACGCCCTGGGAGAGGTTTACCCCGCCCATGCGCTCGCACTCGATGGACATGTTCCTTATCTCCGACTGCAAAACCCACTGGTGCCGCTCGCTCAACTGCCTGGTCATGGTTGAAATAATCCTTTCGTGGCGCTGTTATTTTCCATAAAACTTCCGCACCGTTTCGATGACGTACTCCACCTCTGCGTCGTCAAGCTCCACGCTCAGGGGAAGCGAGCACACCTCGCGGCTCAGGGCCTCTGTCTCGGGGAAGCCTCTGTCCTTGAGATTCAGGGCCTGATGACGGTAGTAGGGTTTGCGGAACTGTGTCAACACCTCCACCCCGGCCGCCTTCATGAAGTCGGAGAACTCGTCCCCCTGAACCGAGCGCAGGGTGTAGTTCTGATACACATGGTCCCGCCTCGGGTCGTCATAGCAAGGCAGCAGGAGGTCGTCCAGGTCGAAGAGGGCGTCGTGATAACGCCGGGCAATGGCCTTGCGCCTGATGATCCATTCGGGAAGGTATGCGAGCTTCACATCGAGAAAGGCCGCCTGCATGTTGTCCAGGAGGCACGTGAAGCCGTGCCCGTGGTATTCCCCTGTCTGCCGGTCTTCCCCGTTGTAGCGCATGCGCGTGGCAAAAAGGGCCACCTCCGGGTCGTTTGTGGTGATGGCCCCGCCGTCGCCGTAGCCGCCCAGGATCTTGAAGGGGTAGAAGCTCCAGCAGCCCGTCAGGCCCCATGCGCCCGCCATCTTTCTTTGTCCCGTGCCGGGGTCGAGCATGCTCGAACCGAGGCTCTGGCAGGCGTCTTCCACGACGACGAGCCCGTGCCTCCGGGCGATATCCATCACCCTGACCATGTCCGCCATGTACCCGCTCAGGTGCACGGGGATGATCCCCCGCGTCCTGGGGGTGATGGCATCCTCGATCCTGTCGCAGCATATGTTGAAGTCTTTGCCTACATCCACCAGCACCGGCTTTGCGCCGGCGTTCACCACTGCCGAACAGGTGGCCACAAAGGTGTGGGCCGGCACGATCACCTCGTCGCCCGGGCCGATCCCGGCCGCCCGCAGCGACACGTGCAGGGCGTCGTAGCCGCTGTTCAGGCCCACGGCATACCTTGTGCCCACGAAAGCGGCCAGGTTCTTTTCGAAACTTCTCAGCTGGGACCGGTCGATGAGGTCGCCCTTTTCCATCACGGCGAAATAGGCGGCGTCGAGCTCTGCCTTGATCATCCCGTAGAGCTTTGCCGGCTCGACAAACTTCACCCTATACGCCATACTCTCCCGATTCCCTGTGAGATCTCTTGAACCGCCTGAACGATGTCATATGCCCCCGGATAATATCCATCCTCCAGGGCCCTGCTTGCAGGGGCAGGGCAGTCGGGCAGGGCGACGCGCACGATGGGTGCCTTCAGGGCGTCAAAGGCCTTCTCTGAGACCAGCGTGGCGACTTCGGCCGAAATGCCGAAGGACTGCCACCCCACATCGGCAATGACCAGCCTGCCGGTCTTTTTTACCGAGGATACGATCAGGTCCGTATCAAGGGGTTTGACGGTCCTGAGGTCGATGACCTCCGCATCCACCCCTTTGTCTGCAAGCTCGAAGGAGGCCTGCATGGCCTCGTGGACCATGAGGGAAACCGCCGCAATGGTCACGTCGGCGCCCGGGCGGCGCACGCAGGCCTTTCCGATCTCCACGCGGTAAATATCCTCGGGCACCGGTTCCTCCATGCGGTAGAGCATGCGTTCGTCCACGAACACCACCGGGTTCGGGTCCTCGATGGCCGAGATCAGGAGCCCTTTGGCATCGTAGGCCGTGGCAGGCATGACCACCTTGAGGCCCGGGACATGGGCAAAGATCCCGTGAAGGGCCTGGGAGTGCTGGGCAGCCTGCTCGCCGTGCCTGTTGATGATGCCCCAGAAAACCACGGGGACGTTTGAGCGGCCGCCTGTCATGGTGAACCAGTTTGCGGCCTGGTTGACGATGGGGTCCAGGGCATAGAGCATGAAGTCCATCCTGGGGTGGACCACGACGGGTTTCATGCCTGCGAGGGCAGCGCCCACGGCCGCGCCGGTGATGCCGTTCTCGGACACGGGCGTGTCGATCACCCGCTGGGCGCCGAACCTCTCCAGGAGGCCCCTGGCCGCATTGGCTAAATACCAGGGGCTTTTCACCCCCTGCCCCATGAGAAAGACGCCTGCGTCCAGATCCATCATCTGGTGGAGGGCCTCGTTGATGGCCAGGCTGTAGGACAGCATTCTATGCGAAGACATATCTGGTCATCTCCTTATGGTTCGGATACGGGCTTCTCCTGGCGAAGGCCCTGGCCTTGAGAACCTCCTGGGCCGCCTCTTTCCTGATGGCCTCGAGGATGTGTCCTTCAACCAGGCGCTCCTGTGTGAGGTACCGCTCAAGGTTCATGATGGGGTCCTTCTTCCGCCACAGGGCGATCTCTTCGGCGGGCCTGATGTCCGTGTGGAAGCCCTGGATGTTGTCGTCCGGGCCCACATGGCCCCGGAGGCGATAGGTCCTGAACTCCATGAACACCGGCCCGCAGCCGCTGCGGCATGCCTGAACCGCCTGCATGCCGGCATCGTAGACCTGCAGCACGTCGTTTCCGTCAACGCAGTGCGTGGGTATGCCCCATGGCTCGGCGATCTTTGCGATTTCCAGGTCCACGCGGTATTCCCTGATGGGCAGGTGGGTCGCATAGAGGTTGTTCTCGCAGGCAAAGATGATGGGGAGTTTTTTCAGGGAGGCGAAGTTCAGGCATTCGTACAGCCCCCCTTCGCTGGTGGCGCCGTCGCCGAAAAAGCTCACCGTCACCCGGGTGTCCTTCCTGATGGAAGAGGCCAGGGCCGCCCCGACTGCCAGGGGGATGGTCCCGGCCACGATGGGCGCCGAACCCAGCATGCCCGAATCCGTGTCGACGAGGTGCATGGAGCCCCCGCGGCCCCTAGAACAGCCGGCTTCCCGGCAATAGACCTCTGCGGCCAGCGCCTTCATGGAGCCCCCCTTTGCCAGGAAATGGCCATGGGAGCGGTGGTGCCCGAAGATGTAGTCGGTTTTTTGAAGGGTGGCGCACAGCCCCACGGCAACAGCCTCCTGGCCGCTGCAGAGATGGCAGGGCGTGTGGATTTCACCGCTGAGGATAGACTCCACCAGGCTCTCCTCAAAGGTGCGTATCCGGACCATCATCCTGAAAAGGTTTAGTAAAAATGCGGCAGAGTCTCTCATCCTATCTCCCTATACACTGCTGTCGCTACTTGATCATGATGGTCTTCAAGGTCAGGAGTATGATCCTGATGTCTGTCCAGAAAGACCTTTCCCGCACATATTTCAGTTGAAGCCGTATCTTTTGAGGCCGTATCTTTTCGAGGTAGTCCCGGTCAGGGTCGGTGCTGCCTGCCAGCATGGCCCCCTCGTCGGGATTCCAGATGGATGCCCAGTCGGTGATCCCGGGCTTGACGGAAAGGATCGACTTCTCCTCGTCCGTATAGAGGTCGGTGAATTTCTTCACCTCGGGCCGGGGACCGACAAGGCTCATATCTCCAGTTAATACATTAATGAGCTGAGGGAGTTCGTCAAGCTTATATCTGCGAAGAAATTTCCCGATCCGGGTGATCCGCGCATCGTCGTCAGATGTGGATGATGCCCCCAGCTTCTCGGCATCCACCACCATGGTCCGGAACTTGAAGATGCGGAACGGCTTGCCGTGCAGGCCCGTGCGCTCGCCGCGGTAGAATATGGGGCCGTGGTCTTCGCGATGGATGCGCCAGGAGATCCATATGAAGATCGGGCTCAGAATAACCATGCCTGCAGCACAGCAAACAATGTCAAATATTCGTTTTGTTAAATAGGGATACAAGATACTTTTGATTATCGGTTCAAGAGTTCACGGCGAATGTGTTTCTAGTATCATTTTTCCATTATGACGCTCACGATGAAGCAGTTGTCCGCGTCTCCTGGACGTAGTGCCTCCTCTATGCGATATGCATATTGATATACTCTTTGAAACGGCGCAAGAAATTGACTCCAACCTCCATAATATTTGCGATACAGGACTCTGAACCTTTCATTGTAAAGATTTTCTTCAGCTCTGGTATAGAGACACAAGTCCGTATAGCTTCGTTTTCGTAGCCGTCGATACAACTGCATCAACTTACTAGCACGCCCTGTTTCGAAGTTAATAAGGACGCCGCCAGGCTTAAGTACAGATGAGATCCAGTCTAGCCATGTGCCATATTCTTCAAGAGTTTTGGAATTATAGAGAACTGTTTTTATGAATACCGCATCGTATTGGCCTTTGTGGTCCCTGATATTTTCCGGCACGTAGCACAAAAATTCAATTTGTCCATCCATTCCATACTTAGCTGCATTATTTTTTGCACATTTCTGTGCCTCGGGATCGATGTCTAATCCTACCAATTGCCACCCCAATTCCCTGCATAGAAAACAGCTCAGCAGACCATCTCCATAGCCCATTTCCAGCACAAAGCTGCCTTCTGGTGCCACACTTTGCATCTTCGGTAGTGCCTCAAGCACTGCGCGCGTCCACATAATTGGTGCACCACCGGCCTTCAGACCTTCATTCAGCAATGACAATTGATCTCGCTCGATTTTCAACAGGATTATTGTTTTGGTTTAGATAAGATGAAGACAACTTGCCAAGCCTGCCACTGGATTAAAGGCAAATTCAACACGATGTTATCTATCTTTTCAAGCATGCTTAACAAGCGTGGGAATATGGCAGTATTTCGAAAGGGTACGCCGAACAAAGTAAACAGGTGATAGAAATGAAGCTCTATACCATCAAAATATTTTTCTGCCACCTTAAACTGAGGCTTGCGGATTATATGCTCGAGTTCCCACTCCGTCCTCAGATGAGATGTGAGTTTTCTATATAAATGGATAATTGGATTATGCCCCAAGCTTTCATTGCATATGATTTTTCCTTCAGGCTTTAAAATCCTGCTCAATTCAGCAAAGGCTTTATCTAAATCAAGATGGTGCAGGCAACCATATTCGGTAATGATATCAAAGGAATTATCTTCAAATCCTGTATGTTCAGCATCTTGGACCTGGAAGGATGCAATGCTTTCTAACTTGTTTTGTTTTGCTAACTTCTTGCAGTTGTCTATTGATACTTCCGATATGTCAATACCGATCACTCCTGCAGCGCCATTTTGGGCGATAATAATGCTGTCGGCACCGTTGCCGCAGCAGTAATCCAATACTCTTTTCCCTTTGCAGTTCTCATTATACCAAGTTAACACCATGTTCCGGCTTTGTCTTTCGATGGAGTAAAATTTCATATTAGCCCACATGGGATTATTTTTTATTGTATTCTCCATCTCAGGTGACCATCGTGTATCTGTAACATGAATGTCTTCAGACACTGTACGTAGTTGGTCATGAAAATATTTTTCCTTCTGTTTCCTGGCTTCAGTCAGGGCCATCTTTCCCTCTCAATTATTCAGAAATTCATCAATCACACTCTGAACAATGACTTTCTCATCGTATTCACTCTTAACTTTCAATCGCGAATAGAGACCAAATTGCTCGCGCTTTTCATCATCTAGCATTAAACTTTCAATTGCTTGAGCAAGAGCCTTTGAATCTTTAATTGGAACGAGGTATCCATTTTTTCCGTGTTCAACAGGATTTCTACAGTCTTCACTGTCTGCTGCAATGACAGCTTTTCCCATAGCCATAGGTTCTGTTAAGGCACGAGGGTAACCACCTTCTCTGTAATACGATGGTAAAACAGCCAAATCAGATATGGAATAAAGGTCTTTAACATCTTTTCTAAAACCCAACCATTTGAAGTTTAGAAACTTTTCAGCATCCAATAGATATCCTGTAGGTACTGCATCGGGACTTGTTTTTTCCTCAGGGCCCACTAGAATAAATTTAACATTGGGCATCTTGTCCTTTAAAATCTTAGACGCCTCAATGAATTCGCCTACACCCTTTGCCCAAATCATTCGCGCAACCATTATAACTATTTTATTTTGATTACTTATATCCATCTCATGCTTCAGCATAGCACGTTTATCCTCTGGTAAAGTATAAGGGCTATATTCATCAGCATTAACATAGTTTTTCGTTAAAATAGTCTTAGTACGGGGCACTGTCTTATGTGAAGTGAAGTACCTGTAATCATTTATATTTGTAAACCATACATTTTTACTCAGTCGGAATGTTATTGAGTAAAGAGATAACAACAAAATCCTTAATACAATCCCTTTCAGTCCACTATCTTCAAGAAATGCCGTCCCTCTGCCCCAGACAGAACACAGGCTGTAATTTATACCCGCCAATTTAGCTGCTATAGTTCCATAAATATTTGGTTTTGTGGATATATTAACAACAACATCAATATCTAATTGTTTAAATTTTAGGTAGAGAGACACTAAATATTTTAAGTCTTTAAACGGATTAATATGTCTGTCCATCTCAAGGCGAATATGCTTAACCCCCCAAGACTTAATTATTTCAGAATAATATCCTTCAGTATTTTCACCATAAACATCACTAATTACAAATAACTCTGAGTTATTATGATTTTGTAAGGCATCTATAATACCTTTACAAAAGAGCACAACTGATAAATCATCAGGACATACAACTGCAATTTTCTTCATTATTATCCCCTAATAGAGTTGCATAGTACCTTTTTCGAGATAGTTTATTATAAAATTTCATGTTTGATCAAAATGTTGCTCTCATTAACCACAGATACCCTCCTCCTTCTTCTCCTTCATCCATAAATTGATAACGAGTAAAGCCAAGGTTATCCAAACGAGTTATGAGTTGATTGCTTGGCCCGCGATGATATTCAAGTCTAATCTCCTTTATAGGTTTAAATATGGCATCTTCAGAGTTTAGAATGATGTCATATTCTCCGCCTTCGCAATCCAATTTGACCAAATTTGGTTCAGGGATATCTCTGATTAACTCTTTAAACGGGATTGAGGGCACCAAGTCATAATCAGAACTGTCCTTAGGGCTTGTTTCTATTGCATTGAAAACATTTGAGTGACGCGGAAACCAGACAGGCTTAGATTGCTTTCCAACAACTGCCGCGCGAAATGGATAAATAATCTTTGCATAACCATTCTGCTCAATGTTTTTTCTTAACAATGCGAAAGATTCTTCTGCCGGCTCATATGCTTTAATAGATTTTGCACCCGCTCTTGCAGCATAAATTGAAAACACTCCAATATTTGCACCGATATCTATCACAGAACAACCAGGATTTATCTTTCCATAGTCAAGGCGACAAAAAATAATGAACACAGTCACGATATCAGAATTGTCCCCAGAAAGATGAATGACAATCCCATCTCGTAGCGAAACTAGTTGGCTAGATGGATTCTTCCTTCTAATATAACACCACAATACCTCAAATGGCCGATGAAACAACTTCAAGCAACGGAATGATGCAGAAATATATACAAATAGCTGCCTAAATACTGTTATTATATGAGAAGGTTTTCTACCTAGTATTTTCATGGGTTGATCACAGATCTCTTCATCAAAATGAAGAGCTCATTTTTTAAAAAGGATGCTTGTCGATTAAGTCCTTCTCAAGAACTAATATCGCCTCGGCTGATAGAAATGGGATTATCATAAACGAACGGGCAACCTTGAATCCGACAGCTTTGCATGCAGCAATGATGTCTTCGAGTGGCGCAGGGCATGGTGCAGGGACATAATTTTTATTTATGATAGAAAGAAGCTTTTGTTTCAGCCTCTGTAATGGATTGTCAACACTGCAGGAAACCACCGCAACTTTTTTCGCTAAATTGAATACCTCACGGAGAGCTGCAACTTTAATATTTTGTGGAACACGATGCAAAAATCCAAGCACAACTACACAGTCGAATGAATCACCCCGGAACCCTGTTTTTGTGATATCTGCCTGAATAAATTTGACTAGTCTATTTGATGGATATTCGTCTCGAGCTAACTTCATCATCTCTGAAGAGATGTCACACGCAACAATATGAAAGGGAAAGAATTGAAGAACGTTACCTAAAATCCCTGTACCGCAGGGAATATCAAGCAGCAGATCATCAGATGACCACGAGTACCTAGATAGTTCGCGGAAAAGGAGATGCTGCTCCCGCCATGTAGTGAATCTCGACCAGTTAATGCCCCTTGTTTGATCCTGTTTGTATTGAGAAGCTCGTTGCTTGGATCTATAAGCATTAAATGTGTCGGTTTTGTAGTCTTTAAATTGTTGCATTCATATCACTCTTTTCAATTCCACAGCCAATTGCTGGGTGTAAAAAGGATTGATATAGGTAACAGCAATAAATCGTTTAATAATATTTGGCCACATAAACAATCGAAGAGAATCTAATGCAGTATGCCAATGTTTTAATTGTTCCTTGACCAGAAACAAGCTAAGCAACTTTTGTGAATGATGTGAAGTACGCGAATAGTAAGCATCAAAGAATGCATTCTCAGCTTTAAGATCCGGCTTTATTCTCAGGAAAAATAAAATACTACCCCAATAAATAATTCTGTAAGTCATAATAAATCGGGCAAGGTCGGCCTCACGGTAAGCTAGTTTCATGCGTCCCGGATCAATTAGGAAAAGGTTATCCTGTTCATCCATAAGGATATTGCGGATATCTATTCCCTTAAGTGTAGGGACTTCAAATGTACCAAGCTCAAGACCCTCAACTAAATTTAATGATTGAATAATTTTATTTGGCCATGGCCCCTTGACACTTGCCCCGATTTCCTTGCAGTAGTGTTCAATTTTGGGTTGTATTTCATTCACCCTAAAAACAGCGGGTCTAGCGTGGTCATCATGAAAACGACCAAGCGCTTTGCCAAGCCGGGCCATGATCTTGCATAATCTTATATGGTCCCTCTTCGAACCGAGACGATGGCGCAGATCAAGTTGGCGTAATACAGAAAAGGCATCGTCGCCAACAATCGCATCAGTGACGATTGCATTGTAATTAGGGAAAACACCTCGAAGGCGAGCCCAGAATATACACAGGTCATCAGAATGCCATTGATCGCTGAGTGTGCGTAGACTGGATGCCTCGTCCTCGGCCATTTTACGTTCAGCAAGGGATATGGGGTAAATTGATGGGGAGCCTTTCCTGAGATCCTTTTTGGGTATCTTCACAAAAACGCTTTGTGAACCATTGGGAGTGTTCACTTTAATGGAGAAGACAAATGAAAAATGATTTATCATCAGTTTTCCAATGGACGTAGATACCTTCTCAAACGGAAAGCCTGTAATTTCTTCGACCACCAACTGCGCAAGGGTCCTTTGTAAAGATTGAATGCCTTCTTGTATGCGCATAATGTTCAATAGACCTCGCGGTAACACCAGCTTCTTTTATTGGCCGTGCTTAATTATTTTCATTAACTTGTCTGAATCGATGATCCACGCTTCCACGATATAATTATCTGCGAGCCATATCAGTCCAGATTTTAGATAACTTGGCAATCTTGTCTTTAATTATATAGTTGGAAAATATAGTTTCTTTTGCTGTTTTTCCAAGTAGAATGCGAAGTCCTGGGTTAATCAGTAGGTTACGCCATCGTTGCTCTAGTGTATCAATATCTCCAGGAAGAACAGAGAAGCCATTAATGCCATCTTTAATAGCATCCCTTACACCGCCCACGCTAGTTGCAATGACAGGTTTACCCAAGGCCATGGCCTCAATCACAGCTTTAGGGAAGCCCTCCGAGAAAGAAGGATGTATAACAATATCCATCAAAGCAACGATGTCTAGCGCATCCCTGCGCCACCCAGTGAACACGACATTATTTTCTAATTCATTCTTTTTTATTATTTGTTGAAGCTCTAATTTATAAGAACGATATTCATCAATGACATGATCTCCTAACAGATAAAGCCTGATTTTTGGAAATTCATTCACCAACCTAGACAAGGCTTCCAGCGCTATATGTTGTCCCTTAAGGGGATAAAGTTGAGCAGGAACGACAATATTTATGTACTCAGGATCAATGTTTAATTCTTTAATAAGGGCAGCGTTATCCCTTTTTCCAATACTTAAAATGTCATCGGGACTAATGCCTGGTTTGATGATATCGATCTTGTTCTTATATAAGAGAACAAGTTTTTTATATTTGTCGTCTCTATTCTGCTCACATTGAAAGCATATTTTATTAGCAAGCATAAAAGATAAACGGTCTAATACTGGATTAGCCAATTCCCCTTTAATGTATAAAAATGAGGGAACCTTAGTTAAACGTGCCGCTAGACCGATACTCATTTCAGCCCGCACACAATTTGTGTAAACAATATCGATTTGTCTTTCTTTAATAAAACGAGCAAGCTGGATGTTATAATGAAAAAGATCAACTGCTACTTTTAGCCTATCCAAAATATTGGCGCTAAGGATTGCACCTCCATAGCGAGTAAGCTTCCCATTAGGAGGAATAATCACACATTCGATATCTAATTTAATAAACTCGTCATGCGCTACTCCAGGAACTGGCGATACTATAATGGGAGTAAACAACTCACGGTCAATCATTTCAACAATCTGTCTCTGGGTAATAAAATTTCCACCGAACCCCATAGGATACGGCTCAAAGATTAGGACATTGATCTTTTTGTGATTATTGATCATTCTATCTCATCAGTAATGTAAATGTTTTTATGAGAGGAAGGCTTTTAACTTACTATGTTTTATTGATATTTTATAGAATCAATAAATTATCCTATTGTGGGTAGTTAATATTAACATTAGACAAGCTGCTTTTCTGAATTTTGAGATTTAAACACTTGATTTATCACATGACCCAATACATAAATCATAACCAATGGAAATAAGATATGTTTTGTTCCCTGAGAAATGGGTACAGATAAGTCTGACCGGATTGTATAGATAAATACCGGTATAAAATTAATGTAAAACAAGCAGGGAATTATAGATTCTGCTGACATATAATATAACTTTTTAAGTAGAGCCCCTAAGATGGCAAAAAGACCGACAATGCCTGCCACCCCAAAATTTACGTACCCTAGTCCAACAATCGAGAAACCGACGCCTCCACCTTTCAGCCACCATTCTTCGAAAAACGTCTTAGTGAACCAGTCTGCTGTCGCACTAAAAATATCCCGAGAAAAAATGAACCCTGGAACAAACGCTCTCTGAATATCCCACAAGAAAGATTGGCCCATTAAGTAAGGTAAATGTTCCGGTATATGTTCGATCAATATTGCTAAATTGTTGCTGGGAGTGCCAATTTCAGAACCAAAGATATTGATCAGTATCGTTTCATAATTGAGTGTATAATCTATACTTGTACCAATTTCTTTAGTAATAAATGCCATTTTTAATCCCCCCAGCAGTCCTTGTAAATAAATTGCCACAACAGCGATAAGTAATAGATATCTAATGGGGATTTTTTTCATAAAGATATGATAAGCAATAAGTGAAATGATGGCAAATTTATAAATTGGACCCCGCTCACCCGCTATCAATAAATTTAATGTCAAAAAAAGGCTATATAATATTATTAAGATAAATGCTCTTTTTCCATTACCTAGGATGTAATCACGTACTATGAATATGCACATACTGACATTTAAAAAATTAAAAGCAAAATCTAGCATTAAAAAAGATGAAAAAGTAACGTTTTTATCAAGTTTGCTAGATATACCCGAACTTAATATTGCAGAAAAAAAGATTGCTGATAATAGGATGCTAAAAAGAAAGAATATCTTGTTTCCACTTAGAATATTAACAAATTTATCAAAGTTCAAATCATTATGGCTAACAGTCCTGCATCCAACAAAAAGTGAAAATACTAGTATTGCCAGATACTCAAAGAGAATAACATCTGGAAAAGTATCTCGATCGGGCAAACCTGTTGTGAGGTATAATATCGGGCTAGCGATAGAATATAAGGTAAACGGGCCATTAAACCAAATGAAAGGATGTGACAAGTCATTTTTAACACTTATTGCAGCAAATGTTGTAAATAGAAGGAAACCTATTAAACCAAAATACAACGACTTCTCTGCGAAAAATATGTATCCTAAAGTTATTATCATCAACGATGCGCCGACTCCAAAAAGAAAGGCATTAAATGATGGTGAAGGAAGTTTAAGATCTTTTGAATACATAAGGAATCCTAGAGATCATAATATAGGTTGTCAGAAGTACAACTTCACAAAGAAGCATTGATATAGCCAGTGATGTCAATGAAAACTTACCAAAAAGCAGAAAAACAAAATAAAATCCTATCGCTGCCAGATTGGGAATTAATTGCAGTTTTTGATATTCTGTTGAAGCCAAAAAATTACTATATTTGTATCTCATAAATTGTAGAGGTAAAATCCAAACGATAATCTTAAAAATATGAACACTTTCATTATATTGCAAACCATAAGTTAAATTGATTATTAATTCAGAAAATAAAAAACAAATTAAAGCAACAAAAACACCTGCTATTCCACTTGATAAAAACAAAAAGGTATCCAACAACTTAAACTTATTAGGGTTGTTCAAATATAGGTCCGATATAATTGGGAAAAATGCTATAAATATATAGTAAGCGGGGGCACTGAATAATATAACAATTTTAAATGCCGCAGATAACACGCCAACATCATATTGACTAAGTATGAGACCTGCAAAATAAATCGGAAAATAGCCATGTAACATGGAGAGAAGACCTGCTAAACCAAAATAGATAGATTCCTTGAGGTGTTTTGACCACGCCTGAATATCTACAGCGAAAATTAATCGCTTTCTAAACCCATAATGCAAAATAAGGAATAATGGCAGACCACCAACAACAAATGAGCTAGACCACAAGGCACATGCAAGTACTATATCTGAATCGGTTTTAACAAAGAAGAAGACTGAAATTAAAAAGAAAGCACTATAGACAAAAGTAGCAAGAATCAAAAACCTGAACTTTTCAATTCCTTTAAATATCCAATCAAAATAAAAAGGGTAGGTGAGTATATATAAGCCAGATGCAATGAAAATTAATCGTTCCTGCATTGAAAGATTTGTTGGCAATAAAAATATTGTTAAAGCATAGATAGAATAAAAACAGATTCCAGAAACAATTTTTAAAGAGATTAAGGTTCCTAGTACTTTATCATCATCCCTATTTCTAGCAACCTCTCTGATCCCATACATATAAGTGCCCAAATCAGCACCTACCCACAAAAAATACGCAATCGTTTGAGCAAGTGTAAAAAGGCCAAAACCTTCTACACCAAGCCTACGTGCAAGAATAATATTAGAGATAAATATAAAACCCTTGCCAATTGCTTCGCTTGCTAGGATTCCCGAAAAGTTATTAATTATTCTTTGAATAACAGATGCTTGTACCATAACATTAGTCATAAAATTACATGCTCTCTAGGGGCAGAATATACTTTTTTCATTAATCAAATGTTAAGTTGCAGATGAACTCCAGGTTCTTCTTTATTGAAGGCAAAAGATTCAAATCCTCACCGCTCCATCTCCACCACATCCCTCTCAAATCCCAGCTTCGTATTCCTCCCCATAAAATCAAACAGATTATTATAATGGCTGATGTCCTGCGCCACATCCCGCGTCCATGGTGAAATCGAATACCAGTAGGAAGTCCTTGAATCCGCGCCCTTGAAGAGCCGCAGAGGTATGGTCACCTGGAGCCCGCTGTCCTCATAATCCCTGTTGTATTCATCCGTGAATTTCGAGGTGCTGGTGACGCCATACCAGGCGGTGACAACAACGCCGTTGATGAACTTCGACACCGAAAACCTGGCGCCCAGGTCGCCTGCCAGGAAGCGGCCGGCCTTCACGTCGAAGAAGGCGTCCAGCTCCGGGATGTTCAGCCGCGTGTTCCAGAAGGTGGTCCGGTAGTGGTCTTTCACCTCGTCATAGTGTTCTTGGGCAAGCTTCAGCGGGTTGTCCGGGTCCCTCTTCTTCACGACGCTGCCGCTGATGCCCGTCATGAGCCTGCCGTCCAGCACGGGCACGGCCACCTCGCCGTCGAGGCCCGCATACTGGATCTCGAGGAATCCCCCGGAGACCCGGCCATGCACCTCGCCAGGGGTCTTCACGATCTGGTCGAACATGAGCCTGCCCAGGGAGACGTCCTGCTCCTTGTACCCGACCAGGTCGCTCCTGACCGGGTTGGAGAGCGGCTCGTTGGTCGTGGAGATATTGTTCAGGGGGTAGCCTTCCACGGCCGCCACAAGGGAGGCGCCTTTCCAGGGGTGGAGGCTCGACCACACCTCCAGGCCCGCCCGCGCCTTGAAGAATCCGGACGGGTCGTTCAGGAAGGATTCGATGATGGGCCTGAAGCCCCACCGGACCAGCCGGGTGTCCCTCCTCTGGATATCGGGCGTTTCGTATATGCCGGTATCCAGTCGCGACAGGAACAGGAGTTCCCCTGCCGTGAGCTTCTCCTCGTGCCACTGGGCGATGTCCGACCTTGTGGCACAAAACCGCACCACCGGGATCCTGTTTTCGGTGAGCGTGATGCTCACGTCGTCGATGGTTTCCGGGGCAATCTCCCGCACCAGGCCCATGATGACCGAGACCGCCTTCGGGCCGTAGTAATAGCGCTCGTTGCGGGCATCTATCCACAGATCGCCGCCTTCAAGGGAAACACCGATGTCAGAGAATCCCGAATGCGACAGCGCGGTTATCAGCCTCTCTTCAAGGGGAGACTTCTTCATGGCCGGTTCTTCCCCATAGGGTGGGTCAAAGATGGGTATCAGGGGCCTGCCCACATCAAAGTCCAGTGCCACATTCACCCCCACCTCTTCCCCCCTCTGGTAGGAAAGATCGATCTGCGACCAGGTAAAGGGCCTCCAGCGCAGGCCCGCATTCACCTTCGACGGCACCGGCTCGTCGAAATATTTCTCAACGCCCTCGACGTCGTACAGGCTCATCTTGTGGAACTTGATGGGGCTGTATTCGATCATCAGTGCGAATTTTTCCGAGGGAGCGAACTCGATGCCGCCGAAGACCCGGGCATCCTCCCACCACTGCCTCGGATCGGAGAAAAGCTCCAGTTCCACCCCTTTGCCCGAGGAGTCCAGAGGTTTGTCGCCGAACCTGCCATTGCCCAGGCCGACCGTGAAATCGAAGGGATAGAACTGCTTGCTCGCCACGATATACTGCGATGCCAGGAGCCTGGTCCCCGAAGGGTCCATGATGCCCAGGGCCAGGGCCGGGACATACTTGCCCTCGGGGATGAACTGGAATTTGAGGTCGGCCGACTTGTCCTTGTTGTTGCCATACCCCTCGAATTCCTCTTCCTGCTCCACCTCCGTGCTCGTGTCCAGGATCTCGGTCACCCGGCCGTCCACCTCCAGGCCATGAAGCGGGCTGATGGCCCCGTAGTACGTCCTGGCCGGGTCCACCTGGCTCATGCCGAAACGCCAGGAGTTCTCCCGCATGACCCGGGCCGTGGGGATCTCCATCAGGCCGGTGCCGCCCCAGCTGGATGCATGGGTGAAGGGTTCGTCGTTTGCCTGTGCCGGCGTGCAGGACAGGCCGGTGATGAGGATGGCCGGCACCAGCATGCCCATGCACCGGTGCAGAAAAGAGAAGAAAAGAAACGTTCGCGGCAGGGGCAATGACAAGTCCTGAGGCTAGTCGTTGTCCAGCAGCTCGATCACGACGCCGGCGGTCACGGCCATCTGCATGAGGATCTGGGTGATGTCCTTCACCTCGCGCATCCAGGCGATCCGGTCGAGCTTCTCGGGCACGATGATGGTGTCGCCGGGCTCGATCTCCTTGTCGTCCCCGCCGAAGCCGGACATTTCCCAGCGGGCCCGGGGCTCACTCCAGTTGAACAGCCCGGTGGAAAGCTTTCTGGCCGACCCGTCCACCTTGAGGACATAGATGTTGTCCGTGTCGGCAGATCGCGTGTAGCCGCCCGAGAGGGCGATGTAATTCCGGTAGGAATCCTTTTCGTGGTAGATGTGGCTGCCCAGCGACATGACCGAGCCCATCACGTTCACCACGCCGCTCCTGGTGGGTATGGAGATCCGGTCTCCGTCTTCAAGCTCCAGGTCGTACTCGCTGCCCTTGAGCAGGCGCAGGTGGGCGAGCCTCACGGTCATCCGGCCCGTGGCCTTGAGGTCGTGCAGGGCCTGGATGAACTTGTGCTTGGCCTCCAGCTCGACCTTTTTCGCATTGACCTCCTCGGACGACATGGAGGTGGAGAGCTGCACCGACTGGTCAGAGAGCAGCTCGCGCTCCATACGGGAGATCATCTCCTCGATGCCCTTCTGCTGGAGCTGGCGCACCTGCTCCCGGATGAAGACCGCGCCCCGAAGGTACGCCCTGTCCGTGTAGCCCCCGGCCCGCTCGATGAGCGACGAGAGCCGCTCGCCCTTCACGATGGTGAAGGTGCCCGGGAACCGCACCTCCCCGGTTATCTGGGCGGTGCGGTACAGGTTCCATTCGGGCACGGCGCGCACGAAGAGGTAGTCGTCCTCTTTCAGGGGGATGTTCTGGTCGTCCTGTCCGGCAAGGGCCTTTTCGATGTCGATGATGACCTTTTCGGTCTTCGGGCCCTCGGGCGTCACCGTGACCCGGGTCAGCTCGGCCTCCTTGAGCAGGGCGTAGTAGCGCACCCCCCCGGCCATCTCAATGAGGTCCCTGGTGCGCATGCCCTCTTTCAGGCCGTATTCGCCGGGCCGGTTCACCGCCCCGGTGAGCCGCACCACCTTCCTGTCCTGGACCACCTGGAATATCCTGAACACGTCGCCCGACCGGATGGCGAGGTCGCTTTCCAGTGCCGTGGGCAGGTCAGCATCCAGGACCACCTGGCGCGACCCGTCAACGATGCGCTCCATCTGCACCCTGCCGGTGAACGCCACGGCGCTCAGGCCCCCGGCCATGGCAAGGAGCTCGGAAAGTTTTTTCTCGCCCCTGATCTCGTAGATCGCCGGGGTGTTCACGCTGCCCGAGATGCCCACCAGGGGCCCCACCGGAGGGATGAAGATGACATCCTCGGGCAGGATCCGTACGTCCTTTGACTTGTCGCCCCTGAGCAGCAGGTCGTAGAGGTCGAAGTTGACCACGGTCCTGCCGCCGCGCTCCACGCGGATATCGCGCATGGACCCGGTCTTGGCCGGCCCCCCGGAGGCGAACAGGGCGCTGACCAGGGTGGAAAGCGACGATATGGTGTACGCGCCCGGCCTGTGGGCGTTGCCCACCACATAGACGCGCATGGACTTCAGGGGACCCATGCTCACGTTCATCTCGAAGCCGGTGTAGTATTTCGAAACCTCCTTGCGCAGGGTTTCCTTGAGCTGCTCAAAGGAAAGACCCGTCACCCCGATGGTCCCGACCTTGGGCAGGCTTATGGCGCCGTTGCGGTCCACCACCAGGTTCCACTGTCCGTCGATGCTCCCCCAGATGGATACGCGTATCTCGTCGCCCGGCCCGACGACATAGTCGGGCCCCACAGGGACGTCTTCGGCGGGCGCAAAGGTGGAAGGCGGCCTGCTGAACAGGTCGTAGCCGAACTGGCGTATGTCCGTTGCTGCGGCGGAGCCGATGAACCGCTCGAACTCCGAGGTCTTCTCGGAAGAGGAAGGACCGACGGCCCCGGGGGAGGGTTGCTCGGGTTTCTTGTCCTGGATGATGGTCTGCTGGAGGACCGAGGGCGCAGAGGAGAGCGTGGGCTGGGAAAGGACCGGCGGGGACCCGGGAATGGGCGTGACCTGGACCTGCTGGGCTATGGAACTTCCGGTGAAAAGCACGGTAAGTGCAATGATGAGAAGCACGTTCAATCCCCATCGTGCGTGAATCGTGGCCATAAGACTACCTCCCCATTATGATTGACTGTAGCGGGAATACCCTGGCGGATATGAGCATGTGAACGGTGAAAAGGAGCAAAACGGGCGGTGACGGAATCGACCCGGCCGCCCTCAGCCCTGCCTGGATGACCGGACCTCTTCCTTGATCCGCTGTATATGGCCTCGGCCGAGACCCTTCACCTCGCACCCGAGCTCGAAGAAGCTCCTGATCTTCGCATCGTCGAGGATCCCGAAGCAGTCGATGATGGCGGCAGGCGCGCCGATCATCTTCACCACGTCGGCAGGGTTGAGGTTGAGGTAGTCCTTATGCCTCACGGCCAGCACCACGGCATCGGATCCCTTCAGGGTGGATTTGAGGTTCTTGCTCACCTTCAGGTCCTTGAGGATGTCCTGGTTCCTGAAGAAACGCGACCAGCTCGAGCCGACACCGGGGTAGGTGTCCTGGGCTTCGAACTCCCACCAGTGCTCCACGTAGGGGTCGTGCACCCTTATGTTTCCGCCCATCTCCGCGACCTTTCTCACCATGAGCTCGGAGCCGCTGTAACGGGTGTCGCCCACGTCTTCCCGGTAGGATGCCCCGAGTACGGTGATGGTGGAGGCCGCAACGATCTTGCCCATGTTGCGCAAGGCGTCGCGCACCAGGTGCACGGCGCGCAGCGCGCGCGTGTCGTTGATGTTGATGGCGTCAGGCGTGATCCGGAAGTTGTCGTCTTCGAAGCCCATGAGGTGGCGGTAGGCCCACACGCCCAGGCCGCCGTCCTTGGGCAGGCAGTAGCCGCCGATGCCCGGTCCGGGGAAGATCATGTTGGAGTGCGTGGGGCGCACCTTGATGGCATTGATCACCTTGATGAGGTCCACCCCGTTCTTCTCGCAGAAGGTGCTCCACTCGTCCAGAAAGGCCAGGATGGTGGCGCGGTAGCTGTTTTCCACGATCTTGGATGTCTCGCTCTCGATGGGCCTGTCCAGCACGGTGAGCGGGAACCTCTCCACGTTGAGCACGTCGGACAGGAATTTCACCACCCTTTTCCTGCTCTCATCATTGATGCCGCTGCAGACGCGCCAGAAATCGCGGATGGACTTGACATAGTCCTTCCCGGGCATCACGCGTTCGTAGCTGTGGGCAATGAGCGGCTCGGATTTAATGCCTCGTTCGGTGAAGGCCCTCTTCATGGCCGGGTAGGCGATATACTCGGTGGTGCCGGGCGGCACCGTGGTCTCAATGAGCACCAGGCATTCGGGCTGTATCTTGCCTGCGATGATCTTGATGGACTCCTCCAGGGCCGCGATCTCGGCCCTGCCGGTGGTGCAGTTGCCCAGCTCGGCCTTGAGGAAATCGCACTGGACGTCCACCACCACCACATCGGCCAGGGTAAGGGCGTCGTAGGTGTAGGTGGCGATGAGGTTCTTCCGCTCAAGCACGCAGCGCCTGATGAGGATATCCACCTCGGGGTCCTCGGCCTTGACCGGGGAGACGCCGGTGTTGAGCATGGGGGTCTTCCAGTAGCTGCGCGGGCTGGGGCGCTGCATGCCGATGACGAACTTCCCGGCCTTTCCGGTCTTCTTGTCCGTGCTGTCGGCCACCACGGCGGCCATGACCGCGCCCACGAACCCCAGGCCCATGACCACCACGATCTCGTTGCCCTTTTTCCGCTGGGCCGCAGCGAGCTTCTTCAGGCGGTCGAACTCGGCCTTGTAGTCGTTCTTTCCCGGCAACGGGTATTTCCTGCCATCAGGACTTACTGAATATTCCATGAGAAAACCTCCTCTTTAGATTCGATTGATCAGGGTTGTTTTGACAAAAAGGTGTTCTTGAAAAGCAGGTTTGAAGCTGAGTCTTTTGCCGGACTCAGTGTGTCACGCCTTCACGCTGAACTACCTTGTGCACGGTCATGAACAGGATCTTCAGATCGAGCATGAGGGATTTATTATGGAGATAATACTCATCATACTCAACCTTCACCGGTATGGGCAGGTCGTCCCTCCCGTTCACCTGGGCCCAGCCGGTGATGCCCGGGACAAGGGCTTGAACCCCTTTCTGTGTCCGCAGTTCGATGAGGTCGTGCTGGTTGAACAGGGCCGGCCGCGGCCCCACGAAGCTCATGTCGCCCCGGAGAACGCTCCAGAGCTGTGGCAGCTCGTCCAGGCTCGTCCTGCGCAGGAAAGGGCCCATGGGGGTGAGGTATTGTTCGGGGTTTTCCAGGAGGTGGGTCGCCACGGGGGGCGTATTGATGTGCATGGTCCTGAATTTCGGCATCCTGAAGATCGTGTTGTGAATTCCCACACGATCTGACCAGTACAAGACGGGCCCTCTGGAGGTAGCCTTGACAAGCACGGCAATAACCAGCATGGGAACCCCCAGGACCGGGAACAGGCAGAGAGAAAAAAGGAGATCCAACAATCTTTTCATAATAGCACTTTCTGGAGGGTCTCTCCCCGGAGTGGGTTCATTTTAGAACAGAGAGTAGGGTAATGCACGGCCCAGGCGTCATGCACAAGCTTTGACATATTCAAAGAATGTTATCCAGAAACTCATACGCCATTTCCCTCGCTTCATTAGGAAAGCCATGCTCTCCTTGATTGAATATTGTTATGAGATTTTGAGCACTATTCATTGCGTTATACATAGGCCAGACAAACATGTGAATCTGAGCAACTGTCGTGCTGTTTGGAAAGATGGTGTCATTCAATGCAATGCTCTGAAATAGAGGTCGAGGGACAATTAATGATAATACATTATGAAAGTCCCAGGGGACCGTCATCGATGAATCAGGAGCTACATAAGGTCTTAATTTTGGAAAATGAATAAATCCCGTTGATCGTGACCATCGTTCTTTACCCGGATCGGTCTGTATTCTTGTATACGGACAACTAACCGCCACAGCTTTGATGCGTTCATCGAAAGCGGCAAGAAAAAGGGCATTGTATCCTCCCAGGGAGTGGCCAATGACACCAATACGATCTGAATGCACCTCTTTGATGGTCTGTAATAGATCAATGCCACGCTGGTGATCCCATAACATTTTTCCCATGGCCGACCAATTAGGGTTGGCTGAATCGAAAGCTGTAGTATCGAAAAATATCTCACCGGTCAGTACTCTTTCACCAGCAGTAATTGTATCAGGCGCCAGCACGACATACCCTCGCAGTACCATTTCAAGGCCGTATGCCATGCCCGGATCTCCCTTAAGACCAATGGGTTCCTGTTTGCCTTGATCAACAGTCTGATGCAAGGCGAGGACTGCTGGACGCGGCAAGGGAAAATGTATGGGAACAAGGAGATACGCTGAGATTCTTTCTCCAGGCTCAACAGTGTAGCTGACTTTTCTTCTAATATAGTCAGGGAAAACCTCTTCAGAAAGCACCTGGAGATCAAGGGGGGCCCGCTGGCTTGGCATTTCTCCTAAAAATACTGACAGCAGTTGTAAAAGTTGAGCCTTCTGGGTTGGCCAGTCGTTACCAGCCCCGAATGCATCTTCTATGGCCCCGAATTGCTGGTCAGCCTTTAATGCCAAGCCGGCAATTGTTTCATTCCCGGTAGTAAGACTATTCTGCGAAGAGTCATTGCATGAAAACAAAAAACCAAGTGGAAGTATGCATACTATCCATCGCAATAATGCACTTCGGAGAGATGTATTTTTTAGACCGGTCATATGGAAAAACCATGAGACATGATTTTCCAGGGGGGAGGAGTGTTCTTCCCTAATTAAACATTTTTTCGGTTCCTGTACCAGGCAACCTCCTGATGCAAGCCTCTCGCAAGATCAACTTTTGCCTTAAAGCCGCAGTTTTTTTCGAACTTGGTTGCGTTATAGAAATCATCAGCCAACCATTTCTTGATGACTCCATGATAGCGTGTAAACGTGTTTTTAAGCGGAGGAAAAACAGAAACTGCCTTAGTTAACGACAGTACGGCTGAAGAAGGGATGCTCCATTCCGGCACATTCCTCCCCAATGCTTCAGCAAGCCTGCTTACAATCTCGCGCATCGTATACTCACCAGCGGATACATTGAATATGTTTATCTTTTCAATCGTTGATTGTACCGCTGAAATACACGCTCGTGCCGCATCTTCCCGGTGAAGAAGACTCTTTTTGTTTGAACCGTCTCCTATCCATAAGAATAATCGCCGGTCAATTGCTCGCATCAGGCGGCCCACATTGCCAGGATCTTCCTCTCCATATAATGTGGCCAGCCTGAGTATAGTGAGATGCATATCAGATGCTGATGCAAGTTCAATAGATCGTTGCTCTGCATTAAATTTACTTGCAGCATAATCGCCGCTTGGGTTGCATGTAGCCGTTTCGTCCGCCCCGGAACAGCTTTCCCCATAGACGGAAACAGAACTTATTAGAATAAAATGTCTGACACCCGCCTCAGACGCAGCCTGTACTACCGAGGCGGTACCGTCTTCATTTACGGCTTTGAACGAAGCCTGCACCCTCGATTTTTTAAAAATATGAGCAAGCCCTGCTGCGTGAATCACACATGATACACCTTCCACAGCCTGGTGAATACCTGTAGTGGATACAATATCAGCCTGGTAATATGGTACATCCGGAGACGTGCTCTTTTCATGGAGATCGGATCCCCGTACGGAGATATTTCCTGCATGGCATTGCCGAATGATCTCAGATCCAAGGAAACCATTTGCGCCGGTAACCAGGACACAGTCCGCCATTACTTTCCCCCTTGCCTGAATTGATGGATCCGCGTCATGATTTTTGACAGGACGAATCTGACCGGAGAGATGCGTATGTCGTTTTCCCTGCATGCACGAAAGATTTCCACGTTCTGCCGGATGATGTTTAAGTATGATCTGTTCGTTACTCCTCCTGTGCGCATTTTTATCATAGTTTCCGGTATATATCTGGTTGTAATCTCATAGTGTTCAAGTAGTCTGGCAAGTAGTTCAAAATCTGCAGCCAGACGGTACTTGAGATTAAAGATGCCATATTTCTCGTATACGGATCGCCGGGCAAAGAATGTTGGGTGGGGGGGCACCCAACCGATTGTGAAAAGGCCTGCTTGATAAGGACTGGAGCGCCAGTAGCGCACAACTGTATCGGCGTCGTCCTTATCGACATATTCCAGGTCTGCGTAACAAGCATCAATGGAGTTGTCCTTCATTACCCGAACAACAGTATCCAGTACATCGGCATGGGCATAGAAATCATCTGAGTTCAATATGCCGACAATGTCACCTGTGGCAGATTTTATGCCTTTGTTCATCGCGTCATAGATACCATCATCTTTCTCGCTGACCCAATGGGACATACCCTGTTCGTAGTTTCTGATAATATCGAGGGTACCATCTGTCGAACCCCCATCAATAATTATGTACTCGAAATTTTTATAGCTCTGCCCCAGGACACTCCTGATGCAATCCTCGATATGGGGTCTGTTATTCAGAACGACTGTAACGATGGATACCTTCATGGACACATCTATGGACAAGCTATTTTATCTATAGTCACGCATAGTATTCACGCGCTTTTGTTTTGGGAGGGGTGGATATTTCTGGAAAAAATCATGGATAGATGGTCCCTGTCATTGTGGCGCCAAAAGAGAATGAAACAGGCGCATGAATGATTCCACCTGAACCTTAGGATGGCACAAATCAGCACCTAAGCGCCTGCATGCCTCAGACATGCTTTGTGCTTCATGGGCAGGCAGATCAAGGACATACCTGATTCCCCTTGCCAGATCCTCGCTGCTCTTCAATTCAGCACAGTATCCGGTTTGCCCCGTTATAACCAGGTCGGGGGCAACGCCCATGGCAAATGCAACGACCGGCGTGCCGCACAGGATTGCCTCATTGATCATCATGGGACCGGAATCCTCTATGGAAGGGCATACGAACAGATCCGAAGCCTGATAAGCCGTAGCCAGCATTTTATCACCTGAGAGGTAACCGAGAGATACATAAGGGAGTACGCCGTCAAACAGGGGCCTTATTTCGCTCGGATTTCCTGCAACCATGAGGGTAACTTTATTTTTATCAAGATATCCCTGCGTAGCAAGGATCTTGAGAGTCTCGAGTAGATATATGACACCTTTCCGCTTCATCCTGGGGAACTGAGCCCCGAAAAATATTATCCTCCGGTCCTGCGGAAGGTTGAGCTTGTGTCGCGCCTTATGTCTATCTTCAGGCCTGAATAGTTCAGTGTCCACAGAAAGCATTATCTTTTCAATTCTTTTTCCCTGGAAGACCGAGGCCTGCTGTGCCTGCTTCATGAGCCAACTGGAACCTGCAACTACAGTCAGGTCGCAATTCTGCACGACTGAGCGCTTTATCGCCAACGATTTTCTCGAGCGATCATCATCCATTGCGGAATATAATGCCGGGCACCTGCCGCACCGATTCATATATCCGGTGCAATCCCATGCATAATGACACCCCCCGGTGAGTGGCGCCATATCCATCAGGTACCATACAACAGGCGCACGAGAAGCTCTGCTCAATACGGAGAGGTCCTTTATGGAAAGGAAATTGGATACCCAGTGGACTACGATGATATCGGGGTTGGGATTGAGCGATTTGTACATCAGAGAAGTATTACCAAAGAGAGATGTGTTCTGGTCCTGGAAATAATAATCCGGATCCCCAGTAATCTTAAGCCAAGCCTTCCTTATGAGAATACCCAGACGAAGCGGATGATACGCACCGACTGATTTAGTGACAAGGCTGTCACCGGTCCTGCTTTCCATGACGAGCATCCTGGAATCAATTCCGTGGGAATGAAGATTTTGATGGAGACGGTATGCCGCCATGCCTGCGCCTCCGTAGTCAGTAGTGCTTAAATGAAGTACTTTCAACCCAGTGTGCTCCTGATCTTAGCACAAGCTTGAATGGTGCTGATTCATTTTATGCCTTCCATCCATATGGAATCCGGCTGATGGGGACTTGAATCAGGGTTATTGTCCAAACAATAGGATTCCCACGAGGGAATAAGGCTTTCCCTGTATGACATCCGGCGAATATTTCTAAACCCTGCTTCACTAAATAAGCGTGCAAGGGATACATCGTCATACATCCAGCGATGCACCTCGCCGGACATGCGAAAATTAATGCTGCTGAGCAGGCGAATAATTCTTGAAACCAAACCTGACCGAGGGGGGGTGTTCTGTGCTATTTCGAGCAGAATTCCTTTCATATCAAGGACTACCGGCGAATTGCGGTGCTCACGCAGCCACTGAGTCATGTACCCGCCCGGGGCGGTTCTTACCAATTGATCCAGCAAATAAATAGTAGACCATTCATGACGGTCCACATTCTCATGATTGTTACCTGAATCACTTCGTACTCTGTGCAGTGCCTCAAGGTAGGCTGCAGCAGAAATCTCCAGATCAGGAACTACAATGCGTATGATGCCGTTTACCTTGAGAACCCGATATATTTCACGCATGAAAAGCAGAGATTCTCTTGGTTCAAGATGCTCCAGAACATGTGAGGAGTAAACGACATCCGCTGATCCGTCAGGGAAAGGGATACCCTTCCGGAGATTATGATGAAGATAGCTGTCAGGGATTGGAGTCTTGATAAAAGGTTTTAAAAACCACAGACCTTTCATCAACATAACATAAGAATGATCGATATTTACAAAAGCTCTGTGGGTACGAGCCCCACACCCTAAATTGAGCATAAGGCCTTGTGCTTCATCCGGCATTGAATTTCCTCGAATAGTTTAATTTATGAACAGGGGTTATTGTTGCTATCGGGAAGCCAGGGCGGCCTCGAAGTCCTTCATTCTCCTGTGTGCAAGAGCGGCCCAGCTGAATTCGTTCACCATCCTCCTTGCTCCCACCGCACCTAGTGCTTGGCGGACTGTGCTGTCCCGGAGCCTGAGGAGCGCCCGAACCATATCATCTACGTCATTGAGGCGGTACATGATGCCGTTGCCCTCGATCCGTTCTTGGGCAATGAGCGTATCGTTAACGATGAGCGGCAGGCCGCAGGCGGCTGCATCGAGCATTGATGTGGACTCCTGAGTAGGCCATACGCCTATATCCGAGGCGCGGTAAAAATGTGGAAGCCGGGTCACCGGCACAAACGGGTGCACAATGCATCCTTGTATGGTCTTCAGAGCCTCTGACTGGATTCCGTGGCCGACAAAAAAACCCTTATACGGCTCCCCCATCTCCATGAGGCGCTCGATCGCCCGGGCCAGGATAAGGGGGTTCTTGTCTTCTGCAAACCTCCCGGTATAGATGCAGACGATGTCATCCGGGGCAAAACCAAGCTGCTCTCTTGTCTTTAGTCGG
Source organism: uncultured Bacteriovoracaceae bacterium (assembly GCA_964600235.1). Classification (GTDB taxonomy): domain Bacteria; phylum Desulfobacterota; class Desulfomonilia; order UBA1062; family UBA1062; genus MWEI01. Next base: position 79,317 of record CAZRIV010000007.1, on the reverse strand, counting down.
GATATCCTGTCCTCTTCGTCACCAACAGGTGAAAACATGTCAGTATCGACGCCCAAGGGGCAGACTTCGATCTTGTACTTCTGAATGCCGAAAAAACGTACTGCTATATCGGCACAGTCTTTTGTTGCGCCATAGCATTTCTCCGTGAAAAGACTGGTAAATCTCCCGGGGATGAAACGGGTGAAAAAGGATCGTACCCTTTCGGGGTCAATGGATGTGGTTTCTCGCTGGGCAAGGGGGAATACCGATGCGGTCGTGTGGCTGCCGGTAAACAGCTTGTATCCGAGGAAAGACTTGAAGAGTGCTGCATCGAGAGGAATCCAGCCTATCGCAGCAAGCGAATACACGATATCAGGCTTGACGGAACGGAGTTTTTCCATCAGGCCGACCATCTTCATATAGCCCAGGACCTTTCGATGGGGGAGGAAATGAAGGGTGTAGCCCTCATAGGATTCGACCGTGCCGGGAACAGGGTTCTCGCCTTCCGTGAAACCGGCATAGGTTTCCTTGAAGTCCTTTATCTGATAATAGGGGGGCAAGGAGAGTGCTATCACATGAACATCCGCACCCAGGCGGGCCAGGTATCGCGGAAGCACAGTGCCCAGGTAGCCCATATTTTTCGTGTATGTCTCAGTCAGAATAGCGATTCTCATAGTCGATGAATGATGATTTCCTTTCGAGGTTTACGCTGGTCCCCGGAGCCTTTCCTAATTCCACTCCACGTTGAAGAGCCGGGACCAGTAGAGCAGGTTGAGACACCGCCAGACCCATGTGGGCCAGGATACATTCTGCGATGCTCCTGTTGGCCTTATTATCTCCTGCAACACTTCTTTTTTCAGAAAAGGGAGCCTGCTAATATCAGCGGCTTTCAAGGATCGCTCCGCCCACGCACCCTGCAATTTCAGCCAATTCTTCTGCGGAGTTGCAAATCCAACTTTTTCTCTTGTTATGACGGGTTCAGGGAGGATGCCCCTCAGTGATTCACGAAGAACCGACTTTGTGGTGCCGTTGTTCGAGATAAGATACTGTTCCGGAAGCGACAGGGCGAAACGCGCGATCTCAGGATTGCAGAACGGCACCCTGCTTTCTATTGAAAACCACATGGAATTACGATCTTCATAGCGCAAAAGCTGTGGGAGGCTGAGGGAGTTGATCGCCTTGACCAGTTCTTGGCGAAGAGCTTCCTTTCCCCAGCCATAGGTCCGATAGTGCGGGATGGTTCCCCTGTCAAGAAACCATTTCTGTTTTACCCACACAGGGAAAGAAGGGACGTCATTCAGCCTTATCAGGGAGTTCATGAATGCAGGAGGCAATATACGGATAATGGAAAACAGAAGCATGTGCAGACGGTGGGCGCTCATGTTTCGAGGCGCCCCCTTCATGACACGCCAGGCAGTGGCAATTCGGCCTTGGGTGAGCAGGGAGGTCAACCGGGCGCCAATCATGCTGTAGTACCCGGCAAAAATCTCATCAGCCCCCTGGCCGTCGAGCATAACCTTTATCCCGGTCTCATGGGCCAGCTTGAAAACTCTATACTGGGCGTAGATGCTTGTGCTCATGAAGGGCTCTTCCTGGCAGTACACGAGTTGCTCCAGGTCCGAGATCATATCCTCGGGCCCTGGAGAAGTCTTGTGGCAAGCGGCGGCTACAGCATGTCCCACCATATCCACGAAACGCTCTTCAGAGAGTACAGGATCGTCGACAATGAAGCTGAAGGCATGCAGTTCCTGCCCCGGTGACTGCAGGCTCTTCATGTTCATGACAATGGCGCTTGAGTCGAGCCCTCCCGAGAGGCAGGAGCCGACAGGGACATCACTGCGCATATGGAGGCGGACAGAATCTGTAAAAAGCGTGCGCAGGCGGTCAACAGCTTCATCATAGGATATGTCCTGCCGATATGAAGGGTCGATCTGCCAGTACCGGACCGGCTCCACCATGTAAGGCCGATCGAGCCTTACATAAGCATAGTGGGCAGCGGGGAGCTGGAATATGTCTGAGAAGAGTGTTTCCCCACCGAAGTCGGTCAATCCGAACCCCAGGTATTCATAGAGGCGGCCGGTGTTTCCCTTCCTGGTGACACCTTTGAGGCCAAGGAGAGCTTTTATTTCAGAGGCAAAGGCAAACCGACCGGCTGCAAGGGTGTAGTAGAAGGGCTTTATACCAAAGAAATCTCGGGCGAGGAAGATGCACTGCTCGCGTATATCAAGTATTGCCAGGGCAAACATGCCGATGAATCGCGTGAGCATTTCACGGCCCCACTCCTCGTAGGCAGCCAGAATGACCTCTGTATCGGACGTGCCCCGGAAGAAGTGCCCCTTCCTGGAAAGCTCTTCCTTCAACTCCAGGTAGTTGTAGATCTCCCCGTTATATACGATCCAATAACGGCCATTTCCACTCGTCATGGGTTGATGTCCCAGGGGAGAAAGGTCGATAATGGAGAGTCGCCTGTGTCCGAGGACCATATTGAACCGGCCACCGGTATATCCTTGAATATCACTCAGCCCGGTGCGCGGATCAGTATCCCCCCCTCCGCAGGGCTGGATTTCCCAACGTTCTGTATTTACCAGGAGGTACCCTTCGTCATCGGGACCTCGGTGCCTGATAGTCCTCAGCGAGGTTTGAGCTTCGAAGAAATCGATAGGCATCTGTTCAGGCCCGACAATGCCAATAATGCCGCACATCAGAATACCTCTGTATGGATGACGGAGGCCGCATCCTTCCTGAAAGCCGGTCGAAGCATTCCCCTGTTCGGGAGCATGAGGAGGGTGACGAGAAGCATGCCCAACCCTCCGCTCAAAAATATGGTCGCTAAGCCGATGTTCCCGAAGGAAGCAGCGATGAAAGTTGAAGCTATAATGACAAAGCGGGGATCATAACGCTTCGAGATACTGTCGAAGATCCAGAACAGAAGAGCGCACACGAAAGACATGATGATAATGCCGGGCAGACCGAAGCTGGCCAGTCCGTCACCCGCCCAGAAACCTGCATTCAGCCCTACAGGGCCGTGAAAATAATGAAATCCCAGCGTCCTGCCGAGGTCCATGGTGTATGGATATGCAACAAAGGTATCTATGCCATGAACGTGAGACAGGTAGGTAAGGGGATTGTTTGAGAAGAAGTCATAATACTGGGCCATCAGTTGGGCGGGGATGCCGAATGACCGGAAGTTAACGACTAAGACATACCAGCGGGCCACGGTGGTAAGATCCAGAGCCCTGAGCAGAATACCGAATGAGAGAAGAAGGCACAGGCCTATAGGTAGGACTGCCACCGCATATCTCCTGCCATACCTCAGCCAGAGATAGATGAGGGGGAAGTAGAGGATTGCTAGCAGGATCATCTTGCTTCCCCCTATGCCGAACAAAACCACGTAGCCAGCTCCCGCCATGGCAAGGAGCCACCACCGTCTTGAGAAGACCCCGACGGCAAAGCAGAAGGGAAGGAAAAAACCCGACAGCCACATCTGGGCATAAGAACCGAGTCTGGTCCCGGACAGTTCCATTTCCTGGGCCAGTCTGGACCTCACCGCATAGATTTCCTCAAAGTCGGCAAAACGGAAATTCGAACCAAAGGCAAGGATGATATAGCCTGCCAGCGCAAGCAGTACCGAGAGGAAAACAACCCAGAACAGCCGAGGGGTCACTCGTAATTGCCTGAGTTCGGGGATGGGTATGTAATAGATGAATTGCATGATTGATAAGCCCGCAAGCATGATCAGGATTAGGATGAAGACGTTCTCTGCAGGTATGATCGGAAGGGTGACATTGTACAGGACAAAGCATGAGGGTATGAAGATGATGTAATACTGTATGAAGAAAAACAGTTGTGATGGACGGGATATGGTAATGGGCATCCAGATGGCCGGGACGATACTTGCAACCCAGGACGCCAGCAAATACGGCCATGCGGTGTCACTGTATGAAAGCCCATAAAATGCATAGACAGGGGCTACAGCCTCCTTGTAGCTCCAATTGAATACCGCTACGTACAGGATTGTGCATACAAGCACGAGCACCCGTAAAATGGTGTTGTGAATCTTCATGTAGATGATTTCATGCTGTGATCGAACCGCTGACCCACCAGATTAGGCCGTAGTACATGAGTGTCCCTGCTATGTAGACAGAGATATATACACTCAGACAGCTGAAGAAATCGTACCCAAAGGAGTGCATGAGGAACAGGCTTGAAATGGGAACAATCAGGCTGAACAGGTCGTAGAGGAATTTCAGCTCAATCCTGTCAGCCACAAGCAAGAGCCTGCTCACCGGACTGACGACAAGGGATACCATGGACAAAGGAGAGATGATTGCCATACAGATCCCTGCTGTGCTCCAGTCATCCCCGAAGATAAAGCCGAAGATAAACGGTGAAACTAGGATCACCGGGATATATATGGCGCATGAAGTCATGGCCAGGGATCTTGTCACACCTGACAACACGCTTCGAACTCGGTTCGGTTCATTCCAACGAGTTTTTGCTATGGAAGGATGAAATACATCGGCAACACTCGTAGCAATTAGGCCTGATGGAAGACTGCTTATTCTCTGTACAAGGAGGAATTGCCCAGCAGACTCCGAACCGAACAGATAAGAGATTACCGGTAACGGTATCATGGCGGCCAATGAATCCAACAATGAAGAAGGGAGAAGCACTGCGGGAGATTTCCAATTTCGGCGCAAAGTCGAGGTAAATGTATCAAAGGAAAAAGGAGACATCGAGATTTTCATGGCAGGCCAGGCTACACGTATCATCCTGCCGAGCCCGAGTATGCGTCCGGCAAACTCCCCCAGCATCAATCCGATCCAGCCTATCTGCATAGGTCCGCACGCCACCGGTACTACAGCACGACCAACACCCTGGTAGACAAGAGCGCGTGCTATAATATCAAACCGTTGCAGTCGGACGAACCAAAAACGCAGGGATGAAAAACAGCCTGTGAAAATGAGGAGAAAAACGGCCACGAGCACACTCCACTCCGGAAGCATGCGGTAGGAGAGGAAGTTGTACCTGATCATGATCAGCAAGGCAAAACCTGCAATAATCGAGGTAAGGACTGTGAAAATAATGGAGGAGGCTAACAGGTAATCAGCTTCATGGTCACTCTTAACTGAAGCGATTACCATATCATACCTCAGAGAGACACCAACACTGACGAATCCGATGAAGGCCATGAATATGCCTAGAAGCCCCATCTCTCCAGGGTTGTAAAAGCGTGTTATTATGGGCGTGGTCAGGATCACGATCGCCTGACCCAATGCTGTTCCACCCCCTAGCTGTAAGATCCTTCGTATGATAAAATCAATCCCTAAAGCAGTCTGGCCTGCATGCAGCTTTTGATACCACGAAATATTCTCCTGAGGTACAGATAGCGGTCATCCGTTGAATAAGGCCTAGTCCGTATCTCTAACCATTCCCTTTGATATGTGCAGATCGGGAATGCATTACCCATTCCAAGACAAAGGTCAACAGGATTCCAATAAAACAACCCAATACCAAACCGAGGATACCAATCTTCAACTTTTTTGGTTTAAAAGGCTTCATGGGCGGTTCGGTCTTCCATGCAAGAGATATGATTTGATCATGTTCCATTTTTTCCAGGATTGTATTGATACGGTTATATCTTTCCTGGAGCGAATACAGGTCTATGGACGGTAGATATATGATGGCATCACGAGATAGCCTAAGGTTTCTGGTGGGATTATCGATGATGGCCTTTAAATCCTCTTTGTTCTTTTGCATTATCGCCTTCTGCATCTTTAATTTATTAGAAATGCCCGGATTCGATAAAACGAAACCTGGCAGGGTATCCATGAGGGTAATCCCATCCTTCCTGTCAGTTGTGTCTATGTCTACCCACAAGGAGCTGGACCCCTTTATTTCAGAAGATGATATACTCACAATGTTCTTTAAATCCCCTTCATGCATGCCCAACATATCTAAGACCTTGTTCTTTTCAAGATCTGTCAGGTCGGTAAGCTTATTGAGTTTTTCAAGAATTGATATGGTTGCAGTCAGTTCGGCCTGACTGAAAGGCTCCCCATCCTGTATCTGGTTGAAGATCAGGAGGTTGTGAATCCGATATGTCTTGGGAGAGAATTGTGCATATAATACAGCAAGCCCCATACTTACCAGTGTGACGATTAAGACGGTTAGCCATCTTTTTCTCAGGATAAGCCACAGGTCATATATGTCTAACTCATCATCTCTTTTATACTCATGATCGGTATTCATATCCAATTCCTCCTAACAATCCAGAGAACTGCACAGGCCTCTTAAAGCAGAATAGCTTTTCTTCGAATAATAGTATTGTTATGCTGATAATGACTTATCTGAAAAAACTATACCGGCCGACCGGCCCTTTGAAAGATGAGGCCTGTGGTTTGTTTTTGTCATATTCAAGAGATAAGGCGCAGCCCCTTGGTTGACGGCTTGTATGTCTTGCCGCAATGAGCGCACTGGAGCTGCTCATCCAGCCTGCTCCCGCATTCGCACATCCAGCCTATCTGCTTGGCAGGGTTGCCCACCATGAGGGCATGGTCCGGCGCGCCGCGGGTAACCGTTGCACCAGCACCGATGAATGCATATGCACCGATGGTATACCCGCACACGATGGTGGCGTTCGCGCCGATGGTGGCGCCTCTCTTCACCAGGGTGGGCCTCAGCTCGTCCATCCTGGGGATATGCGCCCTGGGGTTGAAGACATTGGTGAACACCATGGACGGGCCGCAGAAGACGTTGTCTTCAAGGTTGACACCTTTGTAGATGGAGACATTGTTCTGGATCTTGCAACCGTTCCCTACGTTCACGTCCGGGCCGATCACCACGTTCTGGCCGATGCTGCATCCAGTACCGATGTTCGAGCCTTTCAGGATATGGCTGAAGTGCCAGATCCTGGTGCCTGTCCCGATGGTGACGCCGTCGTCTACATAACTTGAGGCGTGTACGCTGTACTCCAGGGGCTTTTTCAGTACATCCTTCAGGAGGATCTTTCTGCCGTTGCCGTTTAGGGAATCCTGGCCGGCCTTGAGTATCCTGAGGACCTCGATGCCTTCCCTCGCATTGGTAACCGGGGCCTTCCTGAGCCTGATGCACTCCATGAAGTGGAGACACTCGGCCTTTAACGGCTCACTCTGTTCGACAACAACCTTTATCTCGTCCTTCTTGTCAGGGATGGGGACACCGTCGTGCCACTGGATATTATGCGGGTACAGGAGCAGTTTTTCTCCCCAGGGCACGGTGTCCCTGAAAACAGCCATGTTCTTCTCTCCCACCACCACGAGCATCTGCTCCTTGAATGGGTGGAGCCATGAGACGAACACGTGGGCCTTGAGCCCGCTGGGAAACTCGAGATGGGTGGTGGTGACATCGGCTATCTTTTTGTGCAGGTAGTTGCCGCCGGTTGCCATTACGGTTTCCGGCTCTTCCTGGGCAAGGGTGAGGATCATGGAGATATCGTGCGGGGCAAAGCTCCACAGGATATCCTCTTCCCTGCGGATCTTGCCGAAGCTGAGCCGGTTGGAATAGATGTAGTGGATCCTCCCCAGCTGGCCGTCCCGGATGAGCTCTTTGAGTTTTATGAATGCGCTGTGGTACTGGAGAAGGTGCCCCACCATGAGGATCAGGGATCTTTTTTCCGCGATATCCTTGAGTTCCTGCGCCTCGTCAAGGTTCAAGGCCAGGGGCTTCTCCACGAACACGTCCTTGCCCGAAAGCAGCGCCTCTCGTGCCAGGGTGAAGTGGGTCTCTGCAGGTGTTGCAATGACAATCCCACGGGCTGCGTCATCACCGAGAAAATCCAGGTAGCTGGTAGAACATTTCACCGTGGGGTACTTCTGTCTGAACCCGCCAAGAGACTGTTCGTTGCTGTCACACACGCCGTAGAGCGCCCCGAGCTCTGCATAGTTCCTCACCAGGTTCTTTCCCCAGTACCCGGATCCCACCACTACGACTTTTATCGCGTCCTTATTCTTCAACAGGGTTCTCCTCTTCCAACCATAATCTCTATTGCAAGGCCTTCGTGATCACCTGGGCGATCCGTTCCTGGTCCTGCTCGGCAAGATACGGGTGCATGGGTATGGAAAAAATGCTTCGGGCGGTCCTTTGTGAAACAGGGAAATCTTCAGGGGCGTATCCAAGATAAGCATATGCGCCCTGGACGTGCAGGGGTTTCGGATAGTAGATGGCGCTGGGGATCTTCTCGTTCTTCAGCGCATCAAGGACGACATCCCGTTGTCCGCAGAGCGCTGAATACTGGGCCCACACGCTCTTGTTGCCGGGCTTCACGAACGGGCAGGTGATCTTTTCCGACACACCCAGCAAACGGCTGTACCTCTGCGCCACCTTCTGTCTCAACTCGATCTCTTCGGGGAAGAGCTCGAACTTGGCCAGGAGGATAGCGGCCTGGAGGGTGTCGCAGCGCCCGTTGATGCCGATGCGGACGTTGTCGTACTTGTCGGAGCCTTTTCCATGGACCCGGATGGAATCGAGCCTGGAGGCAAGCTCATCGTCGTTGGTAAAGACCATTCCTCCGTCTCCATAACAGCCCAGTGGTTTTGCCGGGAAGAAGGAGGTTGCCGCAATATCGGCAAGGGAACATGCTTTTGCCCCGTGATACTCGGCGCCAAAGGACTGGGCTGCATCCTCTATGACGAACAGGCCCCTGTTCCTGGCCACGGCGTTGATGCTTTTGTACTCTGCAGGCTGGCCGAAAAGGTCCACCGCAATGATCCCTTTGGGGACAAGCTTTTCAGAGCCGGCAGGCAGCGGATGCCTTTGGGGGTTGCGCTCCTCAAGGGCCGATATGGCTTCCTCCAGCTTCCGGGGGTCGAGGTTGAAGGTATCGGGTTCGATATCTACAAAGACGGGAGTCGCCCCCAGCAGCGAGATGACCTCTGCGGTCGCCACAAAGGTGAAGGGCGTAGTGAAGATGGCATCTCCAGGACCCACGCCATATGCCATAAGGGCCATGAGGAGTGCGTCCGTTCCCGATGCGCACGAAACTGCATGCCGTGCGCCCACAAATTCACCAAGGTTCTTCTCCAGGGCCTTGATCTCCGGACCCAGGATATACTGCCCGTGCGCGAGCACGGCATTGATGTTCTCCATGATCCTGCCGTGGATCAATTTCTGCTGGTGCTGCAGGTCAATGAACTGCATGTATCACTACCCCCTCTCAATTGGACAAAGCTCCGCTCCTTGTGGTGAACAGACGTTTTAACAGTATGGATAATGGCCACCACATTGCAGGTCCTTGTCATCATTATCTCATAGCACCATACAAATCAAGAACACCATGGAATATGAAAACTATTACAAGGAATAAACAATGCAGCTTATGAAAATGGGTAATAAAGCGGTTGAATAGACACACTGATTTAACCCGGATGTTGCGTTTGAAGAGGTTAAAAACTTTTCCCGTTAAAACAGGTGATCTTAACGCCCTAAAATGACCGGCAAATTATTCTTTCATTAAAGGCGTTAAGATCACCTGTTTTAACGGGCCTATAAAAAACAAATCAGTTCACCTCAAATCATCAGGTAAAGCGCTCTTAAAAGTGTATCGGCTTTGTATGGACACATTCAAACGCAAAATCCGGGTTTAATGATTCTCGCACCACAGGCGGGGCTTTGTATTTCACTGAATCAACGTGGGCAGGTCAAAGGGTGGTCAATGCTGCGAGTGATCTGGATGCGGCGTTTGCCAAGAAACAAAACCCCCGCTTTCGCGGGGGCCCAGCTCCAGGTGGTTTTGTAAGGAACCTCTTTTATAAAAGGATTTCCAGGTCGGAAACAGGATATGCCATGCACGGGTGGATATAGCCGAAGGCCCGGTCCGACTTTCTCAACCTCACCCCTTCGGGCTGAAATATTGTCCCTGAAAGCATCTTGGTGCGGCACAGGCTGCATTCACCCGACCTGCACAGGGCCGGGATCACAAGACCTGCCCTTTCCAGCGAGATCATCAGCGGTTCGGCTGAGCGTGCCTCTATCTTTGCGCCGCCCTTTATCCTGACGGAAAATACAGCGTCCGGACCGATATCTTTCGGCCAGCCCGGCTGCTTCGTCACGTCCTTGGGCGGGCCGTAGACCTCGGTGCGGATTCTTCTCTTCGGTATGCCCAGCGTCGTGAGCTCATTGACGCAGAAGGCATACATGACATCGGGGCCGCACACATAGAAGGTCTTCTCCGAGAAATCGCCGAGCAGATCCTTCATGAGTGCCGCCGTGATGAACCCCTTGAGGCCCTTATATCCCCTGGGCGGGTTCGATATGACAGAGTGGAAGGTGATGTTGGGATGTCTTGCTGCAATCTGTTCGAGTTCATCTACGAAGATGATGTCCAACTTGTTCCGGCTGCCGTAGATGAGGTGGATGCGACGGTTAAGCCCCCGCTGGGCCGTCTCGCGGATCATGCTCATGAACGGGGTGATGCCGCTGCCTCCGGCCAGGAACACGAGGTCCTTGCCGTGGAACAGGGGGTTGTAGGTGAAGGCCCCGGCCGGTGAGGTGCTCTCGAAGGTGTCGCCTGCCTTTACTTCCTCAAGGAAGTAGCTCGACACGAAGCCGTCCTCCACGCTGCGGACGGCGATGTCGTAGTACCCTGCCTGGCTGGGCGAGGAGGCGATGCTGTAGGGCCTGCTGGTGCGCACGCCTTTCACCTCCAGGAAGATGTTGATGTACTGGCCTGCCTGGAACGGGGGGAGCATCCGGCCGTCAGGGGCGGTAAGCCGGAACGTCTTGGTGGTGGGTGTCTCGGTGATGACCTCGGACACCTTGAGAGATACGGTCTTCGGGTGGAGCAGGCTGACCATGCGCTCCACCTCGCCCTTGCGCTCCATGAAGTCGGTCCCGTATTTTTGCAGGGTCTCAATCTCCTGAACGATCTCGGTGTAGCCTTCCATATCCTTCATTACGTCTTTGAGAGCCATGAGCCCCTCCTTACTGGTTCTTCAATGCCTTCAAGACTGCGCGCGCCGTTGACCTGCCTGAGGTGAGCGTGGGCTGGAAGCCTCCGCCCCCCACCCAAGAACCCGCGAAGAACAGGCCTTTGATGGCCGAGCGGTTCGTCAGGAAATAGGAAGAATCCTTGGCGTACTGGTCGAATCCGTAGATGGCCCCGCCCGGGTGGCCCAGGTAGCGCAGGTGCGTGAGCGGGGTCGCCGCCTCCAGTTCTTCGATGTGGCCCCGTATGGACGGGAAGACCCGCTCGGCAAGCTGGAGCATGCCCTCTGCATAACGGAACTTGGCGTCTGCATATTCCTGGGGAGAAATTGCATACCATGGGTCACCGTACTGCAGGGCCACCAGGGCCGCCTGGCAGGTGCCTGGGGGCGAGAAGTCCGGGTCGGAGACGTCGTAGCAGGTGAGCAGTGCCCAGCCCTGCTGCTCCATGGTCTTCCACCGGTCAAACGCGCGGTCCATGTCCACGGTGGTGGTGATGAAGTTGGTCGTCTCGTGGATGCCCACTTCGGCCGGTTCGCAGTCGAGGCCCATGTAGAGCGTGAAGGCAGATGGGCCTATGGTGTGGCTCTTGAACGCATTCAGCTCGGAAGAGGGGATCTCTTCGCGGTCGATGAGGTCGACGTAGGTGTGGATGGTGCTGGCATTCGATACCACATATCCCGTCTGGGCCAGGTCCCCCTGCTCGGTGATCACACCCTTGAGGGCGCCGTTTTCAACCACGATCTTCTTTGCCGCACAGTTGAACCGCACCTCGCCGCCCGCTTCCAGGAAGGCATCGAGCAGGGCATTGGACAGGGCCTGGGAGCCGCCCTTGAGGTGGTAGGGCTTGAACTCGATGTATGCCCACAGCATGACGGCCAGGTCGCCGAAGGGGAGCATGCTGGGCGGCACGCCCACATACCCCCAGTACATGCTCAGGATTGCCTTGAGGAGGGGGCTTTCGAAGAACCCGTCCAGGACCTCCTGGCTGTTTTTGAAGGCGTACTTGAAATAGACGGGGTACTTTTCCTTGGAAATCTCGGGGTCGTGGAAGAACAGCCCCTGGACCATCTCCATGCTGAAGGCGTACACCAGGTCCATGAACTTTGAGACGGCATCGTGCTCTTTCGGGAACCTCAGGGAGAGCTCCCTGATGAGCCCTTCTTTGTTGGTGGGCAGCGTTATATCGAAGGTGCCCGGAAAGACGGCACGGTAGAGGTTCTCCATGGGAACGAACTCGAGCTTGTCCATCACCCCCATCTCGCCTAAAATGGCGCGCAGGGGACCGGGCTGCTCGGCCGAGCCCATGCCGCTGAGCTGATGCAGGGCCACCTCGAACTCGAACCGCCCCCGCACGAAGCTTGTGGCGCAGCCCCCCGGGACGTTGTGCCGTTCGAGCAGGAGCACCTTTCTTCCTGCCCGGGCCAGGGTCAGCGCCGCTGTCATTCCGCCGTTTCCTGCTCCGATAACCACTGCATCATAGACGGGCATGAATTCCCCCTTGGAAAGAGATATGTTAAAGTTTTACTTTAACCTTTAATACCTGCAAGGGGGTGACCCTGTCAAGGGAGGAATGGTGGATGGGTGGGCAATGCCGCATAAGCATTAACTGATAATTTTTTAAAAATTGAACCATTCAAATGATGCAAATCGACCTGAAGAGGCCGATTTGCATCATTTGAATGGTCTGAATTAAACAATCTCCTGGATAAATATACTGGCAGTAACTCACCGTATCTCTTTCTTCATCCCCGTTTGATAACCTCATTCCCCTTGCAAACAAACGGACTTTTCACTATGCCCATGAAACATGGACATGAGCGGCCCCATAGGCCTCGTTGCAGACAGTCACGGCAGGTCGGATCTCCTTGTCCAGGCGATTCTTATGCTCAAAGGCATGGGCGTGCGGGAGATCGTCCACCTGGGAGACATCTGCGACTCATTAGCGCCGCTCGCCCTGGAAGATGCCGTGGCCGTTCTCAAGGAATACAGCGTTCAAGCGATCAGGGGCAATAACGAATGCGCCATCCTGATTAATCACCAGGGTGAGCGCAGAGGCAATATTCCGGCTGAAGTGTTGTCCTATCTCGAAGGTCTGCCATATACCTTAGTAAAGGACGATATCTGTTTTGCCCATTCCGCACCCTTTGAATGGCCCGCAGCAACAACCTGGCCCATTACTGATAATCACCCCTTCGTAGATATGGAAACCGCTATGCCGTACAGGATCCTTTTCCGGGGGCATTCTCATACCCCTTCAATCGTGGAAATTCAGGAGTCCGGGGTAAAATTGATTCCAGCTGAGACAGGGGTGATAATGCATCTTATGAGAGAGAGGAGATATGTAATAACGGTCGGGGCAATAGAGCTTAAATCCTTCGCATTGTTCCTGCCGGAGGACTACAAGATACAATTTCTGCAATTAGCCGGGACATGAACACTCTCCTGCGGGACAGGGAAAGGTTTTAGGGTGAGCGTGGACTTCCCTCATTCAACTGCGTTTAGCCAAGAAGATCATTCCCGGATTGGTTTTTCTCCTAGAACAACGATAGCATCTATTCCATGATTATCTTGTAAATCAATACTCCTGTAAGAATATACTGCGGGAATGAATGGCAAGGTATCAATACCTGAACACTCAATCCATGATCCGTTATTTATTTTTCGTAAATATTTATAATGATTTGGATAGCTCGAGCTTAATGTTACCTTAAAACCATCTTCAGCTTCAATTACCCCTACAATTTTCACACCTAACTGGGGAAAAATAACCTGTTCATTAACTCTTACATAACTCTCGCTGACCGGGGAATCCGGCAAATCATATTGTACATTTATTGCACTCCATGATGGATTATCAATAAACTGATTATTGAGATTAGCCCTTAAATAATAGATTGGTCCATATCCATTAAAATAGGATGTATATGGAGCACACTCCGATAAATTAATATATGGCTCCATATCCCAGTCAGGGCCGCGGGATTTTAGCGGGGTTATTCTATCAACCTCCCCTAACACTGAGTGAATTAATAGCTCTAATGGAGATAAAGGTTCGCTGATACCATCCAAGGTAAACTCTTCATTAAATGTAGGATCTTCCCAAACCCATTTCTCCAATTCCGGGATATAAACTGCTCCCGGGTCATGTCCATTTGTGCTTAAAACCATGCCGTGTAGGCCTGCAGCGGATAAAAGATGAATAAAGATATATTGTTGCCATGAACACAGGACAGAGCGATACTGTTCATAACTTCGAATCTGATATTTGCCCTGTGATAATTTTATCATCATGCCATCATCACTACGCTCTAAAGAATTTAAATCTAAAGTGCCTATCAATGCATCCAGCATATTAAAGCCAACAGGATATAAATTCCACCAATACAGTGAATCACTGTTAACCCTATCATTATTTGAAAATACATCCAAAAATTCAGTCCAAGTAGATCCTTCTGGTAACACAGAACTGTTTGAAACAGTATTTGTATGAAATGGCGCATATGGGTGTACTGCTGTTCTTGCAACAAAATCTCTTATGGCCCGGGCCTTATCAAGGCTCGTTGAGGGATTCCCATACGTGGCAAATATATCATTAACCAGTGGCTTCAAGGCTAATATTTTGGGATTGGACGTATCCTCGCCTATAAATCTTATATAACCAAGATTATCACTATCAAACTCGGCGCTTTTAAGAATCACTGCCTGATATCCATTATCAGGCGGCAACATGTTTATAATAATACCATAGGTTTTTTCTGTTTCAGTATCTTCAGCAATAATTTTAATCTCGACTTGATTCTCTCCGGCGGTTAAAGGGATATTGAAGGGGATTCCCGAATAAGCTGTATTGTTATTGATTTGTATTTCAGAGTTTATTCCTGATGCGATAGCTGTGATGGTAATACTGTTAATTGCAAATGGCACCTCGAGGGAATAATTCGTTTGTGCCGGGTTGAATACAGGATGTAAAGTCCCGGTATCCACAAAAATATCCACAAGGTCAGCATCATGGTTGGGTTCGTCCAGCTTTATTACCGTTAGGGTATATACCTTATTTGTTTCACCACCCACTGTTCTCACTGATATTGTAATTATATTATACCCTGGATTGAGAGGTATACCATGAGAGGACAAGCCTGATTTTATGGTTTCTTGATTAACCTGTATTATAGAATGTTCTCCTGCCCCTGTAGGTGTGATGGTAATGCTGGCTGCGGTAAATGGCACCTCGACAGAATAATCCGTTTGCTTTGGATCAAATGTAGGGCTTAATGTTCCCCAATCCACCGTTATATTCGACAGGTCAGCGGTCTGGCCAAGAGGATGTTCATGAGAATCATGACCGCATGATGGCAATAAGAATAAATATAGTAAAAGTGTGCTATATAATATGCGCTTCAATTTGTTTTCTCCCATGGTAAGAGGATGAGGTCATTTCTCAGGTTAATCCGTTGTTCTCTCACCCTGCTAGTAATTCTGCTTGTCGGATTGACCTGCGCTTCCCATAACTAGCCGATCTGGTCCAAAAAATGTACCACAGATTAAATTGAAGTTCCAAGTAGGCAAAAATGCCGGATCGATGGCAAACCTTTCCAGGCATACACACCGAATACTTCAAGCAGTTATGTATTAGGTAATACCTCAAGCGGTGCACCCTGCGCGTACATGAAGAAACTGCAACCAGGTTCTGCGGTATGTTGGTCCGATTCCTTTGGTATCAATGATGAAAGTGCAGGGGGCGAAATGGGTCATGACCCCGATAAGGGAGCATGACCCATTTAAAGTGCAGATATTTTTAACCGTCAGCTACAGCAGAGGCCCGAGCACCCCGAACATCTCCGGGAGCTGATCAAAGTACTTGGGATCATCCAGGCTCTTTATCTTTGCCCAGGCGTCCATGATCTCCTCGGGCTCGGGGATCCGGTGGCCGTCGGAGAGGAAGGCCCCGGGGCCCGTCACCACGGCGGAGCGGCTGTAGTAACCGAGCGTCGCATTGATGATCATGCCTGAATCCGCGCACTGCTCGGAGCACATGTACAGTACCGCAGGGGTTATGAAATCAGGCTTCATCTTTTCGAAGAGCTGCGGGGGCAGTACATCCTCGGTGAGGCGGGACGCGGCCACCGGGACGATCACGTTGGTCTTGATGTTGTATTTGGCGCCTTCGAGCTTGAGCACGTTGGTGAGCCCGATGAGCCCCATCTTGGCCGAGGCATAGTTGCTCTGGCCGAAGTTGCCGAACAGGCCGGCCCCTGAAGTGGTCATGATGATCCTGCCGTACCCGTTTTCCCTCATGTTCACGAAGGCGGGTTTGGTCACGCAGAAGGCGCCCCTGAGGTGCACGGCCATGACCGTGTCCCAGTTTTCCTCTTCCATTTTGTTGAAGGTCTTGTCCCTCAGGATGCCGGCATTGTTGATCAGGATATCCACCTTGCCGAAGGCGTCGATGGCGGTCCTTGTGATGTTCTCGCCGCCCTGGGCATCTGCCACATTGTCGTAGTTCGGCACAGCCTGGCCGCCCAGTGCCTTGATCTCGTCCACCACCTTGTTGGCGGCCGCGTCACTGTGCCCCACGCCGTCGCGGCTGCCGCCGAGGTCGTTCACCACGATCCTGGCGCCCCGTTTTGCCAGCTCCAGGGCATACTGCCTGCCCAGGCCGGCCCCTGCCCCGGTGACGATGGCCACCCTTCCCGTAAAATCGATTTTCGCCATTTCTGAGTCCCTCCTCCTGAAATGTTCTTCTATCACCCTCTGGAGGGAAGTGCCGCGTCAAAGCTGCCGGTGATCTTCACATCACCGGTTTCATCAACGGCCGTCACCTCGCAGGTAATGAGGTTGCTTCCCCCGGCACTCTTCTTTTCTACCACACTGCCCGTTATGGTGATAGTGTTGCCGGGCCTGGTCATGCCGGCAAACCTCACACCGAAGCGCTTCAGGTATTTCTTGGGTATGAAGTTGGTGACTGCATGGCCCACAAAGCCCATGATGAGCATCCCGTGGGTGATCATCCCGTCCTTCATGCCCACGGCCCGGGCAAAGTCGTCGTCCGTGTGCAGCGGGTTGAAATCGCCCGACGCGCCTGCATAGATGATGTTATGGAGCTTGATGATGGGCCCCTTGACGAGCGTGGGCATCTCCATGCCCACGGCTACATCTTCAAAGAATACCTCTCTCATAAAAGTACCTCCTACACCCGCTCCACCAGGAGCGTCCTAGCCTTGGCGACCTTTTGCCCGTTCTGGTTCGTATAGAGGATCTCGATGGTGATCATGTTCATCTTCCTGCCCGATTTGCTGGTCTTCTCCACGATGGACGACACCGTGGGCGTGCCGGACAGGACATCGCCGGGATAGATCTCCTGGTAATACTCGTACTCCTCTTCACCATGGAGGATGTTCGCCAGGTTGATGGACAGGTCCGTCAATACCCCCGGTACCGAGGAGGACCACATCATGGGCACGGTGAGATAGGTGGGTGGCGCTGGACAGTCCCTGTATCCTTCCTGGACGGCTGCCTGTTTGTCCACGTATATGGGATCGAAGTCCCCGATGGCCCTGATGAGCTCCCTGATCTTTCCCCGCTCCACTTCCCATGAAGCCGCCGTATACTCTTTGCCGATCTTAGAGTAATCCGCCATAACTCTTATCCCTCCTCAATTCCCATATCTTCCGATGATGGCAATGCTGCTGACATTCATCATGGGCAGGCCCCCGAGGTTGTGGGTCAGGCCGTATCTCGGGTCCTTGAGCTGTCTTGCCCCGGCGCGCCCCAGCAGCTGGAGGTACATCTCGTAGAGCATCCTGAGGCCCGACGCGCCGATGGGGTGCCCGAAACACTTGAGGCCCCCGTCTGTCTGGCAGGGGATCTTGCCGCCCAGGTCGAAGAAGCCGTCCATGATGTCCTGGGCCGCCTTGCCCCGCTCGGAGATGTGCAGGTCTTCCATGGTCACGAGCTCGGTGATGGAGAAACAGTCATGGACCTCCATCATGCTTATCTCTTCGCGCGGGTTGGTGATGCCGGCCTCTTCATAGGCGGCCCTGCTCGCCTTGGTGGTGGTGATGAAGTGTGCGGCGTCCCAGTCGTGGCACATCTCGGTCCCGTTGCTGAGCGAAAGCTGGAGTCCCTTCACGGTGATGACATCCTTCTTGCCTAAAGACCGGGCGATCTCGGGGGTTGTCACGATGGCACAGGCCGCGCCGTCGCTTACCCCGCAGCAGTCGAAGAGGCCCAGGGGGAATGCGATCATGGGCGAGAACAGAACCTGCTCCTCCGTGACGGGCCGGCGCAGGTGGGCCTTGGGGTTGAGCGCGCCGTTGGCATGGCTCTTCACCGAGACATGGGCCATGGCCTTCTTCACCTCCTGGATGTCAAGGCCGTAACGAGCCACATAACTGGTGGCCAGCAGCGCGAAGGCACCCGGCGCCGTCATGTTCGGGAACCAGAGCGAGTTGGTGATGCCGATTGCCGTGCTGAACTCGGGCAGGCCTCCATAACCGATGTCCTTGAGTTTCTCCACGCCCAGGGCGAGCGCGATGTCGCATGCGCCTGATGCGACGGCGTACACCGCCCCCCTGAACGATTCCGTTCCGCTTGCGCAGAAGTTCTCCACACGGGTGACTGCAATGTTCGGCAGCCTGAGCGCCAGGGAGGCGGAAAGGGCGCTCTTGCCCACATTGACCTCGTCAAAGCAGACACCCATCCATGCGGCATCGATCTGCCTTTTCTCTATGCCCGCGTCAAGCAGGCACTCTTCAAAGGCCTCCACCACGAGGTCTTCCGCGCTGTCGTTCCACCGCTCGCCGAACCGGGTGCAGCCCATTCCCAGAATGGCCACCTTATCCCTTATCCCGCCTGCCATCATGAGCCTCCTTGTTCTGCCGCCTGGGGCACGGCCTTCCAGAAGTATCCGGTAAATCCCCTGAGCTGGTCCCTGGATCTTCTCCGGAACGACATCCTGATGGGCATCCCCACCTTGACCTGGTTCATGTCGCAGTCGGTGAAATCGAGGAGGGCCTTTCCTCCGCCCTCGAAGGAGACCATCCCGTAGACTGCAGGGGGGTCCACCGACGGCGAGAGGAGGTCACCGGTGAACATCTCCACCTTTCCGGGTTTGTCGGCAAACTCGTAGTCTGAAAAATTGTTCACGGCGTTGCACTCGGGGTTCACGCACATGGGCAGGGGCGGAAACTGCGGTGTCCCGCACGCGGAGCATCTGGAGCCCACAAACCCGAAGATCATCTTCTTCTTTCTCCACAGGGCGCTGAGCGACGTGTTGGGGTTTGCCTCGCCCCTTATGCCCAGGTCGGCAATGATCAGATCCCTGAACTTGATGAATTTCTGATAGCTGGCGAACTCCACCCTGGCCCCGAGATGCCCCTTGATGCCCTTTGACGGCTTGAAGTCCCTGATCTTCTCGGTTACCTCGAAGCACAGCACGTCGCAGCCCTGGCCGAAGCTTGCCAGCAGGAGCCTGTCGCCCGGCTCGGCGTCCTCCAGTGCGGCGGCGAACATGAGAAGAGGGTGGGCGGTGCCCGTGTCGCCGCAGGCGCCATGGAGGTTGTCCTGGAGTTTTGACGGCTCAACCCCCAAGCCCTTGGCGATGGATTTGTGCGTGCCCGTGAAATAGCAGGGGTAAACGACCTTGGAGATGTCGGCCACGGACATGCCGGTTTTCTGGAAGAACCCCCTGATGGCCTCGGGTATGATCTTGCCGTAGCCCTCGTCCCTGACCCACCGCTCTTCCCAGGCGTAGTCGAATTCCCTGCCATGGCCCTTGTAGTGGTCGACGAAGTCGCAGGAGACGGAGTGGCTGCCCTTGAATTCGGCGATCACGTCTTTGCTGCCGAAGAGCAGGGCCGCAGCGCCGTCGCCGTAGAACATCTCGAGCATGGTGGCCATCTTGGTCCTGCGCTGGTCCGAAGCCACCACGAGCACGTTCTCCCTGTTCCCTGAGCCGACGGCATCGATGGCGGCCAGCGCTGCCGTCGTGCCGGCCTTGAGGCATGAGGTGAAGTCCGCGTTCATCACCCCGTCTTCCGGGGTGTTCAGGGCGGCAGCCACGATACCGGCGTTGAGCCTGTCGGAAAAGGGCAGGGTCGTGGAGGCCAGGTAGATGCCGCCCAGTTCTTTCCGGTCCTTGTGCGACATGCAGTCGTAAGCGGCGGCCACGGCCATGCTGAGAGAGTCCTCGTCCCAGTTGGCGATCGCTTTTTCCCCCCCGGCCACGGCCATGATCACCGGGAAGTACCACGCCATGTTCTGGATAATGGTCATGCGGCTGAGTCTATAGCGCGGTATGTACCCCCCATATGCAGTAATGCCGATCATAGAACACCCCCTTCATCAGTCTAACACCCCGTAGACAATACCTTTTGCTTTCAAATCCGCTATTTCATCCCCGGACAGTCCGAGTGCATTCAAAACCTCTTTTGTGTCCTGGCCCAGAGCAGGTCCGGCCCGGCGGTATTCGGGCTTGTAGTTCGAAAACACTATGGGCGCTGCAACCTGTGGGATGGGTTCTCCGTCAGGGCCCGGGACCTCCACGACGATCCCCCTTGAGCGCGCATGTTCGCTCGAGAATGCCTCGGCTACGGTGAGCACCGGATCCACGCAGGCATCCACATCCCTGAACACCTCCTGCCAGTGGGAAAGCGGCTTCGTTTTGAAGACGCGGGACACCTGCTCCCGCAGCTCCTCTGTCAGGCCCGGCTCCATGAGCCTCGGCAGATAGTCGGAAAGGCCCAGGGCTGTCAGGGAGGCGCTCAGGAACTGGGGCTCGAGACCGCCAAAGGCCAGGTGCCTGTGGTCTGAAGTCTCATAGAAACCGTAGAGCGAACCGCCGTTGAGCACCTCGGTGGCATACCCGGGCTCGGGTGCGCCCACCAGGCTTCCCAGTCCGCTCACCACATGGTAGGGGAACACACCGTCGGTCATGGACACGTCTATATGCTGCCCCCTGCCTGTCTTCATGCGGCCGATGACGGCGGCCAGGATTCCGATGGCGGCATTGTTGGACCCGGAGCCCACATCGGCCACCTGGATCCCCATGGCGCACGGTCCGCCTTTCCTGGAACCCGAATAGCTCATGACGCCTGCCAGCGAGAGATAATTGATGTCATGGCCGGCCCTGTTGCTCAAAGGCCCGCTCTGGCCATAGCCCGTTATGGAGCAATAGATAAGGTCTTCTTTAATCTGCGAGAGCGCCTCGTAGGATAGTCCGAGGCGTCCCATGGCGCCGGGCCTGTACTGCTCGATCACCACATCGAAGCCCTGCTCCGCTATGAGCCGCTTGATCAGGGCTATGCTCTGTTCATACTTGAGGTCCAGGGCAATGGATTTCTTGTTGCGGTTCAGATACGCATGCATGCAGGAGACCGTGCCTTCCTTGTCCACATAGGGCGGGGCCAGGCGGGCCAGGTCCATTCTCGTGTGCGATTCCACGCGCAGCACCTCAGCGCCGAGATCCGACAGGATCATGGTGGCGAAAGGCCCGGGAAGGAGATAGGTGAAGTCGAGGATTTTGATGCCTGTAAGTAGGGGTTCCATGTCAGCCTTTGACCTGCCTTTATCGTATTGGACCTGACCTTTTAAAGATAACCCGCGAATTAAAAGCCCTGATGTCGTGATGGAGAATCACTGTCAATGAAGCGCAAGGCCGATGAACCGGGGTAGCCAGGCTCACGCAAACCTCCGTATTCCATAGTAAAAGAATACGGCATATCTTAAGGCATTATTTCACCCGACGCAAGCCATTGTCAACATCTTTAGTATGATTGTCATACAGCATTACCAAGTCCGGCGAAAGGGATTTCAAGAGGGCTGTTCAGTGAGGGGCGGGCTTAAACCCAGGTTGTACGTTTGAAGGGGTTTAAAAACTTGATCCGTTAAAACCGGTGATCTTAAAGCCTGTGATGAATGCATAATTTGCTAGTCATTTTAAGGCGTTAAGATCACCGGTTTTAACGGACCTATAAAAACAGATCAGTTCACCACGAATCATCACTTAAGGCACCCTTAATAGTGTGCCGGTTGTGTATGGACACAAACAAAGGCACAATGGCGGGTATATTCCACTGGATGCGGGTCCGGCCGTGGGTTCATATCCACAGGGATCATGAAGCTGTCCCCTTGTGCTTACATGGGTAAATGGTATAGGACAACCTCAATGAAAGTGCTTCTGGTCACGACCACCTATCCCGATTATCCCGGTTCCCAGCGGGGAATATTCATCAGGAAGCTTTGCCTTGAACTGATGACAAACGGCCTGGAAGTCCTTGTCCTCACCCCGAAGGTTCTCGCTCAAAGCCGGTATTTCGAGGATGACAGCGGCATAAAGGTTCATCGGTTCTGGTTCCCCAGCAATGACAGGCAGCTCAACCAGATGGGTTCGATCCCCGTGGTTCCCATGGCCATCTACATGATATCCGGGCTGTTCAAGGCCCTGCATCTCATGAGGAAGCATAAACCCGATGTAATCCATGGCAACTGGGTCGTGCCGACCGGCCTCATTGCGGCATTTGCCGGACGCATTCTCGGTGTGCCTGTCCTGAATACCGCGCACGGAATGGATCTGCGCATCAGTGAACGGCAGCCCATAAGGGCGCTCTTCGATCTTGCCGTGAGGCTTTCCGGCAAGACGGTAATTGTGTCGCCGAGTATGAAGACCAGGAAGGTCCTGCAGGATTCCGAGATCATCCCCATGGGAGTCGACGAGGTGTTCTTTGAGATTCACCCCGACAGGGGCGCAAGGACCATTGTCTACACCAGGAGCCTTGAGCCCGTCTACGATACAGAGACCTTGGTCCGGAGCGTGCCCATTGTCATCAGGTCCATCCCTGATGCCCGGATTATCATCGCCGGTTCCGGGTCACAGCAGGACCGGCTGAAGGCCCTTGCCCGGGAGATCGGCGCTGACCCGCACATTCAATTTCTCGGACATGTTCCAGCGGAGGGGATACCGGCCTTGATGAAAAATGCCTCGGTATATGTTTCCACGGCCGTTGCCGACGGCACGTCACCGGCCCTTTTGGAGGCCATTGCAGCGGGATTGACGCCGGTGGTAACGGATATCGAGGCCAACAGGTCCCTGGTGAGCGACGGTCAGGACGGATTCCTGTTCAGCTCCAGAGATGCCGAGAACCTCGCCGGGAAGATCATCGAGGCCCTCTCGGGCGCCATACCCGCGTCCGTGCTTGATGAAAAAAGCGAGGCCATGAGAAGCTCCATCTCCTGGAGCTCGATTGCCAGAGGATTTATTCACTTTTACCAGCAGCTTGTCATGGAAATGAACGGATGAAGATGTTATGTATGTCATCCAATACATGCGGATAATGCCCTGCAACATGTCACTGCACAACAGGAACCATCTTCAGCCGTACCCCGGCCGCACCCGGGTTGGCGGAGCTGAATCGGTATAACCCATGAGTACCCCGACACCCCACAAGCCCCTCATCCATATAAAACCCCAGGAGGGTTTCCAGTACGTCGACCTGAGGGAGATCAGTCACTACAGGGATCTGCTCTTCTTCATGATCAAGAGGAATATCAAGGTTAAATACAAACAGACGGTCCTCGGCGGGCTCTGGGCTGTCATCCAGCCCTTTTTCATGATGGTGGTCTTTACCCTTTTTTTCGGGAAACTCGCCAAGATCCCGTCCGACGGCATACCGTACCCCATCTTCAACTATTCCGCCATGGTCGCCTGGACGTATTTTTCCCAGGCCCTGAGCCAGTCGGGCAACAGCATCGTCGGGGAAGGCAACCTTATCTCCAAGATTTATTTCCCCCGGATCATCATCCCCCTGACCCCCGTGCTTTCAGGACTCCTGGACTTCAGCATAGCGTTCTTCGTGCTGATCCTCATGATGTGCTATTTTCAGATCTATCCCTCGATCTCGTGCATATACCTGCCCTTTCTGGTGCTGCTCCTGATCCTTACTGCAGGCGGCGTAGGAATGATCCTGTCCGCCCTCAATGCAAAGTACCGGGATATCCAGTATACGATACCGTTCCTCGTGCAGTTGTGGATGTTCGCCTCGCCCATCGTTTATCCCTCCTCCCTGGTGCCTGAGAGGTATCGTGTTTATTACGCATTGAATCCCATGGTCGGCATTATTGAAGGGTTCCGGTCGGCCCTCCTGAGGACGGACGCCTTCCCGACCCGGATGGTCCTTGTCTCGTCCCTGGTGAGCCTGGTGCTGTTCGTCGTGGGGCTGTTCTATTTCAAGCAGGTCGAGCGGCATTTCGCGGACGTGATCTAGGTGAGGAGCCGTCATGTCTGAGCCGATCATCGAAGCCCGGAACGTATCAAAACAATACCACATTGGCGCGCGCGAGCGGATCAACAAGACATTCCGCGAGGCCCTTACGGATGCCTTCCTTGCCCCCGTGCGCAACCTGATCAGGCTCAGGAGAATGACCAGGGTCGAGGAAGACCAGTCGAGCGCCGATGTCATCTGGGCATTGAAGGACATCAGCTTCTCCGTGCTGCCTGGGGAAGTCGTGGGTATCATCGGCAGGAACGGCGCCGGGAAGAGCACCCTTTTAAAGATCCTGAGCAGGATCACGAGCCCCACATCAGGTGAAATCAGGCTCAACGGAAGGATATCCAGCCTCCTGGAGGTGGGTACGGGCTTCCACCCCGAGCTGACCGGAAGGGAGAACATCTACCTGAACGGCACGATCCTGGGCATGCGCAAGCAGGAGATCGACAGGAAATTCGACGAGATCATCGCCTTCAGCGAGATCGAGAGATTCCTCGACACCCCGGTGAAGCGTTATTCGAGCGGCATGTACGTACGCCTGGCCTTTGCCGTGGCGGCACATCTTGAGCCGGAAATCCTGCTCGTGGACGAGGTGCTGGCGGTAGGCGATGCCTCATTCCAGAAGAAATGCCTGGGCAAGATGGGAGACGTGGCCAAGGAAGGCAGGACGATCCTGTTCGTCAGCCATAACCTGGCGGCGGTCCTGTCCCTCTGCTCGAGGTCTTTTTTATTGGACAGGGGAATTCTTGTCAGCAGCGGCAGGACACAAGACGTTGTAGACCTGTACATGCAGGATACCGCTGTTAAGGCAGGTATTCCACTTGAGAAGAGGGCCGACCGCAAGGGCGACGGACGTGTCCGGGTGACGTCGTTTTCAATAACGGGTTCAAAAGGAAACCCCTCCATCCAGTCAGGTGATTCCATGCAGATAAGGATAGGATATGCCGCCCGGGTCCCTCCGGTCGGAGTGGATTTCCTGGTGGGCATCTATGACCAGCTGAACAGGCCGATATTTTTTCTTGACTCCCGGACCACCGGCGGGATCCCCAAAAACCTCGGGCAGAACGGATACGTTTCATGTATGACCGGGCCGGTAAATATCTCTTCAGGCCCGTGCATCGTCAATGTGGCCATTGTGTTGAACGGTGATATTGTCGACCATATTCCCAACATCACCACCCTCGATATCGAGCCTGCCGACTTTTACGGCACCGGCAGGATCACCTCCAGACAGACGGCGTTATGCCTCCTGCATCAGAAATGGGAACTAATATAATGAGCCGTATTCCGAAAGACGAAATAATTTTCGAACCTGCATCCATGGTGGATGGAGCGGGAATGGTATTCTGGTGGAAGGGCGAGGTATTCAGAGCCATAAGAACAGGATACAATGATTTTTTCCGCGACCTATTGAGCAGCGATCACATCCGGTCCCTGTTTGAAGCAGGGTTGGTCCCCGCTGAAATTACTGAGTATACCCTTGATGATTACCCATTAGTGTTGAGGCACAAACGGATTCCCCATATCTCTTACTGCATGGAGTGGAGTTCTGAAATGCTCAAGGATGCAGCCATAATGATCTGCAACCTCAGCATGAAATTGTTTGAAATGGGTTTGACGATTAAAGATGCCCACCCTTGGAACGTTCTTTTTCATGCGGGACGGCCCTTCTTTGTCGACTGGGGCTCCATTGTGCCGGTAAGCGCCAGCCCCACCTGGCCATATACAGAATTCAGGGCGTGGTTTTTATGCCCGTTATTCTTGATGTCTGCTCGCAGAAATGATCTTGCCCATACACTGCTGTCTGAAACGGTAAATCCGCCTTTGTATGGTGATGTCATACGATTACTGTTCATGCGGATACCCTTGATTCATGAACTGCACTTTATTCTTTCAGACAGAAAGGCAAGAATAAAAAACAACACCTTGGACCAAGAATTTTTCTATGAGCTCGATAAAATGGTTCAATCAATACCAATCGGGACAAAAAAAACGGAGTGGACGGATTATGAAGGGCCCGACAAATATCCCTTAAGCCCATGCAATGAATGGCCGGCCAGAATAAATACAATCTATACCCTGCTGCAAAAAACAAAGCCCGGGACATTACTCGATATAGGATGCAACAGGGGATGGTATTCAAAACTCGCCATTCAACTGGGTATCGATGTAATATCTGTTGACATAGATGAATC
This sequence comes from uncultured Bacteriovoracaceae bacterium, assembly GCA_964600235.1. Taxonomy (GTDB): domain Bacteria; phylum Desulfobacterota; class Desulfomonilia; order UBA1062; family UBA1062; genus MWEI01. Next base: position 52,916 of record CAZRIV010000007.1, on the reverse strand, counting down.
AAGCATAAACTCTCTGTATGGATATACCAGGCAAACAGAATGCAGCATACTCCCGCTTGTCCTGGATTTCTGCAGACCTACCCCTGCGCATGGATTAGCAAACTCATACCGGGATGCAACCGCCAGGCTCCGCTCAGAAATGGTACTCGCCCTGGCCGTGACCCATCATCTTGTATTTAAGAGAAACCTATCATTTGAGGCTATTGCCAAACAGTTAGCAGAATTCACGGAGAAATGGCTCATCGTAGAGTTTGTTCCCGCAGATGATATCCATGTGAGCAAATGGATCGGCGATCAGCATGCATGGTATACTATTGAGAATTTCATAAAAGCTCTGGAAAAATACTACCACCGGATAGAAGTCACAGAATCAACCCCTTCTCCAAGAAAGCTTTTATTCTGCTCAAAGTAACAGTCTCCGCATACATGCGAATCCTCCTAATCTTAAAAGCATTATACTATTATCTTGCAACACCTAAAAACTTGATGGGCCGAGAGTTTGATTCCTTTGGAAGGCTCTTGGGCTTAAGAGTAGTGCTTTCAAGGAACAATGGGTTACCGTTAATGCTGAACCCTGTCTCCTGTGTGAGATACTTTGAGTTTGATTACTGCAAAAGGAATCTTGGCCAGCATATGGGTGCCAGGCAGATTATCGATATATCTTCGCCATATTTATTCGGTTTTTATATAGCTCATCGATATAACCTGAAATATACCTACTTAAATCCTGACAAAAGAGAGATCGATCACATCGAACACATGAGGAAATATATCAATCTAGGATCGAAATACTCTGAAAACATTGCCGATGCCACAAAGCTGCCTTTCAGAGACAACTCTGTCGATGATATTATATCCATAAGCGTCATTGAGCATATAAACGGCTCAGGCGACAGTGCCGCCATGGCCCAGATGTGGAGAGCGCTTAAGCCCGGAGGGAAACTGATACTGACATTCCCCATAAAAAGGACATATGAAGAGGAATTCAGGGGTGACAATGTATATGGCATGAGTGTGGAGAAGAAAAACGGGAAGTTCTTCTTCCAGCGCTACTATGACCGGGCGACCATCGAAAAACGGCTCCTTTCCATTGTTCCCGGACATGAAATTGTTAATACGGAGATATTCGGAGAGATCGAAGAGGGATTTTTTGAGGAGTATGAGAAGCGGTGGATATCCCGTGGCCTTAAGGAGACGGTAAAGGATCCTTACTATATGTCAAAATGTATGAGATATTATGATTCAATCGATGACATCCGGGGGATGGCGGTGATCGGGATAACCATAAAAAAGTCTATGCGGGATGTCGAATGAAAGCTTCCAAGGGGTAAGGTTACATGCAGAGAAACAGTTCCCTTAAAAATCTTCTTGTATTGGGCGGGGCAGGATTTGCCCGGGAAGTTGCATGGCTTGTTTCCGATATTAATCAAGTGAAAGTACCTGTCTGGAACATCATAGGATTCTGGGAAGGAGATGAGAAAGAATCATCCAGCGGTGCAACCATCAACGGAATACCTCTCCTGAATACAAGTGAAATAAAGAAATTCCTCCCTGATTTATCAGCCATTGTAGCCATCAGCAATCCGGCAATCCGGCAAAGGGCGGTGAAGCAGGCAGAGAAACTCGGTTGTGTGTTTGCAACATTGATCCATCCTTCAGTCAGGTACGACCATAAGACAATAACGATAGGTCAGGGATCGATAATTTGTGCAGGCAGCCTTTTGAGCGTAAATGTCTCTATTGGATCTCATGTTGTCGTAAACTGGCACTGTACAATAGGTCATGATTCAATCCTGCACGACTTTGTCACCGTCTCCCCGGGATGCCGTATCTCAGGTCATACTTCAATAAATCCAGGTTCATATATCGGGGCTGGGGCAGTTACAATTGAGGGACATACTATTGGTAAAAACTCCATAATCGGCGCAGGGGCGGTCGTGGCGACGGATATTCCCGACAACGTCACTGCAGTGGGCGTTCCTGCCAGGGTCAGGGGGAAATGAATAAAGAGAAATTAAAAGTAGCAATCTACGCCCAGGTGACACCGGATTCCGGTTCCGGGGGTGTTGAAAGCGTGTTGATCGGGTTGATCAGCGCACTAAGCAAACTGGATGACGGATCTTCAGAGTACATAGTGATTACACACCCTGATAATCCTGATTGGCTAAAACCATACATGGGAAGTAATTTCCGAGTGGCATATGCCCCAGAGTCAACGAAAGCCCGGTCTTGCCGGGCGGATAAACTCGTGAGAATACTGAACACCTGCAAGATCGGCCCGCTCTACCGATACATGCACAGCCTTCTGATACCACCCGTACCAGTACCCCGGTGGCCGGAAGTCCCCGTGTCGGATGGTTTCTACGAAAGCCTGGGATGTGAGGTGATCCACTTCCCCTTCCAGCATTTCGTGCTCTGCGCACTTCCTGCGGTATTCAACCCCCATGACCTGCAGCATCTCCATTTCCCGAGGTTCTTCACCCCCCAGACCATCGCGTACAGGGAGGTCATGTACCCGGCCGGATGCCGCTTCGCCCATACCGTTGCGGTGGGGTCGAACTGGGTCAAGCAGGACGTCATCGATAAATACCACATTTCTCCCAATAAGGTGCAGGTGATCCCCTGGGCCCCCCCGACCCAGGCCTACAGGCAACCCTCACCCGAACAACTGGACAGGGTGAAAAAGACCTATTCGCTGGATCTCCCCTTTGCCCTGTATCCGGCCATTACCTGGGAGCACAAGAACCATCTCAGGCTCCTTGAGGCATTAGCAATGGTGCGGGCAAAGGACGGCATTAAACTATCCCTGATCTGTACCGGCGGGAAATATCCCGGGTACTGGCCAAAGATAGAAGCACGGATCACCGAACTTCGCCTGCAGGAATCCGTCCGATTTCTCGGCCAGGTTCCGCCGGAGGACTTGCGGGCGCTCTACAGGCTTGCTCAATTCGTCATCGTGCCCACCCTGTTCGAAGCGGCGAGCGGACCGGTGTTCGAGGCGTGGCAGGAAGGGACACCGGTTGCCTGCTCGAATATCACCTCGCTGCCGGAACAGGCAGGCAATGCCGCCCTGCTGTTTGATCCCCTCTCGATAGACAACATCGCTGAAGCCATCCATCAAATGGCATCCGATTCGAAGCTTCGTGCAGGGCTCCAGCAGAACGGGTCGACAAGGTTGAAGGACTTTGACTGGGAACGCACGGCAAAGGCCTACCGAGCCGTCTACCGGCGGGCATCCCGGCATCCGCTCACCGAGGAAGACGAGCATCTGCTGACCTGGGACTGGATGAGGGATCCAGGAAATGAGGAGAAAAAGAGATCATGAAACGTTCCATTCCCGTTGCCGAACCTGCCCTGAGGGGAAACGAGAAAAAATACGTCCTGGATTGCCTGGACACCTCGTGGATCTCTTCATGTGGCAAATACATAGATCTCTTTGAAGAGGAGTTCGCCCGCTTCTGCAATACCGACCACGCCATGGCCTGCTGCAACGGGACCGTGGCCCTTCATCTCGCCCTCAAGGCCCTGGACGTGGGCCCCGGCGACGAGGTCATCGTCCCGACGCTCACCTTCGTGGCCACTGCAAACGCCGTGACCTATTGCGGTGCAACTCCGGTCTTCGCGGACTCGGAGCCCCTCACCTGGAACATGGACCCCTCCGGCATCGAGTCGCTCATCACGCCGCGCACGAAAGGGATTATAGCAGTCCACCTCTACGGGCATCCGGCGGACATGGACCCCATACTGGAGGTCGCGCGAGCCCGCGGCCTCTTCGTGATAGAGGACGCCGCCGAGGCGCATGGGGCGGATTACAAGGGCCGCCGCGCCGGGTCTCTCGGAGACATCGCCACCTTCAGTTTTTACGGGAACAAGATCCTGACCACAGGGGAAGGCGGGATGGTGGTCACTAAAGATGGCGATCTCGCACGAAGGATTCGCCTCCTGAAGGGCCAGGGCATGGACCCGGACCGCAGGTACTGGTTCCCCATGGTGGGCTACAACTATCGCATGACGAATATCGCCGCGGCCATAGGGCTGGCTCAGCTCGAGAACGCGGACTGGCACATAAACCGCAGGCGTGAAGTCGCCCGCCTGTATAAGCAGCTCCTGGGAAACCTCCCCGTGGTGACGGTGCAGCCGGAATTGTCCTGGGCCCGAAACGTGTACTGGATGACGAGCATCGTCCTGGAAAAGGGCCTGTCTCTTTCACGCGATGAGGTCATGAGGCGTCTCCAGGGTGAAGGCATCGAGACGAGGCCCTTCTTTTATCCCATGCACTCGCTTCCCATGTACCGTTCCCTTTCCAAAAAGAATGCCTGTCCCGTGGCCGAGGACCTTTCCGCACGGGGGATCAACCTCCCCTCGTATGCCCGGCTCAGCCCCGAGGATATAGAGTATGTGTGCGACAGGCTGACCGGGATCCTTTCAGGAGAATAAATCATGAGTGCACTCCTGGATATCATCACCATAAGCAAGGATGACCCCGAGGGTGTGAGGCAGACTATCGAGAGCGTCAGGCCCCTCCTGAAGCTCCCGGGCGTGAGGCAGTACATAATCGATGGCAGCGGTCCCCAGGCGAAAAGCCGTATCGAAGAGATCGTCCGGGGTGAGGATAACGTCACCTACGCCTGGCAGGAGCCCTCGGGGATCTCTTCGGCATTCAACCAGGGCCTTGAACTGTCCAATGCCGATTGGGTGTGGTTCCTCAACGGGGGGGATACCTTCCACCCCTTGATGGACTGCGGCACGCTTCTCAACATACTCCGTATCAGCAGTGCCGAGGCGATCATATTCCAGATAGAGACCAGGCAGTCCCGTACAAGATACCAGCACCCGCCCATGTGGGAGATATGGCCCCCTGTGGGGAGCTGGATCCCTCACCCTGCAACGATCGTGAAGAGGCGGTTGTTCGAACGGTATGGGTATTTCAGCGAGCGCTACAGGATCGCCATGGACTACGAGATGTGGCTCAGGCTCTTTTCCAACTATGTCATCGTCGATCTCATCTCCATGCCCATAGTGCTGTACGACGAGGCCGGGGTGTCGAGCACCCGTCGAAAGGAATCCATGGACGAGGCCAAGAGAATCATCCTGTCAAAGGCGTGGATGCTCGTGAGAAGGTGGCTGAACAACGGCAGGATGGTCTACAGGGTCATAAGGGACTATCACAACATCAGCAGGTTACCCTGACTCCCGCATGAATAGTACGCTGTACTCAAGGAGTGCATTGGCAGATGGTTCGTGCCAGGTAAAACCGTTTTTCATACGTCCGTTCAAGGAAGTGATCTCGCCGCCTCAGGCAGCCGGCATAACAGGCATTCACTGGAAGCGGCGAGATCACTTCCTTGAACGGATCAGTTTGAAACCCCAACAAACGCAAAATCTGCGATTAAGATGGGGATACGCGAGCGTCTAAGGATCGTGAACTTCAGGTGATGGCCGTCAAAGACATACAGCTGGTATCCCCAAGGACAAAGGCCCCCCTTTCCCTGGAAGGGGCAGCCCTGGTCTCGGAGCTGGGGGAGCGCTATGATGTGCTCGAGGGCATCGCCCGCTTTGTCCCTGTGGATAATTACGCCTCGTCCTTCGGCCTCCAGTGGAACACCTACCGGGAGACCCAGCTCGATTCATACACCGGCATCCCCCTGTCAAGATCCCGTCTGGAGCGCATTGCAGGAGGATCCATGGATGTTTTCAGAGGGAAGGCCGTTCTTGAGGCGGGGTGCGGGGCCGGCAGGTTCACCGAGATCATGCTGCAGGCCGGCGCAGGGGTATTCGCCGCGGACATCTCCAGGGCGGTGGAGGCCAACTACAGGAACTGCCGGGCATATCCCGACTATTTCGTCTGCCAGGCGGATATCATGGAACTCCCGGTTCTCCCGGGGCAGTTTGATATCGTGGTCTGCGTGGGGGTGATCCAGCATACCCCGGACCCGGAGGAAACCATGCGTGTTCTCTGCTCCCACGTCAGGCCCGGGGGCATGCTGCTGCTCGATCACTATACGCACGGGTATGCGACCACCCCGGTGAGGAGGTGGTTGCGGTCCTATCTGCTTAAAAAACCCAAGGAATTCTCCATGGCATTCGTACAGGGACTCTGCCGGGTCCTGTGGCCGTGGCACAGGCTGCTCTTTCATATGGGAAGGGTCCCCCTTCTGAGGAGGCTGCGGCCCCTTCTCCTGAACTGGTCCCCCCTCGTGGACTATCATGACGCGTATCCGGAACTTGACGGGAAACTTCTCTTCGAATGGTCAGTGCTGGATACCCACGACACGCTCACGGACTTCTACAAGCATCTGCGCAGTGCAGGTCAGATATCGCATCACCTGGAGGCCTGCGGGATGACGGACATTGCGGCGGCCTATGCGGGCAACGGCGTCGAGGTGCGCGCAAGAAAACCCGAAAGGGCGGGACCATAAGCCATGTGCGGTATCTGTGGAATATGGGGAAAGAGTGATGGCGCCATGCTCGATGCCATGGTTGCATCCATGCGCCATCGCGGACCGGATGACAGGGGCGTCTTCCGTGATGACGGCATTGCCTTGGGGATGACAAGGCTGGCAATCCTGGATATCTCCCCTGCGGGGCACCAGCCCATGAGTACCCCGGACGGCGCCATCCATATCGTATATAACGGAGAGACATACAATTACCGCCAGGAGCGCGACATACTGGAGAAAAAGGGATATGCCTTCCGTTCCGGATCGGATACCGAGGTCGTCCTGCGCATGTATGAGGCCTATGGAGACGATTTTGTCAAACGCATGCGGGGGATATTCGCCCTTGCCGTTTATGACAGACGAAGAGGCCCCGGGCGCGAACGCCTCGTCATTGCAAGGGATCATCTGGGGATCAAGCCCCTCCTTTATTCCCGGGCAGGCGGCCGGTTTGTCTTTGCCTCCGAGATGAAGGCCATGCTTGCAAGTTCATTAATAGAGCGGCGGTTCGATCCTGAGGCCCTGCGCCTTCTAATCACCCATGGCTCCATATCCCAGCCGCTTACTGCCGTCTCCGGGGTACGGATGCTCATGCCCGGCCATCGCATGATCATGGAAAACGGGAGAGAAAGGACCGAACGGTTCTGGGAACTGGGCATTGACAGGGTACCTGAGTTGAGAAAAGCCCCTTACCCCGAGCAGGTGCTGGCCGTGAAGGATGCCCTTGAAGAGTCGGTGCGGCTGCAACTGGTCAGCGACGTCCCCATCGGTGCGTTTTTGAGCGGCGGCGTCGATTCATCGCTTCTCGTGGCGCTCATGGCCAGGAATCTAAGCGCTGCGGTAAAGACCTTTTCCGTGGGATTCCAGGCCGAAGGCGCCCGGATGGACGAAACGGACGACGCACGCATGATCGCTTGTCACCTGAATGTCGACCATACCCGTGTCCTGGTGACGGGCAGTGATGTGCGCGACCGAATCAATCACATCGCATACTCACTGGACCAGCCTTCGGTGGACGGGGTGAACTCCTACTTCGTGTCTCAGGCCGCCCGCCGCAGCCTGACGGTGGCCATCAGCGGAACCGGCGGAGATGAGCTCTTTGCCGGATACCCCTGGTTCATGAACATGAACCAGAAGGCATATGAGGCCTCCCTGAGGCCGGTTTCCACCGGGGCGAAATCCATGATCTCCTCCCTGGCAAGGCTGCGACTTTTCGATCCCCTGACAGGCACACGCCTGGGCGGACATATCGAACGGTTCCGGGCATGGAGCGGGTTTCTCCCGCAGTATGCCCGGCAGCATCAGATCTTCGGCACCCACGGGGCGGCTGCCGTCATCTCTCAAGACATGGGCCGCCAGTGCAGGATCGGCCTGGAACAGTCACAGGACGGGGCCTTCACCGACGAGCTCCCGCAGGGGTCAGCCGTAGAGCGGACCACTGCGCTGTGCCTCAGGGGGTATACACAGAATCAGCTCCTGAGGGATATCGATGCCGTTTCCATGGCCCATTCGCTGGAGGTGCGCGTTCCCTTCCTGGACCCGGCGGTTGCCGATGCAGCCCTGTCCCTGCCGGACAGCACCAAGCTCTTCGATCCCTCGACACTCCCCGATCACCCCTCGGACACCTATCGTGCCACCGGGGTGAAGAGGATCCTGATCGACATCGGCAGGGGGCTACTCCCGAGCGATATCGATCTCCAGTCCAAAAGGGGCTTTGGGATGCCGTTTCATGCCTGGCTCAAGGGTCCCCTGCTCGATGTGCTGGAAGACACCCTGGATCCGCGGGTGGTAATAAGGCGGGGCTTCTTCGACGCCTCAAAGGCGACACAGATCAAAAAGGCATTTCTCGCAGGGGAAAGCAGCTGGGTTTTCCCCTGGCTGCTCATGATCACGGAGTTATGGTGCAGGGAAGTGCTCGAAAAGGGTTGTTGAAGGAATAACCCCCCCCAAGATGGCGCATACGTCCTCTCCCTGTCGACCGACAAGAGTCCTCTTCCTCTGCTGGGGATACTCCATCCATGCCTGGCGGCGGATCAGGATCTTTACAGAGGACCCCGGGTTTGATGTCGCGGTTGCATCAACCTATCCCTATCAATTTGAAAAGGCCGTGACCATTCTTCTCCCTTCAGGAAAGCCGGATATCCAGCCCGAAAGCTCTGGGAGCGCTCACGGAGAGCCCGGGATCTCCCCGGGCACAAAGCAGGGACTCAAGTCATATCTCCATGAAATACTGTCCAATGAGAACAACACCGGGATTCTCAGGTTTCCCTACAGGGCCTACCGGTCGGCCCGGGAGCTCATGGCATCCCTTTGGGACCTGAAACATCTCAGGGCCGCGGTGAAGGACTTCAATCCCGACGTCGTCTTTCTCCAGACCCTTCTCTACCCGTGCTATCTCTCGTACTTCCTGCCGAGGTCCATACCGATCCTCATCACCTTCTGGAACGGAGATGTGACCTGGTGGGCCAAATGGAACGGCATCGAACGTCACCTGAAGAAATATATCGTTACATACGGGGTAAAAAGGGCCAGGGCACTGACCGTAAATTCGCGGACGGCATACGAGGCCTGTCTGAACTACGGGGTGGGTGAGGATGTACTCCATATCATCAGGTATCCGGGAGTCGATCTTCGGGTGTTCCTGCCCATGGACAAGAACCGTGCAAGGCAGGAGCTCAAAATCCCTGCTGAAAAGGTGATCCTCTGGCCGAGGGGCTTCGGTGGTTACCTGAACAGCGATGTGATGATCGATGCCCTTGCCGAGGTACTCCGTCATCATGCGGATACCCTTCTGCTCATCACGTCGGATGTCGGCGGGGTTGAAGAGTATGAAAGGCATATGGAACATGCCAGGCGGCTTGGCATAGAAGGGCATATCCGGTGGGACCGCCGGGTGGACTGGGAGAGGATGCCCCTGTATTATAATGCCTCGGATGTCATGGTATCGATTTCTTCCAACGATTCACTGCCGAATTGCATGCTCGAGTCCATGGCCTGCGGGCTTCCTGTAATCATGGGCGACATCCCCCAGATACGTGAATGGGTGGAAGGCGAGTTGACGGTACCCACCCGCAATGCGGGTATCCTGGCAGAAAAGATTACAGGTCTCTTCGCAAGATCTCCCGAAGAAATCCAAACCATAGGGGAGAAATACCTCTCCCTGATGCAGCATCATTTCGGCAACGAGCAGAATAGTGAGCGGATCAAGCAGCTCGTGCACCGTGTCGCCCTTGATCCGGGTGGTTCCGTTTAGGAAGAACAACGCCGTGGGGGATATTGCACTCATGCCCGGCCGGGACAAGACCACTGAAACAGAATACCCATTCAAGCTCGGCCTGATCTCCGGGGCGCTCCCTCCTGCGCCCTTCGCCCAGGCCGTCGTGCTGGACAGGCTCCTGAGGGACGTCCCGGCCGTCAACTACTGCCTCGTTACGCACCAGCCAAGCAGGAAGGCCTCCCCGGAGCTTTCCGGAGAAGGCCGTCTGCCGGGAAGATATTATATCCTGAAAGAGCCCTTTCAATTGCCCCTGGTGAAGGGGATCACCTTTCCCCAGATCACGATAAATACGTTGTGGGGGATCTTCCGGCGGGCCAGGCAGATCGAGGGGATTGCCCGCAGGGAGAATCTGACGGTCCTGATCGCCTGTACCGCCGACCTCTATGATATCCCCGCGGCATACCTGGCAGGCTCCCGGCTGAACATCCCCTTCATCCCGTACATATTCGACTACTTCTCCTACCAGTGGACAGGTTTTTTCCGCTTCTTCTCCAGGCGCATGGAAGCGGCGATCCTGCCCAGGGCCTACAGGACCATCGTGACGAACGAGCGCATGGGAGAGGAGTACCGGCGCGCCTACGGCATCGAGTGCTCCGTGATATACAATCCCTGCTCCCTGCCGGACCTTTCGCTTCTCGACACGTCCGCACCGGTCTTTCCCTCAAAAGGTGTCCACATCGTATTCGCCGGCACGGTCTATCATGCCCATTTCGATGCCTTCAGAAACTTCATGGCATCCCTGAAGGCTCTGGGCCGAGACGATGTGTTTCTCCATATCTACACCCCACAGGCAAGGTCCCAGCTCGAAAAGAACGGAATCTGCGGGCCCATGATCGAGTACCACCAGGCCCTGCCGCATACGGAAATCCCCTCCGTCCTCCGCCAGGCCCATGTCCTTTATCTCCCGCTCGCCTTTGATTCTCCCATCCCGGAGGTGATCATGACCGCATCGCCAGGGAAGACCGGCGAGTATCTTTCCGTGGGCAGGCCGATCCTCGTGCATGCGCCCGAGGGATCGTTCATCAGCAGGTACTTTTCGAAAAATGGATGTGGAGTTGTAGTGGACAGAAATGATATTCAAAATATTACAGCCGGGCTGAGGAAAATTATTGAAGACGAAGGGTTACGCAGCGATGTGGGACACAGGGCACGCATAATGGCCCAGAGGGATTTCAGTGCCGCCGAGGGGTCCAGGCGGTTCATTGCCTTGTTGAGCCGGACGGGTATGCAGAAGGAACGGGCATGACGGAACAAAGGATACTGATCATGGGGGCCGACGGCATGCTGGGCCACAAGGTCTTCCAGAGGCTCCAGGGCCGCTTTGACACCCATGCAACCCTTCGCGGCCCGGCCGGTATCGGGCCGGCCCACCCCCTCTTTGCCGGGAAGGCCGGCCAACGGATCATCGGGGGTGTGGACGCCCTCGACGCTGAAAATGTCGAGCGGGTTCTGGGCCGGGTGAAGCCCGACTTTGTCATCAACTGCATCGGCATCGTCAAGCAGAGGGACGAGGCCAAGGCCGCCATACCGTCCATCCTCGTGAACGCCCTGTTCCCCCACCGGCTGGCCGATATGTGCGGGGATATCGGGGCGCGCCTCATTCATCTGTCCACCGACTGCGTCTTCTCCGGCCACAAGGGAAATTACACGGAAGCGGACATTCCCGATCCGGCAGACCTCTACGGACGCTCGAAACTGCTGGGTGAGCTCGACAGGGAAGGCTGCCTGACACTGCGCACCTCGATCATCGGGTGGGAGCTGAAGAACCGGGCAAGCCTCCTGGAGTGGTTCGCCCTCCAGCGTGGGAAGCATATCAGCGGCTTCCGGCACGCGATCTATACAGGGCTCTCCACTTCCGTACTGTCCGACCTGATCGGATGGCTGCTGGAAAACCGGCCGGACCTTTCGGGCATCTACCAGGCGGCAAGCAGCCCCATCACGAAATACGACCTCCTGGTACGCATGAGGGACGCACTGAACTGGAAGGATATCGTCATCGAGCCAGACGATGATTTCCGCTGTGACAGGAGCCTTGACCCTGCGCGCTTTTCTGAAGCGACAGGCTGGCAGGCCCCCCAGTGGGACATGATGGTCGAAGCCCTCTCATCGGAATGGCCCACATATGATCAATGGAGGAAAACAATTCTATGAAGAAGAAGCCATTGGACGGTAAACGTATCGTTGTGACCGGGGGAACGGGCTCACTGGGCCATGTGCTCGTCCGGCGCCTGCTGACCTCGGAGATGGGCAAGCCGAAAAAGATCATCGTCTTCTCCCGCGACGAGGCCAAGCAGCATGCCATGCGCATCGAATATCTGCACCGCCGCTCCCCCACCGACGAGGTCATCTATCACAATTTCGAGCAGCTCCTGGAGTTCAGGATAGGCGATGTGCGCGACTTCCACAGCATGGCCTCCGTATTGCGCGATGCCGATATCGTGTTCAACGCGGCGGCCCTCAAGCAGGTCCCGGCCTGTGAATACTTCCCGTATGAGGCGGTCCAGACCAATATCGGCGGTCCGGAGAACATCGTGCGCGCCATACGCGAGCATCAGCTGCCCATAGAGACGGTGGTCGGCATCTCCACGGACAAGGCGTGCAAGCCCGTCAATGTCATGGGCATGACCAAGGCGATCCAGGAACGGGTCTTCGTGCGCGCAAATCTCGACTGCCCGGACACGCGCTTCATCTGTGTCCGTTATGGAAACGTTCTCGCCTCCAGGGGCTCCGTCATCCCGCTGTTCTTCGAGCAGATCAGGAACAAAGGGCCCGTCACCATAACCACTGAGGATATGACGCGCTTCCTCCTCACATTGAACCAGGCGGTGGATACCATTTTCGAGGCCGTGAAGCACGCCAGAAAGGGCGAGACCTACATCCCGCGGGCCCCTTCCGCAAAGGTGACGGATATCGCCGCCGTGCTCATCGACAAGCGTCCCGTCAAGACCGTGATCACCGGGATACGTCCTGGAGAGAAGGTTCACGAGATACTGATCTCCGAAGAGGAATGCTACCGCACCGTGGACAGGGGCGACTACTACGCCATCCTCCCCATGCTGCCGGAACTGCGGCCGAAGGAAGAGGTCGCTTCTCCCCTGAAAGAGGAATTCAGCTCTGCAAACAGCCTCATCAGCCGCACCGGCCTGAAGGCATTGCTCAAGAAACAGCGGCTGCTCGTTGAGGACTATCAGGCGGAAGAGGAGGAACTCCTCAGGTGAGGCGTTTCCTCGGCAAGGTTATCAAGTGGCTGAATAACAGGATTACCGGGCCGGTCCTTTTGAGGCTGTGTTCGCCCCTGGCCAAGGCCACGGCCCTGTGCATCGAGAAGATTCCGGGGAACCCCTACCATAATGTATTCTCTCGGCATGGATACCAGCTTCTGCGCAAGCATTTCTACCTGCCTATTCCTGACGATGAGGACATTGCGGCCGGTTACTGGGAGAAACACTCTGAACTGATCGGAATTGACATGAATGATCAAGAGGCGCTGGGGTTGCTGGAGAACGTATTTCCCCGCTATATGGGTGAGTTCCGTGATCGCTTTTCCCTTGAACGCCAGGGAGACCCCCGGTTGTTCCACCTCATCAACGGCGGGTACATGGCCATTGATGCCCATGTCTACTACGCCATGATCCGCCACTTTAAACCCGGACGAATCATAGAAATAGGGGCCGGTAATTCGACGCTCCTGGGAGGGGCGGCCTGCCTGGAGAATCAGAGGGAAACCGGCCATGCCGCTGACTATACCGCCATCGATCCCTACCCCCAGAGTATTATCGAAAAGGGCGTACCCGGACTTACGCGCCTTCTTCGGGCAAAGGTTCAGGATGTGCCCCTTGATATGTTCACTTCCCTTGAAGCCGGTGACATCCTGTTCATCGACTCAAGCCATGTCCTTCGCTCCGGCAACGACGTGGAGTATGAATACCTGGAGATCCTCCCCCGCCTGGCCCCGGGTGTCCTCATACATATTCATGACATCAGCCTGCCAAGACGCTATCCCAAGGTCTATTTCGATAATCAGCTCTACTGGAACGAGCAGTATCTGCTCCAGGCCTTTCTGGCCTTTAATACCCGGTTCAAGGTCCTGTGGGCCGGAAATTATATGATATTGAAATACCCCGAGCGAGTCTGTACGGTATTTCCCGAGTATCATGTCATGCGGGAGCATTACCCCATGTCCGAACCTTCAGCATTTTGGATGAGGTCATAATTATGAAAGTACTCACCATATTCGGCACCCGTCCGGAGATCATCCGGTTAAGCCTCGTGATGAAGAAACTCGACCGGTCCTGCGGGCATATCATGGTTCACACGGGCCAGAACTTCGATCCGGCCCTGAGCGACCTCTTCTTTGCGCAGCTCGATGTGCGCGCCCCCGATCATTATCTGGGCGTGCGCAGCGATACATTCGGCGGGCAGATAGGCAATATCCTGATCGCTTGCGAGAAGGTGCTGCTCAAAGAGAGGCCTGACAAGGTGCTTATCCTGGGAGATACCAACAGCGCCCTTGCAGCCGTAGTCGCGAAACGCATGGGCATCCCTGTCTACCACATGGAGGCGGGAAACAGGTGCTATGACGACCGCGTCCCGGAGGAAGTCAACAGGCGCATCATAGACCAGGTGAGCGACGTGCTCATGCCGTACACCGAGCGGAGCAGGCAGAACCTGCTGCGCGAGGGAATCCCGGGCGAGCGCATCTATGTGACCGGCAACCCCATCTACGAGGTGATCCGGCACCATGACGGACAGATCCGCTGTTCAACCGTCCTTGAGCAACAAGGGCTGCAGGACCAGCAGTACTTCCTCGTCACCATGCACAGGGCGGAAAATGTGGATGTGGAGGCTCGTCTACTGAGCCTGATCAGGTCCTTCGATCAGCTGCAGAAGGAATACAACCTCCCCGTCATCGTCAGCACCCACCCGCGTACGCGCTCACGCATCAAGGGGCGCGGGGTTTGCACGGATAACCCCCAGGTCAGGTTCCTGGACCCGTTCAGCTTCTTCGACTTTATCACCCTTGAGCGCCATGCCCGCTGTGTCCTCACCGACAGCGGCACCGTCCAGGAGGAATGCGCCATCTTCAAGATTCCCAACGTGACCATACGAGATGTGACCGAGCGGCCCGAGACCATTGAACACGGGTGCAACATCTTGAGCGGGGCCGATCCTGAATCAGTCGGCAGGTGCGTAAAGACGGTTCTCGGATCGACAGGGAAGTGGAGCATCCCCCCTGAATATCTGGCCGAGAACGTGAGCGATACCGTTGTCAAGATCGTTTCGGGGTATCTCCACCGGTAAGCTAAGGAATACATGAATCCTTCAGTAAGCGTAGTAATCCCGGTCTTCAACGGCACGAATTATCTGGCCGAGGCCGTTGAGAGCGTCCTGTCACAGACGTACACCGATTATGAGGTGCTCATAATCGATGACGGCTCCACGGACGGGACATGGGAGCTCATTCAATCGTACGGCCAAAGGGTGCGCGGCTTCCGGAAACCCAACGGCGGTGTGGCCAGCGCACTGAACCTGGGGATCAAAGAGATGCGGGGCAGGTGGTTTGCCTGGCTCAGCCACGACGACCTCTGGGGGCCTGCCAAGCTTGAAAGGCAGGTGGCCTTCCTGGAATCCAATCCGCGGTTCAGGGCCTGCTATACGGATTTTTTTATTATGGATGAAAAGGGATTCATCCTCCAGGCTATCAATACCCCCTGGTATCCCCGGGAACAGGCACTATGCGAGCTGTTCCGGGGGGTGTATATCAACGGGTCAACCATGCTCATCGAGCGCGCCTGCTTCGACGAGGTGGGCCTGTTCTCTGAAAACTGGCGCTACAACCAGGACACGCACATGTGGCTGCGGTTGTTGAGGCATTTCGAAATCGGGCTCGTTGCGGATAAACTGGCCTACCAGAGGATACACGGCGCCCAGGACAGCCGTAATGTGAAGCGGCACAGGGCTGAGACCCTGGAGATGTTCAAAGAGGTCTTCAAAGACATGCAATCACAGGGGCCCTATCCTGTCGTGCCGTTCTCCCCTGACGACCCCTCCGCCATGGCGAGTTTGCACGCCTGGTTCGGCGAGAGCATGGCCCGCTCGCAGAAGCGGTATCTGTTCGCATACCGGCAGTACCTGCTGGCCTTACGGATGTTCCCGTCGTGGAAAAATCCGGCCTGGAGCAAGATCGTAATGAACACGTTATGGCTCGGTTATTCCCTTATCCGCCCGGCTGTTCAAAAACTCCTGCGGAGATCATGAAGAAAGTACTCGTAATACCTGCCTGGTATCCGACCAATCTGCACCCCGTCAACGGGATCTTTATTCAACAGCAGGTTCTTGCCTTATCCAGGATGTATCACGTGGCGGTCCTCGTCCCCTGTTTTATCGGCTGGCGGCACGTTCTGAAAGGGACGCTGACATGCAGATCCGTTCTCGAGGAGCAAGGGGGGATCTTTTTTGTCAATGAAGGACGGACGGCTTATATACCAAGGATCCCCATGCTGTCCCATGCCCTGTATGCCAGGGCGGCCAGAGGCGGTTTTGAAAAGCTCCTGCGGGAATGGGGCCGGCCCGATATCATCCACGCGCACGTCGTTCTTCCTGCCGGCTGGGCCGCCACCGGCCTCGGCAGACAGCATGGCATCCCCGTCGTTTTGACAGAGCACTCCGGGCCCTTTTCCATGCATCTGAAAAGCGGGGCAAGCCGCCGATTAGTGAAAGAGACGCTCACCCGGGTAGATGCGCTGGTGGCGGTGAGTCCGGCCCTGGCGAGGCAAATCCGGGAGGTCGTCCCCGCCGCCGAGCCAAAGATAGTGGGCAATATCATCGACACGGATTTCTTCACCCCGCCTGCCGCAGGGCAGGATGCGGCGGGCGTTTCGGCGTTTAGGTTTCTATCCGTGGCGATCCTGAAGAAACCCAAGGGCATGCACCACCTGCTCGAGGCGGCGCGCATCCTGGTCCAGAGAGGACATCGGACCTTCGAGCTGATCATAGCCGGAGACGGGCCTGAAAGGCCGGGCCTTGAAAAGCTGGCAGGCGATATTGGATTAACAGGGATATGCCGCTTTCCCGGCATGCTGACGCCTCCGGAGGTCAGGGACAGGATGCGGCAGTGTGACGTCTTTGTGCTGCCGAGCCTTCAGGAGACCTTCGGGGTCGTGCTCGGCGAAGCCATGAGCTGTGGTAAACCGGTTATTTCCACCCGGTGCGGCGGACCGGAATTCGTTGTTACCCCGGATAGCGGCACCCTGGTCGATGTAGCGGATCCGGCGGGGCTGGCCGAAGCCATGGAAAGGTTCATCCTGCGCAAGGTGAGCTATGATCCCTTCAAGGTCAGGCAGTCCGTCATGGACCGCTTCAGCCGTGATGCCTTTGTGCGGGATATTTCCGCAGTATATGAAGAGGCATGCTCGGCAAGGCGGAAGGGGTCTTAATAAGATGTGCGGGATATCGGTAATCGTCACGCGCGATCCCGAGAGTGAGTATCAGGATTACATCCGGGAGATGACCGGCCTTGTCCGGCATCGGGGGCCTGACAACCTCGCCTGTGCAGCCCTCCTGGGCGGTGTCGTGCATGTTGGCCACACCAGGCTCTCCATCATAGACATATCCCATGAGGCGGACCAGCCCATGTGCCTGGAGAGCGGAGGCCTGTGGATCCTTTACAATGGAGAGGTGTATAACTACATAGAGCTCAGGGCCGAACTGGAGAGCCTCGGGCACACCTTCAGGACCGGGAGCGATACCGAGGTTGTTCTGGTTGCCTACAAGGAATGGGGGGCGGACTGCCTTAAAAGGTTCAACGGCATGTTTGCCTTCACCATCATAGATACGCAGAGAAAAAGGCTTTTTGCCGCACGGGACAGGCTGGGGGTAAAACCGCTGTACTACTATCATATGCCTGGGCGGCTGTTCTGTATTGCCTCGGAAATCAAGCAATTCACCGCCCTTCCCTCATTCAGGGCCCAGGTCAACCCCCAGCGGGTCTATGACTACCTGGCCCACGGGATGCTCGATCATACCCCGGAGACCATGTTCCGAGGGGTGTTCCAGCTCAGGGGAGGGCAGCACATGGAAGCGGGCCTTGACCCGGGCGACGCGGCATTCGCGCAGCCCCGCATTCAAACCTGGTGGACCCTGCCGGTTCACCCCCAGGACCTGTCCATCTCCAGGGAAGAGGCGGCTGGAAGATTTCAGGACCTCCTGGAAGACTCGGTCAGGCTGAGGCTCAGGTCGGACGTCCCGGTGGGTTCCTGCCTTTCGGGAGGCCTGGACTCCTCTTCCATCGTATGCCTGGTGAACAGGGTCCTGGGCGCAGAAAAATCCTCAGAGATACAGAAGACCTTCTCGTCCTGTTTCGATGACGTCCGCTACGATGAGAGGACCTACATCGAGGAGGTCATCGCCCAGGCAGGGATCGAGTCGCACTACACCTTTCCCGATCCCGAAGCGCTCTTTTCGACCCTGGACGACATCACCTGGCACCAGGATGAGCCCTTCGGGTCCATGAGCATCTTCGCCCAGTGGCAGGTATTCAAGCTGGCCAGGGCCCACGGGGTGAAGGTCATGCTCGACGGCCAGGGGGCGGATGAACTGCTGGGCGGGTATCACGGTTTTTTCTGGGCCTGGATGGCCGGGCTGCTGCGCCGCAGGGAAATCGGGAGCATGCTCGGCGCTTTCAGGGCCATACGGGACAGGCACGGCTATCACCTCAGGGACGCATTGGTCAACCTCGGGTATATCTTCTCTCCCGGATGGATCCGCGCTGCGGGGAGGTCTCTCATGGGCAGGCCCGACACGCCGGAATGGATCCGGCCCGGCATCATCAGGGAGTACGGCCTGGATCCCTGCGCCGCCATCCCTCAGCCCTCCTCTTCGGTGAGGGATCTTTCGCGGGAGCAGCTCCTGAACACGAACCTGCCGGCGCTCCTCCACTACGAGGACAGAAATTCCATGGCCCATTCCATCGAGGCCAGGATCCCCTTCCTGGATTACCGGCTGGTGGAATTCGCCTACTCTCTCCCGGATGAATTCAAGACAAGGGACGGCCAGACGAAAAAGGTCCTGCGGGAGGCGATACGGGACATCGTGCCTGAAAGGATCCGCCGGAGGCAGGACAAGATGGGGTTCGTCACCCCGGAAGAGCAGTGGATGAGGCACACGCACAACGCGGATTTCCAGGCCATCCTGAGGGAAAACATCGGATTCCTGGGGCCCTGGATCGACCGCTCGAGGCTTGAGGACAGGTTCCGGTCCATTACACAGGGTTCAAGGGCATTCGACTGGTCCATCTGGAGGGCCATCAATGCCGGCATATGGGCCAGGCAGTTTCACATGGATTTCAGGGTGGCCTCATGAGCGCAAGGATACTCATGACGGCCTGCTACGCCATGGAAAAGCCCGATGCGGAGCTCATCCACTTCTCCTCGGTGGCCAACAGCCTGTTGCGGCAGGGCCACGAGGTGAGCATTTTTCACCTCTCCCTTCGGGGCGCTCCTGCCATCAGGTCGCTCATCCTTCCCGGCATAGGGTTTCATGAGCATACCATCAATGCGCCGCACAACAACATCATGTTCATCAAAGGGGCGCTGAGCGTCCCGGCCTTCCTCTGGCACCTCATCCGCAGCAAACCCCAGGTCATCTATGCCCGGCTGGGGATTGTGAGCAGCCTGTATGTCATTGCAACAAGGATCCTGTGGGGAAGGCGCATGAAGATCATTACCGAGCATAACGGGTGGATCGGGCCTGAAGCCATATCGTCAGGCAAGCCGTGGCCCATGGCCCTGGCGGGGAAAGAGCTTCAGAGATGGTCGGCACGCTCCTCGGACCGGGTCCGGGCAGTTTCCCAGGGAATCAAGTCCTACCTGGCTTTTCTGGGGGTGAAGGAAGAGCATATTGCAGTCATCGGGAACGGGACCGATACGGGCCACTTCCGCCCCCTGGAGACCGCCCCTGTGTATGATGTGGGGTTCATAGGCAACTTTGCAAAATGGCAGGGGCTGGAGTGGCTCGTCCACGCCTTTGCCAAGGTCATTGAGAAAAGGCCGGGAACGAGGCTCGCCATAGGTGGATCAGGCCCTGAAGTGGGTGCCGTCAGGGAAGTGATCCGGAGATATTCCCTGGACAAGCAGGTGGATCTGGCGGGGCTGGTGCCGTATGATCAGGCGCCTTCCTTCATCAACCGGTGCAGGGTGTGCGTCGCCCCGTTTCTGTCGCGCGGTTCCGGATCGGACAATAAATCCATTTCCCCCTTGAAAATAAGGGACTACGCCGCCTGCGGCAAACCGGTCGTCTCCAGCAGGATCCCCGGCCTCGAGGAGCTCGAGACGGCCGGGTTCGGGATCCTGGTGCCCCAGGCAGATGCTGCAGGATTGAGCGAGGCCATACTCAGGCTCCTTGACAACCCGGAGCTCTGCGATGAAATGGGGAGCAAGGCCAGGCAGTATGCGGAAGCACACTACTCATGGGACCTTATTGCAGAGCAGATTTCCCGCCTTGTCCATGACATGACATCTTCGAAGGCATGAGCAGGCTTACGGGAAAGGTTCCCGTACAACGCCATACGCATGCCTGAAAAAAAGGAAAAATTCAGCCCGTTCATATGATGGCTCCTGCCGGGACAGGCATAAAGCCTGTCCCGGCAGGAGCCATCATATGAACGGGTTAGCTTTTTTCATCTCACTGCCGTGCCTGGCCAGGTTATGCAGGGTTCTCATCAATGGAACGTGAAGAACCGGACAACGATCTCCAGGGACTCCTGATCACCAAGCAGTATCAGGCTCATAACCACCGCTGCCAACTCGATCAGGAGGATCAACGGAATAAGCGCTGAGAAGAGCGCTATCTTTCTCCCTTCACCCATCCCCCCTTTTTCTCTCAAGAAATAATAACACCACGCATAGGGGAACAGCGCCCAGAACCAGGCCACAAAGTTGACCACGGGGACGCCCCACATGGTTGCGCTGAGCGTTTCGTTCCACACCCACCATGACAGCCGTGTGGCCACCGGGTCGAAGGGGATATCCATGGACAGGGCGACTCCGGTGCATGCGAGGCCCCTGAGTACGGGGCGCATCTCCGGCAGGATCCTCTCCACCACGAAGAAGCCGCAATACAGGACGCTCACCCATCCCACCATGGTTGCGAGGGGAGCAGGGAGCCCGAACAGGTACAGACCATACCCTTCCTCTGTGAAAAAGCCCATGAAGATGCCGCCGTTCTCGAGGATCATGCCGAAGACAAGCGTCACGCCGAACACCCATGCCCAGTCCCAGCCTTTCAACCAGGACCTGCCGTGCAGGGCGAGGATGATGAACTCGATGATGGCGCTCGCCTCGTAGATGAGGCGGTGGGTATCCCTCAACAGGGGTCCGGATGAGCGGGGAATGAGTGGTATCATGTACATCCCTATCAGAACTGCGGCACACCACACGTATCTCCTGATCTGAAAAACCTCTTTGCTTCTGGAGAGTGCAACAGCGAGGAGGAGCCCGGAAACGGCAAGGGGAAGCATGGCGAGCCATGCAACCACGCCCAGGGGAGGTATGACCCGGTGCAGCGCAGTATCCAGCATGCCCCACCCGGTAAGCCAGATCAGAAATATCGGCAGATTTTTCCACACGAAAGCCATGGCTCTCACCGCACGAGTATCGAGATTTGTCCAGGGCAGTATAAGGCTGCAGCACACCCGAAGGCCAGTTATTTCATGCATGATTTTGTGAATTTTCGTCTTTGACTGTGTCTGTTCACTGTGCTAGGGAGAGGCAATCATGGGTAATGACGAGAGCAGTACCAGTCATAGATTTTAACCCTTGCCCCGGCATGAATCATCTGTCCATGGGCAAGGGAGAGATGATCGTGCCGGAGCCGCAGCGTGCACATTTCTACGATACCGGTCGATCTCAGCCAATAATTACGAGCATGGTGCGGAAGTATGCTGAGACATCACCAACGCGTATTCAGCAGGATTTTAAGGAAGGCTCTTCATGCCGGTGCACACGTCTATCCGATATGCCGTAACTGCCTGATTTACCTATGCTCAGAGGATAGCTTCCCGGAGAGGGGTGCTTAAATGTATTGGCTGAGCAAGTCCTTCCACTACATTGACCGCTTCCGGAAAAGACTGATCATCTTCCTGTCCGTCCTGGGGCCGGGCATCATCGTGATGATCGCGGACAACGATGCCGGCGGGATTTCCACCTATGCCGTGACCGGATCGAAATACGGGTTTTCCCTGCTGTGGATCTTCATCATTCTCTTTCCCATGGCATACTATGTCCAGGAGATGACCGTCCGATTGGGCGCCGTCTCGAAACGGGGTCATGCCGAGGCCATTTTCGAGGGCTTCGGCCCTTTCTGGGGCTGGTTCTCGCTCGTGGACATGATCATCATCAACTGGCTCACCCTGGTGACGGAATATGTGGGCATGGTGGCGGCCATGAGCCTGTTCGGCATACCGCCGCTGCTCACCTTTGTCGTGGTGACGGCGATTCTCTTCACCATCGTCCGCACCGGCAAGTACTGGACCTTTGAAAAGATCACCCTCCTCTTCTGCCTCTTCAATCTCGTCTACATCCCGGCTGCCATCTGGGCCATGGACACGCCCAGTGCACCTGCATGGAATGAGGTTTTCAAGGGGTTTTACTGCCCCGACATGGGCGGGTTCACCATTGAGCTGGTCTTCATCCTCCTGGCAAACTTCGGGACCACGGTCACTCCCTGGCAGATCTTTTTCCAGCAGAGCGCCGTTGTGGACAAGGGTCTCGACATCCATGACGTCAGCTTCGGAAAGATGGAAACCCTGGTCGGTTGTTTCCTCACCTGCCTCGTTGCCGCCTTCATCATCATAGCCACGGGCGCCGCGTTCTTCTATCACGACCCTCCCATCATCATACAGGACGCACGGCAGACGGCAGAGGCAATCGTGCCGCTCATGCCCGCGGGCTATGGAGACCTGGCGCGCAAACTGTTTGCCATAGGCCTCTTCGACGCCGGATTCCTCGGGGCGCTCTGCATCTCGCTGGCCACGTCGTGGGCAACGGGAGAGGTCTTCGGCTGGGCCCACTCGCTGAACCAGAAGGTCAAGGATGCGCCGTGGTTTTACCTGGTCTACCTGCTGATGCTGGTCACGGCAGGGGCCGTGGTCCTGATCCCCCATGCGCCGCTGGTGATGATCACCATGTTTGTCCAGGTGGTGGCCATCACGCTGCTGCCGGTATCGCTGATCTTTCTCCTGCTCCTCCTCAATGACAGGGCCTTTATGGGTGATTATGTAAACACGCCCTGGCAGAACTTCATGAACTGGGGAATAGCGATATTCGTCATCATCATGTCTTCCATCATGGGCATCAGCACCCTGTTCCCGGAGTTGTTCACATGAGAATACCAGGGAGGAGCGTATATGGCTGCAGATAAGAACGCCAAGGCAAAGACTACGGATCAGCTCCACGGGTTCGAGCAGTTCCGGTTCCTGTTCTTTTCGGAGATTCTCAAGCTGCCGGTGTGCAGAGAAAAGATAAAGAACCGGGTGGGAAAACTGACCGACCTCGTCTTCCTCCTCAAGGAGCCGTACCCCGAAGCGGTGGGCATCTATATCGAGCATGGGTGGGGGCAGCCCACTGAATTCATACCGTGGTCAAAGGTGATCAAGATCGAGGACGATGCCATCTTCGTCAGGCCGCCAGACGATGGAGAGAAGTACCCTCCCTTCATCGACCAGCCGGAATGGATCCTCATGGACAAGCACCTCATGGGCAAGACCGTGCTGGATATCGACGGCAGGCAGGTGGAGGTGGTCAATGATGTGCATTTTCTGGAAACACGGGGCACGCTGCTCCTGGTGCATGTGGATGTCTCCTTCGGGGGGTTCTTCCGCAGATGGGGGCTGGGAAAGCTGGAGCTGGTGAAAAGCAACCTCATTTCCTGGAAATATGTCCAGCCGCTTTCCGTGGAAGACGCCGTCTCCACGGACAAGGTTGCCCTTTCCGTGACGAAGAAACAGATGCTGGAGCTCCCCAGCGAAGACCTGGCCGATTTCCTGGAGGAGCTGCCGGGTGATGAACAGCAGGTGCTCTTCTCGGCACTGGATAATGAAAAGGCCGCCGAGACCCTCATGGAGGCGGAACCGCGGGCCCAGAGGCAGATCATAGCCAACCTGCGCGAGGAAAAGGCCCGCAAGATACTCTCGGAGATGTCCATCCCTCAGCTGGCAGGCCTGTTTGCGGTCCTGCCGCACGACGATGTCACCGAGCTCATGGCTTACCTGAGCAGGGAACAGGCCGATCAAGTCCGGAATATCCTTTCCCAGCGCGATATCCTGGCAAAAAACATCATGTCTTCCGATTACGTGGCTGCATCGAAAACGGACCGGGTAGGCGATGTCATTGCTTCAATCAGGGGCTCTGAAAGGGAGCCCGAGAGCATTTCCTATATCTATGTGGTCAATGGTGACGGCCAGACCCTGGTGGGTGTCGTGGACCTGCGTGAACTCGTGCTCACCCCGGATGAGGTAACCATGGGCGATGTCATGATCTCGCCGGTCGTTGCTGCGGAAGAGGATGATGTCCAGGACGATCTGGTTGAGATGTTCGTCAAGTACCACTACCACATGATTCCGGTTGTGGACCGGAACGACCGGATCCTGGGGGTCCTTTATCACAATGACATTGATAATCTCATATCGCAATAGCATCCCGTGGCATTGTGGTGCGAGGGTAGAGCAAGGGAGATACATATGCCTCGTGTACAGATGACGAAGATGAAAAAGGTAGTGCTGTATCTGCTGCAGTTCTATCTCATCATTCTGCTGATCCTCCTGCTGGTGAAGTTTTTGAGGGTGGTCAACGGATGAATCTGATTCTTGTTTAGTATGCACACAGCCTGCTGAAAAGACAAACCAGCCCATGGCCCTGTTAAGGATCAACGACGTTTCCATAAGCTTCGGCGGACCAGCGATCATAGACGGCGTGTCTCTCCAGATCGAACCGGGGGAAAAGATCGGCCTGCTGGGCAGAAACGGTTCCGGCAAATCCACGCTCATGAAGATGATCAGCTCCGAGATCACCCCGGACCAAGGAGAGATCATCACGGGCCCCAATGTGAAAATTGCCATGCTTCCCCAGGATGTCCCCGCAGACCTGCCCGGGACGGTCTATGATATCGTGGCTTCAGGGCTGGGAGAGCACATTGAATTGCTCGGGGAATTCCATGACCTCACCTGTCGGGTTGCCGAAGAGGGTCCTGATGGCGGCCGGCTCGGAAGGCTCGAAGCGGTGCAGCACCGATTGGAAGCATCCGGGGCATGGAGCTGCCACCGGAAGGTGGAGTCGGTACTCACCAAAACTGACCTGGATGGAAACGTCTTATTCCGGCACCTCTCGGCAGGGTTGAAGCGCAGGGTTTTTCTGGCAAGGGCACTGGTGAACGACCCGGATATCCTGCTGCTGGACGAGCCCACCAACCACCTTGATATCAGCTCCATACTCTGGCTCGAGGATTTCCTGCTCCGGCATGAAAAGACCATCATGTTCGTAACCCATGACCGGGCCTTTCTTGCCAGACTTTCAACGCGCATCGTGGAGATCGACCGTGGAGATTTATTGTCCTTTGCCTGCGACTATGGAACGTATCTTCAGCGCCGGCAGGCCATGTGGGAATCGGAAGAAAAAGAGAGGCTCGATTTCGACAAGAAACTGGCCAGGGAAGAGGTCTGGGTCAGGAAGGGAGTTGAAGCCCGCCGTACCAGGAATGAAGGACGGGTGAGGGCACTGATGCGCATGCGTGAGGAGCGCTCACGCAGACGGGAGACCCAGGGCAGTGCCCGGATCGTCATCCAGGAGGCGGAGAAAAGCGGAAAACTGGTGGCGGATGCCCGGAACATCGGCTTTGCCTATGGCGACAATACGATCATAAAGGACTTCACCACCACCATCGTGCAGGGTGACAAGGTCGGCATCATAGGGCCCAATGGAAGCGGAAAGACAACGCTCCTCAAGCTCCTGCTGGGAGAGCTCACGCCCTTGCAGGGAAGGGTACGTCTCGGTACGAGAATCAGCCTGGCCTACTTTGACCAGCTCAGGGCACAGCTCGATGAAGACAAGACCCTGAAGGAGAATATCGCCGGGGGCAATGACCAGGTGTTCATTGAAGGCTCGGCCAGGCACATCATCGGCTACCTCCAGGATTTCCTCTTCTCGAGTGCCCAGATCCTCTCGCCCGTCAGGTCCCTCTCGGGCGGAGAGCGCAACCGTCTGCTCCTCGCGAGGCTTTTCAGCACCGCTTCAAACGTGCTGGTCCTGGACGAGCCGACAAACGACCTCGACGCGGAGACCCTGGAGATGCTTGAAGAGCGCCTGGTCCGGTACAAGGGCACGGTATTGATGGTGAGCCACGACAGGGCCTTTCTGAACAACGTTGTAACCTCGACCATTGTCTTCGAGGGGGCCGGCCTCCTGCAGGAATATGTCGGCGGATACGACGACTGGCTCAGCCAGCGGCCCGAGAAGGAGCCGCCGGCAAAGGCGGCCGCAAAAGAGGCCAGGCAGAAAAGGGAGCGTCCCGCCAGACCCAAGGACAAGCTCTCCTTCAAGGAGATGAAGGAGCTCGAAGGTCTTCCGCAAAGTATAGAGGCCCTGGAGGAGGAGATGAAACTGCTCGTTGCCACGCTGAACGACCCCGCCTTTCAGGTGGGTAATGACGCCAAGACCATTCACGCCGCCTCTGACCGGCTCGAGGCCCTGGAAAAAGAGCTCGATGAGGCCTACAGGAGATGGCAGGAACTCGAAGAGCTTTCAGCGCTCTACGGTTCGTGAGCAGTTTAAAATCTGGAGTTTGCTTTTGCAGGGGTTTAAAATTGATCCGTTCAAATCACTGATCTCGCCGCTTCCGATGAATGCCAATTATACCGGCTGCTTGAGGCGGTGAGATCAGTGATTTGAACGGACTTATGAAAAACAATTACACCCGGCACGAACCATATGCCAATGCACTCTTGGAGTGTATCAGGCACATGTATACATTTCCAAACGCACAATCCGGGCTTAAAAACCGATCATTTCAAACCTGGTCAGGGTGGTGTTCTGCCTGGTGCCCGGGGCATTCAGCAGGTGCCAGGCGGAATATTGCTCGGCATACAGGGTGCCCGCAGACATCCCGTCGATGGGGACGATCACCTTGAATCCACGCATGGCCGCACCGGTTGCCGTATGGATCACCGCGCCTTCAGCCGTCGTCCCCACGATGATGACGGTCTCGATCCCTCTTCCCTTCAGGATCTTTTCCAGATCGGTGTTGAAGAACTTGTCAACGCTGGATTTAACGATGGGTTCCGTGCCCAGCGGGCTCACCGGGGGCAGGATGGTCTCAGGCGTTCCCAGGTTGGTGAGGCTGTAGGCGACAAAGACCCCCTTTGCCCGGGCCTTTTCCAGGAAGGCCCTGATCTTCGGGACCGAGTCGATGCAGCGGGGGCGCGTCTGGGCATTGCATGTCCGCTGTTCTATATCCAGCACGAGAAACCCGGTCTTTGCCGGATCGATCTTCACCGCCTTCAGGGTAACCGGATCGGGTGCCTTCACCGTATGCCAGAGCTCCAGGATGGAATCCCCGGCCAGGGCCGAAGGTAAGCACAAGAACAGGGAGAGAAGCGCGGAAACTCCACCCATGAGTATGGTGCGGGAACCGGGCAGTCTCTTGAGAGCAAGATCCTTCATCATACTGTTATCCTCCAGTGACTGATACAATAAGGCATAATGATAAGGGCATGTATCCGCTTTGCAAGTGCAGCCCAACCGCCGTGAGCCGGGAGATCCTCAGGCGAGGAAGTTCCTGATACCGGTAAAGACAATCTGCGCGGCCAGGGCCGACAGGATAAGGCCGGTAAGCTTGCTCAGTATTTTCAGGCCGGTATGGCCGATGATCCGCTCTATGGAGTTGGCAAGGAAGAGGAGGATGCCCATGCAGAGCACTGCGCTGAAAAGGGCCGCACACCCGATGATCTTCTCCCAAAAAGTGGTGATTTCCGCTCCCATGACGAGCAGGGCGCCGGTGGTTGCAGGCCCTACGGTGATGGGTATGGCCAGGGGAACGACCGTGATGCCCCCGGATCCTTCCCTGACCATGGAGGTTTCGCTTCCGCGAACGAGATCGACGGCCGAGAGGAACAGCAGGGCTCCTGCACCGATCCGGAAGGCGTCCAACGTGATGCCGAAGACGTTGAAGATCGCATTGCCCAGAAAATACAGGACGAAACAGATGAGGACAACGTCAAAGGTGAGCCAGAGTCCAACCTTGCGGCGCTCCGGGGCAGAGAGATCCTGGGTGAGGGACAGGAATGCGGACATGACAAAAAATGGTGTCAGGAGAAAGAACAGCTTGACCCAGATGCTTATGAAGAGCTGCGTCATCTCGCCCATTACTACCCCCTTGCCAATCGTGAGTCTGTAAGAAACTCTGGTGTGCGGGGATCTGTGCCCCGCACCCTCTCATTTACCCATCATCCTTGCAGGGGATGGAATCCTGCACGGTCACCGGGAGTTTGAGCCTCCCCTTCAGCGAGAGCTGCCGTGCGCCGTGCCGGTAGCTGATGTACTGGACGGCCCATCGGATGAGGATGATGAGCCTGTTCTCGAAATTGATCAGCAGGACAAGGTGGACGAACAGCCAGAGCAGCCAGGCGAAATGACCTCCGAAATGCCAGCGGCCGATGGACGCCACCGCGGAGTTGCGGCCGATGACCGCAAGGGTCCCCTTGTCAAAGTATGAAAAAGGCCTGTGCGTGGTCATGCCTGCAAGACGGCCGGCGATGACCCGGGCCACATAGCGGCCCTGCTGGGTCGCCACCGGGGCAAGACCCGGAAGAGGCGCGCCCCTTTTCCCCCGGAAATGTGCCAGGTCGCCTATGACAAAGATATCCGGGTGGCCGGGGACGCTCAGGTCGGGGTTCACCATGACCCGGCCTTGAGGATCCACCATGGCCCCGGTCTTTTCCGCCAGGGTCCGGCCAAGGGGGGAGGCCTTGACGCCCGTCGCCCACAGTTTGGTCCTGGCGGGGAGGACCTCGGTGATGCCGCCTCGGTTCAGGGTGACGCTCCTTTCATCCATGTCCATGACCCTGGCGCCGGTCAGAGGTGTCACGCCCATGTCCACGAGGGATTCTTCGGCCCTTTGGGAGAGATCCGGCGGGAAGCCCGGCAATATCCTCTCTGCGGCATCAAGGATGATGACCCGGGCCTCTTCAGGCCGGATGGAGCGGAATTCATCCCTGAGGGTGTTCTGTGCGATCTCGGCTATCATCCC
The DNA here is from genome assembly GCA_964600235.1 of uncultured Bacteriovoracaceae bacterium. GTDB lineage: Bacteria > Desulfobacterota > Desulfomonilia > UBA1062 > UBA1062 > MWEI01. Next base: position 23,909 of record CAZRIV010000007.1, on the reverse strand, counting down.
CGAGAGTTCGATGCCGGTAGCCCCGCCCCCGATGATGACAAAGGTGAGCCACTCTTTGCGCAGAACAGGGTCTGCCTCTCGCTCTGCCACCTCGAACGCATAGAAGATCCTGTTGCGGATTTCCGCAGTATCTTCGATGGTTTTCAGCCCGGGGGCATGCCGCTCCCAGTCATCGTGACCGAAGTAATGGTTTTCCATGCCGGCTGCCACGATGAGGGTATCATACCCTATGGCGCCATCTTCCAGGATGATGCGTCTGCCATGAGGGTCAAAATCCACAACTTCGCCGAGAAGGACCTGGGTATTTCCCTGCCTCCTGAGGATATGCCGCAAGGGGGCGGTTATCTCCGACGGGCAGAGCAGGCCTGTAGCAACCTGATAGAGCAGGGGCTGGAACAGATGGAAATTCTGCTTGTCGATAATGGTTATTCTGCAGGGCTTGGCGCCAAGGTTTTGTACTGCCGCGAGGCCGCCGAACCCGCCGCCGATGATCACGACATGATGCTGTGGGCATTCCATTGCAGGTACCTCCCTTTGTCGAGGCAGATGCTGGTGATCGATGCGGTTGAATACTCAAGGGGTTGCGCCGGTATGCACCCCGTTGCTGGAGATACAACTCGAATCGATCTGAGGACCTCTGATTCCATTTGAGATGCCTTCTTCCGCCAGGCGTTTCGCCAGCGACCGGTTCTTGTCGGCAGAGCCCGCTGAAGCCTCAGAGATAACCTTGAGGTGGCCGGGAGACACAAGGTAGATGGCCGTAACGATGATGACGAACAAGTGTCTCGCATTGTTCGTATTCATGGTGGTTCATTATATATCTGATTTTTCGAGATGATACAATGTGTTCTGCACATGCCGGCAACCCTGAAACCCTGCATCTGCACCCTTGACTCTCCATGGATGGATATTAATTTATCATGACATTCCATGTGACCTTTTGTCCTTTCATTGGTTTCTTTTGATGAAAAAGTGATCGTCGATGGCCTTGGATTGAACATAAAGTGGGGCTTGATGGGTTGTCAGGATAGTTGAGTCGGTTTTGGATGCAGTACGACAAAGGAGACTGAGTATGGGAAAATCATGGGAATCCGGAACAGAGAGGGTGCGGAGGCTTTTTGATAAAACATGGGAAACCGGAGCCTGGACGCGTATCGTCATGTCTCGAACACTCCTGAATGTCATGCCGTCTGCCATAAAAGAAAAAATGGATTTGCTCGCCAATCATTTCGACGACAGGAGACATGACAGGAGGCTTCATGTGGACAAGACAGTGTCCTGCATGCGTAACGGCAAAGATATGGAGGGCGCGCACCTCATCAACATCAGTAAGGGGGGTATGTACGTCGAGATGGAAAGACCCTCCAGCGTAGGCCAGGAGCTGTCTTTCAACCTGTCGGGGAGAAACCTCGGCCCGATTCTGAGGGTTAAGGGAAGGGTGACAAGGAGTGCGGAGAGGGGAATGGCCATAGAGTTCATATAAGCCGGTTATGGTAGTCCGGCTTGTGAGAGAACCCCTTTATCCTCTCATAAAGGGTCTTTATCCAGATGGATGTTATACTTTCTGATCTTGTAATGCATGACCCGCCGGGAAATGCCCAGGGTCTGGGCGGCTTCTTTCTGGACCCAGTTGGACTTCTGGAGGGCCTGTATGAGCATGGCCTTCTCGTGAGCCTCAATGGGATTGAGCCCATCGTCAGACACAACTGCTGCAGGGGCTTTGTCAAAAATCCCCGAGGGCAGTATCTCGTCAGGCGTTATGACAGGCCCCTTGCTGAGCACCACCGCGGATTGGACGATGTTCTTCAGCTCTCTGACATTGCCAGGCCAGTTGTGGGAAAGGAGCATGTCCATGGCCTCCCGGCTGAAACCGGTAACGGTCTTTCCGGTCTTGTTGCCGAACTCGGTGAGGAAGACCTGCGCCAGTCCGATGATATCTTCCTTCCTGTCCCTAAGCGGCGGCAGGTTGATGGTGAAGACCTTGAGCCGGTAAAAGAGGTCTTCCCGGAATTCTCCGCTTTCCACCTTGGCCTTGAGGTCCACATTGGTCGCTGCAATTACACGGATGTCCACATGCTTCTGGTTGATCTCGCCGAGGCGTCTGAACTCGCCGGATTCCAGAACCCGCAAGAGACGCGTCTGCATCTCGGGTGATATGTTGCCGATCTCATCCAAAAAAAGCGTTCCGCCGTCGGCCTCCTCTATGATGCCCCGCTTGTCTTTTACCGCCCCGGTAAATGCGCCTCGGCCATACCCGAACAGCTCGGCCTCGATGAGCGTGTGGGGGGTTGCGCCGCAGTCCATGATGACAAGCTTCCCGTCCCGCCGTTTGCTTTCGTAATGAAGCATCCGGGTGATGAGCTCCTTGCCTGTGCCCGACTCTCCCAGCACAAGTACCGTGGCATCCGATGAGCTTACCTGTCGGACAAGGGCCAGGATCTTCTTCATGGCAGTGCTTTCGGCATAGATATGCTGCTCGATGCCGTCCTCCAGTTCCTGCTCCAGATAACGGACCCTTTGTTTGAGGCCTCGTTTTTCTATGGCCTTTTCGATCTTGGCCACCAGTTCTATGGCCTCGAAGGGTTTTACGAGATAATCATGGGCCCCTTCCTTGATGGCCTGCACCGCGCCTTCGATGGAGCCATATGCGGTGAAGATGATGACCTCGATGTCCGGGTCGATCTTCTTGGCCTCGTGGAGGACCTCCATGCCGTCCATTTCGGGCATCTTGAGGTCGGTGATCAGGACGCTGAAGTTGTCCTTTCTGAGCTCGGAGAGGGCCTTGTGGGCCTTGGTATATCCCATGGCAGGGAAACCCATTGCCTCAAGACGTGCAACCATTACCTCTACAATATCCGGTTCGTCGTCGAGGATGAGAATCTTGTGTCTGGGGCTCATTGTTTTCCCCTGCGCTTGACGGATTCAAGGTGAATCTGTTCGAGCTTTTTAAGCTTGTAGCTCATCATCTCGACTTCTTTCTTAATGTCCTCATTCTCTTTCTTCAAGGTCTCGATCTCTTTTTTTGCCTGATCCAGGCTCTTTTTGAGTTCTTCACCTTCCCTGGCATATTCCTTGGCCCTGGCGGCAGACTTCTGAAGTGTTTCCATGCGCTCTATGAGAGCCAGCAGATAGCCTGCCTCAACTCTGAGGTAATCAGGGGTAAATGCCTTGCCCCTGATCTCTTCAAGTTCGGCCTTCATAGCGCTGAATGCATATTCGCCCCTGATGATGGAATCCATTATCAGGGCGATCTTATGGCGCGCAACCAGGGAAGGCGGCAACACCGGGTTCATGGCCTTGAGGTCATTGCCCGCCGGCTTGCCCTGTGAAAGACTCTTCTCTGCGGCGTCAATCTTTGTGTTCAGAATCTCCGTCGCACACCCCTGGAAGAGAAGCGTGGTCATGAGCAGAAGGAAGACTGAAAGAAAAAACACTCCCCTTGCCCGCACTGCTTTGTGCATGTACCTTTCCTCCATGTGCATCAACAATCCCCTTTGAGATTGCAAGACCTAAGCCTATTCCCCCATGCCCTCTGGTGTATCTCGACTGGTAGAACTTCTCAAAGATACGGGCCATGTCTTCTTCTGGTATCCCCTTGCCGTGGTCCTCGACCTCGGTGATGACGAATCCGTCTGAATTCCTTATCCTGATCTCTATTACTGAGCCTTCGGGTGAATATTTGATTGCATTGTGCGTGAGGTTTGTCAAGACCTGGAGGACCTTGTTCCTGTCGGCCATCACCAGGCAGTTTTCTTCGGCATGCTTGAACCTGATTTCGACCCCGTTGACATCCGCAATGGGCTGAATTTCGGAAATGAATGATGCCACTACCGCGTTCATTTCATGGAGTTCCATGCTCAGTCGGACCATACCGCTTTCGATCCTTGAAATCTCCAGCAGTTCCGAGACCGTATGCAAAAGCCGTTTGATGCCCTGGCCCATGATTTCCACGAGCCGCTTCTGCCTGTCGGACAGCTCGCCTGCCAGGCCCTCCAGCAGAAGGCTTGCGGCCTCCTTCATGGAGGTGAGAGGGGTTTTAAGCTCATGTGATACTATGGAAATGAACTCGGACTTCATATCATCGAGTTCTTTGAGGCGTAATGCCATATTATTGAATGACTCGGCGAGCAACCCGAGCTCGTCTCTGGTCTCTAAAGAGATACGGTAATCAAAATCACCATCTGCAATATGTTTGATGCCGGCCTTGATGCGCTTGAGATCCCGCGTTACGCTCCGGTAGATGAGGACGGGTACAATCAGGCCTATGCTCAATGCCACAGCCAGCACCCACCACGTCCACGCCATGATCTGGTCCCCGAGGTCCTTCAGGTAGGCAATATGCGTGCGCAGCCGGTCGACCGCCTCATTGTTCACATAGCGGGCAATCCCCACGATGCTGTCTATCTCTGCGCTGTTTCGCACAAAGAGTTTCTCAAGGTCGGCGGGATTATCGGGAAGCTTATTGAGCTGGGTGTGAAACCTGCTCACGTATGCCATCCACAGACCCTTGCCGTTTTCCACCATGTTCCGCTCGGGTTCGTCGTAATACATGCCCTTGGAGCCGAGGTTGTCCCATGCCCGGGAGATGTCGCTCTCCTGCTGTACCAGGATAGCGCGGTAGGAGTCGTTCTGGAGGAGCATGTACTGCTTGCCCGTCTCCTCGATGGAGATGAGATTCGCGATAAGCTTGTCAGTGATCTCCTTTTTCTTATAATCAACAAGGTATATCTTGGTGCTCAGCGTGCTCACCCGTGAAGATACCACGAAGAGCACCAGCGTGATCCCCATGAGGACCACCACAAAGACCACGTAGGTCAATATGAGCTTTCGAAGGAGTCCGAGTTTTCTCATGCTTAACCTATATAGACATCTCTCCGATAAGTGAGCAAGGGAGAGAATATACTATGTCCATACTCCTTAGTGCATTAAGGGCAAATGAAATTCTACAGGCCAATGCCTCGTCCAATATTGCGAACATGAACACGCAAGGCTACAAGGCCATCAGGACCACCATCACTCAGGGTACGGCCGGGACCGTGGACGTCGCCACGACCCGCTCGGATGATCCCGCCCCCTTAGATCTTGAGGGGCGCATGGAGTCGAATGTAGACCTGCCAAGAGAAATTGTCGACATGATGCGGGCCAAGACCGGCTTCGAATCCGTGCTGAATGCCATCAGCACCCGGGAGGAGATGCTCGACGACCTCATGAACGTGCTGACCAGGAAATAAGGTTCATCTTTACACATCACTGAAAGATTCGTTCTCAACCACTGCATGATGGTATAATCCATTCTGATGCCCCAAGGTTTTCCCATGTAAGAGCCTTCTCCTTCGATTATTATGCAGGTGTCTCGAAGAGGGAAATCCTCTTTTGACAAAAGTGTAAAAGAATTGTAAAAGTTCGCCATGTATTGGACATTACGGACAGCACTTGGCTCATACCTCTATATCGTGGTGGTCATCATACCCCATGTAATCATGTCATTTTTCAGCAGGACCGGCGATATCCTCCACCTCAATGCACGCTATTGGGCACGCTTCTCGCTGTGGTGTTCCCATTGCCAGGTGGAAGTCAGGGGCGCGGAAAACATCCCGGACGGTCCTGCGGTGTATATGCCCAACCATGTCAGCCACTTCGATGTTTTCGCCATCCTTGGATACCTGAATGTCCAGTTCCGATGGACCGTGAAGAAGGAGCTCTTCCGCATCCCCCTTCTGGGGATCGCCATGAAGCGTGCGGGCTATATCCTCATCGATCGGGGCAACCATGAAAAGGCCATGCAAAGCCTCAAGGTGGCTGCAGACAGGATCAGGAACGGCACATCCATTGTCATCTTTCCCGAGGGAACCCGCTCGTGCGACGGCACGCTCCGGTATCCTTTCAAGAAGGGCGGTTTCCACCTGGCCATTCAATCCGGCGTGCCCATAGTTCCCATAACCGTCAGCGGCACGCGGGAGATACTCCCCAAGGGAGGCGTGCGGGTAAGGCCCGGGAAGATTACCATGACCATCATGAAGCCCATAAATCCTCAAGGCCGCGACGTGGTCCCGCTCATGGAAGAGGTATACAAGTCCATAAAACTAGGATATACTTTCTAGCAGATGATTACTGATCTGATCTACCGGTGCCCTTCGTGCGGCGCATTTGATTGGCTTGATCGGGATCATTGCGTTTCGTGCCGGAAGGGTTTCAGCCTGGTCGACCGGTCTCATGCCTCTCTTGGCGGCCATGTTCAACCCATCTCCCACTGGTACGGTAAGGTGAAGTCCTTCGAGGCCCCCCAGGCCGTTTCGGGCATCATCATGAAGAGCCGCAGGGTCAGGCTCTCCCGTGAATCGCACGAGGGCATGTATAAAGGGTATGCAGGAATCACTGCTTATCATTTTACCAGGGCTTCCGTAGATACCGGGACACTGTTCCTCCAGGAGGGGCAGTTGCACTTTTCGGGTGTGACGAACAGGGTGGATGTGCCCTTTGCCGATCTCATGGGCGTGACCATTGAATCGAACACCGTGATCGTGTCCAGCCGCAGTCATGGACCGCTTTTTTTCGATTTTCTCCATGAACCGGGCAAGAAATGGGAAGATCTTATCCAGAAGGCCCTGGAAAAACATCATGCCCCCCGGGAGATTGTGGAGTACTACCCCAGGGTCCGTTTCAGGGAGGCCTTCAGGGAGAAGGCATCAAGGATCCCTGGTCACCGAACCTTGCGCGTACCGGAAAGGAAATGGTTTCCCAAAGAGAAAAGCATGCTTTCCCTGGTGCTGAAACCTGTAGCAAGGCCGATCATCAAGGCACTCATGCCGGTGACGGTCACCGGCCTTGAAAACATACCCTCAAAGGGCCCTGCCATTATCATGCCCAACCACACCTCTTTCCTCGACTCCATTATCCTGGGATTCTTTGCAACCCGGGACATATGGTTCATGGCCAAAAACTCGGAATACCGCCATGCCCCCATGAAATGGTTCCTTCGTCATGCCTGCTCGTTTCCCGTTCGGAGGTATGCCATTGACGTGCTGGCCGTGCGCAATGCAATACGGGTGGTGCGCCACGGCCACATCCTGGGATTATTCCCCGAGGGAGAGCGTACGTGGGACGGCAATATGCTTCCCGTTCGCACCGGGGCGATGCGTCTTGTCCTTGCCTTGAATACCCCGGTCATCCCGGTGGGCATATCCGGGGCATACGGCCTCATGCCCCGCTGGACATCCTCCATCAGGCGGACACCGGTAAAAATCGCCATAGGCAAGCCTGTCATGTTCGCCCATATACCTATACCGAAACAGACCATGAACGACATTGCCGCCGCCTCCGCAGACCTGAGCAGGCACATAATGAACCTTGCCGCGGGTATCCAATGAGCAGGGTCAAGATCATCCCCTTAGGCGGTGTCAGGGAGTTCGGGCTCAACTCCATGGCCATTGAGACCGGCGCAGGTTCCATCCTGGTGGATGCGGGGGTCATGTTCCCCAAGTTCAATCCCAGCGGCATTGACCAGATCATCCCCGATTTCACCTATGTCGTTGAAAACCAGGAGGTATTTCAGGGCATTCTCCTGACGCACGGCCATGAAGATCATATAGGCGCCCTGCCGTATCTCCTCAAGGATGCCCCGATACCCGTATACAGCCACCCCTTCACCCTGGAACTGGTCAAGCGCAAGCTCAGGGAATTCGACATGGATGGACATCTCAAGCTGATACCCGTCCAGGCAGGGCAGAAGATCAGCCTGGCCGGCATGGAGATCGAGTTCCTGGAAGTACTCCATTCCACCATCGGTTGTTATGCCCTCAGCATGCTCACACCCCAGGGGCGTATTGTCCATTCCGGGGACTTCAAGGAGATGTCTGCCCAATTCAGCGGCATGGAAGGGCCGGTCAGGCTCTTCATATGCGACAGCACCAATGCGGAGATCGACCCCAGGTGCTCGGATGAAGACAAGGTCTTCTCCAGCATAGACTCCATCATTAAAAGCACGCCCGGGGCGGTGCTCATTTCCACCTTTTCCAGCCATGTGAAGCGCATCCAGATGCTCTATGAGCTTGCCGTGAAGAACAACCGGAAGGTTACCATAATCGGCAGGAGCATGAACCAGGTGGTTGATATCGCCACCGACTTAGGTCTTGTCGAGTTCGACCCCCGCGACCTTATCAAGCCCGAAGAGATCATGACCATGGACCGGAGCAGGCTCATGATCATCTGCACGGGCACCCAGGGAGAGGTATATTCGGTCCTGTCCCTCATCGCCAGGGGATGGCACAGGTTCAAGGTGAAATCATCGGACAGCGTCATCATCTCGGCCCGCATCATCCCGGGCAACGAGATCGCCATATCGCGCTGTATCGACCAGCTCATCGATGGTGGGGCAAAGGTGTATTACCCAGATATTGCGGAGGTTCATGCGACAGGCCATGCCACGCATGGCGAGATCATCAAGGCCATGCGGCTGCTGGGTCCGCAGATCATCATGCCCGTCCATGGTGAGCTCAGGCATATGAAGTCACTGGCGGACATGGTGGAGAAGTCGCTCGAGACCGGTCCCCAGATCGTGCTTGCACGGCCCGGGCAGATCTGGACCCTCTCGGAGACCGGCATGGAGATGAGCGGCGAGGCGCCCCACGGCAAGTGCTTCGTGGACGGGGAACTCACCGGGGACATCGGGGACATAGTGCTGAGGGATCGCAGGCACATCTCGGAGGGCGGACTCGTAATCGTGTTCGCCGTGATCGACTCGGTCAGGCACGAGGTGGTCCTGGGGCCTGATATCATGTGCAAGGGGGTGGTCCCTGCGAGCATGGAGCAGGAGATAGTAGACGAGATCCGGAAAAATGCCTCTGCCGTCCTGGACTCATTTCTGGGGAAGGACACGGATACCCAGGTGATCCAGAACCGCATGCGGGAATCGCTGGGCACCAGCCTCAAGTCAAGGCTCGGCAAAAAGCCCATGGTCATCCCGATCATTATGGAGATGTAGTTGCCTCTGGGCAGGAGAAACCCCCGCAACTCCGGCAGCGCGAGGGCTTACGTACCGGCGGGCCGCTTTAATTACAGCAAATTACCTGCATGGTCATATCACAGGCTTGATTTCTCTGGAATTTCTGGTATGGACGTTACACAGAGTGTCTTTTGCACCGTTACACTGTATTGCAAAGGGGCGGTTGCCACAAGCCCGGTGCTGATGTAAGGAAGGTTCATACATGGCGAAGCGAGAACATACGAGCACCATACCTGCTCACATGGCCGGGTTATTCCTGAGCTTTGCCGCCATCTTCCTCCTGCTCGCACTCATATCGTTTTCCCCCGAAGACCCTGGATTCACGCTGGCCAGGCATACCGATACCTTCCATAACTGGATGGGCTTTATCGGTTCCTATACGGCAGACGGCCTCTACATAATCCTCGGGGTGTGGTCCTTTGCCATACCCGTGTTTCTGGCGGATTATGCCTGGCGGTACTGTGTGAGGAAAAACCCGGTGCACTGGCAGCACATAGTAAGCACCTTCATCATCATGTTCGCGGTGCTGGGGCTTCTGCACATCTTTCTGGGCGAGCTGAAGCTGTTTTCCACCACCATCAGGGCAGGCGGGGCCATCGGCAAGATCATCGGGGATTCGCTGGTGGGCTACCTCAACCGCTGGGGCTCGCTGGTCCTGCTGCTCCCGCTCCTGGCAGGCGGGATCATGATGGGCTATGACCTTTCCTCGCCGGTGCGCGCCTTCAGGGACTTCATGGAGCTTATCAGGGAGAAACGCCTTCTCAAGGGCAGGCCGCAGATCCTCGAGCGCTCCCCGGAGACGAGGTCATCCAGAAAAACCTCTTCCAGGACCAAGCCGGACAAGGAAAACACCAACGGCAATAAGGAACCGAAGATCACCGTGATGGAGCACGAGGGCATTGATTCGGTAGAGGTGCCCAAGCAGGCGACACTTGACTTCATAGACAATTACCAGATCCCTCCCGTATCGCTCCTCAATAACCCTTCCGCCAAGAGCCGGACCATCACGGAAAAGGAGCTCAAGGCCAATGCCTCGCTCATCCTTTCAAAGCTCAGGGACTTCGGCGTGGAGGGCGAGATCCTGGAGATAAAGCCGGGTCCGGTCATCACCATGTACGAGTTCACGCCCGCGCCCGGGATCAAGATCAACAAGATCGTTTCCCTGGCGGACGACCTCGCCATGGCGTTGAAGGCGGCCCCGGTCCGTGTCGTGGCCCCCATACCCGGCAAGAATGCGGTGGGCATCGAGATCCCCAACCGCTCGCGCGAGATCGTCAGCCTGAGAAGGATCCTGGCCAGCAAGGAGTTCGCCGCATCGAGCGCACCCTTGACCCTGGCGCTGGGGACGGACATCGAGGGCATCCCGGTGGTGACCAATCTCGCCAAGATGCCGCACCTCCTCATTGCAGGCGCCACGGGAACGGGAAAGAGCGTGGGCCTCAACACCATGATCCTCTCGCTTTTGTACAAGAACAATCCGTCCGAGCTCAAATTCATCATGATCGACCCCAAACGCATCGAGCTCTCCCACTACGAGGGCATTCCGCACCTGCTGCACCCCGTGGTCATAGACCCGCGGGAGGCCCTGCCTGTGCTCAAATGGGCGGTGAGCGAGATGGAGCAGCGCTATGCCATCTTCAAAGACCACGGGATGAAGGGCATAGACTCCTACAATAAAAAGGTCAGGAAAGATAACCCCGAGGCGAGACCGACCCTGGCGACCCTGAGCACGGAGGATTCCGAAGACGGTCTCCTGCCCAAGATCGTGGTGGTCATAGACGAGATGGCCGACCTCATGATGGTCAACCGGGAGGTGGAGATCTTCATCGCCCGCCTGGCCCAGATGGCTCGCGCCGCGGGAATCTACATGGTGGTGGCCACCCAGAGACCCTCGGTGGACGTCATAACGGGCCTCATCAAGTCCAACTTCCCGTCACGGATATCGTTTCGGGTATCCTCCAAGATCGACTCGCGGACCATCCTCGACTCCTCGGGCGCCGACCAGCTCCTGGGGCTCGGCGACATGCTGTTCCTGTCGCCGGGCATCTCGAACCTGAAGCGCGTCCACGGGGCGTACGTATCCGAGGACGAGCTGGAAAAGGTGATCAACTTCATCCGCGAACAGAAGGGGCCGGATTACGTCAAGGAAATCGATACGCAGATAGCGGAGCTGGCGCGGGAAGACAGTGACGGCAGCGGCCTGGACGAGGACCTGGATCCGGTCTACGACGAGGCGCTCGAGTTTGTGACAAACAAGGGCAGCGCATCCATTTCGCTGATCCAGCGCAGGTTCCGGGTCGGGTACAACCGCGCGGCGCGGATCATCGAGCAGATGGAGACCGAAGGGATTCTGGGCCCGGCGGACGCTGCAGGCAAGCCACGAAAGGTACTGGTCAAATCATATGCACACGAGCTGGAAGAGTAGTCTGGTATTCGGATTAATCCTGGTATTCCTTGCGGGAACGGCACATGCCCTGGAGCTGAAAAAGGTCCAGCAGCGCTATGCAAAAGTCCAGGACTTTACTGCCACGTTCAAGCAGGACACCTTCCAGGTGATCGCCAACAAGATGGTCGGCTTCGAGGGGAAGGTGACGTACAAGCGCAACTCCGGCGTCAGGATGGATGTGGCTACCCCCCAGAAACAGATCCTCATCCTCAAGGGCCAGACCGTGCTGGTAATACTGCCCGAGGAGGGGACCTCCCAGGTCCAGGAGATCCCGGGCGAGATCGCAGCCCAGAACATCCTGGGCTTCTTCACGGGGTTGAGTTCCATCGAGGAGCACTACAGCGTGCAGACCGTGGGAGACCACCTCGTGCTCATACCGAAGACCGGGACAGGCTCCATATCCGTCTGGGTGGATGCGGACAACCTCATCTCGCGTATCCTCCTGAAAGACGCCATGGGCAACACCAGCGACATCACCCTGAAGTCCTACCGCTTCAACCGGGGCATCAGCGACGACCTTTTCAAGAAATCACCCGGCACGGGCGCTGAGGCACAAGAGGGGAAGACGCCGGGGAAGGATTGATTTGTATGTTGAGGCTGGATCAGACGCAATGATTCGGGTAACTGCGGCTCAAATATTCGGGCTTCACTGAACATCGCCCTTCAGTCTCAAACCCCATTTGGTGGCACAAAGGCAGTCTGGTTCCCCTTGCAGGTGCATACCTGACTAAACCGTCGTCTGTGCCCGTGCCGGCAGCAGCCTGGCTTTTAATTTCGGGCCTCCTCGGGCTCATCGGAGTCAGGAAAGGAATAACGGATTAGTACGTATTCCCGCTCGAAATGCCAGGGCGTGTCCAGATTCGGGTCATCCCTTTTGGGGCCATTCAACGTGCCTGGGCAATTATTGAACTGCAGTAGCAATCCGGATTGAGCAGTATGCCAATCTCATCATAGGCAAAGACGTACAAGCCCTCTCCTCCCTGAGCATCAATATCCCGCATTCCCAGTGCCGGGTACGGACCTGATACACCATAGGCGGACGAAGGTGCTTCGAGGAGATGGCTGCATATTATTGACAAGTCATTGAACAGCATGCCCAGGTCCGAATATTTTTCCAAAAACAGGCTGTTTCTGCTTATCAGGTAATATGCCTTATGCATGAGAGAGTGGAAAGATCCTGCACCGATGATGCATGAACCGCATAGTTCACAACTGATGATCGTATGTTTCCTGAAATCGTCGATCAGTTCCAGGTCCTTAAGGATGTGAAAAAGAACCGCACACGACTCTGCATTGAAAAAAAACACCTGCCCCATGGGCTCATAATACGAACCGTCACCGTATACTTTTATCAAAAATCTGTTCATGGTAGGTTCATTCTGGTTCGAAACCGTCTCGAACGCATTATCTCCGCCTCAGATGCGGCCTGTACTGCAGAGTATCATTTCCAAGCCCTGGTGACGCAACCGGGCGGATTTGTCCATTTCGTTTCTCCGGGAATCCAGGGTCTTCAATGTTCATACCCGGGATTCATCCTTTTATCAAATGTATTGCCGCAGGGCTGGCCTCTGGTCGCTCACGACAAAAGACGGGCGCATTAAGGGCGAGACGAAAAAGCGGATCGGCACGGGCACTGCCGTGGGTCTGCCGTTGTCATGAATAAAAACATACCCGAACCAGGCATCATCGTAAGGGTGCTCAGCGGCGCATTACCCGGGTTGGAACGTAGCCCCCATATTTCAGGGCGACAATGAAAAGGGGAGGCTTTCACAGCCTCCCCTGATCACCACAGGTTTAAGGGGGCACGGGCGGTTCAGTCGGTCTTGATCCTGATCTTCTTCTGGGACTGCTTTTCCCTCTCGAGCTTGGGCACGGTGATGGTGAGCACGCCCTTCTTGAAGGTCGCCTCGGCCTTTTCCGTGTTCACGTCCTTGGGCATGGGCAGCACCCTGGTGAAGGAGCCGAAGGAACGCTCCAGGTAGTACGCACCCTTGTCCTTGTGCTCGGTCTCCTCCTTCTTCTCGCCCTTGATGGTCAGGGAGTCCTTGCTCAGGCTGATCTCCACGTCCTTCTCGTCCAGGCCGGGCAGTTCGGCGCTCACCTGGATGGATTTCTCGTCCTCCACCATGTTCACCTGCGGGGAAAAGGCGCCCAGGGATTCCATCTCTTCGGCCCACGGTCTGATGCCGGTTCCCTTGAAGAAATCGTCGAAAAGCCTGTTCATTTCCCTCTGGAGCGCATCCATGGGGTATGTCTGCTCCTCGCGGTTTACCGGAAGACTCCTGCGTCCCCAGCGAAACGGGGTCAAGTATCTCATGGTCATATGGTTCACCTCCTTATATCTTTTCTTACCCGACCTTGATGGGTATGCTCCTGGTCTTCACTGCCTCTGCCTTGGGCAGTATTATGGACAGCACGCCGTTTTTCATCTTCGCCTCGATCCTGTCCCTCTCAAAGGACTCGTTCAGCGTGAAGGCGCGGTAGTAATCGCCGATGCCGTACTCGGTATAGGTCTGGTTGTGCTTCTCAACGCTCTGGTCCGCCACCTGTGCCTCGATGGTGAGCACGTCGTTTTCCAGGGTGATGTTCACGCCCTTCTCATCGGCGCCAGGCATGTCTGCGTATATGTAGAGGTTGTTGGCATCTTCCAGGATGTCCACGTCGGGCAGGTATGTCCTGCGGTCCTTGGTCCTCTCGGCAAGGACCGCCTCCTGTGCCTGTGCCTTTTCCGGATTGAGGTTTTTTGTTGTGTCCGCCATAAAGAATCGCCTCCTTTGTCGAATTACTTTACCGGGGATACGGTGATCTTCCTGGGTTTGTCGGCCTCGGCCCGGGGGAGCACTATCCTGAGCACGCCATTCACATAGTCTGCCTGGACCTTGTTGCCTTCCACATTGTAGGGGAGCTGCACGGTCCGGTAGAAGCTGCCCGAGCCGCGTTCCCTGCGATGCCAGGTCTCGCCTTCCTTTGCCTCGTGGGCCTTCCTGGTGCCCTTGATGCTCAGGACGTCGCCGGTCACGGTGAGATCGATGTCCGCCGGGTCGATGCCCGCAATCTCGGTGGTGATGACCACATCCTCCTCGCCCGTATGGATGTTGAGCGGCGGGTACGCCGCTGACGGCTGCCGCCTGGGCATGGTAAAGATGCTGTTCACTTCCCGGTTCAGCCGGTCAAACTGACTCCAGGGATCCCATCTCCAGCCTGGTCTTTCTATGGTTATCATATCTTTCACCTCCCAAAATCAGTGGGTTATGTTTTTTCGAACCTTAATTAGGGTTGGTTTTTCTGATTTTCAAGGGGTCAGATAAAATCACCCTGTACAGGGAACCTTTTTGATGTTAAGTATCTTCGACCAAACACGAATGACGAGTTAATAAAGGACTATGGCGGCAAAGGGAAAGATTACCATCGACCAATCGCTGTGCAAGAGTTGCGAGCTGTGCATCACCGTGTGTCCTGAAAAGGCAATCCGCATAGCCGAAGTCTTCAACCACAGAGGGTATCACCCGGCGGAGTTCATCCTTGAGACCTGCCGGGGGTGCTCGCTCTGCGCCGTCATGTGCCCTGAAGTCGCCATCGAGGTGTACCGTGGCTGATCTCGAAAGGGTCATGATGAAGGGCACCAACGCCATCGCCGAGGCCGCGATCCAGGCAGGGTGCAGATGCTATTTCGGTTATCCCATCACCCCCCAGAACGAGATCCCGGAGTACATGTCCAAACGCATGGACGAGGTGGGAGGAGTGTTCCTCCAGGGTGAGAGCGAGATCGCGTCCATCAATATGGTCTTAGGTGCTGCCGCCACCGGCGCGCGGGCCATGACCAGCTCGTCCTCGCCCGGCATCAGCCTCAAGCAGGAGGGGCTGTCCTTCCTGGCATCGCTCGAACTGCCCGCGGTCATTGTCAACATCAACCGGGGCGGACCGGGGCTCGGCAACATCGCGCCCAGCCAGGGCGATTACTACCAGGCCACCAGAGGCGGCGGACACGGCGATTACCGCATGCCCGTCTACGCGCCGGGCACGGTCCAGGAGCTCTATGACATAACCATGAAGGCCTTCGACATCGCCGACATGTACCGCTCGCCGGTCATGCTCCTGGGCGACGGTATGATGGGACAGATCGTGGAGCCGATCATCATGCGTAAAAGGGAAGACGTGGAGCTTCCCCCGAAAGATTATATCCTTGACGGGGCCGAGGGGCGCGCCTCGCGAATCGTGAAATCCCTGATCCTGGATGTGCGTCTCATGGAGGAGCACAACTGGAAGCTCAAGCGCAAGTACGACCTCATGAAAAGGGAACTTCCCCTCTGGGAAGAGTTCATGACCCAGGATGCGCAGATGATCGTGGTGGCCTACGGAACCGCTGCCAGGATAGCCAAGGGGGCGGTGAAGCGCGTCAGGGCCAACGGCCTCAAGGTCGGCCTCATCAGGCCCATCACGTTGTGGCCCTTCCCGGACGAGGCCATTGCCAACCTCGCCAAGCATACAAAGCTCATGCTGGTCTTTGAGATGAGCACCGGGCAGATGATCGACGATGTACGCCTGGCCGTACAGGGCGGCGTCGAGTGCGAATTCTACGGCAGGCCCGGCGGCGTCGTTGCAGCACCCCAGGAGATTTCCCGCATCATCGAGCGGCACTGGCTGCAGAGGGAGCTCTCATGAAGAAGGTATTCACCAGGCCCAAGTGCCTGAAGCCCACGCCCTTTCACTACTGCCCGGGGTGCGGTCATTCCATCATACACAGGCTCGTGGCCGAGATCATCGATGAGATGGGCATCAGGGGAAAGACCATATGCATCCCGCCTGCCGGCTGCGCGGTGCTGGCGTACAACTATTTCGATATCGACACGTGCGAATCCGCCCACGGCAGGGGCTGCGCCATAGCCACCGGGATCAAGAGAACCCTGCCCGACCGTATCGTCTTCACCTACCAGGGTGACGGCGACATGGCGGCCATCGGCACTGCAGAGACCATACACGCCGCCAACCGCGGCGAGCTCTTTACCAGCATATTCGTGAACAATGCCGTGTACGGCATGACCGGAGGACAGATGGCGCCCACCACCATGCTGGGCCAGAAGACCTCCACGTCCCCCTACGGCAGGAGACCGAAGGTGGAAGGCTACCCCCTGAAGATCACCGACCTCATCGGCCAGCTTCAGGGTGCCGCCTATGTAGTCCGGACATCCGTGGCTACCCCGGCAAAGGTCATGGCCACCAAGAAGGCCCTGAAGAAGGCCTTCGAGATCCAGGTGCAGGGCCTGGGGTATACCCTGGTGGAGGTCCTCTCCCCGTGCCCCACCAACTGGAAGGTAAATCCCAAGGAAGCCTTCATCTATCTGGAAGAGGTCATGGAAAAGGAATACCCCCTCGGGGTGTTCAAGGATATTACGAAGGACTGAGGGAACAGATATGCTTCAGAAGACCATCATGAGCGGTATAGGCGGACAGGGAATCCTGTTTTCAGGACTGTGCCTCGCCTGGACGGCCATGATCGAAGGTCACGAGGTAACCTATCTCCCGAGCTACGGCGCCGAGATGCGCGGCGGCATAACGACGTGCACCATCGCCATCTCGGATGAGGAGATCGCCTCGCCTGTGGCATCGTCTCCCGACTACCTGGTCATCATGGACAACGAATCCCTGCTCAGGCTCCAGAACCAGGGGGCCTCCGGCGGAGAGATCTTCATCAACTCCAGCATCGTCACCGACAGGCCCGGCAGGGGGGATATCGAACTCGTGGAGATCCCGGTCAACGACCTGGCGCGGGCCACGGTGGGAGAACAGTACGGCAACATGATCATGCTGGGTGCCTTTGTGAAAAGGACCCACCAGGTGAAGTTCTCCACCATGATCGACAATATGGATATCATCCTCGGCAAGGGAAAGGCAAAGTTCAAGGACAAGAATGTCGAGGCCTTGAAGGTCGGGTATGAATATTTTCAGAAGGAGAAGTAGACCATGTCTGTCAAACAGTTCCGTCTCCAGACAGCCAACGTGTCCGGAAAGCTCTCATACCTCTCTGACGTGCTTGCAAAGCATGGCGTGAACATCCGGGCCATCTCGGTGGGACTGGAATCCAAGGATGTCTCCTCTGTCTGCATTGTCGTGGATGATCCCAAAAAGGCAAAGAATGCCTTTGGAACGGAAAACATTGATTACGATGAGGCCGAAGTCCTGGCTGTGGAGATGCCTGACCATCCAGGCGGCATGAATGCCGTTCTCAAGCCGCTGCGAGAGGCGAAGATCAACGCCATTTCCATGTACCCATACATCGGCAGGGCGTCGAACCCCATCATGATCCTCGAGGTCGACAATCTCAAGGTCGCCACCGAGGTCCTGAAAAGGAACTGGGTAAAGCTCTGGGACAAGGACCTCTACCGTCTTTAAGCCTCTTTTTCAAACCGTTGCGCAGATTCCCTCCGGAGTGACTTCGCGGGCAGTTCGCGCAGCGTTATGCGCCCCACCTTCACGATCGTATCATAGGCATCCCAGGCAGCCATAAGGACACCAAAGCCGATGGGCATGAGGCGGGATTTCCTCCTGAAGGGAAGCAGCCTTCTGATGAAGGCCTTCACCCACCTGGACAGGCCGAAATTCACGTACCTGGCGGGCAGGAGTTTTATCAGGAAGTTCTTCACAAAGGCCTCTGTGTTACGGGAGGGCCCTGGTGATGCAATGCCGTATGCCTCACCTGCCACCGCGATGACGAATTCCTCCATGCCCCCGTCATGCTCAGGATCGATTCCATGGAGGATGCTCAAGGCCATGATGAGTGTCACGGCCTGGTCAAGGACAAAGAAATCCTCCAGGCTGATGAGCGCCCATGAAATGACGGTACCGATGCCGGGCACTGCTGAGGGCATGTTGATGAAGGCATTGCGGAAAGCCTGGCCCTGGGCCAGATCCTCGATGAGATTCTGAAAGGCGATGCGCTCGCCGTCAGCGGGGATTTCGCGGCTGACCTGAAGGGCAAGTGAGCGGGCTCGCTTCATATTGCCCTTGACCAGGGTGCCGATAAGCCTCCTGAACCGCTCACCGATAGCGCTTATGAATTCAACATCATGTAGGTTGCCTGCATTATCCATGGATACCTGCCGGGAATTGTTCATGTTCGTTCATGACAAAACCGCCTTGCTATGGTATGTAATGGGATGTTCAATGGTTTGTAAAGGGGTCAATGTTGAGACACCGGTATTCTTTTCGCGAAGTATTATATCTATTCCATGCAATCAAGCGCTTTTGAAGGCGCAGGCCATATACCATAAGGAGGAAGAAAAATGGGTATAAAGTCAATCAAAGACCTGAACCTGAAAGACAAACGGGTGCTTATCAGGGTTGA
Source organism: uncultured Bacteriovoracaceae bacterium (assembly GCA_964600235.1). Classification (GTDB taxonomy): domain Bacteria; phylum Desulfobacterota; class Desulfomonilia; order UBA1062; family UBA1062; genus MWEI01. Next base: position 5,120 of record CAZRIV010000007.1, on the reverse strand, counting down.
CTTCAATGTGCCGCTGGATGAAAAAGGCACCATCACCGACGACGCCCGCATCAAGGCGGCGCTCCCGACCATCCATCATGCCATCGGCAAGGGAGCCAAGGTCATACTCATGTCGCACCTCGGCAGGCCCAAGGGCAAGGTGGACAAGAAACAGAGCCTTATCCCCGTGGCCAGGAGGCTGTCCGAACTGCTGGGCACCAGCGTGAACATGGCGCCCGACTGCATCGGCGACAAGGTCCAGGCCATGGTGGGCGAGCTCAAGCCCGGAGACGTACTCCTCCTGGAAAACCTGCGCTTCCATGCAGAGGAGGAAAAGAACAACCCCGACTTTTCAAAGGCCCTGGCATCCCTGGGAGACGTCTACGTGGACGATGCCTTTGCCACGGCCCACAGGGCGCATGCCTCCACCGCAGGCGTGTGCGACCATATCAGGGACTGTGCCGCAGGGTTCCTGCTCCTGAAAGAGGTGGAGTACATCAACAAGGCCCTGCTGAACCCCGAGCGACCCTTTGCGGCGGTGATGGGAGGCGCCAAGGTCTCGGACAAGCTCGAACTGGTGGAAAATCTCCTGGACAAGGCCGACAAGATCCTTATCGGCGGGGGCATGGCCTTCACCTTCATCAAGGCGCTGGGCCAGGGTATCGGCAAGTCCCTGGTGGAGGAAGACCTCCTGGACACGGCCCGGTCCATCATGGCCAAGGCCAGGGACAAGGGTGTGAAGCTCTACCTGCCCGTGGACGCCGTATGCGCTGCAGAACCCAAAGACGGCCAGACCATAAAGGTGACGACCATCCAGGAGATACCGGATGACCTCATGGCCCTTGACCTCGGCCCGGCCAGTTCGCACCTGTTTTCCGCGGCGTTGAAGGACTGCAGGACCATCATATGGAACGGGCCCATGGGCGTCTTCGAGAAAAAGGACTTTTCAGCCGGAACCATGTCCGTCGCCAAGGACGTGGCCTCATCCAAAGGCTTGACCATTGTCGGCGGGGGTGATACAGATGCTGCACTTCACAAGAGCGGCCTGACGGACAAGGTAAGCTTCGTGTCCACGGCCGGCGGGGCATTTTTGGAGATGCTCGGCGGCAGGATACTGCCCGGAGTGGCTGTGCTGGACAAGTAGGAAAAATATGAGAAAAGCCCTGATTGCAGGTAACTGGAAGATGTTCAAGGCCGAGGAAGAGGCGGTCCTTTTTGCAGAGGAGCTCGCCTCCCGGGTCAAGGACGTACAGGACAGGGAAATCCTTGTCTGCCCCCCTGCGCTCTATATCTACCCCCTCGTGCACGCGCTGGTGGATTCATCGGTGTTTGTGGGGGCACAGAACGTCTTCTGGGAGGATCAGGGGGCCTATACCGGTGAGATGAGCGCCCCCATGATCAGGAGCACGGGCGCACGCTTTGCCATCATCGGCCATTCCGAACGCAGACAGTATTTCTCCGAGACCGATGAGACCGTGAACAAACGGCTGCTGGCCTGCGTCAGGGCAGGAATCACCCCTGTCGCGTGCGTGGGTGAGACCCTGGCCGAGCGTGAGGCCGGCAAGACACTGTCCGTCATCAGCACCCAGATGAAAGGCGGCCTGAAGGGTGTCGGCGCGGCTCAGGCAGCACACCTGGTGGTAGCCTATGAACCGGTATGGGCCATCGGCACGGGGAAGACGGCCACGCCGGAGATGGCCCAGGAGGTCCACTCCTTCATCCGTGCGCAGCTCAAAGAGCTCTTCGGCCCGGAGGCTGCCGGGGCCATACGCATCCTGTACGGAGGCAGCGTGAAGCCGGACAACATCGACATACTCATGGCACAGGAAGACATCGACGGGGCCCTCGTCGGAGGCGCAAGCCTCGAGGTGGCATCGTTCGAGAGAATAATTCGATATAGAGGGTAAAAAAACATGTATGCGCTTCTTTTAACAGTCCACATTCTGGCATGTATCTGTCTCATCGTGGCCGTGCTCCTGCAGGCCGGCAAGGGCGCCGATATCGGCGCGGTTTTCGGAGGTTCCGGATCTCAGGCCCTCTTCGGCAGCTCGGGCCCGGTGGACTTCATGAATAAGGCCACACGGGTGCTGGTGGTCGTGTTCATGGTCACCTCGTTCACCCTGGGTTTCTTCGCGCTTCACAGGCCTTCCAAGAGCGTCATGTCGGACGTTCCGGCGCCTGCAGGCCAGACCATGCCCGCGCCCGCAGTACCCGGTGCGGCACCGGCCGCAAAGGCGCCTGCAACAATCCCCGCAGCGCCTGCACAGCCACAGGCCCCGGCGCCTGCACCTGCACCCGCCACGAAATAGCCGATAACCGCTGCCGTTTCCTCATGCCCGACATGATGAAACGGCAGCTTTATTATCTCCATCCAAGTGCGGACCTGTAATCCATAGGAATTCTGATGAACGTATTACTGCCGGTTGTTTGCCGCGGGCATTCATGCGGAAAGGCTGTGCGTGGAACAGGGGAAGCGAGACTGGATAAGCTCTGTCAGGATTATTTCTGATCCTTGTTCTTGTCCTCGATGTCGCCTTTCGTATCCTTGCTGCTGCTCGTGGTTTCATCCACAGCGGACTTGAAGTTCTTTATTCCCTTCCCCAGTGCCGCTCCCACCTCGGGCAGCTTGCCGGCACCGAAGATAACCAGTACGATAACCAGCAGAATGAGGAGATGTGTCGTGCTAATCATGTCTGTCCTCCTTATGAATCGTAGACAACAAGCATTATCACACTTGTCAGCCCGTGGCAACCGGTGAAGGTCCACGTTTGGCACATTGACCGCCGATGAGTAAAACCTGACAAGTCCTACGTAAGGGTCACCGGCGGCTGTAAGCCGTCCGGTGCATTCTTTGGTTATCTTCAGCTTGTGTATGAAATGCCAAGAGCATCTGAAGCATTGAGCAATTTCTTGTCTATGGTCCATAGAGAAGCATGAGCAAGATGAGCAGATGCAAGTAAATGTACATCAATTAAGCCTATTCCGATTCCCATAAGCTTTTTACTCTCAATAAAATACAAAATCTCATCATGCTCCAAGACAGTAACTCTAGGGAGAGAATGAAGCAATGAAAGGATCTCTTTTCTATTACGCAGATTGCCGCAGGCAAGCTCACCAATAATAAAAGGATGGCATATTACGTCCATGCCGATGAGCAGATTTTCAAGAGAAGTATTTCCTTTTTTTAAATGGTCAATCCAAATTGATGTGTCAACCAGAACCATTATTAAGATCCAGACTGCCTGCGCCTGGGAATAGGCTGGAGGTCCTTCTCTGTCCCACCCAATTTGGCGAGCCTCTTGCTGCTCTCGATTGCAATGAGCGCTTCAAGTCCACGGTGGACTAAAGCTGTTTTTTCTTTGATCCCTGTGAGCTTACTGGCTTTGTTTAAGGTGTCGGTATCTATATTTAATGTCGTTCTCATATGCATCTGTATGCATCATATGTGCATATTTGTCAATAGCTCAAAGAAGATAACGCGGGCATCACCGGCGGCTGTAAGCCGTCCTGGTTGGATGCCTTTAGAAACCTGTAAATAAGAAATCAAGAGCTGAGATAATAATATGGCGTTGATCTTTTAGAGATCCGACCTTTTCTCCCAATGCGCGAACAGGAACACCAGCCAATTCTGCGGAGGACATGTAAACAGTTTTACGTTTTATCTGGAATTGTGGATTAAGATGTTCAATAGGCTTTCCCATTACTGATGAACTCACGAGTGGTGCTACAACTCTTGTTGCAAGGGTATTGAGGAGATCAGCTTGAAGATCAAGAAGATAAGGAACATTTTTCCTCGTATGCTCATTTGGATTTTCGTATACATCAAATTGAGCCATTAAAAGTTCCTTAAATTATCACTAAAAACTCCTGAGGTTTCCACTCTACGATTATAAGCATCGATAGCTTCCTTATTCTCTTCTCTCCAAATACAGCGTTTTTCTTCGAGCAGCATCTCTATGAGGCGCTGTTCTAAGGCCTTTGATAAGTTGATATTGTTCTGCTTTGCTTGGGTGAGAAGATCACTGTTGATACTTAGATTTGTAGCCTTTTTTGGTGCCTTGGGATTATAGATATTAACGTGCATACATGCCTCCTTATGCGCATACAATAGACCATTTAATGCGCATTAACAAGCAATACTTATCAGTGTTACATCAACAAGCATCCGACGTGCGGATCACCGGCTGCTGAAAGCCGTCCAGTGGATTAGCTGGTTAGCAGATTCCTTTTCTTCTCAAGAAGGACATGGTCGTATCTCGAAACTCATTTGTGCACGTCCACATCAGGGGGTGACCACCCTTGTTTGCAAGATATATTTCGCTGTTTTCAATCTGTTTCGCCATTGAGATCATTCCACTTCCAATATCCGGCATGAACTCGTCCATTAGGCTTCCTGCAAGAAGAACGGGGCATTTGATTTCCTTGAGTCGGCCACTGAACATATGTTTCCGATTTTTCATACCGGAAAGCAACCGGCTGTCAGCTTCGACAACCTGCTCCCAGTCTTCTCCGTGAGCATCTCGCCAAAACGCTACCTGATCGGCAGTCCTGTTATTTCTGTCCTTTAAGGCTGCATCTATAAGTTCAGAGGGATACGATTCCTGTTCACTGTCCACAATGACGGCCCGCACCTTCGATGGGAAGAGTATCGCTATCAGTAATGCAACGGCTGAGCCTCCGCTACAACCGATTATTATACCACTATCTTCCCCCGTCATCTCAATAAGTTTAACGGTATCACGGGCGGCTATATTCCACCAATCTTCAGGCCAAGATGAAACTCTATCTGATAAGCCGGTGCCCCAAAAATCAAGTGACGCCGAACGAAAGAATCGTCCAAAGTAAGCGAGATCATCGATATGGGAATAAGAAGAGGCTGTGTTGCCGGGAAGCACAATCATCAACGGTCCCGCCCCATTTTCTCTATAATGTATTTTCCTATTTTCGTTTACAATGAATGGCATACATGGCCTCACAAATAACTGCTAACATACGCTTCACTGCGAGCCGTAGTTGGCGCAGTTTGTGCGTCGGCGGAGCGAAGCGACGCGCATAAACTGTGACAATATGCGAGTCAGGTGGAAGCGATTGATACTATGTAAGGCCTCCTCGAATGGGTGGTATATTTTGAAGCACCACCA
>CAZRIV010000006.1:0-202759 GCA_964600235.1 uncultured Bacteriovoracaceae bacterium | reverse complement strand
GACTCAAGGTTGATATATGAATTTGTATGACAAGGAGATAATGATACCTGTAATAGATATGAGCTTTCACACTGACCTGAGAAGTTTAAATGCTCGAATGATATCTATCATTATATGAATAAGAGATTATGTCTATAATCAACACTTTGCCCATGGTAGAGATTACTTTGACAAATCGATGGTTCAAATGAATTTGGGGCAACTAATGATTACGCAAAAGAATCATTGTTTTTGGTAGACCAGAGAGGCTGTATAGTACGTTCCAGCCCTTCTGGTTTGCCTAGAGTGTTGATTACTTCAACAAATCACCACTTGAATCAAGCTGATATCTACAGAAAATATTTATAGAAACTAGCAATATCAGCGCATGGGCATTTTACCTACCCCACGCGCCTCTTTACACACACCCCACATTCATCCCTGTGCCGATTTTATAAGAACGTGGCCGGCCGTATAGACATATAAGAGAAAAATTCAAAGGAGGCGGCCCATGAACCACAGGGAAGAGTACGAAAGGAAACTGGCAACTGCCGAGGCGGCTGTCAAAGCCGTGAAGTCCGGGGACTGGGTCGATTACGGCCATTTCACCTGCGCACCGACAATGCTCGACGCCGCGCTCGCCAGACGGGTGGACGAGCTGACCGACGTAAAGGTCCGGGCGCTCACCTTTCCGGGAAAGGCAGCCATTGCCACTGCCGACCCCACCCAGGCGCACTTCACCTACAACAACTGGCACTTCAGCGGAGGCGACAGGAGCCTGCACGACAAGGGCTTGTGCAGCTATATCCCGCTTCTCTACCATGAGGGCCCTTCCCTTTACAGCATCATCAACACCGATGTGTTCATGGTCAAGGTGGCGCCCATGGATGCAGACGGATATTTCAACTTCGGCCCGTCCAACTCCATCTCCAAACATATCGCAGACAGGGCAAAGACCGTGATCGTGGAGGTGAACACGAACGTGCCCTACTGCCGTGGCGGCAGGAACGAGGCCATCCACATCTCTCAGGTGGACACAATCGTCGAATCAGAAAATCAGCCTTTGTTCTGCCTTCCTGAACCCGCCATCAGCGACGTGGACCGGAAGATCGCATCGCTCATCGTGGAGGAGATCCCGGACGGGGGCTGCCTGCAGCTGGGCATCGGCGGCATGCCGAACGCGGTGGGAAAGATGATAGCCGAGAGCGACCTGAAAGACCTGGGTGTCCATACCGAGATGCTTGCGGACTCATACGTGGACATGTACATGGCGGGCCGCATCACCAACATGAAGAAGCACGCCAACAAGGGGAGGATGGTCTACACCTTTGCGCTGGGCAGCCAGAAGCTCTATGACTTCATCGACCAGAACTGGTGCTGCGCCTCCTATTCGGTGGACTACACGAACGACCCGGAAAACATCCGTTCCAACGACAACACCATCGCCATCAACAATGCCGTGGAGGTGGACCTCTTCTGCCAGGTGTCATCGGAGTCATCAGGCACGAGGCAGATCTCCGGCACGGGCGGCCAGTTCGACTTCATCTTCGGCGCCTTCCATTCAAGAGGCGGCAAGTCCTTCATCTGCCTGTCGTCGACCACCAAGGACAAGAACGGACACGTGAAGTCACGCATCCGCTCGGTACTCGACCCCGGCTCCATCGTCACCGTGCCCAGGACCATCGTCCACTATGTGGTCACCGAGTACGGCAAGGCCATGCTCAAGGGCAAGAGCACCTGGGAGCGTGCCGAGGCTCTCATCAACATCGCGCACCCCGACTTCCGGGACGGACTCATCAGGGAGGCCGAGATGATGGGCATCTGGAGGAGATCCAACAGGCTGGCTGCGTGAGGTGGCGTCCCTGACTGCAGGGACGTGCCGAATACTATGAACAGCACGCAAGGATACGTTCGAGGGGGAACTCATCCCTTGCGTGCCATCTATGCCTCCCATAATATATTCCTGAAGACACCGGGACGTAATTGCAATATATCTTGTATATTACGGAGGAAGATCATGACCAGGGATGCCGACTATGCACACCTCACGCCGGACGCACTGCTCGATATCGTAGAAGATGCCACAGGCATACCCATGACCGGACTATGCATCCCGCTGCCCAGCTATATCAACCGGGTCTACGAAATCCAGTCGAAGGCGGGAGACCGTCTCATTGCCAAGTTCTATCGCCCCGGCCGCTGGAGCAGAGAGGCCCTCGAGGACGAGCACCGCTTCCTGGCGGACTGCGAGGAGGCCGAAATCCCGGTCGTATGCCCCATCAGGCTCTCTGATGGAAACACCCTGGGCAGGGCGGGCAGCATTCATTTCACGCTCTTCCCCAAAAAGGCAGGCAGGGCCTTTGAGCTGAACACGGAAGAAGACCTGGTACGGATAGGCGCTCTCGTGGGGCGCATCCACCTCGCGGGCCAGTGCCGCGCCCCGGTGGACAGGATCACCCTGCACCCGCTCAAATCCACCCGGGAGGACCTGGACTACATCAGCAGAGGCGGGTTCGTCACAGCCGAGCACAAGACGGAGTTCGAGGATCTGTGCGCACGCATCGTGGAAGGCATCGCCCCCGTCTTTGAGGGCACCGAACTCATACGCATCCACGGGGACTGCCACCGGGGCAACATACTGGAACGGCCCGGGGAAGGCCTGATGATGATCGACTTCGACGACATGATGGTGGGCCCGCCTGTCCAGGACCTGTGGCTGCTCCTGCCGGACCATGCAGGCCGCTCGCGCCGCGAGATCGATCTGCTTCTCGATGGATACGAGCAGTTCCGTGATTTCGAGAGGTCATCCTTAACGCTCATCGAGCCGCTGCGCTTCATGCGCATCATCTACTTCCTCGCCTGGTGGGCAAGGCAGGCACAGGACTACGACTTCAAAAACAACCACCCAGGGTGGGGCACGGACGCATTCTGGGCCAAGGAGATCCTGGACCTGGGCCACCAGTTCCAGGTGATCATGGAGCACAAGGTGGCATGGGAGGAAGGGCGTTTCTTCGGGGAATGAAACGAAGGCATGTTCACACTCCTTGATATGGGAGGAGGCCATGAAGAAGACACTGGTGATAGTGAACGACCTCATGCAGCAGGATTATCGCTACTACCTCACAGAGCCTGTGGGAAAGAACTTCCATCCGGACTTCAGACCGGAGCTCACCCCGAAAGACATGCTTCAGCTGGGCGTCTTCGGCGGCAAATACATGACCGACTGCACGGGCGAGTTCCCCGAAGACTGGTTCACCAATGCAAAACTCTGCCATGAACGCCACGACCCCGGGCTGAACTGCTTCGGCATCAACGCCTCCCAGCCCCTGTCTTACTGGCGGGAAAAGGGATGGATCCACCACGAAGACCCGCGGGGGTGGTTCCAGTGGTACTGCAGGTACTACCTGGGCAGGAGATGCGAAGACGACCAGCGGCAGATCAAGAGATGGAAGGCCATGACAAGACACATAGCCCAGATCAGGAGGCATTGCATCGGTGGCGACGTGACGTGCCGCATAAAGCAGAGGCAGGCTCTGCTCCACTGGGCCTATGACAGCCGCCGGATATGATTTTATAGGAGTTCCATGAGATCCCGGCTAAACGGACGAACCGGGTAGAACTATCATCCGGCCGAGGCTTTTCTTCAGTTCCTCCGACACCCCTCCCCCGGCATCTTCCAGGGTAATGGAGGGCACCCCTCCGAAGACCTCGCAGGCACGGGTGATGACCCGGTCATCCCAGATGGTGTTGAGCGGGTCCTTGGTGAGCGTTTCCGAGGCCAGGGCCGGGCCCCACCCCCCCAGCCAGCTGGTGACGATGTGGTTGGCGACACGGGGTGCAACCATGCTGGTGTCGAGAAAGTCATCCTTATGCGATTCCGGGATGAAACGCCTGCACTCCAGGAGCCAGGCAAGCGAGACCATGTCATGCGCGGTGATGCTGGATGAGGCGATGATCAGCCCGTCCTCCGGCTCGAATACATACCCCTTGTCCGGGCCGAAGGTGGAGAGTATCCTGTCTGCAGCAGTAACTACGAGGCGCTGCTTCTCCAGAAGGGTCCCGACGGTATTGCCTTCGGCCGTCTTCTCCTGAAAGGTGAAGGCATCGCGGTGGTATTCCAACCGGGTGTCGTGCCGCCAGTAGCCCACGGCGGCCTTCAGGCCCAGCGTGCTGCCGGCGAGGATATGACGTGCGCACCGGGGCATAAGCACGATGTGCTGCACTTCCTTCAAAATGCCAGGCATCATGAGGGGCTTCTTCCAGTTGGAACCCTCGGCCGGGGCGTCTTCATAAAAGGCATCCCACCCCTGCTCCTCGAAACAATGCAGTTCTGCCCCTGCAGCCAGCACCGCCCTGGCCATGCCGGAGTCCTCCATCAGCCTGCGTGAGCTGCCGGTGAGCCCGGTTGCTGAAAACCTCACGTACTCCACCCCGGACATGTCGCCCACGATCACCCGGCCTGCGCCCTTCTCCTTCAGGAGACCCACCATGGCTGCAACGGCAGCCGGGCTGGTGGTGGCAGGGTACGGGTTGCCCGAGTTGACTACCGGTTTGATGAACACGGCGTCTCCCTTGCTCAGCCAGGCAAAGTCCGTGGCCGCCTGGGCCGATGCCCTCAGGGAGCGGCTTAACACATCCCCGGAAGAACCTTTCTTCACGCCCGCGAGAACAACCTTCGTGGCGGGGCCGGGCACCAGGAGCCTGCCCTTCCGGCGATGCCGGGACGCCTCGGCGCTGAGAGGAAACGGGCATGTCGCCCATGCAGATACGCCTGCGAGCACTTTCAGAAAGGTCCTTCGTTTCATGGGCTTCTCCCCCCCTTCACCTTTTACCGCACAACACCCATCCATGGCCAGAATAAACACACAAAATGGTTTACAGAACACGGGTAAGACTTGATAATATGTTCTTATTCAGGCAAGCTCCATCCAGGTTCTGAATTTTTTTCAAGGCAGGTGATATGGACAATACTACCCTGAAGAAGATCATCGTCTTGGCCATGGTGCTCTTCATCACGATCGCCTTCATCTCCATGATACGCATGTTCATCATGGCCATCCTCCTGGCGGGCATTTTTTCCGCCATGGCCCAACCCCTATACCGGCGACTGGAAGGATGGTTCAATGGCCGAAAAAACCCGGCATCACTGCTCACCCTGTTTGCCTTCTTTCTCATCATTCTGCTCCCACTGGTCGGCCTGATGGGCATTGTCGCGGCCCAGGCCATAAAGATAAGCAGGGAGGTAAAACCCTGGATCGATCAAATGACAGGCAGGCCTTCGGCCATAAATGAATGGCTGCAGACTTTTCCGCTGTACGACTCTCTTGCCGCGTATCAGAACGTCATCCTGCAGAAGGCTGGAGAACTGGTGGGCATGACGAGCACCTTCCTGTTCGAGAACATCTCATCGTTTACCTTTTCGACCATCAACACCATCTTCATGTTCTTTGTTTTGCTCTACACCATGTTCTTCTTTCTGAAGGAGGGCAGGCAGATCCTTGAAAGGGTCCTTTTCTACCTTCCTCTGCCTGAAGGTGTGGAAAACCGCATACTGGACAGGTTTACCTCCGTCACCAGGGCCACCATCAAGGGGACCCTGGTAATCGGCATTATCCAGGGGAGCCTTGCAGGCCTTGCCTTTTGGGTTGTGGGCATAGACAGTGCGGTCTTCTGGGGTACCATCATGACGGTCCTGTCCATCATCCCCGCAGTGGGCTCGGCCCTCATCTGGATCCCTGCCGTGATTGTCCTGGCAATAAGCGGGCAATACATCCAGGCAACAGGCCTCTTCCTCTTCTGCAGCCTTCTGGTGGGCAGCATCGACAACGCCCTGAGGCCGTGGCTCGTGGGCAGGGACACGGCGCTCCACGAGCTTATGATCTTCTTTTCCACATTGGGCGGCATCAGCCTGTTCGGCATCATGGGGTTCATCGTCGGGCCCATCATTGCCGCACTTTTTGTAACGCTCTGGGACATCTACGCCGAGACCTTCATCGATTATCTGACAGAGAGTTAACTCAGACATCAACCTCAGGAGATATGCATGCTCGACCTGATAAAAAGCTATTTCACCAAGATACCGAAAAAGACGGCTACATCGTCCGCGAGCCTGGACCCGAAACGAATCCTGGTGGCCACGTGCGCCCTTCTCCTGGAGATTGCGGCCATTGACGGGGAGTTCAGCCCCGAGGAACAGGATGTAATCCTGTCGATCCTCAGGAAGGACCACCACATGGGTGATGAAGAGGCCGCTTCCCTGCTGCAGGCGGCCCAGGCCCAGCGGGACAAGAGCATTGACCTGTGGCGCTTCACCAGCCTCATCAACCAGAACTACTCGGAAGAGGAAAAGGTGCGCGTGATAGAGACCGTCTGGAAGGTGATCTATGCGGATGGAAGGCTTGACGGACATGAAGACCACCTCGTACACGGCATGGCAGGCCTGCTCCGCCTTTCCCACGCACAGCTCATCGAGGCGAAGCTGAGGGCAAAAGGATCCTAACGGCTTTTTTTGCCTTACTCCAGCGGAAATCTTTAGCGGCCCTTATTTCCTTTCCTGCTCCCGCGTCCTTCTGACCTCTTCCTTGAAGAACTTGAGTATCGGAGAGATCTCGGGGGGGTGCCACTTGGTTTCCCTGGGCTCCTCGGGCCAGGTGAACGGCAGATGGAACACCTCGCCCGGTTTAAGGGCCTTTTCCAGAGATGCAATCGTCTCCAGCAGGACCTGCCTCTGGCCCTGGGCATCATGCACCTGCCCCACGGGCCTGCCGAAGGGGTACTCGATGGCGGCAACCCTGGGTATGCCAAGAAGCCGGGTGAATTCCGGTGTCATGGTAAGGCATATGGTGGAAAAACCCTGTGCCTCCAGATGCCGTGCGACCAGTCCCACGGACCGGCAGCACAGCGGTCAGGCAGGGGTGAGTATGACCGCCTCCACCCCTTCATCATGCATTTTCGCAACGACCTTCGGCATGGTCGTGTCCAGGAGGTCCGAGAAGTCGTGCTGGTAGCCGTAGAATGAATAGGAGGTGGGCGCGAGCCTGCCGATGACCCCCTCCTTCTCGAATTCGGCAAACCTGGTCACGGGCAGCATCACATTGATGTCCTGCCTGATGAAGCCGGTATCGATATGGAGATGGCGCACATCGATCTGGTCCTGCGAGACATCCCGGGGGATCTCCCGGTGGGTCGGGTCCCCCCAGAGAGGTTCCCTTTTCTCCCTTTCAATATCAAAGGGGGGATCTGTCTTCAGGCTTATTCCGGCAGAGGTCATGAGGGAGAACACGGTCCTGGAAGCAGGACCTTTCATGGGGGACCAGGGGATCTCTCCAGCATACTCGCCCTCCGGGATGTCTTTCTTCAGCCAGGACTTGAGCGTCGGCGGCATGAACCTGAAGCCGTCAACGACCTTTTCACGAGAAATCATGATCCATACCTCCTGCATGGCCAGAGGGCCATTCAATGTCGTGAGCAATACTACCTCAGTGAACGCTATAAGCCAATACATCCTTTGTCAGAATACCGGCATATTCTTAAAAAAATCACCCTTGCATAACGCGGGATATTTACCCATTATACGACTCAGTCATGAAGAACTTCCCGAACATCTTTTCCATCTTTCTGAGCTCGGCAGTGCTCATAACCATAGCAGCGATTTTCTTCTCCGCCTTCTACAGTGTCAAGAAAGGCCAGGGGCTGGTACATTACTTCTCCAGGCTGGGCATTGAACTTGACTATAACGCAATGATCATAGCCCTCGGCATGATTCCCGTCTTCTGGCTTGTGGCATACATCATCAGGTCATGGACCATGAAGTGGAAATAACGCCTCGGTATTCCTGGCTTTCATCATAACTCCGGCCGAAGCATCTCCTTTGGCCCCCTGTACTCTTCAATTCCGACATTCAACCAAGTACGGAGGTTTACCGGTTCGACCCGGGCCCGAGCCTAATCCCACCTGTCTGCGTCCCCTCTGGACCCTTTCCCCTCATACCTGTCCTGATCATGCTTGCCTCGACCAGGCTTGTTCCAGTACTTCTCGGGTTTATCCTTTTTATGGATCTGAGGCTCTCGCTCCCAGTGCCCGGGGACCCAGATGCGGTGAGGTCTCTCCCATCGGTAATGACCCTCTACCCATATGCGCTGGGGCCGGGGATGGACCTCCCGCACCACATAGACCCGTTCATAACAGGGGGCAACCGGCACAGGGCAATAGGAACCCTGCAGAGTGAAGCCGCCATCGCCATGCCCTCCCCCTCTGACCTCGAACTGCATTGCCGGTACCCCCATGTTCACATATACTCTTGTTCCGGCCATTACCGCCTGGGACGCGAGGACCAATGCCATTGACAAAACAATGCAGATTATTGCTTTACCCTTCATACATGCCTCCCTTTCATCTTTTCCCTGCTAAGACGCATGGCCCATGGGCTTAGTCGACATTGAAAATAAACTCCCAAATATGGACTGCATTAAACCATATTCCCTGTATTGAATCACCCCTGCCTGTCCATGACCTTCCATTATTAAAGATTAATTTTTAATCTACCGATGATTGGGAATCAGCAATAGGGATATGTGCATTTAATTCAAGGAGGAATGAGGATGAAAAAGGTATTAGCATGTTTGTTGGCGGGGGTCTTGTTTCTGGGCATTGGCAGTACTGTTATGGCGGCAGATGATACATCCCAGATTCAGGTGACGGTTGCGGAGGTAGATGCGCTCGATGTCACCGATGGCGGTACAATCAACCTGAATGTGATTAACGGCAATGACATTACAGGGACAAACGACACCACTGCCTTACTTAATTACACACACAACTCAGCAACGAACAAACAGATCACTGCGGAGGTCTTAGTGGGGGGTATGCCGGCGGGGACCTATGATATTACCCTGACTACAGCCGTTGCCGGTGGTGCCGGAACGGTAACTCTTGTAAACAACGGAACACGCGGAAGCGCACAGGTGGTAAGGACAGGCATCGCTGCCGGTGCCATTACCGATGCGACAGTAACGTATGGAGCGCAGTGTACTGCTTCAGGCACCATTGCAGGCAGCTATACGTTTACGGTTACATTCACCAGTCTCGACGTTTAACACCAAGCCGGTCCCGATCGCGACTCGGGACAAGGCACATTCCCTTTTGCTGCTTACAGGCCCCCGGGGATTCCCGGGGGCCTTCTCTTTTTGTATTCTTGCTCCTTTAATCATCGTCGAGACTGGTGAACGTAACCCTAAAATTATATTCTCCTGGACGCGAACCGGATGCTGTTGCAGATGCACTGTACCTTACCGGAACATCCTCATGCGAACCCGGGGGAACGCCTTTCAGTACCTCCTTTGCCCCCTGGGTGACCCCGCCTATCACGATATCCTGCTCCGCCCCCCCCATGACTTCAACCGCCAGGGTGATATCCTGAGGACCCAAAGGGACGTCTGCAGGGCTTACCTGAGCTGTTATCTTCTTGCTGAGGGCTGCATTGTGCGAGTAGCTCAGGCGGGCCGTCTGGTCAGACTCTCCCATGAGCACATGGGATCCCGGGCTGCCGTCGAGGCGGAGCAGAATACCTTGCGCTGCATCACTGACAGAGAGGTTGTCGATGGGGGCCACGGTGACATTGACCCTGGATACCGATTGCGCCGCCATCACGAAACACGGGTATAGATTCATACAGACCAGAAGGCCTGTAAATATAACCAAGTGGATCCTGTAATGTCTATGATCCATATCGCTTTTCTTAAGCAGATAGCATGCCATCAGGCAACTAATTGATTATATAGTATATTATTACTACCATACATGCACGCCACACTTAAACCTATCATATTGATAGCACCCCGTGAGGCCAACCCTATCATATTGATTGGACCAGGTGCTCTTGAGTCCTGCAAGATGGCCGTATTGGCCCCCGGTCAGTCAGAGGCCTTGTATTGTATCTTATATCTGGACATCTTGCGATAAAGGGTTGCCTCACCGATCTTGAGGACCTGGGACGCCTTTTTCCTGTTTCCCCCGCTCAACTCCAGTGCGTTGAGAATAGCAGCCTTTTCATAAGAAGCCATGGTGGCGTCTGTCTGCGTAGGAATCCTCAGGGGCGATTCATGGGCGGAACCGATGTGCGCAGGAAGATCACCCGGGAGTATGTGTTCCCCCTTCCCCAATGCAACAGCCAGCCTGATTGCATTTGCCAGCTCGCGGACATTTCCCGGCCAGTCATACGCCTCCATACAAAGGATGGCCTCACCCGAGATATCCTTGATGGATGATAAATCCGTGGAGAAACTCTTGATAAAGGCCCTTACGAGCAGGGGGATATCCTCCTTGCGCTCCCTCAGAGGAGGCACCCTGACATGGACGACATTGAGCCTGTAGTAGAGGTCTTCGCGGAAATCGCCCTTGGCCACCTCGTCGATGAGGTTCTTGTTCGTCGCGGCAATGATCCTTACATCCACGGGGTAACTCTTATTGCTGCCCACCGGCCTTACCTCGCGCTCCTGGATTGTCCTGAGCAGTTTTACCTGCATGGCACCGGAGAGCTCACCGATTTCATCCAGAAAGAGGGTGCCGTTATCTGCCGAGCGGATGAGCCCGGACGTTGAGACATGGGCGCCGGTAAAGGCACCCTTGGCATGGCCGAAGAGCTCGTTTTCAATGATCGTCTCAGCGATGGCCCCGCAATCCACGGGCATGAAGATGTTCATGGCCCGCCGGCTGTGGTGATGAATGGCCCGGGCAACGAGCTCCTTGCCCGTTCCCGTCTCCCCTTCAATGAGGACAGAGGCATCTGTCGGGCCGACCAGCGCGATCCTCTCCTTGAGCTTGAGCATCCGGGGGGAGTCCCCGATAAGCTGGTCAAAATCGAACTGCAGGGCCGCAGTTTCTCTCTGCTTAAGGTTATCGCTGCGCAGTCTCCAGATCTGGTAAAGATTGTCCACACGAGACCTGATGCCTTCTATGGAGAATGGCTTTTCCAGAAAATCAACCGCACCGAGCTTGATGGCCTGTATCGCCTCATCAACCCCCCCATGCCCCGTGATGATTATCACCATGGTGGAAGAGTATGCCTCATGGATCGTTTTCAACAGGCTGAGGCCGTCGGTGTCCGGCATCATATAATCGACCAGGGCCGCGTCGATCCTCACGTCCTGAATCAGGCCAAGGGCCTCTGCTGCATCCTTTGCAAGATATATGCGATAGCCTTCCTTCTTGAATATGTTCTCAAGCAGCCTGAGTATGGCAGGGTCGTCATCGACACATAACAGGTTGAACTTGTCTTGGGCTTCTGCAGTATGATCCATTGATACCCCTCCAGGTTCCCCTTGATACACAAACTCTATCAAAATGATAGTCCCGATTCAATGTTAATTATCGTGATGGGAGGACCTGAACCTGTATGCCCATGATTTAGATATACTGAATATTTCAGCCCGCAGGGAGCATGGGGAGAAATTCAATATTATGAATGCCATGTTTGCCTGAATTCAGAATTGACTATCCTGGAATTATGTATATGATCCATGTCAAGTCACAGGTGAATATTGCTTTTTTATTGTTTTATTGCTCATCCATGAACCTGCGGGAAAACACATGGATAAGCAGAATAATATAAGTCACCGGAGGGGGTGCCCCTGAAGATGTGCCGATGCTTGTCTTCACGTGTATCTTTAAAAAAGGCTCTTGGTTTTTTCATCCTCCCATGTATTGTTTTCCTTCATCAGGGCATGGCGTACGGGGCCCAGACCGGCACTTCCCTGGCAACCTTCAGTTTCCAGGCAATCGATGAAATCGCCATATCTGGAGCCCCCACCCTGACCATCAACTCGGCAGTGGCGGGACAGCAGCCGGACCCGGTGACAAACACCTCATCCACCTACTCCATATCCACGAACGGGACCAATAAAAAGATCACTGCGAGCATAAGCAAGCAGATGCCTGCGCATACCACGCTGGAGATCCAGCTTGCCGCACCTGCCGTGGGAACGAGCCTGGGGTACGTGACGCTATCGACCACGGCAGCAGACGTGGTGACGGGAATCTCGTGTGAGGCAGCGGCCAACAAGACCATAACCTACCGGTTCAGCGCCACCACCGCGGCAGGGGTACTGACGGACTCGTGCACGGTTACCCTGACACTCACCGATTGAAGGGGAACATGAAGAGCCCGGGCAGTGGTATCGCCACCAGGACCTTGCATCTGATCGCCATGGCCATCAGCCTGTTCCTTCTCGCGCCCGGAAACGCCTGGGCCGTACTCAGTATCACTGTCACCGGGAGCTGGACCGAGACCATTGACAAGGACGACCTTTCAGGCGGTCCCGGGACAGACTTGACCGGCACCTATACAAGCGCCCAGAATGTGAACCTGATAACCGTCAGCGGGGCAACCAGCAATAAAGGCGACAACTGGCAGATTAATATCAAACGCATCAATACCGCCTGGAACGGCAACCTGCAGATATCGGCCAGGAGGACTTCCGGCGGGTCGGGGCCAGGCTCGGTTTCAGGAGGTGAGGCCTTTATCCAGGTCTCTGAAACCGATGGAGTCTTCTTTACCGGGGCGGGAAACCTGAACGGCATCAGGGTCCAGCTCCAGCTCACCGGGGTTTCGCTCCAGGTGCCGCCGAACCAGTACTCGACGACGATACAATATACCATCATCGATACCCCATGAAGGAGTATGCACAATGAGGAAGGTGCATTATTATCTCTATGCAGCAACATGCATTATCCTGCTTCTCCCCTGTCTTGCCTTTGCGGGAATATCCATTGAGGGAGGACTCACCCACGAGAAGATCACGAATGCGCCCGGGACATACCAGGGCGAGATCGTGATCAGGAACCAGGATGAGGGCCCCCAGGAGATGAAGGTCTACCAATCCGATTACAGTTTCAATTATGAGGGAGAAACCTTCTACGGCGACCCCGGCAAGGATGCACGCTCCAATGCCTCATGGATTACACTGAGCCCCAGCAGGCTCACCATACCGCCCAGGGACAAGGCGACCATAAGCTACACCGTGGTTGTCCCGGGCGATCAGCCCCTCATCGGCACGTACTGGAGCATGATCATGCTGGAATGCCTCCCGCAGGACTCACCCGAATCCGCAGGGGCAAAAAAGGAGAAACGGCTCTCCATGGGCATTACCCAGGTCATGCGCTATGCCCTCCAGGTCATTACCCACATCAATGATACCGGCACGAGACAGATCAAGTTCATCCAGTCAAAGGTCCTTAAGGAAAAAGACGCCAGGGTCCTGCAGGTCGACCTGGAGAACATTGGGGAGAGGCTTGTGAGGCCCCTGCTCTGGGCAGAACTCTATACGGCCGACGGGGTATCACTGGGCAGGTTTACAGGCGAGCAGTTCCGCATCTACCCTAATACGTCCAAACGGTTCAGAATCGACATCTCAAAGGCACCGGCCGGAACGCTCAAGGCCCTTGTGGTTGCGGATTGCGGAGAGAACGATCTCATGGGCATCCAGTACACCCTGAAGCTTGAGAATTGAAAAAGGCCCTGACATATATATTTCTTACCAGTATCTTGTTTCTAACGGCAGGGTTGCCTGTTCATGCCAGGGGACTTGAAAGCAGGGTAGCGGATACCCGGATAATAGAATCCAATCCGAAAAACGTCATCACCACCTCCATCGAAGTGACCAATACCACTGACGAGCGCATGGAATGCGTGCCGAAAATCAGCCTGCCCGCCGGATGGAAGCCCATTACATCGTATGCCCCATTCTGGCTGGAGCGCCGTCAGACCTCGGTCATCCTGGTGGGTTTCTATATCCCGGATGATGCCCCGGCGAAGAATTACGAGCTCGACTTCTATATAGCATCCACGCACGACCCGTCCATAAGTACCCATCAATCCCTGCTGGTCAAGGTCCTCCCGGTCACCGGACTGAAGGTCCGCCTGGTCGATTCGCCACGCAGGGTGATATCGGGCCAGGAGTATACGGCATCGTTCCTTATAATCAACGAAAGCAACCAGGAAGAGCATATCTCTCTGAGTTATTCGAGCAGCGATGATTTTCCCTTTGTCCCTGAGGCCCGTGAGATCGTACTCGGCCCGGGCGGTTCCAGGACTCTCAGCGTGAGGGTTCAAACACGCGAGATTGAAAGGACCGGATTGACTCACAGGATCCTGTGCAAGGCCTTCTTGACCCGAAAGAAGGATATCCGCGCAGAGGCACACTCCCTTGTCGAGATAATACCACTGAAGGCCCGGGAAGAAATCTACCACACCATACCGGCAATTGTGCGCACGCGGGGAACCCTCGAGGTGAATGACAAGACCACGTCCTCCGTTCAGGGAGAGCTTGAAGGTGAAGGTACACTTGATGAAGAGGGGAAGCATTCCGTCTCGTTCCTCTTCAGGGGGCCCGATACCCTGGACAAATCGCTTTCCGGCACACGGGAACACTACGCCTTGCGCACCTGGGGCAGAGCCTACGATCTCTCTTTAGGCGACAAGCAGTTTGCCCTTTCGGAACTCACGGAGCAGTATCTCTCGGCACGCGGCGCAGATGGCCTCCTGGCGTATAAGGGAGTCACGTTAAGGGGCTATCGAGCCAACTCCTTCTGGGTCGATCCCAAGGTAACCCAGACTGCCGCATCACTGGGATACGAGGCTACAGAAGGCAACCGCTTCAGCGTGAACGGCCTCAGCAAAAACATGGAAGGCTCGTATGAAAACGATGAGGTCCTCACGGCAGCAGCCGAACTGAAACCCGTGAGATCCTTGACCCTGCAACTGGAAGGGGGGGTTGGGAAACACCTCAAGGAGAGGGACAATGCCTATCTTGCGAAACTATCCTTCCTGGGCGACACTCTCGCATCGAGGATCAAGTATATGTATTGCGCACCCGACTTCCCGGGATATTACCAGGACAAGGAACTGTTCTCCCTGGACCTCTCGGGGCAGTTGACGGATTCCCTGAACGCCACAGCGACCTTTAACCGGGAAACCACCAACCTCGACATGGACACGCTCGATCATCAGGGAGGACTAGATACACTCTATCAGACCGGCCTCAACTACAGACAGGGAAGAGACACAACCTACACACTGACCTGGCAGTTCCGTACGAGCGAGGATCGCATGAGCGAGCCGGTGTTCGACTATTCGACACAGACCCTGCGGGCCGGGGTGCTTCAGAACTATTCGATCCTGTCCATGAACCTCTTTGGAGAAGCCGGCAGGAAAGACGACCGGTTGACCTCGCTCACCGAGTTCATCTACCAGGTGTCCTCATCCATGTATCTCCGTCTTAGCAACTCTCAGACCTATGGGGGCTATTTCCGTTTTTCCCAGGGGCAGAACGCGGAGATCGGCATGGACAGGAACATCACTGCCGGACTCACCGGTTCATTGCCCGTCATGAAAGATACCCGGCTGAACTGCACGGGCCAGGTGGATACCTACTCCGACTCAACCATCAGCAATAAGTACCTGCTCGCCTCTTCCCTGGCCCATTCATGTGCAAACGGGAGCACCCTGTCCCTCCAGGCTTCACACACCTTCTATGAGCATCATCAGGCAGATAGCGATGATGAGACATCCATCCTTCTGGAGTACTCCTACCCGTTCAACCTCCCGGTGGGAAGGAAAAGAGGGACGAGTTCAGTATCGGGCATCATCCGCGATGCCCTGACCGGCAAGGCCCTGGCGAATGTCCTCGTGAGGGTCGAAGACATGACGACCGCAACAGGGGCTGACGGAAGGTTCATGTTTTCCTCCATCAAACCCGGCGTCTCATACCTGACTATCGATACATCACGCCTTGGCCTTGACCTCATACCCACGTGCCAGAATCCCCTGCCCATAACAGTGGAAGGAGGTCAGGAGAAGACCCTCGATATCGGCATTATCAAAAAGGCCACGCTTACCGGCAGGGTCGTACTCTATGGGACGGGCACGGACAAAGCGCCCTCAGGTTATGAATCTAATCTGTCTGAGGTGCCAAGCGCATCCGGAGAGAAAGCCCCTGAATTCAGAGAGATCTCGGGCCTTGAACATGTACTTGTGGAGCTTGCATCGGCAACCGAGACCATGCGGGTGCTCACCGACAGCCAGGGGAGATTCAGGTTCAACGAGGTGCGCCCGGGTGTATGGACCATCCTCATCAGCACGGAAACACTCCCTGCCTACCACTCTTTTGACAAGAACAATACCGTCATGAAACTCGATCCCGGCCAGACACAGGACATTTTCATCAAGGCACTGCCCAGGAAACGGAGCATCAGGATCATCGAGCACGGCGATACCATCATCCAGGAAAAGGCAAAAAAGAAATGATATGCCGGCGCTCGCTTTGGTCACTGGGCTTTTGTCCTTTTCCTGCTCAACAGCCAGATATACACGCCGGCGTTCAATGAAAAGGCCATAACGCCCAGCAGGACCTGAAACTCCCTGGTGAGGCCTTGAGGATAGATGACCGGCTCGATGTAGTGCATGATGAAATCACCCGAATAGGGCAATCGTCCCGAGCGCCTGAGCAGATAATTCTCCAGGGGGGTGAGGGGGCAGATGAATCCTGCAAGCTCGGTGAAAACACCCCATATGACGCACGGGACCTGTATCCACAGGACCCTGGGCCAGAAAACGGCGATGATTCCCCCGAAGATGACAAAGAGGATGAACCCCAGGTGGAGTATGACCACGCCATCGGCCAGAATCTGAAACAGGAACTCTTCAGCCATGAAAGAAGAATAGCCTTTATGACAGTGATTATCAATGGACCATGGAACAGGCCAAGTCAGGGCCGGACCAGGTCCGTAATGTTCCTAGCGCAGTGGCTGTATATCAGCCGGGGGGCGGGTAAGCCGGTAAAACCGGACCTGCGTGGACGGCAGCACGTGAGAGTTGATGAGGACATCCCCGATGAACTTCAGGCCCTTCGCTGACTCCCAGGGGGCCAGGGGTGTTTTCGCCTGAATGGAGCCCGGATAGTAGAAGTTGACTACCAGGGAGACATCATGCTCTTTTTCCCATGGCGTCTGTATGAACGGGTTTCCTTCACCTTGGATCGCCTTTTGGGCAGCCATGTACGATATGCCCCACCTGATGCTGTCACCGGGACAGAGGAAATCCCGCGAGAAGGGCGATCTTCTGGATACGGCCGGGTTGAATTGACCCTTCTTGAAGATCACCCCCTTGATGCCTGCTCCATAGGCCCTTTTCATGGAAGTGGAGCGCTGACCCAGCCTTACGCGGTTCATGACCCCCCAGGCAATGGCTTCGTGCACGTCCGGGCTGTCGGCAAACCCTGTGGACGTCGACTCGGCATAGACAAGCCTGGCAAGCACTTCCTGATCGGCAATCTCCAGGGACGCAATGACAGCCTCTATGGTTGAGCTTCCTTCACATGAAAGACATGCTGGTCTGTCTTGGGCCGAGGCGCTCGGGAGGAAGCATATCATGAGGATGGTCATTAAAATGAGGATGTGAACGGATCTCATGGATCTATCCCGCCATGACTCATGCAAGCGTCCTTTGGACCGAAGCCGAATTCCCTAGATCCTCTTCCACTTGAGCTGGATCTCCAGCTCTTCCAGCGTGCCTTCACGCTCGTGCTCGAATGTGATTTCAGCATCGGCAGGGATGGAAATCCTCTCCCCGCCGATCTGGATGCGGAAAGGCTCCCCTTGTTCAAGGGAGTCTGCAAGCCTCCTCAGTTTCAATGCCGCCTGTGGACCTGAATAGCCCTTCTCCACCTCTCTGTCCTTTTTCTTCATGAAGCCTCCCGTCATGTATTTCTCATATTATCCTGTGCAGACGTTCAAGGGAACGTTGAAATATCATTGTCCGGACAATACATGGCATATAAGCACATGACATGGTACATATTTGTCATATGATAAGATCGTCTTGAAACCTAATAGGCTGTCTTTTCCTCTGTTCTATGCTATCATGGTTCCGAATCCAGCGAGGTGCCTCCGGGCACTTCACAGACATAGGAGGATATGTGGGCAGAAAACCGGAAGAATCCCTGGGCAAAAAAATCCGCTCCATGAGAGAGGAAAAAGGGCTCAGCCTGGATGACCTCTCAAGGGACACGGGGTACGACACCGCCCTGCTCAAGGAGGTGGAAGAAGGGAGAGTGGCCCCTCCTGTCGCACTTGTTCTCCAGCTTGGCCGCACCTTCAAGATCGACATCGAACAGCTCCAGGGGCCACAGGAAAAAGAGGCATCGAAGAAACGCACGAAAAGCCATAAAAAGAGAGTGGCCTCTTATGCCTATGTAGCACTCACCCACCCGGGTGAGGAGAAGCACCTGAGGGCATACCGCGTGACCATCGATCCTGTGACCGAACACAAGGGTGTAGAATACCACCATGAGGGGGAAGAATTCATCTACGTCCTGGACGGCGGGCTGACCATACAGGTAGGCCAGAACATAACCACTCTCAGAAAAGGCGGCAGCATCCACTTCAATTCCTCGCTGCACCACAAACTCAGCAACCCCTCAAAGGAGAGGGCGGAACTCCTGGTTGTCATCTACATTCCCTGAGGAGGGACATCCAATTGAATCTCAGCGCTGAACAGGAAATGGTACGGCTCATGGCCAGGGACTTCGCCAGGAGAGAGCTCGAGCCCCTGGCTGCAAAACGGGACAAGGAGGAGCTTTTCCCCTCTGATGTGATCAAGAAGATGGGCCGGCTGGGACTGCTCGGCATGATGGTGCCTGCAGAGTACGGAGGATCAGGGGCCGGGGCCGTCAGCTATTGCCTCGCACTCCAGGAGATCGCCTATGCATGCGCGTCCACTGCGGTGACCATGTCTGTGGCCAATCTCTCCACCGAACCGCTGCTCAAGTTCGGGGATGAAGGCCAGAAGATTAAATACCTCATACGACTTGCGCAGGGCGAACTGCTCGGCTGCTTTGCCCTTACCGAACCAGGTGCCGGATCAGACCCTGCAAGCCTGAACATAAAGGCCGAGGACAAGGGGGATCACTATCTCATCAATGGCACAAAGGTCTTCATTACCCATGGTGCATATGCGGACGTGGTGAATCTCATCGCCCGGACAGGCCCTGAAAAGGGCAACAAGGGTCTCTCGGCCATCATCATAGAGAAGGATACCCCAGGCTTTTCCATAGGTTCACGGGAAGACAAGATGGGTCTGAGGGCATCAAACACGGTTGAGCTCATCTTCGTAGACTGCAAGGTCCCGAAGGAGAACCTCATCGGAAGGCCCGGCATCGGGTTCAAGATCGCCATGACGGCTCTGGACAGCGGACGCATCGGCATATCCTCACAGGCCCTGGGAATCTCAAGGGCGTGCCTGGACGAGGCCATAAGGTATGCCAAGGAGCGCAAGCAGTTCGGCAGGTCCATAAGCTCTTTCCAGGCCATCCAGTGGATGATCGCCGACATGGCGACCGCCATAGAGGCGGCACATCTTCTCACCCTCTGGGCGGCAGGGAAGAAAGACAAGGGTGCACCCTTCACCAAAGAGGCCTCCATGGCAAAGCTCTTTTCCTCGGAAGCCGCGAACAAGGCGGCATACCTCGCGCTGCAGATCCATGGGGGTTACGGCTATATAAAGGACTTCAAGGTGGAGAGGCTCTATCGCGACGCCAGGGCCACCACCATCTACGAAGGCACCTCCGAGATCCAGAGACTGGTCATTGCCCGGGAGTTGCTGAGGGATTAATATATACGTCATGTGAGGTTTCTGTAGCAAAGGAGCATACTATGAAGGTGTCCGTCATCCTTGCCCACCCTGACCCGGGGAGCTTCAACCATGCCATTGCGGAAATTGCCATAGACAAGCTCCAGGAAAACGGACACAAGGTTACCTTTCATGACCTCTATGAAGAAGTGTTCGATCCGATCCTGCCCTCTGAGGAGATACAAAGGGACACCTTACTCCCTGCTCACCTGGCCCGGCATTGTGACGAGATCGCTAAGACCGAGGGCGTCGTCATCATCCATCCCAACTGGTGGGGCCAGCCCCCTGCCGTTCTGAAGGGATGGATCGACAGGGTGCTGCGACCTGGAGTGGCATACGAATTTGAAGAAGGGGACTTGGGCGACGGTGTTCCGAACGGGCTCCTGAAGGCAAAAACCGCCCTTGTTTTCAACACGTCCAACACACCCCCGGAGCGCGAGGCCAGGGTCTTCGGGGACCCGCTGGAGACCCTTTGGAAAAATTGCATCTTCGGCCTGTGCGGGGTGCAGATGTTCGAACGCAGGACCTTCGGTGTCATGGTCACGAGCACGGTGGAGCAGCGGCGCAGATGGCTGCAGGAAGTCAGGGAAATTGTTACAACCTACTTTCCCAAAGACGATAGAGACAGTCATGGTTGAAGCCGCTCAAACCGACCACTGAGTGAAATATCTGTGCAACCCCATGCCCATAGTTGAACAACACCAAAAAATTGGCCTGAACAAATGATGGATCCAGCCGGGGACAAGCAAAATTGCTTGTCCCCGGCTGGATCCATCATTTGTTCAGATAAGGTTTTTCTCGTCTGGCCTAATCGCTCTTCTGAAGTTATGCAAGGGCCTTTGCCGCTTGGCTGTGATGGTCGAGTTAAGTAGAGCCCTCTCGTCTTACATCATCACCCGTATGGGCAGGATCATCATGGCAATCCCCTCCCACTGGAGCCTGCGCTGGATGGCAAAGGCTGTTTCGTTGTGGAGGAAGCGCTGGAACATGCTCTCTTTCTGGAAGATCAACTGGCCTGCGAACACCGTCGAGCGGGGGAACTCGCTCGCGACTGTCTGGCACAGATGGTTGGCCGTATCCACCACATCGATGCCTATGTCCACACGGTAATCAGCTGCAAAACCGAGCTTACGGGCAAGATTCACATATTTTTTCAATCCATCTTCCACGGAGTTCTTCAATGCCTCCAGCTCTTCAACACCCTTGAAAGAGCCCGAATCTATCTCACCGATGGAGACGAAGATGAAATTCTTATACACGTTCGGGAAGGTCCGGAAGATCGAGAGGAAGGAGTGGAGGCCGAAACCATTGTATCCCCCTACGAGGAGAACGGCTGTCATTTCGTTTGGATCGCACGGATCGGTGTTCACCTTGGAGCCTTCCAGGTACATGCCCATGAGGATGTCATCCAGAGAGCGGGCACCCTTTCTTACCCTCCGGTAGTGACCGCGGATGAAGTAACAGACAGCAATGATGCACCCGGTGATGAGTATGGTCAGCCAGCCGCCTTCCCTGAACTTCATCGCCACGGTGACTGCGAGGATCGTGGAACACAGCATGAATCCAAGAACGTGGGCGCTCAGGTACCGCTTCCACGGTATACCCCTGTGCCTTCTCTTCAGGTAGAAGTTGATCATGCCGAACTGGTCAAGTGAAAAGGTCAGAAACACGTTTATGGAATACATGATCACCAGCGCAGTTACCGAGCCTTTCGTGTACAGGAGCATGGCCAGTGATGAAATGCCCATGAGCAGAACTCCGTCCTGCATGGTGAGGCGTTCCGAGAGCGCCGCAAATCGCCTGGGAAACCACAGGTCTATGGCCATGTTGCCCATGATTCTGGGACCGCCGATGAAGCCTGCCTGTGCCGCCACCATGAGCAGCGCACCTTCAGAGAAAATGGTTACCATCGCGATGGTACCGCCCAAAGGCCAGGAGCCGAAAACCCCGTCCGCCAGCATGGCGTTCATGGTCCTGCCATGGGTTGGCCTGATGTCGAAAAGGAGGTAGCAGACGATGAGACCGCTTGCCATGATGGCCAGCGACAGGGCCATGTAGAGCATGGTCCGCTTGCCGTTGGGGATCTTGGGTTCGCGCATGACCTGCATGCTGTTGGATACCGCCTCGATGCCCGTGTAGGTTCCCCCTCCCATGGAGAATGCCCTCAGAAAAAGGGCCATGACCCCGACAAAGCCTATGGCCTGTAAGTCGGTCGAGAGATTCCCGTGGAGATCCCGTGCTATCATACCAGCCTTGGGCAGATGCGTACCTATACCGTACCCGAGAAGCAGCACATGGGTCGCAAGGTATATCAGAAAGATCGGCGCGAGCATGGTGACGGATTCCTTGGCCCCCCTCAGGTTCATGATGATGAGGAAGATGATGAGAAACACGACAAATGGGACCTTGAACACGTAGTACTCATAGGGCAGGAAGCTGAAGATGGCATCTCCGCAGGAAGCCAGTGAAACAGTGATGGTGAGGATATAGTCGACGAGCAGTGCGCACCCTGAAATGATGCCCGTGGTCTTGCCGATGGTATGGGTCGCAACGATGTATCCGCCGCCACCATGCGGGAAATGCTCGATGATGCGCGTGTAGGTATAGGAGATGACGAACACTGTAAAGGCCATGGCGACGGCCATGAAGAGTGCCAGATAGGTATGATCCCCCAGTGCCCGGAAGGCTTCTTCAGGACCGTACGAGGAGGATGAAAGGCCGTCCGCCCCCAGCCCTATCCAGGCAAGCAGGGGGATGAGGCTCAACTTGTGAAAGATGGAGGCCTCTTTCAGGTCCTTGGGTTGACCGATGAGCTTCCGCTTGATCCTCTGCAGAAGGTTCAGGTCGCTCTGGCCGTTCGTGGACATCTGATATTACCCGGGGATTAAACCTAGCATAGGGTCTCGGAAGTCATATTCCGCCTGCGGGAACAACACCTGCTGCCATCATCCATGCAATAACATCCTTCCAATAGCCTACGAGGTTAGCTGTCGGGCTCGGGCCTGGAAGTGCCCTATCTTCTTCAGGAATACGCCCCAGTTGCCGGGTCCCCCGCATCCACCGTTGAGGCAGATTTTGGCTGTATTTGCAGCATGATATATGCCCCGGTGGAAGAACTTGTCAACCGATATTTCCCACAGGATCTTTTACAAGGAACCCTCCGAAGACTTAAATGTCCATTATCCATTTGCTTGACCTTTTTGAGGAGTGTCGGGAGTACTAACACCAAGTGGTCTGGCATGCAAAGATTCTACATCATGACCCTTATAGGCAGAACCACCATGGCTACTCCTTCCCACTGAAGCCTACGCTGGATGGCAAAGGCCGTCTCGTTGTGAAGGAAACGCTGAAAAATGCCTTCCTTCTGGAATATGAGCTTGCCGGCAAAAATCATGGAGCGCTGATAATCCCTTGCTACCGTCCCACAGAGTTCTGTCGCGGTTTCAACAACATCAGTACCAACGTCCATACGAAAGTCCGCAGGATAACCGAGATTTCTGGCAAGGTCCACATACTTTTTCAGGCCATCTATAACGGAACTCTTCAATGCTTCAACCTCTTCAATCCCCTTGAACGAGCCCGAATCGATCTCCCCCACTGAGACAAAGATGAAATTCTTGTACATGTCGGGGAAGTTTCTGAATATTGAAAGGAACGAGTGGAGGCCGAAACCGCCGTAACCGCTCACCAGGAGAATGGCCGTCATGTCTTTCGGATCGGGCGGATCCGTGTTGATCTTTGACCCTTCCAGGTACATACCCATGAGGATGTCATCCAGAGACCGTGCCCCCTTCCTCACCCGGCGATAGTGACCGCGGATTATATAGCACAGCAGGAGCAGGCAACCCGTAATGAGGAGCGTCACCCACCCACCTTCTCTGAACTTGATCGAGACGGTAACCAGAAGGATTGTCAAGCACAGGGCGAATCCGATTATGTGGGCAGGGAGGTAACGCAACCATTTAGTTTCCTTATTCTTCCTTTTCAGATAAAACTTTATCATCCCATACTGGGACAGAGAAAAGGTCAGAAAGACGTTAATGGAGTACATGATCACCAAAGTAGAGACAGCCCCCTTCGTATAGAAGAGAAGCGCCAGCGATGATATCCCCATGAGCATTACGCCATCCTGCATGGTAAGGCGCTCGGACAGTGCCGCAAACCGCCTTGGTAGCCATAGGTCAATAGCCATGTTGCCCATGATCCTCGGGCCGCCTATGAATCCTGCCTGTGCAGCCACCATGAGCAGCGCCCCTTCAGAGAAAATGGTGATCATCGCGATGGTGCCGCCCAAAGGCCAGGAGGTGAAAATCCCATCCGCCAGAATGGCATTCATGGTGCGACCCGAGGTTGGCCTGATGCCGAAGAGGAGATAGCATACAATGAGCCCGCTCGCCATGATGGCCAGTGACAGAGCCATGTAGAGCATGGTCCGTTTCCCGTTGGGCACCTTGGGTTCGCGGATAACCTGCATGCTGTTGGAGACGGCCTCGATACCGGTGTATGTCCCACCGCCCATGGAAAAGGCCCTGAGGAAGAGCGCCATGATCCCGATAAATCCAATGGTCCCCATGTCTTTTATGAGATCCACGTGAAGTTCTTCGACAATGGCTTTAGCCCCTGAGATATGGGTCCCGATCCCATACCCGAGCAGGAGGATGTGGGTTGCGATGAAGACAAGAAAGATCGGCGCGAGTATCGTGACGGATTCCTTGGCCCCTCTCAGATTCATGACTATGAGAAAGACAATCAGAAATACCGCAAAGGGGACCTTGAACATATGGTAGTGCATAGGAAGGAAACTGAATATGGCGTCACTGCATGATGCAAGCGATACCGTGATCGTCAGCACATAGTCCACCAGCAGGGCGCTCCCGGAAACTATGCCCGCGGTCGGTCCGATGGTATGAGTGGCCACGATATATCCGCCGCCGCCATGGGGGAAGTGCTCGATGATTCGTGAGTAGGCATATGAGATGACAAATACGGTAAAAGCCGTTGCCAGGGCGAGCAGCAGGGCCAGATAGGTGTGTGGTCCCAATGCGCGGAAGGCCTCTTCAGGACCGTATGAAGAGGACGAGAGGCCGTCTGCGCCAAGACCGATCCAGGCGAGGAGCGGTATCAGGCTCAACTTGTGGAAGATGGAAGGTTCGTTCAGGTCCCTCGGAGCGCCGATGATCTTGCGCCTCAAGACCTGCCATGGACTGAGTCCGTGATGGACCTCAGGAGTCATGACTGCTTACCATTGACAATAGATCATTCCAGAAGCAGGCGACACACCATACACGATCATCCAAAATATATCCTTCCAAAAGCCGACGAGGTTAGCTGACGGGCTCGGGCCTGGAAGTGCCCTATCCTTATCCGGGAATGCGCCCCCAAAATCGGGTCCCCCGCATCTGCAATATAAGCGGATTTAGGCTCTATTTGCAGCCAGGTATAGGCCCTGTATAAGGCCTTGTCAACGGATATTTACTATAACGCGCACAGCCGTTTTCGCGAAGATTTCAGAGCTTTTTTGATTATTTTTATCGACTACAGTAAATTCAAGCTGTTACAATATCTCATTCATGAAGAATGAGTTTTATGTAACTGTAATATATCGTTATTTTACCTAATCCTTGACACGATGTACATCGAATGCTAATTTTGTAATCAATATTAATATTTCAGTGGTCCGCATTCAGGGCCGACATAATTTATATTACCTGAGAACGAGGGGGTTTTGTTATGCTGAGTAGATTCTTACCCGTTCCAGTTATATTCTTCATGATTATAGGATTTACCATTGGGATAGATTTCGAACGTTCAGCCCAGGCACGAACAAACAATTCTCTTACGACGCCCGTTGAAACGGTAAAGAAGCATATCGAAACCGAACAGACAATCCAGAAAACGCACAGCACATCCAAACAGGCACACAAGGCAAAGACCGCCAAAAAGACTACCAAGAAAAAAGACAAGCTGGCCAAGAAGAAAACCAAGATAAAAACCGCTGGCAAATCTGCCAAAAAGGCACATATCGCAAAAAACAGTCCTAAAAAGAAACAGGCTCATTCAGCAGGCATCGCCAAGAACAAGAACCATAAAAAGACAAAAGTGGCCAGGCACAAGGCCGGGCATAAACATCACCGCTACGCAAAAAGGGCAAAAGCCGGCGATGCCCAATCAGTCCCGGCCGGGGATGGAAAAAGAAAGATCGACCCTGTCGTAGATCTCTGGCTGACCAAGGATGCACCCGAGAAGTTCAGGCAGGGCATGAATGACGAGGAACTCGATGAACTGACCCTGAGTATACTGGAATCCGCATTCAGCTACCTGGGGACACCCTACCGCTATGGGGGCACATCCCCTGAAGGGTTCGACTGTTCCGGATTCGTCCAGCACGTATTCAATGAAAACGGCATCTCACTGGGCAGGACATCGCGTGACCAGGCTCTGGAAGGAAGCCATGTCTCCCTGTATGACCTGAGGCCGGGAGACCTTATCTTCTTCAACATGCGCAACAGGAGAAGCCATATAGATCATGTCGGGCTTTACATAGGAAAGGGGCAATTCATCCATGCCTCGTCAGACCGACACCGCAAGATAGCGGTCGAAAAACTGGATACCAACCTGTACCTGCCCCGGATGGTTGAGGCAAGAAGAGTATTTGATAATCCTCAGTAATCAAGAATCACTTGAAACAGTAAGGTCATCACCGAGCGTTCTTTCTCAACCCCCTTGTTCTAGGCCGGCTTTTGCGTCTGAAGGGGTGTAAAACTTAAACAGGGTTTAATCCCCGGAATGCAGGGCCTTCATCCTGGCCTTTTCCAGATACATGACCATGTCTGCCTGCTTGATGCAGTTTTCAAGATCATCACTGCTGTGGGCCGTTGCCGTTCCGACTGAGAAACTCACCGGCGTATCCGGGCTACTGGCGTTGAAATTGGCAAGGTAAACCTTCAGTCGCCTGAGAGACTGATCAAGGGTGATCCCGTCCATCAAAGGCAATACCACCAGGAACTCATCTCCTCCGATGCGCGCCACCATGTCTTCCGGTCGGAATGTCTGCTTGAGGACATATGCGGCATTCTTGATTAGCTGGTCTCCTGCCGCATGACCATCTTTGTCGTTTACTGCCTTGAGCCCATCGATGTCCACCACCATGACACTCACCGGATACTTTCTGCTCGATTTCAGCCGTTCGATCTCCGTGTCCGAGTAAAGCCTATTATAAAGGCCTGTCAGCGGATCGTGCATGCTCAGGTAGCGCAGATGCTCCTCGGCCTCCTTCTGGAGGGTGATGTCTTCCATGTGGACCATGACCAGATTGGGTGGGACATATGCATATTTGACTGCAAGAAATTTCTTTTCCCCGGTCGTCCTGAGATTGTCCCAGAACCTGTTCTCAACCTGTGTACGCTCTTCAAGACACCGCCTCATATCATCCGTGTACAAAGCCTTACCGTCATAGAACCTGCTTGCCGCGATTCCCAGATAGGTCGCGATCCTGCCCCGGGTAAAATCAACAACCGCATCATTATAATCCAGGAGATAAAAATCCCCGTCCCTATACTCCCATATGCATGTGGGGACCGGGATTCCCTTGAACTGGACCCGGAATCGCTCTTCACTCTGGCGGATCTTCTCCTCGGCATGTATCCTCTCGGTAATATCGTTGAATACGGCCATGAGACCCTTTTCCATGAAAGTCCCGGTGATCTCGCACGTCCGGAGGGTGCCATCCTTGCAGGTGATAATGTACTCTCCGGGGCCGATCTTGGTGCCTTCCACCTTGGCCCTCGTGGCATCAGCATTCCACCTGGCCATGACCTCTTCGCGATACACCGGATCAGGGTATGCACAAGCGAACCAGTCCTCAATGGTGGGGATGTCTTCACGTGAATAGCCGAAAAGCTCAACAAAAACACGGTTGCTGTATTCTATGTTCCCTTCCTCGTCCGTATACGATGCAGCCAGAGGCATGTCTTCGATAATCTTCCTGAACCGTTCACGGCTTACATGAAGTTCCTGCTCTGCAAGCCTCTTTTCCGTGATGTCATCACCCGAACTCAGGGTCCCCGTGACGTTTCCGTCCCCATCCCTTATGACGGTGCTGCGCCAGGCAAACAATCTGTTCTTGCCCGATTTGGTCACTATGGAGTTCTCGTGATACTCTGCATGCTCTATCTCTCCTGCGATGATACGATCGAAGGCATGCTTTAGCATACCCCTCTCTTCTTCAGGGATGATGGTCTCAAACCAGTTTCTGCCGATGATCTCCGATTCCGCAAACCCCGTAAGTTCGCAGCCCTTGTGGTTGATGAGTGTCACGACTGCATCCTTATCGAGCACGAGAAACATTACTCCGGCCGTATCGAGGTACATCTGGACACGGTCCTTCTCGCTCTGTAAAGCCTGCTCCACCTTTTTGCGTTCAGCCACCTGCCATACCGACTGCATGAGCAAGGTAAGCTGCTGTATATCCGACGTGGTGTAATCCGAATCTTTGTTCGCGACGCCCACCACCGCTACGATCCGCCCCTTGCTGAAAACCGGGATGGTCAAAAACCGGTATAAAGGGGCATGACCTTCAGGATATCCCTTTTTCAACGGATGAGACGCCTTGAAGTCATTGAGCATGACAGGCCTTGCCTGTCTGACAGCCTCGCCCCAGATCCCTGTCTTATCCAGATGATAAACGGTCTTCTTTTCGTTGATGGAACATTCCTTCATCACATCCCTGGACCAGGTATTCAAGGTGAATTCCATACTCACATCATCATAGTAATAGATGTATCCTATCCTGCTTCCGGTAAGCCTGATGGACTCATCGAGCGCGAAATCCAACAACTCCTGTACAGTATCGAATTTCCCCTGGGATATACGCAGGAGGCTCTCCATCCTGAGCTGGTTTATCCTGGACTCTTCCTCGAAATTCTTGCGTTCCGTAATATCCTGCGCAGTACCTGCCAGACGGACAGGCCTGCCCTGATCATCAAAGAAGACCTTGAAGTCCTGGTGAATGTATTTGATACGGCCATCGGGCATGAGCAGGCGGTGCTCGATCACATTTTGCTCATGACTCAGAACCGAATGCAGAAAGGCCTCATTAACCCTGCCCTGTTCTAGTGGATGAACCAGCGCAAGAAAATTATCGTATGAAACCTTTAACTCACTCTGATCGACCTCGAAAATACGGTAGCACTCACTGGACCATTGGAGATCACCGCGCACAAGATCAAACTCCCAGCTGCCGATATGGGCGAGAGCCTGGGCTTCCTGGAGGCTTGTTTCGTTTTTTTTCAGGGCCTCGGTCGCCTTCTTGATCTCGGTGATGTCCTGGAACCAGACAATTACCCCTGTAGCCCTACCCTCCTGAGCATCTTTGAGCAGCCATGCCCTGACACTGGTGGGGATAACGGCACCATCTTTACGGATGCACTCCCTGTCCTGGAACTCTGAATACCCACGTTTAAAGAGCTGGCTTCTGATAAGATCCGCATCGAGGTCCCGCCACTTTTCAGGAATGAACTCCCGGTAGTATCTGCCCCTGATTTCATCAAGGGAATATCCCATCATGTCAAGGGTTGCCTGGTTGGCATCGAGGATGATCCCCTTCAGGTCACAGATGACCAGACCTTCCCTGCTTTGTTCGAACAGGCCGCGGTACTTCTTCTCGCTTAGCTTAAGCTCTGCGGTACGCTCATTGACAAGGGCCTCTGCCCGTTCACGCCTTGTCAGTGCTGCATGGAGGTACGAAAAGAGAATCATGGCGAGCATAATCCCCAGAGGCGGGATCAGCCAGTGGAACACGGAGTAGTATTGCCGTTTGTACATAGGACCTGCCGCCGCATCAATACGAAGTTGCCTCCCGGCAAAATAAAAGTGCCGGCTGTAATTCAACGTGGCGGGATAGAGAAAGAAAATCCCGAACGGTTCATCTCTTCCGGACAGAGGAGAAGACCACCGGCTGAGTTCACGCTCTTCCTGAGGCGCAGCGGGATCGACAATCTCGATGACCATATCCTCTGGAGGCATGAATTCCATTGCATCCTCTATCAGAGCGCCCGAGGGCAATGTCCCCGCTATAAACCCCTTCAATGCTTCCCTGCGCTGCTTCACCGCATGGAAGGGCATATCTTTTTCATAGACGGGTTTGTAAATCACAATACCGGGCTGTCTTACATCTCCATGGAGAAGATCTGTCCGTCCTGTTATTGAAGGCTTGCCGGTATCGCATGCCTTCATTAGGGCGCCGAGCCTTGCCGGGACGGAACCATGGTCGAAGCCCAGGGCCTTATCATTTCCGGATAAAGGCTCCACATAATAGCCGGGATAATAGACCTGCCTCAATTCTGCCGGAATGATGGCGCCTCGCTGATCAAGCTCTGTGAAAAGGAATCCTTTGAGTCCATCCCTGCGCGCATCGGTTTCATAAAGGATTCTTCTTTCACCGGTAACCTTCGGCACCCATTCGAGAGCCGGTCCTTTATACCCGTCATCGAGCATGCGTGCTGCCAACACCTTGAATCTCTCGCGGTCGGAATCCTCAACAGTATCCAAGTATCTTCCCATGGTATTGATATGGGCTGCGTGGTGGTTCAATTCATCAATAACCAGATGGGTCCGGATGCCGGCATCACCTTCGAACTTTTTATTGAGCCTGATATGGGCATCTTTGTGGGCAACCCAGAACAGCCCGGCCGTCAATGCCGTGCAGGCGGCTAGAATCATGAAAAGGCCGAAATATCGCCTGATATTAGCGCGAGGGGGATGAAGGCCGGGTATGTTACCAGACAAATGCACTCCCCGAACCGCGGCGAGTGCGATCCGTCCCCTCGGTCCTCATGTGCGGACATCGGGAGATCCCTGAAACAGATAGCGTATTGTAATATCTGCCGTTCGTCTGCATAGTATCCCAGGTCGTCCCGGGGTAAACCGGGGTATTGCGTTTGTGGCAGATGCCGCCTTTTCATCTCTTATCGGAATGTCACATGGGAAGTATTGAATAATGTATGACAGGGTCTGGGCAAAGGGAACTTTATTCCGGTCCGGTCAATCACGGTATTACAAGAGAAACCTGCATGACTTCGGATTTAATAAAATCAGATTGCTTTTCAGAACATCTGATGGAAAAGATGGCGAATACCGTCCATGGAATCTTCAATAACAAAGGGAACCACCTTGGCATACAAATCCAGCAGGATTATGGCATTCACGGTTGAATCGGCATCAGAGGCTGCCTTCAACCTTTTTGCAACGGCCTGGTTCAGGATTTCGATATTCCTGTATAAGTCCATGAGACCCTTGAACTCATAATCCGGATCGAGGCCGTCTTTCATTCTGAAGTATTGCCCGAGCAGGTACATGGACGTTACCCTGTATACCGTCTCATCCTCGCTGGCCAGGGGGAGATGATACCTCGCCATGGGCCTGAAGAAGACCGTGTGAGGACAACCTGAAGTTGCGCTGATAAGGCCGATCAATGAACCGATGGCCCTCTGGGCCGTGGTATACTGCGTGACGGTTCTCTCCTCGCTAATGACGGCAAGATGAACCTTTTCATATGAAACAATGCTCCTGAAACAACTAACTACGTTCACGAGATGTACAGCCAGGGGGCATCTGACATGCAGAGGCTTTTCCAGTGGACAATGCGGGCATTGATGAAATTCGATATCAGTCCATTCCGGGAGCACCTCCGGGGGATCGGAGATGAGTAACAGCTCATGCGGATCTATCCTGAGATCAAAAATCTCCTCGTTTCCCTTGCCCTGAGAAAAGCAATATCTGATCGGAATCACCTGCATAGTAATGGTTATCGGGATATTCAACAGAAAATTCAACGTGCTGTTTTAAAAACAGCATTTCAGATCCAATCGTTATCAGGCATTCTTCATGTTCATGAATCCATATATTTGCTGGCAATGAGTTTTATCGGGCACTGCAATTAACCTGTGGAGATCTTGTATCCTCTCTGGGGTATTGCTATTCTTCTCAACAGGATTAGTATTATGATATCATATGATTCATTCATCTCGCGAGCATAGGGAAAATCCAACATGAATCGGGCATTGCACCGTCTTTTCTCGCAAGAAGACATGTGACTAAATCCCAAGGGGAGGTTGACAGACAATGGCGACATTCATTCTGTTCGGCAAGTATTCCGCAGATGCACTCAAAGGGGTCAGTGGGGCCCGCACGAAAAAGGCAGCTGCTCTGGTGAAGAAGCTCAAAGGCAAGGTTATCGGCATGTATGCGATGCTTGGCGAGAAAGACCTGGTATTCATCCTGGATCTGCCCGGCATGGAAGAGGCCGTGAAGGCATCCGTGGGTCTTCATAAATTAACAGGCATATCATTCACCACAGCGCCTGCCATAACCGTTGATGAATTCGATAAGCTGATGCTGAAAATCTGATGATCTGCCGTCCTGTGGCGGCAGATCATCAGATCTCTTATACAAGGTTTTTTTATCGTTAAAAGTCGCTGGCAAGGGGATGCGGGCTACTGGAGCTTTCGCCTCTCTCCATCTTCGACTCGTTCTTCACTACCTTATGCCACCCCTTTTTCTCATCCTTGGCCTGTTCCAGGTAGGACTTCAGCGTCAGTTCCTGTTTCTTCGTTGTGAGTTGCCGCATAAGCATATCATGCAGTCTCTTGTCCATAGAACCTATATCCGCCTTATTCCTTGCCTTCATCCACACCAGGTATAGTGAGCCATTATGCTCATAGACCTTCGGGCTCTCCAGTGAGTCCAGTTCCTCCATGATGTTCGGGATCATGGACAGTTTCGGCACCGAATAGGTTGCACGGGTGAATTCACCTGTGGTTTCGGGGTTCTGGGCGTTCAGCTGATCGGGTGAAGAGGCGGCGAGCTTTTTTGCATACTCTTTTGCCTTCTCAACGGCCATCTTTGTCCTTAGGTCAGCCGCAACACGGTCGGCCACTTCCTTCAGTTCGGGTATGCGTGCATTCTCTTTCTTGGTGACCTTGTAGAGGAGGAATCCCACCGGCGTTTTCGTGACCTCTCCAAGTTCACCCGCCTTAAAGGTGAATGCCTTTTTAATCGCCTCGGCGCTCATGGCGAGCCCGCTATCCTGGCCATCAGAGAAGGGGCCGGCCTGCTTTACGGAAAGGTTCGCTGCCTTGGCAAAAGCGTCCAGATCCGGTTTTGGCTGCTCATAGAGCTGCATGAACGCCTTTTCCGCCTCTGCGCGGGCGGTCACCCTGGCCCTCTGGAGCTTCAGCTTGTCCGTCAGTGCGGCTTCGACCTTCTCGAAGGGTATGGGCTTTTTCTCTTCCTTGCCTTCAAGCTTGACGATGTGCGCCCCAAGGGGAGACCTGATCGGCCCTTTCACCTCTCCTACCTTCATGGACTCCACGACCTCGCCGACGCCCTGGGGATAGCCTTCACTCAACAGCATACCCATGTCTCCGCCTTTTCTAGCAGTCAACTCGTCTTCGGAATATTGCCCGGCCAGAGCAGCGAAGTCCTTGCCTGCATTCACCTCTTCCATGATCTTCTTGATCAGCTGTTCCTTCTGAGAAAGCACTCCGGAATCGGCACCTTCTGCAATCTTGATGAATATTTGACGGGCATGAAATCTGGCAGGTTCGCTGAACTCAGACTTATGTCCCTGATAATAGTCCATGGCATCTTCCTTGGTGACCGGGTTGACATCCAGATAACTGGCTGCCGGGTACTCGATGGCCGCGAGCGAGATCCTAGGCGGGAACTTGTAACGTTCCTTGTTGCCTTCAAAATATGCCTGAACCTGGTCTGGCGTTACCTGCAGATCCTTCATAAAGGCTGCTGAATCGATGGTAAGATAGGCCAGATCGTATGTATCATTCATGTAATGGAACGTAGATTCGAGTTCATACCTCGGCACGGTAATATTTTCCGTAAGCACGGCAACGAAGCGCTGCTTCAGAAGCTCACTGCTCAGCTTCTGTTCGAATTCGGCCGGGGTAAGACGCTCGTAATCAAGATATCTCCTGTAGATACTCTCATCAAACCTGCCGTCTTTGTTGAATGCCTTGATCTGCGCGATGGCCTGCTGAAGGTCGGGGCCCTCTATTGCAAGACCCATTTTCCTGGCATCTATTTCGATGATATAGTCATCGATCATATTGTTCAGGACCGTCTGCTTGAGATTGAGCTTTCTGATCATCTCAGGGTTCAGGGCATCACCATAGCGCTCCTGATACATCTTCAACTGGTCGGTATATGCCTTGGAGAATTGTTCTATCGAGATGATGTGCCGATCGACCTTGGCGACCATACTTTCCTCGCGGGACAGATAAGAGCTTCCGCCCCATAGTACAAACACAACGATGATGGCCCCAAAGGCCGTATATGCAAGCCAGCCCTTGGAATGTTTCCGGAAATAGGTAAGCATTCAGATCTCCTTCATGTGCGATGGCATATTGATGGGCAAAATAGTTGAAGAGGAAAAATATTGCAAGGATTTCATTTGTGGATGTACTATACCTGCAATCTCTTATTGCCGGAATTTCCGGCTCATGAAGGAGGACCCGTGGACAGAGTATTCTTTCTGGGGGGCATCGTCTCAGTGGCAGGCGGATTTGCAATGATTCTCTACCAGGGCATCATGTTCCTC
The DNA here is from genome assembly GCA_964600235.1 of uncultured Bacteriovoracaceae bacterium. Classification (GTDB taxonomy): domain Bacteria; phylum Desulfobacterota; class Desulfomonilia; order UBA1062; family UBA1062; genus MWEI01. The sequence goes on along the minus strand of CAZRIV010000006.1, from coordinate 168,488 downwards.
AAGGACGGAGAATGGAGAGCCTACCCGGTGCTGAGTTTCATTGACACGCAATCCGGGGCATTGGCCCAGTTTCTCACGGCCAACCAGGCGATTGCGGACGCGCTCCAGAAGTGCCCCATGTCGGCCGCATATATCGCCCTTGGCCTCATTCTTCTCTGGGTTGCGGGCAAGCTGAGAAACCGATATGCATAGATTCAGGCATGAACCTCCGAAACAGAAAGGCCTGGTGAATACAGCCCCTGGCCGGCACCATAATCTGGTAAATCCTATCCGAATCAATTAAATTAATTATCTCAATTCATACCATGTAACCCACATCATATCTATTTCCCTTTCCACAATCCCAATCCCTGAGATCTCGCTTCACGTTCGTAGACCGAGAACAAGTCACGAAATGGATGATGGAATCTTTTATAAGATCTTGCCCATCCGTCACGGATGATGCGTCCGTTCACCAGTACGTCCCCCAGTCTCACATAGGCGAGGGTCCTTCCAAACTTGTCAATTGAAGGGTCTCCCAAGGTAATCGTAACCTTCTTATGCAATATGAGTGAAGACAGATAATCCTTGCTCTCCTGTCCGAATGGCTCCTGTTCACTGTAGGGAGATTTAACTTCAGGTGCGTCTACGCCTATCAACCTGATCTTCCTGCCGTCATCCAACCTTATGGTATCACCGTCAAAAACATGCATCACGACATGGGTCCTCGAAGCGCCTACCACATGGCAGATTCCGAGCAGAAGTATTATGGTTATGGATATCAATGGGATGAGTGCATTCCTGGGTATACCCATAGGCCGACCCATACAACCTCCTCAGTTCCCTGCCAGTTCTCCCAGATCGGCAAGCAAGGTCCTGGCATACTGCCCATTATGGGTCACAGGTGCCAGGTGCGTGCCGGGAAGTATTCGTAATTTCAAAATGCCGTCTGTCATGTTCACATCCGAAAAGAAGGTCGTCTGAAACCGCTGTAAATCCTCTCTGGTAATATCATCAGGATCCTTGATGCCTAGTTGCCTCTCGGGGCTCATGCAGGAATCGTCGCGCCCGAAGATTACTGAGATCCGTTCCAGATGAGATGCCGTGAACTTAGTACTGTCACAGTACACGGTACAGTCTTTGATATCCTTGAAAATTCGCAAGAGCTTCCCGGGATGAAGGTTTACAACCGCCGCCGGGACAGACCGGGAAAGATCTCCGGCAAAACCCTTAAGAAAACCCCAGGCCGACTTCAAGGTCTGTCCTGATTGCCCGTTTCCCATCCTTGAGACAATCCTCAGACTCTCGCCCGCAAACCTCCGGGTGATGCCCCAGGAGCCCCATGCTTCGTAGCCTGCAGGGCAGACCTGCCCGAGGGAACTTACCGATGCCTTGTATGCATGGGCACAGCGGCGTGCCAGGATGCCCCCATGGGACCACCCTATCGGGATGATTTTCGTCTCCTTTGCGTCCTTCTCATGGGTTACGCTCACACCGTTCACAAGCACCCTCATGCCGGTTACGGGTTCGAATCCGCTCACCCTCAGACCTTCACGGGCAAGCACATGGCGCACCAGCTCCATGAGAACGACATCCTTGCCCTGGTCTCCATGGTAGGCATTATCGGAACCATACGGGGTGTCACATACAGGTACGATCACGATTCCCGACCTGCTTAATAATGCGAGATTGCCGGTGAACTCATATGCATCGTCAGGCCTCTGTGCATGCCCCTGAAAAAAAACGATGACCGGGCCTGCCAGATGTCCTCTTTCGTCGTCAACGGCCTTCTCTTCTCGAGAACGGGCGTCAATGAGCAGACAAAAACACTTGATAACCTCATCATTAAAACTGACAGAAAGGGTCTCCACTTCAGTATTCAAGGGTACGGATCTCTCAGCGGCAGTACAGGCAACGGGAACAGCACATGCGGCAAGAATTATCGGGAGAAGAACCTTCGTCATCTGTATAGAAAAAGCAATGTGGAACCTGTAGCGTATATCTCGACAAATCGCAAAAGAACCTGCTCCCTTCTTCCGTGTTCTCCCTTATTCTTCGGTTCCACCCGTCCCGTTCGATCCCTTCTCAATATCCAGGATAGTGTGCCCCCCGGGAAATGATTTTGTGACGTAATCATGGAGATTCTCCATCTTCCTTATGATATCACGTATCTTTCTGGCTTCGGTCAATATCTGCTGTGCCATTTCTCTTGCTTTCTCCCCGTCTGCGCCCTTCGTGATGGCGCTGGCTTCCCCCATGAGGACGGTGAGCGGCTGGAAGACCTCATGGGCGGTCGTAGTGGCGAGCTGATTGACCATCTCAAAATATTTGAGTCTATCCTGTTCATCACGAATGGTTATGTAATCGTAGGCCCTCCTTACGGTGAACTTGAGCAGATCGGCGCTGAAGGGCTTGATGATGTAATCGTAAGCACCTGCCCGCAGTGCGACAATCACACTGTCAATCGTTGCATAACCTGTTATGACCACGATGAGGGTGTTCATGCGGCGCTTCCGGACATAATCGATGATCGCCATACCGTCGATGTCGGGCATCCTGAGATCAGTTACCACTACGGGGTATTCCCTCTCGGACAGAAGCCGTATACCCATCTCTCCGCCGATGGCTATATCGACTTTGATGCCGTCTTCACTGAGTATGTCTTCAACCAGGTAGCAGTCCCCTTCATCGTCATCGATGACCAGAACTCTCCTGGGTTCCTGGGAGGCCATGGATTTCATATATAAATTTAAGAATAAATGAGACCGGTCAATATATCAAGGCCGGGATTGAAGAAAATAAAAAAAGATACGCGATTGATAGGCCCGGCATAATGCCAGGCCCATTCAGTTGAGATCAATTATCTGTCTTGGTGAGGTCCAGGTTGCCCAGGTAGGAATGCACCATGGCTACGGCCGGGGCCAGGAGAGGATTGTGATGCTCGTCATATTCCACCACAAACCTTTCTCCCGCGAAATAGATCACCACGGGCCTTACTTCTTCCCACTTGTTCACGAGTCCTTCCCTGTACTCTTCCATTCTCATATGAAGCGTCCCTTCTTCTTATTGTTACTTATCGGGCTAAAAGATATTCCCTTAAGGAGTTCTTCTTAACTCATGCCTAATATCATGGCGAAACGACTCAGTCCGCTCTTGAGTTCCTGATTGTATGTCCTGAGTTCCGGCGGATCCATGACTACCCTTCCGAGGTATTCCAGACACTGGGAGGGCCTGCTCTTTGGATTGACGATGGTGAACGGCTTTCTCTGCGTCTCCGCTGCGCGGATAGTGTCCTTGTCAAAAAGCACCCCGCCAAGATATTCAGGTTTGACGGAAAAGAGGGATTCCAGGTTGTTTATCCGTTCGTCTGCGGTCTGGCATATCCTGTTGAATATGAATATCCCCTGGTTGAGGTTCGCGATCTGGTTCATGACTATCCAGGGTCTATAGACCTTTATGGGCTTGTAGAACTCGACCTTTTCCATAAGCTTTTCTTCTATGGCCATGAACTGCTGGAACGATGCCTTTATGCAGGCATATCCGGCGATAATGTCCTGAGGGGTCGTGATCACGAGTATCTCGTCCGAGGCCAGGGCGAAATCGAGCACCGTGGTCGTGATGCCTGCGCTCAGATCGAAGATGGTGAAATCATACTTCTCGCTTATTTTTCTGAAATTCCTGATGAACTTGGAGCGCTGGATATAATTGATATTCGCCAGCTTGAACTCTCCCGAGCTCCCTGCGATCAGATCAAAGCCAAGGGAGGTCTTTTCAATCATGTTTTCCAGGTCCACATCACCGAGCATGAAATCATAGAGTGTATATTCGGGGAAAAGGGCAAGCTTGTTTGAGATGTCAGCATTGCCTAAGTCTGCATCGATGAGCAATACCTTTTTCTTGAAACTGCTCAGAACCTTTGCCAGGTTCATGGCGACATGGGTCTTCCCAACCCCGCCCTTGTTGGAAATGATGGAAATGGTCCTGCTTGCCCGAATCATGCCTTTTTCCTGCAGCGCCCCTACTTCTCTGCCGTTGGGGTAATGTATATCTATAGCCTTCTTGATGGCCTCTCCGTCCGCTAGTGCCGGATAAACCTTCCTGCCAATATGGGTGCTCAAGGTGCTGATGAGATCCTTCAGTTCAGGATCTGCAATAGCCACCAGCACGCCGTCTCCCAGGAAGCGTATGGGAAGGCTGGTATAATCCCTTGCAAGCACCTGCTTCAGCAACTTAAGACACCTGGGGTCCGGGGCTTCACGGGATATGTCAATATACGGCATGCCGCTCTTACGCGCTAATGTTCTGATATCGGTGTCCTTCATCATTCGGGCCTCTTCCCATTATGTTCTCGGAAAAAACCCGAACAATCTTTAGTGAGAATCACCTTTTGAAATCATTTCCCTGAGATGGTGGAGGAAATTCAGGGCCTGAAGGGGGGTGAGCGTATTGGGGTCGGTCTTCAAGATTTCATCAACAATAGTTGAACCCTCGTCTTCAAAAAGGTTGGCCTGGATTGGTGCTGCCTGATGAACCACGGGCAGGGTCCTTGCCTTGGAGCTTATGGCGGCGAGCACGGCCCTGGCCTTCTCCACCACTGTTTCGGGAATGCCCGCAAGCCGCGCCACGTAGATGCCATAGCTCCTGCCTATGGCACCCCGCTTGAGAAGCCTGAGAAAAACCACATCGTTGCCGCTCTCCTCTACGGCCAGGTGATAGTTTTTGATCCCCTTGTGCCGCCGGGACAGGTCGGCAAGTTCGTGGTAGTGAGTGGCAAAGAATGTCCGCACGCGATGCTCGTCCAGATATTCCGCTACAGCCCATGCTAATGACATGCCGTCGTAGGTGGAGGTACCCCTGCCGATCTCGTCCAAGATCACCAGGCTCAAATTAGTGGCATTGTTGAGGATATCGGCTGTCTCGCTCATCTCGACCAGAAAGGTACTCTGGCCGGCAGACAGATTGTCCAGCGCCCCGATCCGGGTGAATATCCTGTCCACAAGTCCTATGGATGCCTTCTTTGCCGGCACGAACGATCCCATCTGGGCCATGAGGCAGATCAACGCCACCTGGCGCATGTAGGTCGACTTGCCCGCCATGTTGGGCCCGGTGATGACATGGATGGTGTCCCGCCCGGGATCGAATGAGCAATCATTGGGCACGAATTCGCCTGATTTAAGAACCTTTTCCACCACAGGGTGCCTGCCCGATACGATCTCGATGCGCCTGTCGTTCACTATCTCAGGGCGCACATAACCGTTCTGGCGGGCCACCCACGCGAGGCTCCCGAGCACATCCAGGCAGGCAAGGGAGCGGACAGTGCCCTGCAGCCTCGGGATGAATGGCAGTACGAATTCCCTGAGCTCCCTGAATATTCTCTGCTCGATTGAAGCGATGGCATCCTGGGCACCCAGCAGCTTGGCCTCGTATTCCTTCAGTTCGGGGGTGATGTACCGTTCAGTGTTCAGAAGCGTCTGTTTTCGGATGTAGGAATCAGGCACCTTGGCCATATTCGCCTTGGTGATCTCGATATAATAACCGAAGACCTTGTTGTAGCTTATCTTCAGGGTGTTGATCCCCGTGGCTGAGCGTTCCTTTGTCTCAAGCGAGGCTATCCACTGTCTGGAGTCCTTGCGCAGGCTTCTCAACTCGTCCAGATCCGCATCCACGCCCTTCTCAATCACGTTGCCGTCCATCAGGCGAAGCGGAGGCACCTCTACAAGGGTATGGGATATCTTATCCCTGAGTTCACCCAGAGGGTCGATCCCCTCCTTGATCTCGTTGAGCAAAGGGGTGCTGAAATCCTCGAGCAGGGCTATGATACCGGGCACCCGCTCAAGGCCATCCGAGAGGGCCCTCATGTCCCTCGGGCTTACAGAGCCGCTTGAGATACGGCCGATGATCCGCTCCATGTCGGGTATGCCGCCGAACCCCTCCCGCAGTGCATCGAGTCCCTGCTCCCTTGCCAGAACCGCTTCCTGGGCTTCAAGCCTTTTGTCGATCTCGGAAACATCCATGAGTGGAAACGATATCCAGTCGGCAAGCATGCGCGCGCCCATGGAGGTCCGGGTATGGTTGATGAGTGCGAACAGCGTGTGCTCCTTGACGCCGGAGATGGCATCGAAGAGCTCCAGGTTGCGCGTGGTGGTGGGGCCCAGCATCATGAACCGACCGGGGTTATATCGCTTCAGCACGGTGATATTCGGCAATACGGCCTTGTGGGTCTGCTTCACGTATTCCAGCACCATGCCGGCGGCAATGAGGGCCATGGGGGCGTCTTTGAGGCCGTATCCATCCATGGTTATTGTGCCGAAATGGCTGCTGAGGAGCTGCCCTGCCCTTTCAGATGAACTGGCCTGGTCAAAGTCGGTGAGGAGCAGGCCCCGGGGTATGATGTCCTTATCGGCACAGAGGACCTCGCTGGGGCTCACCCTGAAGATCTCTGCGGCCAAGTCTTGTGGGGATGTAACCTCGGTGACCCTGAAGTCTCCGGTGGATATGTCGATGAAGGCAATGCCGTAGGCCACATTCCCTCTCCCCATGCTCACTGCCATGAGGTAGTTGGCCCTCTCCCGGCTGAGATGGTCGTCTTCCACAATGAGACCCGGTGTTATGACGCGGACCACCTCCCGGTGCACCAGGCCTTTGGCTGCGCTTGACGATTCCGACTGCTCGCAGATGGCGACCTTATGGCCCGCCCTGATGAGCCGGGATATGTAGGACGATGCGCTGTGATAAGGCAGGCCGCACATGGGCACGGGATTCTCCTTGTTCTTGTCCCTGGTGGTCAGCGCAAGGCCCAGGATCGAAGACGCCTTGACGGCATCGTCGTAGAACATCTCGTAGAAGTCCCCCATGCGGTAGAAAAGGATGGTGTCGCGGCAGTCCCTCTTGATCTCGAGATACTGCTGCATCATGGGGGTGAGATTGTTCTCACTCTTCATGGGGGCCTGAACGGGCTTTCTCTTCCTGTTCCCGGTATGTGATGAGGCAGGTGTGCTTGAACCTGCTGATGAACTTGGGATGCACCATGTAGGGCCTGTTGGTGTTCAGAAAGGATTCCTTCAGAGAAGTCCTCACCTCCTGGAGGTCCCGTCCGTGGACCGCCGATTTCTTGAGGACCCTGGTCATCCTGAGCCTGCCGCTGGGGCAATAGTGCAGAAGTTCGGTGTCCTTTTTATCAAGCGCCACGACGGTGGTGACCTCCAGGTGAACCATGTGGAGGTCACCCGAAAGGACCGATGATTTGTCGACAATCTCCAGGACCACTCCGTTGCTCAGTTCAATGGTTTCCATAACTCACACCGATAATACGCCCCCGGATTAAAATCAAGAAGGAGGTCATGGCTGACCTTCCTCAAAGAATTCCCGGGAGATTACCTGTGCCGCTTCCCTCAGGAGTGCATCCAACTCACCCAGGATGACGGGTGTATGGTCGGGCCTGGAGCAGAGGGCGTCCACGGTGCGACTGAGATGACCGACTGATGCCCCGGTACGCCAGAGGACCCTGTTGGATGCCGCATCCACCATGAAGCCCCGAGCATGTACATACACCTCTACATCATAGTTGTTCAGGTCGATATACCTGCACATTGTTCCGTAGTTGTCGAGCCCGAGCACTATGAGATAATCCGCATCGGCCGCCTTGCTGATATCCCGGAAGTCCCTGCATGCATACACTGCATCGAGGCCATCTCCCTTGAAACGAGGCAGAGATCCTTCATCGATGGCCTGCTCCACCCTGAACGCATCAAAGCCCCTGTCTTTGAGTCCCTGCACGAAAAGACCCCCGACTGCCATGAACTCCCGGGCATTCAGTTGGCTTGAGGCATCGCGCAAAGTCCTCGATTCGGACACGATCATGGGCCAGCCTGAATATCCGGGGTAATCCCACCAGGTACCCCCGAGGACGAATGGACTCGGGTGCATGCCCATGGACAGGGGCATCGCATTGAGCTGCACTTCGGCAGGCGGAATGCCCAGAAACGCCACACCCACCCGCTTGCCTTTTCCCTGCCAGAAACCCGTATCCAGGGGGACAGGTTTCCATGATGCACATCCCGATATGAAGGCCAGCAAGAGGACAACGCCTGTTATAACTCCCATTTTCTTCATACGAAAAAGACCTCTTAAAAGATAGCAGCATGAAAAAAAAGATATCACGATAAAGAGGTGATATTTAAACAATTGCAACATATCCTTGAAATCAACTGAGCGTCCCTTATTCTTTGAGATAATGCCGCAGTTGCCATGAAGCGCCTCTGCTGTGTTCCGTCTGCTCAGCTTAGCAGAAAACGGGCTTAAAATATACGCGTACTTATGAAAAGGGGCATGCGCTGAATTATGCTTGGGACTGTTATAAGCTACCTCTTCTTTGCTCTGGGAATCATCATCGTCTATGAAATACTGCGCGCCATACTCATAACCTCCCTGAAAACTCAGTTCACCAGATCCGTCAAGGACTTCATCGAGAATAACCGCATCCGTCTCGACAACTACAAGTTCATGCACAAGGTGGTGGTCAAGCACGAACTGCTGAACGACACCGAGATCCACGAGGCCATCATCGCACACGCAAATGAAAAAAACCTTGGCATTACCCAGGTGGAAGACCGGGTGGAGGAGTATATCGACGAGATCGTCCCTTCCTTCAACCTGCTGTCTTATTACAAGATCGGCTACTGGGTGGCCAACTTCATCTTAAACCTCATCTACGAGGTGGTCATCGACTCTGAGAACGCCAAGAAGTTGGAGAGGATCCCCGAGGGCAGCGTCATCGTGTTCGTCATGAACCACCGCAGCAATATCGACTACATCCTGGTGGCCTACATGCTGGCACGCCAGATATCGCTCAGCTATGCAGTGGGCGAATGGGCGCGAGTGTGGCCTCTGGAGTACATCTTCAAGTCTTTCGGCGCATACTTCATCAGGCGCAGATACCGGGAGCGGCTCTACCACCTGGTCCTGGAAAAATACGTCCAGCTCATCAGCCTGATGGGCGTGACCCAGGGCATATTCCTGGAGGGCGGCCTCTCACGCGACGGGAATATGCGGCAAGCAAAGATCGGCATACTTGATTACATCATAAAGGTGAGGACGAATCCCCGGTTCAGCGGCGAACTGGTTTTTGTGCCTGCATCCATCAGCTACGACTGGATACTGGAAGACCGCTCCCTCATAGCTGAGTGGAAGTCGGGCAGTGAGAAGAGCGGTTTCAGGAGCAATATGGCCTCCCTGGTGAGGATAATTGGGAAAAGTCCGTTCATGCTCACGATAAACCTGGCGAGGTACCTCTCCGGCAGGCTCAGGCAGCACGGCTATGCCAGTGTGAGCTTCGGCGATCCGATATTACTGTCTCACTTCCTCAAGGAACAGGAGCAGGACATCTTCACCCTGGAGCGGCATGACCGCCTCGCGCGCGTGCAGAACTTTGCAGACATGCTCCTGCAAAGGATAGGCTCCACCATGCCCGTAACCCCGGTGTGCCTCGTTTCGCATGCTCTCATCTCGTTTAAGAGGGTGAAAGTCAACCTCGACGACCTTGCCGTGCAGGTGACGCGGTTGCGTTTACGTATCATGGAGGCTGGGGGAAGGATCGTCCTGGGCAAGGCCTTTGAGAGCAGCGAGATGGTCCTCTCGCACCTGAAGGAAGAGAAGGAAGAGGAATCCAGGAAGAAGGATCTCCTTGCCTTCGAGGAGGACTTCATCGCTTCCGAAGAGACAAAGGAAACCATCCATGCTGCACTCGATATCCTGAAGAGGAGAAGAATCGTGTCGGTGCAGGGGCACGATGCTGTGATCAATGTGGCTAAGGCAGACTACCTGGAGTTCTATGCGAACTCGTTAAAACATCTGCTTGAGTGATCCAGTTCGGGTGAAATCAGTTAATCATGCTGATTTTCCGAGTCTCTTCATAGAGACTGATGGTCTTGAGAACAGATCTACGTATGTGAGTTGATCAAGTCTTGGTGAGAGTGGCGGATCATTGTCGATGCTTGATCTCCGGTTACAGCGACGGGAACATTGGATTTTAAGATTTTTTCCCCAAGATGATTCCAAAGAAATCCGGGGGATTACTCGTAATCATATCATTGCCAACATAGGTAAGTAGTGATAAGAATATGCACAATACCCCAACAATTGAGGTCTGGATTGAAATAACATGAAATGGAATGAACTGCGTAAGGTTTTTCTTAGGTATAAGGTTCCCCTTTTCTATCTTCTCATCATATTATTAACTACACTTGCCTACTACCAGACCATTGGTCACGATTTTGTTAATTTCGACGACCCGCTGCAATTAACAAAAAACGAGCATGTTCTTCGAGGACTGACCTGGGAGAATCTCATCTGGGCTTTCAGCTTGGAATCGCAATGTTCACCACTGACATTTCTTACCTACACTCTCTGCAACAGCATCTGTGGGCTGAACCCTCATGCTTTTCACGGCATGAGTCTTGTCCTGCATATCATAAACTGCCTGCTCCTCTTTACCTTGTTGAAAAAAATGACAGGTGAATTCTGGAAGAGTGCAACAGTGGGGCTATTGTTCGCTCTCCACCCCATGAACGTGGAGTCTGTTGCATGGGTTGCAGAACTGAACAATGTTCTGAGCGGCCTTTTCTTTATGATGACATTGTTGACATACAACCTCTATACCGAGCGCCCCAATTTAAGGAGATATTTTCTTGTATTGTTGTCATTCGCGCTTGGGTTGCTCTCTAAGCCTGCCATCATGACACTGCCATTCATTCTGCTCCTGCTTGATCTCTGGCCGCTCAAGAGGATACAGGTGAAGAAAGGCGGCGTCAACAAGAGGTGGTGGGGGATTGATATCTCGGGCATACCATTGTCTCGTCTCATTATGGAGAAGATCCCACTCCTGATGCTGTCATGCATGTCATTAACCGTTAATCTCATCAGTGCTGAAAATCGGATGGGCTTATACGGCTCCGGGTTCAGACCCTTAAGCCTGCGATGTTCAAACGCGATTGTCTCCTATGTGAAATATCTGGGAAAATTGTTCTGGCCACATGACTTGTTCGTCAACTATCCATACCCCAGCATGATCCCGTGGTGGCATGTAATCACTGCAGGTCTTGTACTTGTATCGTTAACCCTGCTTGTCTTCAGGCTCATCGTCAGGTACCCATATTACCTCGTAGGATGGTTATGGTTTCTTGGAGGTCTGGTTCCATTCCTTGGTATTTTTCAGGCAGGCACGTGGCCTGAAATGGCAGATCGATATGCATACCTTACGTACATAGGAATATTCATAGCTCTATCCTGGGGCATCCCCGATCTACTCATCAAATGGAAGAACCATCGCATAATCATGGCATTGGGGACATCCACACTTATTCTCGTACTTACAGCACTCACGTGGGTCCAGGTGGGATACTGGAAGGACAGCATCACCCTCTTTAACCATGTGATTGCGATGACCAAAAAGACCTCTATGAACTCAGACAATTATGCCCTTGCCATCGCTTATAACAACCTTGGGCAAGCCCTTTATGAAAAGGGCGATTTCCAATCGGCCGTCAGTTATTACACTGAGGCCATCAGAATCGCTCCTGATTATGAGAAACCTCACTATGGCCTTGGTCTTGTACTGGCTGAGGGTGGGCACAACAGAGATGCGGTCGAACAGTTCCGTGAATGCATAAGAATTAACCCAAAAAATGAAAATGCATCCAATAGGTTAGGAAATGTCATGATGGCTATGGGCAATTATGATGAGGCAATTCATTATTACATCGAAACGTTGAATAAAAACTCACATCTGCCGGGGGTGTATTATAATCTCGGTCATGCATATAGCCAGAAAGGCAATTTCTCGAAGGCGATAGAATATTATAACGAAGCCATAAGATTGAAACCAGACTTTGCTGAGGCACAGGTATATCTCAATAAGGCCAAGACTGCGAAGAGGAATAGTGAAGCGTTCGTACTGAAAATCAAAGATAACATAAGGTCAGAACCGGGAAATCCGGAACTGCATAACAGACTCGGGGATCTTTTTCGACAGCAGGGTGCATATGATGACAGCATTGAGGAATATCAGAAGGCACTGTCGATCCAACCAGGATCCACACGAGCGATGTATGGACTTGTATTTGTTTATTCCGAGCGGGAAGAATATTCCAAGGCGCTTGGTTTTCTGCTAAAGATACAACAACTTCAACCTGACAATCCCGATATATATTATAATATTGCATGTCTTTATTCTAAACAGAACATGGTCGATGAATCCATCAGATGGCTTAAACAGTCCCTTGAAAAGGGATTCCACGACTGGGATCTGATCAGGAATGACCCTGACCTCAGGAATTTCAGAAATACGGCATTCGGGAATGAGTTGATGAAAAATCATTAGGGACATTTTGGCTCACCACTTGAATGCATGCCTGACATCTTGCCTACCCCCACCTGAGGTGTTGGCTTCAGGACACGCATGGTAGGGAGTTGTAATCCTTCCAAAAGACCCTTGCATGACTTCTTAAAGAGCGATTTAGCCGGATCAAAAAGCCTAACCCGAACAAACGATGGGGATGGAGTTGTGCAGGGGGCTTTGCTAATACAGCGCCATGACACCCTTGAAAAACGTCCAGGCCCTCTGCATTGAGCCTTCCATGAACATGGGCATCATCTTGATGACCAGAGCGGTGAAGATGAGACCCACAGCGATGGTGACCGGGAATGCCATGATGAATACGTTCATCTGGGGCAGTGCCCGTGCAATGACGGCAAAGGCGATGTTGATGAGCAGGAGGACGCCCACTACCGGTGCGGCCACCTTGACCCCGATGACGAACATCTGGGATGCATAGGTGACTACGGACATCATGAATTCACGATGAACCCCGGCCTCGCCCAGGGGGATGATGGCGAAACTGTCCACCAGGCCCTTGATGAGCATGTGGTGGCCTCCCATGGTGAAAAACAGCAGGAACGCGGTTATGTAGAGGACATTCGATATGATGGGGGCCGAGATGCCGCTCATGGGGTCCACCACATTGGCAATGGCAAACCCCATCTGGAACCCGATGAGCTCGCCCGCTATCTGGATGCCCGAATAGATGACGTCAACCGCAAGGCCGAGTGCGACACCGATGAGCACCTGCTGCAGTACGATGCCCATGAACACCACTATGTTCAACTGCTCCGGCCTGATCTGCACCGGCGGCACAATCGGCATGAGCACCAGGCTCAGGAAGAATGCAATGGTCGTGGTGACCCTTCTGGGGATGATCTCTGCGCTGAAAAAAGGCACGATGGCGAAGATGGTGCCGATGCGGATGAAGATGAAGAACAGGGAGAGAAAGTCGCTCCAGGCGAGTTTGAAAAGCTCGTTCATCGTATGAGCGTAGGGATGGAGTTGAAGAGGTTGACGGTGTACGTCGTCAGCTTTTCGATGATCCAGGGGAGCGCCACGAGCAGAGAGATGAACACGGCCACGATCTTGGGCACGAAGGTGAGCGTCATCTCCTGGATCTGGGTGACCGCCGAAAACACGCTTATGGCAAGTCCCACCAGCAGTCCTATCATCAGCATGGGCGCGGAAACCAGCAGCGTTATCTTCACGGCCTCTGCCATGATGGTTGTGACGGTTTCGGGCGTCATCCTGCAAACCCCCTGATGAGCGATCCCACAAGCAGGTTCCACCCGTCCACGAGCACGAACAGCATGATCTTGAACGGCAGGGAGATCATGACCGGCGGCAGCATCATCATGCCCATGGACAGCAGTATGGATGAGACCACCATATCGATGATGAGAAACGGTATGAAGAGGATGAACCCTATCTGGAAGGAGGTCTTGAGCTCGGAGATCATGAATGCGGGGATGAGCGCCCTGGTAGGCACGTCTTCCCTGTTTTTCGGTTTGTCTTTGGTGATGAGGCTCACGAAGAGCGCCAGATCGTCCTGCCTGGTCTGCTTGAACATGAATTCACGAAACGGCCCTTCTGCATTTTTTATGGCCTGGGCAAAGGTAATGTTCCCGTTCTTGTATGGCCCGAGAGCAAGCTCGTTCACCTTATCAAGGGTCGGGGACATGATAAAGAACGTCAAAAAAATGGCTAGGGCGGTCAGAACCTGCATGGGAGGCATCTGCTGGGTTCCCAGTGCCTGTCTGAGAAACCCGAGAACCACGACGATACGGGTGAATGCCGTCACCATGATCATGATCGAAGGGGCCAAGGCAAGGATCGTGAGGATGAACAGGATCTGTATGGCGCCGACCACCTCTTCGGGGTTGGATGTCTGCTTGACCCCGAGATTCAGGCTCGGAATGGTTACACCGTCGGCTGCAGACAGGATTACAGGTATGGTCAAAACAGCTATTAGGGCAACCAGGGCGATTCGTGCAGGTTTCATTGGGGCGCTCCCGTTTCCTGTTGGGCCTGGGAAAGAGACTTCTCGAAGGCACCTTCCTCCATGTCCTTGAGCAGGCTCACCTGATTTGCCGTGACCCCGACGAGCAGGACCGACCTGCCCACCCGGATGAGAGCCAGGTTCACGCGTGCCCCAAGGCTCACCTGTCCGAGTATGTCCAGCCCGAAGGATTTTTTCGCCTTCGCCATGGGCCCGTAGCGTTTCAAGGCCCATGCGAGCACGAACATCAGGGCAATGATGAGCACGAGCGACGACACTGTCCTCAAACCCGTGGAGGCCATGCCGGTTTCCGCCGCATGGAGCGTCAGCGAAACAAGGACAAGCAGTACCGTGAACGCCGCCGTCAATGATTTCATGCCAGCCTCTTGACCCGCTCGAGGGGGCTCACGATATCCGTTATCCTGATGCCGAACTTCTCGCTCACCACCACCACCTCGCCTCTTGCGATGAGCTTGTTGTTTATCAGGATGTCCAGGGGTTCGCCCGCCATCCTGTTTAACTCGATGACTGATCCCTGGCCGATCTGCAGGAGGTCGTTGATGAGCATCCTCGTCCTGCCCATCTCCACGGTGACCTCCAGGGGTATATCGAGGATGAAGTCGAACTCCTTTGCCGGTCCGGCAGGCCTTCCTTCTTCGAGTTCGGTGAAATTCACCTTCTTGGCACCCTTGTCAAAGGGCTTGCCTTCCTCGATCTCGTCGCCCGATTCAAGGGCAGCAGCCCAGTCCTCGGCGAGCTTGTCCTGATCGAGGTCCTTGTCCTTCTTCTCCTCCGTGCCCCCACCCATGAGCTTATCGATATCGTCTTGGTTGAGAACTCCACCATCTTTTTCATCTGCGGCCATCGCCCCCTCCTTAGAAGAGCTTCCTGTCGATCGAACTCACGACATCTATTGCGAGATTGTCCTTTATCCTGCCGGGCTTGGCATAGAACTTCGGCAGGTTCTGCACCTTCACCATCAGCGGTTCGTTTATATCCTTGTCCAGCACAACGACATTGCCCGGCTTCAGCGATGCGAGATCCCTCGGCGAGATCTGCGCCCTGCCCAGCTCGACATCCACATCCACATATACCCCCAGGAGTTCCACCTTGAGCCTGCTCACCCATGCCCTGTCCACGCTCATCTTCTCTTCGGAATGGAACGTGGCATAGAGCCTGTCACGTATGGGCTCGATGAGCATGTAGGGCAGGCAGACCATGACATTGCCCGTCATCTCGTCCATTTCCACCTCGAACTGGGCGACCACGATGACGTCATCGTTGGGGATGATCCCTGCGAACTGGGGGTTCATCTCGGAACGGACATAGTTCATTTCGAGCTCGTAGACCGGCTGCCATGAGCTCGCCAGTTCCTTGATGGCCGAGTGCACCACCTTGATGAGCATGCGCTGCTCGATGGCGGTAAACTCGCGTCCCTCCACCTTCATGGTCCCTGCTCCCCTGCCGCCGAAGAAGCTGTCGATCAGGCCGAAGACCAGCTTTGCCTCTACGATCACCAGGGCATTGCCCCTGAGCGGCTCCACCCGGATGATATGGATGCTCGACGGCACGGGCAGCGACCGCATGAAGTTGCCGAACTTGATGGTGTCGAGCGAAACGGGCGTGATGTCCACCATCTTCCTGAGCATGCTCGAAAGCGTGTTCCGGAAGAAACGGGCAAACCGGTCGTGGATCGCATCCAGCGAAGGCATCCGACCTCTGACGACCTTATCCTGCGCTGCAAAGTCAAAGCGCTCGAACTGGCCGGTCTCCACGGAGGGAATATCCGTCTCCGTGGCGATATCTCCGCCAACGACCCCTTTTAATAGGGCATCAACCTCTTCCTGGCTCAGGATCTGTCCCATGGTGCTCCCTCACTGGACTACGAATTCGGTGAAATATACCTGCGTAACCTGGCCCGAGGTGATATACCTGTTCACTGCAGAGGCAATCTCCCGCTTGACCATCTTCTTTCCTGCCGTCGTGGATACATCTTCAAAGGTCTTGTTGGACAGGATCATGAGGATCTCATCCCTGATCTGGGGAAGCTTTCCCTGGATCTCGCCTTCGCCTTCCGGTCTGTCCACCTCCAGCTGTATGACGGCCTTGAGGTATCTCTGGCCCTCGGCGTCGGCAAGATTGACGATAAAGGGGTCAAGCAGCTTCAGATTTCCCGATGAGTGTTCCCCTTGGCTGGATCCTTTTTCCCTGACCTGCTCCTTTTTGACTTCACTGCCGTGATCTTCCTTGACCGATGCCTTTGTCTTCGGCCCGACAAACAGGAAATATCCGGCTGCGGCGCTGCCGAGGACAAGCACCACGGCCACCACGATTATGATGAGCATCATGGGCGGTTTCTTTTTCTCAGCCGGTGCCTGCTCTTTTTTCTCTTCCTTTTCCACTTCAGCCATGTAAGTCCTCCTATAAGCGGTCTTTCAAAAGAATGATCTCCACCCGCCTGTTTCTGGCCCTTCCCCCCTCGGTGTCATTGGTGGCTACAGGCCTCATGGAGCCGTACCCTGCGACGCAAAGCTTCTCAGGGCTCATCTGCTGGTTATATACGAAGAAGTCGGCTATGCTTATGGCCCTCTGCAGAGAGAGCCTCCAGTTCGACTGCTCAGCGCCTATACTGTCCGTATGCCCCTCAATGGCCACCATGACATCGATACCCTTGATGGCCTGTGCGATCCCCTTGAGCACCGGCTCGGCATCCTTCTTCACCTCTTTGGACCCCGCCTCGAACAGGGCGCCGTCAGAAACCTGGATGGCGAATCCCCTGCTGGTTTCCTTCACCTCACCCGTATCCAGGCCTTCTCCCGGTATGTTCAGCACATTCTGCTTCTTCAGCGAGATCATGAGGTTTCTCTTCAGGCTCTCGACATTGAGATCCATGACGCTGGGCGTGGTCTTCACGATCTGTTTGGCCACATTCACCTCGTGCTCACGGGGAAATTCCAGTGGGCCGCTCACTGCGCTGAAAAACCCGAAGGATTCCTTCAAGAGCTTGCTGTCCATGGAGCTCATGGCGATGATCATGACAAAAAACGTCAGGAGCAGCGTCACCAGATCTGAAAAGGTGATCATCCAGCCGAGACGGTTGGGCAGCCTGACATAGGTTACATTCCTGTCTTTTCTTGCCATCACTTCTCTTCCAGTTCGAAATTGAAACCTTTGTAGAATACCGAACGCAGCCATTCGCCCCTGGCTTCCCTGAGCCCCTTGAGATCGACGTCCTCGGGGATCTCACCCACGATGGTGACCTCCACGCGAGAGTTGATGCTCCTGCCTTCCTCGGTACTGTTGGATGCAATGGGCCTGTTGGAGCCCATCCCATAGACCGAAAGGCGGTTGCCCTTTATGCCCCTGCTCTCGAAATACTTAAGCACTGCCAGGGCCCTGGCAGCGGAAAGGCCCCAGTTTGAATAATAGGGCTCTTTCTCCATGGGCACCGAATCCGTATGCCCTGTTATGATGACCCTGTTTTCCCCCTGGGAGATGACCCTGGCTATGGCTGCCAGTACAGTGCCGCTGCCCTTGCTGAACACATCGGTCTGCCCTTCGAAAAGGATGGGTGACTTGATGGTTATGGTCGCCCCGAGCTTGCCGCCGGTCACACTGATGCCGCTGACAATCCCCGTATCGGCAAGTGTGTTCTGGATGCTCCTCAGGTTCATCCTGCCGCTCTCAATGGGCGGCCTGGGAGGCATGGTGTTCCTGGAGCCGTCGGAAAAGGGGCTTCTCCCCCCTTCCAGTACGCCGAAGCTGCCCGAGATTGAACCCATGGCCATCTTCATCCGTTTATTGTCCAGGATACTGATGGCACTCAGACAGACAAAGAAGGTCAGTATGATAAGGAAGAGCGAGCCATACAGAATGATCGTATTTCTCCTGGGAGGCTCTACATAGATGACTTTCTTCCTCGCCATTTCCATCTACCCCCGCATATGGTTCATGGCCGACTCTCTCAGCGTCGGGGCCAGGAATGAATGAAGCTTGCGCTCCACGATTCTGGGATTGTCGCCGGCGGAGATGGACATGATACCCTCGATGATCATGCCCTTCTCCACGACCTCTTCCCTGGAGCGCATGGTGAGCTTTCCCGCCATGGGCAGAGCTATCAGGTTCGCCATGATGGCGCCGTAGAAGGTGGTGATGATGGCAACGGCCATGGCCGGTCCTATTGACGATGGATCGGACATGGACTGGAGCATCTGAACAAGCCCGATGAGCGTTCCGACCATCCCCATGGCAGGGGCATACATGCCGATTGAGTTGAGGATGTCCGCGCCTTTGATGTGCCGCTGCTCGATGTGTTCGATCTCGGTCTCCAGGATATCGCGGATGGCCTGGGGTTCAAGGCCGTCGATAACGAGTTCCAGACCCTGCTTGAAGAACGGGTCCTTGAGCTCCTCAGCCGCGCTCTCCAGGGTCAGGATCCCTTCGCGACGTGCCTGTGTGGCGAAGTCCACGAACATGGGGATCAGCACGTGAATCTCCCGATGCTGGGTGAAAAATACATTCCGGATAACGCCTATTACCCCCACCACATCCTTCAACGGGTAGTTGATGAAGATGATCCCGAAGGTGCCTCCGATGGTGATCATTACGCTCGGGATATCGACGAACAGGGTCAAAGGACTCCCGGAGACGATCCCCATGAAGACCATCCCGAAGGCCACCAACACTCCAATAATGGTTGCAAAATCCATACAGACCCCTTACCTCGTGCAATCTGGATTACTGCCTCGAGGAAAGCAAGGGATGTGCCACCAAATGATAATGGTAATTTGTTATATTATATCAGCAAGTTATCGATTTTTGACAAGACAGGAGGGCATGGCTGAATAGGTCATAAATTTGACGCAGCCCGGCAGCAGGGTTGCTTTCACCTGCTGCCGGGCTGATGAGATCAATCATGTCTTATCTCTTCAGGTTGATGAGCTCCTGAAGCATGCTGTCTACCGTGGTGATGATCCTGGAGTTTGCCTGGAAACCGCGCTCGGTGGTGATCATCTTCACGAACTCGGCGGCGATGTCCACATTGGACTGTTCCAGGGAGTTTGACGATATCCTGCCTAGCCCGTTCTCTCCTGGATGGCCGGTTATGGCATCGCCAGATTCACGGGTGGCGCTCCAGAGGTTGCCGCCTACCTTGGACAGTGCCTGCTGGTTGTTAAACTTGGCAATGCCAACCCGGTAGAGGTTCAGGATCTGGCCGTTGGAGTAATGGCCCACCATGATGCCGTCGGTACCCACGGAGATGTTCTCCAAAAACCCCGTGCCGTACCCGTCCTGGGTCTGGTAGATGGTGGTGGATGAGGATGCATACTGGGTTGAGGTCAGTGCCTGGGGCTCCCAGGATGATGTCGGTAACCCGTCCGCCGCGATGGCGCCAACATTGGCCGCACCTCCCACCCACGCGCTGGTGGTGCTGCGTGAACCGAACTCTGAGGCGATCGTCTGGGGGACGTTGGCGACGAACTCGGCATTGACCTCGGGGTAGCCATCGGCCGAGAAGGTGGTGGCCGGTATCCAGCTGCCATCGACGTCAGGGTCCCCGAGTCCGTCCCACACGAATGAGGTCTGGCTCTCCAGGGAGCCGCTTGTGGCATTGAACGACAAGGTCCCTCTCATGAGGACCCCCCGGGCGTCGGCGGTGGCAAAGGCTGTCCTGAGGTCGTCGGCCGGATTGCAGGTCATGAGGTACTCCCAGGTATTCTCGATATTGGCGTTTGCACCATCGTCGTACTCGCTGCCAAGTGCCTTGTCATAATAGACGGTGACGTCGTGGGAACGGCCCAGCGAGTCGTAGACCCTGATGGAGGTCTGATACCCGTATTGCGCGTCCCCGATGGGCTCTGTGGCATTATTTGCGTCCCAGGCACTGTTGAAGAGGCTTGCCACATTCGAGGTGTCCTGGCTGTTGAGGTTCGTGATGGCGGTTACCGCATTCGTGGGCTCCGGGGGCGAGGTGAAGGCGCTGAGGCGGATCGGCTGCAGGGTCCCCACGTCATTGCCACTGTCGTCCAGCGACCATCCCTGGCCCACGTACCCCTCTGGATTGATGAAATAGCCGTCCGCGTCGAACCGGAACTGGCCTGCCCTGGTGTAGTACTTTGTCTCTTCGCCCTGGGGCGATACGATGAAGAAGCCGTTGCCGCCGATGGCCAGGTCGGTGGCATTGGACGTGGATTCGAAGGAGCCCTGCTGGAACAGGGTGTCGATGGTGCTCAGCGCGGCGCCGCGGCCGATCTGGGATGTGCCGGAAGCCGTGGCCACCGACTGGGCGAGGACGTCCTGGAACGTGGTCCTGCTGGACTTGTAGCCTATAGTATTCACGTTCGCGATATTGTCGCCGATGACGCTCATGGCGTTGCCGTTGGTGGAAAGACCGCTGATGCCTGAAAACAGTGAACTGGATATACTCATTTGTGCCTCCTTTTCTTCTTCTTCGCTTAGTTGTTTATCTTTTTAATATTGGCGAGCGTTACTTCCTTGTCGCCGACCTGAAGGAAAATGGTCCCGTTCTCGAACTTGATACCCGTGACAGTTCCGTTCGCATATGAACTGGTACTCACAGCCTCCCCGGAGTAACCGGTGGCGCTGATACCGAAATAATAGGTGCCGGGACTGGCGGTTTCTCCGTTGTTGTTTTTCCCGTCCCAGATACATGACACATCCCCCTGCTGGACATTCTTCATATCAATGGTGCGTACGGAGGTGCCCTCGGCGTTATAGATCGTCAGCGTCGCACTGGCGGCTTTGTCTTGAACGTTGAAATCAATGGTGGATTCTCCTCCGGAGTAGGAGATGATGTTGCCGCTGGCGTTCACCTGCTTCCCGATGAACGAGGCCGCTGCCATGCTGTTCATGGAGTTCTGGTACTGCGTCATGGTCTGAATGCTGCTGTTCATCTCGGCGAGTGACTCAAGCTGAGAGAACTGGGCGAGCTGTGCGGTGAACTCGGTATTCTCCATGGGGTTCAGCGGGTCCTGGTACTGGAGCTGCTTGACGAGCAGGGTCAAGAACATGTTCTTCTGCTCGGCGATCTTGTCCGTGGCCGCGCTCGCCGATGCAGTGTCCGCAACCGACTGGGTAGCCAGGATGTTATCCAATCCGATAGCCATTATCTCCTCCTTCTCTCCATTCCTTAGGCAATAATATCGAGTCTGCCGTTACCGGCGTACCTGTTCAAGGGTTCATATGTATGGCCGTATTCATCCTGGTCCTTCCGGGAGCTTCCCGTACCAGTCCCATTACCCTGCCGTGAAGACCCGCCCTTGCCCTGTTCGTAACCGGCCCAGGCCGCATACGCCTCGCGGTGCTCGCGCGAGTTGAAAGAATCGGCGCTCACCACGAACTGGGCAGCCTTGATGCCCTGGTCTGACAGCGCATCCTTCAGGAGGTGCATGTTCTGCTGGAGTATTTCGCGGGTAACGCTCTGGTCCGCCTTGAATGAGGCCAGTATCTTGCCGTCCTGCATGCGGATATCCACATCCACCCTTCCGAGCATGGGTGGGTTGAGTTTCAGGATCATGGAACCTTCGCCCGCCTTTATACCTGCAGGCAGTGCCTGCGATATCTGATCCATGACCTGCTGGGTATAACTGTTTCGCGCAAGACCCGGATCGGCGCCCAAGGCCCTGGCAATGGATTGCATGCCATGCCTGTCAATGGTGACCCCCTGGCCGATTAGCGCCGGATCCTGGTTGAATGCCTTGAGGACATTCTCCATCTTGGCGAACTCTTCCTTGGAAAGTGTGCCTTTCAGGAGGCTTAAGGCGCCTTCGACCTGCTTTGTGAGGTCCTTGCCGGCATTAGCCGTGAGGAACTCATTGACCCGTGAAGCAGCCTCATCGACGGCAGCCGACCTGACCTCCGGGGTTGAGGAGAATATGAGGTCCTGAACTGTTTTCTTCGGGATGTTGAAGGTCTTCTCAAGGGTATCTACGGCCTCAAGAACCTGGGTCATGGCGGGGGCGTCCGAGGCCCCGGCCGTGGAAGCGACCGAGTGGGAAGCTTCGGGAAGGTATGCGCCCATGCCATTGGACGTGAGATACCCGGCTACGGACTCCTTGATCGCCGAGGATACCTGCGGGATCTCGGCCGTAACCGTCTTGAAGACGAGCGGATCGATCCCTTTCGTAATGCCTGCAGGAAACCCTTTTGATGCCGCAAACTGGGCGATCATCGCATTGAGGGTGTCGATCTGCCCCATCATCTTATCGATATCAGGAAGAGCGCCTCCGACCCGGCTGTTGATGCCCGAAGAGGATATCTCAGCCAGTTTTATCTTGAGCGACGATACCTTTTCCTGGTCTGCCAGGAACCGCTCGATATCCGGATCCTGCATCCCCATGGCTGCCAGGAGCGCCTTCAGCTCCTGGTCCGCCGTCTCGCCTGCCGTGCCCTGGGAAAGGCCATCAGCCTCGGTTGAGGCGGCATGGGCGATCAGCGTCTTGAGCTCGGCCACCTTTGCAGCGTCTGCCATAAGTTGCGTGATATCATCATCAGCCAGCCCGCTTGAGTTCATGAGCGCGGCCAGCATTTCATCTGAGATGCCTTCACCGGTGGACTGCAGGAGGGGATTGAGCCCCTCCTGAAAGCCGGCCGATACCGTCTGGCCGATCCGGGCCTTCAGGCCCGCCACCAGCTCAGGATCCGTCATGAGCTGCGCACAATCGGCACCCTTGATCCCCATGGCGGCAAGGATTGCCTTTAATCCACCGTCGGAAATCTCGCCCTCACCCGAAAGCAGGGCCTTCGCGTCTTCCATGTTCAGTCCCAGGGAGTTCAGCGCAGCCAGGTACTGCAGCACCTGTTCCGCCCGGGGGTCTTCAAAAACGGCCTTCATGTCCTCATGTATGCCGCCTTTTCCCTCCGTGGTCTTTCCCTTCAAGTTTCTCTCCACCCCGGGCGCCTCTGCAAGGACCTTCTGAAACTGCTCGTCAAACCCTGCCTTGGGCGTACCATTACCCATGGCCCTCTTCACGAGGTCTGCTGCTCCACCGGCAATTTCCATGAGTGCCACTAAGGGTGACTGCATTGTCGCCTCCATACACAAAGTCTTTGCCGGCTGTATGAGCAACCATGGTGCCAAGACATTGCCGGGCAAGGCCCGTCCTCAATCACGGAGATGATGAACCCATGCCCCATGGGAAAATTTTCACTGCAGGGGGAGCAAATGTTGCCTGATGGGGGAGATAATATGACGGCTGGGAGGAAAAGGTGAACAGGTACTGTGAAGAAAGGTATTTCAAATCCCAGGCTTTACTCTTAAGGGAACCACGTCACGGGAGAAATAACCGTACCCGATAACGTATTCCGGATCATACCCGGCCCGGACTTTTATTTTGCACCTGGCCCATGGTGTGACGCCAACAATGGCGTGCTTTACTTCATCCCCGCCTTGGCGGCCACGAGCAGAGGGTCCCACACCGGGGCAAAGGGTGGTGCATAGGCCATGTCGAGTCCGTACAGGTCTTCCAGCGTCATGCCGGCACTCACCGCCGCCACCAGGGTGTCAAGCCTCATGGCTACACCTCCCTTGCCGACGACCTGCCCGCCCATGATAACCCCGGATGCCTCATGAAAATACAGTTTCACCCACAGGTCCGAGGAGCCCGGGTAATACCCGGGGAGATTCCTGGCCTTGACTGCCACAGAACTGATACCGCTCGGTTTGTACCTGTCGATATCCGACTGGCCGATGCCGGTCTTCCCCATCTCCAGGTCGAACACCTTGGCTATGGCAGTGCCCATGATGCCGGGGAACGGCTTCATGGCCTCCCCCGCCAGTTCTGCCACCAGGTTTTCCCCGCACATCCTGCCGTGGCGGTTGGCAGTGAGACCCAGGGGGATGAATACATCCTGTTTCAGAACCCGGTGATAGGAGGCGGCACAGTCCCCGGCGGCAAAGATATCCTGGTCGCTGGTCTTCTGAAACCGGTCTGTCTTTATGGCGCCACGCTCCCCCAGTTCGAGGCCGGCCTTCATAGCCAGATCGCTGTTGGGCACCACCCCGATGGACATTATCACGCAATCGGCATCGAGCGAATCCCCGCCATCGAGAATCACCTTGCGGACACGCCCGGAACCCCTGAACCCGACAACCTTTCTGGCCGTGATGATCTTGATGAAGTTCCCGGCCATCTCCTCTTCTGCGAGCCTCGACATGTCCTCGTCCATGATCGACATGATCCTCGGCAGGGCTTCGACCATTGTCACATCCATGCCCAGAGAGACAAAGGCCTCCGCCACCTCGATGCCGATATAACCTCCGCCTATGATGACGCTGCGGGTGGGCTTTACGTGTTCCATGAAGCCCTTCAGATCGAGAACGTCCTGAAACTCCTTGAGGGTGAATATACCGGGCAGGTCAATGCCGGGCATATCCGGCCTTATGGCCCTTGCACCGATGGCAAGGATGAGCTTTTCATACTCCTGCTCAAAGGTGTTGCCTGTTTCCAGGTCATGCACGGCAACCCTCTTTGCCGGACGGTCGATGCGGGTCACCTCGTGGCGTGTCCTCAGATCGATGCCCCGCTTGTTTATGGCCTCTTCGGGTGAAAGCGCCAGCAGCTGGTCGGATTTATGTATCAACCCGGATACATAGTAGGGCATGCCTCAGGCGCCATACGATATATAGTGCTCCCTGCCGAAGACGATCGTGTGCAGATCCTTGCGTTTACGCCTGATGACGCTCGCCGCGCTCATGCCGGCGGCCACCGCACCTATGATGACTATGGGTTTCATGGCACAAAACCTCCAGGGAATGATTTCTCGTGATTAATAAATAATAAGAAATGACAATGGCTCTTCAAGGGCATGATGAAGGTAATATATGCTCCCCCCCCCCCTCACGCTATACTTCCTTATCATTCTGACACGTTGCCCGCAGGGGCAGCCTCGGGGCCCATCCTTTAGCAATCAACACAGGTACACACGGCCCTTCAATCATTCAGTCTATGAGGATGAGCCCGTAGTAGTTCTGGGCGCATGAGCGGTCCCGGACCACCTCTATGGGAAAGCCGTTGTCGCGGGCGGTGGCATACACATCTATGCCGCATGCCTCCATGGAGGGCCTGGCCTTATCCCGATGGGTGCATGCATCGAGATGGCACTTCCGGCACAACCTGCAGGGACCTGCGCCGAAGCCGAAGGCCTTGTAGAACCCGGAGAGAAAAATGTCGCGCTCGAGCTCGACGACCACACTGCTCGGCCTGCCGAGTTTCGGAAAGTGAACCAGGAGCGCGCGGTGGTAGCAATCTATGACCTC
Organism: uncultured Bacteriovoracaceae bacterium; assembly: GCA_964600235.1. Lineage (GTDB taxonomy): Bacteria > Desulfobacterota > Desulfomonilia > UBA1062 > UBA1062 > MWEI01. The sequence continues at coordinate 142,856 of CAZRIV010000006.1, read as the reverse complement.
CTGTGTCTCCCCGGGCTTCGGCGTATGAGGAGGGCAGCAGAGGCCTTCATTGTAGCCGTCGCATCCGAACTGGCATTTCAGGCGCACCCAGGCGGCAGTCACGATGCTTGCGGCATCGATCACTTTCGCACCTTGTGCCCCGAGTTCGAGTGCCTTTGCGATGAAACAATCCAGTCCTGAACCGATTGGCGCCTTTTTCATCACTCCTCCATGTCTCTCATGCGGTAGATCAAAGGGCGGTCCCGACCACGCCCCCCCGGGTGAATTCCAACCCTGCTTGCCTGCCACCCTTCACTGATCGACATCCGGCTTGCACACATCCACCCAACAGGCCTGGGTGATTCTGCACAGGTCGTCCGGGGCGATACCGATATGGGAGTTGGCAGACCCGGCGGCGGGATAGACCATTTCAAAGGGCTTCAGACTCACATCGAGGAAAACCTTCATGGGCGTCTTCAGGCCGAAGGGGCATACGCCCCCCACCCTGTGACCGGTCAGGTGAAAGACTTCGTCAGCCGCGAGCATTTTTGGCTTTGTGCGGAAGACCTGCTTGAATTTCCTGCTGTCAATCCTTGCATCACCCTTTGTTACGATAATAATGCCCGTATCATCCATATGAAAGGCCAGGGTCTTGGCGATGAGAGCGGGTACGACACCCAGTGCCTTTGCAGCACGTTCGACGGTCTCGGTGCCCTCCTCAAGCTCCTTTATTTCATATTCAAGGCCCTTTTCCAGAAAGAATGCCCGCACCTCTTCAACGCCCATCATGTTCTCCAGAGTCTACCGATCGGTGCATCAGATACCTGGTGATGCACAGACCAGTTTATCCCGGAAACATACACCTGTAAAGGTCCGGCTGATCTGAGAGCCGGAGAAGAGGAAGCTGCGCAGCCGGAACCGGACCTGATCAGACAACGACCACAGGCCGGTTCGCGTTCAGTATGACATGCTGGGCCACCGAGCCCAGGAGAAACTTCTCCACCCTGGTCCGCTTCTCGGTACCGATGATGATCTCGTCCACGTCCTTCTCCAAGGCAAACCTGACGATGTCCTCGCCCGCCTCATGCCCACGGATGAGCAGGTGGGTCTCGCAGGGGATATTCTCTTTTTCAAAAACGGTCTTGACGTATTCGAGTTCGTTTTCCCTCTCCTCGATGTCTTTCAGGTGCGACTCTCCTCCACTGGGAAAAGAAGAAACCACTTCCACCTTTGCCTGAAAGGCCTTGCCGTGCAACTTTGCAACAGGTATGGCCTCCTTTGATTCCTCTGTACCGTCGTAATACATCAGGATCTTCATACGCCCCCCCTTGGACTGTCGCCCTGCGTGCTGCTCACTATTAAAGTAAGGCCCGTGAGCATGCTGTCAATAGCCTCCTTTTGTCTGTAAGGACCCGGGCAGAGAATATCCGGGGGGGAAAACTTACCAGTTCAAGGCATGCATTTCGGCCTCATCGATGTGAAGGGGGCCTTCATGTCCCCATTTATCATTCCTTAGGGACAGGGCCTGTGGTAGGTAATGCGCATGCGGCCCACGGTGAGACTCCAGATACGATGCTGCACGAAGCACGGGTGCGGTCTCCGTTTTCCCATTATCCACGGCCATTCGGACGACCTGGCCTGTCCCAGGTGCGGGTCGCCCGCCGTGCCCGTCAGTGATCCCTATGAAGAGCACAAGGCCGCCCCCATGCCGTCGGGTATGGCCCTGCCGCGTATCGAGGTGCTTTTGGATAACCTGAGGAGCATCTACAACGTGGGTTCCATATTCCGGAGCACTGACGGGGCAGGCATCTCTCATATACATCTGTGCGGCATCACTCCCACGCCCCATAATCCCAGGCTCAGGAAAACGGCCCTCGGCGCTGATGAGGTCATTGCCTGGAGCCACAGCCTCAATGGGTTTACTACAGCCGAAAAGCTCGTATCGCAGGGGATGCGTCTGTGGGCCATCGAGGGAGGAGAGCGGTCCATACCGATCCATCAGGTCCGCCCTGAACCGGACGAAAGACCCATAGTGATCGTCGTGGGCAACGAGGTCTGCGGGGTGGATCCGGGCATACTGGAGAAGTGCGAGAAGGTGCTTTCCATACCCATGCAGGGCATCAAGACCTCCCTGAACGCGGCCGTTGCCTTCGGCATCGCCATCTATACCATCCGCTTTCAATACATGTTAAAAACCGAGTAGAGGCATTCGCACATCTGCAGGCTCGTAGCCGGGACGCACTTACGATGTTTGAGCCTGACTGAGATGTGTTGAGCCTTACCGGCTGCACCCCACTGTAATCCCGGATTGTGCATTTGAATGCGTCCATACACATCCGACACGCTTTTAAGGTGTTCATTAAAATTATAATTTTTAGGGTGAACTGAATTGTTTTTACAGGTCCGTTAAAGGAGGTGATCTCTTTAGCCTTTCAATGAGAGGTAAATTCAGCATCTCTCAAAGGCTAAAGAGATCACCTCCTTTAACGGATTGAGTTTTTGCACCACTTCGAACACAAACTCAGGATAGAATGCTAGTTCAACCCGTAAACCCTTTTGACCTTGAACCTGAAATATCCGGACTTTTCCTCTGATGCTATCCTGGCTGCCTCTTTGTCGAAATATTTCTGCCTCAATTCGTTCAGCAAGAGCTCGCGAAGGGCCTCAGGAACCTTATCTATCACCTGTTTGCGTTCCTTCATGTACGAGTCTCCCCTGCTCCACCGCTCATCCCGGGTCTTTTCCAACGCAATCCACCGGGCCAGGTCGCTTTCATCCATCCCAAGGGTCCGGCCTATGGTCATCAGGTTCTGTCTCCTCACCTGAGGCTGCATCGTTTTCAGGTCTGTCTGGACGCTTTCGAGTTTAACAAAACGCTCCAGGAGCTCTTTCTGATGTTCCTTGATATAGGCCTGCGCCTCCAGGGCATATTCCTGGTGTATGGTATCACTGAAAAAGGACAGCTTGTCTTCCAGTGAGGAGCCTTTAACCTTGTTCAATCCGCTCAATACCTGGCTTATTGTCTTTGGCCGCAGATCTTCCGGCCAGATCTTTTGAGCATCAGTCCCGAAAATTTCCCGGCGCTTTTCCTTGATGACTGCTTCCCGCTCCTGTTTGCTCCTTCCCAGGAGCCCACCCCAGGCGCCTTTTAGCCACGTGCCATAGAGGGTGAACTTGGCGGACATCTTCAAGAGCTGTTCGGCATGAGCGGGAAACACGATTCTTATGGCCTCGCCCATCCTGGCCTGAACGTTTGCCGGATACTTGGATTCCAGGAGCCTCTGGATCTCTTCTATGGCCTGGACCTGTATCCTTGGATTGTTCAGTTCCTTTCCATAGCGGTCTTGCAGGCGTAAGAGCACTTCCTTGTCCAGCCTCAATGCGCCGTCATGCTCGGAAACGCGTGCCCTGTGGCCGGCAACCCCTTTGGAGGCCTTATCCGTAAAGATCGATTTGAACGGATTACTCACGCCCGATCCCGGGTGGATCATGGAGGTCATCGGCTTGAAAGAGAACACCGTTTTGAGCTGCATGACCGTCCCTGCGAATACGCTCACCACAAGGATCGCCATAAGTACTCTCCAGAGCTGGAAACCGCTGTCTGTTTTCACCTTGTCCATAGCTGTTCTATTCATCGGCAAAATGACCTGAAAAATTGTCACACATTTTTATCAACAAATCGAACCATTCCGCAATATATGAGAAATATTTTTCTTCAAACTAAGAACCTCATTGCCCTTATTTGCGGCAAGCCCCCTTGATAATTGCTTTGAACATGTTAATATTATTTAGTATATATGTTTTGCATGAATATTGCTTTATGTCCCAAGGTAGAGTAGTATCGTTATCCCTCTGCATGAATGCTATAACCAAAGAGAAAGGGCATCGCGCCTGATAAGGCCCGGCGGCATGAGGCATTGTCACCCAGGCGGAAGAGAAAGGGATACATGGAGCACATGGCGAGAGGATATGTGAATAGAGAAGGAATGAGGGAGAATCCCCGCATTCCGTATTCACCTCTTCAAACACCCGCTGGGAGGCACAATCAAGGATTAAAGACCACTGAGGCCCGTGTGCATGTTCTGCGCCTTTTCCTGTACCTTTTCATTCTTGTCCTGTGCTCCTGCAGCAGTTCAGGTGACGGGTCTTCTCCTGAAACGGGGGCCTTAAGCCTTTCGCTGCAGTTTCCTCAATCAGCCATTTCTACAGCTGACGCCCCTGTCCGGTACAAAGCGATCTCGGATCGCTGCGTCGAATTCGGCATCTCCGTGCTGGATGCAAAGGTGTATGACGAGGACAATGTCCTGCTGGCCCGCGGAGGCCCCTGGAGCTGCGATGCAGGGCAAGGGTCTCTGACCAGGATCAAGCATGGAAACAACAGGTCTGTGCGCGTCAACCTCAACAACGACGAGGGAAGGCTCATTTTAACCGGTAAAAAGTCGAACATCACGGTCATAGCCGGTAAGGTGGCCGAGGCCGTCATAGAGATCGATTTTCTGAGCTCTGAAGAGGTCTTCCTCGATGCGCTCAACGACTGCGCCACGGTTAACCGGGGGGGCACCGTAACCGTGCTTGATTCCGGATATGCAAGCCTGCTGCACAATGACATCGCCCCTGACACGCACAGCCTCACCGCTGACACAAAGCCCATATCGGGGCCGGACCACGGCAATTTGACCCTCTATGCGGACGGGACCTTCCGCTACACCCACGATGGCCGAGGCGACACCACCGACAGTTTCACCTATGAGGCAAAGGATGCCCATGGCGGATCAGACACGGCAACGGTAAACATAATCATTTCGCCCGATACATCAAACCATGCACCTGCGCTCGGCAGCGCCCTGGTGAGCCCTGAAACCGGCGGTACGGACACGGTCTTCACCTTCAGCATACATTACACAGACCAGGACGGACACAACCCCTCGGCACGCCATGTATACATCGACGGCATCCCCCACCTCATGGCCCTTACGGCCGGACATGCGGCATGGGATGGAACCTATACCTATACAACCAGGCTGCAGGCAGGGCCTCACACGTATTACTATTCCTTCTCCGATGGTCATGGGGGTTCGGCGCGGGTGCCCGCCTCGGGATACTCATCAGGGATTACGGTGACCGGACCGCTCAACCACGCCCCGGTGCTGAACAACGGGAGTATTAGCCCCAACGAGGGTAATTCAGGGGAAACCTTCACCTACAGCGTCCATTATTCAGATCCGGACAACGACCCCGCTGTAACTGCATCGGTGTACATCGACGGCACCCCGTACACCATGGAGCTCTCGTCGGGGAGCGCATGGGACGGCACCTATACCTACAGCACCACCCTCGGGCCCGGACCGCACACCTATTATTTCTCCTTCACCGACGGGAACGGAGGCTTTGCCCAGGCACCGACAAGCGGGACCTCTTCAGGGCCCTCTGTTGCCGGGCCGCCTAATCATGCACCCGTCATCGACAGCCCGGGGGTAAACCCTGTTGACGGCTCTACAGGCATCCCATACACCTACAGCGTCCGCTACTCGGATCAGGACGGGGACCGCCCCTCGACCGGATACGTTTACATAGACGGGAATGCCCATATCATGGCACTCTCGTCCGGTACGGAATCAAACGGCACCTATACCTTCAGCACCACCCTGCCGCCAGGAACCCATGCCTACTACTTCTCATTCTCCGACGGCAAAGGCGGCTCGGCCAGACTGCCTGTCATAGACTCATATGCAGGGCCCTTTGTAAACCATTCACCGGTGCTGGCCGGCGCTTCAGTGAGCCCCGGTTCGGGAACGACATCCCAGACATTCACCTACAGCATCCATTACTCGGATCCAGACGGGCAGGCACCTTCTACAAGGTACGTGTATATCGACGGCACACCCCATGACATGACCTTTGCTTCCGGCGCGTCCCTCTCGAACGGTATCTATACCTTCCAGACATCCCTGGGCCCGGGATCGCACACCTATTATTTCCTGTTCAGTGACGGGAATGGAGGATCTGCGCGGCAGCCCGGAACAGGCGTCTTCTCAGGCCCTCTGGTGAATAATCCCCCGAGCCTCGGCAGTCCGTACGTAAACCCGGACGAAGGTACGACTGCAACCATATTCACCTTCAGCATCCACTACTCTGACCCGGACGGGAACAGCCCGGCAACCGCATCGGTATACATCGACGGTTCAGCCCGGGGTATGACCCTTGCTTCAGGAACCCCGTCAAACGGCACCTATACGTATCAGGGGACACTCTCACCCGGGACCCATTCCTATTACTTCTCCTTCTCCGACGGCTCGGGCGGCGCCGCCAGGTTCCCGGCCTCGGGTGCAGCAACAGGCCCGACGGTAAACCATCCCCCTGCCCTCGAGGGTGGCACTGTCGACCCGGGCACAGGGACAACGGCCACCACCTTCACCTATAGCGTCCATTACACGGATCAAGACGGAGACATGCCGCTCAATGCATACGTGTACATAGACGGCTCTGCCTACACCATGACCCTCTCGTCGGGTACGGCATCGAACGGCACCTATACCTGCAGCAGGGTGCTGAGCGCTCAGGCACATACCTACTATTTTGCATTTACCGACGAGCACGGCGACTATGCCCGCCTGCCGGCCTCGGGCTCTTACTCGGGACCTTCGCTTTCACAGGCGAATGTCGTATATGTCGACCCGGTAAACGGCCAGACAGGAAACTCCGGCAGGAGCTGGTCACTGGCGGTTCCCGGCATACCACAAGCCGTTGCGGCTGCAGATCCCGGAGACCAGATCTGGGTGAAGCAAGGGTTTTATCTCCTGACCCAGCCTATCGAAATAACCAAAGACCTGGAACTCTATGGGGGCTTCGTCGGATCCGAGACTTACCTCTCCCAGAGGGACTTTACGGCCAACACCGTATTCGTGGACGGGCAGGGACTCACCCGCTGCTTCTCCATTTCCGGCTCTGCCGGCACGGTTGTCATGGACGGATTCTGCATACAGAACGGCTCCAGCCCGTCTAACCCGGGAGGAGGGATATCCAATACCCTGCCCGTAGCGCTGGGTGTCTTCAACTGCACATTCAGGAATAACAGCGCCTCGTGGGGCGGCGGGATAAACAACTCCAATAGCGCTTCAACCCTTACTGTCGAGAACTGCCTGTTTGAAGGCAACACGGCGTCCACCGGTTATGCCGGGGGAGGCATTTACGGCCTGTCCGCAGACACCAGAATCTCACGGAGCGTATTCAGAGGGAATACGGCCGGAGACGGAGGAGGGGTCGCCTTCACCGGGCCCGCCGTATGTATCGTTGATTCGCTCTTCTACGATAATACCGCCTACACTCCATTATCCGGGAACAGGGGCGGTGGGATCGCGATCTGGAACAGCGAGAATGCAGCCGTAACGAACTGTACGATCTATGGAAACCAGGCAAGCTACAAGGGCGGGGGCATATTCTGTGAAAACAGCTCACTGGAGGTCTGGAACTCCATTGTCAGGTCAAACAGCTTCGGGGTCTACAAGAAGCAGATCTTTGGACTGAGCTCCACGGTAACCGTCCGGTTCAGCGACGTGGAGCTCGCGTCCGATGAGTCGCCATGGGACCCGAGCTGCATTGATGAAGACCCTGCATTCATAGACCCTGCCGCAGGGGACTTCCGGCTGACCCATGGCTCGCCATGTATCGACGAAGGCTTCAATGAAGCCCCGTGCATGATTGACGCGGACCTTGCAGGGAGCCCCCGCATCATCGGAGGTATTGTGGACATGGGCGCCTACGAATTCGAATACTGAGTGATCCATAAGGAACAGCACTCTGCCTGAAGTCCCTGCATATCTGACATGCCTTCTTGAAGATACCGGTCACTCCGGCCACAGGTCTGCTTGACATTACCGGTATTCACTTTATAATAAACAATGTTTCCCGTTGGGATATTGTGTGTCGGCCGCTCCATGGAGGCCCTTGGCAGTTACCTCTCTGTGAGGTCGTTTATGAGCATGAGGCGTTTTCCCCCATTTTTCAGAGACTGTATGGATACTCGTGGCCTCGCATGTATCAATGCAGGAACTGCAGCCATTCATGACGAAAAAGGACGTAACAATATGAAACAGACCATGATCTTCATCCTTTCATGCTTTTTCCTGTGCGCTCTATGCAAACCGGATGCCTCGGCGGGCCAGGTCGTGGGTGATGACGACAGGGCCTGGGCCAAGACGGCCATCAGCCAGGAACAGTCTCAGGAAACCGTTGCCGCACGGAATACGCTTGCCGTGCTGGCCTTTCGGAACAAATCCGGACAGGCCTCTCTGGATCCTCTCCAGAAGGGCTTCGCCTTTATGCTCATGACAGACCTCCACCAGGTGGAAGGCCTTCAGGTGGTGGAGCGGGTTAAACTCCAGGCCCTGCTGGAAGAACTCAAGCTCGGTGCGTCCGGGATCGTGGACAGCAACTCCACGCCAAGGGTAGGCAAGCTGCTCGGCGCGAGCTACCTGGTGGGCGGAGATATCACAAGCGGCCAGGCACCTGAGATCGGTATATCCTCGGACCTCCTCCAGGTAAAGGACCAGAGTTCGTTGGGCAGGCCTTCTGCAGGCGGGCAGATTGAAAAGATCTTCGACATGGAGAAAAAAGTCCTCTTCGAGATCATCGAGCTGCTCAAGGTGCGGCTCACACGGGAACAGAGGGAACGGCTCAAAAAACCTCTGACGACAAGCTACCAAGCGCTGTTGTACCTCTCCATGGGACTCGATGCAAGCGACCGGGGAAACTACGGTGCAGCGGATCTCTACTATCGCAAGGCACTTGAGCATGATCCGAAAATAACCCCTGCTGCAAATGCCATCAAGGAACTCCAGGATCTGAAACTTGTGACCATCAACCCGAGGAGTCGTGCTGTCCTGGCCACACAGGAAGAACAGAATTCGTCCGCGCTCAGCAACAAAAAGAATATTTCGACCTTCCGGGAGTTCAGGCCGGCAGCCAGCGGCGAGATCCTCGTCAGATGGTAGGAAAGGGATATACCATGCACATCATCCATTCTTCTCACGCAGGCCAAAGGGCGGCGGACAGCGCATCAATCCTGAGGAACAGATATCTTGCGGTACTCTTTCTGGCACTGCTGTTAAGCGCCTGCACCAAAGACGGTGGAAACGGCACGGGCAGCATCTCCTTTTCACTGAAGATGCCCCAAAAGGAAGCATCCCTGCTCCGATACAAGGCCACCGACATCCCCTGCGTCGAATACGGGATTGTGAGTGTGGTCGCCCAGGTTTACGACAGCCGGGAGAACCTCGTCACCACAGGCGGACCCTGGCCGTGCGACACAGGAGAAGGGACCATCAGCGGCATAGAGGAAGGAGCCGGATACAGCATTTCCTTATCTCTGAACGACTCGGAAGGGAATGCAGTCCTCCAGGGCAGTACGGGGGGCATAGAGGTTATTGCGGGGCAGACCACCGATGCCGGGCTCATCCAACTGACCGGGTTTAACAATCCGCCTGTCTTTGACAGCATTGCCGACCAGCAGGTCAGTGAGCTGCAGCTGGTGACCTTTATCATAAGCGCACCAGACCCTGACGGAGACAATGTCACCTACAGCTCCACCAACCTGCCCGCGGGCGCCACACTTGATCCTTCTACCGGAAGCTTCTACTGGACCCCGGCTTATGACCAGGGCGGAAACTACACCGTGACTTTCCTGGCAACGGATGACGGCGCTCCGCCAAAGAGTGCCAGCCTGAATGTGAACATAACCGTGGGTAATGTGAACCAGCCCCCGGTGCTGACCGTTCCCACCAACCTCACTTTAGGCTATCCTTCCGTAAGCTCGCTCTCATTCCAGGTCTCAGCACTTGATCCCGATGGTGATACGCTTACCTTCTATGCCGCAGACCTACCCCGAGATGCCAATGATACCTATCTCTCTGCGAGTTTCGATCCGGCCACTCAGACCTTTACATGGACGGCATCACCCTATGACCCTATTGGTGAATATAAAGTTCTGTTCATCGTGACGGATAACGGTACGCCGATAATGAGCGACTAAGCATGGGTGTCCATACAACGATACCAAACTACTTTTACAACTGTTCCAAATTACGGACCCCATTACCCTGTCCTTGCTACAATCGGATCAAGGCAGATAAACCAGGGAGGTACGGTTGCATTTACGGCAACGGCCACAGACCAGGATGGTAATGCTATAAACTATATGTACGATGTAATTGAAGACAAAACACCCCCAACAGGATTATCATTACCAGGAACTACTCAGAGTTTTTCTTGGTCAAATACTACTATACCGGGGAATTACTGGCTCCGTTTTACCGCTACAGATGCAGTTGACGACCTATCAGATTCCGAGGACGTGGTATTCACGGTGGGCAATGTGAACAGACCCCCTACCCTTGATCCCATCGGAGACCGTGTTGTGCAGAACAATCAACAAATTCAGTTCACAGTGACAGCCACGGACCCGGAAAATAATGGGCTGACATTCAGCGCGGAGGCTCAGTTTGATCATAACTGGCCAACAGGGGCAGTATTCACGCCAGCTACCCAGACCTTCACTTTCACCCCAAGTGAGACAAATCCAAGAACATATTTCCTCAAATTCATTGTAACAGATAATGGTTCTCCTCAGGAGAGTGACTACGAATATGTGGAACTGACAGTTATAACTGACTAATGTGGCCTACTAAGAGAGGTATGTATATGGTATATAGATTGATCTTTTTAGTCACCTTACTGCTGGCCCTCACCTGCACCACTGTGTTTTGTATTGAGAAGCAGCTCGATCTCGGGGCAAGCTTCACCTGGTTCAAGAACGACAACAGTGACAAAGGCACCCAGGTGGCAGTTCCCATACACGCTGAATTCGTACACGAGGGTTTCAAGGGCCAGCTTTTAAACGCCTTTGTCTCCACCTCCATTAAGCCCGACGAGGGAGACTCCGTATCCTTAAGCCGTTTTCTCGACACCAAGATAAACCTCTCTTATGAAATAATCGGCCGGGCCCCGGCTGACCTCCTTTTCGGATGCGGATTCAATCTGCCCACCGGGTACACCGATTTCAAGGGCGATGAACTGGCCCTCACCGCCCTGCCCCCTGACCTTCTGCCCATCACCTCTTTCGGCGAGGGGTTCAACATAAATCCCTATCTTGGCGTGTCCAGGGAATGGGAACGGCTTACGGCCGGGTTCGGCATGGGGTACCAGTGGAGAGGGGAATATGATTACTCCGAAATGATCCAGGACCTCGATCCCGGCGATGTCCTGACCGTGACCGCCGAGGCAGTATACGCCTTTACGGAAGACTTGCAGTGCAGGTTACTTGGCGAATATGCCGGGTACACCAAAGACAAGGTGGACGGCAACGACTATTACAAGGAAGGGGCCCTCACGCTCCTGGGCCTTGGCGCAACCTATACCAGGCCGTCATGGCAGATGGATGCAGACATTACCGGCATCTTCCGGGCCAAGGGCGAATATTACACCGCTACGGCAACGCCGACAAACAGCGAGAAAAACTACGGCGATGAATGGCAGGCAACCCTTAAGGAGACATGCTTCCTCAACTCCACCACTTCCGTGATATCCCACATAAGCTTTCTTACCATTGCGGAGAACGGCTTTGATGAGGATTCCCCCTACTATGCAGGCGGACGCCGGAAGATATCCCTTGGCTGCGGGATGGAGAAGACCTTCACCGAGGACACCAAGGGGAGTATCGGGCTGAATCTGTTTACCATGAAAGACAAGAAGAACTGGTATCACCCGGACGAAGACCTGGACTATAAGGGCTTCACCCTGAGCGCGGGCCTGAGCAAAGTGTTCTAACCCTTTAGAACGGCAATATTTCATCAATGGAGAAGAGCCTTACCAATGACGGGAAGGGTCCCTGCCCCGGGGTTCTTCCCATGAATCCTTCCTGCCGGATATGCCATCTCACAGGTAGAGGCTGATATCAAAGGAACATGACCGCCATGGGGCATGACCATAATCATCACGACAACCACAGCGATCTGGGCAATATCCGGCTCGCTTTTTTTCTGAACCTCTTTTTCACCGTCATCGAGATCTTCGGAGGACTGTGGACCAACAGTCTTGCCATCCTGGCGGACGCCATCCACGACCTTGGCGACAGCTTCGCCCTTGGATCTGCATGGTTCCTGGAGCGCCTCTCCCTGAAAAAGGGGGATGCGCTGTATTCCTACGGGTACCGCCGATTCTCGCTTCTGGGCGCCCTGATCAGCGCGGCCCTGCTCATCGGAGGGTCTATCTTCATACTCTTCCACGCCGTGCCCCGGATTTTTCACCCGGAGCAATCCTATGCTCCGGGCATGGTCCTCTTCGCACTCATCGGCATTGCCGTAAACGGCGCGGCAGTGCTCAGGCTCAAGGGAAGTACCGGCCTAAACGCCAGGATGGTTGCATGGCACCTCCTGGAGGATGTGCTGGGCTGGGCTGCAGTGCTGGCCATCAGCATCATCCTCCTTTTCAGGGACATCCCTTTTCTCGATCCGCTATTGTCCTGCCTGATAACGCTCTACGTCCTGTTCAATGTCATGAAGAACCTCGGCTCCACCTTCGGCATATTCATGCAGGGCGTGCCGGCAGGCACCGATATCGAGGCCATCGAAAAGAGCCTGCGAGGCATCGAACATGTCGTGGGCACACACCATACGCACATCTGGTCCCTGGACGGAACGCACCATGTGCTCACCACCCATGTGGTGGTGGATCAGGAAGCCACCCGGGAAGTAGTATTGGGGATCAAGGACCGTATCCGCGCCATCCTGGACTCACACGACATGGCCCATTCCACGGTGGAGATAGAATATTCATGCGAAGAATGCCGCATCAGTTCAGGCACCTGCAACTGTTCATAGAAAAACACGGTCCCCTTTAAAAACGTTCTTCTTTGAACCACGCCAACCATGGTACATGAAGCGGGGTGTGCATGAGATTGATCTGTTCGCGGATCAGGAATGAAAAACAAAGGGTAAACGGCCACCCTGGCCGTCAAAATGGGACACTGTCGAAAAACACCGGCCCTGCAAGGAAGTCATGAACAGGAAAAGACATTCGGAAACACAAAGCACCGTAGTCCTCAAGCCGGGCCGCGAGGGGTCCCTGCTCAGACGCCACCCATGGGTCTTCTCGGGGGCCGTATCCGAGGTGACGGGCAATCCGTCGCCGGGGAGCCTGGTGAAAGTCCGTGCCTCAGACGGTACAGAGATGGCGACCGGCTCATACTCCCCTGACTCCCAGATAAGGGTGCGCATCTGGTCTTTTGAAAAGGGGGCAGCAATCGGCCCTGATTTCTTCAGAGAGCGGCTCGGACACGCAGTAGCCGAGCGGGCACGCATCCTTGAAGGCACCGACCTTACTGCCTGCCGCCTGGTGAATGCGGAGTCGGACGGTCTGCCCGGCCTGGTGGTGGACCGCTACGGTGACTTCCTGGTCTGCCAGTTCCTCTCTTCGGGCGCCGAGTTCTTCAAGGACGAGATCGTGACCCTGCTAGCAGAGATCACGCATGCGCGGGGTATCTTTGAACGCTCCGATTCGGATACGCGCATGATGGAAGGTCTCGGGCCAAGCACCGGGACCCTTCACGGGGAAGATCCACCGGAGTTCATAGAGATTCAAGAAAACGGCATACGCTTTCTCGTAGATGTGAGAAAAGGCCACAAGACAGGGTTCTATCTGGACCAGCGTGATAACAGGGAGTCCCTGGGCAAATTTTCCCGAGACGCTGAGACGCTCAACTGTTTTTCATACACCGGAGGATTCGGCCTCGCAGCCATCAAGGGCGGAGCCCGGGAGGTGACCAATGTGGACTCCTCCCGGGAGGCTGTCGCGCTGGGCCTGAAGAACGCCGAACTCAACGGCATGGACCAGAGGTTCCTGACCATCGAGGATGACGTATTCACGGTGCTCAGGGGCATGCGCGACGCAAACAAGAAGTTTGACCTTATCGTCCTCGACCCACCCAAGTTTGCCGCATCCGCGAAACAGGTGCCGGGCGCCAGCCGAGGATACAAGGACATCAACCTGCTGGCCTTCAAGCTTTTAAGGCCCGGCGGCACGCTGTTCACCTTCTCGTGCTCGGGACACATCACCCCGGAGCTGTTCGGGAAGATCGTTGCAGATGCGGCGCTCGACGCGCTGCGCGAGGCACGGATCATCGGATACCTGGGGCAGTCATCCGACCACCCCGTTGCCCTGGCGTTTCCCGAGGGACACTACCTCAAGGGCCTCATTGTCAGGGCGAAATGACTATAGTGACAGACAAAGGGGCTGCCTGCACCCCCATGCCTCGAACGGCTCCCGGGGCGTAACTGTCTGCACAGGTTTGACGGAAAAAGCGCCTGGAAAGAATCGAGCGGCAATAATGTATATACATGCCCGTCTGAGTGATGCTAACTACCCGGAATAAGACCCATGAAAAATAAACCGACCCATACATATGATTACGAGCTTGTGGACAGCGGGAATGGAAGGAAGCTCGAGCGCTTCGGCCGCTGCGTGCTGGTTCGGCCCTGCGCCCAGGCCATCTGGGCGCCACAGAAGGACACAGCACTGTGGGACGGCGCCGACGCGACCTTCGAGCGCAGGCCGGGAAAGGGGTGGCAGGTGCATACCGAGCTGCCAGAGTCCTGGCGGATAACCATTGAAGGGCTGAACTTCAGGCTCTCCCCCACCGACTTCGGACACCTGGGCATCTTCCCGGAACAGCGGGCTTTGTGGAGATGGATAACCCGCACCCTTACCAAGGCGAACGTCATGGGCCGTGAACAGACATCCGTGCTCAACCTCTTTGCCTACTCGGGAGGTTCCACACTTGCCGCGGCGCGCTGCGGGGCGAGCGTATGCCACCTGGATGCCTCCAAGGGCATGGTCAAATGGGCCCGGGAAAATGCGGAGCTCAACAACCTGACCGATGCCCCCATCCGCTGGATCGTGGATGACGTGAACCGTTTTCTGGACAGGGAGATCAGGCGTGAAAGGCGCTATGACGCTGTGATACTGGATCCCCCCACCTATGGCCACGGCAAGAACGAGGAGGTGTACAAGCTTGAAGACGAACTGATCGCAACCGTGAGAAAGTGCTGGTCCCTCCTGTCCGAGACCCCCCTGTTCATCCTCCTGACCTCGCACACCCCCGCCTGCACCCCACAGGCCCTGCAGAACATCCTTTTCAGCACCGCGCCGGTTTTGAGCGCATCTCGCTATGAGAACGGCGAGATGCTGCTGGAGGGCAGATCGGACGTACTGCCGGTGCCGAGCGGGACATATTGCATCTGGGCCCATGATGCTGCATAAGCCTCAAGAGGCTCTCAGGAGCCGGACATGACCACTCTCGAAATCCTGTACGAGGATAACCACCTCCTGGCGGTCAACAAGCCCGCCGGACTGCTCACACAGCCATCCGGGATAACCGACGACAGCCTGGAGGCGCGGGCCAAGGCATGGATAAAACGTTCTAAAGACAAACCGGGCGAGGTCTTCCTCCATGCGGTGCATCGTCTCGACAAGCCCGTGAGCGGAATCGTGCTCTTTGCCCGGACAAGCAAGGCCTTAGCCAGGATGAACGAGGAGATGCGCAGTCAGAAGATCGTCAAGGTCTATCACGGCGTCATCACCAATGACCTGCCGGGCACACAAGGCACCCTCATGCACCACCTGAGGCACTCACGGATGAGGTCTGTCGTCGCATCCCGCGATGAACAGGGTGCGCAGCCATCGCTTCTGACCTACCGCATCGTAAAGAGGTATAAGGGCATCCTCCTGGTGGAGATTCTCCTTCAGACAGGCCGGTACCACCAGATCAGGTCGCAGTTCGCGGCAAGCGGATGCCCCATCCTGGGCGACATCCGCTACGGCGGCAAGCCATGGAACCATGCCCAGGGGGTAGCGCTGCACCATAGAAGGATGGAGTTCACACACCCCACCCTCAAGTCGCCCATCACCATCGAAGCCCCCTATCCCGACTACTGGCCGGCCTTTAAGTGAAGTTATGAAAGCATTCAGGGGAATCCCCCGTTCCGTATGGATGCTGGGCCTGGTAAGCCTGTTCATGGACGTCTCTTCCGAGATGATCCACAGCCTGCTGCCTGTCTTCCTGGTGGTGGGGCTTGGAGCATCAGCATTGTCGCTGGGTATTATTGAGGGAATAGCCGAGTCGACGGCACTCATCACCAAGGTGTTCTCAGGATTTATAAGCGACCGGATCGGCAGGAGGAAGGGGCTTGCAGTGGCAGGATATGCCCTCGGTACGCTCACAAAACCACTGTTTGCTGTTGCTGACGGCGTGGGACTGATCCTGACCGCCCGGTTCCTTGACCGGATCGGCAAGGGCATCCGCGGTGCACCGCGTGATGCCCTCATTGCGGATGTTACCACTCCTGAGCAGCGTGGCGCCGCCTTCGGTCTCAGACAGTCCCTGGATACCGCGGGTGCATTTATCGGACCGATCCTGGCAAGCATTCTCATGTTCGCAACATCAGATAGTTTTCGAACCGTATTCTGGATAGCCGTACTGCCGGGAATCTTGGCCGTGGTTATACTAGCTTCTGGGGTTAAGGAACCGGCTCGTGAACTAGAAACGAAAAATATCCCGCCCCTGAGACTTAACGACATAAAGAAGCTGGGCCGTTCATACTGGTTTATCGTTGCATTCGGAAGCATCTTCACACTGGCACGCTTCAGCGAGGCGTTCATCCTCCTGCGGGCACAATACCTGGGCGTCCAGGTTTTTCTCGTCCCTTTTTTCATGGTCTTAATGAATGTTGTCTATACCCTTTCCGCATACCCTGTGGGCGTCCTCTCCGACAAGTTGGGCCGCATGGGGATGCTCTCCGCTGGCTGTATTGTTCTCATCGCATCGGATGTGGTATTTGCCCTTGCGTCCGGGTATAAACTTGTAGCAGCAGGTGCAGTGCTCTGGGGATTGCATATGGGCCTGACCCAGGGAATATTATCGACACTGGTGGCAGATGTCTCGCCTGCAAACATTCGCGGGAGTGCATTTGGGATCTTCAGCCTTGCAACCGGCATCGCCATGCTTATGGCCAGTGGTCTTGCCGGCTGGCTTTGGGACTCATTCGGTCCGGCCGCTACCTTCTGGGCCGGTGCGTCCTTAGCGCTTGCGGGATATGTCGGGTTGCTGGCCGGAAGAACGCACATCGGCGTCCATACGGCATAAAACCCTGCACAATGGCCATGAGGATGTAGTTGAAAAAAACGTTGAGGTACGCCATGAATAACGACAGCAAGATGAATGTGAAAGAGGCACTTTTTGAGACGATCCAGAACCAGATCGACAACAACACGCCCAAAGAAACAAAGGAAACTTTTGATAGGCTCATCCGGGAGGGACATCCCCACAAAGAGGCCATGAGATTGATTGCCCTTACCCTGGTCAGGGAGATGAACGACATGCTCAGGTCCGGCAGGCCCTTTCAGGAACAGAGGTATGTCAAGGCGTTGAAGGCCCTGCCCAAAAAATAAGCCTTTTGAAAACATGATACCTTTTCAGGGATGAGGTGAATCACATCCTTTGAATTGCAGGGCAATCGTATAAAAGACCCCCCCCTGTACGACTCCATGCACATGGCAGGGAAACACAGAAATAGCCCGAACGGATCAAGTGCCTTCCCTGTTCATACGGAGGTCTTATCAAGAAGCTTCTCGCCCGCCTTTTTCGCTTTGCGGATAATGTGCTGTGGAAGCGGTTGTTTCTCCCTGATTGCTGTCATACCTGCAAAAATCGTCGCGACAGGCCTGGCCCCGAATATCCCGGCAATGGCCTTCAAGGCCCGCCTGGCCCCTGTGAAGACATAACCCAACTGCGAAGGCATGGCGCAGGAAGTGACAAGTATGGCCTTCTTATTCTTTCCCTTTCTTCTCACCTTCGGCGCCCCCATTCCCCAGGGCCAGTAGGAACTGCATACCAGGCGCTCCATGAATCGTCTGGTAACAGCGGTGATGTTATAAAAATTGACCGGTGCACCGATTACAAGGGCATCCGCCATCTCCATGTCCCGGATGATCCCTTCCATATCGTCTTTGTGGATGCATGTGCCCCACTGCTGCCCTTTGGCCTGGGTGCAGGTCCGGCAGTTCGTGCAGAACTCAATGTGAGCGTCAATGAGATATATCTTCTTTGTCTGAGCGCCTTTCTGGGAAACTGAAGAAAGGATCTCATCGACTATTGCGTCGACAATGCCGCCCTTGCGATAGGTCCCGACAAGGGCCACTACCTTTATGCCCATAATGGTCATCCCTCCGGATGGACGATCTCTTTCAATGCATGAAGAGTGCACCTTTCGACAGTCAGCAACCCTACCAAAATAACTGTGATGAAGCCACCTGTTATTTTAGAACGAACGCTCGTTGTTTACTTGCAGTCTCCCAGGTTTTTATCTATCATCAAAAAGCCGGATTCTTTCCTCTCAGTACTGAAAGGAGACAAGGGTGCTTACAAAAGGTGAACTTATAGACAAGGCGTTGGAACTGGGCTTTGCAGACATCGGCTTCACCACGGCAGAACCTTTTGAATTCCAGAAAGAACTGCTCCAGGAACGCCAGGAGGATTTCGGGTGGGTAGGCAAGATGGGCCTCGATCTCATCGCAGGCACCGATCCCAAGACCGTCCTGCCGAGCGCACGATCCATCATCGTACTGATCGAGGCATACTTCAGGGAGGCATACCCGCCACAGCTTGAGCGCCATTTCGGACGGTGTTACCTGGACGACGACAGGGTGACAAAAGACGGCCTTGCCAAGCGGATAAAGGCCTTCAGGTCATGCCTGAAACAGGACGGGATCGACTCCAAGGTCCCCTTCAACCTCCCCCACCGGGTGGCCGCAGCCAGGGCCGGTCTTGGAACCTTCGGAAAGAATACCCTGTTCTATTCGAGAAAGGCAGTGCTCAAGGGTTCATGGGTACTGCCGGTTGCCCTGGTAGTGGACAGGGATTTTGAGCCTGACACGCCGAATTATGAGGTCGCCTGCCCGTCGTGGTGCAGAAACGCCTGTATAGCAGCCTGCCCCACAGGCGCCCTGAAAGGCCCGCGCAAGATCGATCCGAGGAAATGCATCTCTTACCTGAGTTACTTCGGTGAAGGCGTCACCCCAAGAGAGCTCAGGGAACCAATGGGCATGTGGGTTTACGGGTGCGACCGCTGCCAGAACGTATGCCCCCGGAACGCCCCCTGGCTTGGAAGTGACCTTTCCAGGAATGAAAAGGTGGCGGCCATGGCCGATGATTTTGAACTGAGAAAGCTGCTGCATATGGATACCGACTATTTCTCCGAAAGGATCTGGCCCCACATGTTCTATCAGCCACCGGAAGACCTGTGGAGATGGAAGATGAATGCGGCCCGGGCCATGGGAAACAGCCTTGATTCCGGATTTGTCCCTGATCTCGTGCGCGCATATGAAGCAAACGATGACGTCCGGGTACTCTCCATGATAGTCTGGGCCTTGGGCCGCATCGGGAGCACGGATGCACAGGAGGCCTTGCGCAGATTTCTCGGGCGGAGCTCAGGCGAGCTCAAGGAAGAGATCCGGCTGGCATTGAACCTCTAGATATTTTCCATACCACTTAGGGGGCTTGAGCCCTGTCCGACAACAATTCATGGGCCCAGGTATGGGCCTACATACCCCTTGCATTTGTCCGTCCTGGTGCTAAGATAATTTCAACAGCACGGCTATACCATGCGTCACGTCACATGCTCAGATATTACGGAGGTTTCATTCATGGAGAAACGCCGCACCACGCCTTACCTGTCAGCAACTATTCTTATCTGCTGCATCTCTCTTCTTCACCTCAGCGCCCGTGCATCCGAGACCGGCGCTGATGCCTCGCCCCCATCCTCAGCCGGCAACGACCTCAGAGTCGTTATCACGAAAATTGCCAAGTCCATAATGCCCATGGTCGTACATATCGAGGTGACCCAACAGCAGCTCGTGCAGTTTTCTCCTTACATCGAGTCCCCCCAATCCCCCTTCTTCGACCAGCCCCAGGTGCAGAAAAAATTCAAGAGAGAGCTCAAGGGTCTTGGCACCGGCATTCTTATTGACGAAACCGGACACATCCTCACGAACCATCATGTGGTGGACGAGGCTACCGATATCAAGGTTATCTTATCCAACGGAAAGCATTATGCCGCCCGCATGGTAGGGAAAGACCAGAAGACGGACATAGCCATCATAAAGATCAGACCCGATGAGAAACTGCCCTTTGTTCCTTTCGGCGACTCGGACAAGGCGGAGGTCGGGGAATGGGTCGTGGCCATCGGCCATCCCAGAGGGCTTGACCAGACCGTTACCCAGGGCATTATCAGCGCCAAACATCGCCGGGGCATCACGGACCCAAGCTCATACCAGGACTTTCTCCAGACAGATGCCGCCATCAACCCGGGAAACAGCGGGGGCCCGCTTATAAACCTCAAGGGTGAGGTAATCGGCATCAACTCCATAATCGCCTCGGACTCAGGCGGGTATGAGGGTATAGGATTCGCCATTCCCAGCAACCTTGCAGTTTCCATATCCAAGGCGCTGATTGCCTTCGGAAAGGTCAAGAGGGGGTGGATCGGCATAACAATACAGGACCTGGACCCGGAGAAGATAAAACCTTTGGAAATGGACGGCCTCAGGGGTGCCGGTGTTGTCGACGTGATAAAGGGAGGTCCGGCAGACAAGGGCGGCATGAAAAAAGGCGACATCATCACAAAATTGGATGGCAGAGAGGTCACTGATTCAGGGTCCCTCAGAAACCAGATTGCAGGCACCCCCATAGGAAAGGCGATTCAGGCCGATGTGCTTCGGGTAGACAAGGAAACAAAGGTCCATATCATTGTTGGAGACCTCGATGACTCCCTTAAATTCCTCTCCGGCGTCGTCAAAGACCGCCTCGGCATGGAGGTCAGACCGTTGAGGACTCAAGAGGCCGATTCCTATGGCATAGATGCGGGTGTGGCTGTGAAATGGCTGGATCCCAAAGGGCCCATGGCTGAAGCAGGGTTTGAGGCCGGGGACATCATACTGGAGATCGACGGCCAGTCAGTCCAGGGCGTTGACGATTTCACGGGCATGGTGAGCGTGCTCCAGCCCATGCAGGAATCAGTTTTTCTCGCACTGGACCACAGGAGTGGACAGAGCACGTATGTGCAGGTAAAAATCCGCTGAGGAAGGCCCTTCGGTCCTATCCGTCTGAAGCCCCTTTAGCGAGTGATGGTTCCTATTGCGCGAGGATCAGAGAACCTTACCCTCCCAGAGCGTCCATGATAAGGCTCCCCCCATTCTCCAGCATACGGCTGAGTTATGGCTTGCAGATTATGCGTCTACAATCCCTGTGCGACTCCATGCTGATTGCCAAGAAGCACTTATGATCGGACTTTACAGAAAATATATCCTGCCGATGTCTTCACTGATAGAAAAGTTGCAGGAGATGAGCAATTCTTTAATAGCTTATCTTGACAGCACTCTTCGTTTCTTTATTCTTTAACCGAGCAATAGAATTCAGCTTATGATTCCCGGAGGGCACTATCATGCCAGACAGCCCGTCCAATCAGGATAGGTCTGATAGAATACTTAGAACATCAGGCAGGTTCAAGCTCCCTCATACCCAGAATGCATGTCGGAACAACTTTATCACCGAGAACATCCTGGACGTGATCTGGACGATCGACATGAATCTCAAATACACTTACTTGAGCCCGTCCATTGAGAAACTGCTGGGATATCGCGCCGAGGAACTTCTCCACAAGGACATCGACATCTCCATGACACCCGAGTCATATGCCGTAGTCGTGACAACATTAAACACCATATTGTCATCATCGGATCTTACGGACAACGAGGAGGACCTCGATAGATTCAGGACTATCGAGGTAGAGCTTCTCAGGAAGGATGGGTCCCGTATATGGGCCGAGATAAAGGCAGCCTTCATCCGGGACGTAAACCGGCTACCTGTTGAAATCATCGGGGTAAGCAGGGACATCTCCCTCAGAAAAAAAACCGCTGACGAGCTCAAGAGCTCAAAGATATTCCTCCAGGCACTGATCAACTCTCTCGATGACCCCTTATTCGTGAAAGACAACAGTCAGTGTTGGATCATGGCCAACGACAGGGCATGTGCCCTCTTGGCACGGCCTCGGGAAGAAATCGTCGGGAAATATGATGCCGACCTCTTTGAAAAAGAGCGTTTGAAGCATATCAGGGAGAACGATGCGAGGGTTTTTTCAACCAATCTCCCTCATATCGATGAGGAGATCGTGCGTTGGGGTGGCCAGTTCCGCACCGTATCCATAATGAGGTCGCCCTATACCGACTCGAACACCGGAAAGAAGTATGTTACCGCTGTTATCCGTGACATCACCGCCTACAAGAAGATGGAGGATAAGCTCAAACACTCATATGAAAACCTTGAAAAGGTGATCGAGAGCCGCACCTCCGAACTGACGGCTGCAAATGAGAGGTTGAAACAGGAGATCGAAGTCAGAAAAAAAGCTGAATCCGAACTGATATCGCGTGAACTGGAGCTTGAAGATAAGAGCCGGGCACTGGAGGAGATGAACACGGCACTTCGTATCCTGCTTAAACAACGGGATGAGGACCGATCGGATATGGAGAGTACCATCGTTTCCAACCTGAAGTCGGTAGTGCTACCCTATGTGGAGAGACTGATGGCCTCCGACCTCAAGGAATCCCAGAAAACCTACGTCTCTCTTATTGCCTCATATCTTAAGCAGATCACATCCTCCTATATCAAGGAATTGTCATCCGAATATCTCGGGTTGACCCCCTGTGAAATCCAGATTGCATCGCTCATCAAGGAAGGGAAGGGATCTAAAGAGATTGCATCCATAATGAACATATCCCTCAACACGGTCCTTACCCACCGATATAATATCAGGCGTAAGATAGGTCTCCAGAATTCGAAGGTCAACCTGCAGTCATATCTAAACAATCTGGAATAGCTTGTGCGGATACAATGATTTTGCCTCACTATTGCATCATGGATTTATCATTGTCACGCCGTATTGCATAACTATCCGATACCGTTTAAGTAAAAAGAAATGCCGTATCCGGCAATATGAGCTCAATTGCACTGGATCAGCATGACTCAAAGGAATCAACACCCATAGATCAGGCGGCCGCAAACGCCTGACCTCCGGTTAGGCAAGGTCGGGTTTCATCCTCACTGACCTTGTCTTTTTTTGGTTATTCAAACATAGGGCAAATTATACAGTTCCCTAGTACTTCTGCCGTCACTGTCTGGTTGATGCATGTGCGCACAGTATAATTCTAAAGTCTTCTCATCTCAGGCCAAACAGGTGTTGTATGAGGGTCTCACTCTGCAATAATCTTTGTATGGCTGTCTCGACCATATGGAGCTGTCATATTGCATTTTTTTTGGTATGATCTGGTTCATCTTGCCACACAACATGGACAAAGAACGTTCTTTTTCATAGGAGGAGGCTTCAGGAAGATGACCAGACCCGACTACCCGGTCACACAGGCCATCCGCTTGCTGAGAGAGAAAAAAATCCCCTTCATCCCCCATCTCTACCCGTTTGTTGAACACGGGGGGACTCATCATGTTTCCGAATACTTTCTTATCCCGGAACATCAGGTTATCAAGACCCTCATCATGGAGTCAGAACAAGGGCATCCTTTCATCGTTCTCATGCATGGCGATTGTGAAGTGTCCACCAAGCAGCTTGCCAGGGAACTCAATGTAAAGCGGGTGAGTCCGTGCGAGACGACTGAGGCCCAGAAATACACCGGCTACCTGGTGGGCGGTATCAGCCCATTCAACACCCGTTCAAAACTGAACGTATGTGTGGAATCAACCATATTGGAGCTGGACCGGATCTTCATCAACGGCGGCAAACGCGGCTTCATGGTGGAGATGAACCCCGCTGATCTTGGAAAGGCCTTTCCTTTGACTGAGGTTCATGTGGCGATCAAAGAACCGTAAAAACCACAGGAAAGTCTCATTACCCTAAGAAACGAGACCTGTGCCGATTTTCATCTGCTTGGCCCTGCTTACCCTTACGGCAAAGCTCACAATATGATCAAGGTCATGGGTGAGCGCCTGATATATCTCAGACGGGTTCAAACCCGCGAGATCCATAAGACCGGCATACTCCCGATGGACCCCTGTACTTATGTTCCTGAAGGCAAGGACAAGCCTGACGATCCCCGCATGATCTTTTCCATCATCGAGCCTTTGTGCAGACTCTGCGGCGATGATATCGAGTGCGCTCAAGGTTGCACTGAGGCCTCCGAGATGAAAAAGGACCTCCTCGCCAGGAGGGGTTACCTCTTCCCTTATGGCACCTGTGATCTCATGGAGCCGGGCCTCCTGGGCGCCCAGGATGGGCCCCATCATCAGTGCATCCTCCACCACCCTGAATGGTTTTGCCATGGTCTCATAGGCCTCTCCCGGCCTTTTCATGATATTTTCTGCAGGGATCATACAGTCATCCATAATGATCCCTCCGTGGGGGCATGGCCTCAGGAATCCGAAGTCCAGCGGACCGGTCAGGCGAAGGCCGGGGCTTTCCCTGGGCACAATGAACGCGCTGTATAGATTCCTCTTCCCGATAAGCCCGGTAATGGCGAGGACGATAAAGAGGTCTGCGATGGGTCCATTGGTGAGAAAGGACTTCTCACCCCTGATGAGATAGCCGGAATCTGTTCTTTCGGCTCTGGTTTTTATATGCTTGGGGTGTCCCCCCACTCCTGGCTCGGAGATGGCTATGCTTGCGGTTATCGATCCGCTTGCCATGGATGGAAGGTATGCCTGCTTCTGTTCGGGTGATGCATGCTCACCCAGGAAGAACCTTGCCGTTATCCCATGCATGAGCCAAGACAGGGTAAATCCCAGGCAACAGCCGTGTCTTGTCAAGACCCTGCCCGCAGTACTGATGCCGCCATAGCCCAGACCCATACCGCCATATTCCCTTGGTATGCCGACGCCGAGCATGCCGGCGGCACCTATGGCCGTCCAGAGATCCTCAGGAAAGGTCGTGCTTGTTGAAAGCCCGCCCCTGGTAGCGATCTCGCTCGCAGCGAAATCAGCCGCTTTCTCCCGGAGTGTCTTCAGGTCATCAGTCAACGCGTGTCTCATGGGCATTAGAGCATGAGCTCTTCGATGAATTCGATGAGCTGGTTGAGGTTTCTGCACCCCCTGAGTTCGTTGCAGTGCTGCTTGTACGAAAGTATCTCGCTGTCTCCGGTATTCCAGGAACTCATGGGCTCCGGGTTGAGCCAGATGACCCTCCTGCATCGTTCCCGCATCTCTCCCAGGATCCGGTCTTCCGGATGGTGATAGTTGGTCCGGGCATCGCCCATGATAATGAGTGTCGTACGCTTGGTGAGTATGTCCATATGGTCCCTCTTGAACTGTCTGAAGGTCTCACCGTAGTCCGTGGATACGTAATAATTAAAATCCAGATCTTTCAGGACCATTTCAATGGCATGGTTGGGTTCGTTGTTGTCGAAGATGTCCGTTACTTCCTTTACCCCTGCAACGAAGACAAAACTGTTTACCCTTTCAAAGCATTCATGGAGCGAGTACAGGACATTGAGCATGAACCTGGCCGCAGACCAGACGGAAGACGATATATCGCACAACGTAACGATCTTGCCCTTCTTGGGGGGCCGCTTTCTGAACATGATCTCGACAGGCACCCCATGATACCGGTCCGCCTTGCGCAGGGTCTTTTTCACATCCAGCATGCCCCGGCGGTTGGCCGCATACCGCCGCGAGATAATGTCCTTAAGCTTGCGCGCAAGCCTGTCCAGCACCTCCCGAACATCTTCGATCTCTTTTGGGGTGAGGGAAGAAAACGCCCTTTCTCCCAGCTCCAGAAGATGCTTCTCATGGGCCTTGAATCCCCTCTGCTCATCCGAGTAGGGCCTCGGTTCCTTCAGCAGCAGCGAGTAGGCGCTCTGAAGGTATTCACTGAAATACCTGGAAAGCTCTCCCTGCATGGCCTGATTGAACTGGAAAGGGTTGTGCTGCAGGAACTGATCAATATTCTCCTGAATCCTATTAAGGTTGACCATGACCTTAAGCCTGCTGGCCAAAGGGCCCAGGTTAAATTTCATGCCGAAGCTCGAGGTCTCGCCCTCCATCTGGAGCTGCTTCATCAACTCCAGGAACATGAGGGGATCGCCTGAGAGAAATTCGATAATGGCGTTGTTGGTCCTGTCTCCGTTGGCATTATCCTTCAAGGCGTTTATGACCTGATTCGCTTTCTGGGCAAGTCCCTCTTCTTCAGAGAGATCTCCTTTCAGCTCATGGAAAAAGAGGTGATAAAGGCGGTCAAAGTGGGCCTGATCCCGCCTGCTCTTGGCGAAGTTCGCCCGCAGGGCTGCCCTGAATTCAGTCTCGTCCAGCACATCGACGAGTTCAAGCTGCTCGACGCAGTCCAGAACCTCTGCAGTGGAGATCCGGTATCCGGATGCCCTGCAGCATGCCACGAACTTCAGGATCGGATTGATCATGGGAGACGGCCTAGTTTACAAGCTCCTGTGCCTTCAGCCTTACAATCTCTGCATCGGAGCGGTACTTGCAGAGCATATTGAGCGTCTCGAGAAGAGCCTCTGAAGTGATGTCTTCCACATTCAGCGCTATAAGCGAACGGGCCCAGTCAATGGTCTCAGAGATGCATGGCTTTTTCTTCAGGTCTATTTTCCGGATGTTGCGTACCGAATCCACCACCTGTTCGGCAAGCCTTTCCGGGATGCCGGGGATCTTTACGCACACGATGCGCATCTCCAAGTCACGCTCGGGATAATCTATATAGATATGGATACACCGGCGTTTCAGGGCATCGCTCATGTCTCGATAATTGTTGGAGGTTAATACCACAAAGGGTATGTTCTTGGCCTTCTGCGTGCCGAGCTCCGGAATGGTCACCTGGAAGTCGCTGAGCAGTTCGAGAAGAAACGCCTCGAACTCAGGATCTGACTTATCTACCTCGTCAATCAGCAGAACCACGGGAAGTTCCGAGGAGATGGCCTTCAAGAGGGGCCTCTGCTGGATGAAACGTTCAGAGAAAAAGGCATCTTCCTGATCGGCGATCCTGTCAACGGCATCGCTAAGGGTCTTGGCCCCTGCCACCACGTCGCTGATCTTTTCCTTCACCATCTGGGTATACAGAAGCTGCTTGGCATATTCCCATTCATAAAGCGCCTTTGCCTCATCAAGCCCCTCATAGCACTGCAGGCGTATGAGTTCACAGTCAAACGCCCGGGATACGGCCTTTGCCAGTTCGGTCTTTCCGACACCTGCAGGCCCCTCCACCAGGATAGGCTTTTTGGTTGCAGCGGCCAAGAACACTACCGTGGCAATCTCTTTTGAAGTTATGTAGCCGACATCCTGAAGTCTTTCCTGCACATCTGATACGTTTTTGAATGTCATGGGATCTATCCTTTCTTCACAGGCACTATTGTATACACCAAGTGCCATGAGAAAAAAAGGTTGTCGTGCTGTCATAATACAGCATATTGGCGGGGTTTTATCTTAACTGATCCAATATATTAAAGGCCTCAGGTGAACTACTTATCCATCATTGTAACCAGGCAAGGTCTTCAATTGCATAAGGATACTTGGGGTCAAAAAAGAAATCCGGGCACTGCGGGTTACCTTCCGTGATATAAGCAAACACTTCATTGGCGGACGGGCTTGGAGGGTTTGCCTGAGCATGCAGTACGGTCTGTTCAGTCCTATCCTCCAAAGCGCTTTCTGTAACAGTCAGGTAATATTCATCGTTGGAGGAATTGTTCAACTCATTACGCGCCATAAAGGCCATCTGCCCTGTAGAACCGTTCTTACTTCCCCCGCCCATGACCTCCCAGTTGCCGCCTGAAGCATTGGAAGCCTCCGTGATCTTGAACCAGTTCTCGCTCGTATCACATTCCCACATGATCTGGACCTTACTGTCATTGAGGACTGCCATCCAGACCTGAATCCTGTTGCCTGAAATCCGGCCCAGAAAGACACCTGATTCGCTGAAGCCTAATGAATACTGTTCAACAATGGTCTGATTCTCACCATCCTGGGCAAAGGCCATGTTGACGGTGAGATCCTGAGTGGGTTCATACAGCGTCACCTGCCTGTCTATATCGCCGGGAAAATCCGCATTCAGAAAGGGTATGCTCACGGTACTCACGGCAGTCACCACTGCTGCGGTCATAGTGCCCTGGGAATAGGTACCCGGCATACCCCACTGGCCTGAAAATTCGTTAACCATCCGGATATGGGCATCAAACACCTGCATCAGGCTGTGAATACACTCGTCCCTGCCGATGGCAGGGTTAAACAGCTTGCCGAGCACCGACCCACTCACACCGGGGTCCCAGCTGCTCCAGTCTTTCAAATCACTCCCGGCAGAAGAGGACGCAGTCTCGTCGAGGTAGGGTGTATATAAAATGACCTGTTCAGAGAACAGTCTCAGCTTAGTGCCTCCTGTCACGTTGTTGTCCACCTGGTCGTCCGCATCTTCCCCGCCTCCTCCGCCACCTCCACCGCATCCGGCAAAGACTCCGAAGAAAAGGGCGATTAAGACTAATCGTATCTTGTTCATGGGCATCCCCTGTACTGGCATGATATGGTATATATACGGCCAAAAAGAAAAAATAGTTTAATAGAAGTCATTTTCGTAATCATTTAATCTTACTATTGTTTTCCCATATCAGAGATTTTAACCTTTGTCATGAGATGGAATCCGCCTTTCGGCAGATCTTGACTTTCAGTTTCTCGGCTCTATTATCTTTATCCAATTTTGTTATAGGAGGAGGTTTTTTATGATACAGGTCAGAACAGTAGCGAGTTGTGTCTTTTTCATCCTGTTTGCCGTCAGTGTCCCTCTTTCTGCAGCACAAGGCGTAATCAACGTGAATACTGCAACCAAGGAAGAATTCATGATGCTGCCGGGAATAGGAGAAAAGACAGCAAGCACCATTGTTGATTACAGGCAAACGAACGGGCAGTTCAAATCTATTGATGACATGGAAAAAGTCAAAGGGATCAGCAAGAAAAAGCTTAATAAACTAAGGCCAAACCTGGTATTAACAGGACCGAGCACCTACATTCCATCGCAGACATCCAGTAAAGACAAAAAGAAAAACTCCAAGAAAAAGAGTTGACCTTTTCACGAGAACCGGAAGCATACTGCAGGTTCGAACCGGTGCCGCTTCAGGTGGCGGCATCGGTTGCTTTCACTGGGCCTTGAAGGAGGAGACACTTTTCAACTCGGTAAAGAGTCTCTTCTCCTCGTTGCTCAAGCGCTTGGGTATCACTATCTTGATCTGCGCCAACAGGTCCCCCTTGCGTGCGAACCCCTTGCCCTTGAGCCTCAGTAGCTGGCCGGAAGAAACACCCGGTGGTATGGTCAGGTTAAGTCTTCCATCCAGGGTTTCCACCTCCATGGTTGTCCCCAGGGCTGCGTCCCATGGGGTTATGGGAATATCGACGATGATATCGTTCCCATCCAGTTTGTATCGTGGATCAGGACTGACCTTGATCTTCATATACAGGTCTCCGGATCCTCCATGACCCATGCTGCCCTGACCGCTCAGACGGATCTTCATGCCGTCATGAGCGCCCTCGGGTATTTTAACGTTCAGTCTCCTATCCCCGCCAGGACCCTGCACGACTATCTCTTTGGTGACCCCCCCATGGGCATCCTTCAAGGAGATGGTTATCTCCGTTTCAAGGTCCCCCCCCTTCGGCGGGGCGGAGCGGTGACCTGGACGTCGCCCCATCCCCGGATCCCCGAACAGGGTCTCAAAAAAATCCGAGAATGCCCCTGAACCCATGCCCCCTCGTGCATCGGGCCCGAACTCGAAGCTGAATGTCCCTCCTCCCGGCCGACCTCCCTTCGAAGAAAACATGTCTCCTGAAAAAAAACTCTCGAAGCCCGGCGGTGGCCTGAATGACTGACCTTCCTGCCAGTTGTTCCCGAGGGCATCGTAACGCTGGCGCTTCTCGGGATCCCCGAGCACTTCATAGGCCTCGTTGACCTCTTTAAACCGCTTTTCCGCCCCGGGGTCATTCTTGCACATATCAGGATGACAGGTGCGTGCCAGTTTACGGTATTTCTTCTTTATCTCTTCCTGACTCGCCTTGCGGTCAACGTCGAGGACCTTGTAATAATCTTTGTATTCCAATTCCTCACCCCATGTGATGTTTGTAACTAAACGTAGGGATTATATACGATAAAATCAATAGATACGAGGAGCAACCGGGCTTGGGGCTGCAGGGGAGCTTATGTCAGAAACGGGTTTTCACCTGATCGATGATCTGGCGAGGGATATCGGAAAGCTCCTCCGTGAGAAACCCGGTTTCCTGGAGGATCCGAAGGGATTCATCGAGGTATTCCAGGGCAATCTCCCTGCTGTCCTGAAGGATGTCCTTGTTCAGTTCAGAGACAATATACTCCTTCTGCTCTTCGGGTGTGGCGAGAGCCAGCGCCTTGCCCAGCACATCAGGCCGCTTCTGAAAGAGGATAACCAGGGGAAGCGTGGATTTACCCTCAATGATATCATTGAAGGCATCCTTGTTGTCCGTTTCATCAGGGCTCACGTTGATGATGTCGTCCACAATCTGGAAACCCATACCGATAAGCCTGCCATAAGAAGCAAGGGCATCTAAGACCTTTTCATTGAGGCCTGCAATAATGCCTGGCCCCAGGCTGCAGAGTTCGAAAAGGGATGCTGTCTTCAGGTAGATGATCTGAAGGTATATCTCCTTTCTGTCATGGAAGGAGCGCGAGTATTCGAGTTCCATGAGTTCGCCTTCAGCCATCTTCTTGATGGTACGGACCACACTCAGGGCAAGCCGCATATCTCCAAGAGCACACATGGTCTCCATGGCCGAGGCCGAGATGAAATCACCGGCAAGCAAGGCCGGCTTATCGCCGAACACCTGGTTTGCCGTGGGCCTTGAACGTCTGATTTCCGTTCCGTCGACCACGTCGTCATGGAGCAGACTTGCAGTGTGCATGAGTTCAACGGTATAGGCAAAGGGCAGATAAGAAGACTCGGGCAGACCTATCGCCTTTCCCATCAGCGCCACAACCTTCGGCCTCAGACGCTTTCCTCCCGAATCCAGGATATATTGCCCGATCCTCCCGGTATAGGATGAAGAGCTGTCGAGGACCTCTTTGAGATGCACCTCAAACTCGTTGTCCATCTTGAGAGCTATAACAGACCATATATCCAATATCAATGGCAACATGGCATCAATTCATTCTCGTATTATTGATGTTGCCATATTTATGAAACTATTATTCCTAAAGACATGGATCGGGGATGGCTGTTCGCTACTTAACCGGTACTGTGAGTTTCAGCTTCTTAAGACCTGTAAATGACTTTCATGATGAAAATCATCGATCAGGTCCAGACATTGATTGGAAACCCATGCGTCATTGAATAACATTAAGCACTGTGGTAGTAACTGTTGATCAGTATTCTCTGCAATTAGACACTTTTGACGCCAACTCAGCTCAAATGGAGGCATTATGAAAAAGATTCTCCTGATTATTACGGCCTTACTGCTCATGGCCATTGTCGGCTGCGACAGCAATACCCTTGAACCCTTGGCCGATGATTCCAGCAGGGAAGCTACCCTTGAAGAGGCCAGGATGGCCCTGGACGACGGCAACTACGATAAGGCCATCAACGCGTTGAGCGGTTATAAGGAATCGACCGACCCAGTGATTGCGGGCATCCTTTCATCGGCCCATATGGGCAAGGCTGGCCTTGATCTGACCTACTTGCTGGAGAATATCGATTCGAGTGATGCAAATAACTTCGATGTCATTGCCTCTGCATACTCCCTTCAGACCACCGACCAGCTCAATGCCTCATCTTCGGTGCTGTACAAGGCAGAGACATATGGCACACCCCACTACATCACCACCGCTTCCGTTCTGGGAATCCTCACGAATCTGTCGGTGGCACAAGATTATCTGAACACCTCCCTGGTGGCGAACCCCGGAAATGACGACCTCACCATACAGTTGGGCATAGCATCCGCCCTGCACTTCATCATCGATATCGGGTATATCATCGCCGAGGTGAAAGGGTGCAATATACCCATAAACCAGGCTGCCTACAAGGCGGTCTTCCCTCAGAAGCCGGACATCGCCACCCTGGGGAACCAGGTGGATGCCTATCTCAGCAGCAACTCAGCAGAGCTGGGGACCTTCAACGGAGATATTGCGGGTCTGCGCAACGACCTGTGGAACATATACCTGACAGCTGAGGTATTCGTGGAGAATCTCGGCTCGGATGAAGACATTACCAGAGAATTCAACGAGTTCATTGCAGATCTCCTGGGAATCCCGGAAGGATCGCCAGAAAACGTGATCGAGGCGGCAGTAAATTCATATGACGGTGAGGATCTTGTCGGCTTCATCAACGGCAAGCTGCTTTGATATAAGCCAGGGAGGACTTGTTAATGCGAAAATATCTGCTTCTGACGATCTTTTTTATCTTCACTTCCAGCATATGCTGCGCTGCTGAATACCCTTATATCTACAAGGGGTTCAGACCCATGGGCATGGGGGGTGCCTTTGTCGCGGTGTCCAATGACGCCAATGCCCTGTACTACAACCCCGCAGGACTGGCTGATATAGACAGCATCCGGGCCTCGATCTTCGGTCTTGAGATTGAAGCAGGCGAAAATTCCACATCCCTGATAACAGACGCCCTGGACACGGACTTCGGCAATGCGTCTGAAAGCGCACAGTTTCTCAGGGATCACATGGGAGACCGCTCGCACCTCGGACTGGCCATCGTTCCCAGCTATTCCATGCCTCGATTCGCTGTGACCGTTATCGGGAGCGGGAGGATGGACCTGGATGTGAGAGACAGGCAGTATCCCAAGCTGGATGTGGATGTAATCAACGACATCGGTGCCGGAGTGGGATATGCGCACCCCTTCCTTGACAACAACCTCCTCGTGGGCGCAAGCGCAAAATACATCCACCGGCAGAGCCTGACCAAGGAATATACCGTGGCCGACCTCTCGGATGAATTCTCAGATACCCTCAGGGACGACCTGAAAAAGGGCAGTGGGATCCTGGTGGACCTCGGGGCCATATACAAACTGGGCAAATTCGGTTTTGCGGATCCCCAGGTGGGGATATCGGCCAATAACCTCATCGGCGGCAAACTCGGCAGTGCTGCAGATGCGACCCAGCATATAGATATCGGGCTGGCCGCATCAAAGGACCTGGGTATCACTGCCGCCACATTCGCAATTGATTATGTCGACATCTTCAACGAGTTCGACCAGGATGACGATCTTGCCAAAAGGCTCAGGCTCGGGGCGGAATTCAAGTTCTGGGAGATTGTCTACGTCCGGGCAGGGCTCTACCAGGGGTACCTTACCGCAGGATTGAACCTGGAAGCCAAGATTGTGCGCATCGACCTGCTGACCTATGCAGAAGAGGTCGGTGCCTATGCGGGCCAGAGAGACGACCGCAGGTATGCGGGCCGGTTCGTTTTCGGATTCTAGAGGATCTTTTAAGGCGGGTTCATCTGTAATATCTTACAGCCGAACCCGCCTTCACTATCATGCAGGCATAGCTGGAAGATTATTGCCTTACTGCTTTATGCTACTCCTGCCTGATCTTGTTGATGATGGACGTTGTGGAAAACCCGTCTTCAAAGGGTATGGTAAGGACCTGGCCACCTGATGATCTCACCACGTCCGCCCCTACGATATTGTCGACATCCCAGTCTCCGCCCTTCACCAGGACATCAGGGATTATCCGCCTGATGAGGTTCGAGGGCGTGTCCTCATCAAAGAGCACTATATGATCCACGCAGGCAAGCGCCCCCAGCACCACAGACCGTGCCTTCTCATTATTGACTGGCCTCTCAGGCCCCTTGTTGAGCCTCCTTACCGATGCGTCCGAATTGAGCCCGACCACAAGACAGTCACCCAGGGACCGGGCCTTGCTCAAATAGGTGACATGACCGGCATGGATGATGTCGAAACAGCCGTTGGTAAAGACAATCCTCATGCCCCTGGAACGCTTTGCTTCCAGATATGCACAAAGCCCTTCAAGATCCATGAGCTTGGATACTTCAGAGAGTTCGTCAGGGAAGGTCCGGCCTGCCATGCGGGCAGTGTAGCGGCCCAGTGCAATATATGTCGGCATGAGATCAGGGAAGGATTTCCGAAGCGCGTCCATGTGCCCTCGAACAGTTGCCCAGTCACCCCGGACTATAGGTCCGGTCAGGGCCTTCCTGCCAAGCTGCTCCATATTGGACAGGGTTCCCCTGATGAGCGGCATGAGGTGATCAAGGCCCATGCCTGCTTTGGCCATGATCTCGCAAGCCTGATGCAACAGTGCGACCAGATAGTTCGAAGCGACCACGGCAGAGGCATGATAAAGCACCTTGTGCTCCGCGGATATTCTCATCATGACCCCGTCAATAGATCCGACAATGTCACCGGCGGCATTGAGGGCGCCTTCCATTCCCTCAAAGGAGAAGATGCTCCCCTTGAGTATCTGCTTGGCTCGCGCAGCATCTGTGATGGACTGGAGAGGATGGAGGCTGGCGACGAACCCTCCTGACTTGCCAAGGACTGCAAGCTTTTCAGAGGTGAGGAGCCCGCTGAAATGGAAGAAGACAACCCCCTTACATAAGCCCCCCCACAGTGCGTTGATCCGGTCGGCAATGGTAACGATATGACCGTCGGGAACGGCGATGAAAACGACCTGCGCCTGTTCAGGGGAATCAGGTATGCCGGGATAGACGGGGATGTCACATGCGCAAGACCTGGAGGAAACGGCCCACATTGGCACATGGCCTGCTTCCTTGAGGAGCGAAAGCATGGCCGCGCCCACCCTTCCCAGGCCGATGATGCCGAATTTATATCTCATGTATCAATCCGGATGCCTTGATCTTCTCGAACTTATCCCAGTCCATGGCGAAGGAATGCTCTTCCATGGTCTGCAGGACAATCTTCTTGTACTGGTCGTCCTCCACATAGTGCTGGAGTTTCCGTGAGATGGGGTAAATCTGTTCAGATGTCCTCCATTTGACCGGCCGGCAGGTTCGTGCATCAAGGAGGCAGTCGAAGGCCACGGCAAAGGAGATATCCGCCAGAGACCTGCCCGTGAGATCCCTCTGCATTGCCTTCATGATCCCCGCATCAACCGGCGAGAAAAAGGCGTACATGCGGTCGTATATCTCCGTGTACAACCTGGAGTATATGGCAGCTGAATGGAAGTATTCGGGGACATCCACGATGGCGTCCTTGCCTGACGATTTTCCGAGATGATAGAGGAGTTCCTGCATATTCTTGAGCCCCCCGATCCCGGGGTACTGCTGCCCGGGGAGTCTCGGTTTGTCGGCGCTGAAAGATTTCTTCGGGTCCTGCAGGGCCACCCATTCAATGAGGAGCATGGACAATCCTGCTGAAAAATCGTATGACGGGATAAAGCTCTCCCTGGGTTTAAAGACACCTTCGCGTACGATAAGCTCTATGAGTCTTGTCTCCTTGTCCTGCGAGTTAAAATTTACATAAAGCCTTGAGGTATAGTCATCCTGCTTGATGATGCTCACCACAAGATCCCGGTATCCTTTTTTATGCAGGATCCCGATGATACCCACCCGGTCGAGTTTTGACATCATCTTGTTATCATCGTACTTCCCCATGAAGAGGTTGTTGGCTGAAAAAAGATCGTCGATCTTCTGGGGCTGTGTTCCGACAGAAAACGTTATATCCTCTAGATATCTCGGATCCTTCTTTCCCGGTTGCCTCAAAGGGCTCATTGTACTATCCTCCCCACGCTGGCGAAAAACACATAGCTTGCGCCTGACTTCTTCAAGGCGTCCGAGACTTCATGAGCGGTCTGTCCCGTAGTCACCACATCATCCACGACCAGGACCGCCTTGCCTTGCACCCCGGAGGCCCGGAATGCACCCCTGACGTTTTTTCTGCGTTCTTTCTTTCCCAACCCCACCTGCGGAGGCGTACCTCGTGTCTTTGTCAGGGCGCGGTAACTCATCTTACATCCCATGAGCCGGGCGAGTTGTCCGGCCATGAGAGCGGCCTGGTTATACCCTCTGTAAATCATCCTTCCCCAGTGCAAGGGGACAAATGTCACCAGGTCGCACGGAGGGTCTTCTGTTTTGATCATCTCAAAAAGGGCCTGCGCCAGATAATGCTTGTGATAGGTGGCATTGGCATACTTAAAGGAATGGATGATATCCTTGACCGGTCCCTTGAAAATGAAGGCGCTCACCATCCGGTCAAAGGGAGGCGGAGAGCTCTGGCAAAGCACGCATACACCCTCTGTACCTGCCGGACGGCCGCATACTGTGCAGATAGGTCTGGGAACGGGCATTATCTTTCCGGCACATTCCGCACATACCCCGAGTCGAATCTCCGGTGCCTGAACCCCACAGACAAGGCATCGTTGAGGGAACAAGTGCGACAGCAGGCTCATGAACATTCCCGGAGTCTACCACATACCCATGAGACGCCTCAACAACGGAAAGGGAAACCTTCGGATAAACCCCAAGGCGATGCTGCATACCTCAGGTGAGCGCAGCTGCGATGAGAAGGGATCAATAGCCCCCGAATCAATCCTTTTTTTTACCGGTTATAATAATTTTTGTAATACTTGTATTTCTTATATTGATACTTCTTCACAGGCAGTTCATCAACGGCATTGAGTACCGTGCCGATTATCTTCTCCTTGGGCAAGGCCCCTAATGCCATCTTGAATTCCGACTCGGAGGTGTAGCGGTACCTGACGACCATGATGATGCCTTCCACCACATCTGCAAGGATCTTGGGATCAACGGTCGCCTGGATAGGCGGGGTGTCTATGATGATAAACCAGTCTCCTTCACGGTCTGCCAGCTCTTTGATGAGGGCACCGGTGTTTTTCGATTCAAGAAGCTCCGATGGGTTGGTCGGGGCTTCTTTGGCTGCCGGGAGGATGGTGAGCTTGTCGATGGGTGTTGAAATAAGGCACCCCGCAATATCGGCCTTTCCCTGAATTATCTCGCTGACACCCTTGGATGGGGGATATTTGAAGAGTTCATGCAGCGAGGGTTTTCTCAGGTCGCAGTCCACAAGCAGAACCTGCTGGTCTTCTCCCTTGGCAATTGCAATGGCCAGGTTCGATGATATGAGGCTTTTGCCCTCCCCCGGCAGCGAGCTGGTGACCATGATCACCCTCGGAACAGGCCGGTCGGCCATGTGAAAGATATGGGTCCTGAGCTTCCTGATCTGCTCCGCGGTGTAGGAATAGGGCATATGGTGCATGTAGAGATGATCGTCCAGGGGGCCTGATGTTCCGCTTTCCTTGGTGAATTCCTGGTCCTGCTTTTCCAATGCCTTTAAGATGTGCACCGTCTATCCCTCCACGTTCACCTTGACCGGTCTCGCAAACGAGAAACCTCGGTTCTTCAGTTGTTGTGCATAGTTATCTGCCTTGTTCTCATTCTGAAATGCCCCCATGGTAACCCGGTACCAGGTATTACCCCGGGTGTCCAGATATGGGTAGATCGTGGGCTTGAAACCTTTCTTGACCAGGTCGAGAAAAACCGCGGAGGCGTCGCTGATTGATTGGTAGGATGCCACGCTCACCGTATACAGGATCCTGGCCGTGTCCGTAATGGGGGGCAGATAGATCTTTTGCCCTTCATAGATCAGGTCTATATTGCCCAGGTCTCCATTTGCCCTTCTGATATGATCCAGAATGACCGAATCGACCCGTCCATAATGCCTCGCAGCGAGCTTGGCAACCGTATCGCCTGATCCTACAACAGTGGTAATGCCCATTGTTTTTTTCAGTTCCGCGTTGTCCCTGGATGAATCCCCTACCTGACCGGCCTGATCCTGGAGGGCCACGTTAGGAGTTTCCCGAGAGGTCACCGCATCAGTTGATATAGTATTTGAAGTATCGAGAGATCCCTGGGCCACCTCGGACAAGGGTGGTGATGCCTTGGATGAAACGCCCATCATGGCCTTTGACCTGTCCAGTATGCTTTGCCCGAAAGGTGATATGAACAATACCAGCACCGCAGCGAATAAAACGATCAGGGCTGCCGCCACGCTCAACCCGATCAGCAGGCCCCGCTTGCCCTTATCCCTGCGTATCTGTCGTGCAGGTATCCGACTCTCGTGCTTTGCATAGGTCTTTTCCATCCCACCTACTACTTTCCTTATCAGGCCGGAACTGACCTGTTTGAGATCATCGCTGTATGCGGCAAGCAGTACGTTATCACAGACAATATTTATGAGTCGGGGGAAACCCCTGGTATACCGATAGATCTCTCCCAAGGCGGAAATGGTGAACAGAGGTTCTTCCGAAGGTTCGTACCCCGCCACCCTGAGCCGATGGTCGATGTAATCTTTGGTCTCATTACTATCCAGGGGAGGAATATGATACTTTACCCCGATCCTCTGTTTGAGTTGTCTGAGCTGAGAGCTGTTCAGCTTTTCATTCAGTTCCTGCTGGCCAAGCAGCATGATCTGCACAAGCTTTTCATGTACGGTCTCCAGGTTGGAAAGCAGCCTGATCTCCTCGAGCATCTCAAAAGAGAGCCCCTGAGATTCGTCGACGATGAGCACTGCACCACCCATGGTCTTGAGCCTTTCCTCAAAATCGTTGATATAACTGCGTGAACGTTTCTCCTCAGGCATGCCAATGGCCTCTCCGAGGAGAAAGTAGAGGTTTTCAGGATTGATATGGGGGTTCTTTATCACCACCTTGGGTATCCGTGGCGGGAGTTTCAGCAGAAAGGCATTGAGTATCGTCGTCTTGCCGGTTCCGACCTCACCGGTGATAACTACGAAACCGCTCCCCTCCTTCAGTCCATACAGGAGGTGGGCCAGTGCCTCTTTATGGCCCGGGCTCATGTAGAGGAATTTCGGATCAGGTGTGATGGAGAATGGTTTCAGCTTGAGGCCGAAATGCTCTCTGTACATGGGTTAACCTCTAAAACGGAAGCGCCACAGGCAGATCAATGACAATATTCACCAGTTTCGAGACTATTATGACGATTGTGCCCACCAGGAAGATCGCCCCGTTAATACCCAGGAACATCATATTCATGAACCGCTGCCTTACCTTGTCTGTTTCGGTCATGGCCAAGGGTATCGCCGTGATACACGGTATATTGCCTGCCCATTTTTCAAGCTGCTTGACACCTTTGACCGTGCTGTCGAGCATTTCGAGCATCACAATAATTCCGGCCCCGGTTCCCAGTCCGAGTGCCAGGAAGATGGCGGCTATCTTTATAGGGTTCGGACTGACAGGTGTCTGTGGTATTTCTGCGTAATCAACAATCCTGAACTGCTCGCCCTGTTGCCTTTTTTCCATATCCTCGGCGCGTTTTGCTTCGTATAACCTGTCAAGAAGTCGCTGATAGTTCTGCTGGGTGATATTATAGTCTCTTGTGATTCCAGCAAGGTCCTGCTCACGTTTGGGAGTCTCCTCCACACGATTCTGATACTGTTCGATCTGTGCCTTTAACCGCTCGGAGTCCCTGCGCAATGAATCCACTTCAAAATTGGCATTGTTGAGTTGGTTGCGCAGATCAGCTACCTGGGGATCCATACGTCCCGAAGAGGGCTTTTCAGGTTTTTTCTCAAGCTCCGCTATCTGGTTCTCCAGCCTCTTGATCTCCGGATAATCGGGGGTGTACTTCGTCTTCATCTCATCGAGCTGATTTCTCAAATCTGCCAAGCGTTGCCCCCTCTGGGATGACGTGCCTGGTGTTCCTGCCTCGGCCCGGGAGAGTTGGCTCTGTATTGTGAGCTTTCTGTTCATGGCCTCGGTCAGTGAACTCTGAAGAGATTCGAGCCGTGTCTGGAGGCTCGTAATGGTAGAAATGTTACTCTGGAGCTGGTCAGGGAGTTCCCCGATATGCTGGTTCCG
The DNA here is from genome assembly GCA_964600235.1 of uncultured Bacteriovoracaceae bacterium. GTDB lineage: Bacteria > Desulfobacterota > Desulfomonilia > UBA1062 > UBA1062 > MWEI01. The sequence continues at coordinate 102,942 of CAZRIV010000006.1, read as the reverse complement.
ATACTCCTGCACCTTTGTCTCCTGCTGGGAGAGCAATAATTTCAACTCCTCGAGCTGTTTCTGCAGGAAGGCGGTAGTTTCGGTAGCCTGCCTGGCCCGGAGCTTGAGATTGCTGTCAATGAAAAAAGATGCGAGCCTATTGGTTACGTCGGCAACCTCTTTGGGCTTCCTGCCTATATAAGATATGGAAAAAGAACCTACCTGCCTTGGCTGCCCCACATTCGTTGTGATGGTGATCTTTTTCCGCAAGGAGGCAACCAGAATATCCAAGGGGATACCCGAACCCCTCTCTTTTGAGTAAAGGTTCATCTCCTTTATGATGGATTCCAGGTTCGACCGTGACAGGACCTCCTGTGATAAGGTCCTTACCTGTTCTTCCACACCGGAACTCACCGTGGCTTGCACATAATTCTGCGGGATTTCCTGGGGCTGTACAAGGATAAGCGTTGTGGCTTCATATGTCCTTTGTATCACTACATAAAACCATATGCCCATCAAGGCGAAGAAGATGAGCGGCATGCTCACCCAGTACCATTTTCTGATAAGTGCATCCATGAGATCCTGAATGCCCAATGACTGTTTCTGCTCGGTCAATATCTAACCTCCATCACTATCCTATATCGGTTTTCCTTTGCTGTGTCTGAAGACTCTTCTCTTGACTGGAGATGTTCATATATTATATTGCCTGTGAAGTATTGATTGGGCACCCAGTTAAGAGAAACATTCGCATTCGAGTCTGTCTCGTCCGCTTCTGCTGTCCCCGTGGTGGGTCTTCGTTTTGAAATGCCGATTATCATTGAAGACGACCATGCCCGCAGCCATTGCCTGGTCCATGAGAGAGATGCGCTCTTCGTATCATAAGTGCCATAACGGCTAGTAGTGAATTCAGTCGTATACTCTTTTGCCACGCTTACATGGAACCGGTCATCGGCAAGGCTCTTATCGAGGGATAACCTCGCCAAGTAAGCTGTTTCACGATCCATCTTTTCCATGACAAGCCAACTGTAGCCCCCTGTTGCACTCATGATTGTTGAGGGGCTTATAGTATAGTACCCTGTGAGACTGGCATCGTAACGATCTTCATTGGGATCCTGTCCCCTGTCCTCATGGTTGTATCCGGCACCAAGGCTGAGGCTCAAAACCTGCGAAAATAAGTGCCGGATGTCTACCCCTCCCCGAGTCTCAACTATATCCTGGCTGATCTCATAAAAGTGATAATCTTGTTGACCTGTTATGGTAATTGTATCAAGAGAATTAAGCTGGTAGGTGATGCCGAGATTTCCCCCCCTTGTGGCGAGATTCTCTTCTGTTGTCGCTTCACCGCTCCATTTTTCCGTAAGGATATTCCCTCCCGCATTGAGGCGTACGCTTTGTGATAATTCTGCAGAGTATCCTATGCTCCCAATGTTTCGATTAACCTCGCCAAAGGGTTCCGTCAGACTGTCTCGACTCAGTGTCCTGGAGAATTCGTAATCTAACCTTACTTCCTGTCGATGTGTGGTATAAACAGCATTTGATACCAGGCTGATATCAGGGCTGTCATCCTCGGGAAACCGCTGGTGGAAACTCTTGGCGTACCTACCGGTGAGGTCTAAGTTCGTTGAAGGGGACAGCCACCTTAAATTCAGGCTGGGCCCTATATAATAGGTGCTTTCACTCTGCTTGTCCCGTGCAGTTCCCAGGTAGTTGTCGGAATACTCATAGGACGTATACAGACCGGGGTGGGCCTCAAAGGTAAAGGCCATGAGATCAGGTCCTGACAACAGGACTATTGCCAGGCAGAATATACCGGGGATCGTGATCTTCCTCACGGGATTATGATAGTATCTCCAGGCTTGATGGGGACGTCCTCATTTTTTCCCTTGAGTATCTTTTTGTAGTCTATTTCCATCCTTATCTTTTTTTCCCCCTCGGCGCGGATAATGATAATGGACCCCTTATCGGCAAACTGGGTGAATCCTCCAGCTATGGGGATAATCTGGGTAAGGTAGAGTTCCTGATCAAGGGTGTACTGCCCGGGACGGGCCACCTCTCCCTGGACATAATATCGCTTGCTCCGAGGCTCCAGGACGATTATGGCGCATCTGGGGTCTTTTATGTACTTCGAAAGCCTGGCTTCAAGATCCGACTTCAGTTTGGGAGGGGTCTTCCCAGCTGCCTCGATATCACCGACGAGCGGCAACGATATGAACCCATCGATCCTCACGGAAACCTGCCTCGAAAGGTTCTGCTCGCCCCAGACCGAGATCTCAAGAAGATCGGATGCCCCAATCAGGTAGGTTGATTCCTGCGCGTCCACACTCAAGGGCAGCAGTAAAATCAAAAACAGAAACCATGTCCGCCTTTTCATCGAAAGCCCCCTGCTCATTTCTCGATCCCGCATTCCTTTATCTTGTACAGAAGCGCCTTATAACTCACCTGGAGAAGATTTGCCGCCTTCTTCTTGTTCCAGTTGGTCCCCCTGAGGGCCTTGAGGATCATATCTCTCTCCGCCTTGATGGTTGCCTCCTTGGCAGCGACCTTGAGCGGTACTATCTCATCGGAATCGCCCGAGGTGATCATCTCGATACCATGGTCCTTGATCTCAGGGGAACGTTTCTCAACGACCATACTGCTCGAGCCCTTCAAATAATGGATCATCTCTTCAATATTTCCAAGGATCACGAGTCGTTTTACCTGATTTTTCAACTCTCTAACGTTTCCCGGCCACTGGTAGTTCAGCAGCATCGGATACAGATCCTCTTTGGAGACCTGGATGTTCTTGCCATATTTCTCATTGTAGGTGTCCAGAAAATATTCAAACAAATAGGTGATATCCTCTTTTCGTTCCGTCAGCGGGGGTATATGGATATTTACAACATTCAACCGGTAATATATGTCCTCCCGGAAGGTACCCTGCACGATGGCCTTCTTCAGGTCCCTGTTGGTGGCGGTGATTACCCGGACATTCACCTGAACGTCGAGCTTGCCGCCAAGGCGCGAAAAGGTCCCTTCCTGGAGCACCTGCAGGAGCTTGGACTGGATGGCCAGATCCATCTCTCCTATCTCATCGAGAAAGATCGTCCCGTTGTTGGCCAGCTCGAACTTGCCCGGCTTCGATCGGTAGGCACCAGTAAAGGCACCCCGCTCGTATCCGAAGAGTTCCGACTCCAGAAGCTCATGCGGAAGAGCTGCGCAATTAACCTTTATGAAGGGCTTATCCCTCATGCGTGATTTATAGTGCAGCGAGCGTGCCACGAGTTCCTTCCCCGTACCGCTCTCTCCCTCGATCAAGACGCTTACGTCCGTCTCCGCCACCTGGTCTATGAGATCTTTAACCTTCTGCATCCTGGGGCTGTTGTAGATGAAATCACCCTTGAGTTCATCCACACGAAGCTGTTTCCTCAGACTCGTTATCTCGGAGAGCAGCCTCCGTTTCTCCAGGGACTTGGTGATGGCAAGATCGAGCTCCTCTTCCTCGAAGGGCTTTACCAGATAGTCGGTTGCCCCCGCCTTCATGGCCTTCACGATGATGGTGGTCTGGCCCAGTGCAGAGAGCATGAGTATCGGGATATCCTTTGATATCTTCCTGATCTCGGCAAGTGTCTCAAGCCCGTCCATGTCGGGCATGAGGATGTCGAGGATAGCCAGGGAGAATTCCTGGCCCGCCCTCAATTCCTTCAGGGCATCCTTTCCGCTGGGTACTGCATAAACATCATAGCCGTTCTGTGTCAGTAACTTGACGATGTACCGCCGAATGCTTTCATCATCGTCGACAACGAGAATCCTGATATTTTCTCTCATCTTTTTCTACCCTAATAACAGTAAGATATAAAATACATTAATAATCCTGCAACTTCAAGGGTATTGTGATGATGAAGTGCCCGCCAAGATCCGATGACTTGGCCTCCACCTGCCCTCCGTGGGCATGAACGATCTCTTTGGTGATTGCCAGCCCGAGCCCGATACCCCCTTTGGCCCTGCCGCTTGCGCCCACAAAAAAATCGTTGAAAAGCTCTCGCGCCTCATCTGCCCTGATGCCGGGGCCTTGATCACGTACGGAAATGACGGCGCACTCCTGGTTTAAAAACATCCTGAGGGCCTCGCTGTCCGAGTTGGCCCTTCCTACGCTTACCGTAACCACGGACGCCTCGGGCGAATGCTTTATGGCATTATCGATGAGGTTTGTGAGCGCCTGTTCAAAACGCATGGGGTCAATGAACAGGGAGTCGACACCGCCGTCATCCCTGAAGTCTATTGAAACTCCCCTATCGCGGGCGCTTATCTGCATATTCCTTACAATCCCCTGGATATAGTCGACGACACAGACCTTCTCCCTGTTCAAAACAAGCTTCTCGGAATGTATCTTGGCAAAATCAAGCAATGAGTTGGAAAAACTCAGCAGCTTTTCGCACTGTTTCTCGATCTCGTCGATGCACTCCTTCTGTCCGTCGGAGAGTACGCAGTCCTTATCGCGGGCCAGCATCCTGCCGTATCCCCTTATCACTGTCAGAGGCACGCGGATTTCATGTGAAGCAACGTTCAAGAATCTGGTCTTTAACGTAACCAACTCTTTTTTATTGGTAATGTCCCGCACCACTCCGACATAACACTCATCGTCTTCGATCATGAGCCTTCCGATGGAGATTTCGAGATAGATCCTCTGGCCGTCTTTCCGTCTTGCCTGCAGTTCTAGGTTGGGCACAAAAATATTACCCTTCTGTGCCCTGAGCGCCTCGGCCAACGATCCGATGGAATCCCTGGCCACGATGTGGCGGAAATGCTTGTTCAGTATCTCGTCGGATTCGTACCCGAGCATCTCCTGAAACTTTCTGTTCACCAGGAGGAAACGGCCGCTCTTGATGATGTAGACGGCGTCGATAGCCTTCTCCACCATGTCCTTGTACTGGTCCTTGACCCTTACCAGTTCCTTTTCCTTGAACCGCTCAACGGTTACATCCCTGATACAGGCCACTACCTGCCAGGATGGCTTCAACGGCAAGGGTGACAGGTCGAAGCTGAAAATCCTGCCCTTGACGTCGATATCCAGGCTCTTCCCTTCTTTTTCGGAAACGACCTTCTGAATGACCGAATCACCGACGATATCGGCCAGGCTTTCCCCTGCCTGTCTGCCGAGCATCTCTGATGCGCGTTTGTTCATGGTGGTTATGACGCCCTCGGTATCGGTGGTGAGCATTCCCATGGACATCCAGTTGAATACCTTGAAGATACTCTTACCAAACTCCAGCATGGCCTTGTCCGTCATGCACAGCTCGGCCTTGAGCATCTTATTGATCTCTTCCACCTCCCTCATGAGCTTTGCATTGCGCAATGCCAGGGCCGCCGGGGAAAGCAACACGGAGATGATCTGGAGGTCTTCATCTTCGAAGACTTCCGCCTTTGGATGGCTGAGATTGAGAATCCCCACCAGTTCGTCTCTGCTGTAAATAAGCGGCAGCGAAAGTATGGAGCCTATGCTTACCTTGTTTTGCCTTGTCTGGAACCGTTCGTCACGCAGGGCATCATGGATGATGATGGGTTTGCCTAATTGGGCTGCCACCCCCGCAATGCCCTCTCCAATGGAAAAAACCTGGCCCAGAGATTTCTCGGAATATCGGCTCCTCTTATCCTTCCTGCCCTTGGCGGCCTTTATCTCGAGCTTGCTTCTATCCGCGGTAGGCATCATTATGGAGGCGTTTTCCGCAGGGGTCTCATCAATGATGATGTCGAGTATGGACCGCGCCACAGCCTCGACATCCGGGGACAGGGAGATGGCTTCGTTGATCCTGCGGAAGATGATGAGTTCCCTGTTCTCCATGGTCTCCCTTGGCACCGAAGAATGATGCCGTCACCGATGATATACTCGACATGCCGACTATATCATCGATTCCGTTTCTTGGCTTTCTTCGACGCCTTCTTTTTATCTTTACGCTTCTTGAGGTCTACAAGAACCTTCTTCGGCTGTTTCGGCGCTCCTCTTTCCAGGACCCCGGCTATGTTCGGGTTAACGCCGAGTTTGCTCAGCACCTTCTTCTTCCCCATACCAAGACCCTGCATGATCTGCTTCATGGTGTTGAAACGCGCGATCAGTTCTGTAATCCTCTGCCTGGGCTGGCCGGATCCCTTGGCAATACGGTTGATGCGGCTGTCGTTCAGGCAGTCCGGATTTGCCCGCTCGAAGGGGGTCATGGAGTGTATGACGGCCTCCACCCGGACTATCTCCTTGTCGTCCACCTGAACACCCTGGGGAAGGCCGAACTGGCCCAGGGGCAGTTTGCCTATGATGTCCGTCAACGAGCCCATCTTCTTCATCATCTTGAGCTGCTTGAGAAAGTCGTCGAAAGAGAACTCGCCGCTTAAGAGCTTTGCCGCATCCTCCTCGGCCTTCTTCTCGTCGATGACCTCTTCGAAGTCCTTTACCAGCCCGACGATGTCGCCGTGTCCGAGTATGCGCGATGCAAGACCCTCGGGACGGAATTCCTCGAGCTTGTCCAGAGACTCTCCCATGCCCAGATATTTCACCGGCTTCTTTGTCACTTCCTTTATGGAAAGTGCAGCCCCGCCTCTGGCGTCGCCGTCGAGCTTGGTGAGGATGAAGCCTGACAGGTCGAGTCTCCTGTCAAACTCCCGGGCGACATTCACCGACTCCTGGCCTATCATGGCATCGACTACCAGAAGGATGTTCTCCGGCTTCGTGAGGCTCTTGATGTCCTCGAGTTCCTGCATGAGGGTATCGTCGACAATGGTCCTGCCCGCCGTATCGAAGAGCACGACATCGCAGCCCTTGAACTGTGCCGCCTCCATGGCGTCCTTGCAGATCTGGGGAGGGGTCTTGCCGGGGGCGAAAAACACGGGGACATCCAACCGGCCGCCCAGGACCTTGAGCTGATCGATGGCCGCAGGACGGTAAACGTCGGCCGCAACCAGCATGGGCTTTTTCCCCATTTTCTGGACGAATCGCGCGAGCTTTGCCGTTGTGGTGGTCTTACCGCTTCCCTGGAGTCCCACCATCATGACTGCGCTCACCGCCCGGCCGGTCAACTTCAGGGAGGTATCCACAGGCCCCATGATGCCCACCAGTTCATCATAGCAGATCTTGACAAAATGCTGTTCAGGGGAGACCTTCAGCTTCTTGCCGCCGTGAGTTACCTTGGTGTGAACGATTTCACCAAGGGCCTTGTTCTTGACGTTATCGATGAACTCCTTGACCACATGGAATTCCACGTCGGCTTCCAGCAGCGAGATGCGGATCTCTTTTATGGCATCTTCAATATGCTTTTCCTGGATGGTGACCTTGCCCTGAAATATGTTCTGGGCCTTGCGAAACCCATCAGATATCAACTCTAACATGCTTTCTCTCCAAAACGTTCTAAAGGAACCCTATGCTATCCAATATCAAGGCCCCGTGTCAATGCGGGCGGCACTGTCAACTGCCTGAACCGGCATTAAACCTTCCCGGTTACCTTTACGTGAACCGAATTCACGCTAAGAAGCCAACCCAGTCCTCCATAAAGGCATATGGTGTGCCTTGTCAAGGACGGTCATCTATCGGAAAGACCTTCGGTGAGTGACGGGCGTTTGTTCTCAATGTCTGAAGGCAAGAAACAGATGGAGGATAGCCAGTGTTGAAAGGGCGCTGTACAAAAACTACACAAGCCCTTTACACACATCATTCCACTCTTCGCAGTCTTTTCCCAATGCGAAGGGTGCCTTAACCCTCTTCGCTCAGCTTCAGGATCTTCTCATAATCCCTGGTGACATGAGCCTGGATCTGCTCCATCTCTTTGTCCGTAAGGTGCCTGAACCGTCCCTGACCGCTCAGATACTCCGAAACAGGGATGAGCTTCTTTTCAGAGGGCTTGTACGTGAGGCGGTATTTGCCGTTCACCACTTCATAAAGGGGGAAGGAGCAGGAATTAACAGCGAGTCTCCCGTATTTGATAGCATCCTGAGGCTGGATGCGCCAGCCTGTCGGACATACCGAAAGGATGTGGATATACGCCGGGCCTTCCATCTCGCTTGCCCTCTTCACCTTGTCAAGCAGGTCGAAGGGGAAGCTCGGGCATGCCGTGGCCACATACGGGATATTGTGGGCTGCAGCGATGGCAACCATATTTTTCTTCTGTGTGTGCTGACCGATGCTCTTCTTCCCGGCAGGGCTCGTGGTGGTACTGGCTCCATACGGTGTGGACGACGAGCGCTGGATGCCCGTGTTCATGTATGCCTCGTTGTCATAGCATATATAGATCATGTCATGTCCGCGCTCCAATGCCCCCGAGAGCTGGCCCATGCCGATATCCGCAGTGGCGCCGTCTCCGCCCATGCCCACGAAGTTGATCTTCTTTTGGGGAAGCTTACCCTTGCGCATCATGGCCTTCATGCCGGCTTCACAGCCTGATATCACTGCCGAGGGGTTCTCGAAGGCGTTGTGTATCCACGGCAGCTTCCACGAGGTAAGCGGCAGGGGCGAGGAGATGATCTCCATGCACCCTGTGGCCATGGCGACTATGGTGTCCTTGCCCAGGGCTTTGAGCACCAGGCGCACAGCCAGCGCTTCCGCGCATCCCTGGCAGGCACGATGCCCGGAGGCGAAATATTCAGCCTTTTCAACATTTTTCGGAGAAGAAACAGAGGTCTTGGCCATTGTCGGTCTCCCTATCCCCTCAAGCCATAGAGGGTGAATCCTTCTGTGTCGCCTGATTCGGCCTTTTTCTTGCCTTCCAGGATGATATTCCTGAAGTCCTTGCGCGAGACATCTCTGCCTGCAAGTCCTGCAACATAATTGACTATGGCAGGGGCGCCTTCCCTGTTATAAAGGGCAGAGCGCAGCTCACATGCCACCGGCCCGCCCTGGGTGCCAAACGAGATGGCCCGATCCAGCACGATGAGATGCTTCTTGCCGACAACCGCCTTCCGAAATTCATCCAGAGGGAACGGCCTGAACAGCCTGATCTTCACAGCACCAACCTTCTCACCTTCTTCTCGCAGGGCATCCACCACCTCCATGGCGGTCTCGCCGTAAGAGCCCATGGTCACGATGCAATACTCAGCGTCTTCCGTGCGGTAAGTCTCGACGGGCTTGTAATATCTCCCCGTGAGCTTGCCCCACTCCTCCCAGGCCTTCAGGATATGCGGGTAGGAACCCTGCACGCCTGCTTCACGGTTCATCTGTGCCTCGGTGTAGATCTCGGGCATGCCGAAACATCCCATGGAGACAGGGTGGTCCGGGTGCAGGGTATTCTTCATCTTGAACTCTGGCAGATATCTCCTGATGAGCTCGGTATCCTCGTACTCTATGGGCTCGATCATGTGGGTGAGGATGAAGCCGTCGAGATTCACGGCCACCGGCAGCATGACTTCCGGGTCTTCCGACATCCTGAAGGCGCAGAAGATATTGTCATAGGTCTCCTGTCCGTTCTCCGCGAAGATGTGTATCCATCCGGCATCGCGTACCATCATGACATCGCTGTGATCGTTCCAGATGGACAGCGGGCTCGAGAGAGACCGGTTGGCCAAAGCCATAACCATGGGCAGCCTCATGGCCGCCGCAATGAAAAAGATCTCGCTCATGAGCGCGAGGCCCTGGGAACTCGTGGAGGTGAATGTCCTGGCGCCGACAGCTGCAGATCCGCAGCAGACGCTCATGGCTGAATGCTCGCTCTCAACGGGGACGAACTCCGCATCCAGCTCGCCTTCTGCGACTATCTCGGAGAGATGCTCCACAATGTGTGTCTGCGGGGTGATGGGGTATGCGGCTATCAGATCCACGTCCGCCTGCGCAACGGCATCGGCGATGGCTATTGAAACCTCGACTCCTTTGCGTACCTTACCCATAGCTCACTTCTCCTCGCTCATCATGGTTATGCACTTGGCCGGGCATTCGGCGGCACAGATACCGCAGCCTTTGCAGTATTTGAGGTTGGCCTCGTAATGACCTTCTTCAGCCTGAACTATGCAGGCCTCGGGGCAGTAAAGCCAGCAGAACATGCACTTGATGCACTTCTCCTTTTCCACAACCGGCCGTTCGGAGCGCCACGAACCTGTCTCGTACTGCACGGAATTGCCTATTTCGACAACAACCGCGCCTGTCTCCAACTCCTGCCACTTTATCTGGTCCATCGGTTTCGCCATAGACTTACCCCTTGATCACCACTTCGTTGTACGCCCTTTCCAGGGCCTTGAGATTCCGATCGCCGAGCTTGGAACCGAAACGCTCCAAGAGCGGTTCCTTTATGTTTTCTATGGATATGAGGCCTGTTACCTTGATAAAGGCCCCGATCATGGTCGTATTCACAATGGGCCTGCCCAATTCCTCTATGGCAATCCTGTCGGCATCCACTGTGGCGATGCGTATTGCAGAGCCTTTCGAGGTCACCAGCTCTTCAGGGCTCTTCCTCGTGTTCATGATGAGGATGCCGCCGTCCTTCATGCCCTCGGTGGGATCCAGAAGGGCCACCAGCCCGGGATCCAGTACGATCACCACATCAGGATTATAGACCTTTGCCCTGATGTTTATCTTTCGATCGTCAACCCTGCAGAAAGCCACAACCGGTGCACCCCGTCGCTCAGGACCGAAACTGGGGAATGCCTGTGCGAATCTGCCGGTATTGATGGCTGCAATGGCTACGAGCTCAGCCGAAGTGACAGCGCCCTGTCCGCCTCTCCCATGGACCCTGATCTCCTGCATATATGCTCCTCTTATGAAAGTGAATGGTGATTCATATCATCACTGAAGCTGTGGTGTCAAGAAAAGATGGATCAGCCCGACTTGAATTAAATAGTATAATAACATGTGATTCCATTTGCTTATGCAATTCATTTTCAGGCAATTTACCTGGGGCATAAACGCTTGCGGGCTCTGAAGCGCGAATCCATTATGATCTAATTTTATCACAGACACTTAGGACCCTAGGAAGCTTCGCCTATCTGGCTTCTCCTCTCAAGGATGAACTCGTAGAACTTCATCATGAGAGGAAGGAACTTTCTCTTTTTGTTCCTCACGATAAAGAAGTCCCTCTTGGTGTTCAGGTCGGTTATGGGCAGGGCGATCAGGCTCTTCTGCTCGATCTCATTCCTGATGACATTCCTGGAGAGCACCGCCACCCCCAGGTTAGCCTCCACCGCCCGCTTGATACCTTCTGATGAGCTCAGCTCCATGGTGACCTTTCTCTCTATCCCATAGCGCTTGAGCACATACTCGATTAATCCTCTCGTTCCTGAGCCTTCTTCCCGTAAAATGATGGCCTCAGGCTCCGAGGACAACGTCTTCATGGTGAGGTGCCCCATGCCCGCCCAGCGATGCTTCGGGGAACACACGATCACCAGCTCGTCCTTCATAAAATATTCGGCCTGGAGGTCAGGATGCTTGGGCGGATCCTGCATAAAGGCGAAATCGAGCTCGCCGGCCACACACTGCTCTACGGCCTCCTGACGGTTTTGAATGTTCAGCGCGATTTCAGCCTTGGGGTAGAGTTCCTTGAACTCACCCAGAAACTTAGGCAGGACAAATATACCTACGGTGCTGGAAGCACCGAGAATCAGCCTGCCGACATCACCTGAACTGAATTCGTTCATGACGCCGTTGATCTCATCGATCAGATGAAGAAGTCTTTCCGAATACTCAAAGAATGTCTTTCCGGCATCGGTCAGGCTGATCTTGCGGTTTATCCGGTCAAAGAGCCGGACATTCAATGAATCTTCCAGATCCTTGATTTGAATACTCACCGATGGCTGAGACAGGTGCATCTTCTTGGCGGTCTTGGTGATACTCAGGGTCCGCGCGGCAATATTGAAGATGTGTACCTGATGTATATTCATTATCCTGAAACCCCTACACCATAATTTACTTTAGTTTAACATTATCATAAGAGAATAATATTTGACATGCTCAAAATCGCTCCTATATATACGCCACAGCCTATAGCAACCTTTCTAAAGGCTATAGACCTCCTTTTAGGCCCACTACCACCTCTTATTGAGTGGGCCCTTTTTTTTTGCTAATAAGCTATCATGGCAGATGATAAACCGTTCAATTCTCCCTTCTCAGGACTCAAGGGGCTGAAGATCCCGAAAAAGCCGGCACCCACTCCATCCATGGCCAAGAAGCCGCAGGCCTTATCAACTGAAAACACTCCGGGCATTGAAGACGATTCCACCGTATACACCAAGGCCATGGAGGGTGTGTTGCCGCTGGAGAATGACTGCGTAGTCCCCGATCCTGCAGACCAGGAATCCATTGCCCGTCAGGTACGGGAAAAGGCCCTCCGGCAGGATAAGGAGGTCATGGATACACTTCACGCGCTGGTATCGGGGAAATCGCGCTTCGACATCACCTGTACGGGTGAATACCTCGAAGGGAACATCATAGCGCTGGATCCCAAGGTCCTGAAACAGCTGAAGTCAGGAGAGCTGACCATCCAGGCCCACCTCGATCTCCATGGTTATGTGAAAGATTCCGCCAAGTCAGCCCTTAACAACTTCATACAGAACTGCCATGCCCTGGGGTACAGATCATTGCTCGTCATCCATGGCAGGGGTCTGAAATCGGATATTGGTCCCGTGCTGAAAGAAGGCGTCGTGAGGTGGCTCACCACGGGCACCCTCTCGCACCTGGTGCTGGCCTTCTGTTCCGCCAGGCCCTGCGACGGAGGCACTGGGGCGCTTTATGTGCTTCTGAAGAAAAGGCCGGTGAAGTCAAAGTGGAAAAGGCCTCTGTGAGGGTAGTGCTCAACCATCCACCCCGGGACCGGTCATGGAAATGAGCTCCCTGTCGACTTTATTGCCGGGCAACAAAACCATACCAGCACATGACACGAAGCGTCATGCAATGCTCATCGACCCGCCAGCTGGCTCAACTGGATGAACAACTCCGTCGCAGCGACCCGGAGATTGATATTCTCATTCACCCCGCGCCTTACTGACCTGATGAGGCCGGTGATGCTGTCGATCTCTTCCGTGCCCGCGTACCTGAAAGGTATTCCCCTGAGTGATTCGTGCATGACCCTGTCGCATCCCAGGCGCAGAACCATGATATCCCGCAGAATGGTCTCCACTGCCATCAATACCTCCGGCAGTATGTCCCACCCTTCCGAATCGAAGTATTTCTTCGCCAACAAGGCAGGATCGCTGCCTTTGAACAGGGCAATGATCTCCTGTTGAATGCCCGGGTCATAACCCGTGCCGGCATCTTTCTCTTCCGAATCCGAGGAAGAGTTTTCACTCTCGCGCATCCGGGTTCCTTCATCCTCGTTGAAACGCAGAAGCTGACATCTGGAAACGATGGTGGGCAGCAGGAGCTTGGGCCTGTGGCTCACAAGGATGAACACGGTGCTGGAGGGAGGTTCTTCAAGGGTCTTGAGCAGCGCATTGGCTCCTTCATTGCCCAGCTGTTCCGCAGGTTCTATGATAATGCATTTCATGCGCGCCTCAAAGGGCTTCAGCGCGACATCCGAAAGTATGCCCCTCACTTCATCCACCTTTATCCACCTGGACTCAGGGTTCAATTCCGTAAGGTCGGGGTGGGTCCCCGCCATGACCTTCAGGCAGCTCCCGCATTTATCACAGGCACTCCCGGGCGTCTCAAGACAGTTCAGCGCCTTGAAGAACTCCTTGGCCATTCTGGTCTTTCCCAGACCTGCCCCACCTGCGAACAGGAATGCGTGCGGCACCCTGCCTGACGCACTGTGTGTCTTGAGTAGCTCGACCACATGGGCATGCCCCGAAATGTCCTTCCACATATAACGTATCTACTGCATTTGGGGAGTTCAATGCAAACCTGTTTATGCCATGGAGCACCTGAGTGGGTTCAGGACAGCCTCGACTCTGTTCCCTCGTCTCTCAGACCATTGAAATTCAACCATCTGGAGGACTTGTATCCGCCCAGACGGAGAAACCATCAGCAGCTCCTTGACTTGAAGGGTCCTTTTCAGTTAAAAGCCAAATCTCTAGATTTGGCATAATTGGGAGGATCGATGAGGAAATTTCGTACGGAAAATCTGAAAGATGTGATCATTCTGTCCCAATCCGGGGCAGGCAAGACATCGCTGGGTGAGGCCTTCTTGTTCAACGCCAAGGCCACAACCAGGCTCGGCAAGGTTCTTGATGGAAATACCGTTCTCGACTTTGAGCCGGAAGAGATAAAGCGCCAGTCTTCAATCTTCAGTGCCATACACAACTTCAAATGGAAGAACTCAGGGGTGATAATGCTGGATACCCCGGGCGACACCAACTTCACCTCTGAGGTGATCTTAGGCCTGAAATCGTGCGACAATGCCCTTTTCGTCATCGATGCAATAGATTCCATAAAACCCTATTCCGAGAACCTCTGGAGATTGACAAAGGCCGAGGGCCTCGCGTGCACATGCTTTATCAGCAAGGTGGACAGGGAGCGTGCAAACTACGACCAGGTCATCAAGGACATCACAGAGGTCTTTGAAATCAAGCCATTGCCGTTGACACTTCCCATTGGGTCTGAAGACTCCTTCACGGGCGTAGTCGACGTTCTTAAAAAGAAGGCCTTCATCTATGAGAAGGACGGTTCGGGCTCCTTCAAAGAGACTGCCGTTCCCGCAGACATGCAGGATCAGCTTGAGGAGGTCTACGGGAAGGTCATAGAGGACCTGGCAGAGGTCGATGACGCACTGATGGAAAAATATCTCGAGGGTGGAGAGCTTTCCCCCTCCGAGCTCGACAACGCACTTGCGGCAGGGCTCGCCAGAGGCCTGTTCCTCCCTGTCTTCTGCGGTTCCGCCGTGCTGAACATGGGAGTCCAGCCGCTTATGGACTTCATCAACTCCTCCTTCATCAGCCCTGACAAGAGGAAGACGCCGGCACTGAGTAACTCTAAGGGGGAGACAAAGGAGTATAGACCCGAAGAAGACCAGCCTTTCTGCGGCTACGTATTCAAAACCATGAGCGACCCCTACACCGGCACACTGAGTGTCATACGGTGCATGTCCGGAACCCTGAGCCCTGATTCCAACGTGTACAACGCCACGCATGAGTTCAAGGAACGAATCGGCTCCCTGCTCATGCTTGAAGGCAAGGCACAAAAGCCGGTGGAAAATGTCGGGCCGGGAGATATCTTTGCCGTGGCAAAGCTCAAGGAGACCAAGACAGGGGACACCCTGCTTTCGGAAACCATCCCCTACACTCTCCCCAGCCCGACCTTCCCGGAGCCCATCATGAACATGGCGGTTACCCCCAAAACCAAGGCCGATGTGGAAAAGATCATGCCGTCGTTCCATAAGATCATGGACGAAGACCCTGTCCTGAAGGTCTACCGTGACGAACAGACCGGCGAATTCATCCTTTCCGGCCTGGGCCAGCTCCACATCGAGATCGCAGTGGACAGGCTCAAGAGGAGGTACGGGGTTGAGGTCGACCTGAAAACGCCCAAGGTCCCTTACAAGGAAACCATCACTGCCAGTGCGGAGGTGCAGGGAAAACACAAGAAGCAGACCGGCGGCCACGGCCAGTTCGGTGACTGCTGGCTGAGGGTGGAGCCCCAGGAACGCGGTAAAGGCTTCGAGTTCGTCAACGGCATCGTGGGCGGCGTCATTCCCAAGCAGTATATCCCGGCCGTTGAAAAAGGCGTGATAGAGGCCATGCAGCAGGGCCCCCTGGCAGGAAACCCTGTGGTTGACGTGAAGGTTACCGTGTACTTCGGCTCCTATCACGAGGTGGACTCCTCTGAAATGGCCTTCAAAATCGCCGGTTCGCTTGCCTTCAAGAAGGCCATGGAACAGTGCAAGCCCATCCTGCTCGAACCGATCATGAATATCACGGTCACCGTGCCCGAGGAGTGCATGGGCGATGTCATGGGCGACCTGAACAGCCGCAGGGCCAAGATCGAGGGCATGAATTCCCGCGGCAAATATCAGGAACTCAAGGCACAGATCCCCCTGGCCGAGGTCCTCACCTATGCGGCAAGTCTCACTTCCATAACCTCGGGCCGCGGTACGTTCACCATGGGCTTCTCCCACTTGGACCCGGTGCCTTTCAATCTCCAGGAAAAGATCGTCGAGGAGGCGAAGACGGCAAAAGATGGAAAATGAAGGGTCAGACTCCATAAGGAGCCTGTTCCAGAAAATCCAGACCATGTCTGTCTCTGAAAAGCTTGACCTTGCGCGCAAGGCATCCAAGGAGGCGAGGTCCATCCTTATCCGCGACTCCAATAAGCTCGTGCAGCTCGCAGTGGTCAACTCTCCCAAGATCACCGAGAGCGAGATTCTCTCCATTGCCACCAACCGCCAGGTGAATGACGATGTACTCAAAGAGATCGCCATGAACAAGGAATGGCTGCGGAACTACCAGATCAGACTCGCCCTGGTGAACAACCCCAAAACGCCGCTGTCCATTGCCATGGCCCAGGTGAGCTATCTGAACCAGAGAGATCTGGCACTGCTGGCCAAGAGCAAGGGTGTTGCCCGCCCCATTATTACCGCGGCTCAGGAACGGGTCAAGCAGGTGAAGCGATGAAGCGGGCCGGCGTACTTACCCTGAGCGACAAGGGATCCTCGGGTCAGCGTCAGGACCTGAGCGGACCTGTGATCATTGAGATCCTTACAGGCCTGGGCCTCTCAGTGGAACTCAGCGCGATCATACCGGACGATCTGACCCTCATTAAGGAACAGCTTATCTCCTGGTGCGACGAGCAGAGTCTGGATCTTATCGTCACCACAGGCGGCACCGGCCTTTCGCCGAGGGACGTCACCCCTGATGCTACGCTCATGGTCATAGAAAAACGCATCCCCGGCATGGAGGAAGTTATGCGCATGGAAAGCCTGAAGAAAACACCCCATGCCATGATCTCCCGCGCAGTGGTCGGCGCGAGGAAACACACATTGATCATTAATGTTCCCGGTAGCCCCAAAGGTGCAAAAGAATGTCTCCAGAGCATTGCCCCGGCCCTTGTCCATGCCCTGGACAAGCTCGGCGGAGATATGAGCGAATGCGCGCAACCTTGAAGAGGGGCCTGGACGCATCCCACATGCCCGGGGCGAACCAAAGTGGACTCCGCCCTGGATATGGAATACATGTAAATAAGTAAAGATTCTATGCACGGATGCCGTAAATGCGATGATGGTGCGTAGCCATAGAGCGCTTTTTTTGAGGGGTTACTCGTGAGGCTTAAGCGTGATCTGAGATACACGGTGGACGCCGATGACAGCAGCAAGACCGCCTGCTTCAATGACTTTCAGAAAAACGAACATATCTGCCGGATCAAGGACTATTCACGGACAGGGGTTTCCTTCTATCTGGAAGACGGCAGCCTGCTCCTGCACATAGGCGATGTCATTCCGAAGCTGAGGTTCTTCTCCAACAACCGGGAAGTCCATGCCTCCGGCGCCACCATTATCCACATCCAGGATGAGGACAAAAACGGCCGGGTCATTTCATGTATAGGCTGCACCTACATCGAAGAGCCCATGGATGTTTATTCCATCCTGAAGGTGGACAAGATCACCAAGCTCCAGAATGAGTTCCTGGACTTTGTCCAGTCCATGGCCATAGAAGAAAATCTCGATCCCGAATTCGTAAACCTGACCTCCCATCTTCATTACATTCTTGGCGGTTTCCAGGAAAGACTGAACCAGGAACTGGAAGTCATACGGCAGGAAGAGGATGCCCTTCAGGGGGCCTTGCTGGAAACACTGAAAGAGCTTGCCTTTGATGCCCTGTTTGACGAACTGAACCGCTACTACGACCATTTCACCAGTGTCGCCAGCCGCTTCACCGATCCAAAGCAGCATTACATCCACCGGGAATTCTTTCAGAAACGCCTGCATTCATGCCTTCTCAAGTCCAAGCTCTTCAACCGGAGCATTACCAAACCCCTTGGTTATGCTGGTGATTATGAAATGATGAACATCATCTACCGGAACACCTTCGAGGGCGATGACCTCTTCTCACAGGTGATGAACAAGGTCGACTGCGAAGGGACGGCAGCAAGGGCTGTGCGGAACCGCAGATCATATTTATGTAAAAAACTCGTTCACCTTGTTTCTGATAACGCATCCCTTAACAATATCAAGATCATGAGTGTTGCCTGCGGACCGGCCCATGAGTTCGCGGACATGCTCAGGCACTTCGAAGGAAAGCCATCCACCTTTCCACTCATATTCATTGCCATGGACCAGGACATCCTTGCACTTGAGGACGCCAAAGACAGGATTATGCCCGTGGTAAAGGACAATCCCCTCATCAGCGTACACTTTGAACAGGACAACATCAAAAGGCTGATCGTGGAAAAGGGCAATGCCAAGGACCTCTATTCGGGGCTCGATTTTGTCTATTCCGCAGGGCTGTTCGACTACCTCTCGGAGAGGGCATCCAACAGGCTCATCCACAAGCTCTACAGTTTTCTCAAACCCGGAGGCCTCCTGGTGGTGGGAAATTTCGGGCTGTACAATCCCCAGAAATTCATCATGGAATACGGGGCCGAGTGGTTCCTTATTCACCGGGGCGAATACGAGTTTAAGAAGCTTGCCGCTGATCTCCCGGGATCGCCGGTCATTACCGTAGAAAAGGAGCCCGAAGGGGTGAACCTCTTTCTCAATGTGCAGAAGCCCCTCGATGCGCCTGCCTAAGAGACCCCCTGCATGACTTCAAAAGAGCAATTAAGCCAGATGAGAAAAACCTTACCCGAACAAATGACGGTTCCAGCAGGAACAAGCAAATTGCTTGTCCCTGCTGGAACCGTCATTTGTTCGGGCTAATTTTTTGGTGCTGCTCAACTATTGGTGTGGAGTTGCGAAGAGGTCTCAAGACTATTTTACAGCTTCTTTGGTTGCCTTTCCTCATTATCCGACGGGGTGATGTTCTCCCTCCAACCGGCATGCCTGACGTAATACCATACCGTCGTGCCAGGGCTTCACTCGCCCCCGAAGACCTCTTCGAACTGGGTGATGTCGGGCAATTCCGACAGGGAGGTAAGTCCGAATACCTCCAGAAACCTGTCCGTTACGAAATACATCATGGGTTTTCCTGACTTGATGTCTATGAGCTGGTGCTTGAGGAGCTGCTTGAGGCTTGAAGAGGAGTCGACACCCCTGATTCCCTCAATGGTCTGCTTCGAACAGGGCCCTTTGTAGGCAATGACCGCAAGCACCTCGAGGGCCGGCCCCGAGAGTCTCACCGGGGTCACGAGCTGCCTGATGAATGGCGCATACTCGGGCAGGGTGGTGTACATGTACCCGGCAGCCGCCCGGCTGATCCTGAAACTCCTGTTTGACGACTCATAGATGCCGTTCAGCTCCTCTACGAGCAGCTCTATCTCCTGGGCGTTCGTTCCGGGCAGGACCTTCATGATATCCTTGATGGAAAGGGAGCTGCTCGATGAAAATATCAGCGCCTCAATGATTTCCCGATTCCCCATAGCTACGAGGAGCCTCCCCTCTTCTTCACCATGCCCGGCATCAATCCTTTTCAGGCCTTTTCATCAGGTAGATGGGGGCGAACAGGCCTCTTTGAAGAAGCATCACCATGCTAAGCTTCGACATCTCAAGGGCGGCCATGAATGCCCCGATTACCTCGGTCCTTTCACCGCTCGGCGCGGCTTCCAGGAGGGCTATCTTCTTCCTGCCGGAAAAGAGTGATCCTATGCGGTCCATGATGCCCTGAATGGAAAACCGCATGGGTATGACATTCACTATGATTTGCTTGGTGCGGGCCTTGATGGCGGCAATCGCCTCCATCAAGGGGCCTAGAGAGGTTTTCGACACATCCCGTTCTTCAGCTATGACGCCCTTGGGGAAGGTATCCCAGAAGAGCATGGTCCTCATGGCGAGTTCCCGGGACGCAATCTTGAGCGACTGATGGGCCAGCAGCATCTCTTTAAGCTCTTCCACAGGATTCCTGCCGTCTTCATCAGGGTGCGCCATTTCTTCAGGCAGCAGCACCCGTGATTTCAACCAGATGAGATACGACGCCATGTCGAGAAATTCACCGGCAAGCGAGATATCCAGAGACCTTACCCTCTCGATATAGGCCAGGTACTGGTCAATGATGGGGCAGACCTCCAGGTCACTGAGGGTGAACCGGTTTTTCTCTATGAGGTACAGCAACAGGTCGAGCGGGCCCTCGAACATGGGCAGGTGCAGTACGAAGTCCGTGCCCGTGGCTGCGCTGCTCCCGAGACTATCCATACCTTATGCCTAACCCCCTAGAGCTTCATGGCCTCCCGGACCCTGGCGATGGTCAGTTCCGACTCACGGGCCGCCTTCTCGCCCCCCTCTTTGAGGATGTCGTCCACCAGGGTTGTGTGACCCTTATAATAGGCTATCTTTTCCCATACGGGAGAGAATTCGGCAACAAGGTTCTTGATGAGGATCTTCTTGCAGTCCACGCACCCTAATGTTGCATTTCTGCAGCCTGCCTGTATTTCCTCCCTGACGGCATCACCGGTGAAAAACTCGTGAAACGGGTACAGGTTGCAGTCCTTGGGTTCACCCGGATCGGTCTTCCTCATGCGCTTGACATCGGTGAGCATCTGCATCACCTTGGGCTTCAGGCTCTCCTGAGTCTCGGCGATGAAAATGGCATTCCCGTAGGACTTGGACATCTTCCTCCCGTCCAGCCCCGGCACCTTGGGCGCCTCTGTCAGGATCTCCTTCGGTTCGCGGAGGATATCGGTTCCATAGAGATAGTTGAACCTCCTCACGATCTCGCGGGTCAGCTCCAGGTGGGGAAGCTGGTCGGCGCCGATGGGCACCCTGTCGGCATGGTAGATCACGATATCCGCGGCCTGAAGCACCGGGTATCCGAGGAAACCGAAGGTGCTCAGGTCCTTCTCCTTGAGTTCCTCCCGCATCTCCTTGTACGTGGGATTCCTCTCGAGCCAGGATAACGGGGTGATCATGGTAAGGAGCAGGAACAGCTCGGCATGGGACTTGATATCCGACTGGCGGAACAGGACCGACTTCTCGGGGTCCAGGCCCACACTCAGCCAGATCGTCACCATATCCCTGGCGCTCTGGTTGATGATGGAAGGGTCTTTATACTCGCTGGTCAGTGCGTGCCAGTCGGCGATGAAATAGTAACACTGGTATTCTTCCTGGAGGCTCACCCAGTTTTTCAGGACACCCAGGTAATGCCCCAGGTGCAGGTCTCCTGTAGGCCTGATGCCGGATACGATGCGCTTCTTGTCCATATCTCTCCTTCCCTACAATAAAAGTACGGATGCGATCACCTTGATGACGGGGACGATCACAAAATCTATTATCCTGGTGAAGATGAGCACGAGCAAAATGATGAATCCATAGGGCTGCAGCTTGGAGTAGGCATAAGCCAGATTCAGGGGGAGCAGTCCTTCCATGATATGGCTCCCGTCCAGCGGGTGAATGGGAATGAGGTTGAAGATCGCCAACCCCACATTGATGATGACCATCATCTGGCCCATGGTCACCAGCGGATACAAGATCGTCCCGGAAATATATCCCCCGAACACCTTCAGGAGAAGTGAAGTGATAAAGGCGAGCACAAGGTTCGAAGCCGGCCCTGCCAGCGACACCCATACCATATCCTGACGGGGCCTCTTGAAGTACCTCGGGTCCACCGGCACGGGCTTTGCCCAGCCGAACATCCGGGTGATGATGAGCACGAGAAGTCCTATGGGGTCTATGTGCTTGATGGGGTTCAGTGTGAGCCTGCCCGCATCCTTTGCCGTGGGGTCGCCGAACAGATAGGCGGCATAACCGTGACACACCTCATGCACGGTTATGGACAGGAGAACCGGCACTATCAACAGCGAAATCTGGCTTAATATTTCATTCATCTGGCTCATTGCTCAGGCCTTATACCTCAAGGTTGACGAGGTGTCAAAAAGTTAGCCATGGGTAATAGTACGCTGGGCGTGAGTTTCCCTTGCCCGGGTTGGGGCAGGTGTTTATCGACCCGGGCACCCGTCGTCTTGCCCCCGGTACCGCTCTTTCTGTCCGATGCCTCTTGACCATGAGTCCTTTTCACGCCTACAATCGCCATCGCACACAGGGGTGGCTCCTGAGAGCCTGAGATCATACCCTTTGAACCTGATCCGGGTAATGCCGGCGTAGGGAGGACATGAGGGATTCTTTCACATCCCTCCACGGGGTTAGGGGCCGTCTCCAGGGGAGATGGTCTTTTTGTTCGAGGATAGTAACATAACCACGTCCATGCAGGTTATCTCAGAGGCCCTCCTGATGAAGCACATACCTTACAAGGAGGATTTCATGCTGAACGAAGTCACCATCACCAGGGCCATCATCTCTTCTTACATCACCAAGCTCCAGGACGCACTCGATCTCGACGTTGCCATCGTGGGGGCCGGACCTTCAGGGCTTGTGGCAGGTTATTACCTGTCGCTGGCCGGGAAAAGGGTCGCTCTCTTTGAAAGAAAGCTGTCCATCGGGGGCGGCATGTGGGGCGGCGGCATGATGTTCAATGAGATCGTATTGCAGGACGAGGCCGTGATGATCGCGGAGGAACTCGGCATGAGGGTAAAGCCGTACGCCGAGGGCTACTATACCGCGGATGCCGTGGAAGCCGTGAGTTGCCTTACTTATCGCGCGGTTTCATCCGGCCTTGCCGTCTTCAACCTCATCTCTGTCGAGGATGTGGTATTCAAGCACGAAAGGGTTACCGGCCTTGTTGTCAACTGGTCACCCGTGGAAATGGCAGGACTGCATGTAGACCCCATGACCATCCATGCACGCTATGTACTCGATGCAACCGGCCATGGTGCCGATGTAGTGTCGCGCCTGGTGCGCAAAATGGGGGTCAGGCTCAATACTCCCACCGGAAGCATGGTCGGGGAAAAATGCATGGATGCAGATCTGGGGGAACGTCACACCGTGGAAAACACAAGAGAGGTATTCCCCGGGTTGTACGCCTGCGGAATGGCATCCAACGAAGTTTTCGGAGGCTGCCGCATGGGTCCTGTTTTCGGAGGGATGTTCCTCTCAGGCAGGAAGGCAGCTCATGAACTGATCGAGAGGCTTTCCTGACAGAGAATCGGCAATATTTAGAAGAGAAGGCTCTAAATGCTCTCCATGGCGCCTTCTCTTCTTGCTTACCCACCCCGCACCCTGCTAACACGGGTGTATGGCGGAATATCTCATATACTGGCCAACCCTCACCAGGGGCACCCTCATCCGGCGCTACAAGCGATTCATGGCCGATGTGGAGCTGGAAAACGGCACGATCATAACCGCCCACTGCCCCAACTCCGGCAGGATGCTTGGTTGTGCCGAACCCGGCAGGGCCGTGTTCCTCTCCTTCTCAGACAATAAATCCCGTACATATCCCTATACCTGGGAGATCATCGACATGCCCGGTTCGCCTGTCGTGGTCAATACGCTGCGCGCCAACCACGCCACAAGGGAAGCCGTTCGAAGGGATGTTATTCCCGAGCTTTCGGGGTATACGTCCATCAGGCCGGAGGTGAAGGTAGGAGATCACTCACGCATCGACCTGCTCCTCACTGGCGCCGGGAAGCAACCTGCCCTCGTGGAGGTGAAAAGCTGCACGTATGCGGAAGACGGCCGGGTAATGTTCCCCGATGCCGTAACCGCAAGAGGACTCAAACACCTCAAAGAGCTATCCCGGTCACTCGGGGAGGGATACCGGTGCGTAATGTTCTTCCTTGTACAGAGAATGGATGCCCGGATCTTCGCCCCTGCAGATCACATCGATCCGGCATATTCAGCCGAGCTGCGCAGGGCCTGCAAGGCAGGTGTCGAGATCCTCGTCTACGACATCAAGATAGACCATGAAGGTATTGCTCCAGGCAATAAATTGACATGTCTTATCTAGCCAAGACACCCTGTGCCCATTATTATATTCATTACAATATTCTTTTAACTTCGTTGAAAAAGGGCTGGCTCGACCCTACACATGTTTCAAACCTGAAACTCATGCTCTTTGATGAAGGCATCCGCAAAGGAGAAAGGACATGAAAAAGGCTACGGAGCTGACCTTGGCAAGGAAAGAAAAAGAGGCAGGATCACCCCGCGAAGATATGGACCGCCCGTCCGGCACGACCTCCGGCAATGACTCATCCAAGAACAGCAACATCTATACCGATACCATCCGCTCCCTGCTCGAGAAAAACAGGAGCCGGGTCAGGACGTATTACTGCGCCAACAGAAGATGTCCAGCCACGTTCTGGGATGCAGAGCTAGGATACCAGTGCCCCCTCTGCTCTACCCTCGGTCTCATCAGCACCTTCAAGGCGGACACGGCGCATGAGTCTGGCAAGCCCGTGCTGGGATATCTCGACAGCATCGGCCGCCTGTTCTGCCCTCTCTGCACAGAGCGCTTCGGCATCGGAGATGATATCGGCCTCGTCATCTACAATGACAGCGAGCCGTACTGCCGCGAAGCCTGCGAGGCGTGCAGAACACGTCTTGACTCGGTCGCTTAAGAGACATCTCCCATCATAAGATATTTTCCTGTATGATGATGGCCCTATGGCCAGGGTGCGCATCAACAGATTTATCGCCTCGACAGGGGCAATCTCCAGGAGAAAAGCCGACGAAATCATTATTCAAGGCAGGGTAAAGGTAAACGATCAAAAGGCCCTCATCGGAGACACTATTGACCCTGGCGAGGACCGGATAACCCTTGACGGCAGGGTTGTCACCCGTCAGACCCCCCTCCTCGTTGCCATGTACAAACCCAAGCATGTCCTGACAACCATGCACGATCCTCAGGGCAGACCGTGCATCAGGGATCTTATCCCCAGGGATCTTCAGGGCATATTCCCGGTAGGCAGACTGGATTTCGATGCGGAAGGGCTCCTCATTCTAACCAACGACGGAGACTTGTCGCATTCTCTGCACCACCCATCCTTCCATGTACCCAAGGTCTATCTGGTAAAGGTAACCCCCAAGGCCACCTATGACGCTATCAGACGTATGGAAACGGGCATCTTCCTCGATGGCAGGAAAACCCTGCCGGCCACTGTCATAGAGGAACGCACGGGCACGGAATCTTCCGTGCTGAGAATCACGCTTATCCAGGGACTGAAAAACCAGATCAAGCGCATGGGCGCAGCCGTGGGACTTCGGGTTGAATCCATCAAGCGAATCAGTGTGGGGCCTGTAAGTCTCAAGGGCATGACCGTGGGGCAGATCCGCCAACTAAGCCGATCTGAAGAGACGGCTCTCCATAAGATCCTAAAAAAACATAAAAAAACTTGACATGTGCATGCAGCACTTTATAATCTATGAATAATTAGACCACAGTAGGAGGAGATACATGAACAAATCGGAACTGATTGAAGAACTCTCCATGCGCATGGCTCTCCACCCGAAGAAGGCAGAGGGCTTGGTGAACTCCATCCTGAACTCCATGATCATTGCCATGAAAGACAAGCGGCGCGTAGAGATCCGTGGATTCGGGAGCTTTGTCATGAGGGACTACAAGCCCTATATCGGGAGGAACCCAAAAAGCGGAGAGAAAATCCAGGTTAGGACGAAGACCCTGCCCTTCTTTAAATCCGGCAAAGACATGAGGGACAGGGTTAACGACAAGGCCTGAGCAGTCCACAATACCCGCCCGGAATCTTTTTGCACGTGCGAGCGTCTATATATTGACGCACTTGATTACATGCGGTATACTTGCCCTACAAATTTATGGGTAACCACACCATACTCATTGTTGATGATGAAACCCAGAATCGGGAGTACCTCAGTGAGATACTCTCCGACGAGGGGTATTCCATAACCACGGCAATCAACGGCCAGGATGCCATAGGCAAGCTTTCCCAGGATTCCTTCCATGTAGTGCTCACTGATCTCCAGATGCCCGAGCTAGATGGATTAGCGGTAATAAGACACCTCGTTGATAACAAGCTCAATACGATCGGCATCCTGTACACGGGCTACGGTTCAGTCAAGACGGCCGTAGATGCCATGAAGCTCGGGGCCTTCGACTATATCACGAAACCCTTCAAGGCCGAAGAGATCAAGGTGGTGGTAAAAAAGGCGCTGGAGCACCTTGCCTTGCAGGAGGAGAACACCTACCTGAAGCAGCAGCTCAAGGCGCGTTACAAGTTCGAGAACATCGTCGGCACCTCGGACAAGATGCAGAAGATATTCGGCCTCATCGACAAGGTTGCCTCCACAGATTCCACTGTTTTGATCCTCGGCGAATCGGGCACCGGCAAAGAACTCGTCGCCCGGGCACTGCATTACAACTCACTCAGATCGGCAAATCCCTTTGTCCCGGTAAACTGCGGAGCTATCCCTGAAGAACTGCTGGAAAGCGAGCTGTTCGGCCACGAGAAGGGTGCCTTTACCGGTGCATTCAGGACCAGGATCGGCAGATTCGAGCTTGCCTGCGGCGGCAGCATATTCCTGGACGAGATCTCGGAGATGAGCCCGAACCTCCAGGTCAAGCTGCTCCGCGTCATCCAGGAGCGCGAATTCGAGCGCGTCGGGGGGGTAAAAACCATCAGGGCCGATGTGCGGATCATTGCCGCCACCAACAGGAACCTCGAAGAAGAGGTCGCTGAGGGAAGGTTCAGGGAAGACCTCTACTACCGGCTCAATGTCATCCCCATCCACCTGCCGCCCTTGAGAGAACGCCCCGATGACATACCCCTGCTCATCAAGCACTTCCTTGATAAATTTCTCAGTGGCAGATCCGCCAAAAAGGTGGATTTCAGCAAGAAGGCTCTCCCCGCACTCATGCGTTACCAATGGCCGGGCAATGTCAGGGAGTTGGAGAATCTTGTGGAACGCATGGTGGTTTTGAGTGACTCTGACGTAATAGACATGGCCGACCTTCCCGAAAAGATCCTGGTAGGCGGAACGTCTGCTTCAAAGGTTGCCCCCCTGATCGATCTGCCCGAGGCTGGTATCGACCTGTCCACCGCAGTCAATGAATTCGAGCGGAGCATCATCGTCCAGGCCCTGAACAAGAGCAACTGGGTTAAAAACCGTGCAGCAAAACTCCTCCATGTAAACAGGACAACACTGGTGGAAAAAATCAAGAAACAGAAACTCCAGAAGCCTTCAGAACCCTCCATCAGCTGAGACCGATCTGAGAAGTGCCTTAAAGCGCCCCTGAACCTCGACAGTCAGACATCCAGACTCACTTTAGGATGGATATGGCACGGAAGTTGTATTTTCATGCTGCGGTGAAGAACAGTATCCCTACAGAAAACATCCTTAAAACGGCTTTAATCTGTGCCGTGGTCGTCGTATGCATATCGGCTGCAACTGCAGGGCCGGTGAGCGCCGAGGCCGTCCTCATAGGAGGTTCGGAGAATATCACCAGGATCGTCTTCACCCTCAAGAATACCGCTACAATCGTCCCGGATGTTTCGGAACAAAACCAGACACTGAACGTCAATTTTCCCTACATAGTCAATGATCCTCAAACAATCCGGAATCAGTTCATGGTCCAGCAACTCACCTTTGACGGCGTGAAGGCGGCCATCACGGTAAAAACACCCTTCACCTATCGCGTCTCTACAAGACAAAGTCCGCCCAGCGTCGTAATAGACCTCTCTGCCAAGAAAGAAACTCGGACTACATGCCCTATCAAACGTATCGAGGTCATACCCGACAAATCCCATTTGAACGTTTCCATGTTCATAGAACCCGAAATGCTCCCTGAAATACGAGCCACCAAGACAGGGCGCATATACATCCATTTTCCGACGGACTCTCCCTGTGAGAACATCGAGAAACTCCTCGCCTCTGTCCCGCAGTTGAGGTTCAACAGTCTCGTGAAGATGTCATCTGGCACCGTACTCACGCTGAACGTCAATAATCAGTACATCCTCAACAAGACTCATACAAACGAAGACAAAGGACTGGTCGTCTTTGAGATCAGGGCATCCGATGCCACCTCCCCCAAGACCAGGTTCCTGACGGCGGATAACCTTTACCGTTCAGGTAATACGGCCGGTGTAATCGCCCTCTTGGAACCTTCCGGGCAGCAACTGAGCACTGCGGAAAAAATCCTGCTTGCGCGATCTTTATGGGCTCTGGCCTTCCCTTACGAGATAAAAAGCCGGGCAAACAAGGCGCTTACCTGGATGAATGCCGCCATTCAAGAACTTCCGGACGGACCCAACCGCGAACGGATCATGCTGGAATACTGTTCCATGCTGATAAAATCAGGCATGGCCACACAGGCTTTAGACCATGCAAAATCGCTTAAAGGATCCTCGTCGGCCGATATCAGGGCGGCAGCCGGCATCACCGAGATCGATATACTGAATCATACCGGTGCGTATCCAGACGCATATGCCGCTCAAAAGCGCCTCACGAACGACCTCGGGCAGGCAGGGGTTCCTGCCGGCTTAAAAGCGGCCTATCTCGCCGTCTCGGCGGATACGTATCTCGGGTTGAATGATTATGCCAAGGCATTCTCTCTCTATCAGGAAGCCCTTGCTGCCGACCAGGGCATCGTCAGAGAAGATCCCGGATTATATGCCCATATGGGCGAGGCATCATTCAAACTCAATGACTTCGACCAGGCCAGGGACTGCCTTATCAAGGCATTCAACCTTGGAGACCCTTCCGGCAAAGATAAGTACCTCCTCATGCTGGGAGACTGCCTCTATCAGGTCGGAGAAAAGAGCAAGGCCCTGGCCGCGTTCACCCAGGTGGAAAGCTTGGCGCCCAAGGGCGAAAACCTGGTGATCGCCAAACTCAAATCGGCGCGTATCATCATCGAGAACAATACCGACGAGCGCGGCAGGTTGTCCGACAGGGCATTCAATGAAGTCATGGACATCTATGAAACCCTGAAAACAATGGAAGAGTATAAGGACAAGTCACTGTCCTCGCTGGTAAAGGTCAGGATAGCTCAGGCCTATGCAAAACATGGCGAGCAGGATAAGGCCCTGGACACCTACCTCGAGGTATGGATGCATACAAAGAAAGACGACGCAACCCATCACTATGCCCAGGTAGAGGCATTGAGAAGTATTATTGAGAGGATGCGCATCCTGCACCGGGAAGGGAAAGACGATCAGATTTATTTGATCTACACCCGCTACCAGAAGAATTTCATGAAGGAACTTACCGATTCCGCCACTCTGTTCATCATCGGGGACGCCTTGAACAGACTCGGCCACTTCGATAAGGCCAAGACAGTACTGGAATTATCCACACGAGAAGAATCGATCTACAAAGAGCAGGCGCTGTATCTCCTCTTTTCCATCAGCATGAAACTGGGCAGATACACCGAAGCCCTGCTCTGGAACACCCTGTACCTGACCACCTATCCTAAGGGAAAAGAAATTCAGACCATAAGGGACAGACGTGGGGAGACACTCTATATGCTCGGCAGCCTCACGGAGTCTCTGCCCTATCTTGAGGCATCAGCCTCGGCCGACGGTCCCCTGGCCTTAAACTCGCTCTCATACCTCGCCGACGCTTATCGCAGGCTTTCCATGGGCGAACAGGAGCAGCGGACCCTGGATAAGATCATTTCCTATCACGGCAAAAGGATTTCCCGCATCATCGAGAACGCGCTCTATCTGAGGGCCAATTATCTGAAAAGCACGGGGGAGTTGGCCAGGGCAAAAAACCTTTACCAGTCCCTGCTCGACACCTATCCGAAATCGTCCCATACCTACTGGGTCATGTACCATCTCTCGCAGATAGCATTTGCCCTCGGGGATCACGACGGGGCAAAGACGCTGCTCACCAATGTCATACGCCTTACCAAGGACCCCCTCCTTCTCTCCGTGGCACGTGTGAGTGCCGATGACATGGACCTTCAAAAAGAACTCAATCGCTATGATGCGGATAAATACCGCTTGAGGAGCCAATAGGGGACTTATGGGAATCGCCATCTTAGACCACGATAAGGAGACGGTGAACATCATTGCGGAACTCATTGCCGAGCAGGGCGAGTCACCATCTCCCTATACGGACAAAGACAAGTTCCTGGAGATGATCGATCCCAGGCATCACGGCATGGCCATCATATCGGATGAATTCTTAGACGTGATCGAAGGCACGAAGCAGGTATACGACTCAATAGAAATCGTGGCCATGGGATCCAGGGACGGTTCGGCATGCCTCAAGGCCGGCGCCTCGTATTTCCTGAAGAAACCCTTCAGGGCCGAAGAGATGGTGAGCGTCATCGAGGCCCTGAAATCCCCCAAGAGTCAAATTTCCGACAGTCAGGATACGGCCTTTATCGTGGCCGACCCATCCATGAGGGGGATCGTCGAGATAATCCGCAAGGTAGCCCCAACCCAGGCTCCCGTCCTTATCCAGGGCGAGTCGGGAACCGGCAAGGAGGTAATCGCCAAGAACATCCATGCCTTGAGCAAACGCAAAAGCGGACCCTACGTGGGGATAAACCTTGCAGCCATACCGGACACCCTGGTCGAAAGCGAGCTCTTCGGATATGAGAAGGGGGCGTTTACCGGTGCGTACACCACCCGGATCGGCAGGTTCGAACAGGCTCACTGTGGGACCATACTGCTCGACGAGGTAACCGAGATCAGCCCGGCACTGCAGGCCAAGCTCCTGAGGGTCCTGCAGGAAAGACAGATAGACCGGGTGGGCGGGAAAACCCCTGTCAAGGTGGATTTCCGTGTCATTTCAACGACCAATCGCGACATCGAAGAAGAGATCAGTACAGGAAGGTTCAGACACGACCTCTTCTTCCGGTTGAATGTCATACCCATAAGGATACCGCCGCTTCGGGAGCGCAGGGAAGATATCATCCCCCTGACGGCGCACTTCATCCGCTCCATAGCATCACGGGAAGACATGCAGGAAAAAGTGCTCAGCAGGGAGGCAAAAGATTCCCTGTTGAAATACCCGTGGCCGGGCAATGTCCGTGAGCTGGAAAACGTGATCGAACGCGCCATGATCCTGACAGACGGCGACATAATTTCTTCAGAGCATATCGCCCTCGGTGGTGATTCTCCTTCCCTGTCGTCGTCCGTGCCCGCAGCACAGACGACCATCCACGACATGGAGAAGAACCTCATCCTGACCACCCTGAAAAAGGTTGACGGCAACAGGACCAGGGCGGCAACCCTGCTGGGCATAAGTATCCGGACCCTGCGCAACAAGCTGCATGAATATTCCAACGGTGGTCAAATTTCTGACGATGATCCGGCAAGGTGCGGGTGCTCAGACCCTGAAGAAACCCTGTAAACATGAGGCAGCACCGCATTGGTATGACTATTGCTTCCTAGTGCCCAAGGAGAATTCATATGGGCGATATCTTCGGAAAGATCATCTCGGAAGTTGCGGAACACATGAGTTACCGCACCTATCGTCAGGAGGTCATATCCAGCAATATAGCCAATGTGGATACACCCGGCTATAAGGCCAGGGAAACCCTCTTCGAGGACGAACTGGATTCCAGGTTGAAGCTGGAGGCCACCAATCCCCTTCACATGAAGAAATCCCCCACCGAAGGGATCTACCGGACAGTGGCGGACCCGTTTTCCAGGATCGGCAACGACTCCAACACCGTGGACATCGACCGGGAAATGATGAAGCTCAACCAGAACCAGATCCTCTATACTGCCTCGGCCGAAATCGTGGCCGGCAAGCTTGAGGGACTTAAAAACGTGATAGGAGGCATCCAGTAATGGACCTTTTCACAGCCATGGACATCAGTGCGAGCGGCCTGCGTGCTCAGAGAACCAGGATGAACGTCATTTCGAGCAATATCGCGAACGCCCACACCACCAGGACGGATGAAGGGGGCCCCTACAGACGCAGGGACGTTGTCCTGAAGGAAAACTCCTTTGAAGGCCGGCTTGCAAGTGTCGAGGTGGAGGGAATTCAGACCGACCCTACCCCCGGCGAGCGCCTTTACGATCCGGGTAGTCCGGATGCGGACGAACAGGGCTATGTCACCATGCCTAATGTGAACCTCATGGAAGAGATGGTGAACATGATGAACGCCACAAGGGCCTTTGAATCCAATACCGTTGCCGTAAAAGCACAGAAGGACATGGCTCTCAAGGCACTGAATATCGGCGGGAGGTAACGATGCGTATCAATCAACCTGGGTTTACCATAACCGGCCCTCTCACGTCGCAAGATAAACCAAAGACCAAAGGGCCTGATTTCGTCGATACCCTCAAGGACGCCATCAACTCCACGAACAAGCTCGCCAAGGAATCCGAGCAGGCGGCCATCGATCTGTCATCAGGGAAATCACCCAATATCCATGAGGCCATGATAGCCATGCAGAAGGCGGATATCTCCCTGCGGCTCCTGGTGAAAATGACCAATAAAATCATTGAGGGCTACAAAGAGCTCAATGCCTTGAGGTAATCATGATAAACTTCATAAAACAGCTTCCTGCAAAGTTCGGCGCCATGAGCATGGGCCAGCGCTTCGGGATCCTGGCCGTGAGCGGGCTGGCAGTCGCGGTTCTGGTGGTGAGCCTCATGTGGGCCATGGCCCCCAAGTATCAGTACCTCTTCACGGACCTGAACGAACAGGATGCCTCGCTCATTGTCCAGGATCTCAAAGAAAACAGAATTCCCTACCAGCTTACCAAGGGCGGAACCGCCATTATGATCCCCGAGAAAAACGTGTACGAGACACGCCTTTCGCTGGCGGCCAAAGGTCTGCCCAAGGGTGGCGTGGGAAAGGGGTTCGCCCTGTTCGATGATACGGACTTCTCGCAGTCGGAGTTCGTCCAGAAGATCAACTACCAGAGGGCCTTGCAGAACGAACTCGTGAATACCATCATGTCCCTTGAAGAGGTTGCCTTTGCCCGCGTTCACATAGCCATGCCCAAGGAGAGCATCTTCGTTGAAGATGAGAAACCCGCCAAGGCCTCCATCGTGATAAAGATGAAACCCGGCAGGCAGATGAGCCCCTCGCAGGTTCAGGGCATCGTGTATCTCGTGGAAAAAAGCGTACGCGGTCTGAGTCCTGAAAGCATCAGCATCGTGGACATCAAGGGCAAGGTCCTTTACGAGGGCAAGAAAGACACGGATTCGGTAGCCCTTGCAAGTGACCGCCTCGAATTCAAGCAGGCCATAGAAAGCCAGCTCCAGGAAAGGGCCCAAAGTCTACTCGAAAAGATTGTAGGTCCCCAGGCGGCCATCGTGAAGGTAAGCGCCGACGTAAACATGGACATGGTGAAGAATGTCCAGGACACCTATGACCCCGAGATCCATGTGGTCCGCTCCGAAGAGGTAAAGAACCAGTATGCAGGCGCTGACAAGAATGCAAAAGGGGCTGCAGGCACACCCTCGAACCTTCCCACCGGAAAAGGAGGGCCCGATGCGGTTCCCTCAAGTGGTGCTGCAGGCGGGGAAAGCATCGTCAGGAATTACGAGATAGGAAGGAATCAGACGGAACGCATCCTGTCTCCAGGCGATGTCAATAGATTGACAGTTTCCGTAGTGGTGGACGGGACGTACAAGACCGACAAGGCAGGGAACAAGCTGTTCGTCCCCAGACAGGCATCGGAACTGAAGGATATCGAGAATGCCGTCAGGCATGCCGTAGGATTCAATGCCGACCGGGAAGATCTCATATCCGTATCCTGCATGCCCTTTGCCCAGGAAGATACCGACCTGAGCGCTCTCTCGGACAAGGAAAAGAAGAAGGAATTCATCCTGACTCTCATCAAACCGGTCGTATTCTTCGTAATCGTGGTTCTCGTGCTGCTCTTCATCATAAGGCCCATGCTCAAATGGCTCACCAAGTCGGTGAGGGTGGTTGAACGGGTACATGCCCGCGAAAGAAATATCGGCATGGAAGAGCAAGGCCTCCTCGACAACGACGAGATTCCTCAGCTGGAGGTCGCCCCCAAGAGCGAGGAGATGAAGCGGGCGGTCCAGGGTAAGCGCAGGTCCATCGAGAACACCCTGAAAAATGACATGAACACCGCCACCGCAGTGGTGAAGTCCTGGCTGCAGGAGAGTGTATGATGGGCAAGCTCAAAAAGATCGATGGCCCCCAGAAGGCCGCCATCTTCCTCATGGCCATGGGTGACGAGTTCACAAGGACCATATTCAGAGGGCTCACCGACCATGAGATCAAGCTCCTCGGACGGCGCATGGCGGCCCTGGAGGACGTGACCATACCGGTAGATGCTGTCCAGAATATCATGGACGAGTTCCAGCAGCTTTCAGGCGAAGTGAGCGGAGTCACGGGAAAAGGGATAGATTACCTCAGGGACGCCCTCGTGTCGTCTCTGGGTGCCGACAAGGCAAAGCCCATCCTAGACTCCATATCCCAGGCCATGGATACTGCGGCCTTTTCATCGCTTCGGGCCATCGACCCCGTAATCCTCGTGGACTACTTAAAGGGTGAGCATCCTCAGACCATAGCACTGGTGCTGGCCCACCTGGATCACCTCAAGGTCGCCCAGATCATCAAGGAACTGCCGGAAAAGCTCCAGCCCGAGATTGTCTTCCGCATCGCAAATCTGGGCATGGTGCCTGCCGGGGTCATAGAAGATGTGGACGAGGTTCTGAAAAAAGAGATCGAAGCCATGGGAAGCGTGGAGAGCAAGAAGCTCGGCGGCATCGAGACCGTAGCCGAGATCATGAACCAGCTCGATCACAACACCGAGAACAATATCTTCGGGTCGTTGGAAGAGATCGACGCCGACCTGGCCGAAAACATCCGCCAGAAGATGTTCGTATTCGAAGACCTCATCAATATTGATAACCGCGGCATCCAGGCCATCCTGAAGGAGATCACCAACGAAGACCTCTCCCTGGCTCTCAAGACGGCAAGCGAAACACTCAAGGGACATATCCTCAAGAATATGTCCTCACGGGCATCCGAGATGCTCCAGGAAGATATGGAGACCATGGGCCCGGTGAAGCTCTCGGACGTGGAGATCGCCCAGCAGAACATCGTCCGCGTAGCCAGGAAGCTGGAATCGGCAGGTAAGATCGTCATAGGCGGAAAGGGCGGAGAAGATGTCCTCGTCTAGAATCATACGTGGCGATGACCCAAGGGAATGCACCATCAGTCCTTATACTGTCAAGGAAATGAAGGACAAGGGCAGCCTGAAAGATATCCAGGCCCAGGCCGAGGCCATCCTGAAGAAGGCCAGCGCGGAAAGGGAAGCCATCGAGATGGAGGCCTACCAGAAAGGCATAGAACAGGGCCAGGCCCAGGGCCAGATGATGGCGGTAAAGAGGATCGAGCCGCTCATCCAGACGCTCTCACTCACCATTGAAGAGCTGAAGAAGATACGGCAGCACATACTTGAAAAGCACCAGGATCAGATCATGGAGATACTGGTCATCATGACCGAAAAGGTCATCCACCGCCAGATCCAACTCTCCCCCGATATCATCCTGGAGACCCTCAGACATGCGTGCAGCCATCTTACGGAAACCGAGGAGATCAGGCTGAGGGTCCATCCGTCGGATTTTGAATATATCAGAGACATGGAACGGATCATCACGACACAACTTACCGGCAAGGGGAGTATCCATTTCATCGAGGATACCACCATCGAGCGCGGCGGCATAATCATTGACACGGAATTCGGCGAGATCGACGCGAGCATCCGTTCCCAGATTGAACACATGAAAGAGGTCCTTTTAGAAAAATGATCGGCCTGAAGAGACATGTCCTCGCCCTGCGCGAGATAGACCCCATCCAGGTCAGAGGGAAAGTGACAAACATCGTGGGCCTGGTGGTGGAAGGACACGGGCCTGGAAGCGCCATGGGCGGCATGTGTGAGATCTACTCCAGATCCAGAGAGCATTCCATCATGGCAGAGGTGGTGGGCTTCCGCGACAAGCGGGTCCTGCTGATGCCGCTGGGCGACCTGAACGGGATAGGTCCCGGAAGCGTCATCATTGCCAGAAGATCGCAGCCCATAGTCAAGGTCGGTAACGACATGCTCGGGCGCATCATCGACGGCATGGGCAATCCCCTGGACGGCAAAGGCCCGCTCATGCTGGACCATGAAATGCCGCTCTACGGAAATCCCTACAACCCTTTGAAAAAGCGGCGCATCGACGCACCGCTGGATTTGGGCATCAGATCCATCAACGGCATCCTCACCGTGGGGAAAGGCCAGCGCATGGCAATCATGGCCGGTTCAGGCGTGGGCAAGAGCGTGCTGTTGGGCATGATGGCACGGCACACCAAGGCGGACGTGAACGTGATCGCATTAATCGGCGAACGCGGTAGAGAGGTCAATGAGTTCCTGGAAAGGGACCTGGGCGAGGAAGGTCTCAAGCGCTCCGTGGTGGTTACCGCCATCTCGGACCAGCCCTCGCTGATCCGCATAAGGGGGGCATACCTGGCCACGACCATTGCCGAATACTTCAGGGACCAGGGCCTCGATGTGCTGCTCATGATGGACTCTGTCACCCGTTTTGCCATGTCCATGAGGGAGGTGGGGCTCGCAATAGGGGAACCCCCCACGACCAAGGGATATACCCCGTCTTGTTTCGCCAAGATGCCCAAACTGCTGGAGAGGGCTGGAAATACATCGTCAAAAGGAAGCATTACCGGTCTGTATACCGTGCTCGTGGAAGGCGACGACATGACCGAACCCGTGGCCGATACGGTGAGGTCCATCGTGGACGGGCACATTGTGCTCTCCCGCGACCTCGCTGCCAGGGGTCACTATCCCGCAGTCGATATCCTGCGCAGCGTGAGCAGGGTCATGAACGATATCGTGGATGAAAAGCACCTGGATGCCGCCAGGTCCGTACAGTCCATGACAGCGGTATATGAAGAGGCCCGGGATCTCATCAATATTGGTGCGTATGTTGCAGGTAACAACCCGGAGATAGACAAGGCCATCCGTCACGTGGATTCCATCAACAATTTTTTGAAGCAGGGGATCAACGAAAAGGCCACTATCGAAGATTCAGTGGCAAAGATGAGCGCAATTGCAGACGCAAAGGATGCAGGGAAGCAGTAAATGGGCTTCAGGTTTAAGTTTGCAACATTGATGAACGTGAGAAAGGTCCAGGAGAACACTGCCCAGCAGACGTTCTCCCAGGCCCAGCGTTACGTGAGTACGCTCATGGCCATGAAGGAGCAGGTTTACATCCGGCGCGACGTTTTGAGGGCCGAGCTCATGACCAGGATGAAAAGCGGGCTGAGCTCTACCGAGGTAAAGGGATATTACGATTACCTGTCCCATCTGGAACAGGGTATCGAGCGCATCAATGAGAATATCAAGGTCGCCAGGAAGCAGCTTGAAGAAAAGAGAGAGCATCTCCTGAAGGCCAAAAGGGCCTTCAAGGCCATCTCGAGGCTAAAGGAGATCCATCTGGCCAGGTTCGATGAAACTGAAAGGAAGAAAGACATGAAGTTCCTCGACGAGATAGCGGTGCTGCGGCATGGAGGTGAGAGATGAAAACAAAGATACTGCTGGGGCTGGTACTGATTAATATCATCTTCATAGGCGCCTACCTGTTGTTCCAGGCCACTCCGGTCGCCGCCAGGGGAACCGCCGACGCGGCCCAGCCCCCTGCCAAACAGGAGCAGCAGCAACCGATAATGCAGCCTTTGAGCCTGAGCCCTTCCGACCAGATGGAGATCCTCCGCCAGAAGGAAGAAAAACTCAAGTCCCGCGAAATGGAGCTCAAGGAGCTGGAAAAACAGCTGCAGGAGAAGATAAAGAGGCTGGAGACCATTGAAGCATCCATCAAGGACGACCTCGGCACATACAAGGCCGTGAGCGGGGAAAGGATCAAGCACCTGGTCAAGATCTACTCCTCCATGAAGCCCAATGCGGCCGCAAACCTGATGAACAACATCGAAACCGACGTGGCGGTGCAGGTATTTCTCGGCATGAAAGGCGACATTGCCGGGAGCATCCTTTCGTACATGGAACCGGTCAAGGCTGCGGGGATCACCCAGAAGCTTTTGAGCTACCGGACTGTGGGATCCACTTCCCCCGAGGCTGGACAATAGCCGAACAGCCGGAGACAAGGCTCAACAGGTTCCGGCGTAGAAAATCAAAGAAGATTCATGCCAACGGCCTCCGCGAGAAACCGGAGGCCGTTTTTTTCTGTGTATGGACACAAGCAAACGCACAATCCGGGTTAAATTCGGCATGGCAGGATCCATCACCCTATGCAGGCAGGTTTTTCCTCTCATGCGATTACCATAAGGAACGTTATGCAAGGAATCCGGCCATCTGTCTCGTCATGGGTATGCCCCGGGACAAAGGCATCTTCATGCGGGAAGGTTAAACAAAAGGGGAACCGGGCTTGATTGTATTACAGCGGCATTCAGGCAGCAGAAAACGCCTGGGTTGCGTTCTCCCTGTCCCTGAAGAGCTCTTCCCTGATCTTGCGGAAATCCTCCTCGTGCGCAAGGAAGGCATCCACCACATCCGGGGCGAAATGGGTACCCCTGCTTTCCACGATGATCTTTTTGGCCTCCTGATGCGAGAACGCATCCTTGTAAACCCTCTTGGAGGTCAGTGCGTCATACACATCGGCCAGGGCCACGATCCGGGCGGACAGAGGGATCTGATCCCCCTTCAAACCGCGCGGATAGCCGCTTCCATCCCATTTTTCATGGTGGTAATAGGCGATCTCCTTGCCAAGGGTGAGGAACGACTGTCCCTCGATCTTGGTTTCCACCTCTCTGAGTGCCTCGCCGCCCAGGGCGGAGTGGCGCTTGATCACATCAAACTCCTCGGCCGTGAGTCTGCCCGGCTTCAGCAGGATCGCATCAGGGACACCGACCTTCCCGATATCGTGGAGAATGGCTGAATTGTAGATATCATCGATGTAGTCGGCAGTAATGTATCCTGCATATTCGGGCTTTTTCGCGAGTTCTTCAGCCAGCATCTTCGAGTATTCTCGAATTCTTTCCAGGTGGGCCCCCGTATCCGCATCCCGGTACTCGGCTAGCTTTGCAAGACCAAGGATCGTGGCATTCCGGGCACTCTGCACCTTTTTATAGGATTCCAGCAGATCCTTCTCCAGCTTCTTTCTGACCGTGATGTCCCTGATGACGAGCTGGAAGCCTACGATCTGATAATCCTTCATGATGCACTTGGCATTGCACTCTACCTCGTAGACCTTGCCCTTTTTGTTGATGATCTTGAACTGGAGGTCCTTCACCATCTGCTCGACGGGCAGCCTGATGATCATCCGTTCCACAAGGGTCACGTCCATGGGGTGCACATAACTCAAGAATTGAGTATGGGCCTTATCATCCAGTGAACCGATAATCTCGTAGTACCTTGGGTTCGCCATGAGGATATTGGAATCCCTGTCCACAAGCAGCACGATATCGATGATGTTCTCATAGAGTTCCCGGTATCTCAGCTCCGATTCCTCCAACTGCTTCACACGCTTAACCACCTCCGACTCGAGGTTGTGCGCGTAAAAGGAAAGCCTTTCCGCCAGGGAATCCATCTCGGTCTTGAGCATGACCTCGCGCTTGCGGGCCCTGTTGTCTTCGAAACCCTTGAGCACGATGATGACGATAAAAAAGGCAAAGAAAAAGCTGTTGCTGAAGAATATCTTCAAATTGTCCGGGGTCGACTGCGACAGGAGCACGATTGGCCCGGCGTATACGATGTAGAGCCCTACCCCCATGATGGCTGCCTGGAGCGCGTCAAGGGGCAGGATAACCGTAACCGCCACCAGCACCATGACCACGCCGACATAGTAGAAAGAATCATACCCCCCCATGTGAATACACATGAAGGTGATGGTCATGCCCGAGACAAGGTAGGCTATGATGGATATGGGATGCGCGAATTTTCTCCCGTACCGCGAGAAATATACGACAAGAAAAACGCTCAATATCGCCGCACATGCGATCCTGTAGAAGAAGAACCGTGTGAAGTACTGTCGTACCACCACGTAGTCAAGGATTGAAAAGAGCGGGATCAGGACAATACCGATCAGCAGAATGGCCAGCACCCTGTGATAATATAACTCCCTCGTCTCCTCGATGAATCTTTCATACCATGGTTCTTTTATAGAAGACATATCACTTCAACATATCGGCAAATGATATGCAAAATTAAAACCTAATAAAATTTTACCATGTCGTCGAAGGGCTTATCCAAACTGAAATCCGGATTGTAGCTCGAACATGCCTCCATGTCCTGGCAGTAGATGGTCTCGAATCCCAAGCAGGAGGCCCTCTCGATGACCACCTGATACTCCTCCGGTGTGATGCGGCGTTTCATCTCTGGCAGATCGCCCTTATAATACTCGGGGTTGTACTGTGACATTATGCTCAAGGGGATCTCCAGGGAAAGCCCTGCGAGGAACTCAAGTACGGAAAACGGGTTCGAGATCATTCCCGGGAGCACCAGATGGCGAACCATGAGGCCTCTGATTGCCTTCCCTTCGCTGTCCGCCACAAGATGGCCCGCAGTCTTATAGAGATAGTCCATGGCCTTTGTTGCAATGTCCCAATAGCCCTCGACCCCGCTCAGGGTCTTGCCTGTCTGGTTGTCGCCATACTTGAGATCCATGAGATAGATCTGTGCGTGCCCTTCCCAGAGCCTGAGGCATTCTTCCGTCTCATAGCCGCTCGAGTTGATCAGGACCGGAAGCTGCATTCCAATGGCACGCGCCTTTTCAAGGGCTGCGATCACGTCAGGTGTATAGTGGGTGGGGCTTACGAGGTTGATGTTCGAGCATCCGGCATCTTCCAGCTTAAGCATTACTTCTGCAAGTCTTTCCGGCGTGAAGGCCCGTCCATGGCATGAATGGCTGATCTGCCTGTTCTGGCAATAGCTGCACCGCATGGGGCATCCGCAGAAGAATATGGCGCCCGATCCTGCCCCCGTAACTAAAGGCGGCTCTTCGCCCCTGTGTACGACAATGGCACCTACGAGTACTTCTTCACCCACCCGGCAGGTGCCTTTTTTCTTCGAGCGGTCTATCCCGCACTGCCTGGGGCACAGGGTGCATCCACTCATGAAGCCCCTTTAAGCAGGTCGGTGAGGGCCTTCCCCTTTTCGTCCCTGGGGATCTCGGGCACGAATACAACTTTTCTCGGGGCCTTGAACGGTGCGAGTTGCCTGCGTGCGAACTTCTTCACCTCGTCTTCACTCAGATTCGCATCATCACGGACGATGAAGGCCTTGATAATGGCCCCCCTCATGAGATCCGGCTCGCCTATTATGGCTGAATCGCGGATGCCCGGCATGGAATTGAGCACATTGATCACCTCGCGGGAATAGACATTGAACCCTGAGGTGATGACCATGTCCTTCTTATATCCGGTGATAAAGATAAAACCGTCCTCATCCATATACCCGAGGTCCCCGGTATGAAGCCACCCGTTCGTGATGACCCTGGCGGTCTCCCGCTCCTGCTTGTAATACCCCTTCATGATATTGGGTCCTGTAAAAAGTATCTCCCCCACCTGGCCGGCTTTAAGGATATTCCCTTCATCATCTTCAACTCTTGCCGTAACGCCTGGCACGGTCGTACCGATGGACGTCGGCTTGATGGGCAGATGCTTCTGGTTCACCGAGCAGACGGGAGACGCCTCGGTGAGGCCATAACCCTGCCTCAGGTCCGTATTGAATTTCTCTTTGAAGGCATCGTACACCTCTATGGGCAGGGCCGATCCCCCTGCAATGAGCGTCTTCATGTGCGTATAGGTGAGATCCGCAAGATCAGGGTGATGAACAAGACCATAAAACAGCGTCGGTACGGCAGAGATGGCGGTGATGCCGCAATCGGCGATGGCATAATGCAGCTCCTTGAAATCGAGCTTCTTCATGAGATAGATGGTGCCACCGTAGCGGATCATGGAAAGCATGTTGACGCTGGCACTGAAGGAATGGAAGCAGGGGATGACGGTGAGCGTGGTGTCGGTTTCATCCGCGTTCATGCATATCCGCAGGAGATCCGAGTTGTGATCGAGATTACCCTGGGTGAGCATCGCTCCCATGGGGTAACCGGAGAGCCCTGACGAATAGATCATCACCGCCACATCATCCCTGTCCCTGTCCACGACGATACCGCTTCCCTTCTCGGATACCCACCTGGAAAAATTGCCGTCACTGCCCGTCGTGATCACTGCCTTCTGGGGGCATTCCCCGGCGATCGCTTCATATGTCTTGACGTTGTCGTGCTCAATAATGAGGGCCTTGGAGTCGGAATCGGACAGGATATGTTTGAGCTCCCGAGAGGTGTAGGAGGGGTTCACAAGGGTAACTGCAGCACCGGCACCAATGGCGGCAAGATAGGTAATTACGAATTCCGGCATGTTGGGCAGCATGAGGGTGACATGGTCGTCCAACCCTATTCCCGACTTGTTGAGCGCAGTGGCCAGCGAGTCGGTGAGCTGATAAAGCTCTGAAAAGGTGATCTCCTTATCCTTGAACCTGATGGCCACCTTGGCGGGCCTTGCCTTTGCATGTGATTGCAGCCACGTATAGAGATTCATTCAACCCCCTCCAATATCAAGTCATCTTCACAATGATATCGCTGATGATATTGGCCGCCTCGTCACCCCTGTCGGCGGCATTGCTCAAGTGCCTATAGATCTCCCTCATCTTGATCATGTAGACCGGGTCGGTCCCCTCGAAAAGGTCGCCCAGTGCTGCCCGGTATTCTTTTTCCATCTTGTTCTCACACGACTTTGCCTCGCGTGCGTGCTCCATGGCGACGTTCGGATAGTGCTGAAGGTTCTTCAGCGCCGCATTCAGTTCCTTGCATTCTTTTTTGAGGATATCCGTCATGATACGGATATGTTCATCCACCTGGACCTTATATATCTGCATCTCATACACTGTCGTGCAGGCATAGTCCATCACATCGTCGATGGCCCTGGACAACGAAAAGATGTCTTCCCTGTCGATGGGCGTTATGAAGGTCTGATTGAGGTGATCGATGATGATCCTACGAAAGTCATCGGCCTCCATTTCAATGTCTTTCACGCGCTCGGCATTCACCTTGGTGCTGTTGGCGACATACTCGCACAGGGCACCCAGCCCCTCCAGGGTCTTTGTTCCCTGATCATGAAGGAGCATAAAAAAATCATAATCGGGCTTTTTCTTTTTCCACCACATGCATGAATCCTTCACTCATATATTATCATAATTATTCTCAGGGAGTTGAGAAAAAGAACAAGTTGTTCAAGCCTCAGCGGGGCATACTGCCGCAAATGCAGAAATTATAACATTCAAAGTCCTCCCCGCTGCCGTCCTGAAGAAAGCGGTTTGTCCTGCAGAAAACCTCGAGTTCCGGGTTCTCGCGGTTGATGCAGACCGAGCAGAGGGCATCCATGGTGATCATGAGATCGAACCCGCATCCATACCTGATATATTTGGGGCATGTCTTGCAGTCATCAATCGGGTTGGTCCTGTTCCTGCACCATGCGCACCGTGTACTCCTGAAGTCCATGCATGACACCATACCCTTTCGGCGGCACTGAGGGCAAGAAGGATGTGTCAGGGAATATCCGCGGGATCAGCCGGCAGTATCAGGGCGCATCAATGTGGAACAA
This sequence comes from uncultured Bacteriovoracaceae bacterium, assembly GCA_964600235.1. GTDB lineage: Bacteria > Desulfobacterota > Desulfomonilia > UBA1062 > UBA1062 > MWEI01. Next base: position 59,584 of record CAZRIV010000006.1, on the reverse strand, counting down.
TATCCTTATTCGTGTCCTGCCTGAACGATAATCCTGCAATTACCGTCCTTGATTGTTCAAAGGGAGTGAATTCTTAAACCCATGATGAAGTAATTCCAGTTCTTCTATCGCATCCTCTACGTTGACGACACCGGTCGGATCGCCAATTCTGATATATACGGTCTCGCCTGCCTGCGCTTGTACATCAAGCACTAAATCTCCGTATTTCATCTTATGCCGGCCTTTGTCGATATCCATGAAAACAAAGGATCCATCCGCAAATCTAATTTTCCATGCATTGCTGAACTCAAACTGATCGGATAATGTATATCGATAGGGTCCATTTTTTACAGATCCTTTAGCTGCAGGTGAATATTTATTTCTTGGATAGAAGACAACTATACGGCAATTGCCGTCTTCCAACTCCGGCCATTTTTCGACAGTCTCCTTATAACTCAGAAAAGGAACGATGTCGTAGTGCAGGACATTTTGCAGTCTGTCAGACAGGCTTAATCCCAATTGGGGGGGTGTCCCGGAGCAGCGAGAAAAGCCATATATGCCGCTGGACTCATATGGCGCAACGCCTTGTGCCCACAGGATCATTCCCCCTTCATATTCCTTCCCGCAGACATTAACCTGTTTATGAAATGCATCTAAGGATTCAACTTGTGTAATATCCCTTATTAATGAACTGAAAAGGAAAATACACATGTCGGCCTGTTTGTCTTCGGGCACATATCTTTTGCCGTGTCTTATCGCTTTTTCTTGTTCTTTTTTATCCACATGCCTTTTCATCCCGTTCAAGATCAGTTTTTTCGCAGAGGTACTTTCATATTTGTCCTGTTTATGCTCGGACACAATTTCACGACCTGACTCAAGGATAATACTTTCAATCTTTTGCCTTTCATTTTCGGTTACATAATCAGCAGGGTAATAGAGATCTACGGTTTTCGCAGACGAAAAGACATGTTTCTGTCTTTGAGTCAAATTACCGGTAGTGCCCGCGCAGCCAGCTAACCAGACAATGAAAATACAGAGTGCCGGGAACAGTATTGGATGATTGTATGACCCTCTTCTCATGATAGTACCTGCCTGGCGATGGTAAAGTTTCGCCGCATGTTCTGTCTCCTTGTGAAGTCACCTACGCGCATGAGCCCTTCTGTCGCCGGATCATAGAGCCGGAGAGAGGCCGGCTTTTTACCCGATGACGGCATATCCTATTTCACCTCGATCATCTTCACATCCGCATGTGCGGTACCTGAACCAATATATCCTATGGCACCGTCAGTTGCGGACACATACTGCACAATTTCTTCCTCATAATCCGCCGTTTTAGGAGGACGGCCCTTACCGGTAAAAATGACCTGCTTCCAATGGGAATCAAACGCAGAGGTGCTCTTGCCAAGCATCTCATTCAGGAATGTCTTATGTGTGCCGCCTTCTCTGAGCACCACCATTTTTATCCGCTTGCCATCCGGCCACTTGAGAGTTTTCCCCAGAAATATATTCTGTAACTCCGCACGAGTCACACTTGTTATGGTGACGTTTTTATTTGCGATCACAATAAGGTCTTCGGCATGGGCCGCCGAAGCGGCAAACAATATGGCACAAAGCGCTAGAACGATCTGTTTTTTCATGACAAGCTCCATTATCCCTAACTTAAAAATTAAATGACACCTTGGCGCCGTACAATGACCAGTCTTCCTCGGCATCAGCCAGGTCATATACCCTTGCCGCTCCATTCATGAGATGGTATTCAAGTTTGAAGCACCATGCCGGATTAATATCGAATCGGGTAGTGAAGCAGGCGTCTTTCTGCCAGGCCACATAATCGGGCAGTCCCCGGGCTACAAACATATCGCCATCCTTGTCGTCCTTGTCGAAATAATGAACACCATAGTAAGATCCCAGCTCCAGCCAATCCGTGAAACGGTAGGCTACGGAAGCATAGTAGTTCTGCTGGTCGGACAGCGTGTACCACCCGGCAAAGTCCGGGCCGAGCTCCTGCTCATGGAAATTGATCTTGAATTTCAGAATCTCATATTCGGCCGCCAGTGTAAGGTCCTTCCATTTGTACTCACCCGAAAAGGCCAGGTCATAGACATCCACCCCGAGCGACCGCTTCGGGAAGTCCAGCATCACCAGTCTCCCACCCCCGGCATCCCGGATACTGCTCTGAGCCGGAACTTCCAGATCGACCTTTCCATCCATACCGGTCGCACTGAGGCGAAAGCCCTCCAGGGGGGTGTTCCACAGTATCTGGCCCGTGTAGAAAACCCTGGAGGATGCATTGATTTCATCCCCGGTGATCGATTGACCCAGAAGCGCAAACGGCATGCAGGCCTTATCGTAGATGGCATTGGTCAAATCATCGTTTCTCATGGTCAGGGTTCCCGCAATTGCCTGATACTCAAGGCTCCCCAGGATGCTGGCGTTGATCGTTCCATATAACGAGCCGCCATCGCTTGCCTCTTTAAATTGGCGATACGACTCCGAGTAAATAGCCTGGGGCATTAAGATCCAGGGCCTGAGCATGTCGGTGTCACGGATTTCATTGTATAGCCCATGCGGCATTCTGATCCTGCCCAGACGCAAACCTAGTTCATTCTGCCAGTTGTAATCTGCGAAGCCCCAATCCAGATAAACCTGATTCTCACCTGTAGGGCCTAATGATCGCGCACTGAGCTGCAGGGCGAGCCGAAGTCTGTCGTTTATGTTGGTGGAAAAATTCAAACCGACCTCATCGAACTCACTGCTGCCCTTTTCACTTTCTGCCAAAAAGTCATTCGCACTGGATTTCAGATACCCTTGGCTTATATATCCATGGATATCGACCGGCCCCATATCAACGGCATGGGCCGCTCCAAGGCCTAGTCCAAAAACCAATACCATGGACACTATGAATATCTTGCCAAATGTCATTGCATCCTCCCTATCTTAATATATTAATCTTAACTGCAAGATTATAAGACCCTGTTCAATCCAATTAAAATGCATTATCGGGATATCTATATCAATTCATTATACTTCATTAATTTATGGTCATTATAAAATATACCTGTTACACAAAAGCGTATTTTTTGTTTGAAATCCATCGATGTACCTGCTGTTCTGAATTCATCCAGAGAATACATGCGGAAAGCTATTATAGCATGCCCAGGGGCGTGTTGCATCATGGATTATTGGTTCCAGGAATATTCACGCTGCCTTCCCAGTTAATTTAGATTGATATGGTTTATAATGCATGATGAGGTTCATGGAGGGAACCTAATAACTGTCATGGTCTTTCTGCCCCGCTTGACGGCATACGGCAGATCATCGAAGACTCTATAAGGCTGTTGCCGTTTCCCCTTCAAGGTGCTATACACTGCCTCCTGAACTGGAGCACCCATGAAAATAGGGCTGATAGGACTGAAGAAATCCGGGAAAACCACGATATTCAATGCACTCACCCGCATGGATATCGCCATAGACCAGTACTCGTCCGCCAAGGACGAGCCCAACGTAGCCGTGGTCCACGTGGCGGACCCACGCATTGCCAGACTGAGCGAGTTGTACAAACCGAAGAAGACCGCCCATGCCACGCTCGAATGCATCGATTTCGGTGGGTTCAGCTCCGAAGCCGGCGCTGAGAAGAAAGAGGTCTTCACCGCCTCCGAGCTCGGGCTCATCAAGACCGCCGACGCTCTGGCCCTGGTGGTGAGGAACTTCCGGGAAGAGTACATCGACAGCATCATGGGCGAGCCTGATCCCCTCTCGGAGATAACCGGCATCGTTTCGGAGCTTATCCTGTCCGACCTCATACTGGCCGAGACCAGGATCGAGCGCATCGAACACCACATAAGCAGGGGGCAGAAGACCACCGCACTCGAGGTCGAGAAATCGGCCCTCGAGAAGATCAGGGAGTTTCTCGAAAAGGGCGACCTCTCGGCCCCCCCGGCACTGAGTGCGGAAGAGGAGAAGGCCGTTCGCGGCTTCCGGTTCCTCACGCTCAAGCCCATGCTGGTCATCCTCAACTCGGACGAAGACACCTTCGGCCGCAATGCCGAGCTCTTGAGCAGGATCTGGAAGGACTTTACCTGCATAGAGTTCGCCGGCCTCTTCGAGATGGAGCTTTCCCGGCTCGATGCCCATGAAGCGGCGGAGTTCATGGCGGATATGGGCATCAGCGCCTCCGCCAGGGACCGTCTCACCATGGCCGCCTATGAGTTGCTTGGCTACATCTCGTTCTTCACCGTGGGGGCCGATGAGGTGCGGGCATGGACCATCCGCAGGGGCGACACCTCGGTAGATGCCGCTGCGGCCATCCATTCCGACCTGGCCCGCGGGTTCATCCGGGCGGAGTGCTTCAACTACGACGACCTCATGACCCACGGCTCCGAGAAGGCGCTCAAGGACAAGGGGCTCGTCAGGCTCGAAGGCAAGACATACCTGGTGAAGGACGGCGACATCCTGTCCATAAGATTCAGTGTCTAACCGAATTACTTGACATGCGTTCATGAAACTCATTACAAAACGTCATGCCAAAAGAAAACCTGAACCTGGCAATCCTGTTCGCTGACATCTCGGGCTCCACGAGCCTGTATGAAACTCTGGGCGACGAGCGCGCTCACAAGCTGGTGAGCAACTTCATCTCCGTCATATCCGGGATCATCAGCGACTACCAGGGCAAGATCATCAAGACCATCGGAGACGAGGTCATGTGCACCTTTAACAGCGCCTACCAGGCACTCAACGCGGCCATCAGCATGCACAAGGCCATCGATTCCATGCCGCCGATCCCCATGAAAAAACCCGTGAAGCCGAGCATACGCATCGGGCTGCACATGGGCCCGGTCATATGGCAGGGAGGCGACATTTTCGGAGACGCGGTGAACGTGGCCGCACGTATGGTATCTCTCGCCAAGCCCCGGCAGATCATCACCACACAGCAGACCATCGAGACAATGCCCGATGGCGCCCCCCTGGAGTTCAAGTGCATCGACAAGACCCCCATAAAGGGCAAGGCGTGTGAGTTCTCCATCTTCGAAGCGGTCTGGGAGGAGCACGACCAGACCATGATGGTTTCCCGGGACCTGACCCTGCAGATACTCTACAGCCGCCTGCACCTAAGGTATAAAGGCATGGATTACTACATAGACCGCGACAACCCGTCCATCACGCTCGGGAGGCAGGAGGCCAGCGATGTTGTGGTGAACGACGTCATCGCCTCGCGCCTGCATGCCCGTATCGAGTACCACCGCGGCAAGTTCACCCTCATCGACCAGAGCACCAACGGCACGTACGTATCCGTGGACGCCAAAAAATCCAGCTTCATCCATCACGACGAATACGTGCTGACCTCCCACGGCATCATCAGCCTGGGCCGCGATGTGGATGACGAATCGCCCGAGATCATACGTTTTACCTGCGAATATCGATAACCTTCCAAGGAGTTTTACCATGAGCAATGGTGCCGAAAAGATCATCTATTCCATGATGAGGGTCAGTAAATCATACCAGAACAGACCCGTGATCAAGGACATATCCCTGTCGTATTTCTACGGTGCCAAGATCGGGGTGCTCGGCCTGAACGGTTCGGGAAAGAGCACGTTGCTGCGCATCATGGCCGGTGTCGAGAAAAACTTCGAGGGAAAATCGGCTCTGTCTGCCGGCTATTCTCTGGGCTACCTGGAGCAGGAACCTTTGCTCGACCCAGACAAGACCGTGAAGGCCGTCGTGGAAGAGGGCCTCCAGGAAACCGTGGATCTGGTCAAGGAATACAATGCCATCAGCGAAAAATTCGCCGAGCCCATGAGCGAATCTGAAATGGACCGTCTCATGGTCCGTCAGGGCGAGCTGGCCGAAAAGATCGACCACATGGATGCATGGGACATCGAGTCGCGCCTGGACATGGCCATGGATGCATTGCGCTGCCCGGCCGCCGATACGCCCGTGGGGGTTCTTTCCGGCGGCGAGAAGAGACGGGTTGCCCTGTGCAGACTCCTGCTGCAGAAACCGGACATATTGCTCCTGGACGAACCCACCAACCACCTGGATGCCGAGACCGTGGCCTGGCTGGAGCATCACCTCCAGCAGTATGAAGGCACCGTCATTGCGGTCACCCATGACCGGTACTTCCTGGACAACGTGGCCGGATGGATCCTTGAGCTCGACAAGGGATACGGCATACCCTGGAAAGGCAACTACTCTTCATGGCTCGAGCAGAAGCAGCAGCGGCTCGCCAACGAGGAGAAGCGCGAGACCGAACGGCAGAAGACCCTTCAGCGAGAGCTGGAGTGGATCCACATGTCACCCAAGGGCCGCCATGCCAAGGCAAAGGCGCGCATAAGCGCATACGAGAACCTGCTGAACCAGAATGTGGAAAAGGAGGACAGGGACCTGGAGATCTTCATACCGCCGGGAGAGCGCCTGGGGAAAGTGGTCATCCAGGCGGAAAACGTCTCCAAGGCCTACGGTGATAACCTGCTCTTCGAAAATATGACCTTCTCACTTCCTGCGGGCGGTATCGTGGGCATCATCGGGCCCAACGGCGCTGGCAAGACCACGCTGTTCAGGATGATAACCGGCAAGGAGCAGCCCGAGAAAGGCTCCATCCGGATCGGAGAGACCGTGAAGCTCGCCTATGTGGACCAGGACCGCGACACCCTTGATCCGTCCAAGACCATCTGGGAGGTGATATCAGGCGGCCACGACACCTTAGAGCTCGGCAGGCGGGAAGTGAACTCAAGGGCCTATGTGGCACGCTTCAACTTCTCTGGGACGGACCAGCAGAAAAAGGTGAACATGATCTCGGGCGGCGAGCGCAACCGAGTACACCTGGCCTGCATGCTCAAGGAAGGCGCCAATGTGCTGCTCCTGGACGAACCCACCAACGACCTGGACGTGAACACCATGCGTGCGCTCGAGGAGGCGCTTGAACACTTCGGCGGCTGCGCGGTGGTCATCTCCCACGACCGGTGGTTCCTGGACCGCATCGCCACCCATATCCTGGCCTTTGAGGGAGACAGCACGGTTGTCTGGTTCGAAGGCAATTATTCCGACTACGAGGCGGACAGGAAGAAGCGTCTCGGCAGGGCCGCCGAGACGCCGCACCGAATCAAGTACCGGCACCTGACACGGGGATGAACCGGGCATCAATGTACGGAAGGAAGGATTTATGAAGGTGGTTGCATTCAACGGAAGCGCACGCAGGGATGGAAACACTGCCGTCCTGCTCAAGCACGTGTTTACGGAACTGAAGAAGAGCGGCATCGAAACCGAGCTCGTCCAGCTGGCCCGCAAGGACATACGCGGCTGCATTGTCTGCAACAAATGCTTTGCCAACCAGGACAAGCAGTGTTCCGTAAAGAACGACTCGGTCAACGAGTGCATCCAGAAGATGGTGGAAGCCGACGGGATCATCCTGGCCTCTCCCACCTATTTCTCGGACGTGAGCACCGAGATGAAGGCTCTCATCGACAGGGCCGGCATGGTGGCCAAGGCCAACGGCGACATGCTCGCCCGCAAGGTCGGTGCGGCCGTGGTTACCGCACGCAGGGGCGGCGCCATCCACGCCTTTGACACACTCAACCACTTCTTCTTCATCAGCCAGATGATTGTGCCCGGCTCCGACTACTGGAACGTGGGTGTGGGAATGGAACCCGGAGACGTGGAGAAGGACCGCGAGGGGCTTGCCACCATGAAGATCCTGGGGGAGAACATGGCGTGGCTCCTGAAGAAGCTCCATTCATGAGGAATAATCCATAAACAAGGATACTGCCATGACAACACAGACTGTAGAACACCTGAGAGAGAAATTGGCCTCGGAGCTCGGTGTGTCCACCTGGAGGGGGTTGCTGCCTGACGTGCTTTCAAAATCCCTCTTCCATGTGTCAGCTGACCTCGACCTCGTGGAGGTGGGGGTGCATGTGGCGCTGGACCATACCGGCGAAGTGAAGCGGTGGCTCGATTCCGGAGCGCTGAGACGACCTTCTGCCGAAGAGATGAGCCAGTGGGAGGCCGAGGGCTCCCTCTTCCAGTTCATCGTCGTGGAGCCCTATGTTTTCTTCCAGGTATATACCGTCCCCCAGGCCTGATGACCGACATTTTTAAAGAAAGCCGGGAGGATTCATGTTTCTCCTGAAAAAGATAATCAGCGGATTTCTCATGCCACTGTCGGTTTTCCTGGGGCTCCTGGGCCTGGGCCTGATAATGCTTTATGCCAGACCGCGCTGGAACCTCGCAAAGAAGATGCTCTTCATCGCCTTCCTCGCCCTTGTGCTGTTGAGTTATGGCGCCGTCTCATCCTGGCCGTTGCAAAAACTGGAGAACGTCCACCCGCCCATCGATATAGGGTCCGCGGGGAAAATGGGCATCAGATGGGTCGTGGTCCTTGCCGGGTCGCCTGAAGAGACCTACGTACGCCTCGCCGAAGGGATCCGCATATACAGGGCGTTGCCCGGGACGAAACTCATTGTGTCCGGGGGAAAAGTCGTCGATGCGGCCCCCGAGCCTTCCTCGTCAAAAATGGCACGGATCGCTGCAGGGCTGGGAGTCGACCCCCGGGACATCGTCCAGGAGAACACATCGAGGGACACCGGGGACGAGGCGAAGATCATCTCTTCGATGATCCATGAAACACCTTTCGTCCTGGTAACCTCTGCCTACCACATGCCCCGCTCCATGGCCCTGTTCAAGGCTCAGGGCATGCACCCCGTTGCGGCACCCGCGGGGCACCGCAAGCTTCCCCAGGATCGCTATCTCAGCCCGGACCGGTTCTTCCCAAGCGCCAGCAGTATAATGGAGGCCGAGATCGTGCTTCACGAAATCCTTGGAATCATAAGCGCCGGGATCATGGGAAAACTGGAGGTGATCAAACCTTGAAACCGCATCCATGCCTGACATGCGGGGCGTGCTGCGCCTTTTTCCGTGCCTCTTTCTACTGGGCCGAGGCCGATGACGCCACCCCGGGCGGGGTCCCGGTGGAGATGACCAGGAAGCTCAACGAATACCGGCGGTCCATGCTCGGCATGGACGGTGAAAAGCCCCGGTGCATTGCACTTGTCGGGGAGATCGGCAAAGAGGTGTACTGTTCCATTCATCCCAGGCGCGCATCCGTATGCCGCGCATTCGAACCATCGTGGGAGAGCGGGGCTCGCAACGAACGGTGCGACAAGGCCAGGCAAGCCTGGGGGCTCGAACCGCTTAAACCCGAAGATTGGGATGATGTCGGATAACAATCGCCGTATCGCCTCTTAGGGGTATACGATATAGTGAAACCCGGATTTTTCGTTTCAAGGGGTGGAAAAACCTGATCCGTTAAGACAGGTGATCTCTTCAGTCTCAATGAATGCATAATTTACCGGTCTTTTTAAGGCTAAAGAGATCACCTGTCTTAACGGACCTATAAAAACAAATCAGTTCGCCACGAAGCATCAGTTAATGAACCCTTGGTGTGTATCGGGTGTGTATGGACACATTCAAATGCACAATCCTGTTAAAATTGCCTGAGTGGGGGGAAAACAGGTTTATCGATCAATGGGCGGCTTCAGGGCTTCAGGCCCCAGCAGCTTTACGAATGCGGAAAAGAGCTCAGGGTCGAACCCATAGTATACGTCTTTATACATGGCCTGCAACGCAGTAAAGGGATCCAGGGGGTTCCGGTAGGGCCGCTCGGCGGTCAAGGACTCAAATGCGTCCGCGATGGTGCAGATCTTCGTGCACAGGGATATATCCTCCCGTCTTTTCTTGTGCGGGTATCCGCTGCCGTCTGGATGCTCATGGTGGGAAAGTATTATATTCAGAGCCTCCAGGCTCAAGGATCCGTCATTGATGATCCTCTTCTGGCCCCATATGGGGTGCATCTGGATCAACTCCCATTCAAAATCATCGAGATGGCCGGGCTTGTTGAGTATCTGCATGGGCACCCTGGCCATACCGATATCGTGGAGAAAAAAACCCGTGCTTATATCTCTGGCCTGGGAGCGGGTAAGCCTGTCCCCAATGAGACTGAGTAAAAGTGCCGTTGCATAGATCCCCACACGGATCGAGTGATGGTAGGTGGATCCCTCAGATGACTTCATGTGGTGGAGGTGAGCGAGTACCTCTTCGTCCGTGAGGACGATCTTCACCTGTTCTTCGGCGTCTTTCCGAATATCGAGGATGCTCCTTGTTATGTAGCCATCATAGGCATCCTTCATGGACTGCATGGCCAATACATACCCAAAATCAGCCTTCTGCCTCGTATCCTGACCGGGATCAGTGACTTCATGTGTCGTGTCCTTCTCAAACACGCTCCTGGCCAGCTCCCATTCATCCTCGAGCACAAACAGTCTCGTCTCCTTGAGGCTCATCAGGCTCAAGTGAATCCTGGTGAGAACAACCCCCTTTGCCGCAAAGAGTCGCGGCATATCCTGCAGCATCATAAAGATGTCAAAGTCATACACACGGCCTGCATGCACCATGGACACGGATATTTCTCTTAAACCATCCATGTATCTATTCATCGTCAAATCCATTGATATCTTGAAGGAAAGGGCCTTTGGCAATGATCGAGCCGCCCCACCGTTTGTTCATGGCCGGGATAAAGATCCATCATCTGTCCAGGCTGATTTTTCAGGTTTTCAGTTATGATAATTGAGTTGTGCAGATATCCTTCGAAACATTTCAGAATGCCGGGCAAAATGCATGCACTGAGCGTATCAGCAGCATATTGTGTCTTTCAAGACAGGCATAAAGAAGCACACCTGCCTCATCAGGTACTGGGGCCGAGCAGCTTCACAAATGCCATGAAGATCTCAGGGTCGAATTCCTGGGACATTTCCTGATACATGATCCTCAATGCCTCGAAGGGCTCATGTGCCTTGCGATAGGGCCTCTGGGCGGTGAGAGATTCAAAGGCATCGGCAATGGTGCAGATCCTGGCATAGATCGGGATATCATCACCTTTTTTCTTATGGGGGTATCCGCTGCCGTCATGCCGCTCATGGTGTGACAGGATGATATTGGTCGCCTCGAGGCTCAGGAACTCGGTCTTCATAAGGCTTTCATGGCCCCAGAGAGGATGCATCCTGACAAGCTTCCACTCAAAGGTGCTCAGCCTCTCGGGCTTTTCCAGTATCTGCATGGGGACCCGCGTCATCCCGATATCATGCAGGAAATACCCCGTGCTGAGCTTCCTGATCTGGTTCTTGGTGAGGTCCGTTCCCATGAGCTTCAGAAGAAGCGCTGTCGCATAAATACCGACCCTCACGGAATGCTGGTAGGTGAAGTGATCTTTCGTGGCCATGAGTTTGAGACTCTCCAACACATTTTCATCAAAGAGGATTGCCTTGACGAGCTCATCCGCATTCTTCTCCACATCGGAGATGGTCTTTGGAAGGAGCCCCTGGTATGCGTCCTTGATGGACTGCATGGCGGAACTGTAGATCCGATCGGCCTTTACCCTGGAATCCCCGCCGGGACCGGCCATGACCCGTGCCCTGTTCTGGTAGAGCTGGCTCCTGGCGATGTCCCACTCATCTTCCCGAACGAATATGTGCGTGTCCTTGGACCTCAATATGCTGATATGATCCCTTGAAAGGCGGGCCTTCTTTGCGGCAAAGAGACGGTAATCGTCTCGGATCCTTAGATAGACGTCAAAATCATACTGCATGTCGACACCGATAAGGGCAACCGGAACTTCCTTATACATGCCGCAACCCCTCCTTCTTTGAGCATGATGAAGATTCCGACCTCATGGGGTATATCCATAAGATACCAATTTAACGCAATACCGAGGTGCGCCGTTTGCCCCGCAATAACACCGGATAACCTGTACGGGGTGCATGCATGGCAACACCTTGGCTTTCCATGACAATATCACATTTATTGATCGTCAGATGCCTGGTTTCCCTTGAGATCAATGACGGGCGGATCCTCTCCTTGTTGATATGGACCTGACCCGGGGGATAATCAGACAAAGCCGTCCCCCGAGGAATTGGGCTACACACAGGACTTGAGGTCGATCTCCTTGAGCAACGGCAGTTTCGAATCCTTTTCCGAGAGCAGCGGCGAGCTCACCGGCCATGATACGGCCAGGTCAGGGTCGTCCCAGCGGATTCCGCATTCAGAGGAGGGGGCATACGGAGCGTCCACCTTATAATAAATGCGGGTGTCGGGCTCCAGGGTGCAGAAGCCGTGGGCATATCCGCGCGGGACAAAGAGCATACGGGGCCGGACTGAGGAAAGCTCGAAGGCCGCCCACTTCAGATAGGTAGACGATCCTTCACGCAGGTCTACTATCACGTCATATATTTTTCCCGTGATCGCCCACACGAGTTTTGCCTGGGCATGGGGGCCCTTCTGGAAATGAAGCCCCCTGATCACCCCCGCGCTGAGGGAGTGGGAACAGTTATCCTGCACGAACTCGAGGTTCAGCCCCGCCTCGTCAAAGGCCCTTTTGCTGTATATCTCGAGGAAAGACCCCCTGGGGTCCTGAAACAGCGTCTGCTCAACAATATATGCCCCGTGAAGCGGGGTATCGATAAGTATCATGGCATCATGTCCCTCAGGATTGTTCTATCTGAAAGACTGCCCTGGAATCAAGAACTAACAGGCCTTTCTCACGAGGAGTTCCTTGAGAGCTCCAGTTCGTTCAGGATTTCACCGGCCTGGTCATGATACCGCGGGGAGATATGCATGGGCACCACCTTCTTTGCGTGCAGCATCTTTGCGATCATCCCGGCCTGGATGGCCGTAAGGTGCCCTTTTTCAAATGCCTGCCGCCTCCTCTCGTCAAGATAATAAGCCTCAATGAAGAGGACATCCACCTCTTTGAAGGTCTCTCTGATATGAGCCATGTTTTCGTCGGAAGCTCGGATATCGGTGATATAGGCTATCTTCTGCCCCCTGGAGATGATAACCAGGTCCCGGGCAAGCGCCTCGACGCTTTTGCTCATGACCCCGCCCGTATACGGCACTTCCACGACATCACCCATACGGCCTTCAAGGATGAGCCGTTTGAGTTCGCCTATCCATGCCCCGGTTTCATACCCCTTTTCAGCGATCCTTGAAGCCTGGATGTTGATGTGAAAAGGCTCCTTCAGGAGAAAGCCGAGGCAGGGCACGTTATGGTCAAGCACGACTGCCTCCATGCTGGAGAAGGGGGTTGATGCAATGGCCGCCCCCTGGCGCCCTGCGGTACTGACGGGGGAGGGCTTGAAGGCATTCTGCGCCGAGGCCGTACAGGTGTTGACACCATGCCTTTGTACCTCGTGGATCACGATCCGAAGCGGGTAGCCCTGCGTAAGGTTCCAGGTGTAGGACATGAGCCTTGAGATGATCTTCTCCATGACCCCTTCGGGGCCATACACATGCAGGGGCTTCTCCCTATGGAGGATAACCCTGAGCACATGGTCGAACCCCATCAGGTGGTCCATGTGGAGGTGGCTGATGAAGACGGAATCGAGCGAGAGGATTTCGCGGTTTGACAGCCCTTCGAACCTCCCGCAGTCGAACAGCAGCGCCGATTTCAGGTTGAGAAGCCGGACATACACCACCGGGTCGAACAGGGGTCCGTTCACCAGCCGTGCAAGGAATGTCGGCCTCATGCTGCGCCCCCTGGATAATCCCTACATGCCCAATGACTTCAAGAGACTGTCCACATCGTCCTGGCAGGCAGCCACGTTTCTGTCCTGGCTGGAGATTGCCGGCCCATGGAGCTTTGTCCCGTCACGCTTTTTCGGTTTTATGCCGATGATCCCGGCGCGGTGGGTGTATCTCCTGATAAGATCCACGAGCTTCGTCTCCATGTTCTCGACCACCTTGGTCACCTTCTTGACGATCTGGTCCACCAGGTCGGCATGGATCTGGAGTTCGCTGATCCTCATGAGCTCGTTCACTAGATCCTTGTTGTTGTCCTTGAGGATCTTGAGCTTCTGCAACGCGCCTTTCTTGTCATCCGCCATGATCAGACGGGCAATGGAGTCATAAAGGGCATTATCCGCCACGGCCTTTTCCTGCCTGGAAAACAGCAGGTCAAGGGTCTTCTCGGAGGTATCCTTCACCAGTGCCGATACATGGGATAGCTTGCTGGAAAGTCCCTGGATATCATCCTCGGTGAGGTTCATCAGGATCGGCTCCAGAAATCGCTGTATGTCCTTTATGGACTCGTGCAGTTCCCGGGTGATCTCACCGATGCCCCGGAAAAGGTCATCGGCGGTTATGGTCTTGAGCTGTTTCATGAGGTCTGCGGAACGTGCCAGGTCGGCATTGGTCAGGCACACGATGGCCTCTTTCAGGGTATCTAAAAATACGACAAGCTGCTCAAAGGGTTCGTCGCCCTTCTCCTTGAAATACGCCTTGAGGGCGTCGGCCTGCTCGAGGATCTCGTTTACATGCCCGGCCTGGTCCGTCTTTTTCTTTGCAACCATGGAACCTCCTGACTCAATTGTCATCCGGTACGGTCTTCAGATCCATCATCCAGGGTGCCTCTTCGCTGTCACTGGGTGCGCGGTAATCGCCCCTGGGCGACAATGACCCGCCCGAGCCCACCTTGGGGGCGTTCGGGATACATGACCGCTTGAACTGGCTGGTCTTGAAGAAGCGGTGGATGAACACTCCAAGCCAGTGTTTGATCTCGGAAAGGGTATATTGGCGCCTCTTGGACTGCGGTATGTCGGGCCATCTCCCCCTGGAGGTGTCGTGCCATGCACAGTAGGCAAGGAAGGCCACCTTGGACGGCAGGTATCCGTATCGCGTGATATAGAACGTGTTGAAATCCTGCAGTTCATAAGGTCCGATAACCCCCTCCGTGCTCTGGGCCGGACAGGAACTCCCAGTACCGGGGACGAGCTCGGGGCTGATCTCCGTATCCAGGATACTCTCCAGGCACCGTGACGCCTTCTTGCCGAACATACCCTCTGAAGAAACCCAGCGTATGATATACTGGATGAGCGTTTTTGGCACACTTGCATTCACGCTGTAGTGGGACATATGGTCGCCCACCCCGTAGGTGCACCAGCCGAGCGCCAGCTCGCTCAGGTCGCCCGTGCCCACCACCAGGCCGTTTCTCATGTTGGCGAGGCGGAAAAGGATGGAGGTCCGCTGGCCTGCCTGCACGTTCTCAAAGGTGATGTCGTAGAGCCTGCGCCCCTTGCCGTATGCATGACCGATGTCCTTCATCATCTGGTTGCAGGAAGGCCGTATGTCGATCTCTGAAGCCTCGACGCCCAGGGCCTTCATGAGGGCCTTGGCGTTGGCATAGGTCTTGTCCGAGGTGGCAAAGCCGGGCATGGTATAGGCCTTGATGTTCTTCCGGGACAATCCGAGCAGGTCCACGGTCCTGGCGCACACAATGAGCGCGTGGGTGGAATCGAGGCCGCCCGACACCCCGATGACGAGATTCTTCATGCCCGTGGACTTCATCCGCTTGGAAAGGCCCTGGACTTGGATGTTATAGACCTCGTAACAGCGATTCTCGCGCAGGGCCGGGTCTGCAGGGACATAGGGGAACCGGGGAATCTCGCGCACGGGCATGATCCTGCCCGAAGGCCTGGTGAGCGGAAACTTCACCACCCTGAAGGCCTTGGCGCCATTCCGGGAGGCCCCGTCTGCAAAGCTGTTCATGACCATGCGGTCTTTCACCAGGCGGTCGAGGTCGATATCCGCCACGATAAGCTGGGGATCCCAGCAGAACCTTGCCGATTCGGCAAGAGGTGTCCCGTTCTCATAGACGACGGCATGGCCGTCCCAGGCTAGGTCCGTGGTGGATTCCCCGGGGCCTGCAGCCGTATAGATATAGGCTGCAATGCACCTGGCCGACTGGTTGGAGGCCAGGTCACGGCGATATTCATCCTTACCCGTGGTGATGTTCGATGCCGAGAGGTTGGCGATGACGGTGGCCCCCGCCATGGCTGCATGGCTGGAAGGAGGGATGGGCGTCCAGAGATCTTCGCAGATCTCCGTGAAAAGCCGGAAGCCTTCCATGCCCTGGGCCTCGAAGATAAGGTCGGCACCGATGGGGATGCCTTTCTGCCCGCACAGGTCGATGGTGTCCACGCTCAGGTATTCGGCCGGCCTGAAATGGCGAAGCTCATAAAACTCCCGGTAGTTCGGCAAATAGCTCTTTACGGCGACCCCGAGGATTTCACCCGCATTCATGACGAGGGCACAGTTGAACAGCGCATCCTTGACCTTGAGCGGCGCGCCCGCTATAGCGAGCATGCCGAACCTGGATGTCGCCTGTCTGACGTCTTCGATTGCCGTAAGGACACCGGCCTGCAGGGCATCCTGAAAGAACAGGTCGTCACTGGTGTATCCGGCAAGGCCGAGCTCGGGGAATACCGCCATGATGCAGTGCCGTTCGCTGGCTTCGCGGATGAGGTCAATGGTCCTGGCCGCATTATAACAGGGATCCGCCACCCTGAGCTCCGGTATGCATGCGGCGATACGGACAAATCCGTGCCGGTAGAGGTTCAGAAAATCCTGCCCCTTTCCCTTGCTTACCTTTTTCAAATCCCCCCTGTATTTTCCCATACCCTATTATACATCGGAGAATTCAAACAGACAAATGAACTATGATAAAATGTCCTCCGGTTGAATGATCCGTGCACATTACCCCGGGCAACATTGTTAATACCCTTCCATGACTTCAGAAGAGCGATCAAGCCGGATGAGAAAAACCTTATCCGAACGGACGATGGTTCCAGCCGGGACAAGCTATTTGCTTGTCCCGACTGGAACCATCGTCCGTTCGGGCCACATTTTTTGTGCTGTTCAACAATGGGTATGGCGTTGTGCAGGGGTCTCTTGCTGTGGAAAGGAGAACCATGCCCGCATAAGAAGGTTCATGCCGCCCCCCCTATCAGGAATTCAGGCAAGAAGACGCGTTGAGGATCCTTTGCCTAGACCCT
The DNA here is from genome assembly GCA_964600235.1 of uncultured Bacteriovoracaceae bacterium. Classification (GTDB taxonomy): domain Bacteria; phylum Desulfobacterota; class Desulfomonilia; order UBA1062; family UBA1062; genus MWEI01. The sequence goes on along the minus strand of CAZRIV010000006.1, from coordinate 42,731 downwards.
GTTCAGGACTTTCCGCACCGTCTCGGCCAGGGTTCTCATCTTCAGGGGTTTCATGATGAACTCACGGATGCCAATGCTCTTGGCCTTCTGCTCATCAATGGACATGAGGCTTCCCGAACACATGATGATGGGGATATCGCTCCGCAGTTCCAGGATCTTTCTGGCCAGGACATCTCCATTGATAAGGGGCATGTTCATATCGGTAATGACCAGATCGAACCCCGCTGGGTCCTGCAGGAACACCTGAAAGGCCTCTGTGCTGCTTGTCCTGGAGATAACCCGATATCCCAGCCTGCCCAGCATCTCTTCTTCCATGTTCACGATGACCTGCTCGTCGTCTATGACGAGAATCCTCTCTTTCCCGGTGGGCAGAGAGATGTCATCCACGTTTTCTCCTGGGGCCTTCCTGGAATCTGCGGCCTGGATTTGAGGGCTTACATCAGAATATCGGCTTGCCTCCATGTTGACACGTTCAAAAGATTTCTCACACAAGCTATGCCAGAGACACTTTCGATTATCGCAGGAAAATGGCGCATGGCCCTCTACGGCCTTGCCTCCTGAGTTCATTGATCTTTCTTGCGGCTTTTGCTTATGCGGTTTGCGCTGCATCATGTCTGTATCCCCCTTCATTCCTCAAAGGGCCTTCAGCGTCTGATTTTATCCAACAATGCCATCGTTCCGGCATACAGGTCGCAAGATGCAGGCCATTTTAATTCAACCATTATATCATCCACTTACATATTACTGCCCATGCTCAAACCTACAGATTTGTACAGGGCGGGACCTCATTTGTAACCACGACCGGCATTGTGCCGCCCAAAGGGCTTGGACACGCATCTCTCAGAGGGGTACAAGAGATTTCATGCTTGAATTAACACCATAACTTTTGTACATCCTTAATGCAGGTTGAAGGAGTGCAGGTAATCGCTGGCGCCTTTTGGGGCGCGAGAGGAAAGTCCGGGCTCCGCAGGGCAAGGGTGGTCGCTAACGGCGACCGGGGGTGACCCCAGGGACAGTGCCACAGAAAACAAACCGCTGCCCGTAGGGCAGTAAGGGTGAAACGGCGAGGCAAGAGCTCACCAGTTCCCCGGGTGACCGGGGAAGCTTGGCAAACCCCACCCGGAGCAAGACCAATAGAGGGGCTTCAGGGGCTGCCCGCCCCGCTCCTGGGTAGGTCGCTCGAGGCATCAGGCAACTGCTGCCCTAGATGAATGATTACCACCCGGCCCCCAGAGATGGCGGCCGGGGACAAAACCCGGCTTATGCGCTGCTTCGGCCTTTTTGGTTTTTTTTGATATTCGGCAGGTAACGGCTGTTGTCGTTCCCTGCCATATATCAACACATCCCAGCTGTAAACGCGGTAGTCATGAGTGCCTGCATGGCCCCTGCGCAAAGACAAAGGCGGTGGACCTTCCCATGGAAAAGAAGGCTCGATTCGAATTAGGCCATAACGAGAAGATACGGAGGTCCATCTACGTCTATCTCAGGGACCAGCTGGAGAGAAAACTGATCTCTATTGCCCTGGAGACACCCTACCGCCTCTGTCGCGTCAGGGAAATGCCCTACCCTTACGTGGAAGCCGGGGATCTGAAACCCAAGAAAAAGGAGTTCATGAAGGACTCCTTCGTGGCCGAGCCCTTCATCATCATCTTCTGCGAAGAAAGTATTGACGAGGCACATCAGAAATACATCCGCTTCTCCGAATCCAACAAGGTCAGGAAGGACAACCTCTCGCTGATCCCGGGCATGAAACTGCAGCGATCCTTCTATTCCACTGCCCGTTTCTTTGAGAGGGACTCTTTCTTCGAGCTTCTGGATCAGCTCCTGGATGTGGACTACTGCCTCCTCATCCAGCGCGACAGCCGCTACAAGAAGCAGGACCGCTACTGCCTCACCCACTTCCACGTGAAGATAGACTGGCCCATCGCGGATGCAGCGGAAAGCCTGGCAAAAGAGCTCCGATACATCTCCAAGAACCTCTACGAAAAGGGCGACCGGTATGCGGAGATCCTCCAGCAGAAGCTTTTCGAGTATTACGGGTGCCATCACCAGGCAACGGGCGGCAGGCGCTCGGCGGCGCTCATCGCAGCGCAGTACCTCAAGACCGTACCCTACCTGTCAACGGTTTACATCTCCAGCGCCGAGACCAAGACACTCACCAGCTATTCAGAGCGAGGCACATGCCGATATGCCATTGTCCAGTTCGACAAACAGTTTGCGAAAACGGTCATAGAGGCCCACGGGATAACCGAATCGAGCTTCCGGCAGGGGTATGTCATGGGCGAGGCCGAGAACACCTTCGATGTCATGCTCTTTGTGAACTACGGGCACACGGAATGGGGCAAACCCCCAGCGGACGGGAAACTGAGGATCCTCAGGCCCGACTATGCCTGGCTGGGGGTGGAGACGGAGATGGTGCTGCCCAAGACCGATGCCGTCACCTACCGTCCGCTCCAGGTCAAATGGGTATATAGAGGCTGATAATCAGGAGAGAATACATGGCTGAAATCATCGACGGGAACGCACTCTCAACAAAGAAACGCCAGGCCATAGCCCTAGAGGCACGCGCCTTTGCCGGAAAACACGGCAGGCCACCGGGTCTCGCCGTAGTGCTGGTGGGTGAAGACCCGGCATCGGCCATATATGTAAGAAACAAGAAAAAGGCCTGCGAGACCGCGGGCATCCATTCCTTTGATTACCGGCTCGACGCTGCCACAACAAGGGAGGACCTCCTGGCCCTGGTAAACAGGCTCAATGACGACCCCGAGGTGGACGGCATCCTGGTTCAGCTCCCCCTGCCCTCTCACCTGGACCCGCAGGAGGTGCTGCTTGCCATACACCCGGACAAGGACGTGGACGGGTTCCATCCCTACAACATGGGCAGGCTGCTCACCGGTGAACCTACGCTGGTGCCCTGTACCCCCGCCGGGATCATGTGCATGCTGAAAGAACACGGTGTCACCATCAAGGGCAAGGATGCCGTGGTGGTCGGGCGCAGCAACATCGTGGGGAAGCCCATGGCGCTTCTGCTCATGATGGAGCATGCAACCGTGACCATCTGCCACTCGCGCACCGTTGACCTGGACAAGAAGGTCAAGGCCGCGGATATCGTCGTTGCAGCCATCGGCAGGCCTGAAATGATAAAGGGCGGATGGATCAAGGACGGGGCAGTGGTGATCGACGTGGGCATGAACAGGACCGAGGCCGGCCTGAAGGGTGATGTGCAGTTCCTGGAGGCAAAGGAGCGGGCATCCCTCATAACGCCCGTCCCCGGTGGCGTGGGTCCCATGACCATCACCATGCTGCTGGACAACACGTTGCGTGCTGCCAGAAATCATGTGACCTGAACTGAAGAAGACCCTCCCCGGAGATCCTGCCCAGTGATAGGGGTCTGTATCTTGTTTCTACTATTGTGGAACTGTTTTACCACATTTATTCCTTAATATGATCCTTTGTTTTCTTATCTTCTTGCTTTTTTGGTCTTTTTGTCCGGGCACAACTATTGCTTACCTAACAGTAAGAATTCTCATAAAGGGATGGTATGTCATGAAATCGACCTCAACGATACTTGCTGTTGTCCTGTTGCCTCTTTCACTGTGGGCCATGACCCCTATGGCCGATTCCGATCTCTCGAACATAACCGGTCAGGCCGGCGTAAACATCAATGCCGACCTCACCATGAACATCTCCATCGGCACCATGGCATGGGGCGACTCTGACGGAATCGCCCCAAATCTCTTCGACACGGTTCCACCCCCACCCTATGGCGACCAGATCTGGGAGGTAAAGAGCGGTGGTTTCGTGGGTATCGACAACTTCAACCTGACCAACCTCCGTGTGAGTGCACGAGCGGAATCTACTGACAACTGGAACGGTTACAGCACATTTTTCCTGAAGCCCATCACCATCGACGTGGCAACCGGTGACAAGACGGCCGTGGGCGGCTCTGCCGACCAGACCTTTGTCCGCTTCGGCCTCGGCTCACTGCGGATCGCCATGGATGCCCTGAGCTTCAACGTGGGCACCAGCGCCGGCTACATTCCTTCCGGCACGGCAGTCACCATCAGCGACATCATGGGTTCCGTGAACATGGGCGACATGACCATGTACATCGCTCCCACCAGCTATGTTGACATCTTCTCGCATGCCGGAACGGGCGTGTCCTTCCAGATGAGGGTAACCATCGACAGGTTCGCAATGGGCTACCTGTCCTGGGGCGATGCTGACGGCCTCAACGGCGTCAACCTCACCACCGACGATGTCGAGTGGATCGGCGCAACACACAGCAACGGTTTCATCGGTCTTGACAACATGAACTTCGGCAGCACCACGGCCCCTGCCTTCGTCATTTCCGGCACGGCGGCCATTGACGTCGTCACCTCCCGTATGGGTGAATACGCCATTATGCCGATCGCCAGACTGGCAACGCTGAACAATTTCATAACAACCAGGCTCGGAGAGGATCCGGCAACCTATGAAATGACCTATACCGACTATGTACACTATCACCAATGGCTGAAGGATGGACACGGTGGCGGCCCCACGGGCAATGAGTACCTCATGGATTATTATGCCGCACTGGCCGCCAACCCCGATGACACATTGTCCGGTTACGCCCCGGGAGGCGTTTCCCCTGTCTCCGTAGTTCACATCACCTTCCCGGAGAGCTTCAGTTTCACCATGGACGCCATGAGAACCGAGGTCAAGCTTGCCAACAATGCAAACCTGACCACCACCGGCGGAGTCTCCCCCAAAGAGCAGGTACTGGGTGACATCTTTATCGGCGGCCTGGACCTGACGGTTCAGCAGGGCGGCTGGGTAGACATCTGGGCTCATTAACCCGCCTCTGATAACCGGATTTTTGATGTCTGCGGGGAAGGCCTCGACCAGCCTGTGATGACTTAGGGCCCTGGATGAAACGGGTGTCTGTGTCATCGAGTGAGGATATGCCGGCAAGGCCTTCGCAATAATAACCTCTTAAACAATCGTTTACAGCTCTCAATATAAAATCATTCAGATGAGAAGATCCGTCTCAATGTTGTCCTGTTACAAACCCAGATTTTGCGTTTGAATGTGTCCATACAAAGCCGATACACCCTAAGAGCGCTTTACCTGATGATTTGAGGTGAACTGATTTGTTTTTTATAGGCCCGTTAAAACAGGTGATCTTAAAGCCCTAAGATGACCGGCAAATTATCCATTCATGAAAGGCTTTAAGATCACCTGTTTTAACGGGAAAAGTTTTTAACCTCTTCAAACGCAAAATCTGGGATAAATGGAATTGGTTGCACCTGAAGATATCTGGTGTATAACGTGAATATAAGAGTTACAACTAACGCTGAAGGAGTCGGAGTATGCGAAACCCTTTATATGTATACCCTGTGATCATTGTCAGCTGCCTTTTTCTCATGCTCGGGTGCTCGAAGAAAGAAGAGCCCATGCCGGCACAGGGGCCGGGGCAGCAGGCTGTTCCCGCTACCGGGATTCCTGCCGGGAATCCCCAGCTTGAAAAGGCCATGTCGCTCCATAAGGACTTTAGTAAGCATTTTGCAGCAAAACTGGGCAAAGAAAACACCCTGGAGGCAATGCGGTCACAGGTTGACCTTGTCGAGAAAACCCGCGTTTCTTGCATGATGCTCAGATCGGATGTTCAAGATCCGGCAGCCTCGGACTTTCTCGTCAGGTTCACTGACCTTCTCCAGAACTATCTTGATCTCGGGACCAGGCACCTTTCCACCCTTGAAGACATGGCCGGCAAATATCAGGCCGCCAAGGAACTCGAATCAAACCTGCCCAATATCCCGGAGAAAGATAAGGAAGAGGCCACGGTGAAGCTGAATACTTACATAAACGCCTACAACGAGATCGTACAGGGACCATCGAAGAAGGAAGCGGAAGAGCTCAAACGTCTGGGAGACGAGCTGTTGAGATTAAACTAGCACGCGGGGTTGGTGCTGGAGGATTTTATAACCAAGTACCCGAAAATTGCACCAAGAAAGTCCTGAAATAAGAACCGAAAAGAAATCGGCGAGATATCTTTATCTTATCTATGTATAACTGTTACACCCCGACATCGAGATGGATTCTCCAAGAATCTATTGACAGTAAATCACTTTGCGCCGTGACAAGTATCCCAACTGACAAGGACAGTCTTCAATGGTTGGAACGGTGTAAACTATTCCGACACCTTGGGGTAGTTACTTTGATCCCTGATTTTCATGGATTTCCATTATGGATGGATAATTGAATTAATGGCATGATATCGGGTAAATGAAGCACTTATACTGAACGTCAGGAGGAGGCGTGTTCCTTCACAAAAACCTGTGTGACCGTAACAAATCTCAATCAGTTGATGTGTTCTGCTGTCGATATATTTATCAACATCCCAAGGTCAACCACGGCAATGTATCAATACCTTTCAGATATCATTGCGACTAATTGGCTGGCTCATGTTTTGCAGAAAGATATCATGGAGCTTTGACCATGAGATGCTTAATCGATCAGGATGCAGACATCGAGCAAATCCAGAATAAGGTCTTTGACCTGATTACCCAATGTGTTCAGGACATTCAGAAGACTGTCAACTCGTCAGGCTTTCATATGCGGGATGTCGGCGTAGGTATTGAGATGTATAACACCAAAACAGGTTCAAGAATCGTCGAACTCAGGCTGCGCCAATAATAAGACAGGAAGGGCATCTTCCGGTTTTGTCGCAATAATCTCTCACTGATACTTCATCTCGATGTCATCAAAGGGAGGAATCCAGGATATCAATAGACCGGCTCGATTATCCGTTGGATCAAAAGGCCGGGGCACGTTACCACCGGCCTTTCCAGTGTCTGTTTCAGTTGGTCCTGCACAACAGTGCCTGCTAAATCTTTTTTATAGCAACCTCATGAAGATGAGGAATGATATGAGTAAAACAGCCAATGCCGTCTGATGTTCTGTGTTTTCAATGGTCATGGCGAATGACCACAGATGCTTGCTTCCTTCAGGGTAAGGGTCGAGCCGGGGCATGAAATAATTCACCGAACGTTTATACTTCAGAAATTCTTCTCCGAACTTCTTCTCAAGCCTCCCCCACTCAACCTCCTGCTTCCTCGGGACATATGAGATGAAGAAGATGAGCGAAGCAACGATCCATATGACCGCGTTCTGTGCCATGATGCACATGCCCGTGCCGATTATGTAACTGCCGAGGTATAACGGTGACTGGAGGTGTCCGTAGGGTCCGGATGTGGTAAGTTCTTCACTCTTGCGAAGGTGTCCTGTGGCCCAGAATCTCAAGGCCTCGCCTGCTGCGACCAAGACGAAACCGATAAAACACGAAGCCCAACTGGGGTAGGCAAATACAACAAGCAGGGCAATGGTCCCGTACAGGACTGCCGTTCTGCTTGTCACCTTCCTGATCTTATGTGCCAAGTCCATGATTCATACCTCCACTTTACGCTAGACAAGGCTATGTATCCGTTTCTTCCCCACCTCGTCAAGCCAAACCTCGTTTGCCCGTGCCCGAGACGTTCCCCTGATACCCGACGGGGTCTGCCGGCTATGCTCATGCCCCTGAAAGGCTCGTTTTCCGGGATGTAAGTCCGGGGTCCTCACCCTCCGATCAGCGGCTTCTTGGCCTGCTTCCGGATCTCCTTTTCGTCAGCCCATTCGATGAGGCCTGTCTGGATGTTCACAAGGTTAAGCGTGAATTTATAATACACATCCTTGACTCGACCCGCCGACTTTCTGATGGAGGCAAGCTCGCCATAGAGGAAATAGTCGGCACCCACGAGCTTTCCGATGGACTTGGCCGTTTTCGGATCGACCATGCCGGAGCTTGCCTGGAACTCGAGCTGGCTCACCATCTCGTCCTTCACGTCACCGACCGCAGAGAATCTGACCTTACCGGACTTGAGCATGGTGACCTTGATCTTGTCGGTAACCGACTTGGTGTCGATATGCTCATCCGTCTTGTTTCTCACGTTCTGGACATAGAACACCGGGGGCTTTCCTGTCGAGAGCACCGGGCTTGCAAGCAGGGAATTCACCATCTTCTCGGCGATCATCTGCAAATCGGTCGATCCGAAATCCGCAGTAACCGTCTCCACCTGATCAGGGCTTCCATAGCTCACATCCGGAGTGCTGGCGCATCCCCAGAAGAGCACTAACACCGCAAGGGGGCTGAATAACCGTATCGTCCTTTTCATAGAGCACTTCTCCTCCTGTTATTCTCTTATGAACCCGTATCCGTCACCGGATGAGGCATACGCACCATGAATCTGAATCCAGCCGCATGAGGCCCGGGCGAGACCGACCTGAACCCCTTTTCTTCTTTGGTCCCGATTACCGAGGGCATCCATGACGATATGTTCGAAAGCTCATACCCCTTCGTATCGTGCCAGATAAAACGGTACTCAAAGGCAAGGTCCTTCATGCTTTCGTTCCTCAGAGTCACCTGCGCCTCAAAGGAAGTGTCCGATAGGGGCTTGATACTCACATCCTTATAGCTCAGGTTCCTCTCGAGGTATTTGTCGTTGATCTCGACCTGTTTCGAGCTTACACCCATGGCGCCCGCCTGAACATGGAGAATATTGGGGGCCGTCCCTGCGCAGGCGGCCACGAACAGGGCCACAAAGAAAATGGATACGCCGGTTTTTCTCATAGAGTCCCTCCTTATCTAGAACGATTTCGAATGGGTAGCCAGGCTATTTTCCGTAGCCCTGCAATACACGACCATGTTTCTTGTTCCTTCAGGTATCTCCACAGTGGCTGATCCACCCTGCGGCAGGCCTTTTATGGTGACTGCCCGGGTGGACTTCGGCACGAAGAGTCTCGCCACGTGGATCTCCTTGGGCAGCATGGACCATGCCCTCAGGTCGGCGTGTTCCGTAACGGCTGAAAAGAGCGTCCCGAGAATGGCACCTGCGCTGCTGTTATTCTTCGACAGGCTGCTGATGGCTCTGGCCTTCAGATATGATCTCATTATCTGCTTCACAAAGATGATGGGGAAGTCGTCGAGGAGGTTCCTTGCAGCAACGGCATCCACGTCGAAAACCGTGGATGTGTCTTCATGCAGCCCATCGACAACCACCTGGCCGCCATGGACGGCCGATGCGCCGAACCGGTATACGGGCATCGATGCAAAGACAAATCCATGGGATGTGGGGATCGGCAGGTTGAGCGGAACCTTATACGGCGCCAGGCCATAGCTGAAAACCACAAATATATCGGTATAGTCTTTAGGTATCGTCCCCGTGGGGCCGAATCTCTTTTGCCAGATCTCCCGGTCATCCTTATATCCCAGTTTCCTGCTCAACCGCAGGAGGTCCCTTTGAACGCTGGGGTTTGAAGGGTATGCCTGGATTGCGTTTTTCAGGTCGATGTATGCCTCATCGGGCTCACCGACGAGTTCATAGACCAATGCAGAAACATAGGATGCGAATGCATTGTGATACACGCTATAAGCGCCCGCGGCCTTTTCCTTGAGACGCTCGTATCCATCAGGGTCGGCCTGCTCGAAGGAGCGCTCCCAGTCGCCCGAGAGGGGATCCTTACGGGCCTCCTGCAGCTCTTTTTCATGTTTTTCAGAGAGCTGCCTCTGTCTTTCATAGGACCTTCTGATCTCCACCCGCGCACCTTCGAGGTCTCCCCTTAAAAGATAGTTCATGGCATTGAGGCTGTGGAGCAGGACAATCTCGAAATCCTCCCCCTCGTACGGCATGACCTGTTCGTTTATAATGAGCGACCCTGCCTGGGATGCCGTCTTGCCTGCCGAAATCACGGCCCTCTCATCGATTTCCCTGATCTTGTCGGAGACCTTTTCAAACTCGGCAGAGCTCTGTTCGAACAGGCCCATGTCCTGGAGGAGCATGGCCCGCTCGAGCCGAATCAGGATCTCGTCTTTGCCTTGCGCAGACTTATCGGGGAACGTGGCCAGCGCACTTTGAAAGTCTCCTGCCGAAACCGCCGCCCTCGCCGGTGCCGATTTGAGAGTATAGTTCTGGAAACCGGAACATCCGGAAGTCGCAAGAGCAAGGATAAGCCCGATTGCGGGCACAAAAGTCCGTGTTCTCAAAAGGTATCCGTTCAGTCCTCAGTGCGGGCAGGACAGTCTGTCTTCATGAACATGGCAAGGCCATACCCCGGGCACTGTCTTCAGAAGGCCACACCCAGGCCTGCGATGACCCCGCGTCGATAATCATACCCCAGCCCCATGGCCATCCCCTTTATCACATAGCGCATGCCGATCATCCCGGCAAAGTTGGTTTCGTTGTCGGTTTTGGACACGTAGGTGTTGCCTGACGAGCCATAGCTCTTGACGCTCTGGACGGAACAGCCCAGCCCTATCACCCCGAAAAACGAAGGCACGATCTCGGCGCCGAATGCGGCGTAGATCTCCTGCTCGTTGCCGTCATTATATTTCAAGGAGCCTGATGAATAAGACGGTGGGTCTTCGTCCGTCTCGGCTACACTGGCGCCGATCCCGATGCTGAAGGCCCCCCCTGTGGGGTGGTAGGGAGAGAGGAAGATGCCGCCGATCTCGAGCCCGTAACTCTGCTCATTGGCCTCGCCCCCGTTGCCGTAATTTGCAAAAATGTACCCTGCCCCGTGCGAGACCATGGGGAAGAACGCCACCAGGAGCGTCCATAAAATGATTCTCTTCATGTCTTGACCTCCGGAGAAATCGTTTCTATTGTATGTATACCATAGTTACAGGAAAATGGTGAACTCATGTTGGTACTATGATGCCCCCCCAGGAGAGCAAGCTATGTATGACGTGATCATTGCCGGAGGAGGCCCTGCAGGACTCACTGCAGGCATCTATGCTGCCAGGTCGAATCTGAAGACGCTTCTTATCCGGAGCGCCTACAAGACAAGCCTCATCACCACCACCGACCTCATCGAAAACTACCCCGGTTTCCCTGACGGGATAGGAGGTTTCGAGATCGTTGAGCGCTTCACCTCACAGGCGCTCAAGTTCGGCCTCGAAATCATTGACGATGACATAACCGCTGTGTCAAAGACCCACATGGACAACCAGGAGGCATGGGAGGTCACCACACCGGGAGGGGTGTACAAGGCCTTGTCCCTGATCGTCTCCACCGGGACCGAATATGCACACCTCAATGTCCCCGGCGAGGATGAGTTCATGGGCAGAGGCGTCTCCTTCTGCGCAACCTGCGACGGGCCTTTCTATCGGGACGGCAGGCTCGCCGTAGTGGGTGGCGGGGACACGGCCATACAGGAGGCGCTCTATCTGACGAACTTCGCCTCCAGCGTGACCATCATCCACAGGCGGGACAGGCTGAGGGCCACGGCGGTCCTTCAGGACCGCGCCTTTGCCAACGCAAAGATATCCTTTGAATGGAATGCCGTCGTGGAAGCTATCACCGGAGACTCCTCGGTCAATGCCGTCAGGCTCGTGGATGTGCGTGACCCCCTAAGGACAAAGGTTCTGGACGTGGACGGGGTTTTCATCTTCACCGGGAACATCCCCAACACCGGGATCTTCAAGGGTATCCTCGATATGGATGCACAGGGCTACATCAGGGTCGATGCACACATGAGGACATCTGCCAAAGGGATATTCGCCGGCGGAGACTGCACGGACAAACTCCTGAGGCAGGTGGTCACGGCCTGTGGAGACGGCGCCACCGCGGCCTTTGCGGCACATGAGTATGTCAGCACCCTCAAAGGCACTTCGTACGGGGGATTCAAGGCCCCCTAACTGCAAAAAAGGAGGAGATCATGCCCGAAGAGAAATTTGTCGATGCCCCTGAAGGCACCATTACCCTGACGGATCAGAATATCAGCGAGGCAGTGTCCAAGTACCCGTTCATCGTAGTAGACTGCTGGGCCGAGTGGTGCGGGCCGTGCAAGATGCTCGGGCCCATCCTGGAAAACCTGGCGCTGAAGAATAAAGGCCTTATTGTCTTCGGCAAGCTGGATGTGGATAAAAATCCCGATACGGCCCGGAAGTACGGCATCCGTTCAATCCCGAACCTCCTGGTCTTCAAGAACGGCCAGAAGGTGGGCGACATCGTGGGTGCCCTGCCCGAGGCAAAGCTGCTGGAGCGCATCAATGCCCTGAAGGGGTGAAAAACCCCTTAAACCAGGATTCTGCGTTTGAAGGGTTGTAAAATTGATCCGTTCAAAGCAGTGATCTCGCCGCCTCAAGCAACCGGCATAATAGGCAATCATCGGAAGCGGCGAGATCACTGCTTTGAACGGACTTATGGAAAACAACTTTATTTACAATTACTAATCTGTCTCGTGCACTCGTGGAGCGTATCGGCTGTGTATGGACACGAACAAAAGCACAACCCGGGTTAAAAAAGCCTCCTGCTGTCGAGCATGATGGTGACCGGGCCGTGATTGATGATGGAAACATCCATCATGGCCTGGAATCTTCCCGTGACCACCTTTCCGGGATAAAGCCCCTTGATCCTGTCGAAAAGCCCTTCGAACTTCTTGCTTGCTTCGGGCGGCTGCTCGGCACGGGAATAGGACGGCCTCCTTCCCTTCCTGGCATCGCCTAACAGGGTGAACTGCGATATGAGCAGGATCTCGCCACCCACCTGGGAGATGTCGAGGTTCATAACCCCCTGCTCATCATCGAAAACTCGTAAACTGCAGATCTTGCGGGCTATATAATCCATGTCATCGGGCCCATCATCCGCCTCGATCCCTACGAGGCAGCACAGCCCCGTGCCGATCCTGGAAAGAGTCTCCATATCCACCGTGACGGATGCGCTTCTTACCCGCTGGATTACCGCCCTCATCTCCTCTTGTCCCCTACTGAATGAAGTGAAAGGGCCCCCTTTTTTGGTCAAGGGGGCCCTAAGACATGTTACCTGATGATGGTCATGGACATGACCATGCCCTGCCGGTAGATGCTGATGCTCATCTTCATGCCCTTGAGGTCGGCCACGGCATTCTTGAAAAGATCAAGGTTCCTGGTGCTCTTGTTGTTTATGGACAGGATGATATCGCCCGGTTTGAGGCCTGTCTTGGCCGCCGCCGAACCGTTCGCCACCTCGATAACGGCCACCCCCTTGATCTCGGGCTTGAGTTCCAGGGTCTCCCTCGTGGCAGGGGTGAGGTCCGCCACCGTGGCGCCGGCAAGGAACTTGTTGTCCTGTATGGTGATCATGTGTTCGGGTATCTGGGCCTTGGCCAGGTCACCGGCCACCACGGTGAAGACCTTCTCCTTGCCGTCGCGCAGTACCTTGACCTTCACCTGGGCACCCGGCATGACCTCGGAGACCTGGAATCTCATGGCAGAGGTGTTCAGTACCGGCTTGCCGTCGATGCCGGTGATGACATCCCCCTGTTTCAGGCCGGACTTTTCAGCAGGAGAGCCCTTCATGACCTCCGAGATGAGTGCCCCTTTCGCCGATGCAATCCCGAGCCCCTTGGCGATCTCCGGGGTTATCTCCTGCACGCTCACCCCGAGCCATCCGCGGACTACCTTGCCGTACCTGTCGATGCTCTTCTTGATACCCATGACAAGGTCTATGGGGATGGCGAACCCGATGCCCACGCTCCCGCCCGACCGGGAGAGGATGGCGGTATTGATGCCGATGAGCTCGCCCTTCATGTTCACGAGCGCGCCGCCGGAATTGCCCGGATTGATGGCGGCATCGGTCTGGATGAAATTCTCATAATCCGTTATGCCGAGCCCCGAGCGCCCCAGGGCGCTGATGATCCCCATGGTCACGGTCTGCTCGAGACCGAAGGGGTTGCCCACGGCCAGGACAAAGCTGCCGATGCGCAGCCTGGAGGAGTCACCTATCTTAATGGCCGGCAGGCCTGCCTTGTTGATCTTGATGACGGCCACATCGCTCTTGGGATCTGTCCCCACAATGGTTGCCGGGAACACCGTGGCATCCGAGAGCCTCACCTCGACCTTGTCGGCACCGCCCACCACGTGGTTATTGGTCACGATATAGCCGTCGGACGAGATGATGACGCCCGAACCCAGGGCCCGCTGCACACGTTCATGCGGTATGCCGCCGCCGAAAAAATCCCTGAAGAACGGGTCGCTGAAGAGCGGGGAGGTCTGGGTAACCGTCTTCATGGACGATATGTTCACCACCGAGGGCAGCACCCTTGCAGCCACATCCGCCACCCAGTCCCCATCGTAAGAATTCGGGGTGTCCGCAAAGGAGATCCCTGTGAAACACACTATCAATGCCATACATATGACGGCTGTCTTTATCCTTGTCATCAATGTACCTCCTTTTCCTGGGGGGGGACATAACACAGATTCTCCTGCCCATCAACGGATTAGCGCTTGTAAAATTATCCGCAGATATTGTATTGACCTGATGCCATGGGCATAAACAGCACCCGTGGCTTTCACCGAGAGATTCCCGTAGACCTCCTGAAGGAGCTCACCGTCTGCGAGTCCCTGTCCGAGCGGACAAGCCCTTATGTCATGGCCTTGGGGCTTGAAAAGCCCTATGGAGAGATCCTGGGCGACTTCCTGGCGGAGGGGGGCCTGCTCTCGGCCTGTTCGGTCCTCATGGAGGTGGGCGGCGGATACGGCAGCCTCATGGACGCGCTCCTGTCGTCCCACGGCGGGCTTATCCAGAAGGTCTTCATGGCGGACCTCTCGCCCGGGCTGCTGATGAAGCAGCGGGAACGGCTGAAAGGCCATCAGGGGAAGACCTCCTTCATACGGGCCGATATCCACGAACTCAAGGGAAGCGCGAGGGGGCGCCTGGACCTGATCATCATCAATGAGGTCATCGGCGATCTGGACGTGGCGACAGACCTGGACCCTTCTTCCCTGCCCGAAGACATCTCCCGGCTCATATCGACCTATGGCCTCGAGATCCCCGAGCAGGGACCGTTCAACCTGAACACCGGCGCCATCCGCCTCATGGAAACCCTGTGCAGGCTTGGAGTTCCGGCATTCATCAGCGAACACTCCTGCGACCCGATCATCCCTGCCGACATGCAGTACCTCGCAGACGGACTGGCGCTGGATTCCTTTCCCCGCCAGATCCGACTGTATGCCCACAGTGAGTATACCATCCGGTTCTCGCACCTCATCAAGGTGGCCCGCTTCTTCGGCAGAACCGTTGCCACGGGATCGATGCTGGAGCTCCTGGGGTTCAGGGACGCAAACAGATGGAGGTTCGTCTTTACCCGGAAGGCCTGCGCCACCGACGAGCAGGAGATCATCCTGGAATTCCTCGACCATGCGCGCGAATACCGGTGGCTGACCATTGTTTGAGCGTCCGACCCGGGGGCTGGGTACAGGTAGCGCTTGGAAACGGGGCATCATGGGGAAGAGAGCTGTCTCCGGTAGTCTGAACAAAGAAGGGTGTATTCCGCAACGCCCTTGAGTTCCTTCATGGTGAAGGAGCCGGGCAAGTAGCCCGGCACATGCATTCCTTGAGACAACCGCCCCGCTCCCCTGTTGCATGTCTGGCCCGTGCGTGCTAAGGATGTGGCATTCAAAAGGTTTCCGTTGATTATGATGAATGATGAGGTTTCCATGAAGACCCCGCTGTATAATGAGCATGTAGCTCTCAAGGCAAAGATGGTGGATTTCCACGGGTGGGACATGCCTGTCTGGTACACCGGCATCAGGGAAGAGCATATGGCCGTCAGGAGTCACGCGGGCCTGTTCGATACCAGCCACATGGGCGAGATCGAGGTGAAGGGCGAGGCCTCGGTCCCCTTCCTCGACCGCATGCTGACACGCGACATCCCGGCCATGAAACAGGGCCAGGCGCTGTACACCTTCCTCCTGAACGAAAAGGGCGGCATCATCGACGACCTGATCATCTCCTGCCTCGAACCCGGGGCGCACTATCTCCTCTGCGTGAATTCGTCCAACAAGGACAAGGATTACGGCTGGCTGGCCGGGCACAATACCAAAAACGCCATCCTTGAGGACGTGAGCTCCCACTATGCCATGATGGCGCTGCAGGGGCCGGCCGCGGGCGGCATCCTGAAGGCATGCACCGGCTTCGACATGGCCGGGCTCAAGAGCTTCGGCGTTGCCGAAACGGAAACCGGTCCCTATGGCAGGCTGATCGTTTCCCGGACAGGCTACACCGGTGCAGGCGGCGTGGAGATCTTCCTGCCGGCCGACACCTCCCCTTTGCTGTGGAAATCCTTCCTTGAGGCAGGGGCTCTGCCCTGCGGGCTCGGCGCACGGGACACGCTGAGGCTGGAGATGGGCTACCCCCTGCACGGCAACGACATCACCGAGTCCACCTCGCCGCTGGAGGCGGGCTTAAGTTTTGCCCTGGACATGAACAAGCCAGGCTTCATGGGCAAGCAGGCGCTCCTTGACCAGCAGGCGACCGGGTTGAAGCGCGTGCTGAGGGGCATGGAGGTCTTCGACCGGGGCATACCGCGCGAGGGCTGCATCTGCCGCAAGGACGGCCTGGAGGTGGGCGTGGTGACCTCGGGAAGCATCTCGCCCGTGACCGGCAAAGGCATTGCCCTGGGATATCTGGACACGGCAATCAAACCAGCGGATGAAATCCTTATCGAAGTGAGGGGGAAAGACTTGCGGGCAGGGGTGAAGAAGCCCCCCTTCGTGAGCGGAACCCTGCAGCACATGAAATCCTGATACGAGTGAGGGCTGATCATGAACATTCCGGAAGAATTGCGTTATACGAAAGACCACGAGTGGGCAAAGGCCGAGGGCGGCTCCGTTCGCCTGGGGATCACAGACTATGCGCAGCATGAGCTCGGGGACATCGTTTTTGTCGACCTGAGGGCAGTGGGCACCAGGATCAAAAAGGGCGATTCCATCGGCACCCTGGAGTCGGTAAAGGCGGTGTCCGAGGTGTATTCTCCGGTTTCAGGGACCATAACCGAGGTGAATACCGAGCTGGAGGCAATCCCGGAGCTCGTCAACCAGGACTGCTACGGCCGCGGCTGGATGGTCCGGATAGACGCATCGGAACTTGCAGAGCTCTCGGACCTCATGGATGCGTCCGCCTACAGGGACTATATCGCCCGAGAGGCCAAGTAGATGCCCTTCGTTCCCACCAGCAAGGGCGACCTCGAGGAGCTCCTCGACGGCATCGGCATCGACGATCCGGAGCGGCTCTTCAGGAATATCCCGCAGGAGGCCAGGTACAGGGGCACGCTCAAGTGCGAAGGGCCCCTGGACGAGCTGGCGCTTCAGAGGCGCTTCAAGGCAGAGGCCTCCCGGGCCGTCTTTCTAGGCGGAGGCATCTATCGCCACTTTATCCCCGCAGTGGTGGACTCGCTCGCCTCCCGGCAGGAGTTCCTCACCGCCTATACACCCTACCAGCCCGAGATCAGCCAGGGGACGCTGCAGGCGGCCTTCGAGTTTCAGAGCATGATGGCGGAGCTGACCGGCATGGATGCATCGAACGCCTCCCTGTACGACGGCGCAACCGCCCTGGCAGAGGCGGCCATCATGGCCACCCGGACAAAAAATATCAGCAAGGTGGTGGTCTCGAGGTCGGCCAACCCCGTGTACCGGGCCGTGCTCAGGACGTATTTCAAGAACAATGACGCAGTCGAGATCATCGAAGCGCCCTTTGACCCCGCCACGGGGAAAACAGACCCGGAAAAGCTCGGAGGGCTCCTGGACGGCACCTCGGCCTTCTTCATCCAGCAGCCCAACTATTTCGGCATCATCGAGGACATGGAAATCATCTCGCCCGTCGCGGCCAGGGCAGGGTTCTGGGGCGTGGTGGTGAGCGAGGCCGTCTCTTTGGGCCTGCTTGCAAAACCCGGCGCCTTCGGGTGCGACGTGGTAGCGGGCGAGGCCCAGTCCTTCGGCAACCCGGCGAACGCCGGCGGTCCGCTCCTGGGGTTCTTCTGCACCAGGAAAGAGCACATACGACGCATGCCGGGCAGGATCGTGGGGCTCTCGAAAGACCTCGCAGGCAACCGCGCCTTCTGCCTGACGCTGGCCACCCGGGAGCAGCATATCCGCCGCGAAAAGGCCACGTCGAACATCTGCAGCAACGAGGGCCTGTGCGCGCTGCGCGCCGCGGTCTACCTGAGCGCCATGGGACCAGCGGGCCTGCGTGATGTGGCCCTGCAGTGCGCTGCGGGAGCGCGCACCCTCTTGGCCCAGCTCAGGCGCAAGGGGCTGGAACCGGTCTTCACCTCGCGCATATTCAATGAGTTCGTCATCCGCCTGGACGGGCCCACCCACAGGAAGGTGCAGGACAGGGGCATTGCCTTCGGCATCCCCCTTGAGGATCACTACCCGGAGCTGGAACACGCCCTGCTGGTATGCGTTACGGAGATAAATACCCCCGAGGATATACAATGTCTGATGGAACTGCTCTAGGCACTTTCCCCGTCATCATGGAGCCGCTGCTCGCCGAGATAGGCTCACGGGGCAGGAACGGGCTGCTGGCCCCGAAACCCTTCGATGTCTCGCTCTGCCGGGACCTGTCCCCGGACACGGACCTGCCGGAGCTGCCCGAACTCTCGGAAATGGAGACAGTGCGGCATTTTACCCGGCTCTCCCGGCTCAATTTCGGCATCGACCAGGGCATGTACCCCCTGGGCTCGTGCACCATGAAATACAACCCCAAGATCAGCGAGGAGATCGTCCGCTCCCTCGGGGCCGTCCATCCCTTTGACACCCTCGCGACCGGGCGTGTCCTTGAATGGCTCCTGGGACTCAAGGGAACGCTCGAAGAGATCTGCGGCATGGACGATTCCTGCCTGTGGCCCGCGGCAGGGGCTCACGGCGAGCTTACCGGCATGCTCGTCATCAGGGAGGCCGTGAGAAAAAAGGGGGACCATCGCACCAGGGTCCTCATCCCGGACACCGCCCACGGCACCAACCCGGCGTCCTGCTCCATAGCGGGATTTGAAACGGTCAACATCGCCAGCGGCCCGGACGGATATCTCAGGGCATCCGACCTCAGGGATCACTTGAGTCCGGACGTGGCGGCGCTCATGATCACCAACCCCAACACGTTGGGGATATTCGAGCAGGAGATCGTGGAGATAGCCCGCATGCTCCATGAAAACGGCTCGTACCTCTACATGGACGGCGCCAACCTGAACGCCGTCATGGGCATAGTGCGGCCGGGCGATGTGGGTGTCGACTGCATGCACATCAACCTCCACAAGACCTTCGGTACGCCCCATGGCGGGGGCGGCCCGGGAAGCGGCCCCGTGCTGGTGAAGAAAAACCTGGCGGCATTTCTACCCGTGCCGCGGATGGTAAGAGACGAAACGGGAAGCCCTGCCCTCTCGGGTGATTTCCCCGACAGCATAGGCATGATCCACTCCTGCCTGGGCAACGTGGCGGTGCTCCTGAGGGCGTATGCCTTCTGCCTCAGCCTGGGGCCCAGGGGACTCAGGGAGGCTTCCGTCAGGGCCTGCCTGAACGCCAACTACCTCAAGGCCCGTCTGATAAAGACCTTCGACCTCCCCTATGCCGCGCCCACCATGCACGAGTTCGTGCTCAGCGACAAGCTGCAGAAACCCTCCGGCGCTGCGACCATCGACATGGCCAAGGCCCTCATGGAATACGGCTTTCACCCGCCCACCGTATACTTCCCCCTGGTGGTGCCGGGCGCCATCATGATCGAACCCACCGAGAGCGAACCGGTCCATGAGCTGAAACGCTTCGCAGGCGCACTGGAGAGCATCGCACATACCTGCGCGGCTTCAGCGGAATCATTGCACGAAGGCCCCGAAGGCATGCCGGTAAAACGCGTCGATGAGGTCTGGGCGGCCAGAAATCTGATTCTCACGTGGAAAGATCTGAATCCAACAGGATAGAGCGGGTATCTAAATGGGTAAGAAAAAGGTAGGGATTTCTGATGCGGTCCTTGTAAAGGACATCAAGCGCGGCAATGCAGCCGCCATGGAGGAGATAGTGAGGAGATACTCGAACAAGGTGTACAACCTCGCATATCACCTCACCAGGGATGCCTCGGCGGCCGAGGAGATCATGCAGGAGGTGTTTCTCACGGTCATCTCCAAGATCAATACGCTGACCAACGACGCCTACTTTTCCACCTGGCTGTACCGTGTGGCGACCAATGCATCGTACGGCTTCTTGCGCAAGGAACGGAAGTTTTCCGACCAGACGACCCTGGACGACATCGATCAGGAGCCATCCCAGGACTATGAGTATGACTGGTCGACCCTGCCGGACGACATTCTCCTGTCCGAGGAAAGCCGGGGCATACTCCAGGGCTCCATCGACTCGCTCCCCGAGGCCATGCGGACAGTGGTCATCATGAAGGATATCGAAGGATTCTCCAACGAAGAGATCGCCCAGTCCCTGGGGCTGAGCGTCCCTGCCGTCAAGTCCAGGCTTCACCGGGGCCGCCTTGTCCTGAGGGACGTCCTGTCCGGCTATTTCAGGAAATATACGCAACCTGAAGGAGAAGGCGCATGAACATGAAGTGCATGATCTGTTCCTCCCTGTTCCAGGACTACATGGACAATACCCTCTCCCAGGATATCATGGATGAACTCAACAGCAACTTTCAGCTTTGTGAAAAATGCAGGATCTGCTTCAGAACATACTCTCTGACCGTAGAGCTTTCACACAAGGCGAAGACACCCTGCTGCGCAAGCCCCGAGAGTGTGGACAAACTGAGACGGATACTCATCGAGAGGTTCTTCACGCAGAGGTAGGCTGTTCACTTAATCCTTGTTCCTGCAATTGCGGACGCCTTTGCTTGGGCAAAAGCGCTCACCCTGTATGCCTGTTTCTATCGGCAGAATGATCAGAAATTTCCTTGCTTTGATGGGTCAGAGTTGCTAGGATGCTGTGTTGCCATTGAATTGCATGTGTAGATGCGTTCGGGCATACTTCTGGAACAAAAGGATGTACTGGTACCATGCCACCCATAACCGCAACCCAAGAGAGTTTTTCCCCTGGGGCACAAAGGCGTATTACGGACGCCCCTTTGAATATCTGCCTTTATACCTACCGCGGCAAACCCACCAGCGGGGGTCAGGGGGTGTACATCAAGAGGCTGAGCAGGGCTCTGAAAGACCTCGGTCACAACGTGGAGGTGGTTTCAAGCCAGCCCTACCCCGTAATCGACGGGGATATCCCTCTGCACAGACTGCCGAGCCTCGACCTCTACAACCCTGACGATCTCTTCCGCGTCCCGAGCCTGCGGGAACTGCGCTCGCCCCTCAATATGCTCGAATGGCTGGGGGTCTCCAGCGGCGGGTTCCCGGAGCCTTTCACCAACTCGATCCGCTGCTTCAACTTCATGAGAGACAACAGGCACCGCTTCGACGTGGTGCACGACAACCAGTGCCTGGCCTATGGCATCTTAGGCATCAAGTCCCTGGGCATCCCCACCGTCGCCACCATCCACCACCCCATAACCGTTGACCGTGACGTGGAAATCGCCTCCGAGCGGGTCTTCTGGAGAAAATGGAAGGTCCGCAGGTGGTATTCATTCCTGAACATGCAGGGAAGGGTCTCCAGGAGACTTTCCCACATCATCACCGTATCAGAGGCATCAAAGACCGATATCAGCTCCGCCTTTTCCATCCCCCAGGACAGGTTCCGCGTGGTGGCCAACGGCATCAATACCGACATCTTCCATCCCGTGACCGGGGTGAAGAGGCTCGAGGGGCACATCATGGTGACCAACAGCGCCGACACCCCGCTCAAGGGCCTGCGCTTCCTCATAGAGGCCGTGACCGCCATCAGGAAGACCCGCCATGTCCACCTGACCGTCATCGGGGCGCCCAAAAAAGACGGCGTCATAGACAGGCTGGTGAAAAGCCTGAATGCCCACGAATACGTCACCTTCACGGGCCGCATCGATGATGAGGAATTTGCGCACTACTATGCAAAGACGACCATTGCCGTGGTACCCTCCATCTACGAGGGCTTCGGGCTGCCGGCCGGTGAGGCCATGGCATGCAAGGTGCCTGTCATCAGCACCACGGGAGGCGCCCTGCCTGAAGTGGTGGGAGATGCGGGGGTCCTGGTTCCGCCCGGTGATGCCAGGGCGTTGGAGGCCGCCATCATCGACCTCCTGGACGATCCCGATAAGCGCGCACGCCTCGCCGAGGCGGGGTATGAAAGGGTAAAAAACAACTTCACCTGGCACAACACCGCAAAACAGGTGGTGGAGGTCTACCGGGAGGCCATTCGTGCTCACCGTTGACTTTTCCAAGCTTGATCTCAGGCCCGGCTACAAGGTTCTCGATGCCGGCTGCGGCGGCGGACGCCACCTGAGCGAGGCCTTCCGCGCCAAAGGGGTGAACGTGGTGGGCATCGACCTGAACAGGAATGATGCCCTGAAGGCCCACAACACCACCAAGATCATGCGCCATGAAGGGCAGGACGGGGGAGGAAGCGCCCTGGTCATGGTGAGCGATGTGACGAGACTCCCCTTTGCGGACGAATCCTTCGACATCGTCATCTGCTCCGAGGTCCTCGAACACATACCCGACCACAGGAAGGCCATGAGAGAGATCATACGGGTGCTGAAGTCGGGCAGATCGCTGGTGGTGAGCGTGCCGAGATATCTGCCCGAGCGCATCTGCTGGGCGCTCTCCGAAGACTACCACAACGAAGAGGGCGGGCACGTGAGGATCTACCGGAAAAAGGAGCTCATCGGCCTTCTCGAGGACGCCGGCGTCTCGTGCGTCGATACGGGCTGGGCGCACGCTCTTCACAGCCCCTACTGGTGGATCAAGTGCATGGCGGGGCACAAAAATGACGATGCCCTGCCCGTGAAGCTCTACCACAGGTTCCTTGTTTGGGACATCATGCACAAGCCGCTGTTGACCAGAACACTCGACAGGGTGCTGAATCCGTTCATTGCCAAAAGCATTGTACTCTATCTGAAGAAAGGTGATTCCTATGGATCATAAGCTGTCCCCATCGGACCTGGTTCTGCCTGTCGATATCCAGACGTTGGCCGCCTCCATTGCCGGCGAGCAGAGGCCGACCGGAGAGATCCCCTGGCATAAGGGGGGAAAGACCGACCCGTGGGACCATGTGGAAGCGGCCATCGGGCTCACCATCGGCGGCTACTACGAAGAGGCCCGCAGGGCCTTCGAATGGCTTGCATCCATCCAGCTTGAAGACGGCAGCTGGCACTCCTCCTACATAAACGGGGTTCCCGAGGATCTCACCAAAGAGTCCAACATGTCTTCATACATAGCAGTGGGTGTGTTCCACTACTATCTCATCACCCAGGACAGGCCGTTCCTCGAATACATATGGCCCACCATATGCTCCGGCATCGATTATGCCGTGGACCTCCAGGCCCCGGGCGGCGAGATCTACTGGGCCCGGAATTATCAGGGGGTCAAGGACCCCATGGCGCTGCTCACCGGATGCAGCTCCATCTTCATGAGCCTCAAGTGCGCGCTGGTGCTGGCCCTGCTGCTCGGCGAAAGCAGGCCCAGGTGGCAATCGGCACTTCAGAGGCTGGGCGATGCGCTGCGCTACCGCCCCCACCTCTTCGACCGCAGCAAGGCGCGCTTCTCCATGGACTGGTTCTATCCCGTTCTCTGCGGCGCTGTTACGGGAAGCGAGGCAAAGAAACGCATCGACAAGTTCTGGAACAAGTTCATGGTGGAAGGCCTCGGATGCAGATGTGTTTCAGACAACCCGTGGATCACCATTGCCGAAACCTCCGAGCTCATCCTGACGCTGGCCGCCATGGGAGAGCTGGAAAAGGCCGGGACCATCCTGGGCTGGATCAAGGGCAGGATGCACGACAACGGCACTTTCTGGTGCGGATACACCTTCCCGGACATGGTCATATGGCCGGAAGAGGAGCTCACCTGGACCAATGCCGCAGTGATGATGGCAACGGATGCCATCTACCACATCACGGAGGCATCCCAGCTCTTCAACCATTCATTCTGGGCAACAGGCGAAGATGCAAAATCCCGCATGTACCGGTTCCTCAAGAAGCACCACCCCATCTTCAGCATCAAGAAGGCATTCTATTCCGATGCTGCCGACATGAGGGCATAGAACCTTGCGGAAGGATTACCGGCCATACTACCTCAAGAGGCTCGACCTCAATTTCCGCAAGTGGTACGTAGAGCACTTCCTGAGGCCGCAGTTCCAGCACCTGGGCAAAGGCTGCACCTTCATGAAGCCGTGGTACGTGCAGGTTTTCGGCTGGCCCGTCGACCTGGGCGACTTCGCCACCGTCATTTCCACCCCGGACCGCCGGGTGCGGCTCACGGTGTGGGGGAGGGAAAAGAATGACGGGTTCATCAGCATCGGCAGGTACAGCCTCCTGTGTCCCGGCGTGCGGATGAGCGCGGCCACGGGCATCACCATAGGCGACAGCTGCATGATGGCCAGCAACGTGTACATCACCGACTCCGACTGGCACGGCGTCTATGACCGGGCGGACTATATCGGCGCCACCGGCCATGTCACCATCGGCAACAATGTCTGGCTGGGCGACAGCTCCATTGTCTGCAAGGGGGTCAGCATCGGAGACAACAGCATCATCGGCGCAGGTTCCGTGGTCACACGCGATATCCCCGACAATGTCATCGCGGCCGGCAACCCGGCAAAGGTGATAAAAAAGCTTGACCCGAAAGAGCCCATGAGGACACGGGGGGAGTGGTACGCCGATCCGAAGAAGCTCGCCAGGGACTTCGTCATCATCGACAAGGACCTGATGCAGGGCAATACGCTTTTTCGCTGGATGAGATCCGTTATCTTTCCGGGAAAATACGAATAGAGGACAAACATGAGGATCGCACTCATAGCCACACCCTATCCATTGGAAGAAGCACCCTCCCCGCCACTGGGCCTCGCCTATGCGGCAGCCGCCTGCGAGGCGGCAGGGGCCACGGTGCGCATATTCGACTTCATCGTGAGCAAGTATTCGCCCGAGAAGCTCTCAGAGCTCCTCGAGGCATTCAAGCCCGATGTGGTGGGCGCCGGGTCGGTGACCATGAACTACCACCAGGCCGAGCGTATCATCAAGGACGCCAAACGGCTCCGGCCGTCCGCCGTCACCATGATGGGCGGCCCGCATGTCTCCTTTGATATCGAAGGCACCTTCAGAACCTGCCCGGAGCTGGATCTCATCGTGGTAGGCGAAGGGGAACAGACGCTCCAGGAGCTCATGGGGCTGATCCATGACAGAGACGCATGGCGCCGCATACAGGGCATCGCCTACAAGGATTCGGGCGGGATCGTCATCACCGAACCCCGGGAACTCATACATGACCTCGACAGCCTGCCTCTTCCCGCCAGGCACCTCCTTCCCATATCCCGCTATCAGGCCCTGGGCTATCCGGTGAGCATCATCACCAGCAGGGGCTGCCCCAACAGGTGCATCTTCTGCCTCGGCAGGCGCATGGTGGGCTTCAAGGGACGCTTCAGAAGCCCCAGTCTGGTTGTGGACGAGATCGAGCAGATCCTTGCCATGGGATTTGCGAGGATCAATGTGGCGGACGACCTGTTCACAGCCAACAAGACACGGGTGAGAGAGCTCTGCGACGAGATCAGGCGCAGGGGCGTGAATTTCGGCTGGAGCGCATTCGCCAGGGTCAACACCGTGGACCTTGAGACCCTGAAGATAATGCGCGAAGCGGGATGCGACTGCGTGAGCTTCGGCATCGAGTCGGGCAACCCTGAGATGCTCAAGAGGATCCGCAAGGGCATCACCCTGGATCAGGCCCGTCAAGCCATTGCGTGCTGCAGGGAGGCGGATGTGCTGCCCCACGCATCATTCATGGTGGGGCTCCCCGGAGAGACAAGAGAGACCATGCAGGAGACACAGCGCTTTGCGCGCGAGCTGAACATCGCGTACGGCTACCACTTCTTCTCGCCGTTCCCGGGCACCACTGTCCGTGAAGAACTGGAAAACTACGATATCGAGATACTCACCGATGACTGGAGCAAGTACGATGCCAACTCTCCCATCGTAAGGACCTCACAGTTGGGCCCCGAAGAGATGAGGGATTTCGTGGCGGAATATGACCGGGTTAACGATGATATCTGGGCGGACATGCTTGGTCGCCACAAGGAAGGCACCTGCACGGACCACGAGTTTCTTCTTATCGAGGGAGACCGCAAGCTGAAACTCATCTACCGAATCCTCTCCGGGGACCTCATCGAGGAAAATCCCTGCCCGAAAGAGGACGGGGCGCACCCCATAGCGCTTCTGGCGGATACGGTCTCGAAGAAGACCGGTACTGACAGGTCTTTCACATCCAGGGTTCTTATGGACTTCTCCGCAGCCGGTTATATCAAGTCTGCCTTGAAGAACGGGGCATACCACTATTACTGGACCCACAACAAGGACATCGATACCCTACCAATCGCGTTTTGAATAGAGTTCGCGGGGGATATCCAGCGGCCCCCGCTTCTTCAGCACCCCTAAAGTCTTTACCATGGGAAGCTCTTCATACAGACCCGAATCAACGGCAAGTTTGTATATGTAGTATGGCGCCTGACCCCCCTTGGCCGGATCGGGAAAGATGTCGTGTATGGCCAGGATGCCGCCCGGGATAAGCCGGGGTGACCACGATACATAATCCGAAAAGACCGCCGGGTAGGCATGAGACCCATCGATGAAAACCATGGCCAGCGGCGTGGCCCACATGCGCGCCACCACGGCCGAGGTGCTCACCATGGGTACAACGGTGTCCAGGAGGTCCGAAAGCTCGATGGCCTTACGGAAAAGCCTGAAGGTATCGACCTTACCCTCCTTATCATCGTATAGCTCGCTGTCGAAATACTCCTGTCCCGGCTGCTGTTCCTCGGAGCCCCGATGATGGTCTATGGAAAAAAGGATGCTGCTGTTTTTCCTGCAGGCTAGACCAAGGTACAGGGTTGATTTCCCGCAGTACCCCCCGATCTCGAGCACAGGGCCCTTTGTGCTTACACCGAGGGCGAGTCCGTAGAGCGCCTTGCCCTCCTCGGCATCCAGGAATCCCTTTATGCCAAGCCTTTCTATTTCGCGCACGTTCATCCGCATCCCACCTTTTTATGCACATATAACCCCCTTCACGTACGGGACGTATACCTGTCAGTCAAGAGAAATTATTTTAAGTTTTCCGGATGAAAATCCGAATCCATCCTTGTGGATAAGGACTACTCCATTGAATTCAACCTCACCGAGGGAGGGCTGGCTGCCTCTGTCAAGATCGTCCCGTCGGGCACCGAGGTGAACACCCTCAACGTCGATGACCTGCTCAAGGCCATCAAGGACGAGGGGATCACTGTAGGTCTCCTGACTGAGCCCATAGGACAGATCGTCTTGAATAAGACCGTCAACAAGTGGGTGGAGATTGCCCGGGGCCAGGCCCCCGAAGAGGGCAAAGACGGGTATGTGAAATTCCACTTCGACACCGGCCGCACCAAGGCGACCTTCAAGGAGGATGCCTCGGGCAAGGTAAACCTGAGGGATCTGAACCTTATCCAGAACGTGAAGAAGGGCGATCCCCTGTGCGAGTTGATCCCCCCTCGGCCAGGGAAACCCGGCGTGACGGTAAAAGGAGAAGAGATAGCCGGCAAACCCGGCGCTGCTGCGAAATTGCCCGGCGCAAAGAACGTCACCTACTCATCCGACAGGAACCAGATCTTTGCCGCCATCGACGGCATGGTGGTCTGGCTGGAGAACGCCATAAACGTCGAACCGTCCTATGTAGTGCATGACGTGGATGCATCCGTGGGGAATATCCGTTTCAACGGATCGGTCGTGGTACAGGGAGAGGTGGGAGACGGGTATGAGATCCATGCCGGGGAAAACATCACCATCGCTTCCACCGTGGGCAAGGTGATCCTGGAGGCCGGAGGGGACATAATCATAGCAGGCGGCATCATGGGGCAGGAAGAGGCCATGATTACGGCCAACGGTAAGATCCATGCCCGGTTCATCCAGGATGCCCATGTAATCTCCGAAAAGGAGATCATCGTCGACGGCTATATACGCAACAGTCTGGTGTCGGCCATCGGACCCGTCATTGTGAAAAACTCGAACGGATTCATAACCACCAGCAAGGTGTCTTCCGACATCTGCGTCTATTGCCACACCATCGGCCAGGAGACTGCCGGCGGGAAGACGGTCATCAGCATCGGGCGCAGCCCGGTTCTTCACCGTGAGCAGCTGAGAATCAAGGATGAAATCGCTGATAAGATAGACGAATTTCAGAAGTTCCAATCATCCCTTACAAAACTGCGTACCCTGAAAGCGACCAGTGAACTCAGCCGCCAGCAGGAAATGCTTTATACGAAGATTCTGGATGCCATGGAGACACTGCGCAAAATCCTCACCACACAGAATGCGAAGATCATGGAGATCGTGGAGAAAATCCACAAGACCCACCAGGGCAACATCTACATCGAAGGCACGGTATACGACCAGACGGATATCAACATCGGCCTCCTCGGCATGACCATCACCGGTTCCAAATCAGGGGTGCATTTCTACCTGAAAGACGGGGAGATAAAAGAGGCCGAATTCACCCTTGCCCCCGAGGTCAAAAAGCTCCTGGAGTCCGGCGAATGAATACCTTTGACAGAGACAAACTCTATGAAGCCATTTCCATGGGAACCCCGGTTGAAGGGGAGTATCTCAAGGGACTAGATCTGTCCGGACTCGACCTTGGCGGCGCCAACATGAGGGGCTCGGACCTGAGCAAGGTGAACCTCACGGACACAAACTTTGAAGAGTCTCACCTGGAAAGGACAAAACTTGAAGGCACGATATTCAAGAACACGAACCTCTCAGGTTGCCACCTTTCCGAGGTGACGATCAATGATGTGGACTTCAGTTCATGCCTGCTCAGCAGGGTGACATTCATGAACAGCCGTCTCAACCGGATCACGATCACGGACAAGGAAATGAATAAAACAAACCTGGAAGGGGCCACCATCACCCATTCCACACTCAAGAACCTGGACCTCACAGGCTCCCGCCTGCAGAAGGCCAAGTTCCTTTTCTGCCTCATCGAGAACTGCACCCTGAATGAATGCGACCTCACAGAGGCAAATTTCGGGCTTTCCTACATCGTAAGAACAAAAATCAACAAATCGAACCTCACCCTCACCTCGCTGGCCGGGGCTGTCCTGGAGGAAGTTTGCATCACCAACTCCCTGCTCGACCGGGCGGACCTGACCCTCGTACAGGCCCGCTTCCTTGATATCACCGGCAGCAGGCAGCGCGGCCTCATCGTGGAACGCGCCAAGGTACAGGGACTTATAAAGTAAAGCTCCCGGCGCACCATCAAGAAAGTCTGTGTTTTCAGTCCTTTAATTGGCCCGTACAAAACATTGATTCAGGCAAGTGCACGCCTTTTGCGTGCACTTGCCTGAATCAATGTTTTGTACGGGTTAGGTTTTTAGTTTGGTGATTTCTTTTCAGTATCAGAAAAGTTATCTCATAAATTTACTGATATTTTCTTTTAACTGACATCACCCGATATCTCGTTCCAGATCTTGTCCAGCACCCCATTGGCGAACGATGGGAAACGGTGAGAACCGAACCGCTTGGCCACCTCGATGGCCTCGTTGATGACCACCTTGTAGGGAACGTCTTCCCGGTACGCCATCTCATAGGTGGCTATGCGCAGGATATTCCGGTCTGTGGTGGACATGCGGCTCACCTTCCAGTTATCGGAGGCCTTCTCTATGAGGGAATCGATCTGGGGCAGGTATTCGCACACCCCTTCAGCAAGCTCACGAGCATAGGGGACGAGATCCTTGTCCTTTTCCTCCACAAAGTGCGCGAAGAAGTCTGAAAGCGTCTTTTCGGTATGGCTGCTGGTGATGTCGATCTGATAGAGATACTGCAGCGCTACCTCTCGTGCCCGCGTCCTTTGCTTCATAAACGGCTTCAGATCTGGGAATAGAGGTCCATCATCTCGAGCAGGGCCATTGCCGCATCAAAACCCTTGTTCCCGGATTTTGTCCCTGCACGCTCTATGGCCTGCTCTATGGTATCGGTGGTGAGAACCCCGAAGATCACCGGCATCTTCGCTTCGAGCCCCACATGGGCGACTCCCTTGCTCACCTCGGAGGCCACATAGTCGAAGTGCGGGGTAGATCCCCTGATGACCGCACCCAGGCAGATGATGCCGTCCGCACTGTCTCCTGAAGCAAGCCTCC
Organism: uncultured Bacteriovoracaceae bacterium; assembly: GCA_964600235.1. Classification (GTDB taxonomy): domain Bacteria; phylum Desulfobacterota; class Desulfomonilia; order UBA1062; family UBA1062; genus MWEI01. The sequence goes on along the minus strand of CAZRIV010000006.1, from coordinate 12,673 downwards.
TGGCAACCGAGGGTATCTCAAAGGCCCCGGGGACACGGTAGATGGAGATGTCCTTATCCGCCACCCCATGCCTGTTCAGGGCATCGAGCGCCCCTTCCATGAGCCGAGCGGTGATGAAGTCGTTGAACCGGCTCGCAACGATCGCGACCTTCTTACCCTTGCCCAGCAGTTTGCCTTCAATGACATGCGCCATCTTATACCACCTCCAGAATGTGACCCATCTTATCCTTCTTGGTCTTCAGATACCTCTGATTTTCCTTTGTGGGTGGGATCTCAATCGAGACCCGCTCCGTGATCTCCAGGCCATAGCCCTCGAGGCCTATGATCTTCTTGGGATTGTTGGTCATGAGCTTCATCTTGCGCACACCCAGGTAAACCAGGATCTGCGCGCCGATGCCGTAATCCCTCAGATCCGCGGCGAACCCGAGCTCGATGTTGGCCTCCACCGTGTCGCGGCCCTTGTCCTGGAGGTGGTAGGCCCTGATCTTGTTGATAAGCCCTATCCCCCGGCCCTCCTGCCGCATGTACACGATGACCCCCTTGCCTTCTTCCTCGACCATCTCCATGGCCCGGTGAAGCTGGTCGCCGCAGTCGCAGCGCATGGAATGAAACATGTCACCGGTGAGGCATTCGGAGTGTACCCGCACCAGCACCGGCTCATCGGGGTTGATATCGCCCTTGACCAGCGCCACATGCTCCTTTTTGTCGATGTCATTGTCAAAGCCCACCAGTTCGAACACGCCGAATTCCGTGGGCAGCTTGGCCCGGACAACCTCGCGCACCAGGATCTCGTTGCGGATGCGGTGGGCGATGATATCGGCTATGGTGCAGATCTTCAGGTCATGGGTCGCTGCGAATTCTTCGAGCTGGGGCCTTCGTGCCATGGTGCCGTCGTCGTTCATGATCTCGCAGATGACCGCCCCGGGCCTGAGCCCTGCCATCCTGCACAGGTCCACGGAGCCTTCCGTCTGTCCGGTGCGGACAAGGGTCCCGCCCGCTTTGGCCCGCAAGGGAAAGATGTGTCCCGGCCGCGCCAAGTCGTCGGCTTTTGTGTCAGGGGCAATGGCGGTGCGTATGGTCACGGCCCTGTCGGCGGCTGAAATGCCGGTGGTCACACCCTTTTTTGCCTCGATGGACACCGTGAATCCGGTGCCGAACTTGCTCGTATTGTCCCTGACCATGGGCTGCAGGTCGAGCCTGTCCGCTATCTCGGAGTCCAGGGCCAGGCACACCAGGCCTCTCCCGTATTTGGTCATGAAGTTTATGGCGTCCGCAGTGACGAACTCGGCCGCCATGGTGAGGTCTCCCTCGTTCTCCCGGTCTTCGTCATCCACGAGGATGATCATCTTTCCCTGCAGCAGATCTTTGATGGCTTCTTCAGCGGTGCACGTAGGCATACGACTCTACTCCCTTTTGAGAAAACCCTGCTTTGTGAGAAGGTCTTTCAGGCTCATGCCAGTGTCCCTGTTCAGCAGGCTTTCCACGTACTTACCCAGCACGTCGAATTCGAGGTTCACCCTATCACCCGGGGATTTGGGTGTCAAGGAAGTGGATTGGGCCGTGTGTTCTATGATGTTCACGATAAATGCATCCCTGAACACCTCATTTATGGTGAGCGAAATACCGTCTATGGCAATGGACCCCTTTTCGATCACGTACTTTGCATACGACCGTTCGAAGCCCACCTTGATGCGGACCGATTCGCCCGAGGGGTCCTTCTGGAGGATCCTGCCCACCGTGTCCACGTGGCCGAGCACGATATGCCCTCCGAGCCTCTTGGAAAGCGTGAGCGCCCGTTCGATGTTCACCTGCGCGCCCGGCCTCATCTCAGAAAACGTCGTACGGGAGATGGTCTCGGCAGAGGCATTCGCAGAGAATACACTGCCTTTCACGGCGGTGATGGTCAGGCATACCCCGTCCACGGCGACGCTGTCGCCGACGGCGTCGCCCGAGAGATCGAGCGCCGTGTCGACCTCCAGCACGAACCCCTGCCCGTAGGGCTGTTTTGACTTTATCTTCCCCACCGACTCGATGATCCCGGTAAACATGTTATCCCTCCAGAGTTCCTTCCACGAGGATATCCCCGCCCACGAGGCGCACCTGTGCTATCACGAAACCCAGGGCATCTGCAATACGGGAAGGGCTGCCCCAGTCCACCAGCGGCAGGCCGCCTCCCAGGATCTTGGGTGCTATGAAGAAAAGCAGCCTGTCCGCAAGGCCGCTTTTGAGCAGACTCGAATATATGCCGCTGCCGCCTTCGACCATGACGGCATGCAGCCCCATCTCTCCGAGGTGAACGAGCACCGCCTCCCAGGGGATCATGCCTGATGCATCGGCCTCGAGCTGCACGATCCGGGTGCCGCTCTCAGATATCTCCACTCTGCTGTCCGGTGGTTTGGCCGTGAATAAGATGGACTCCTTCCCCAGGCACCTGGCATCCTTCATCACCTCGAAGAAGGGATCCAGGATGATCCTCATGGGGTCGCGGCCCCCTTCCATACGGCAGGTAAGCATGGGATCATCCTTGGTGACGGTACCGATGCCGACGATGATCCCGTCCACCCGGTTCCTCAACTCATGGACGTAGCCCCTGGATTCTTCAGAGCTGATCCACTGTGAATCCCCTGTAGCAGACGCCACCTTGCCGTCCAAGGTTATGGCGGCTTTCAGGATGACATAGGGACGGCCTTTTTTCATCCAGAAGGCATACCATTCAATAAGCTCTTTACATTCTTTTTCGCATACCCCCACATCCACATGGATGCCCGCCTCCCTGAGCCTCGCAATGCCCTTGCCTGCAACCTTCGGGTTGGGATCCGGCGTGCCTGCCACCACTCGGGATATGCCCGCCTTTATGATCGCCTCTGTGCACGGCGGTGTCTTCCCATGATGGTTGCATGGCTCCAGGGTCACGTACAGGGTTGCACCCCGTGCCCTGTCTCCCGCCTCGTCCAGTGCATAGACCTCGGCATGGGGCATGCCTGCCCTGGGATGGAATCCCCGGCCTATGACCCGGCCGTCCCTGACCACCACGGCCCCGACGCTGGGGTTGGGCGCTGTCCTGCCGATGGCCTGCCCGGCCAGGTCCACTGCCTGGGTCATGAAGGTGATGTCGTGGTTCATATATCCGTCTATTTACAATCCTTGCATGGTTAGGCTTTGTACCTCTTTGAATTCATATTCAGCTTTGCAGAGGACATTTATTGATGCAGGGCTTTGCCCTAGCCCGTTCAACTTGATCATTTTCCCCTGCAAGGAGCATAACCTGTCACTTGTCGCCAGGGGAAAATGATCAAGTTGAACGGGCTAGATTTTTCATGCAAAATCCCAACGAGCGGATTCTAACCTCATCGCCTCTTTGTCTTACGCAGGCCTTTGATCTCATCCATGAATTCGCTCACGTCCTTGAACTCGCGATACACGGACGCGAACCGCACATAGGCCACGGGGTCGAGTTTGTGCAGTGCATCCATGATCCTTTCCCCGATATACGACGAGGGAACCTCCCTGTCCCACCTGGACTGGATATCCTGGATGAGGACGTTCTTTACGGTCTCGATGGCCTCCATGCTCACGGGCCTCTTTTCGCAGGCCGTCATGATGCCGGATACGACCTTTGAGGCATCAAAGGGCTCCCTGCGGCCGTCTTTCTTGACAACCACGGGGATGAATTCCTCGATATGCTCATAGGTGGTATAGCGGTGGGAGCAGGCGATGCACTCCCTCCTGCGCCTGATGGACGTGCCGTCCTGGCTGATCCTGGACTGCAGCACCTTGTCTTCAAGTCCAGAACACCTGGGGCATCGCATGCTCTGTCACCCTTCGTATATGGGGAAGCGTCTCGACAGCTGGTCCACCTCTGCGCGCACCTTCTCGATCACGGCCGCGTCGCCTTTTGCCTCGATGACCTTGGCGATCATGCGGGCCACCTGGCGCATCTCGTCCTCTTTCATGCCCCTGGTGGTGAGCGCCGGGGTCCCGATGCGGATACCCGAGGTGACAAAGGGGCTTTTGGTCTCGAAGGGGATGGTGTTCCGGTTCACGGTGATCCAGGCCAGGTCGAGCATCTCCTGGGCGTCTTTGCCCGTGACGTCCTTGTTGGTCAGGTCGACCAGCATGAGGTGGTTGTCCGTGCCGCCCGATACCAGGACAAAGCCCAGGTTCATGAGCTCTTCGGCCATGACCTTGGCGTTTTTCACGATCTGCGCCTGATATTCCTTGAACTCCTGGCTCAGTGCCTCCTTGAAAGCCACGGCCTTGGCGGCGATGACATGCATGAGCGGCCCGCCCTGCATGCCGGGGAAGACCTTTGAGTTCAGGGTCTTGGCATGCTGTTCCTTGCACAGCACCATGCCGCCCCTGGGGCCGCGGAGCGTCTTGTGGGTGGTGGTGGTGACGAAATCGGCAAACGGCACCGGGCTCGGGTGCAGACCGGCGGCTATGAGTCCCGCAATGTGCGCCATGTCCACCATGAAATATGCCCCCACCTCGTCCGCTATCTCCTTGAAGGTCTTGTATTCTATAATGCGGGGATATGCGCTGGCCCCTGCAATGATGAGCTTGGGCCTGTTCTTCTTTGCCAGGTCCCTGAGCTGGTCGTAGTCTATGCGGTGGTTGTCCTGCCTGACCCCGTAGGCAACGACATTGTAGAACTTGCCCGAGAAATTGACCGGCGAGCCCATGGAAAGGTGGCCGCCGTGGGGAAGGCTCATGCCAAGGTACGTATCTCCCGGCTCTAAAATGCTGAAGTACACGGCCATGTTCGCCTGTGACCCGGAATGGGGCTGGACATTGGCATGGTCTGCGCCGAAAAGCTGCTTGGCCCTGGAAATGGCCAGGTCCTCGGCCACGTCCACATATTCACAGCCGCCGTAATATCTCTTGGCAGGGTAACCCTCTGCGTACTTGTTGGTCATCACAGAGCCCTGGGCCTCGAGCACGGCCTTGCTCACGATGTTCTCGGAGGCGATGAGTTCGAGCTTGTTGCGCTGCCGCTGGAGCTCTCCCATGATGGCATCATACACTTCTTGGTCGGTCTTTTTCACGTTTTCCAGGTTCATGTTCTTCTCCTACGATCATTACTTGGTGGAAAATTCTTTTTAGCACTTTTTCTCACTCCGGTGAAAGTGGTAATCCGGCAAATCATCATTACGCCTGATTCCGGCCGTGTCTTATCCCCAAACAGGCGGGTGCAGGAGTGAGGTATGTATTTCTATGAGCCCTTGAGCACTTGTGTCAGTTCTTCTATCCGGGCAAGCCTTGCCGCATGACGGCCGCCCTCGAAGGGTGTCTTCATCCAGGTCTCGACGATATCGCCGGCAATGCCCGGCCCCGTGACCCTGGCGCCTAAGATGAGACAGTTGGAATCGTTATGCAGCCTCGACATGCGGGCGGTGTAGCCGTCATGGCACAGCGCCCCCCTGACACCGGGGATACGGTTTGCACAGATGGACATGCCGATGCCGGTGCCGCAAATGAGCACGATCCGCTCGCATGATTTATCGAGCAGTGCCCTGAGAGCCTTGTGCGCGAAATCAGGGTAGTCCACCGAACCCGGCCCGTCAGTGCCCAGGTCAATGATCTCGGCACCCGCAGCACCTAGGGCATCCTTTACCGCCTGCTTCAGGTGGTAACCCCCGTGATCGCATGCAATGGCTATTTTCACTGATGCCCCCTTCCGATGACCAGGGCCACATTCTGGCCGCCAAAGGCAAAGGCGTTTTTGAGGCAGTATGACACCTGTGCCTTTACGGCCCGGCCTGGTATATAGTTCAGATCGCACTCGGGATCGGGGTTGTCAAGGTTGATGGTGGGCGGCAGCATGCCCTCCTGCATGGCCAGGACGCATATGGCGGTTTCCAGGCTCGCGGTGCCGCCGATGAGGTGGCCGGTCATGGACTTGGTGGAACTGATGGGGATGGAATATGCCTGTTCACCGAAGACCTTTTTGATGGCCAAAGTCTCGGTCTTGTCGTTCAGCGGGGTCGAGGTCCCATGGGCATTGATATAGCCGATGTCCGACTTTGAAATGCCTGCATCTTCGATGGCGCGCTCCATGGCATAAACCACTGCCGTGCCTTCAGGATCAGGCGCCACGAGATGGTACGCATCCTGGCTCATGCCCGCCCCGCACAATACTGCCAGGACCTTTGCACCCCTGGCCCGGGCGTGTTCCATGTCTTCGAGCACCAGGGCAGCCCCCCCTTCGGCGATGACGAAACCGTCCCGGTCTCGATCAAAGGGGCGGGACGCCTTCGCCGGGTCGTCGTTCCGGGTGGACAGGGCCCTCATGTTGGCAAAGGCGGTGACGGAAAAGGGCGTGAGGCAGGCCTCCACCCCGCCTGCAATCATGCAGTCGGCATCGCCCGCGCCGATAAGCCTCATGGCCATGGCCAGCGAATGGCCGCCGGTGGCGCATGCGGAAGACAGTCCCATGCCCGGCCCCTTGGCCCTGATCTTCATGGCAAGCTCGGCCGAGGCGATATTCGGGATGAACATGGGCACGGTGAGAGGAGATACCCTCCTGGGACCTTTCTGGTAAAAGTTGGGGATCTGCTCTTCAATGGTGGACATGCCGCCGGCTCCCGTGCCCATGAGCACGCCTATGCGGTGCCCGGGATAGGTGTCGGGGGTTATGCCCGACTGGGTGCATGCAGCGAGCCCGCAGGACACGGCCATCTGGGTGTAGCGGTCCATGTGCCGGATCTCCTTGGGGCTCAGATGTGAAGACGGGTCGAATCCCTTTGCAGGGCCTCCGAATGTCACCGCGAGGCCCTTGAGTTCTTCAATGGGCTCTATTCCTGATATACCATGTACGAGGTTTTCCCAGAGCGTTTTGACATCGCTGCCAAGAGGCGAAACTACTCCTATACCGGTAAGGGCAACCGTTTTTTTCATCGAGGACGTTATATCTTGGCTTTAACGTATTCTATTGCGTCCTTCACGAACTTGATCTTTTCTGCATCCTCGTCCGGGATCTCAACGTTGAACTCCTCTTCCACGGTCATGATCAGCTCGACCAGATCAAGGGAATCGGCCCCCAGATCGTCTGCGAAAGACATTTCAGGCTTGATCTCGGATGGGTCCTTTTCCAACTGCTCTGCGATCAGTTGAATGATCCGTTGCTGAACATCAGCCATTAATATAGTCCTCCTTTAAGGTTCTCTACATCCTATGCACAAATCACGTATAAAGCCCACCATCCACGACAATGACCTGGCCGGTGATGTAATCGCTCAGGCCTGAACACAAAAACAGGATCACCCCTGCCACCTCGTCCGGGCTGCCTGTCTTGCGCAGCGGTATCTCATTGACGATGGCCTGCCTGTCGATACCCGAAGTCATCTCAGTGTCCACAAAACCGGGCGCGATTGCGTTCACGCGTACCCCCCGCGGACCCAGTTCCTTTGCAAAGCTCTTGGTCATGCCAATGAGCCCGGCCTTTGTAGCTGCATACACGCTTTGTCCCGGGTTTCCCCCGATCCCGACTATGGAAGAGACCATTACTATCTTCCCACGTCTTTGCTTTATCATATATCTTGCAGCGTGAAAAGTGCAGAAAAATGAACCCTTAAGATTTACGTCTATCATTTCATTGAGCATTTCGGGCTTTATCCTGAGGAACAGCGCATCTTTTGAGATGCCGGCGTTGTTCACGAGGATGTCGATCTTTCCATGGCGGGCCATTATCTCACTGAAATGATTACCGACATCAACCTCATCGGCCACATCGAAACACATGGCCTCGGCCGATCCCCCGGCAGAGACCATGGCGCCGACAACCTCGCGCGCCGCATCCGCACTGCTCTTGTAGTTTACGATCACATGGGCGCCCGCGCCGGCAAGTGCCCTGGCAGTGGCGGCGCCTATGCCCCGGCTTGCGCCGGTGACAAGGGCCACCTGGCCTTTCAGATCAATGCACGTCATTGGTGAACACCTCTATCTTCGCCTGAGGGACAATACGCCTGATGAGCGCTGCCAGCACGGAACGCGGACCAATCTCGATGAAAGTGTCTATGCCCATGTCAAAAGCCGCCCGCACGGACTCTTCAAACCGCACGGGGCTCGTGAGCTGGCGGGCAAGAAGCTGCCTGATGCGGTCCGGATCGGTCTCCGGCCGTGCGCTCACATTCGAGACCACGGGACAGACAGGCGCCTTGATATCGACCCCTTCAAGATATTCCCCCAGGTACTCCTGCGCCTTATCCATATACGGACAGTGGGACGCCACCGATACCTTCAGAGGCACTACCCGTTTGGCCCCGTTGTTCTTGAGAAGCGGCACTGCCGCATTAATGGACCCGGTATTCCCGGAAATCACCACCTGCGAGGCCCCGTTGTGGTTGGCAACCCAGAGTTCGCTGATGTTCGAGATCACCTGTTCAACCTCATGTTCGGACATGCCGATCACTGCAGCCATCCCGCCTGAACGCCCCGCACCGGATGCCTCCATGAACTCCGCCCTTTTCATCACAATCTCGATGGCCCTGCCGGCCTGCAGGCTTCCTGCAGCCACAAGGGCCGTGTATTCACCCAGGCTGTGACCCATGACAGCAGCAGGGTCATCCAGTCCCGACCTTTTCCACAGCGCAACGCTCACGGAAAGAACGGCCGGCTGGGCATTGATCGTACGCCCGAGCTCTTCATCGGGGCCGTTTTCCATGAGGGAACGAAGACCGTCTTCGACGGCCTTATCCAGCCCGAGCCCCCTGGACATGCCGGGGAACTGGCTCCCTTGACCCGGGAAGATCAGGCAATACGGCATCACTCGGGCTTGGTGTTCTTGATGACCTCTCTGCCCTTGTAGTATCCGCAGCTTGGACAGATCTTGTGCGGCGGTTTCGGCTCATTGCAGTTCGGGCAGAAGGAAGCCGCCGGCAGGGCGATGGCGTCATTGGCCCTGCGCTTGTCTCTCCTGGTGCTCGAGTGTCTTCTCTTTGGTAATGGCATTGCTGACTCCTATCCTTTAGAGTTTGTTCTTCAGTTGTGTTAGCGCCTGCAGTCGCGGATCCGGCGAGGGCTCGCACGCGCACCGGCCCTCATTGAGGTTTGCCCCGCACTGCGGGCACAGACCCCTGCAACCCTCAGAGCAGATGTAAATGAAGGGCAGCGATAATACAAGCTCGGAAACGATATATTCACCCAGCTGTATCTCGTGACGGAAATAACCCGTCTCGGCGCTGAGTCGCTCGGCTTCCAGGTGGTCGTCCGGCATCTCGTCCGGAGCGGGCATGTAGTCGCTCTTCAGGTGGAGGTCGACCACGTGGGTCATGGGGCAGAGGCAGCGGGCGCATGTCGTGTTTATGCGGCCCCTGATATCGACCCTCGCCTGGATGTTCTCCTTGTGCCTTTCCACTTCATAGTGAATCTCGAAGGGTTCGTTAACCTGGAGATCCGGGTCTGCAAGGATATCCGTCATGACCCCGGGCTCCACCCGGAGATCCTTTTCGATGCCCGCCTCCCCGATGGTATCGGGGATGAGCTTGATGTCTAAAATAGTTTTCACCTTATCCATAACAGTAGAACATGCTACTATTTCATACCGCAGGCTTTGTCAAGAAGAGGCAGCGGCTGACGGCGGGAGAAGATCATGTTGCCACGAGATTGTAAAAACAGACTCTTCCGGCTTTGACTCGCCACGCACCCCTCTTAATCATGTTCTACTCCCTTGACACCTCGTTCAAGCCCATATAGGGATATTCACCATGTCGAAACGGATCATGGCATGGTTGGACGGCAGGCTTGTGGACTGGACAAAGGTGAGCGTCTCTCCCCTTTCCCAGAGCTTCAGCAGGGCTTCAGCGGTATTCGATGTCATGGCCGTGGTCCCTGCCAGGAAAGGTCCGGCCCTGATCTGCCTGAAAGAGCATGTGGACCGGTTCTTCTCGAGTGCGGAGAGGACCTCCATGAGCATCCCCTTCAGCCGGGAGGAGATCCGCGAGGCGATCATAGCCACCGCACATGCAAACAAGGTTCATCACGGGATCGCAAAATTCTATGCATACTATCCCGAGATGGACCTGGGACCGAATCTGCCGGAGAAGGTATCGACCGCCATATACTGCCTCGATTACAGAACCCTGGGGTCTGACCCGGACGGATTCAGCACGCCTGTGAGTGCGGGCATCTCCACGTACCGGAAGCTCCACCCCCAGACCGCGGCCGTTCATGCCAAGGTGGTGGGCAACTATGTGAACGGCTATCTGGCCAGGACCGAGGTGCGCAGAAAAGGCTTTGACGAGGCCCTGATGCTCGACACAAACGGGTATGTCGCGGAAGCCCCCACATCCAACATCTTCCTTGTCCGGCAAGGCTGCGTGGAGACCCCCACCAAGGAGAACGTGCTCCCCGGCATAACGCGAAAGGTCGTGATCGACGTTCTCAAGGACATGGGGCACAGGGTCAAGGAGACGCACATACTCCCCCAGGACCTGTGTGAATACGATGAGGCCTTTTTCTCAGGGACCCTGCGCCATGTACAGCCCATCAGCCTCATAGAAGGCTGCAAACTCACCTGCCCCGGGACCATAACAAAAGCCCTGATGTCACGGATGCACGAGGTGTATTCCGGGGCTGTGGAGCAGTACGAAAGCCTGCTCACCTATGTCGGTGAATCATAGCACCTGCCATATCCCGGCACAGGTGTGATCTGCGCCCCGTGTCTCGTAAACAACAATGCCCAATATTCTCAATTGCTGAACAGCACCGGATCCACCCCCTTTTCCACCTGCGGTTTCCATGCTGCTCTTTGGCCGAAAGCCTTAATCAACTTACCTTTTTACCCTGAAAAAAGTCTTCCATTCTTACTTGACAAGAAGCCAAATCACGGCTATCAATTCAGTCCATTGAACGTTCCTCGGTAGCTCAATCGGCAGAGCGGGTGGCTGTTAACCACTAGGTTGTAGGTTCGAGTCCTACCCGAGGAGCCAAATTTAATCCGCTGAACATCAGCGGTTCTTGTTTAACGCAAGACCCCGTGGGGTGATCCCCTCGGGGTCGCGTCGTTTCCGGCGTGCCCACGCCGACTTACGCCCGCCCGCACATTTGCCCAATTTCTCCGTTTCGAAGCCCGCAGTCCGGGGACTGGGTGCAACCCTGGGGGTTGCGGGCGCTCACCGAAAATGTCCTCTCCGAATTCTCCCGTTCTCCGTTTTTCGAGTCGCCTTGTTTAACAGCCCGGTTGCATCCGGGCACCCGCTTCGACATTTCGAACTCCCCTCCGGTAGGTATCTGCCGAAAGCCGGACCAGTGGGTCCGGCGCAAGCGGATTACCAGACAGCGGAAACAGCCGTGAGATCGGAGACCGTTGTGGGTGCCGGCGACATCGCCTTCGGGCGGTGTCGAACGGGCTCCAACGGCCTTCTCGATGACCGGCCTATCCAGTCCCGCGGCATCCATGACGGAAACCTTCCGCGGCCTCCCGCAAAAGGAGGACCGGATGCCGGCCAACGAACACGTCCCAATCTCTCTCGACGAGGTGATATCGGAGATCGCTACGATCCTTGCCCGGGGTTACATGCGCCATCGAAACGGACGCCGAATCGCCCCAGATTCCGGCAGTGGGGCAGAGCATGTGGCGCAAGTTGAAGAATCTGAGGCGTTTACGGAGAAACGCCTTGATATTCCGGGCCACCGAAGCCTTCATTCATTCACGAGTTAACGCCCTGAGATTGCGGTGCGGACGGGCCGCCCGCGGGGCGAAGCCCATGAACCAAGGAGGTTTCGGATGGAAGCAACAACGTATCAAGAGGTCCAGGGGCTCTCCCGGATGACCGTCGGAGAACTCCGGGACAAGTACCTCGAGGTCTTCGGAGAAGAGACCCGCTCCTACCACAAGGAGTTTCTTCGCAAGCGAATCGCCTGGCGCATTCAGGCTCTGGCGGAGGGTGACCTTTCGGAGCGGGCCCGGCGCAGGGCTGAGGAACTGGCCAATGACGCTGACCTGAGAACGCGGTCTCCGCGTGATCCGGTCGCCTCGGGTTCCGCCGAGGTCAAAGCGAGAACGGCGACCAGCCGCATATCCCCGTCGCACGACCCGAGGCTGCCGCTGCCCGGAACTCTGCTCGCCCGCGAGTTCCAAGGCCGCGACATTGTGGTCAAGGTACTCGACAACGGCTTCGAGTTCGACGGCCGACGGTACAAGTCCCTCTCAGCCATCGCCCAGGAGGTCACCGGGAGCAAGTGGAACGGGTTCCTCTTCTTCGGTATCGCCGATGCCGCGGCCAAGGGCGGGAGCCGCAAACCCGAGAGGAGGAACGAATGAGCAGAAACAATAACCGTGGCCGGGGAGAAGCCCGGGAGTCGGCATCAAGAACCAACGGGACGATCCGCTGCGCCATCTACACCCGCAAGTCCACAGACGAGGGGCTGGAGCAGGAGTTCAACAGCCTCGACGCCCAGCGGGAATCCGCGGAAGCCTATATCGCGAGCCAACGACACGAGGGGTGGGTGTGCATCCCGGATCGTTTCGACGACGGCGGTTTCACCGGCGGCAACATGGAGCGGCCCGCCCTCAAGCGGCTCTTCGCCGGCATCGAGGCGGGCGAAATTGATTGCGTGGTGGTCTACAAGGTGGACCGGCTGAGCCGGTCCCTCTTGGACTTCGCCCGCATGATGGAGATCTTCGACAAGCACTCCGTGAGCTTCGTCTCGGTCACCCAGCAGTTCAACACGA
>CAZRIV010000005.1:0-207372 GCA_964600235.1 uncultured Bacteriovoracaceae bacterium | reverse complement strand
TGGTGGTGCTTCAAAATATACCACCCATTCGAGGAGGCCTTACATAGTATCAATCACATGCAATCGGACAGCATAAAGCGACGCTCGTTCCTCGCTCTGCTTTTTGCTGCCGGTGATGTGAGACGTTAGAGGTTACGAGGCAAAATCATGAAGACTATAAATGTTCGCTCTTGGGAGCAGTTTAAAAAAAAGCTACAGGAACTTATGGATAATCGCATCCAGCTTAAAAACTCAACAAAACTTCATGTTTCTCATTTTTTATATAGAGGCCAAGAAGATTATGAATGGCCTCTTAAAACAACCCTCGAACGTAACGGCAAGAATAATATAACTCTAAGAGGATACTACAGATTGATCTCTGCAGTAAAACCGCAGATAGAAACCTTCACCGGAATAAACTGGAAAGTATTAACGTATCCAAAATTTGAGAAATGGCTTGATAAAAATGATTCGCTTTTACCAGGTAGTTTACCCGCATATGATTACATGGTTTATCTTAGGCATCATGGGTTTCCTTCACCTCTGCTTGATTGGTCTCGTTCACCATATGTAGCAGCGTTTTTCGCATTCAGAAATGCTATCAGGGCTAAAGGGAAAGTATCTATTTACGTGTATTGCGAGTATTCAGGTAATTGTAAAGCTGGTTGGAGCGGGGAACCAAATCTCTGTAGTCTAGGTTCATATGTCAGGAGTCACAGGCGACATTTCCTTCAGCAGAGTGAGTATACAGTATGTATGGCTCGCCATGATGAATGGAGATTTGCTTCGCATGAAGAAGCTTATAATCGCAATAATACGCAACAGGATCTTTTATGGAAATTTAATATACCCGCAACAGAGAGATTAAAGATTCTTAAGGAGATTGATAATTACAACTTAAATGCTTTCTCATTGTTTAGTTCTGAGGAAAGCTTAATGGAGACAATGGCCTTACGTGAGCTTCATTTCTTTGAGAAAGACCTCTAACAAAGGCATCCAGGCCGACGTGCTGCGGCGCGGCTGATGTCTGCCGTTAGCCAGAGGTATTTATGAAAAGCAAAATTAGAATGGTTGGGAATTGGGAACTGGTCGGCAAACCGATCCCTCTTCAGTTCCTTTCTTTTTCTGAAGCATATTTAGACTCTGCATGTCGACTTTGCAGTGTCCTAAAGCAGTCTACACAAAAACGCTCTTATCCAAGAAGTGCAGTTGTTCTATATCTGACATTCCATTCGGTTGAGCTTTTTCTTAAGGCAGCAATTCTTAACAAAAGTCCAAATGATCCTCTTGGTCATGATATTGAAAAGTTATCAAATCGTTATAGAAATTTTTATCCTGGAAAGAAATTTAAGTTTGAAATCCCATTCGGAACAGAGTATTTTGGATTTGAACCTCCTGAGAAACTACCAACTCCTCCACCACAAGACCAAACAAACAGATACCCAATTGATAAGAAATACAAGGAGTGGGAAGGTGCATTTGGATTTGTCCCAGAAACTTTTTTAACAACACTTAAGGTACTCCAAAATGATTTCGTCCGTATAAAAAAAGAAATTTTTAGCTAACCCATTCTTAAAAGGCGACGGCAAAAAGCCGCCGCGTGTTAAGCAACCGTTGGCAGCAGTATCTCCATGAATCTTGACAACCGGTCTTATTATGGTACCATATAAGGACCGGAGGTGCTGAAATGAATTTATCAGAAGACATAAAACCTATCACCTACCTTAAATCCAGAGCTGCTGACTTACTCAAACAAATTAACGAAACTCATAGACCAGTTGTGATTACTCAGAATGGAGAGCCAAAAGCTGTACTTCAGGACCCCGAGAGTTATGAGAATATGAGGAATGCAATTGGCTTATTGAAGCTGATCTCCCAAGGAGAGGAAGACATAAAAAGCGGGATATCGAAATCTCAGGAAGAAGTTTTCACAAATATTGAGAATATCCTGAAAGAAAGAATGAAATGAAAAAAGCATATGAGGTCAGATGGTCTGAGACATCAGAGAAAGATCTCATAAACATCATGGAATACCTTGCCCAAGACAGTCCTTCTCTTGCGTATGAAAAGTTCAAGGAGATGAAAGGGAAAGCATCATGTCTCCATTCTTTTCCCTACAGGGGCAGTATAGTCCCTGAACTCCAGGATCAGGGAATCATTCAGTATCGTGAACTCGTCATGGCACCTTGGAGAATTATCTGCAGAATATCGAAAAAAAGTGTTTATGTTCTATCTGTCTTGGATTCACGGCAGAACGTTGAAGATATCCTCTTGAAAAGATTGATTGGCTCAAAGCTGTAAACCTGCCAACAAAAGGTTGCAGCCAGCGCGCTACGCGCGCGGCTGACTCTCACGTTACAGGCCGCTGATTCCTGGAATAAGGCGTTGAAATGGAAAAGGCAGCCGGAGTTTCCGGTTCTCTGTCTTATCCCGGAACTCAGCGTCCCTGCTGCGCTTTCTGATGCCTCTCGATGAGGTCGTCCTTCTCCTGCCATAACCCGCTTATCCATGTCTGGACGCGGTCCCTGTGGGCTTCGTCGTTCATGTAATCACCCTTGAGGAACTCCTGGGGCACCGGCATCTTCTGGACCTTGACGTCGATGGTGTCCACGCGGCCGCAGAGATAGTCCCAGAAAGATTTCGGGCGCTGGGAGTAGATGATGGTGACATCCAGTATATTGGAGATCTTGCCGTCCATCGCCGCCAGGGCAAAGGCAAATCCGCCGGCCTTGGGTTTGAGCAGGTGCCTGTAGGGCGACTCCTGCCGGGCATGCTTCTCCTTGGTGAACCTGGTCCCCTCGATGAAGTTCAGGATGGATACCGGGGTGTGCCGGTAGCGCTCGCAGGCCTTCCTCGTGGTCTCGAAATCCTTGCCCTTCATGTGCGGGTTCTTCTCGAGAAACTCCTTGGAGAACCGCTCCATGAACGGGTAGTCCAGCGCCCACCAGGCGGTGCCCATGACAGGGACCTTGAAGAGCTCCTTCTTGATGAAGAATTTCAGGAACGGGACGGTCCCGTGGAAGGTTATGAAGAGCACCAGGATATCGGCCCATGACTGGTGGTTGCAGTTGATGAAGTACCACTGGTCCTTGCTCAGCCCCTCGAGCCCTTCTATGTTGTACCTGGTCGGCTGCGTAGTGCGCATGATGGTGTTCATGCCCACGATCCAGTACCCGCCCAGGAGCATGATGGCGTGCGCGCACATGCGCTGCCACGAATCACCCTTCATGAGCAGCTTGATGAGCGCGAAGATGTGGATGGGCACGGCCCAGAAGAGCGTATTCAATACGACAAGGGAGATGGATACCACACCTCGCACGTTCGGCGGAATACGTGAAATCATATTAAACCTCATAAGATGCCTGCAGTGTTATATATTCATAAAGGACGTTGTGGTCATATCCCTTAACAAGTACCCTGATCCGAGAGGAAAGGGTATGCCTCTCGAAGAGAAATTGCAACGGGATCTGCATAACAAGTCCGTGGTTTTACGTAACTTTAACAGAGAGAGTGAAAATGAGTGGACTGTCCGAGTCACGAGTCTGCCGGTAGGGGGAAACCACGAACAAAGGGGGCATCCCGGGTTCGTTTTCACTGATCCAGGATACCCCTGATCTTTTTTGAGAGTTCCGCCATGGTGAAGGGTTTCTGGATAAACCCCTTACAGCCGCTCTGCATGATCTCTTCCGCCTGGCTGTCGAGGCTGTAGCCGCTCGAGAGAAGCACCCGCACCGACGGGTTCATCCTGCGCAGGGCATCGAAGGTTTCCTTCCCGCTTAAATCCGGCATGATCATATCGAGGATCACAAGGTCGATCTTGTCCCGGTCCTTCTCATATGTCCGTAAGCCTGTCCTCCCGCCGGTTGCCGACATCACCTTATACCCGAGACTTTCAAGCATCTTCGAGCCTATATCGATGATCATCTCCTCGTCGTCGATGAGCAATACGGTTTCCTGTCCTGCCTGGACATCGTCCTTTGGAACGTGCTCCTCCTCTACCGCCTTGTTGGAGGCAGGCAGGTAGATTATGAAGGATGTCCCGATGTCCTTTTCGCTCTCCACATGGATGAAGCCTCCATGATTCTTGATGATGCCGTATACCGATGCCAGGCCGAGGCCGGTTCCACGGCCCCGTTCCTTGGTAGAAAAGAACGGCTCGAAGATTCTTGACTTTATCGCCTCATCCATTCCAATCCCGGTATCCGTGACCGTGACCCTGACGAAATTCCCCGGGGCGATCTCGTAAGGGCTGACCGAGACATTGTCCAGTATGACATTTTCTTCGGAAATGTACAGATCTCCCCCATGGGGCATCGCATGCCATGCATTCACATACAGGTTCAGGAGTACCTGCTCCATCTGTCCCTGGTCCACCTCCACCGTCCAGAGGCCTTCCTGCGTTTTATGGTGAATGCGGATCTCCTTCTTGGTCCGGCCGAACAGTTCCGAGCTCTCCTTGATGAACCGACCGAGATCCGTGGGCCTTACCTCATACTTACCTCCACGGGCGAAGCCCAGGAGCTGCTTTGTCAGGTCCGAGCCGCGCTGGACATAGCCTTCCATGCTCTTGAGCCGGTCATAGATCGGGTGTTTCTGGTCAATCTGCAGGATAATCAGGGAGATGTTGCCGAGTATGCCCATGAGCAGGTTGTTGAAGTCGTGGGCGATACCCCCTGCAAGTGTGCCGATGGCCTCCATCTTCTGTGCCCTCAGGAGTTGATTCTCAAGGTTTTTCTTTTCAGACATGTCGATGACGAAGCCTCTGTGTCCGGCAGGCTTCCCATCACGGTATATCACAGTCGAATGGACCAGCGCGGGGAAGGTGTTGCCGTCTTTTTTCCTGGCGGTATATTCACCTAAGCCGACACGCTCGCCTTTGACGAGCCTCTGGTAAGTTGCGATCATGCGGGCATGATCGGCCGGCATGATCATGTCGAAAACCGACGTCCCCCGGGAAAGGTCTTCCTGGGAATAACCGAACTTCTCGAATCCCGTCTGGTTCACAAAGGTGAAGACCCCATTCCTGTCTGCTTCATAGACAGTCTCGGGGAGGAGCTCGGCAAGCTCACGGAACCGTTCCTCGCTCTCGACCTTTGCCTGCTCGGAGCGTTTCCAGTCGGTGATATCGATCATCGAGGCGATGCTGTTTTTCGTCTCCGGGAAAACGGCCACATTGATAATGAGATCTCTCACTTCGCCATGACGGTTTATAAAGCGGAAATCATAGGAAGAAGGGGCCGACCCTGGATCGACCCTGCGCATCTTGTGATAGGTTTTCATCTTTCCCAGGTCATCTGCATGGATGAAGACCGTCCAGCTGATCTTTCCTTCCAGCTCCTGTTTCGTATACCCGCTCATGAGGGCGAAGTCCTTGTTCGCCATGAGTATGGTCGTGTCTTCGGCGATGATGATGTTGGCCGTGGCCGTATTCTCGAAGACCGTCCGGTAATATTCTGCGCTCTTTTGAAGGGCCTCTTCGAACTGCTTGCGCTCGGTTATATCGTGGGCCACGATGCTGGCCCTTACGGGGAGGCCGTCTTCAAACACATAATCGATGTTCGTGTTTACCCACAGGATGCCGCCGTCCTTTTTCTGAAGTGAATATTCCTGAGATGCTGAAACATCCCTGCCTTCCTTCATCAATCGTACCCTGTCGATGTATGTATTCTGACTCTCTTGCGTGAACAATTCCCACGGATCCATCTGCATGAGCTCTTCCCTGGAATAGCCCGTGAGGGAAGGTATAATGTCGTTAAAGCTGATGAAACAGTGCTTCACGTAATCGACTTCGTAGATGGCGGCCGGGGCATTCATAAAGAGCTGGCGATACTTCTCTTCACTTTCCTGAAGGGCTCTCTGGGCTTGCCTTCGCTCGCTGATATCACGGCACATATGCACGATTCCGAAGGGTGTGCCATCCTCGTTTTCAAGGATATCTCCATTCACCTCGAAGGGGATCGATCTGCCGTCTTTCATGATCAGGTGATATTCCTGCGGCCCGAGCTTGCCCTCCATCATGAGCAGGGTGTTCTCAGCTGCTCTGTCCCGGTCTTCGGGTGCCATGAACATGAGCATGTTCCGGCCTTCCAGTTCATCTCTTGAATAGCCGCTTATCTGAAGTGCATAATCATTCACGAACAGTATCCTGCCTTCGAGATCGAGACGGACGATTACATCAGGGATGGTGTCAACCAGCCTCGTATACAATTCTCTACTTTCACGAAGTTCTTCTTCGATCCGTTTACGCTCTGCGATCTCGTTGGAGAGTATGGCATTTGTTTCCTTCTGCGATTCACTTTCTTTCAGAAGCTTCTGCTGCAGGTTCCGTTCGTAGAGGAAGGAAGAACTCAGTCTTCTCAGGAGGAGGCTGACAGGCAAGCTCGCCAGCAGGGAGACAATAGAGAGGTTCACGACGAATATGAACCATTCCATTTCAGATTCTTTATAGACGTATGCCCAGGATTGCAGATGAGGCCCGATGAAAAAATAGAGGGTAAGGAGAATAATCGCATTGAACCCGACAGATATCAGGGCGGCAGGCACTCCAAAGAGGAGGGCGGCCGTGACTGAACACAGGACAAGCCATCCGGGACGGACGTAGAAGGGTCCCATCGTAATGAAGTATGTAATGACCATTGAATATAACAGGAAAAAGAACATTCCCCAGCGGGTAAGGGAATGTCGTACGAAATAGATGATTGCAAGATATATGAGGATGGCCATGTCGAAGACAAGGATGCCCCATATCTTTTTCTCGACCCAGGTCGTGAAGGTAATGGCAAAAGATATGAGCAGAAAGATGACCGACAGCAGCAATATCTGGTTAAAATAATAAGTCCTCCAACCCTCGATGTCAGTGAACTTCTCCTGCCCCTCTTTTTTCAGGAATTTTCCAACCCATGCTGCTATCATCATGGATCTCCTCGTTCAGGGTCTTATGCTTGTCGATGACGCTGGATGAGAATAGTGCAGCCTTGTAAAAAAATCATATAGTGTAAGCTTCACAGCTCACGGAAGTCCCATGCGGCCCTAACTCTCAAGCCCAGTATTATCTATCATAATCACAGTATGGGTATAATCAAGTAGTTGCGAACTCATTAAAATCTTGAAGGCAAAGACGGCTGAAGAGACAGCCGTTCCTTGAAAGGTGCACTCTCCCAATCAGGAGAGCCGTTAACAGCCAGGCGATTTCTTCATGTTTAAGCGGTCTTGTTAATAATCTTTTCTTTATAGCTATCTTGTATCAGACCTCTCTGCCCGCCTTATGACCCTCGTGGATGGCCTCCAGGATGCGCCTGGGGCTGTTGGCATCTCCTGCCGTTACGCAGGGTATGCCCGCCTGTTCGATGATCTCTCTCAGATCGGTGTCCGAGCGCGCCCCCATGGCGGTGATGACCGAGGCGGCGCTCACGCTCATGTCTTCGTCCCCTTTTGAGAAGTGGACGGCATCTTTATCGATCCTGGTGACCTTTGCCCCGAAGTACATCTTGCCGCCGCCTTCTTTGATGCGCTTGTGCAGCCAGTAGCCGTGGGCCGTGAGCTTGCCCACAGGCGGTGTGGGGAGCATCTCGATGATGATCGTTTCAACGCCGCGTTCGGCGAGGAAATCGGCGGTCTCCATGCCCACGTACCCGGCGCCCAGTATGACTGCCGGGCTTTTGGCTACAGTCTTCCCCATGAGGACGTCCCGGGCATCCAGGACGATCGGTTCCTTGATGCCCGGGATGTTTGCCGTGACCGGGTATGCCCCTGTTGCCAGGATAACGGCATCGGGTTTGCCCGTCCGGAGCATCTCCTGCGTTACCGCCTGGTTAAGCCTGACCTCGACCCCGAGCGTGCCCAGCCTGCGCAAAGCCCACTGGACCCAGTCCCAGAAGCCCTCCTTGTGCGGGGGCCTGCTTGCCGAGCGCAGCTGGCCTCCGGCTGAGTCTTCCTGTTCGAAGACTGCAACCGTATGGCCCCTTTCTGCGGCGGCCATGGCCGCGGACAGACCTGCCGGGCCCGCTCCGACCACCCATACCTTCCTGGGGACATCGGCTCTCTTTGAGGGGCGGAACTCCTGGCCGCATTCCGGGTTGAAGGAGCAGGTGGCGGATTTCATCTCAAAGCTCAGCCGCTCGATGCAGCCCTGGTTGCATGCCACGCACGGCCTGATATCGGAGAGCCGTCCTTCCTTGGCCTTGCGGATGAAGTCGGGGTCTGTCAGGTGCTGCCTGCCGAAGCTGATGAGGTCGGCGTCGCCCCGGGCAAGGGCCTCTTCGGCAAGCGCCACATCGCTGATGCGGCCCACGCCGATCACCGGCACGTCCACCACCTCCTTGATGGCCCGGGCCCTGAACAGGTTGAACCCGGGGGGCGTGTCCATGGACGCGATGGAGAGGCCTCCGGGTGTGGAGTAGACCCCCACCGACACGTGCAGGGCATCGGCCCCTGCCTGAACGAGTTGCGGGGCGAGGCGCCTGGTGAACTCCAGGTCGAACCCGCCCCGGACGAGCTCGTCTGCGGAGAAGCGCACGATAATGGGAAAGTCCTTGCCCACGGCCTTCCTGGCCTCCTCGATGATCTCCAGCACGAAGCGGGAGCGGTTCTCCTCGGAGCCGCCGTAGGCGTCTGAGCGCTGGTTGGAAAAGGGCGAGAGGAACTGGTTGAGCAGGTATCCGTGGGCGCTGTGGATCTCCACGGCATCGAAGCCCGCCTTTTGGGCGCGCAGCGCCGCAGAGGCAAAGGCACCGATGACCTCGCCGATGCGCTCGATGTTCATCTCCTCACAGGGCTGGCCTAATATGACGCTGGGGATGGCCGACGGTGCCTCGGGCAGGCCCCCTGCAGCCTGGGGGAAGGTCTCCCGGCCTGCGTGGTGCAGCTGTATGGCGGCCTTGCCGCCTTCTTTGTGGATGGCATCCGGGATCCTGGATAAGGGACCGATGAAGTCGTCGCTCCAGATGCCGAGTTCGTTGGGGAAGCCCTTGCCCCGGGGTGTCACGGCGGTCACCTCGGTGATGATGAGGCCGGTGCCGCCACGGGCCCTCCTGGCCAGGTACTGCACCAACCGCTCGCCCGGGGTGTTGTCCATGCCCGCGTATGCCGTGCCCATGGCAGGCATGACCGCCCTGTTCTCGAGTCTCATGGAGCCTATGGTTATGGGTGAAAAAAGATGTTCGAATTGAGTTTTTTTATTCATCGATCAGTCCCTCTTTCTCTTTCATGGTCATTCCAGTAAGAGCATGGAACCCTCTTTCCCTGATCATACATGAACACGACCCGACAATCATCAGGCTATCCATTCTGTTTAAAAAAACATCAGGTCCTCCGGATGAACTCTGGAGGCCTGGCCTCTTGAAGGGTGATGGCATCGGCCGGGCAGGCGAGCACGCAGTTGCCGCACCCCATGCACTTGTCCGGGTCGATGGCGGCTGTCCCATCGACGCTGACGGCCTTGAAGGAGCACCTCTCTTCGCACGCTTTGCACCCGGTGCAGTCCGCCTCAGCCACCCTGGCCCGGAAGCGGGAAGGGGCGAAGGAGGCGTCGTAGCCGATCTGGTTGTGGAGGAACATGGCGGTGCAGCAGCAGGGGCAGCAGTTGCACATGAACATATCTTCCTTGACGTTGTTGCGCACCGTGTGGACAAGCCCGGCATCTTCAGCCAGGGCAAGCCTCTTTATGGCCTCTTCGGTGCTCAGGCGCTCGCCCACGCCGCGGTCTAAAGCCGCCTCGGCAAAGCCGTTTATCTGCATGCAGAAGCTCACGCCCCTGGGCGCGATGCAGTCCTCTGTCCTGCCCACGCGCTCGGCCTGGGTGCGGCACGGGCAGGGGATGGCCGTAATGACCTTTGCGGCACTGACTATCTTCCGGGCCGAGTCCGCATCCAGCACCTGCGTGGCGCTCTCGACGGTCTCCTCTATGGGGATTACCCTGAGCATGGGCGGGAGGTTCAGGTGCCTCAGTGCAGGCACGAGCCCCGGCATCTCGTCCCGGATAAGGACCTCCCACAGCTCGAAGAGCTCCTGGGGGCACTCGGGCATGATCACCACCGCGTCTCTCAGCTCGATCATGGCCGGGAAGAGCCGGTAGTAATCCCCCTTGGCCATTACCCGGCTGATGGCGCCCTTGCGCAGCAGCCGCTTTGCAACCTCCTTCACGCGTTGTTCGCTTAAGCCGGTCTTCGCCGCCATCTCCCTGACGGAACCCGGCGAGGCACCGGCCACGGCGACGCTGTCCGGGTCGTCGTAGAGGATGGCAAAGATCCCGGCCAGGGTCCGGGACTCCGGGAATCCGAGTTTGGCCGCATATGGCTTGAGCTGTTCAGGCATGTTCATGGTCTGTCTCCCCCTGTTCCAGGCTTCTTTTTTCTCTGTTTCTTGCAGGTGCGCTCCCCGCGGCGGAACGGGCTCGACGGCATCCCTGCGATGCGCGCGCGGTGGGCCTTCGTGTGCTCGTGCAGATAGGCCTTGAAGCGCATGGCGCTCGTCTCCGGCGTGATCCCCCCTGCCATGACGAGCTGGATCATGGTGCGCATGGACAGGATATGGGCCTTAACGTCCACGGTCTTGAAGAACGACGCCACGAACTGGACCCTCACCTTGCGCATGGAGTTGGCAAACAGCCTGAGTATGGTGCTCCCTGCAAGCCTTACGATCTCGTCTTGGATCTCCACCTCGATGGCCGCCAGTTCGAACAGATCCGCGCCTTTCTTCAGGGCATCGAGCTGGCGCCTGAAAAGGGTGTCTATGGTAGCGAGGTCGGCATGGGTCGCACGCCGCAGAGCCATCTCCAGGACTGCCGGAACGACCTCGATCCAGTGGTCCAGGAGCTCCAGGTTGAAGGTGCTGCCCAGGTCGATATCGCTCATGCCGAACACGGCGTCTAAAAAGTCGAGCCCTGCATGCTCCCGGTAGTCGAGCACCACCACGCCGGAACCCTGGACGGCCCGGACGATGTTCCTGCTGGCAAGCTCGTTAAGCGCGGCCCTCAGCGAGGTGCGGTCCACGCCGAGCTGCTCTGCGAGCACCCGGTCGGGGGGCAGGCGGTCGCCGGGTTTCAGCTCGCCCATGAAGATCCGGGCTATGAGCAGCTCTGAAATCCTCCTGGGCAGAGGCTTGTCGCGTCCCTGCTGGAGGGCGGCGTCTGGGGAGGGCTGGGGAACCTTTAGCATAATTGGATAAACCAATTATGCTAAATGGGCTAACGAGTCAAGAATATTCTTATCCCGGATATTACAGTTGCTTGCTGGGCGCTACTTGATATCGAGCACCTTGACGTCAAAGAACAGGGTTTTCCCTGCCATGGGGTGGTTGAAGTCGATGGTGGCCTTGTCGCCCGTGACAGCGGTTACGAGCCCCACCAGTACCTGTTCGTCCGGCCCTTTAGCCTGCACCTGGGAGCCCACCTTGAAGGCGCTCTCCGGCATCCTGTCCTTTTCCACCTCTATGATGGCCTCCTTTACGAGAGGCCCGTAGGCATCCTCGGGCTTGACGGTGACCTTTCTGCTCTCACCGACCTTCATCCCCTCGATTGCCTTTTCCAGACCCGGTATGATCTGATGGGCCCCCTGTTCGAACGAGAGTGGGTCCTTGCCCACGTTGGTGTCCGCAACCTCATTGTTCTCGAGTGTAAGGGTATACTCTATTGATACCTCTTTCCCGTCCGTAATGGTCATAGGTTTCTCTCCTTTTATCAGTGCCGGTACCCCGGGCATCAGTCACCCAGGCATGAGAATACCAGGTCCTGCGGGTCATTTTTCCCGGATCTCGTAACCGTTAAGGCGTCGAACAGTACTACAGGAGAGGGAGGATGGCAAATAAATGATCAGGGGACCCGCCTGGACACAAGGCTGATCCAGATCTGACAGGGCTGGATTGTAAGAAGTCGTGATCCTGAATGACCGGCCGCTGTATGGAAAAAAACCGTATATCAAGGTGGTCGCAGATTGCGACCACCTTCCTCTCATTGAGTTGAATATCCGGGCGCTGTCAATTCCCCGGGGCGCCCATGCCGGGAGGTATCATGCCCTTGGGCATGCCTGCGGGCATCTTGGGCATCTCGAACTTTTTGGGTGTCTCGGTGATGAGTGTCTTGGCGCCTGTCCCGTATCCCAGAAGGACCATCTCGAAGTCCTTGGCCGATGACTTGACCATGCAGTAGGGCGGCACCTTGTCGCTGACCCAGGAGTCCACTGCTTCCTTCTCATAGAGGTACTGCATGTGCTGGGCCCTGAAGGTCCCTGCAGGTACCGTGACGGTCTCCATGCCCTTGTCGATGATCTTTCCTTTCTTGTCCGCGGCCTGGTCGGGCTTCTTGCCCTGGTTCATGATGGGCATCTCCATGGCCTTTTCGTTGCCTTGTTTCATGATCATGCGCGTGACGCCCTTGCTGTCGTTGGGGTCCCCGGACACGAGCATCTTCATGACGCTGCGGCCGCCTGGTCCTTCTGTCACGCTCTCGTACCAGTAGGAGTTGCCTTCCTTGCCCACGATGGCCACCTTCATCTTGGACTGCCCCTGGGGTCCTGTCCCCTTTATCTGGTATTGGGCCCACGCGCCCACCACGGGTTTGAAGTTGCCGCGGAGTTTCGGACCCTGTTCCTTGCCGCCCCACTGGGCGAACACGACCTGGGTGAAGATGAAAACGAACACGACGGAAAAAGCCAGAACCTTTCTCATGATTCCCTCCCTTGCACATGCGATCTTAATCAAGTAAAGGCGGAAGCGGCAGGCTGCCCGGTGCCGGACGGCCTTTTCCCGCCCGAGCCATTATGGTTCGTGTGCCATGAAGTTGCAAGAGCCATTTCTCCAGGAAACCGGTGAAGCGTCGGCTCGTTGCGATGAACCGGGTATGGGCAAGTTCAATTCTTCAGGCAACCGTCAGGTTTCTTCCGGCCTGGTGCCTCCGGCGGGCAGCGATACCAGGATCTTGTCGATCCGGTTGCCGTCCATGTCCATGATCTCGAAGCGGAGGCCGTCCGCCTCGAACCACTCGCCTGTTGTCGGGATACGGTCCATCTTGTGAAGGACATACCCGCTCAGGGTGAGGTACTTGTGGGTGTCTTCATCGGACAGCCGGTTTATCTTGAGGTGATCCTTGAACTCGTCCATGGAAAGCATCCCGTCGAACAGCCATGACCCGTCCTCTCTCCTCACCGCATACGGTTCGTCGGACTCGTCCAGGGAAGGAAGGTCTCCCACAATGGCCTCCAGGATGTCGTTGAGCGTCACCAGGCCTTTCAGGGTGCCATACTCGTCCACCACCAGCACGATGTGGGTGCGCTCCTGCTTCATCTGCTCCAGCAGCTTCAGGGCAGGCAGGGTCTCAGGCACGAACACCGGTTCCTTCAGGATGTCCTTGATATCGGGGACACCGCAGGTCAGGCACTTTCTCAGCATGTCCTTGGCGCGCAGTATCCCTGTCACGTTGTCCAGGTTCCCCCTGCACACCGGCAAACGGGAGTACACGCTCTCGGTGAGTTTCCTGAGGACCTCGTCCGGGCTGTCATCCAGATCGATCCACACGATGTCCGGCTTGAGGGTCATGAGCGAGCCCACGGTCCGGTCGCCCAGGCGGAACACCCGTTTGACCATGGAATGTTCCGCGGGCTCGAAGATACCGGCCTCGGCCCCCTGCTCGATCATGCCCGTGATCTCCTGCTCCGTGACGGGAGGCTCCTTCAATGCCTTCATGCCCATGAGGCGGAGCACCGTGTCGGTGGAGAAGCTGAGGATGGACACCAGCGGAGAGGCCAGGGCGGACAGCCATCGCATGGGAGACGCCACCAGCGATGCGATGCGTTCGGGACTGTGCAGGGCGATGCGCTTGGGCACGAGCTCGCCGATGACCAGGGAAAGATAGGTGATGGCGAGCACCACGAGACCAAGGCTTATGGTATCGGCATGGGCGGACAGCGCGGAGAATCTCTTCAGATAAATGGTGATCTCCCTGGACAGGGTAGCACCGCCGAAGGCACCTGCCAGAACCCCGATGAGCGTAATCCCGATCTGTACCGTGGCAAGAAACCGGGTGGGTGATTCGGCCAGCTCAAGCGCTGCTTTGGCCTTGAGGTTGCCTTCCTTGGCCTGCTGCTGCAGCCTGGTCTTGCGGGATGCGACCACGGCCACCTCGGCCAGGGCCAGGACGCCGTTGACCAGGATGAGCAGGAGGATGATGAGGGCTTCTCCGGATATGTCGTTCATGATTCTTTGTGCATGATATCACATCGGGCGCTTGCGGTACAGTGCCCCGGAGGTGTCGGGGCCCGGGAAAGTCCCCGGGCAATACATTCAGACCCTTGGCGCGGATCCTCTCCATGCACTCCATGGCAAGCAGGCTCACCCGGCGGATCTCCATGCCTGCATGGGGGTATCATTCTCCTCCAGCCTTAGGTCTGGGAACAGTCAACAGATATTCAAGAACCTCAGAATGGCTTGTATTTGATTATTGTTCTGATGAACCTTCCTCCGGATCCGCTGATTCTGTCGCGCTTTCTTCCTCAAGGTCTGTAGACTCTGTATCGTATCCCTCGTCAGTTAAGATCACCGCAGAGCTTTCCTTCTCAGCTTCGCAGTCGCTTATGCATTTCTTGTAATAGTAGTTATCTTTACTTTCTCCTGCTGCTAATATCCAAGCGCATTCTTTTTTGCAACTGCCACCGGAGCTTCCGCTGCATCCAAGGAAACCCATCATAATACAACATATAAAAATAAAGAGTATTGATTTCCGGGAAATTAATCTAATCATGTGTAAATGTCTCCTTATTTAATTAATATGAGAAGAATATAGTAACTGTAATAGCGAGTCAATCGGACTTTCAATGCTTATTCGCGGCCGTATAGGCTGTGAGAACTAAAGGGTAAACTCACCTTACAGTACATGGCGTCCTCAACATCTACAGGTATTCGGTCTCTGATGGCAGGGCTGCGGTGATGTTTTTCCATTTGATTGAGGAAATATTCCGCCATAGCCTGGCTGGTAGATCCCCTGTCTCGATGACGGTCGTGCGCCTGCCTGGAAACCCTTGACAAGGCCGTGCCCCCAAAGGCATATACTAGTAATACGATAGTAATAGAAGTAATTAAAGGTTGCCATATGAAACTATCCACGCGGTCACGGTACGGGGTCAGGCTCATGCTGGAGCTTGCGCAGGCGCTCAAGGGCGGCAGGGGACAGGTCTTCCTCAGGGACATTGCCAGCCAAGAGGAGATCTCGGAAAAATACCTCAGCCTCATCATCATACCGCTCAAGGCAGCGGGTTTCGTCACCTCCACCCGGGGTGCCCGTGGCGGTTACACCCTGGCGAAGCAGCCCTGCGCCATCACCCTCAAGGAGATCGTCGACGTCCTGGAGGGGGATACCTGCCTGGTGGACTGCGTGAAGAACCCGTCTGCCTGCCCGCGCTCGGGCACCTGCGCGAGCCGAGATCTCTGGAGTGACCTCTCCGACAGGATTGCACAGACGCTTGGCTCCGTCACCCTGGAAGACATGCTCAGGAAGACCAGGGAAAAGGCGCAGGATGCGGGCATGTACCACATCTGATGAGATGGTGAAGCACGAGATCACCCTGCCTCACGAGGTCATGTACGGGTCCAGGTTGTACATCCGCAGCATGCTTGAATACAGGGCGTGATGCTTACAATATGTCTAAGCGAATAGAGACAGTCAGGAGGCTTTAATGAGTACCATTGACAGACAATTAAGGACGGAATCGCTGCTGCTGCACGGCGGCCAGGAGCCCGACCCCGCCACCGGGGCCCGGGCGGTGCCCATATACCAGACCACATCCTACCAGTTCAGGGACACAGGGCATGCGGCAAACCTCTTTGCCCTGAAAGAGCCCGGCAACATCTACACCCGGATCATGAACCCCACCACGGATGTGCTGGAGAAGCGCATGGCCCTCATTGACGGCGGCATCTCTGCCCTGGCCGTCGCCAGCGGCCAGTCGGCCATTACGCTGGCCCTGCTGAACATCGCCAGGGCAGGCGACGAGATCGTGTCCATGGACAACCTCTACGGCGGCACCTACAACCTTTTCCGCCACACAATGCCCCGCATGGGGATCACGGTGAAGTTCGTGCCGTCTGCGAGCCCCGATGCACTGAAAAAGGCCATGGGGCCGAAGACCAGGGCGGTCTATGCCGAAGCAATCGGCAACCCCAAGCTCGATGTGACAGACCTCGAGGCAGTGGCCGCCGTGGCCCACCAGGCAGGGGTGCCCTTCATCCTCGACAATACCGTGAGCCCGTACCTCCTGAGGCCTTTCGACCACGGCGTGGACATCGCGGTCTACTCGGCGACGAAATTCATCGGCGGCCACGGCACCTCCATCGGCGGCATCATCGTGGATTCGGGCCGGTTCGACTGGGCAGGAGGGAAGTTTCCCCTCATCACGGACCCCGATCCCAGCTACCACGGCCTCAATTTCTTCGAGGCGCTGGGACCCCAGGCATATATCACCAAGGCAAGGGTCACGCTGCTCCGTGACCTGGGACCTGCGCTGTCACCGTTTAATGCCTTCCTGTTCCTGCAGGGGCTCGAGACCCTCCACCTGCGCATGCCCAGGCATGCCGAGAACGCGCTGGCCGTGGCCGAATTCCTTGAAAGGCATGGGAAGGTCTCATGGGTCAACTACCCGGGCCTGCAGTCCAGCCCGGAATATGCCAAGGTCCAAAAGTACCTCCCCAAAGGGGCTGGAGCCATTATCGGGTTCGGCATCAAGGGAGGGTCACAGGCGGGCAGGAGATTCATCGAGGGCCTCGAGCTCGTCTCCCACCTGGCCAACATCGGAGATGCCAAGACGCTCGCCATCCACCCGGCCACCACCACGCACCAGCAGCTCACCGAAGAGGAACGCCTCGCCACCGGCGTCACGTCCGACTTCATACGGCTCTCCATCGGCATCGAGCACGTGGGCGACATCATCGCGGACATCGGCCGGGCGTTGGGAAAGGCCTAGAGGAGGTGCACGCATGATATACGACGACATCACCAGGACCGTGGGAAATACGCCCCTGGTGAGGATCAACCGCCTCACCGAGGGGCTGGGTGCGACGGTGCTCGCCAAGATGGAATCCTTCAACCCGCTCAGTAGCGTCAAGGACCGCATCGGTGTGGCCATGATCGAGGCTGCCGAGAGGCAGGGGCTCATCAACAGGGACACCGTCATCATCGAACCCACCAGCGGCAATACGGGCATCGGGCTGGCCTTTGTCTGCGCCGCAAAAGGCTACCGGCTCATCCTGGCGATGCCCGAGACCATGAGCATGGAGCGGCGCCAGCTCCTGACCATCCTGGGGGCAAAGCTCGTGCTCACGGAAGGCGCAAAAGGCATGAGGGGCGCTGTGGAGAAGGCCGAGGAGCTCTGCGGCCAGACAAGGAACAGCTTCATGCCCCAGCAGTTCAAGAACAAGGCCAACCCAATGGCCCACCGGGAGACCACGGCCGAAGAGATCTGGAGGGACACGCAAGGAGCTGTGGACTACTTCGTCGCCGGCATCGGCACCGGGGGCACCATCACCGGGGTGGGGGAGGTCCTCAAGGCCAGGAACCCTCTTGTGAAGATCATGGGCATCGAGCCCATGGACTCGCCGGTGCTCACCAGAGGCAAGCCCGGTCCCCACAGGATCCAGGGCATCGGCGCCGGGTTTGTGCCCGACATCCTGAACAGGGGGATCTTGGATGAGGTCATCCTGGTGGACAGTGATGATGCCGGTCGTACGGCCCGCGCCCTGGCCGGGCAGGAGGGGATCCTGGTGGGCATATCGAGCGGTGCGGCCATGTGGGCGGCCCTTGAGGTGGCAAAAAGGCCGGAGGCGGAGGGTAAGACCATCGTGGTCCTGCTGCCTGATTCCGGGGAGCGCTACCTCTCCACCTGGCTGTTCCAGGCCCCGTGAGGGACCCCGTAGCCGATACGAAGTTTTATAACGGTTACAGAAACCTCATGACCTGCGCCATGACGCAGTCCACGATCACGATCTTATAAGGTCCATGTCTGATCTCATGAGATTCAGCGCGAATGATCTGTTTGCACATGTGTTCATTATTGAATGGCATTGCTGAACACATCATGTATTGTAGTATAATAGCTGCTTATCAGGCCCTAAAATGGTATACAGCCGGAAGCGGGTTTTTACCGGCATTGTTCATGCCGGGCATCTGACATTTCATTAAAGGACAGCACATGTTTGAGAAAGTGTTTTCGAGCACCAATCGTATAATCTTAACCAGGATTATCATCGCCACCCTGGTGTTGTATGTCCTCTTCAATCATCCGCCGGAGTACTTCCCCCGGTTCATCTTGGAGATGTGCGAAATGATAGGACTTGTGTTCCTTGTTGCCGCAACCCTGGGCCGTATCTGGTGCCTGATCTTTGTCGGAGGTAAGAAGAATGATGTCCTCATGACCTTCGGGCCTTACTCAGTTGTGCGCAATCCCCTGTACGTGTTCAGCTTTATTGGCGCGGTCGGCCTGGGATTGACTGTGGAGAATCCATTACTGGCACTGCTTCTCGCAGTGCTGTTCATGGCCTATTACCAGTATGTCGTGAAAAAAGAGGAGAGGAGGCTCTCCACATTGTTCGGCCCTGAATATTCCGAATACCTGGCACGTACGCCGCGCTGGTTCCCCAACTTCAGCCTGTACAGCGAACCGGAAACAATCTCGGTGAACACCGTGTACATCCGCAAAGGAATACTTGGTTCCATGTGGTTCATCTGGGCCTATCTGCTCTGGGAGCTTCTGGAATTAATCACAAGTTCCGGGTTCTGGCCTTACTGGAAGTGATGACAGCCTCTCCTGGCGAGCCACATGTAAGTATGATGAGCATTGATTTTAAATCAATAGAGCAGCCTTTGAATCTTGAGGCATGCAGGGCCGCAGGGCAATCTTCCCACAACTCGACAGGCATGGTATGATGGCTGAAGCCGTGCAGGGTTTGCCCGACTGAAAAGGAGGAGAGAACATTGATGAATCCCCATCGATTATCCGTTAACCTGGTTCTGTTCACGTCCGTCGTACTGGCAGCGCTGCTGTGTTTCACCACCGGCGCCAGCGCCCATGCCCCCCAGGATATCCAGCTCAGCTACGATTCTGCCTCCATGACGCTCACGGTGACGATCACCCACAACACGATAGCCCCCACCATGCACTACGTCAAACAGGTGGAGATCAAGAAAAACGGCACACTCGTGAGCAGCAATCTCTACGAAAGCCAGGCTGACAAGACAAGTTTCACCTATACGTACAGTTTTCCGGCTGCGAAGGGCGATGTGATAGAGGTAACCGGCACATGCAACTTCTTCGGGAGCAGTACAGCCAAACTGGATATCGACAACCCGGGTGCCAAGCCGGGAGAATAACCACTCAGGCTCAGAAACCAGCTAAAGGAACCTCATGACCTGCGCAATACCGCCGGCCACCAGGAGGGCCACAGCGGTGTTCAGTCCCACCGAATACAGGGCCACCTTCCACCCGCCCTCCTTCCAGAGCGTTGAGATGGTGGCGATGCAGGGGATGTACAGGACAGTGAAGACCACGAGCACCAGGATCTGTCCGGACGAGAGTACCATGGAAACGTCATGGGTCCCCAATGCCTGGTTCAGCATGACCAGCGTGAGTTCCTTGCGGAAGATGCCCAGGAACAGGGTAATTCCCGTCTGGTCGGGCAGCATGAGGATGCCCGAGGTAAGGGGCGAGAAAAGGCTGTTCACGATCCTGTCCATGCCCATGTGCGTAATGAAGGCCAGAACCAGGCTCGACACTATGATGACCGGCCAGGCGAAGACCATGAATTCCCTGAGCCTCCACCACGCCTTTTTCGCCACCAGGCCGGCGTAAGGCCTGCGCAGCGGCGGCACGTCCATGATGATGCCCGGGGCTTCCCGGGTCTGCAGCCTGGATATGAAGAGCGAGACGGCAAGGGTTATCAGGATGTTCCCGAGATAAATGCCTGTGGTTACGGCCCCCCCCAGGTATTTCCCCGCCAGGGCCAGGATCACCACGGTGCGCGCAGAGCAGGCGATGAATGGGACGATGAGCATGGTGATGATGCGGTCGCGCTCGTATTCCATGTTCCGTGCCGCCATGATGGCGGGCACGTTGCACCCGTAGCCTAAGATGATGGGGATGGCCGACTTACCGTGCAGGCCGAAGCGGTGGAGCAGTCCGTCCACCATGAAGGCGATGCGCGGCAGGAGCCCGGAGTCCTCCAGGATGGCCATGAGGACGAGGAGCGGCAGCAGATAGGGCAGCACGATCCCTATGCCCGAGACGAACCCGTCGTAGAGTCCGGAAACGGCCACCGCGGCAAGCCCGTCCGCCATTCCGGCGAGACTCTGTCCCAGGGCATCGAGCGGTGATTCAATGAGGCCCGAGATGATATCTCCCAGTTCGAATGACGCGAAGAACATGAAGAAAAGCAGGCCCACGATGGCCGCCAGGCCGCCAACCGGGTTGATGATGAAGCGGTCGATGCGTTCCTTCAGGCTCAGGGTGTGCTTATGGGTGATCCTGGCCACGTTTTCGAAGAGGTCGAACACGATGGCATGCCGGTGGGAGGCGAACACGCCGGATTCGGGCCAGTTGTGCATCTCGGCCAGGTCTTTGCGCTTTTGCTGTACGAACCTGAGGAACCCCGGATCGATCTCAGCAGCTGCCGTCTCGAACTCCTGGTCCATCTCCAGGAGCCTGACGATCACGAACCGCTCGTCCACGGGGAAGGCAATCCTCAGGTCTTTCGGGTAGCGTTCTTCAATTTCGGCAATGCACTGCTCCACGTCCCGGTCGTAGACGGGATTCACGGGGTTGAAGCCCTCGCCTGCCACGCGAAGTGCGGCATCGAAGACCTCGCGCACCCCGCTCCCCTCCACGGCGATGACCGGGTAGGCCTCCACGCCGGTGAGCTTTTTCAGTGCTGCCAGGTCGATGGCGGTCCCCTTTTCCAGGGCCTCGTCGAACATGTTGAGCGCCATGACCATGGGTATGTTCATCTCAAGAAGCTGTATGGTGAGCTCAAGGGAACGGGCCAGGATCGACGTGTCGAGCACATTGATGATGACATCCACGTTGCCGGAGAGCAGGTAGTCCCGCGCCTCCTTTTCCGCAAGGTCCTGCGATGAGATGGAATAGGTGCCGGGCAGGTCGATGAGCCTGAAGGTCTCTCCGCCCATGAACACCTTCGTCTCGGTGAAGGAAACCGTGGTGCCGGCAAAATTTCCGGTATTGACCTTGAATCCCGCCACAGCGTTGAAGAGGGTGGATTTGCCACAGTTGGGCTGCCCGGCCAGGGCTATGACAAGTTCTTCACGAGGGGCCTTGATGGCGCACCTCCACGGATGCAGCCATGCCGCGGCCGATCATGACCCTTGCCCCTGTCGAGATGTCTTCAACAAGGAGAGGGCCTTTAAACGGTGCGGTGCTGATGAGCCGGATTCGTTTTCCCGCACGGATGCCAAGCCCGTCCAGGCGTGCCTTCATGTGCCTGCCGCCGGTGATGGCGCTGATGAATGCCGTTTCGTCTTCTTTCATGTCAAGGATCGTCAATGGTTGTTCCTTCATAACATGTTTTGTGGAATCGAGGGTGCCTGCCGGGGAATCCCCGGCATCGTGGCGCGGCTGCGTCACCGGCATGGCGGCCTTATAGTCACGCGCTGTCATGAGGCGCTCCTTGTGCCCTCATGCGCCCTGCACTCGGGACAGACGCCGGTCAGTTCCAGGTGGTGGCCTTCCAGGATGAACCCGTGTTCCTTGGCCACTGCCTCCTGGAGGACCTCGATGGCCGGATACGAAAACTCGATGGTCCTGCCGCAGCGCGAGCAGATGAGGTGGTCGTGGTGCTCGTGGTCCCAGATATGCTCATACCGGGCCCCGCCCGTCCCGATATCGCCGTTCACGCTTGTCCTGCGGATGATGCCCGCCTGGACAAGCAGGGACAGGTTCCGGTACACGGTCGTCAGGGACAGGGGGTATCCCTGTTCCTTCAGGAGGTCTCGCACCTGGTAGGGGTGAAAGTGACCCTCTATATCGCAAACAATTCGCAATAAGGACAGGCGTTCTTTTGTCAGCCTCCCTCCGGAAGAACTCAAAATAGAGCTTAATTTATCGACACAAGTGCCATTGGGAGAACAGGTCGAGCACGATGGTTTGAGGTGTCCTAGTTGCATATTATTTTCAATAATACACGGGGCCCTCTCTGTCAAGGCCTCCAAGGCCGGGGCAAGCCTAACTGCAGAACCCTTTATTATTGTTCAGTGTTCTTTGTCAGATACTCGGGGCAAGGGTTATGCTGTAGTGGTGGTGCCTAGATCGGTACAGACTTATACCAGACAATTGCCATACAAAATAGCTCCCTGAGCCAGTCTAAATAAGGTTTCTGAAAATTACATTCTTTCACATTCTGGCAGTTTATTTGCTCCAGGTATCTGCAAAAATTACGCGCTGGGTTTTTTGCAGATACTCGGAGCAAGAGTACCCGCCCTGGGCGAGGTGAATGTGCGTAGGCTACGAGGAGAAGGATGGCGCTAAGAGCAGATTTAGAGATAGAGTAAGGATTGTGGCAGGCAAGAACTTGAGCAGTTAATTCAAACAGGGTTGTTGACGCATAATTGAATTGAAATCGGGTGTAAACAACGTTCAATGATGCGCAGCGCGAAACAGCGCGAAACGAAAAAAAATTAATTTTCACAAAATAGGGGAAGATACTATAAATATAACAAATGCTATAATTAGTGTTCGTTATATTTGAATGGGCAAAGTATTTCCCATACACAATTGCTATTCTTTAGGCGCCGCCTCAATCCAAAATTCTTTATTGCAAAATCGACAAACGCGAGCCTCGTTTTTAATCAATTCAGCACAATTAGGACATTTTTTTAATGATCCATCATGGAGGCCGTTAAGTTCGAGGCGCTCCTTATTTTCTCCTGCAGCCAACAAACACAGTAAACCTATCACTGGACTAAGAATTAATGAGAGGAGAAGATATCCACCAACCGACCTCCCTTTTTTTTCAGCAAGATGAGCCACAACAAAACTTAAAATGATCCATAGCAAAAACCATACGAACACCATTTAAACACCTCCTATACCTTATTATATTAGGGTAATTAATAAATAATAATCACTTGGTCTTCGGGGAAGAGGTCTGATCTAACCCTGAGCTCGCGTCTATGAGGGCAGATTCCTCTTCCGAAGACCGGAGTTGTTTTAAATATCTATTTTCCTCCTGGTAAGCTTTGACCTGTTGGGCGAGCTCAGCCACTTGATTCTCAAGCGTAGATAAACGCGTCGCATCTATCGTTTGTTGTTTTTCGGCTTGAATTGCGCGATCAAAATGAACAATGTTTAGATAAAGGGCATCAGCATAAGATGTATCGGAACTAAGAACCCGCAGAGCCATAGTGATGGCGGATGAGACTTTTTGAGCTGCTTCAGAAGCTGGAGGTATAGGAGCTTGGAGCTTCATTACACCTTCACCTGATAGAATCCATTTCTCACTGAATCCGTATTGTATTGATATAAGCCTAGCTAAAGAAGGACTTATTTTTTTATTTTTCCCTGATTCTATATCTCCAATAAAAGTAGGAGATATCTTTAATGATTTAGCGAACTTATTTTTATTTAAGTCCGCATCGCTACGTATTTTCTTGATGCGAGAACTAAGTTCAGCGTAATTTATGGTTGACATAGTATTCAGCTCAACTTATAGTCTAAATAAATAAATGTTGAGGTCACAATAATTGACTCCTCACAAAATTAAAGCGCTGTTAGTCGAACATGGAATACCCCAAACCAAGATTGCCCGAGCCCTGAAAATATCCGGGGCCACCGTATCCATCATCATTGCACGCCGAGGGCGATCACGCCGTGTGGAAAAGTATATCGCTGAACAGTTGGGCATACCCTATAAAAAACTCTGGGGTTCTGAGCCCAGAAGGAAAGCTTCCTGATGACTAAGCCCTCACCTTTCTATCAGTTAAGATCCTCCTTTCTTCTCCTGGGCGGCGGTGCGGCAACACTGACGCCCTATACTTTTAATATAATCAGATTCGAGGGGGTTGTCTATGTCAACTAGGAGAAAAGATTTGACCGGTCTTATGTCAGTCCAGCAGAAGCTGTTTGACAACCAGATAACAGAAGGACCTTTGGATGTGAGCATGTTATTTCGGGATAGCCTCGAGAAGGCCGTTAGGGCATTGACCTCCGATTCCCGCTACATAGTGGCCGCAAAGATCAGCGAGCTCGTCGGTCGGGCCATCAGCAAGGATATGCTGGACAAATACACCAGTAATAACCAGGATTACGGCCTGCGCGCCGAGCACCTGCCAGCCTTCTGCGTAGCAACCCAGAGTGTAGAGCCGTTCAAAGTATTACTTGCCCCCCTAGGTCATGAGGTAATCAGCCCAGAGGATGGCAAGCTGGTGAAACTGGCCAAACTGACACAGCGAAGACGCGAACTCGATGCAGAGATTCTCAGGCTAGAAGTGTCCGCAGGGATAAAGAGATAAATATGGGCCTCCACCTCGTTCCATATCAAAATAGCTATGAGACATTTCTCTCCCACAGAGAGCTTTCGAAACTAATGGGGCGGGGCAAAAGATCTGTTGAGAAAAGAGCTCAGCGCGAAAGTTGGCCCTATGTCGAAGAAATGCACCCTGGCAATAATATCCGCTTTTACCCTCTCTCCGGTCTCCCCCTCGACATTCGGAGGCGGTATTCGGCGTCGCTGCAAACGATCAACATGACAGCAAGAGACGGGCACCTGGACGATGATCCCGC
Source organism: uncultured Bacteriovoracaceae bacterium (assembly GCA_964600235.1). Lineage (GTDB taxonomy): Bacteria > Desulfobacterota > Desulfomonilia > UBA1062 > UBA1062 > MWEI01. The sequence continues at coordinate 182,632 of CAZRIV010000005.1, read as the reverse complement.
GCGCGAAGCGGCGCTGAATAGCTCCACCGAAATACCCGACTCAGATGCAACGGTCATCAGTAGTCCGCCTATCGCTGGCGGAAACCTCCTCAATGACCGGGCGCAGGATCGGCCTGCGCCCGGTGCTTTTTTCACAACCGAGACGACATCGGCCATATGCCTGGGCCTTACCCCACAACAGAACCGCACCGCGGCCGCCAGATACGACCTGTGCATGGAGTACCTGCGCGCCCGCCGGCCGATGGGGGCGATAACGCGGCAGGACTCCCTTACCGCGTTCGTCGAGCAGTACAATGCCGGGGTTTCGTATCCTATTATATATGCAGCCCTGGGCGACGTGGCCATGAAGACTCTCGACAAGTGGTGCCGCCGGCTCGAGCAAAGCGGCTACGACATGACCGTCCTGGCCGAGAAATACGGCCAGCACCGCAGGGGCAAGCGGCTGGTGAGCACGGAAGAGATGGACACCATGCTCAAGTTCGCCCTGCATCCGAACCGGCTGCGTGTCTCCCAGGTGATCCGCTGGGCCAGGAAGGAACTGGAGCAGCGGTGTATCCCGACCGCGGCATCGGACGCCACCATGCGCAGGGCGCTGCTCGACTGGCGCTCCGCCAACTACGACAAGTGGGTATTCGCCCGGGAGGGCGAGAAGGCTCTTACCGAAAAGACCCTGCCCTACCTCGAACGCGACATATCCGCACTGGCAGTGGGAGACGTGCTCGTGGCCGACGGCCATCCGCTCAACTTCCAGATTATCAACCCGTTCACCGGGCGCCCAGGGCGCGCCACACTGCTCATGTTCTTCGACTGGGCCAGTCGCTTCCCGGCCGGGTGGTACATCATGTTCTCCGAAAACATCCAGACCATACACGCGGCGCTCCGCCGGGCCATCCGCGCCCTGGGCAAGATGCCGCGCGCCGTCTATCTCGATAACGGCAAGGCTTTCAGGGCAAAGGTTTTCACCGATGATACCGCGAAAACCGACTTCGAGCAGGCCGGGATCCGCGGCCTCTATGCCAGGCTTGGCATCGACACCCACTTCGCCAAGCCGTACAACGCCAAGGCCAAGGTGGTGGAGAGGTTTTTCGGCACGTTCAACGAGCTGGAACGCCTGATACCGAGCTATTCCGGCGCCTCCATACCCGATAAGCCGGCGCATATGCACCGCAACGAACGCCTGCATAAACAGCTGCACAACCCCCATGTGCCCACCGTCCAGGAAGCACAGCAGATCATCCGGACATGGGCATGGGAAGAATACGCCAACCGGCCGCATTCCGGCATCAAGGGACAGAAGCCGGGCGACATATGGGACGCAGGCAAGGGGTCCGGCGTGGACGAAGAGCAGCTCCGCGACCTCATGATGACTGAAGAGATCAAGCACGTCCACCGCAACGGCATCACCCTGCTCGGCCAGCACTACTATGACGATGCCCTATACGGGTACCGGTCACCGGTACTGGTGCGCTACGACATGCTCGACATGGCCTATGTCCATGTTTATACAGCAGACGGCACCACGTTCCTGTGCTCGGCCCTGCCTGTCAGCCTGGTGCATCCGCTGGCGGCCCAGGGCACCAAACTCGATCGAGAGACGCTCAGACAGAAGCTGGCCGACCAGAAGCGCCTCAAGAAGGAGACCGAGTCCTCCTGGAGGCAGGCCGCGAAGCGCGTGCCCTGGCTGACCATCCCGGATGCCGCGCCGGCCGAGCAGATCGCGGCCCTGCAATCGGACCTCACCCCAGCGGAGATCGAGCACATCGAGACCGAGGCCGCCAAGGTCGAGGTGATCCACCTGGATGCCCAGCCCAAGGTGCGGTTCATCAATGAGGGCGACGCCTACGAACACCACCTCAGGTCCAGGCTGGCCGGAGAGCAGCTCACCGAGGGCCAGCTCAGCCTTATGGCGGAATACGAGCAGAGCAAGCAGTATCTTATGCTGAAGCCTTACTATGACGGGATTATCCAGCAGCACGGCGAGGATTGCCATGCCGCACAAATGCACTAGAGAGGAGGCTCGATGAAGCCGGTATTCGTCATGACCGACAATGTCAGGCGGTTTGTCGCCACCATGAAGCAGGTGGAAAACCGCATGGGCACAGATTCGCTGGCGCTCGTTTTCGGCCGCGCCGGCCGCGGCAAGTCCCGCACGTCCAGGTGGTACGCCACCCAGAACGACTGCGTGCTGGTGGAATCGCTGCGCGACTGGAGCGTGCTGTGGATGTATCAGGACATACTCACCGCCTACGGCCTGCCCAAGGAGAACATCCCCAGGCGCAAGAAGGCGGCGTTCGATGCCATCATCGACCTGGCCAACGAGCGCAGGGTCCCGGTGATCCTCGACGAGGCCGACCTCATCGGCCCCCGCCTGCTGGAGACGGTTCGCGACCTCTGCAAGATCGCCCGGGTTCCCTGGGTGCTCATCGGAGAGGAGGCTCTGCCCCACATGATGAACCGCGACCGCAGGGTCTGGTCCAGGCGCTGCGCCGTCATGGAATTCCAGCCCATGACCACCACCGACATCACCGGCTTCGCCCGCGAGGCATTCGACCTGCAGGTGCCGGGCGACTCCGCCGACGTGCTGCAGAAAGCCACGGGCGGCGACATACGGCTCATCGAGCTCACTCTCTCCACAGCCGAAATCGTGGCCCGGGCAAACTCCACCAAGACCATCTCGGCGGATGCAGCCCGCGCGGCCGTGCTGCAGGTGATACCGGAGCAGAAGAAATGAGCCCACTGGCCGACCTGGTCCTCGACTATTTCCGCGGCATGGGGTGCTCATCCGTGGAGCAGTGCCGGCGGGCGTTGGGCATTACAGACAAGCAGACGCTCGATACGCAGATGGCGCTCCTGGTCAGGAAGGGCGCACTGAGAGAGTCCGCCGGCATGGGCATCACCGGGGTCGTCTACGAGTTTGTGCGCGACCCGGACCCGTTACGGCCGCAGGAGCTGCTGGAAAAGGCCTGGCGCGCCATGCGGCTGAGCAAGGTGTTCAGCATCTGGGATATTGCCATGTATTCGGGCGCATCTCTTGATTATTGCAAGAGATATATCCGGGAACTGAACAAGCAGGGGGTTCTGGATGTGTTGGGCCGTGACGAGAAGAAGCGGTTCCGCTACCGGATCAAGCCCGGCATGGATCAAAACCGGGCTCCGTATGTGCGGATGGGCATGAACAGGACGGAACGGGCCATCCAGGAGGCCATGTCGGCCGGGTGGAAAATGATGCGCGAGCTGAAGGCCGGAGACGTGATCGCGGCCCGGAACTCGCTTATGGCCGTCGAGGCGCTGTTGCGCAAGGAGTGCCTGAAATGAGCATGGGGCAGGCAATCCTGGAAACGGTCCTGCTGGCTATGGTTGCATTCATGACCTGGCGCGGGCTGCAGACGTACGGCCGGCGCATGGAGGAGCAAGCAGGCGACCACCGAGATCCGACAGGGGGCATTGAAGATGGCGGCGCCGGCGATGATCCGGAGGTCGAGGCCTACAATCGCCGGGTGCAGGCCATACAGCCCGAGCCCGGACCCGCGCTGAATCCAGACGGCGAGCTGCAGGTCCTCCGCGAGCTCGACGCCAGGATGCAGGCGGCATTCAATGAGGCGGTCAGCCAGGGCAAACACCTGCCAGACCAGTTCTACTGCATTTATACACACCGCGGCCCTGTGGTCTGGATATACAACCCGCCCTACGCAAGGCAGCATTTCCTTGAAATGCCCCCCTATGCGGAGTGCTGACATGGACAAAGCGAGAGAGCTGGACTGGATAGAGCGCAACACCTTCCGGTGCGATCGCACCAGCAGCATCCTGTCGCCCGAGGCATGCGCGGCCAACCGGGCAAAACCCAGGCTGGGGGGGGGTTCGGTTTCATTGCCGCCGGGGACCGAGGGAGCGCGCATGCGGGCCAGCGGGTATATGCCAATGGCTTGCGAGGGCTGCGCGGAATGGCAGCGCCTCTGCCGGGAGGTGGAGGAAAGACGGAAAACACCAGGGGCCGCACCTGCCACGGTGGAGAAGAAAGAGGAGGTAACAGCTATGGGCAAACCGACCAAGATGGGGATATGCCTGGAATGCAAGAAGCACAAGCTTATCAAGGCCAGGGGCTTATGTGATCAAGACTATGGCCGGCTATGGGCAAACGGGACCTTGGATGAAAAATATCCAAGCACAAGAAAACCCAAGAAACCCGTAAAGCTGAAGTCTGATCACAAACAGGCCCCTGTCCGAGGCATACCCCCTACCTCTATTGATTTTTCGCTGGTGCCGGGTCTACGCGAGTGCATAGAAGACAGGGCCGCGAAACAGATCCGGACATTTGAAGAGCAGATCATATATGACTTAGCACGGAGTTATCCCATCGGGGAGCAGGCATGATGGACTCCCACACCACCATCACCCACGCCGACCTGGGCATAAATGATGCCGGAGAACACAGCGCCACGCTGACAACCATTGAGGAGCGCTGCATAGACATACTGCAGCGCCAGGGCCAGGGCCGCGAGAGCGCCATCCCCGCAAACACGTTGGCCGGTTGGGTCTTCGGCGGATGCGACCTGGAGCAGGCAAAACGCAACGTGCGGGAGCTCACCAACCATCTCATCAATACGCATCTCCTGCCCATCTGCTCCATGCCAGGCAACGGAGGCGGCTACTGGCTGCCAGGGAGCCCGGAGGAGGAAGCGGCCGTATATGAGGCGCGCCGCAAGAGGGTTATGACCGGGCTCATGAAGATGAGCCGGGGCCGCAAAGCGGCCTATGTGGACATCATAGACCAGCTCACGCTGTGTTTCGATGAGCCCGAAGGCGCCCAGGCCATCGAGCGCATGAACCTCGCTCCCGAGAACGACCCCATGCCGGCATTTGTGCGCCTCATCACCAGGGGGCTCGCCCGCATCGAGTCGGACCCGCAGAAGTATGCGGCCGAGATCAAGGCGCTGCAGCGCAACTTCAGCGGAATCTTCGTGCCGAAAACTACCGTGCGGCAGATCGAGGAGAAGATCCGCGAGGCCGAGCACCTGCTCAGGGGCATAGCCGGATGATGACCTGGCTGCCCATAACGCTCTGCGTCTGCATTGCGGGGATAGCCGTTTACCTGTTTATCAGGGGAGCCGGCATATTGAACGGGGACGACAATGACTGAGGAGCGCAGGACATGTGAGCGTGTACGCACCCGCGCCCATTTTATGATGAAGCTGGGCATGGACAGGGGAACGCTGAGCGGGTACGGGACGATAGTCGAGCTGGGCCTGGGAGGGTTCCTGCTCGCGACCGACCTTCTGCCCGACAAGTCATCCGTCGTCTGCAGACACATGCGCAGCCCTCTCATTCTATTCGGCACCGAATCGTGGAACCGGCATTTCACCATGAGCGCTCACATCCTGCGGATCACCGCGTGCGACCAGCTCGCCTGCAGCATCGGGGCCACCACCTCGGACGAGTTTCTGCGGGCCTGGATATTGAGAGACAGTAAGGGAGGCCACAAATGAGCCTGCCGCGCACAACCGGAGCATCCATCACAAAAGCACAGGTCAAGCTCGTCAAGCTGGCAGTGCGCCGGCTGGGCCTTGACGACGACACCTACCGGGACATGCTGGCCAGCGTGGCCGGGGTGGACTCCTGCACCCTCCTCGACCAGGACGGTTTCGAGCGGGTGATCGATCACCTGCGGGCCTGCGGTTTCAAGAAGGAGCCGGCCAGGCACGAGTACTCCGGGTTTGTGAGATACAAGATGAAATGGCGCGACGCCCTGGGCAAGAGTCGAAGCGGTAACATGGCCACCCCGGCCCAGCTCGCCGCCATCGAGACGGCCTGGGACAGCATGAAGTGGTACTGGGCAAAAGATGGCTTCGGCAACCGCGAGCTCAGCCTGCGCGGGTTCCTGCAGGCCAGGTTCAAAACGGGCGACCTGCGGTTCCTGGGCTTCTACCAGGCCCACAACTGTATCGAGGCGCTCAAGGCCATACAGGAGAGACGGCAGAAGTGACTAATATCAAACTCCTGCATACACTCGCCAAGGATGAGTTGATTGAGATCATCCGCACAAGATGCATTTTCTCGCTCAGTGACCGCGAGGTGTATCTGATCAGGGCCGCCGCAATGAGCAAGAAAGCCCTCTCGATGATGGATGAGGCCATAGCCGAGATGAACGCGAGCGCTGGAGACCATAAAAAGCATGAAAAGGCGCATAACAAATTTACCAGGGCCAACAATCTCTATAACCGAGCAGATCGACTGTTCAGGACCAAGATAGAGCAGCTGAAAAAAACATAACCCTCCAGGAGGATTGCATTGAAAAACTATATTGGGACAAAAATCGTCAAGGCTGAACCGATGAGCGAGGGGCACTTCAAGGGAGAAATCAAAGGGGCAAAGGGCGTGACGGCTGAAGAACTGAGGCGCGAAGGCTATCTCGTGGTGTATCCAGACGGGTATAAGAGCTGGTCACCCAAGGAGGCATTCGAATCCGCATACCGGGAAGTTGCCGACGCAGAGATTGATTTTCTCATAACGGAAGGATGATCTGATGAGAGCCTATGTCTTCCCCGAAGAGATTCTAATGTGGAAGCGGATCGCCGTTGTTGGCGTCCTGGCCGGGATTGTCATATCTCTGGGCGCGGTGCTCGCCTCCGGGATCCTCTCCGACCGGCCAGAGGACCAGGCCCTCCAGGGCATCAACCAGGAGCTTGGCATCATCCGCGACCAGGTGGAAAGCCTGGGCGCCCAGGCGGCCGCCCGCGTGACCATCACCTGCTACAACAGCGAGGCTGCACAGACCGACTCGACGCCGCATACCACGGCCGTGATGACAAAGTGCAGGCCCGGCGTGGTGGCCGTCAGCCGCGACCTCCTGGAGCAGGGCTGGACGTTCGGCCGCCAGGTGTGGATCGAGGGCCACGGAGTGTATACGATCGAAGACGTCATGGCGAAGAAAAAGGCCCGACAGATAGGCATCTGGCAGCCCGACAAGAAGCGCAGATACCGTCAGGATAATGTCCTTGCCGTGGTGCTCAAATGAAGCCCGCGAAACGCAACAACACGCCGTTCGCAGTGTATGTAAGGGTGCTGATAGACCGGCCCCATCTCAAGGCCATACAGGTTACGGACGGCACCAGGGAGGCCTGGCTGCCCAAGAGTTTGATCAAGTTCCTGTCACGGTACAACAACCTCCGCGAAGTGGAGATAGAGATCCCCGAGTGGCTGGCGCGGGAGAAGGGATTTTTGTAATGGGGGGACCTATGCATATCAGCATTGATAAGCTCATCGAGCTAGTGAAGTCCTTGACATCCGCGCAATTCTTCGGCAAGCTGGTCATATCGATCGAGCATGGCCGAATCACGAGCATAAAAAAAGAGGAGACGCTAAAGGCAACTGATCTGATCTAAAAATAAGTACGGTGTCGAGACAATCGGGCCGGCTTCCAGAACCATCTGGAGTCCGGCCCGATTTTTTTTGCAGATACTCGGAGCAAACGATGGACGAGAAATACACGAACCAGATCCTTCATCCCGGAGACATCTTCTGCACCCGAGGGGAGACATGGTTGTCCAAGGGCATCCGGTTCTGCACCCGCTCCATCGGCGAGCCGCGTACCAGGGTGAACCATGTGGGTATCGTGGTGGAGGCGGGTACGCTGCAGACGGCCCGCATAGTCGAGGCGCTGATCACCGTGCGGGAGCACACACTGTGGAGCCAGTACGGGCCACCCTGCAAAGACCAGGTGGTCATCTATCGCCGCGCAGGCCTGTTTCCTCTTGAGCGTGCGCATATGTCCGCCAAGGCCAGGAGCTATGTGGGCCGGAAGTACGGCATGGGCAAGCTGATAACGCATTTTCTCGATTGGTGCTGCGGTGGAGTCTACCTTTTTCGCCGCCTGAATCATGATGGCCGATACCCCATATGCACCTGGGTGGTGGAAGCAGCGATCGATGAGATCCATGACGATTTTGGCATGCCCCTGGGAAGCACTCAGCCCGATGATATTGATGATTACTGCAGCAAATATTCAAAAAAATGGACTTGCACCTATCCATTACGGAGATTAACTGCCTGAAGGGAGATAATATGAAGCTGTCAAAATGTAAAAACGGAAAAATCATTGTTCGGATGATCATTGCCCTGGCGCTGTTAATTTTCAGCGGACCTCTCTTCGGGGCGGACCTCAGGATCACCTGGAATGCAAACACTGAAACGGATCTTGCAGGCTATACGTTGAACTATGTAATTCCTGGAGATTCCGGATGGACACTTGCAAATGGCCAATGGACCTACACCGGACCATTTACGCATATAGTTGAGCTCGGGAAGGTAACGGATTGGACGCTTACCAATGCCACGCCAGGGCCTTACGCCGCTGTGCTCAGAGCAAAGGATACATCCGGCAATCTTTCCGATTATTCGGCGGTCGTGCAGGCTCTTGTTCCAACGCCTCCAACTGCTCCGGTTGTTATCCCCATCGACATTGCTCCGGGCAAGGTGATGACGATCACTATTACCGTGCAATAGAGGCACCCTGCGAAATGGCTCTAATCTATGACGAAGTGAACAAGAATTGCCGTTCCGAGCTTGGAGACTCAGACGGTTTGGCAATCGCATCGCTGGTTCTTGGAGGCCTGGAGGGTGCGAAGTTTATACCTAACATCAATGCCTCCAAGTGGCATGATCAGGCCTGGCTCAACATTAACCATACAGACTCGATCATTACAACGGTATCTGAGAGGCTCACAGGTGATCAAATATCTATCACCGTCGGCGATCTGGTGCATAGATATTACATAGATAAAAACGGTGATCTTGAGTATGAAATTATTCTCGATAAACTTCCAAAACAAAACACGATCAGCCTGGATCTTGCTTTTGCCGATGGTCTGAGTTTTCATTACCAACCTGCATTGACACAAGATCAGATCGATCTCGGATTTTACCGGCCCGATAATGTTATCGGGTCTTACGCCGTTTACTGGAAAGAAAGAAACAACCATTTCAAAACTGGTAAATTTTGCCATATATATAGACCTAAGGCTATTGATGCAAAGGGCGTTGAGATATGGCTTGAGCAACAAATTGATGAAAAATCAAAAACATGGACAATAACCATTCCACAGGAATGGCTTGATGCCGCGGCGTATCCCGTAATCATAGATCCGACCTTGGGATATTCAACAAATCCCGCCTCGGCATATGGGACAGATTACGCTTTCGCACTAAAAGGCACGTCAGATGCATCAGGAGGAACAACCTCGGAACTTCATGCATACTTGAGTAACACATATGTCGGGACAGCCCATGCAAAGATGGTTGTATATGGTGATGATTCCGGAAATAGTTGCCCCGAGGCCAAGGTGGGCAGCGATATCACCATCACGTTGGCCGCCTCTGCTTCAAAGGCCGATTGTTCCGGTGCGTATGTGCAGACATTAAGCGCAAATACCCCATATTGGGTGGCGCTGCTACCCGAGGCCGACCCGGTACAATTCTATTATGATTCTGTATCTGGGAGAGCCTCCCTGGGGAGTGGGTACACTTGGGCATCCGGGCTCCCTGCCACCTGGGGGCACACCAACACACCGTACAGTGATATCGCAGTAGGGTTTTGGGTTGTGTATACGGCAGCTCCATCATTTCCTTTCCCCCCACTATTTGCACACAGACAGAACACCCTCTTAAGGAGATAAGCATATGGGTAGAATGTACACTGCTTCATTGGATGCTCTTTCAGTAGCGGCAGTCTGTGAGCTGTTTTTTTTAGCAGCCCCATCCGACGCGGTGGTTGAAATCCATGAGATCGTCATCACTCAGGATACCTCTGAAACATCGGAGCAGCTTCCGCTCAATGTGTTCAGAACAGCCACAAACCAGAGCGCAAAGGGCGCCTCGAATGCACCGGCTCCTCTGGAAGTTGGAGATCCGGCGTTCGGTGGCACGGTCCGCACGAATATCCTCACCGCCGAGACCTTCGCAGCCGAGACCACCATGCTCATGAGGCAGGCACAGAACGTACTCAATGGCTGGCATATCCTCCCCACACCCGAGACGCGCATCAGGCTTTCCCCTGGAGGATATCTGTGCATCAAACTGGATGCCGCGCCGGGCTCTGCCATACCCATCAGCGGGTATGTAATTTTTGAGGAGATCGGCGGGTAAGCATGGCGCTGGGCGATTACAGACGCAAGCCCATCATAACTCCCCTACGGGGGATGTTCCCCGGATGGCTCTCCGGATCAGGGGCGCCTGTCACCAGAGAACTGGCTGCATCCATATCCTCAGCTTCAGCAACATCAGCCATCTCCGCCACCATCAGCCGGACACTTACTGCATCCATTGCTGCAGTTACCGTCACGCCTGATGTTGTCGGAGTACTCACCAGGAACCTTTTGGCCGGGATAACTGCATCGAGCATAACACCCGATATCACTCAGACTGCATCTCGTTCCCTTCTGGCCAATATCGCCGGGGTATCAACAACTCCTGCGGCAGTGGCGTCTACCACGCGGCACCTTGCAGCGGCCGTCACTGCGGATAGCACTACCTCTGCCATCGTCGCCACATCCATCAGGGAGCTCTCCGCAAATATTGCTGCAGCATCCGTGACCCCTGACATCTCCCATGAGATATCGGGCCAGATCAGCCTCGCGGCATCCGTCGCAGCTGACACCGCCACATCCACCATAGGAATGACGATCGCGCGGTCCTTGGTGAGCAGCATTCTCGCTGCCAGCGAGGTGGCCGACATAGCCGCACAGGTGGAGCGCAGTATCATTGCCACCATATCAGCGGCAACGGTAACCTCCGATGCATATGGAGGAATTGGCTCATTCCTGGGGGGCGGCATCACCGCACAATCCGTCACCCCCGGCATCGAAGCCACAGTTGAACGATCCATTGCGGCGGCCATCTCTGCCATCAGCAACACTCCGGAAGTGGAGAAGGCAGTGCTCAGAGAGATAGTCGCCAGCATCACCGGGGCATCGGCCACACCGAATGACATTACGGCAACGATTATGGCCCTGGGCCGGATCATAGATACGTCAATAGTGTCACTCACGCCACGGAGATCAACCGTGTCACTCACGCCACGGAGATCAACCGTGTCACTCACGCCACAAAGATCAATAGCGAGCATATAAAGGAGATAACTATGGGCAGTCTTTCCAATTACGCAGAAAACGCATTGTTGAATCACATTTTCGGGTCCGCATATTCCAGGCCAGCAACGGTATATCTGGCACTGTGCACTGCCGACCCTGGGGAAGCTGCCACCGGAGCCTCGATGAATGAGTGCGCTGACTCCGGCAGCTATGCCCGGAAGGCAGTCACATTTGGGGCGGCTTCGGCTCGCAGGGTCACACAGTCCGGGGCGGTGACCTTTGACCAGGCAACCGGAGCATTGGGGACGGTGTCGCACTATGCCATCGTGGACAGCGGCACTTATGGGGCCGGGAACGTTCTGGCTTACGGGGCATTCTCTCCCAGTTTTGCAGTCGTATCAGGCAACACTCCATCAATAGAGAGCGGGCAGATATATGTTGAGATATCAGCCTCCAGCGGTGAGGGTGTCACAACCCAGCTCTGTAACTGGCTGCTCGACATGATGTTCCGAAACCAAGCCTATGCGCAGCCCACCACATACATCGCCTTGCTCGACTCGGCTGGCGCGGATGGCGACACCACGCTGACCACTGCCGGGAAGGAGTGCTCCGGGACTGGCTATGCGCGCGTGCTGGTCAACAAAGCCGGCGGTTCTTCTCCTGCATGGAATGCAGTGAGCGGGGGGGCGACCGATAACGCGGCGGACATCAGCTTCCCTACCGTAGGAGCAGGCGGTTGGAGCGGGTTAGTCGGCATGGCCATTGTGGATGGAGGAACACTCAACGCCGGAAATGTATTGATGTACGACAATGACCAGGTGGTAGACCAGACCCCTGGGGCGGGAGATCTCGTGACGTTTCCATCCGGTGCATTGGATGTGAGCCTGTCGTAAGGAGAGGACATGTTGCAGACGATCGAGCGAGTCTATTCCAGATATGACAACACCATTGACCTGGTGCTGCTTGCGGACGGGGACATCCCCGATCTCACCTCGGTCACCCGAATGCAGCTCGAGCTCGCCGATGATCTGGTGATTGACAGCCAGGTGGCATCTGCCGCCTTTAATTGGAGCTCCACGCTGACTCAGGATGAAGCATCCAGGATACAAGGGGCTGAGGCAGGAGATGCCAAGCTGATTCTGGCTCTCGGGGCACAGAGCATCCCCGTGGGAAAGTACAATGCCAAGCTCATCGTTTTTGACGCCAGCAACCAGAACGGCCTGGTCTGGGGCAGATTGCGGATTGTGGTGGAATAGAACAAGAAAAAGATGTTGACTTCTATTAGTGTTTGAGGATTATGAAGAGTACCGCATGGAGATCCGCAAACGGTAACAACCGGTGTCGGGAAAACTGGGCCGGGTTCAGGGGTAAAACCCTGGATCCGGCCCTTTTCGTTTTTTAGGGGCATACTGATGCAGAAAATATTCATCGATCCTGGGCATGGCGGAGAGGACAACGGCGCGGCATACGGAGGCCGGCTCGACTATGTCGAGGAAGCCGACCTGAACCTGATCATAGCGTTCCTGCTGCGCGCCGAACTCAAGGCCCTAGGACACTATGTGGCCATGAGCCGGGAAGAGGACGTGTTCGTCTCGCTGCGCGACCGGGCAGTCGACGCCAATGGATGGCATGCAGACGCATTCGTCTCAATCCACTGCGACGCCTGGTACAAGGAAACCACATCCGGCATCAGCACCCACATCCATCCCCACTGCAGCAACGGCACAAGGGTTCTGGCCCGTCACATCCACGACGCCCTCATGCGGTCATTCCCCGCCCATTCCAACAGAGGGATCAAGGAGAACAACTTCCAGGTGCTCAGGGACAGCAGGATGCCAGCCGTGCTCGTCGAGTGCGAGTTTGTCACCAACGAGAAAACCAGGCGTTTTTTAAAGGCCCCGGCCAATCAGCTCGCCCTGGCGAAAGCCATCGCCGCCGGCATCAATGCATACGCAGAAAGGACGTAGAGATGGAAGTGGTCTCCCTGCCGATTTACATCAAACTCATCGAGCTGCTCGGTCCGCTCGGGCTCATTGCCGTGGTCTGGTACATGGACACCAGGAATTTCCAGCGCATGCTCGAGGACAACCGCAAGGAGACGGCAAAGATTCTGACTGCCTACCGCGAAGACGTGGATTCGATCAAGGAGATGTACCGCAACAACGTCAAGCTGGTGGAGGGCTACGAGAGCATGTGCAAAGACCTGCACGACCTGGTGGTGCTCAACGTCGACAAGCTATTCACCATGAACGAGAAGATCAACCAGAACGAGTTCTGCCCTTTGCAGCGCCTGCGCAAAACCAAGATAGAGGTCGGAGGATGACATGAGCGGAGAAGAAAGGATCATGCAGCAGGGCCGCCTGGCCGAGCTGAGGACGCAGGAGCAGGCGCTGAAGATACGGATGAAGGCGCTGAAGGACTCGATCCGGATCAAGGTGCTCGACTTTATAAAACCCGAGGACCTGGAGGCCGATGTGATAACCGACCTGGCGTTCCAGCTGAACGGTACGCATATCGAGTTCACGGAAGTCGTACGGGAGATCGGCGCTATCAACAAGGCACTGGGCAGATAGTTTTTTTTGCAGATACTCGGAGCACGATAATGGGCAAGTCCATCGATTGGGAGACCAGGGAATACGCCGAAGACCTCTACATCACCCGCGGCTATACCCTCGAACAGGTCGCCTCGACCACGGGCGTGAGCCTCCAGCAGGTCAAGACCTGGAGCACGGACGATGGATGGGTGGAGCGCAGAACCGAGTACCGCCAGGCCATGAAGGATATCCGCGCCAATACCGTCAGGCTGCGGAAAGAACTGATCTTCAAGGCTCTGCAGAGCAAAGACCCGCAGGACGTGTATGCCGCTGCGGCCCTGGAGAGGGTGGCGGCAATGGCGGACAGGAAAGACAGGTCCGAGGCCGGCACGGATGCGCCGTCCCTCGAACCGCGCCGGGAGATCGTCACGCCCGCCGACGCCATAGCGGCCCTGCAGGACGCAGTGCAGGCAAAGATCAACGGCATGCTGGCGCGGCCCGCTGAATTGAGCATGGCTGGCATAAAGGACATGAGGCAGGCACTTACCCTCCTGACTGAAATGCAGCGGCAGTATGTTCCTGAAGAAGGGACGCCGGCGGAAAAGGGCCTGACGGAAGACGCCGCAAACGAGATCCGCCGGAAGATCCTGGGGCTCAAGACATGATGCCAAGCGAGAACAGATTCAGCCGCACGCCGATGGTGCTGCTCCCCTACCAGCAGCGCTGGGTGGAGGACTTGAGCCCGGTGAAGGTATGCGAGAAGAGCCGGCGCGTCGGGCTGTCCTGGGGGGAGGCCGCGGACGATGCCCTGCTCGCTGCGAGCGCATCGGGCATGGATGTCTGGTACATCGGCTACAACAAGGACATGGCCCGGGAGTTCATTGAAGACTGCGCCGACTGGTCCAGGCACTACAACAAGGCGGCGAGCGCCATTGAAGAGTTCCTGTTCGAGGACGGTGACGAGGACAGGTCCATCCATGCGTTCCGGATCACCTACTCGTCCGGGTTCAAGGTCGTGGCGCTATCATCCAGGCCGTCGAACCTCAGGGGCAAGCAGGGCAAGGTTGTCATCGACGAGGCCGCGTTCCACGACGATCTGGACGGGCTCATCAAGGCGGCGATGGCCCTGCTCATGTGGGGCGGCCGCGTGGTCATCATCTCCACCCACAACGGCGAAGACAACCCTTTCAACGAGATCGTCTCCGAGATAAGGGCCGGGAAAAAGAAGTACAGCCTTCACCGCATCACCCTGGATGAAGCGCTGGCACAGGGACTGTATCAGCGCATCTGCCTGCGGCTCGGAAGGCCGTGGTCGGAAGAGGCGGAGGCCGCATGGCGGCGGGACCTCGTCGATCATTACGGCGACCATGCCGAGGAGGAGCTCTTCTGCATACCGGCGAGGGGGTCGGGGGTCTACCTGCCGAGAGCGCTCATCGAGGCCTGCATGGACGAAACCATCCCCGTGCTCAGATGGAGCGAGAAGCCTGAGTTCACCCAGCTCCCGGCAGCCGACCGGACCGCCAAGGCGCTGGCCTGGTGCAGGGAACATCTGGATCCTCTGCTTTCCGTGCTGCAGAAGAACCTACCGAGCTTCCTGGGCGAGGACTTCGGGCGCACGGGCGACCTCACCGTCCTGTGGCCGCTGCAGGAGAGCGGAACGCTCAGGTTCCGCACCCCGTTCCTTGCCGAGCTGAGAAACATCCCCTATCAGCAGCAGGAGCAGGTGCTCTTCTACATCCTGGACGCGTTGCCCAGGTTCATGGCCGCGGCGTTTGACGCCCGCGGGAACGGCAACTATCTCTCCGAGGTCGCGCTGCAGCGGTATGGCGCCTGGCGCATAGAGCAGGTGCAGCTCTCGCAGCCCTGGTACCTGGAAAACATGCCCGGCTACAAGGCCGCCTACGAAGACAGGGCCATCATCATCCCCAAGGACATGGACGTGCTGGATGACCACCGGGCCATCAAGATGGAAAAGGGTGTGGCCAAGGTGCCGGACAGCTACCGCACCAAGGGCCGGGACGGCATGCAGCGGCATGGAGACTCGGGCATCGCGGGCGCCCTGGCCTGGTATGCCGCCACGAAGATGGACCCCTGCCCGATCGAGTTCGAATCAACGGGCAAAAAGCGCGATTTTGTGAGGATCGATGACGACGGCACCGGGAGCGACAGGCTGTCATTCGCCGGCTGGATGGGAAGATAATGGCTGAAGACAAAGACAGTGAGAAGAAACTCATAACCGACGAGATCGCCACGGTCGAGAAGGACATCGACATCTTTGCCGGGTGGATCAAGCGACTGGAAAACCCCGACCCCACGCTGAGGACCGAATCGGGAGGCAAGGGCATCAAACTCTACGACGAGGTGGACCGCGACGCCCATGCCGGAGCCGTGCTGCAGTCGCGCTATATGTCCGTGGTGGGCAAGGACTGGGAGATCACCCCCGGCAAAACAGGCGTCCAGGACGGCTTCCCGGTGTCCACGGACCAGGACCTGGCAATAGCCGATTTCGTGGCGGAGGCCATAGACAACTGCGCCAGGATCAACCAGGTTCGGCGGGAGCTGCTGCAGGGGATCCTCTACGGGTTCTATGTAGCGGAGGTCATCTGGACGCGGCGGCCCGACGGCTCCGTCGTGCCGAAGCGGCTCATCGCCAAGCACCCGCGCCGGTTCGTTTTCACGCCGGCCCGCGAACTCAGGCTGCTGACCCCGTCCAGCATGATCGAGGGAGAAGAAGTGCCCGAGCGCAAGTTCATGGTGTTTTGCTATGGCGACTCGGACAATCCATACGGCAAGGGGCTCGGCCAGAAACTCTGGTGGTGGGTGTGGTTCAAGAAGAACGGCGTGAAGTTCTGGCTTATTTTCAACGAGAAGTTCGGCATGCCCACGACCGTGGGCAAGTACCCTCCCGGTACCGGAGCGCCCGAGCAGGCCAACCTCATGGCGGCCCTGGAATCCATCCAGGCGGATACCGGCATCAAGATTCCCGAGAACATGAAGATCGAGTTCCTGGAGGCCACCCGCAACGGCAAGGCCTCATACGGCGAGTTCTGTGAATACTGCGACAAGCAGATCAGCAAGGCCGTTCTCAGCCAGACCGCCAGCACCGAGGGAACGCCCGGCAAGCTCGGAGGAGACGACGCCCAGGACGATGTGCGACAGGAGATCGTGGAGGCCGACGCCGACCTGCTCGACGAGGTGTTCAACGAGACGCTGGTCCGCTGGATCGTGGACCTCAACTTCCCCGGAGTGACCAGCTACCCGCTCATGGACACCCATGCGGCGCCCAAGCCCGACCTCACGGCCCGCAGCGAGATCGACCGCAGGCTGGTGAAAGAGATCGGCCTGCCTGTTTCCAGGAGGTATTTTTACGACACCTACAACGTGCCGGAGCCCGATGAGGGGGAAGAGCTCGTTTTATCCCCTGAAACGCGTCAGAATGGGCCAGGCGCATCCGGGGCGATAGATGCCCTTGCCGGGGCGCGAAATGCGCAACGTGGGGCAGAATACGCGGAAAGCGCCCCGCGCGAATTGACATACCAGCTGGACGACGCGGCCGGTCCGCTCATGGACGGCATGCTTGACCAGGTCAAAGACCTGGTGATGGCCGCCGGCAGCCTCGAAGAGATCCGCGACGGAATGCTCGACCTCTATCCCGGGATGGATCCGGCCAAACTCGGGGCACTGATGCAGCAAGCCTTTGCCGTGGCGGAGCTGACCGGGCGCTCCGAAGTCAAGGAGGGCGACTGATGCCCGAGTCGTTCGCGCCGCTGCCCTTTGACGAGGCCATCGAGTTTTTCAAGGCCAAGGTCCGGATCCCCACGCGGAAGTGGGACGACCTGTGGAAGGAGCAGCACGCCCGCGGCTTCATGTCGGCAGGCGCCATGCGCGACGACATGCTCGCCGACATGCAGGGCGCCATCCTCAAGGCGCTGGAAAAAGGGTCGAGCCTGGCGGAGTTCCGGAAGACCTTCGACGACGTGGTGGCGCGCACCGGCTGGAGCTATCACGGCGCGAGGGGGTGGCGGTCCGCCCTCATCTACAACACCAATCTCACCTCGTCCTACGCGGCGGGCCGCTGGAAACAGCTGACCGACCCGGCCACGCTCAAGCTGCGGCCGTATCTCATGTACAGGCACGGCGGGTCCATAGACCCCAGGCCCGAGCACCTGGCGTGGGACGGGCTGGTCCTGCCGGCCGATGATCCCTGGTGGCAGTCTCACTATCCGCCCAACGGCTGGGGATGTTCCTGCTATGTGGTCAGCGTCTCGAAGCGGGACCTTAAGGGCATGGGCAAGGACGGCCCGGACACGGCCCCGTCCATGACTCCACAGACTATTCACGGCCGACATGTGGCGGACCGGGGCATCGACCCCGGGTGGGACTACAACGTGGGCGAGGCCGCGTTCGGCAGGAATGAAACCAAACTGCTTATGGAAAACCGTGACAACTGGACCCCCCTTGATTCCTGGGGACCGGCGCAACATTCACGGCCGGAGAAGATCCCCGTTGAGTCAACAAAGACCAAGCTCGGGGATGCCGCAGGCACGGTAGAACAGCTCAGGCAGGCACTGCGCACCGCAATCGACGGAGATACAGCTCGCTATGCCGACCCCACCGGAGAGATCATTGAGGTCAACCAGGGGATTGTGGATCATATTCTCGAAGACCCTGATAATCGCTGGAGAGGTCGCGAGAAGTACTTCCCGTTTATCCCAGAGCTCATAAAGGACCCATACGAGATATGGCTGACCTTTGAACGGAACAACGAGTCGGGCCGCATCAGGCTGAGGCGCAGATATGCGAAGGCGCTGCGGGTTGAGGCTAATAGAGTCATAGGCCTGGTGGCCGAGACGCAGCACGGCAAATGGGTGAGCTTTAATTTCTTTCACGGAGGCCTGTCCGGAGCCGGGAAGCTGAGGGTGGGGAGGTTGCTCTATGGCAAGGCCGATTAAGAGCTCTCAGCCTCCGTGCAGGCAGCAGCTCCGGTTCGCGGCTACGGGGGCACGGCCCAGCCGGACCCGGATCGTCAATGTTTTTATCGGCCAAATTGAAGCAATAGTCAAGAGGGAGGAAATGCCATGAAATTCGCAGGCTTAACAGACTGGTTCGAGGTGTTCAAAACCGGGACCCATACGGACGCGGCAGGCAACACCAGGAGCTGGACGGAGGCTGACCTGAAAAAGATCGCGGACAGCTATGACCCGGCCAAGCACGAGGCACCCATTGTCATCGGCCACCCGGCTCATGACGCTCCGGCGTATGGCTGGAACGACGGCCTCAAGGTGAAAGACGGAGTGCTGTATGCCAGGGCCAAGGACGTGGTCCCCGAGTTTACCGACATGGTGGCCCGCGGCATGTTCAAAAAAAGATCGATCGCCTTATACCCTGACATGACCCTGCGTCACATCGGGTTCCTGGGGGCCATGCCGCCGGCAGTCAAGGGGCTCAAAGACATTGCCTTCCGGGAAGGCGATGGCGTCATCACCATCGAGTTCGGCGAGAGCGCCTGGGCCTGGGACTCGGTGGCGCGCATGTTCCGGCGACTCAGGGAATGGCTCATCGAGACGCAGGACACGGACACAGCGGACCGGATCGTCCCGGAATACAGTATCCAGGATATCCAGCAGGCATCAACACCCGCCCAGGAGGCGGAACTATATGCGGAAAAGGAGGAAAACCAGATGAAGGAATCCGGGAAAGAGACGCCTCCGCAGACATTCAGCGAGGCGGATGTGGAGCGGATCAGGGGCGAGGCAAGGGCCGAAGGCAGGAAAGAGGCCGAAGCCCAGTTCGCACAGACACAGCGGCAGGCCAAGGCCCAGGCCGTCAAGGACGACATTGCGGCGTTCTGCGAAGGGCTTGCCAGGGACGGGAAGCTGCTCCCGGCCTGGGAAAAACTCGGACTGCGGCAGTTCCTCGAGTCGCTCGACCATGAGACGGTCATCGAGTTTGGCGAGGGTGACGCGGGAAAGAAGAGCCGGCTCGAGTTCATGAAGGCGTTTCTGGCCGAGATTCCCAAGGTGGTGAGCTTCACAGAAGTGGCCACGAGGGACAAGAGCACGGTCGGAGCGGGTTCGGCGGGAGAGAAGCTGGCGGAGATCACGAGGAAGAAGATGGACGCGAATCCCAAGCTCCCGTATGCTGCGGCTTTTGCCGAGGCGCAGACGGAGAACGCTGACCTGGCCAGAGAATATCAGGCCGAAATCGGAGGTGAGTAATGTCGTATGAAATCGGGGTTCTGGATGTGGGCTACGAGGCGGCCGAGGACCTGTCCGCCGACAAGTACAAGTTCGTGGTGCTGGATCCCACCACAAAGAAAGTCCGGCGACCGGACAGCGCCGACGAGATCGCCGAGGGCATCCTGCAGAACGCTCCCGTAGCCGGCGAGGCTGCAAATGTCCGCGTGATCGGCCAGTCCAAGCTGGTCGGCAATGCGGCCCTGGGCGTGAACGTGTTTGTGAGCCCGGAATACGTGAGCGCGTCCGACGCGGGCAAGGGCCAGTCGGCCGGCACGAACTGGAAGGCCACGCGGGCCAAGGTCATCGAGCCGTCGGGGGCCGAGGACGACCTCTGCACCGTGCAGCTGGTA
Source organism: uncultured Bacteriovoracaceae bacterium (assembly GCA_964600235.1). GTDB lineage: Bacteria > Desulfobacterota > Desulfomonilia > UBA1062 > UBA1062 > MWEI01. Next base: position 162,428 of record CAZRIV010000005.1, on the reverse strand, counting down.
GGTCCCTCCCCCCAGGGCGCGGGCACGCTCATCGGCCAGACGACGGCCAGCACCATAAGCACCGCAGGCGATGTCACCTTCACGGCGGCACAGGTCCTGGGCGGGCTTATCCTGCGCGACCCGGCCGGAGCCGGCAGGGCCGACCTGGTGCCAACGGCGGCCAACATCATCGCGGCCCTTTCCCAGGCCGGGGTGGGCAACAGCTTCGAGTTCACCATCAGGAACACGGCCGATGGCGCGGAGACCATCACGGTCACCACCAACACCGGCATCACGCTCTCGGGCACCATGACCATTGCGCAGAACAACTCAAAGAGGTTCCTGGCCGTGGTCACCGGGTCGACAACAGTCACCATCTACAGCCTGGGCACCGTGGTGCACTAAGGCATAACGGACAAAGGGAGGTCAAGACATGCCAAACGTAAGAGAAACCATCGTTGCCGGGCCGCTTGCCGATGTGAGCATTGCGTACCGGAACAGAGCCTACATCGCCGACAGGGTCTTCCCCGCCATTGACGGGGTGGCCCCCAAGGCAAAGATTGCCCGGTATCTCAAGGGCGACTGGTTCCGCGACGAGGCGGCCGTGCGCGCCCCCGGAACCCGCGCTCGCCGGAGCACGTTCAAGATCGATTACATCGACGTGCTCACCAGAGAGTTCGCCTTTGCGAGCCCGGTCACAGAGGAGGACAGGAACTTCGCCAGGGTGCAGGGGGCTCCTCCTCTGCAGCCGGACACCGACGCCATCGAGTTCGCCGCCGACAAGGTGGACCTCAAGAAGGAGCGCAGGACTGCCGCCATCGTGCTGGCAAGCACCTGGAGCGGCGTCGCGGGCGAGGATGTGGAGGGGCTCTGGGCCGCATCCGCCGGCACCAACAATACGTTCATCGCGGATGTGGAGACAAGGATCGAGACGATCCGCGGCAACACCGGCCAGCGGCCGAACGTGCTGATTCTCTCGGCGAACTGCCTGCCCGAGATCAAGCAGATTTCCGGCGTGCTCGACAGGATCAAATATACCGAGCGCGGCATCGTGTCGGCTCCCCTCATCGCCGCCATGTTCGAGCTGGACGAGGTGCTCATCGGCGACGCCATATACACGTCCGACGAGGAGACTGTCGCCGGCACCGAGTTCACCGGGGTGAACGTCTGGGAGAAGAACGCCGGCAAGGCCAGCGCGTTCCTGTTCTACCGCCCCTCCAAGCCCGGGCTCAAGACGCCGTCCGCCGGGTACCAGGCCAGGTCGAAATATGCCGACGGCCGGGTCAGGCGCACCGTAACCTGGCGCGAGCCCGCCGAGCATCAGGACCTCTACGAAGTGGCCGAGGAGACGCACATCCTCCAGACGGGCGCCGACCTCGGCTTCCTCTGGTACGACTGCATCGCCACATGATGAGCCGATGAACGCATAGAGTTTGCTCTATCGAAACCAGTCCGGGGATCCCGGGATCCCCGGACATTGAGAGGAGAAGCATTGATGAAAATAAAATATACCGGTCCGGCAGATGCGGTGAATGTAGTCGGGTATGGCCCGCACCTGAGGGGAGAGATCAGGGAGTATCCCGACGAGTTCGCCGCCGGTCTGCTGGCGTCGAGCGTCAGGCAGCGCTTCGAGCAGGTGAATCCGGGCAGCGAAGGCGATGGCTCGAATGAGGCCGACACGACCGCGCCCGAGGGCATGACCGTGGAGCAGCTCAAGGCCGACCTCGGTCTGTTCGTGGAAGCCGACGCGCTCAAGGGCAAGAAAAAGGCGGAGCTGGCGGCCCTGTGGGCATCGACCAGGGACAGCCTGAAAGCCCTGACGGGCATGTAGCATGGCCTACTGCACAAAGACGGACCTCCTCGGGCAGATCCCCGAGGAGACGCTCATCCAGCTCACGGACGACACCGGGTCCGGCTCGGAAGACGACGCCGCGATAGCCGGAGCCATCTCCGACGCCGACGCCGAGATCGAAGCCTATTGCGGCGAAAACTACACGCTGCCGTTCGATCCGGTGCCGGTGATCATCCGCAAGGTGTCGGTGGACATCTCCATCTACAACCTCTATGCGCGCAGGCAGGGGGCTCCCGACGACCGCGCGAAACGCTATGACAACGCGGTGAAGCTGCTGCGCGACATCGCCGCGGGCAGGGTGAGCCTCGGCGCCTCTGCTCCGACGGAAACCTCCCAGGACACGGTGGAGGCATCCACGAGCGCGGGCGACCGCATCTTCACCAAAACCACCCTGGGAGGCTTTTAGTGGCCGGTTTTTCCATCAAGGTCGACGACAGCGCCATGAAGGGGCAAATGAGCGCTCTCGTCGGCAACATGGCTGACCTGACGCCTGCGATGAAGGCATTCGGCGAGCACATGGTGAAGGTCACCCGCGAGGAGCGGTTCGGCAAGGAGCGGGATCCCCAGGGCAGGAAGTGGGCGCCGCTGTCGCCGGCCACCTATGCCAGGTCCTACGGAAAGCCCACACACGGCAGGCGTGGCAAGATGACGGCGAAGTTCCGCCGGTATGTCCTGGCCCGCAAGATCCTCCATGAGAGCGGCCACCTGCAGGAAGTGGCCTATACCGCGGACAGGCAGTCGATGACCATCGGCACGACCCCGCCGAGCAAGGACTATGCGGCCATCCATCAGAAAGGCGGCAAGGCCGGCAGGGGCCGCAAGGTGACGATCCCTGCGCGGCCCTATCTCGGATTCAACAGCCGGGACGTCGCCGAGGCCATCGCCACAATCAAAGACCATCTGGGGGCGGGCGCATGATAGACCTTCTGCCCGGCATCCAGACAGTGCTGCAGGCGAGGCTCACCTATGTCCGCTCCGGCGACATCATCCTCACCGGGTTCGCCGACCTGCCTCCCGACGACTGCATGCTGCCTGCCGTGGGCATCAAGGACGGAGAGGCCAGGCACGAGGAACTGGCCGGCGGCATGATCCGCTACTACAAGAGGGTCCGGATAATCATCTGGGCAGGGGTGCTCAAGGAACGGGAGTCCCTTATCGGGAACGCCTCGGCCACGGGGATCCTCGAGATCGAGAACGACATCAACACCGCCCTGGACGAGAACACCCTGGGCGATGCCACGATAAAGTCCGCGCTGCTTGTCTCTCCCGTGCCCGAAAGCACGCCCGTCACCGACGGCAAGCGGGACCTGCAGCGCAAGGAGCTGGCGTACGAGTACGTCCAGGAAACGACCAGGCCCAGCGCGGCCAGGACATGAGGGAGGAACGAGAATGGGATACATACTGAAACCGGACCAGCCGGCCATCGAGGTCACGGACGGGGCATACGCCGGCAGAAAATATACCCACGGCACAATATACGCCGAGGTGCCGCCGGAAGAGGCCCACAGGTTTGAGCAGTCCGGAGTGGACGAGTCCGGAGAAGCGGGAGGTGAACAATGAGGAACACCAGGGCCACACACAATCTGATCGCCGTATCGGCGAATACCGCAGAGACCGCCGTCAACACGGAGCAGACGCTCGACACCTGCCTGCTCTGTTCCATCGACGACATCGCCAACCTGGAGCCGCGGCGCGAGAACAACGGCAACCAGCCGGTGGGAAAGGAAGAACCTGACACCATCTATGACCTGGGCAAAACGGCTACCCTGCCGATTACGTTCGACATGGCCCAGGCGCAGCACTTCGCGTTCCTTCTGGGGTATGGCCTGGGTTCCGTCAGCTCCACGACACTGGGCTCCGGGCGCAAGCACACCATCACGCCCATCGCGGGGGATCTCGACACATCGAGATCGAACCCCACCTTCACCGCGGCCGAACGCTACGGCTCCACGGTGCTGAAACGGCTCCTGGCCTCGCATGCGGTCGCGTCAGTCGAGGCCACGTTCGCGGTCGATTCCTGGGTGAAGCTCAAGGGCTCCACCATCGGTACCGGCAAGGTCACCAAGAACATCACCGAGGAAACCCTAACGGCGGCCGAGAACGCAACGCAGCTCACCCTGGCGGCCAATGGGGTGCAGGGCGCCACGGCGGCCGCCCGGCTCGACAGCGTGCAGCGCATCATCGTGGAGCTCTCCACCGGGGTCTGGACCGAGGTGGCATATTCGGCGGTTTCGGCGGCCACTCCCGCCGTCATCACCATCGCGGCGCCCGGCGGAACAGCCACATCGCGGACATACAAGGTGCTCTATATCCCCACCGAGAGCGGGTGGATGACCTTCCCGGCCAGGGTGACAGAGACCCCGCTGCGCGTGGCTCAGATGACGCTCAATGTCGGAGGGGCGTGGTCCGGGTCCGCGTTCGCCGGAGGCCGGACCCTCTCTGCCGAGCTGAACTCCATCACCTACAAGCTCGACAACGCTCTGGCCGCCAGGTTCGTGCCCGGCGCGGGCGACTCCTATGCCGCGCGCATCGTCCGGGGCGGCCGGACCCAGGCATTGGCGCTGGACAGGGAGTTCCGCGACTACATCATGCAGCAGCACATCGACGCGAACGACACCTTCGGGGTCTATATCAAGTGCGAGGGCGACCTGTACGACGCCACGTACAAGTACCAGGTGGAGCTGATATTCCCCAAGGTGGCCGTGCTCAAGGCTCCGGTCAGCGTGAGGGACAAGATCATGGCCGAGGCAGGCGACCTGCAGGTGCTGGAGCACGACACCTACGGCTCGGTCATCGCCTACGTCCAGAACCTGGTCACCACCTACGCAGCATAAGGAGGCAAAAATGGGAAGAGTATTGAGCGGCGATCCGTGCAAGGTTACATTTGCAGACCAGATCAGCGGCAGCACGCTGGGGATATACTACCGCCTGCCCACCAACGCCGAGCGGGTGCGGTACATGGCGGACATGTCGCCTAAGCCGGGATCGGAGGAAGAAAAAGGATTCAACCCCGCAGATATCCGCGCCCGGTACGGGCTGCTCATCATCACCGGGTTCGATGACGGTGCATTCGAGGCGCCCGATGAAACGGGCGAGAAACAGGCCATCTCATCATCCCCCCAAGCCGCGAACTTTGATTCGGCGTGGAAGGACAGGCTGATGATGTACGCTCCTGACGTGCTTGGCCTGCTCGGGCTGTTCGTGTTTGAAAACGCGCTGATCAGACTGGGAGGATCCGCGATAGACCCTTTCGGGCTGATCTCGAAAAACTGACGGGGCCGTCGTGCACGGAAAAGGACAGGGCAAAATGCAAGGAAGAATTTGGAGACCATCTCGATTGGGCCTGCAGCAGGTGCGAGAAGAAGGGCTCTGGCGGCCTGCACCCGTACACGTTGCGGATGCTGGATCTGTTGAGAATGAAACACGGCGGGTTCCCGTTCGGCCGGGACGACCTGAGCCTGGCCGAATGGCATGACCTGGGACTGCTGGAGGAGGCGATATGGGCAATGAGAGCACCGTTCATGTAACGATAAAGGTCGATTCCGAAAAGGGCATCGTGTCGGTCAAGCAGTTCGGGGCCGAGGCCGAGAAGTCCTTCTCTGCAGTCGAGAGCAAGGCTGCCTCGGCGGGCAAAAACATCGACTCGTCCTCCGGCAGCTGTGAAGCGTTAGGGGCGGCAGCCGCCCGGCTGGGGCCGATCATTGCCGCAGCTTTTTCAGTGGATCAGATTGCCAGGTTCGCCGGCGAATGCGTGGCCGCCGCCTCTCGGCTCGAGGAGACGAACAACAAGTTCAGCGTGGTGTTCAATGGCCAGATTGCGCTCGCCAATCGATGGGCCGCTGAGCTGGCCGGCAGTTATCAACTGAGCGAGGAGCAAGGGAAGGCATACCTCTCCACCATTTCGAACATGCTCTGGGCGATGGGCATGACCACGGATGCCGCAGGGAAGCTATCGTTCGAGGTAGTAAAGCTCGCCGCCGACATGAGCTCGTTCCACAATATCGATACGGCCCAGGTGATGGGCGATATCCAGAGCGCCCTGTCCGGACAATACGAGACCATGAAGAAGTACGGCGTCGTGCTGATGGAGACAACGGTATCGCAGAAGGCCCTGGCAATGGGCCTGGCCAGGACGAAAGACGAGCTCACCGCAGCCCATAAGGCGCAGGCCGCGTTGAAGATCATAACGGAAGGATCCGGCGCAGCCATCGGAGATATTGCGCGGTCGTATGACAGCTACGCCAATACCGCTCGCAGGTTTACGACAGAGACGGAAGGGTTGGCCGCCGCCATTGGGGACAAGCTATTGCCTGTGCTGACGAAGCTCAAGGGCGGGATAGCCGATGCGGCAGGCAACCTTACACGGGCGCTGAGAAACTCCACCGAGGACCAGATCAAAACCATAGAGCTGCAGGTCGAAGGGCTGGAAAACGGCATAAAAGGCGTCACGAAGAACAAGGCTTTTTATGGAGAGATCTACGGCAACTGGGTAATAAAAAAGAACAAGGAGCAGATCTCCGCACTGAAAGAAACGCTGGCGGGCCTGAAGGCGCAGCAGGCGCTCTATGAACAGGATGTGGCCGCGCTTACAAACGCAGCCCGCGTCAACGGAGGAGCAACGCCTCCACCTCCTGATATTCCGACGCACAGCGGCGGGACCAACCTGTCGAAAACCACCAACCCTAAAACGACACCCATCAGCAATGAGACCTGGATGATGGCGTCCGGAGGGCGGTGGTCCGTTCAGGGGCTGAGGGATTCTGAAAGCGCCCAGGCTGCAATGGCCCTTGACGAGGGATCTGCAGCTCTTATCCGCAGGAAGAACACCGAGATGCTCAGGGCCGCGAGCGAGACCAATACTGAGATGGTCCAGCTCTCCCAGCGCACGGCCGAGGCGATGGAACAGAATTTTTCCGATTTTTATTTTGATGTGATGACCGGCAAGTTCAAGAGCCTGGAGGATTACGGCACCGCCATGTTCCAGTCCCTGGCCAGGGCGGCGTCCGACGTCATGGGCCAGATGACCAAGACATACCTCTTCGGCTCCAGTGCCGGAGCCGGGCTGTTGGGGCAGTGGGTCACCTCGGCGCGCGGCAACGTGTTTGAGTTGGGCCGCGTGGCTGCGTTCGAAACGGGCGGGATCCTCACCAAGCCGGTCATCTTCCCGATGGCCAGCGGGTACGGCCTGGCCGGAGAGGCCGGGCCTGAGGCGATCATGCCGCTTAAGCGGATGGGCAATGGCAACCTGGGCGTCGAGACGTCCGGGACACAGGCGAACGTCACGGTTAACGTCATCAACAACACGAGCGCCGAGGTTCAGGTGCAGGAGTCCCGCACGGCGGACGGAGGGGTCCAGCTGGATGTCCTGGTGGACGAGGTCATGGCCTCAAAGGTGACCCGCGGGAAGTTTGCCACGGCCCTGCAGCGCGCCTACAATCTCAAGCCGAACACGATAAGGAGATAAGCGCATGGCTGCCTGGCCGGCAACTCTGCCATCATCGGTAATATCGGACGGGTACCAGGAAACGCCTCCCGACAACCTGCTCCGCACAAAGATGGACAAGGGCCGGGCGAAGGTCCGCCGGCGCACCACCTCCAATGTGCGGGACATGTCGTGCCAGGACGTCTACACGCTGGAGCAGGTGGCCGCGCTCGATGAGTTCTATAACACCACCCTGCAGTCAGGGGCGCTGCCGTTCGACTGGACCCATCCCCGCACAGGGGCTGCCGTGGAACTGCGGTTTGCGGCCCGTCCGGCATATAAGGGCTCGGGCGGCAAGTTCCTCGTAACCTTCAACCTGGAGATCCTGCCGTGAGGACCACATCCTTCACCTTCCGCCAGGCCGTGAATGCCCCGGAAACGGGGGCGGCCATCATCGTGCTGGTGGAGATCAGCGGGAACACACTGACCGAGCCCATACGGGTGTGCAACGACGGAGCCGACATCGTGAGCAACGGGCACCTGTATGTGGCATATCCTTTTGACATCACACTGCCTGATGACGTGGAAGACGGCGCCCCCACGGCCCGGATCACCATCGACAACGTCGACCGGGCCTTGACGGCGGGCATACGGCTGCTCACGGCCCCCCCGGATGTGCGGGTCATGGTTATCCTCGCCGACGATCCCGACACCATAGAGATAGATTTTCCCGACTTCAAGCTGTCCAACCTATCCTACGATGCCCTGGTCATAGAGGGGAACATAACGGTGGAGGATTATCTGAACGAGCCGTTTCCGGGAGACAGCTTCCTGCCGTCGACCACGCCGGGGATGTTCTGATGGACGTCAACCGGTACATAGGCCTGCCCTACAAGGACAAGGGGCGCTCCATCGAGGGGGTCGACTGCTGGGGCCTGGTGCGTCTGGTGTACCAGGCCGAGTTCGGCATAGAGCTGCCCTCGTACACGGAGTGTTATGCGTCGGCGACGGAGGCCGCGGAGATCGACAAGCTGATCACCGGCGAGAGGGGAGCCTGGACGGAGGTCCTTCCGGGACAGGAACGATTGGGCGACATCATTGTCCTGCGGTTGCTGGGCCACCCCATGCACGTAGGCGTGATTGTCGAGCCCGGGATGATGGTTCATATCCTCGAGGGGGTTAACGCTGTCTGTGAGCGTTATACGGGCATTTTGTGGAGGCGCCGGATCGTATGCATCCTGCGGCATGAGGGGATGAAATGAGCGGCAAGATCAACCTGGTGGCATCGCCGCATCCTTTTCTGACGCAGCGGGTAGACCTCCTGGTGGAGGCCGGCGGCAGCCTGGCCGACGTGCTCGACCGCTCGGGGCTCCCGTTCCCCAGGGCCATTGATGCCCGCATATGCATTAACGACCTCGTAATCCCCAAGGAGGACTGGGAGACCGTCGTTCCCGGGGCCGGGGATGTGATCACGCTCAGGGCGATCCCCCGGGGCGGCGGTGGCGGCAAGAACGTCCTGAGAATAGTCATGACGATCGCGCTCATTGCAGCCATGCCCTATGCCGGGGCCATGCTGGGCAACGCAATGGCGATGGGCGGAACAGGCCTTATGACGGCAGGCTCCATGAGCCTGGGCGGTGCGGTGCTCTTGGGCCAGGGGGCTCTTCTGACCGGCGGCATGGCCCTGATCAATGCCATCTGCCCTCCCCAGCAACCCTCGATTCGGAGCAACGACGGCACCGACACCTCGCAGAGTTACGGCATCGAGGGCGCCCAAAACCAGATCTCTCCCTGGAACCCCATTCCCGTGATCCTGGGCAGGCACAGGGTCACGCCCCCGTATGCCGCCAAGCCGTACACGGAGATCAACGGCGACGACCAGTATTTGCACGCGCTTTTCTGTGTGGGCTACGGCCCGCTGGATATCTCCGACCCCAAGATCGGCGACACCGACCTGGCCGACTTCCAGGTCGGCGAAACGCCTGAAGACAGGCTGGCCTTCAGGGTGTGGCCCGAGTTCAATCCCGACACGCAGACACTCGAGTACTTCAGGGACAACTGCACCGAGACCGCCCTTTCCATAGAGCTGAAGCAAACCGACGGGTACCATACCCGGACCACCGAGGCCGGCATCGACGAGATCGGCGTCGATATCACGGCGCCCCAGGGCATGGTGGAGTTCGACAGCGACGGGGACAAGCTGCAGCGGACGGTAGGGTTTTTAATCGAGTACAAAAAAACCACGGACACCGAATGGAGCACGAGCAAGGGCGGACAGACCTTTTCCACCCGCAATTCCGGGACGATCCTGTTCCCGAGCCCCTACGTCAGCAATATCGGGAATTATGAGGACGGGTACGTGGAGAGCTCATCCACGGGATATGCCTATGTCATCGTGGGTATGGACAAGACCTCCGGCGCCATCAGGCTGTATTTCCGGAAGAGCCGGGAAATACCGGGGCTCGATCAGATACAATCGTATTCGACGGCAAATGCGGCGAAGAAGAACTGTCCCAGGCCGCCCAGCCATGTGGCCCCACTTGCCGGCATTGCCCTAAACAGTACCATGACCACCATCACGAACGCCGCGATCGACAACACATCCTGGCGGGCGCTCGACGAGGTCGACTGCGCGAACGCGTCCGATTTTCTGGTCTCTGCCACGGCCACGCCGGGCGCGACGGTCAATGTCGCCGGCGGCACGCTTTACTTTTGCCCGCAGTTCATCGGGGCAGACAACAATGCCATTCGCAGGACCTTCCGCTTTGCGGTGGAGAACGGCACCTATGATGTGCGGGTATGCAGGGATACGGCCGACTCCACGAGCGACAAGGTCTTTGACGGCATCTATTGGACCTGCCTGAGATCGTTCAAGTGCTCGACCCCCATCACCAAGGCCGGCCTGGCCCTGGTGGAAATGAGGGTGAAGGCCACCGACCAGCTGAACGGAATGATCAGTAATTTTAATTGTATCGCCCAATCCATTCTGCCGGACTGGAACCCCGTGAGCTCGTCCTGGGAACAGCGCAAAACGAGCAACCCGGCATCTCTGTTCAGGGCCGTGTTCCAGGGCGCGGCGAACAAGAAGCCCGCACCCGACAGCGCACTGAACCTGGTCGACCTGCAGGCCTGGCATGAGTTCTGTACGGCCAAGGGATTCACCTATAACCAGCCTGTTGATTATCAGGGCACGGTGCGCGAGATAGCCGGCAATATCGCCGCCGCCGGCAGGGCTTCCCTGGCCATGCGGGACGGCAAATATACCATAATCCAGGATGTGCCCAGGCTGGTGATCGCTCAACACTTCACCCCCCACAACAGCTGGGGGTTTAAGTCGAACAAGAATATGCTCCAGCTCCCGCACGGGTTCCGGGTGCGCTTTGCCGACGAGGATGCGGACTGGCAGAGCGCGGAGCGTATTGTGTATGCCGATGGGTACAATGCATCCAACGCCACGGTATTCGAGGAACTGCAGCTCCCGGGCGTCACCGACAGCGAGCTGGCCTGGGCGCACGGGCGCTTTCACCTGGCCCAGCTGATACTGCGGCCTGAAGAGTACCAGTTTCAGACCGACATAGAGAATCTGGTGTGCACCAGGGGGGACCTGATACGGCTGAACCACGATGTGCCCATGTGGGGCCTGGGATCCGGACGCATTAAGAGCGTGGGTCCTGATTACGTGCTTAACGGGGAGTTCGGGCGGTTCAGCCTGGCCCCAACCGACCTTCAGCCGGACTTCTGGGTTATACGCAAGACCAACGGCGGCAACGTGGGTACGGCTTCACCGTACCTTGCCTCCGGTAACGGCCAGGGCGTGGAATTGACTGCAGGGGCGAGCACATATACCTTTCTGCAGACATGGCTGGCAAGCGGCGAGATCGGTCCGAACCTTATTAAAAACGGCACCTTTGAATACAAGAACGCAGATAATTTTACAATGGATTATTGCGATGTCTCTTATGCTGAATCCGAGACCTTTTCTGGCGCCGGCTGCCTGAGGATGATTTCGGCGGCAGCCGGGCGCGTTCTTTTGTCAAACGAGTATGTCCCCATCACCGACACTTCAAAGGCCTGGATGGTTGGGGCGGCAATTAAAACGACGCTTCCCACCTCAACATCTTATTGCGGCGTTGTATGCTACGATGAAGATCAGGTGGAGATTTCCACTCAAAGAAGTTGGCGGTACCCGAACAGAAACACAACCCTGTACGCGCCCCTGTCGGCAGGGGCCACCTACGTGGACGTCGTTCCTGCAGCAGAAATGTGGGAGGGAGGATCGTACAATTATTTCATTCAGTTGGGCATTGCCATCGACGGCAGCGATCTGCCCGTTCCCAGCGCGTCAATGTTGGCTTTCTCGACCGCCCCCATCGATACCAGCGATCCGAACTACTGGCGCTGTCCTCTGTATAGCGCATACTCCGGACCAACATATGCAGCCGGCACGAATGTGGGCCAGTCTCTGGCCACAGGCGGATATAACTATTCCGGCCATGCAGGAGCGGTGTGCGGAACTGGTTGGAATTTCAACTGGGGTGTCATCAGCGGCATGTCAGATCTGTACGAATACCCCCTTGCTCACCGGCTTAGATACGGCACGAAATATATCAGATTTATCAGCATGCCCTCTTACAATCAGGCGGATACTACCTATATCGACAACATTATAGTGAGGCAGGTGGACAATCCCACGGCAAGCCTCATCGGCCAGACGGTGACATTTGGGGCGTGGGTCTGGAGCGCGGCAGCCAGCAATGCCCGGCTATACATAGCGGACAATGTTGGCGGTGTTTACAGTGGGTATCATCCAGGCAACGGGGCATGGCAGTGGATCACTGTTTCCCGCACCATCCCTGCGGGGGCCTATAAGATTCAGGTGCATGTCGTCTCCACCATCGATGGAGCGCCATCACGGTTCAGGGGCGGTATCGTAACGACGGGCCTCGAAACGATCACCCTCGATGAGACCATGACCATGGAATCGAGCAAGGCGTACGGGTTGAGGGTCCGTAAGCATGATGGTAGTAGCGTCACGCTCCCGGTCAATACCGTGGCCGGAGACACGAACACTCTGACGCTGGCCACTCCCCTGGCATGCACGGCCGTCTTTCCTCCTGCCAAGGGTGACCTGGTCATGTTCGGCCAGAGCGGCACCGAGAGCGTGGAACTGCTGGTGAAGGGCATCCAGCCCGGCCCCGACCTCACGGCCACGATCACGGCGGTGGACTACTCCCCGGCCGTGTACAATGCCGACACCGGGCCGATCCCGGCTTTCGATCCCGGCATAACGTTGCCGCCGGCTCCCCAAGCCCCTCTGATCGTGAATTGCCGGTCCAATGAGTTCGTGATGGTCCGGCAGAAAAACGGCAACTGGGTTGTCCGGATGCTCGTTAACCTGGCGCACCCGAGCAATACCAGGATGCATGACGTGGAGCGAGTCGAAGGCCAATACAGGCTCCACGCAACAACCGGCTCCGGGGGGACATGGATCAAGCTGGCGCAGATCCCCAAGGATGCCGTCGAGGTCTCCATATACAGCGTGGAGACAGGCAAAACCTACGAGATCCGGTTTCGGTACGTGTTCAAGACCGGGAACACAGGGCCGTGGACGTCATATTATCAGCACACCGTGATCGGGAAGAGCGGCAACCCGTCGGATGTGAGCTTTGATGATTCAAACTGCGTGTTCCAGTCGCACAGGATCACCTTCAGGTGGCTGGCAATCCTTGATCCTGACCTTGATTTTTACGAGCTGAGAACAGATACGAACTGGGGCCAGGCCGCGGGCATGGTGGCGAGAACCAAGGCCATTAAATATGTCTATTCACATCCCCTGGACATCAACGCCACGTATTACATAAAGGCCTGCGATACCAGCGGCAACTATTCAACCAATGCGGATGAGATCACGGGCGACACGGACTATCTGACCTTGGGCACGATTACCACGGATTTCAGCACCGAAAACCTGCAGATATCCTGGCCCGGGGTCGATCCCGGCAAGCTGAGCTATTATACCGTGGCCCTGTATAACGATTCAGACATGGCGGGCGAGCACTGCGTGCATACCTCCAACCAGTTCACCAACCCGCATTATGAATTTACCCTGGCCATGAATAAACTGGCGGCCGGAGGGCCTTACCGCGAGCTTTGGGTGAGGGTGACGGCGCATGATATATACGGCCGCACCGGCTATTCTGACGGGTACGGGATCAATGCGGCTCCTCCTATCATTACGACCCTTATCGGGGTCCCCGGCATAAACAGCATGACCACGGTTTGTGATCCGCTCTTTGATGACATTATCGGCTATGAGTTCGCATGCGATACCGACACCCCGCCGACCGACACCCAGGTAGTAGGAACAAACTTTGTGTATTGGGAGGGGCTTACAGGAGGCACGGCGCACTATATCAGGGCAAGGGCTAAAGACGTCTTCGGATATGGCGAATGGAGCACAATACAGAGTGTGACTCCCCTCGCCATGACGATCGACGAAACCGATGTTGATATGCCCATGCTCCGGGATGCCACCTGGACGTGTGACGCGGGCACCCTTTCCTGGAATGCCCACAAGATCGTAAGAAGAGGCACGTCCTATGATATTGCGGCAGGCAACACCACGAACGCTTTTGTGTATTGGAATTCGGGTTCTCCCACCACATACAGTACGGGGGCAACCGTGCCAATCACAGAGGGCACATGGGTTGTTTGCTACCAGAGCGGCAACGTGGCCTATCCAGCCGTGCAGGCCCCGCTGGTTATTGCCGGATTGATTCAGGCGAACACCATAACGCTCTCCAAGCTTATTGGCTCAGGCTCCCTGTCAATCGGCTCGGGTGGATCCCTTGCAATCGCTTCAGGCGGCGCTCTTACAATGTCAGGGGGCACCGTTTCAATGACGGGCGGCTCTTTTTCAATATCGGGCGGCACGGTGTCCATTTCATCGGGCAGCACGTTCAATGTCTCTGCCAGCGCCGGGATCACGGTTGCCGCCGGCGGGGCGCTGAAACTAGCGGGCGATGCCGCTGGCCCAGGCATTCTTCAGGTATATAAGAGCGGCACCAGTGGCGTATATATGGCCATTGGCGGGGTGACTGGTCAGGGGTTCAGGGTTATTCCCAGCACGGCAAACGCCGAAAGCCTATTTTTTGCAGTGGACTCACAAAGATGGGCAAATATCTATGGTTACGCTTCAAGCTGGATACAGTGGTTTAGTAGCGATGGCCTTGGCCTGTATTCTTATGGATCAACTGGAATGCTGCTTTATGCCAGCACTGGATACTTAACCCTGCAATCAGCCAATGGTGTTAAAATCATTGGCAATCTGCGCTCCGACAGCAGCACGAACATATCACGGATTTATAGAGGCTCGTACAGCGGCAACGGCGCCACTTCCCAGAGAACCATCACATCAAGCCTGGGGTTCACTCCCAAGCTTGTCATTGTGGCTAAGATAACAGCCAATGGCGGCACGTCATATACCTTCATGGCGGGCGATATGTTTGACGGCTCAGGTTATTCATACTCGTTCTCTCATGGCAGCAGCGCTGTTTACTGTCATTTTAATCCAACCAATGTGAACATTATCACGGGCGGCTTTGCTGTGGCTTATGGGTGTACGTGGTGGCCCAATGAGGACGGAGTAACGTATGAATACTGGTGCCTCGGTTAAGTAACTTTTTTATGGAGAAATTCGATGTTCATCATGACTGATGCAAAGAATATTGTGGTTGATGCGGCGAGTCTTCTTGATTCGCTATCTGAGCACAATGTCAAGAACAAGGATTTAACCCTCATTGAACTTGAAGAGGATCTTCTTGTTTTCGTGGGCGATGAGTACGACCCTGAAAATAATATGATCATCAAGCGGCCTGAAAACCATGTCAAGCCTAGCACTGAAGAGCTGGCAGAGATCCAAATACAGGCTGAGATGCGGCGGCTTGCCGTGGCAAATTTAAAAGCGAAAGGCACTATCCCCGCAGACTATGTGGATGCAAATGCAGTGGCAGAAGTGCCTGTTGTTATTGAAAACGAAAAAAGCTGAGGAATTATGAGTGACCAGATGACACCAGAGCAGGCAGCACAGGAAAAGATGAATCTGCTGCAAAAGTACGCCCCGGAGCTGCAGCAAGGGCTTAACCAAAGTGACGTTGATGGCCTGATATCAAGACTGACCATGGACAAGGCGTTGAGCGAGAGGCATCTGAACACCCTGGCAGACAAACTCATCATGGCATGCCAGGAGCGTGACAGGCTGGCCGGCGAAAACAAAATACTTAAAGATAGTTTACTTTCGATAACGCGAGAGCGGACAAGCTCGAGGCCGGAGGCGGTAAAAGAAACAGGAGAGAACACACCATAACCTAAGCTATAATAACAAGACACAGAGGAAATAAATTACCCACGCGAGCAAGCCATTGTTCGCGCGGTATTTTTGCGTTCAGCCACTTGGGGTCACCTGTGCTCCGAGTATCTGCAAAAAAACTCCAGGTAACTGACAAACTACATTCAGACAATATGGATCTTAAGGAGATGCAGTGGCTCTCAATGTGTTGATCCCATGTGTCGGGCCTTGCCCGTGCATCATGCATCGGGCCGTATTACGGGCACTTCCTGCCGGTCCATGACTACGGGAATCGACCCCATGGCCTCATCATTCCTGTGGGCGCACGGTGCTGTTTCCCCAGGGGCATCATGATCTTCCTTTTCAAGGCTCGTTGCAAAGTCGTTGTAGGCCATGAGCGTCAGGATGGTGGAGATCCTCACGCGGGGGTTGAATACCTTGGGCAGGACCTTCAGGATGAATTTCGATCGATCGGTGTTACGGGAAAAGATCATGGAGACAAGCCGTAGCGCAAAGATGAGCCGGTAGGAGAACTTCACCGGGTCGAGCTCGTTGGCGTTTTTCCAGAAGTCGATCTCCCAGTAATAGTTCAGCTTTTTCCAGATGGAATCAAAGGAGTATGCCGCCTGCACGATGCGGCGGTATCCCTCTGAGAGCTCCCTCCTGGTGAGACGGGGATGCTCGAAGACCACGTGCTTGGCATCATACTGGCTCCAGTCCCTGTGGAGGATCCGGCCCTCCTTTTCCAGGCGTTTGAACAGCTCGGTGCCCGGAAAGGGTGTGAGGACATTGATCAGCGGCATGAGAAGATTTGTCTCATCGATGAAGGCGATGAGATCGTCAAAGACCTTGGGGCTGTCATGATCGTATCCCACGATAAAGGCGCTGTGCACCATTATTCCGTACGACTGGATCTTCTCGATGGCCTCTTTGTAATTGTACTTCTGGTTGACATCCTTGTGCATTGCCTTGAGGTTTTCCTTCGAGATGGACTCGAACCCGATGAGGACGGCCCCGCACCCGCTGTCTCTCATGAGGCCCAGCAGCTCGTCTTCCCGGGATATGTTTATGGATGCCTGGCATGACCAGTTGATGTTGTGGGGAGCAAGGGCCTTGAACAGCTCGCGGGCATATTTTTTGTTGGCAATGATGTTGTCGTCCGCAAAGAAGATGGCGTTCTTTTTCTTGTACTTGGACGTGGAACTGTTGATATCATGGATCTCCGCCATGACCTGCGCGATGGTCTTGTTCCTGATCTTCTGTCCGTCATATGCATATACCGAGCAGAACTCGCAGTGATAGGGGCACCCTTTCGTGGTCTGTACGATGTTCTGCAGGTAGCTGCCCCGTGAAAGGCATGTCCTCAAGGTATCAGTGGCCTTTGTAAGGTCCGTATAAGACGGTGCCTTGTAGAGCCTTTTCAGAGAGCCCTGCTGGGCGTCCTTCAGGAGTTCGGCCCAGATGTCCTCCGCCTCGCCTATTACCACGCAGTCGCAATACAGCTGCGCCTCTTCAGGGCACATGGATGTATGGATGCCTCCCATGACGGTCCTTATCCCTTTTTCCCGGTACTTCAGCGCAATGGCATATGCCCTGGGGGCATACATGGTCCTGACGCTGATGCCCACGAGGTCTGCCGGCCAGGTGTAATCGATCTCCTCGATGTTCTCGTCGAACACCCGTATTTCATGGTGCGCAGGGGTCAGTGAAGCCAGTGTGGGTATGGCCAGCAGATAGGAGATGTATTTTTTTGAAAGCAGGAATTTTGCGTAAAACGTGTAGTCATAGAAGCTTCGGGAGCCGTCCACAGTGCTTTTCGGTATGATCAGGGCAATTTTCATTTTATGATAGTATCCTTTTTATAGGTGCTGAAGATAGTGCTGTTGAGGAGAGCAGGGGGTCTTCTTGCCCGCATCAGCCGTCATGTTTTCTGAGAACTCTCCATGCAAAAGATTATTTCATTCCAAGACCAGGGCATTATCCCGATGCTCACATGGTGTTACTATCAGACAATACCTAACCTCGCGGTTGATCTTAAGCCCCTTTACCATTTATTACAACGAAGAAACTGGCCCTTCACCAAAGATTTGCAATACAGCGGCCTTGCCGGTCAGGGCTGTTCTGCGCCACGGACGGCTGCCTGTCAGAGGAGTTTTTCCACGGGATTCATTCAGGCGGTTTTTTTGCGGGCATCCATCAGATGAAGGAAGGCCAGGACAGGGTGGCGGGAGAGCATGCGGGGGCCGGAGTATTTCATTACGAGGCGTATCCTGTCACGCATCTCGGGTTTGTAGCAGTGCACGGGACAATTACTGCAGGCCGGCTTGCGCTCCTGAAAGGGGCACTTGTCCAGCCGGGTCCGGGCATACTCCAGCAGTTCCGAGCATTCCGGGCAGAGGCTGCTGCCTTTCCCGTGATTGCCCCTGCAGAAAAGGGCGACCATGGCCTCAATGGTGCGGTCTTCCCTCTTCATCCTTTGGGTTTTATTCTCCATGAACGCTCCTTGAAAAGATGTATATGAAATAGAGGCACATCACAATAATGCATATGCTGACGCTCATACATTCAGCCGTTTTTCATAATCCACCCCACCCCGGCACCGCTCACCCCTGTCCAGGGGAGGGTGATATGGGCCGATCGAAAGGGCATGATCCTTTTGTCCTTGTACGGCATGCTTGTGATGGTCCTTGCCTGTTTCAGGAATTCATGCCATTGACTGTCGGCTGATGATCATTATTCTATGTCATAGAGCCAATTGTGAAGGTTCAGGATTGTTATTCCCGTTGAAGCGGGACCCCGGTTTTCCAAGAACTTTTTGACGTCCGCTTTCACGGGTGTGACACCTCTTTTTGATTGAGTGATTGCCTCCATGGTAATTTGAATTCGCCTGGATGACATCTCCCCCAGGAGGTTCTTGCCATCGCCAGGGGCGGTAATGATGAAAAGGGCCCTTTGCTTTCTGATCATCTTCTCGGTCATGGCCTCGCTGGCCTGGCCTCAGGAGGCCGGTGTCAAAAGACTGCTCGTGCGGGGTGACCATGGGTATCCTCCCTACGAATTCCTCGATGACAGGGGAAAGCCTGCAGGGTTCAATATCGACCTGATCCGGGCAGTCTCGGAGGCCATGGGCCTGGAGATCGATATCGAACTAGGTCCCTGGAACGAGGTCCGCCACGACCTGGAACAAGGGCGGATCGATATCGTCTCCGGCATGATCCGGTCCCAGGCCCGTGACCGCAGCGTCGATTTTTCAAGTCCCTTCATCGTCATCTCCCACAGCATCTTTGTCCGGAAGGGTTCGCCCATACAGGCGCTCACGGATGTCAGGGACAAGGAGATCCTGGTGCAGCAGGGCGAGATCATGCATGATTTCGTGCTGTCCAACCGGCTTTCCCACCGGATATCCACCGTCGATAAGCCGCTCGACGCACTGCGCATCCTGTCTTCAGGGAGATATGACTGCGCCCTTCTGGATGAGCTCCAGGGCCTGTATGAGGTCCGCATGCACGGTCTCGCCAATATCGTCACCGTGGGCGGGCCGCTGGGGCCGGGAGAGTACTGTTTCGCCGTGAGGGAAGGGGATACCGCCCTGGCTTCCAAACTGAATGAGGGGCTCAGGATAGTAATCTCATCAGGGAAATACGGCAGGATCTATAACAAGTGGTTCGGGCCCTTCGAAGAGGAGCGGTTCGCAAGAAAGCTCTGGAGATATGCCGGTGCAATGGCGGTCCCCTTTACCCTTATCCTGGCTGCGGTTCTCATCTGGCTGTGGATGTTGAAAAGGGCTGTCGCGGCAAAAACCGCCGAACTGGAGGGTAAGGTCAAAGAATGCGAGCAGGCTGAAAACATGGCGCACGAATCAGGAGCCCTTTACCGGGCGATCTTCGAAAATACCGGTACGGCTTCCACTATCATCAACAACGACACCATCATTTCTCCGGTCAACACACAATGGACCGTATTGACCGGCTATTCCAAGGAAGAGTGTGAGGGCAAGAAGAGCTGGACCGAGTTCGTGGTGGAAGAAGACCTGGCCAGGATGAGAGCCTATCATGCCGCCAGAAGGCAGGAACCAGGCGGAGCGCCCAGCATCTACGAATTCCGATTGAAGGACCGTTCGGGCAGGGTGCATGACTGCGTCAATCACGTGACCATGATCCCTGGCACGGACAGGAGCGTGGCCTCGGTCATGGACATCACCGAGAGGAAGAAGGCCGAGGCTGCTCTCAGAGAGGCCCGCGACAAACTCGAAGAGCGTGTCAGGGAGCGCACGGCAGACCTGCAGAATGCCAACGAGGAGCTCAAGAAATTTGCCTACTTCGTGTCCCACGACCTCAGGGCGCCCCTGATCAATCTCAAGGGTTTCTCCGCAGAGCTCCGCACCACGATGGAGCAGATCAGACCCTGGATGGAAGAGTGCCTGTCCGCTCAGGCAGGCACGGGAGACGAAAGCATCCACAAGGCCTTCAACGAGGAGATCCCCGAGGCCCTGAATTTTATCGAGGCCTCGGTATCACGGATGGACAACCTCATCAATGCAGTGCTCCAATTGTCCCGGGCCGGGCTGAGGGACCTTGTCCTCGAGATGATCAACATGAATGTGCTGGTGGACTATGTCATCAAGAGCATGGAGCACCAGATCACGGCCAGCGGGACTCAAGTAACGGTTGATGAACTCCCTTACATAAACGCAGACAGGACATCCATGGAGCAGATCATGGCAAACCTCATCGACAATGCCATGAAATATCTGTCCCCTGACAGAAAAGGCGAGATCCATATCACCGGCGAGCCTACGGACGAGTCTTTCATCTTCCACGTCAGAGACAACGGCCGTGGAATAGCCCCACAGGACGTATCGAGGATCTTCGAGCTGTTCAGGCGGGTAGGTGAGCAGAATTCGCCAGGGTACGGCATGGGGCTTAACTATGTCCAGACCCTCATCAGGCGCCATGGAGGCCGTATCTGGTGCGAGTCCGAGCCTGGATCCGGCACGACCTTCAGCTTCACCATAGCCCGAGAGGTTGTTACTCAAGAGGGGGAGAATAATGACTGATCACAAGAGCGTCACCATCGTGCTGGTGGAAGATGACCCGGGGCATGCCCGTCTCATCGAGAAGAACCTGAGGCGCGCCAACATCACCAACGACATCATCAAGCTCGATGACGGCAGGAAGACGCTGGATTTCTTTTTCCCCAACGAGGAGCGGCGCACATTCTTCCGGCTTCCCCTGCCCATGCTTGTCCTGCTGGACCTCAATATCCCTGTCATAGACGGGTACCAGGTGCTCGGCGCGCTCAAGGAGAACCCAAGGACCAGGAACATACCGGTGATCATCCTCACCACCACGGACGACCCACGCGAGGTGGAGCGCTGCTATGAACTGGGCTGCAACATCTATGTGACCAAGCCCGTGGACTATGAGAAGTTTTCCGAGGCCATCAACAAGGTGGGCCTCTTCCTTTCGGTAGTCACCGTTCCCGGGGAATAGGAGGGTGTATGTTCGATCTGAAACCCATCCGTATCCTGTACATGGATGATGACCATGGGCTGGCACGCCTTTTCCAGAAGAACCTTCAGCGTGAAGGCTATGAGGTGGACATCGCCCCGGACGGGAAAACCGGGCTTGGCCTGTATGAGTCGGGCGGATATGACATCGTGGCAGTGGACCAGGCCATGCCCGGTATGACAGGCCTCGATGTGCTCAAGGTCATTGCATGCAGGGACGGCCACCCCCCCATGATCATGGTCACCGGGACGGGCAATGAAGAGATCGCGGTGGAATCCCTCAAGCTGGGAGCGGCGGACTATATCATCAAGGATGTGGACGGCTATTATCTCAAGCTCATCCCCGCCCTGATCAGGAAGATCCTCCAGAAGCAGCAGATCCTGGAAGAACGGCGGCAGGCGCTCAATGCCCTGAGTGTGTCGGAAGAGAAGTTCTCCAAGGCATTTCATTTCAATCCCAACCCCATGACCATTGTTCGGTTCAAGGACGGCACGTATCTCGATGTAAACGAGAGCACCCTGATCTACAGCGGCTATGCCCTTCAGGATATGATCGGCCGCACGCCTGCCGAGTTGGGTCTCTTTACACGGGAAGACATGAAAAATATCTATGACCTGCTGCAGGAGAAAGGGGTGGTCCATGACCATGAATACACCGTTCGCACCAAGACAGGTGAGCAGGAGACAGGGCTGCTGAGCGCCATCATCATCGATCTGGCGGGCGAGCCGTGCGTGCTTACGACCACCAATGTCATCACCGCGAGAAAGAGGGCGGAGGAAGCCCTCAAGGCGTCCGAGCAGCTCAAGGCATCCATCCTCGACACGGTCCCCCATGCAATCTTCGTATTGAAGGGCCGGGAGATATTCTATGCGAACAAAGGGGTCCAGATGGTCTTCGGGTGGTCGCCCGGGGAGCTGGTGGGGAGGAGCACCAGGGTGTTATACCCGAGGGATGAAGATTATGAGCGGGTCGGCCGGGATATTTACCCCGTGCTCGAGGCGCAGAGGTCCTTCAGCGAGGAGGTTGTCTGCCGGCATAAGCTCGGGCATGACGTCCCCTGTCAGGTCTATACCTCGGTCATCGGGGAACGGTTCGGTGATGAAGGGATCGTGGCGCTCTTCGAGGATATAACCCAGAGGAAGCGCATGCGTGAAGAGTTCCTGAAGGCCCAGAAACTGGAATCCATCGGTACATTGGCAGGCGGCATAGCCCATGACTTCAACAACATCCTGACCGGCATCATGGGCAATGTAGGCCTGGCCAAGATGAAGGCCAGCCAAGGCGAAAAGCTCTACACCAGGCTCGACAACGCTGAAAAGGCCTGCTCGCAGGCCAAGGAGCTTGCCGAACGCCTGATCACCTTTGCCAAGGGAGGCCAACCGCGGCTTAAGATCTCAGAGGTGTGCGGGTTATTGAAAAAAACGGTCGAGTCGTGCGTGAAGGACGAGAAGTACCATGTCGTCATGGCGCTCCCGGATGACCTGTGGGATGTGGAACTGGATGAGATACAGATGCGGCAGTGCATGGAGAATATCTTGATCAATGCCATGGAGGCCATGCCTCAGGGCGGTCCGATCCATGTCTCGGCCGAAAACATACCTGACGCCTCCGCAATCATGAACACCATGAAAGGAAAGCTCATCACACCCGATGAAGTTGCTTCGAGGAAGTATGTACGGTGGTCCATTGCGGATACAGGCAGAGGCATTCCCCACGAACACCTGCAGAGGATATTCGACCCGTATTTCTCCACCAAGCCCTTTGGAAGCACAAAAGGCCTGGGTCTGGGGCTTTCGATCTGCTACTCCATCATAGACAAGCATAATGGGCTGATTGCCGTGGAATCCGAGCCCGGGAAAGGCGCGCAGTTCTCGGTCTATCTCCCGGCCGGCAGGAAGTGAAGATAAGAATCAGTGCACCCTTTCAAGAGCTTGTTTCCTTGTCCTGCTTAAACACGAATACGGGGTCATGCCGGGGCCTATCTTCCAAAAGGGATCAAGGATGCCCTACTCTCGTATTACTGGACTGTCTTCCCCTGCGAGATTGATATGAAGGCATCGGCAGCCTCTCGGCTGAACGTATCTATCAGGCGGTTATAGGCCTGCACAAGGGCATGGTAATCGTTTGACCCGACAGGTTCCGTGTACGTGGAGGTCCTGGTGTGGAGGACCTGTTTCGATAGCTCGTCGGTGATGGACCATTGGACCTCCAGCAGTGCCTGCCCGCCAAGAGTCCCCTCGAGACGCATCACCTCAGTGGACAGTCTGTGGGAAATCGTCCGGGATAGGGCCTTGGGGATCGTCACAACCCGGGCGCACGGCACATGGCCCAGGTTCTGCGCCATGACGCGGGAGAGGTTGTCGGTGAGCGGCTCGGCCCAGACATTGAGCTCGGAGAGCTTGAACTCGTTGGCGCTCACCTTTGTCATGATCTGAGGCCGGTCGAGGTAGCGGGGCACACTCACAGGGTTGATCCCAATGGTTATGCTTGCGTCGTTCCGGCAGGGCTGAGCTGGTTCCTGCCGGGCAGATTCGATGGCGTTCAATACAAAAAATCTCGTGGGCTGGGAAGATGCGCACCCCATGAGCAGCAGGGAGGCAAAGCAGAACATGGTGGAGACGATAAGACCCCTTTTTACCATGGTATCATTCCCCCTGGAATTCTTTTTTGCCTGAGAGCAGGGCCTCGGGATGGCGGTTGAGGTAGTCGGAAAGGTTCTTCAGCGAATAGGATGCATCGGAGACCCTTTGCAGTGCCAGAGACAGCTGGTGCATGGCGGGAGAATCATCCGAACTGGCATGCTCCACGGCGCTGAATGTCTTTTCCGCCTGGAGCATGGCTGCACGGGCGGCAACGGCAGTCTGTTCTATGCTCGCCTGAAGGGAGGTCGACTGCCTGTCAAAGTTGCGCATCATTGTTCTCGAATCCTCCAGGGTCCCTCTGATGTCCGAGGCAATGGGGTCCACATGGCCGTTGATGTTCTCGATGAGTGTCCGCATGTCTTCAAGGGCCAGGTTCATGGAGTGGATGCTCTTCATCAGGTCCGGCGATGTCGCTGCCTTTTCCATGCCGTCGATGGCCGATGTCAGCTTGGCCACGAGCTGGCCGATGGGCAGTTTCTCCACCGCTTTTGTCAGCTCCTCGATGCTCGATGGTATGGTCGGGATTTCGGGATATTTGTAATTTGACCTGGTGAGCTTTACCGTCTTGTCCGGATAAAAATCAAGACCGACCACAAGCTGGCCGGTGAGCAGGTTCTGATGCTGGAGCTGTGCCTTGAGCCCCTGCTTGATCAGCTCGTTCAGGAATGCTTTTGAATTGATGCCTTCATGGGAATTCGTTATGGTGCGGGGGTTCAGTTCCGCCAGGACGGCAATCTGCACGGACTTGGACTCGGGGTTGAAGCGCAGGCTGATGTCGCTGACAGTACCCACCTTGACCCCCTTGAACACGACAGGGGCCCCCATATTGAGTCCCTTGACCGAACCATCGAAAAACATGACATAGGTGGGCTGCTTGGAGAAGTATCTGCCTGCGCCGAAGGTCATGAGGCCCAGGACGGACAGGATGATGGCGCCCAGGACGAAGGCGCCTATGAGTGTCTTACTCGGCTTCATGCCCATGAGTTTCTGTCCTCAGCCATCCTCATGATGGACCGTGCGGATAGTCCTCGTTTCTCATCGCTCATATCGTGTCTGCCTGTCCCCTGGTGAGGAACGAGATCACCTTAGGGTCTTTCGATTCCGCCAGGAGCCTTTTGGGATTACCGAAGGCTAATATTGTTTTGGCCTCCTGGTCAAGGAAGATCGAAGTGTTCCCTATGGCGAAGATGCTTGCCAGGTCATGCGTGATGACCACGACAGTGGTCTTGAGGCTGTCGGACAGCTCGAGGATCAGATCATCCAGGAGGCGCGCATTGACCGGGTCAAGACCGGCCGATGGCTCGTCGAAGAACAGGATTTCCGGGTCCAGGGCCATGGCGCGGGCAAGTGCGGCCCTTTTCTGCATGCCGCCGCTTAGCTCGGACGGATACAGGTTTTCAAAACCTCTCAGGCCCACCAGGGAAAGCTTGAGAGACACGATCTCGCTTATCTGCCTCTGGTTCAGATCCGTATACTCTGCAAGGGGCAGTGCCACATTCTCGGAAAGCGTCATGGAACTCCACAGGGCATTCTTCTGATAGAGAATCCCCACCCGTCTCAGGATAAGGTTTCTCTCCTTAGGCTCGGAACCCCAGAAATCGACGCCGTCATAGAAGACCCTGCCGTTGACCGGAGGCTTCAATCCGATGAGGAATTTCAGCAGGGTGCTCTTCCCGCAGCCGTTCCCGCCCATGATGATGAAGATGTCCGAGCGGTCTATGGAGAAGCTGACGCCGTCCAAGACGGTATAGGTATCGTATGCCAGGGTGAGATCCCTCACCTCGATGTGTGCCGTGTTCATGATGGGTCCTTCGAGCGCATGTTCCATTCTCAGATCTTGAGGATGCTTGTTATGACGGCAAAGATCCCGTCGGTGATGACGATCAGCACGATGCCCACCACCACCGCCCTTGTGGCCGCATAGCCTACCGCAGAAGCGCTCCTGTCCACGTGCATCCCGTGGAAGCACCCTGAAATCGCTATCAGGACGGCAAAGACGGCGCTCTTTATTATCCCGATGTAGAGATGGTTGAGCTTGAGCGCATGTTTTGTCTGCTCGTAGTACTGGTTTATGGAGATGTCGTACATGCCCACACCCACGAAGGCACCGCCCAGTATACCCACCACGTCCGCGTACACGCACAGCAGCGGCATCATCAGCACCAGGGCTATCATGCGGGGCATCACCAGGAATTCCATGGGGGAAATGCCGAGCGTCTTGAGCGCATCGATCTCCTCGTTGGTCTCCATGGTGCCCAGCTGGGTGGCAAAGGCGGCCCCGGTGCGGCCCATCATGATGATGGCGGTCATCATGGCGCCCATTTCACGGGCCATGCCGATGCCAACGAGGTTGGCGATGTAGATCTGGGCACCGAATATCCTGAGCTGGACAACGCCTACGAACCCGAGGATGAGGCCCACCAGCACGCTGATGAGGAACACGATGGGCAGGGCCTGGGCGCCGCATTCGTAGATGAGCTGCCACAGGTCCGAGCGTCGGTAGCGGGCCTGGCCCGTGAGGAACCTGAGCATGGCCACGCATGCCTCGCCCAGGAACTCGAGCACGCTTCTCGAATAAGAGGCCAGCTTCAAGGTGTTGTCCCCGATGCCGGCTAAAAACGACAGGGCGGGCTTTTTGTCCAGGAGCCCTTCAGCGTCCAGTGTGCCGGAAGAAAGCTTCAGCAGGCGTACCACGCCGACGGGCAGTCCGCTTATATCCACGCTTATACCCGCGGCGGAGCAACGGCTCATCAGGTTGACCAGGAAGGTGAGCAGGCTGCTGTCCCACGCTTCGAGCCCCGCGTGTTCGAAACTGATCATGCGGATTCCGGGCTTGAGGGCGGCATGGTCCATGATGTCGTTTATGCCCGGCTGATCCTGCCCTATCTTCCATGCCCCCTTCAGGTGGACCAGCAGGGAGCCCTGTTCAGGCCAGGTGAAACTCACTGTTCCCCGTGGATAGCTCATGCCTTCCCGTTCGTTCATCACTATCGATACACCGATGGTGTGAATCTAACCACATTTTCGCAAAACCCTCCAGACATATTCCACCAGCCCCCTGCCTGACCGTGAGGGCGCTCTATCTTAGATGTTCCCTGCACAACTCCATACCCATGGGTGGGTTTTTTCTCTTCTGACTCAAGTCCGGTCACGGGATATGCAGGGGTCTTTTATTGAACGCCCCCTCCTACATCTGCGCCCTGAACAGGAAATTCACGAACCCATCGTGTTCGTGGGTCCTGTAGCCGGCCTGGACACCCCATTCAACCGGGAGGACCGCCATCAATACGCACCTGTTGGTCAGGGTTGCGCCCATGGATGTCCTGGCCTTCCTGTTCCATGAATCCCAGTCATAGCCTCCGTCCCATCCTGCGCCGTAGTCTACGAAGAGGGATCCTTTCAAAAGGTCGCTGTGGTATGCATACATCCCGAACCCATCATCGGTGAACAGGATGGGGAAGTGGTACTCCGCGCTCATCAGGAGGTTTCTGGTCCTGTCGAGGCCTCCTTCCGGGTCGTCATCGTCGTACCCGCGGGGGATACTCAGGTCTTTTGAATAGGTCAGCCGCCCCTTCTGGGCCTGGTGGGTGAGGGTCAGCGCCAGGCCCTGGTGTTTGAGGAACGACGGTATGTACTGGGTCGCCGAGGCAAGGCCGTTGTACCCGGGGAGTTCACCACCCAGCTTGGACATGCCCTTTTCCAGTGAGAGCGTAAGGTCCTGGCCCCAGGAGGGCACCATGTCCCTGGTTGAGGTATCGGGAACCCTTGAGAATCTGATCTCGCCGAATGCCCCCACCGACTGGTCATGGTCCTGGTCAAGGCGGACATCGTCAACCAGGCTGCTGAAATGCCTCAACCTTGCACCGGCCTTCAAAGAGGTGCTCATGGTGCTCGGCACCAGCTGGTGCAGCACGTCCAGGCCTGCCGAAAGCTCGCCGCCTCGCTCGCGATACCAGTAGTCCTTCCCGTCGTCCAGGGCGTTGCCTTCTATGGCGGTGTCATAGACCCGTGCCGAGATGGCGGGCCAGAAGGACTTGTTCGTGAGGTTGATGTCATAGCCTGGCCTGCCGGACTTGAACCCGTAGAGGAGATTGAGCGTATAGCTGTTGATCCCCACCGGGTCGGCTCCCATGAGCAGGACGCCTGCCTGCGCCCCGTCTTCATCGGAGCTGAAATAGGGGACATGGGCAAAGGGCCTGTACGAATCCAGGGGAATGCCCTC
Source organism: uncultured Bacteriovoracaceae bacterium (assembly GCA_964600235.1). Classification (GTDB taxonomy): domain Bacteria; phylum Desulfobacterota; class Desulfomonilia; order UBA1062; family UBA1062; genus MWEI01. Next base: position 134,454 of record CAZRIV010000005.1, on the reverse strand, counting down.
TTTCGGGGTGAAGGACACCTCGGGCTGCAGCCTCTTCAGGTCCGGTTCCGCCAGGGCATTGTCCTGGCCGGTCTCGATCCGCTTTCCTGCAAGGGGGTTGAAGTCCAGGGTGCAGACCTGCCTGACCCCCCTGACGATATTCGCATAGGACAGGGTGCTGCCGTCCTTCGAGACGTGCGGGTACAGCGCTTCGTAGGGAACGGAGGTAAGCTGATAGAGCTTCTTCTCATCACGGTTCCAGGCAAAGATGTTCCAGGTGCCGCTGCGGTCGGAGGAGAAGACGACCCATTTCCCATCCGGAGAGAATTCAGGGTCGTTGTCCTCGGCCGTGTCGGAGGCGAACAGGGGCTCCATGGCGCCGGTGGCTGGGTTCACCAGTACGATGTCCGAGTTCTGTCCGATCTTCACCACCGCTGCGATCCATTTCCCGTCCGGCGACCAGTACGGGGCGTCGAAGTATATGCCCGGCCTGGACACGAGGTTTCTCATGTTCGTGCCGTCGGCGTCAAACAGGACCAGGTCTATCCACATGCCGTTTCTCCTGGTTGCGACAAAGGTCTTGCGGTCAGGGGAAAGATCGGCGGAATAGATGTGGGCATCTTTCGTCAGGCGCTCGCGTTTCCAGGTCAACGGATCGAAGACCACGAGGTCGGTGGTGTCGATGGTGCCCTCGCCCAGCGGGTGGCAGAACACCTCGGGCATGGCGAGGCGGCCGTCGGACAGCCTCCGTGCCGACAGGTTCATGAGTATGCCCGTCTCAGTCTCTAAGACGATCGCGCCTGAGGCGGGGTCCACCTCCACCAGGGCTGTCTTCCTGTCGTAGCCTCTCCTGAGGCCGATTATGGTCCCCGTTTCCGTCCAGAAATGCGACTCGAAGCTCTCCGCATCTTCTGCAAGGACAACCTTTCCCTGCGGCAGGCCCGCAGAAAGCGCCTGTTCCCTGGCCTTGCGGGCGTTCGCCAGGAAGTCGCTCAGGAAATCCTGGTAGAACGTTTCCGGGCTCTTCTGGGTGACGAACTCCAGGGCCTCGGCGGATCCTCCCAGGGGGTGGCGGGCCTGGTAACGGCCCAGGCGGGCAAAGGCGTCGGCTCCATGGGTGCGGTTCATGTATTCGACCATATGGTAGCCGGCCAGATAGATCCTGCCTGCGGGAGGATGGTAGGGGGAAGACACCGCGGCCGCATTGAGGCTCCAGAGCCCCTGGCCCTCGGCGAACGACATCATCTCACCCCTGAACAGTGCCGAGCGGCCCCGGCCGCCGTCGGTGAACATGGTCTCGGTGTTGGTGGTGACCCCTTCGTCTATCCATCCCGGGGACAGGGCGTTCGATATGGAAAAGCCGTCGCCGATGACCTTGGTCAGTTCGCCGTACCAGCCCTCCCGCGTGGTGAGGTGGACATAGTGGGTGTATTCATGGGTGAACACCAGGTCCATGAGGTCGGAGCCCGGCCCGAATCCCCGGACCGTGAAGAGCGGTGTCTCATAGAGCGAAATCCTGCTGGGAAAGACGGCCATGTACCCGTTGAAGACATCCGTGCCCGGATCAAGCACGACAGGGCAGGGGCGCGGGTCTACCCCGAGGTATCCCGTGACATCCTCATGCACCTCCCGGCTCAGGGACAGCACGCGCTGGGCAAGCTGCTCATGGCCTTTGGGATAGTAGATGACGAAGTCTGGAGTCTGTATGGTGAGCCATTCCAGCGAGGGGTCGTACCGGGACCAGGCCAGGGATGGGAAGTTCAGAAGCAAAGCCGTACAGGCCAGGAGCATGAAAACAGTCACAGGGGCTGAACCAACACCGCGCTTCATAAGGAGACCTCTTTTTTATGATGTTCTTTAACAGTACATTCCACAGTCTTCAGGGACGGATCAATTGTACTAGCCAAGATATAATCAGGCAACACAGATTAAGAGTCTGAATCGGACCTTCCATAATTTGTATAACTACCGGGATCATTCAGGAATGTGCACTTACCTTGCCGATATAGATCATTATTATTACCATAACGCGGTTATCATTCGTTTAGGGGATATCACATGAAAGACTCGAGGAAAACCAAGGATCTCCTTATCCAGGAATTGAACGAAGCCAGGCAACTCATTTCGGATCTGGAAGAACCCCAGTCCAGGCTGAAAAATGATGTAGCCGTTCTCGAGGGCCTTCTCGCGGCCACCCCGACGGGTATTGCGCTCGTGAGGGACAGGAAGTTCATCAAGGTCAACCCGGCGATATGCAGGATGCTCGGATATTCAGAAGAAGAGATGCAGGGGATGGGTATCCGCAGCATCTACCAGGATGAAGAGGAATACGACCGTGCAGGTAGGGGCATGTACGAGGAATCAGAGCGCAGGGGACTGTGTGTGAGGGATATCCCTGTAAAACGAAAGGATGGAAAGCTCATCCATGTCAGATTTTCCATGAGCCCTCTGGAATCCCACGACGTGTCCAGGGGTGTGTGTATCACCTCCATGGACATCACCGAGCAGAAGGGGGCAGAGAATGCACTTTTCGAGTCCGAGGAGAAATACCGCCTTCTTGTGGAGAATGCCGGGGATGCGATCTGCGTGGCCCAGGACGGGAGGATCAAATTCGCAAACAGAAGGTCAGGGGAGCTTCTCGGATATTCACGGGAAGAGATCATGGCAGTGCCTTTCATAAACTTTATCCATCCGGACGACCGCACCATGGTGATGGACTATCACCGGAAGCGCATACATGGTGAAGCCGCGCCCGATGTCTATGCGTTCAGGATCATCGACAAGGAAGGGACTACCAAATGGGCCGAGATAAGGGTGGTTCTCATAAAATGGGGAGGCCGGCCTGCGACATTGAACTTCTTCACGGACATCACCGAACGCAAGCGCTCGGAGCATATGCAGCAGCTAAGCGAGGAACGACTGCGCGGCATCACCAACAACCTGCCGGGACTGGTGTTCCAGTTCGTCGCGCATGACAGCGGCGAATGGCATACCACCTATCACAGCGAGAGCGTCCAGGAGATCTTCGGCCTGGCGGAAGAAGAACTGACCGACCTGTTTCAGACCTTCCTGAGGTATGCCCATAAGGACGACCTGGAAAACCTTGTGAACTCCATCCGGAAGGCGGTTGAGACGTGTTCCGCCTGGAGTCATGAGTGCCGCATCATCACGCCCCAGGGCAAACTGCTGTGGATGCACGGCATGTCCACGCCCACACGCCATGAGGACCGGGTGGTCTTCAACGGGATCATGCTGGACATCACCGAGCGGAAGCTGGCGGAGGAAGCCCTCAGAAAGAGCGAGGAGCGATATCGCACCATCCTGGACAGCACAGAAGGTGCGTACTTCGAGCTGGACCTCATGGGCAACTTCACCTTTTTCAATGAGTTCGCGTGCACATTTTTCGGCTATCCCCGGCAAGAGCTCATGGGCATGAACTACAGGGCATATACGACAAAAGAGACCGCTGAAAAGGCGTATCAAATATTCAATGATATATTCACTACGGGCAGGCCAAACAGCAAGATAATGTACGATGTGATCCGCAAAGACGGATCAAGGATCATGATCGAGATGGCCGTTGCCCTTATGCGGAACCCGTCCGGTGACCCCATCGGCTTTAGGGGCATCGGCAAGGACATCACGAAGAATATCGAGGCCGAGCAGGCGCTCAGGGAAAGCGAGGAGAAATTCAGGACGATCTATGAGTATGCACCCCTGTCCATATCCATCACTGACATGGAGTCGCACATCGTGGATGCAAACAGCCGGATGTGCGAAAAGACAGGGCTCCGGAAGGGGGAGCTCATCGGCCGTGCGATCACTGACACCCCTGAGATGGCGAGGCCCGAGAACCCTGAAGATCTCGTCCGGATCCGCCGGAAGCTGCTTGAGCAGGGGTGGCTGAGGAACGAGGAGGTGCAGATGCTCCGGCCCCTGAGCAATGAACGCTCCACGATCCTTCTCTCCTCACGACTCATCGCCATCGCGGGCAAACCCCATGTCCTGTCCATGGTACTCGACATCACGGAGCGCAAGCAGGCCGAGGATGCCATCAGAAAGAGCGAAGAGCGGTATCGGGCGATCTTCGAGGGCACGGCAACTGCCAATATCATGGTTGCCCTGGACACCACCATACTCAAGGCGAACGACAATTTCGCCGGCCTGGTGGGGTATTCAAAGCAGGAGCTGGAAGGAAAGATGAGCTGGACACAATTTGTTGTACGTGAAGATCTGGAACGGGTGAAGAAAAATCAGGTGATGCGCAGCCTCGATCCTGGATCAGTGCCGTCTTCGTATGAACTCCGCGCCATGAAACGCAACGGTGAGCTCAGGGAGCTCTTCATGAGCGTTGCCGTCATCCCCGGCACGAATGAAAGTGTGGCCTCTTTGATAGACATAACCGACTGGAAGCGTTCCGAGCGGGCAAGAAGCGAGAGCGAGGTGCGATTCCAGGAGTTTGCCAGGCTCCTTCCCGAGGTCGCATACGAAGCGGATACAAGAGGCGTCTTCACCTTTGTGAACCAGGCATGGTTCGAGAAGTTCTGCTATGATGAACAGGATTTTTCACGGGGGGTAACGGTATATGACGTCATCGTGCAGGAGGATCATCCCCGCATGATTGCAAGTTACAAGAAGCTCATGGGAGGCGAGAGTCTCGGGTTTGAGGAGTATACTGCCAGGAAGGGGGATGGCGGCACCTTCCCGATACTTGTTTATGCAACAGCAATGTATCAGGATGGAAAACCAGTGGGTCACAGAGGGATCACCGTGGACGTCACCGAGCGCAGAAACCTTGAAGAACAGCTTATGATGGCCCAGAAGATGGAATCCATAGGCCGTCTTGCCGGAGGCGTGGCCCACGACTTCAACAACATGCTCAGCGTGATCATAGGTAATGCCGAAATGGCCATGGCGAATCTCGATGCATCAGACCCGCTCCATCGAACTCTCAGGGACATTCTCAACGCAGGCAATCGTTCCGCAGACCTCACCCGCCAGCTCCTGGCATTCGCGCGCAAACAGACCATTGCGCCCAAAGTGATGGACCTCAACGACACCGTGTCGGGCATGCTGAAGATGCTCCAGCGGCTCATCGGAGAGAACATCGACCTGAGCTGGAATCCGTCTCGCAACCCCTGGAAGATACGGATCGACCCTTCCCAGGTCGACCAGCTCCTGGCCAACCTGACCGTGAACGCACGTGATGCCATAGAGAAATCGGGACGGATCGTCATCGAGACCGCCAATGAGCTCTGCGATGAAGTGTACTGTGTTGACAAACCGGAATGCGTCCCGGGCGAATACGTCATGCTGGCGGTGAGCGACAACGGGTGCGGCATGGACAGGCAGATCATCTCAAACATCTTCGAGCCGTTCTTCACCACGAAAAAAGAAGGCCAGGGGACCGGCCTGGGCCTTGCCACCGTGTACGGCATCGTCAAGCAGAACGGCGGGTTCATCAATGTGTACAGCGAGCCGGGCAAAGGCACGACATTCAGGATCTACATCCCCCGGCACAAGGCCGAAGGCATGGAAACAGCAGGCGAAGCCGAGGAGAAGAAGGTGCAGGGCGGTACGGAGACGGTGCTGATCGTGGAGGATGAAGAACCGGTCCTGAATCTCACCATAAACATGCTTGAAACACTGGGCTACCATGTGCTTGCTGCCAGGAGGGCTGATGATGCCATAGAGCTTGCAAGGGGATACGGAGAAATAATACACCTGCTGCTGACCGATGTGATAATGCCGGACATGGACGGGAAGGAACTGTGGGAACGGATCAGATCCATCAAGCCGGACCTGAGATGCCTGTACATGTCGGGGTACACGGCCGATGTGATCACACGGCAGGGTATTCTCGAAGAAGGCGTGCATTTCATTCCGAAACCGTTTTCCTTAAGGGCTTTGTCGGTAAAGGTCCGGGAAACGCTTGGGTAGTAACAAACGGGCACGACTGAATACATGAGTCTCTTGTAAACAAGCCAAAGGAGTAGCCCCATTTCGTTAACTCTTTGAGAGTATAGCTTTTCGAGGCTATAAAAATACAGCAGTCATTACAGAAACCTGCATTCCAACTGGAGTGTCACTGCCGTATAGATATGTGGACGTTATCCTGTTCATCGACGAGTAAAGATCATGTTTACATATCTTCCGTGCGGGCAAAGCGTTGAGTGTGGCGCGAGATCATCACTTCAGGGAATTTGAATCCGAAAGACAAAGACCCAGGTCAAGACTTCGTAATCCCAAAAGAAACTTATTCTCTCTAAAACATACCCCCATGATCAGGTCATAACCCTGTCACAGGGGTATGGTTCTCATTGGCGACTAGATGAGATCATCCCAAGTGCCAGTCAACGTACCGTCGATGATGCCGTCACCATTTGTGTCGATGGAAAGCTCCATGTCCCCGAGGTTGACTGTGACAGTCATTGAGCTCCCATCATCCGCTTCTATGAGAAGCTCTCCACTTGAAGGGCTATCAAGATTGGTGCAAATCACCGGAGCGATGATGGTTAAGGAAAGGAAGCCGGCTATGCCTTCCAGTTCGAACACCTCAGTTTCACCGGCCGCTCCAAGGACAAAGGAGCCGGACCCAGCGAGCGTCATGCTCAGCGAACACGACGTGACGGTCTGAAGCATGCCTCCCTCTTCAATATAGAGCGGGCGTGATGGCAATATCTCTGCAATCTCACTGAAGCTGTTCCCGACTGCATTCCTCTGTAAGGCCAAGGTGCCCTCGATTTCTGTGGGTCCGACATCGTCGGTGAACGTCAGGTCGATGGGGGAGAAGGTGAGGCCCACCGTGTAGGTGCCGCCGGTTTCTAACGTCCCGCTGAGACTGTCCACGCCCATGCCGAAGGAACCGACGAATTCAACCCGGTCTTCGCCGCTGCCCTTGACGCAGTCCGTCATGGTGACGTTATAGGAGTCCCCTGTGTCTACGATGCCGGGTGATGGAGAGATCGTGGATTCTCCGCTCGTTGTGCAGTACTCATAGGCCGGGTCATCGAGGACGTTGAGGAGGAGATCGATCCCGAAGGCCCCAATCTGTCTCATGAGCAGGAGTGATCCTGCGCCTTTGCCAGCAACGAGCTGGGCGTTACTGAGTCCTATGGTTCCCGAGGACTCTGAGACGGTCAGCTTGAGTTCATTGTTTCCCAGGCCCACCGTGTTGCCGCTCCGGTCCATCTTGGCAAGCAGGGGGTGTGCTCCAGAGCCGCCTGCCAGCACGAAGCCTCCGTCCGATGATGACTGACCAGCCTTCGAAAAGTCCACGCTGTCCGGGGATTTGCCGAGTACCTTCTGCCAGAGCGTGTTCCCTGATGCGTCGACTCTGATCATGAGCACATCGTAGGTGAGGTAGAGCTGGTTGGGGTCATAGACCAGGCTATAGGACTGGGTTCCGCCCACGGCGATGAAGCCCCCGTCAGAGGTAATGTCAACAGAGTAGAGGTCGTCATTCCTTTCCCCGCCATAGGTTTTCTTCCAGGACTGGTTTCCTAGGGAATCTGCCTTGATAAGAATGGCGTCCCCGTCATCCCATAAACCGATGCTCTTACCCGCAAGCACAAATCCACCGTCTGAGGTGCTTTTCACAGAGAGGGCGCACCCCTGGCCATAGGTTTTGGGCCATCCGGGTCTCAGGTTGCCGCTGGCATCGGTCCGTGCCACCCACACGTAATTCATCGGCCCGCCGTCACAGCCTGCAATGATATAACCACCGTCAGCAGATCGATCAATGGACAGGGCCACATCCCAACCGGGGTTTGTGCTGGTGGGCGTCTTCTCCCAGAGCAGGGTGCCGTCAGAGTCCACCTTTGCCATGAGGAAGTGTTGTGTTGATGAAGACCCCACGAACACGAAGCCGTCGGCGGCCTCACAGAGGCCGTAGATGCCCTCCAGGGCTGCTCCTGCATAGGTCTTCGGCCACCCTGCCAAGGCATTCCCGTTCGCATCTGTGCGTATCAGATAGAATTCGTTGATTTCTGATGCACCTTCGTAACGCCTGTATAGACCGCCCACGAGATATCCACCATCAGTGGTCTGGAGCACACAATTTCCTTTCTCCCAATCAGATCCGCCAAAGGTTTTCTGCCACTGGACGGTCCCAGATCCGTTTGTCTTAGCAAGGTAGATTTCTGATGGTTTATCGAAGTCAGGAGCGAGAAAGCCGGTCATGATGAATCCGCCATCTGCTGTCTGCTGGACGGATCGTGCTTCTCCAAACTCCGTGTCTGGATCTCCGTATCCGAGCCAGAAGACCGTCATGTTACTTTCACCGGTTCCCACTCCGCCACCATCGTTATCGTCCACATCGCCTCCACCACCGCCGCCGCTGCTGCACGATAAGCTAAGAAGAAGCAGACAAACTGACAAGAACATACTTAAGGATCTTGAATGATTAGGATGAATCTTCATCGATCCCTCCTTTTTGAATTAAGGTACAGGGGAATCCAGTCTAGCGCCTTTTTATTGGTGATTAAAAGAGTGTTTGCGGATACCTTTCTCCCTGTATATAACAAGATAAATATCTCGATGATAAAGTCAATCAGCAGACATCTCAGTGTCAAATCAATTTAAAAATGTCCTTGCAACAGTAAGAGCTCTTTGAACGAAAGATTTCTGCGATAACTGTTTGTATTTGAGTATATACAAAAGCCGACGATCTTCGGCTCTAACCGACCTTGCTGAGAGGATATTCAGTACGTTGGGATATAAAGTGACTGTCAAGACAAGTCGTGTTGATGCCCTGGATTCCTTCAGGGAAAAGCCCCATGGCTTCGACCTGGTGATCACTGACATGACTATGCCCGTGATGACAGGCGATAGTATGGCATAGAAGATGATGGGAATCCGTCCTGACATACCGGTTATTCTGTGCACAGGCTATAACGAGAATATTTCGGAAGAACGGGCGAAGAAGATCAACATTCGAGAAGTTGTGATGAAGCCCCTAGAAGAGAACACGTTGGCGAAAACCATCCGAAAGGTGCTTGATGGTGGGTAATACCATCATCTGCATTATGATCTTGGGCAATGAATAGATATCTGCCATTCATTGCGACTCAGCTCCTTCCTGTTGGGACTTTTGTACTGACCCATCTCTTGATCGTAGCGGGCCTCCAGTTAATCCGGGCAGAGACGTTTTCAATTAAAACAACTCCGGCACTATTTCCCCCGGTTCTACTATCTGTTTTCTTCGATAACCCGCTGATATGCCGCTGATTCTCTGTATAGTTCGTCTTTAAATGGATTAAGCCTGTTTTTGCGAATCTTATAAAACTGATAGAGTACCAGGGCAACATTTGCGACCAATGCCAGCAAGCTTACGATAAAAAACGCTGTTGCATTATGCGTAGTCGGAACAGGAGCTATGCGATCTGCGAACGAAGGGACCGTCATGACAAACATGATCCACAAGGCCAGGGTAGACGCACGATGCTGCAACCATGCTCCTTTCTTGATGAAGAAAGCCGGTATGGTGCAGGCAAGCAACAATGCTAAGCCGCAGTAAAATGAATGATCGGCTATGCAGTTGTAGGTATAGGCGAAGTTCCACAGATCATAAGCTATGATCCAGGGCCAGATCATGTCAGGCCAGATCATATCCTTTGACTTGTCTTTAGAGATGAAAATGCCAAGCCATCCGCAGATGGTGATGATGTTGAGCAGGCCGGCTATGCCATTCATGATATTCCATGGTCCGGACATTACCCAGAGATTGTCAATATACGCCCCGCTCCATGCCCCATAGGAATAACATTGAAAATCACGGATACATGCTTCAAAGATATTCAGTGCAAGGATAAGGGGAGGGAAGCACAGCGCCCATTTCTTTTCAGCGAGACCCGGAATGTAGCGGATGGCCATAAAACCAAGACATCCGGCAAGGGCCGAGTAGGTTTTTACCCAGTTAAACCATGTTCCCGTACCATATTCATTGCCAGGGGCTGCAGTCTGTGGCCAGACAAAGATAGTCAGCACAATGGGAACAACCAGGAAAAGTACAATCCCGCCCCATCTTGTGGTACGGCCGAATTCATTGAAGGCCATTAACGTAAAGAGAACGAAGAGCATGATCGCCCAACCTGTGAGACCCGGCACTTCATATAATATACCCATCTCCATCTATCTCCTTGTATGATTTGAACTCATTTTCAAAATCCTATACTGCTTGAACTTGAGCTATGGCTTTACCCCGGAACAAGCTTGCTTCAGACCTGCCTGCGTGAAGCCGCCATACATAATTGAATATTGTCAATACGCTCCTTGCGGATACTACATATAATACGGAGCAGTTAAGGACTTATGAATCAGGTGAACACCCTATAATGCACTACGGAATTATTTATTTTCTGCCTTTCCATTGACTCGGATTCGAGTAATTGAATTCAGTCCATAGAATCAACGGTTGCAACAGTCCGGAGAAACCAAAGAGTATGTGGCAATCAGTATGCTTCGAATCCATTTCTCGGCAAGCATTGATCCGGAAACAAGACTACCAGTCTTTATGAGGTGCAAGTCGATCTCATGACCAGTTTATTATCGCTATACGATCGAGGACTTTTGCAGATCAACTAATGGTTCAACAGCTCAATATTCAGCTCTGACCAGATGCCTTCCTTCTTGTCCATCCCCATGCCGAGTGATATGGAGCCCTCCTTGATTCCAAACAGCTCCTTTATCGTATCCGGGTCGTTGTATGCCCCCCAGTGGATGCCGTCTCTGCTCACAAAGATCATGAAATCTTTCATCAGGTCCTGTCTATCGGATTCACTCATGCCCGACAGGGTTTCCCTGCTCAGGTTCTTGAGCCATGCCGCCTTTTCCGGCGTTGTTCCTGCGGGCATCTTCATGAAGAAATAGACCCGCTCCTTCACGACCATGGTCACCTCTTTCTCAGAGAAACCTATGAAATCCGATTTCAAGGTGAGCTCAAGCGGGAAGGCGTCTCCCTTTTCAAGATACACGGCATACGCATCGGGCTCCGCAGTGTCTTCAAGGGCCAGAAATCTGCTGAAATGGATGATGTTTTCAGGCTTGAATTCCTTCACCATGACATTCGTCTGAGCGCACCCGGATAAAAGCAGGAATAATAGCGTGATCAGCATCTTTCTCATACGATCTCCTCTTTTTTAGTCCTTTACAGGCATGACATCTTTCACCCGTCCTACCTCGCCTGTTGCCAGGCGCACTTTGATCCCATGAGGGTGGGTGGCTGATTTCGTGAGGATGTCCTTCACAATACCTTCCGTCAGCCTTCCGGTCGGCTGATCGGGCTTCTGTACAATACGCACATGCGACCCCGGTTTAATGTCTGATCTATTTTTCCCATTCATAGGCTCACGCCCTTAGGCTTCCTCGAACCTTATGTCCTGGGCGCCGTTCCAGAGCACGGTGCGGCCCATTTCCTGCAGATGTTCCTGTCCCTTGATAACGCTCAGAAAGTGGTTGCCCGCCAGCTGGCCCATCTTGCTGGCGAAGCGAGTGGCCCCGTAGGGGAACAGTATCTCTGTTTCAGAGTACCCTCCGGGATAGAACAGGATCTCGCCGGGCGCCGGGTAGCTGGTGGCGTTCTCGATGAGGGTATCCAGCCTGAATTCCCCGAGAGGTATCCAGCAGGCCTCACCGCTCCAGCGGGCATGGATAAGTTTCTGGCCATAGGGCAGCAGGGTTTTGAACTGTGCACACGTCAGCGGTGCACGGTCTTCTTCCATGCGGGCAATGAACGTGAACGCGGCGACCATAATTTTCAGCGTAAGCATGTGAGCCTCCTGCGTGGCGGATAGCATATTATAACACTATAGTGATATCTGCAGTCTAAAAAACCGCTTACCACAATGGGCTTGACAGCCGAAGACGCCTTCGAGTACGTTTTCTCCGCAATCAGGGGACTTTCATGGCCACGATGTTTCCCACGCCCTGTTTGTGGGAATCTCAGGAAGTCTTCTTGCAACCCATGCGAGGGACAGAATGGAAGCGGACAGCAAAGCCTTTCGTAATCCTGACGAGATACCGGTGAAGGATTTCTTTGCGCAGTTTATCTCGGTATTCATGGACAAGAAATGGCTCAACAGAAACCTTCGCATAGTTCACCGGGGCAGGAGGTATCGGATCTGGTGCAGCGAGAGGGAATTTCTGGCCTACCGGATAAACGGTGACTGCGGCATCCCTCCGGGCTTTCCGGGCTGGCCCGTGTGCATGATCAACCAGAACCGCATTATTGAAGACGCGCACGTCCAGGCATTCGAATCCACCGAGCCCTGTGCGTACGAATGGCTCGTCCACCTGGCCGATAAGGCGGTGGAGATACTGTAAGCAAAGGGGTTCAAGGTATGAATATCATTGTCTCCGGATCGCTGGCCTATGACAGGATCATGGACTTTCCCGGACATTTCTCCGACCATATCCTGCCTGAAAAGATACACGTACTGAACATCTGTTTCCAGGTGAACGGCATGAAGGAGGAATTCGGCGGGACAGCCGGAAATATCGCCTACGCACTCACCCTGATGGGTGAGAAGCCGGTTATCTCAGCCACCATTGGCCGCGATTACCACCGATACTTCGAAGGCCTTGTGAAAAACGGCATATCCACCGATTCCATCAGGATCATCGAGGATGACTTCACGGCAAGCGCCTATATAACTACCGACCTGGCCGACAACCAGATTACCGGTTTCAACCCGGGCGCCATGAAGTACTCCTCGAACCTGGATTTCAGCAGGCTCGATCCGTCAGACACCCTGCTCATCATCTCTCCGGGCAACCTCGACGACATGATCAACTACCCCAGGTCCTGCAGGGAAAAAGGGATCGACTATATTTTCGACCCGGGACAGGCGCTGCCCATGCTGGAACCGAAAGACCTGGTTGCCGCCATAGACGGGTGCCGCATACTCATCTCCAATGACTATGAGCTGGACCTCATCATGAACAAGACCGGGCTGGACAAGAAGGCCCTTTTATCGAAGGCAAAGGCCATCATCACCACCCTGGGCGAGGTCGGGTCATTGATCTCCACCTCCGACGGCGAGGTGCGCATCCCTGTAGCCAGGGCCAGACAGGTAGTGGACCCTACCGGTGCCGGAGATTCTTTCCGTGGCGGACTGATAAGCGGCCTGATCAAGGGGCTGGACATCCTGCAGTGTGCGCGGATGGGCAGCACATGCTCCTCTTTCGCCGTGGAGTGCTATGGAACTCAGGAATACCGTTTCAGTGATGAAGAGTTCAATGAGAGGCTGTGCAGCTGCTCTTGATGCATGGATTAGGCATAAAAAATAGGCCCGTTCAAATCATTGAAATAGCCACAGGAAGGTCATGGTCCTGCCTCAGGCTATTTCAATGATTTGAACGGGTAAGTTTTTTCGTGCTGATCGACCATGGGTACGGGATCCTGCAGGAGTCCCATAACGGCAACTGATGGGTTCCCCACCCGATAGCGCAGGCAAGGAATTATCAGCAGCAGGAAGTCTTTCCAGTTTCTTTCGAAGGGTCCTTCGGGTCGACCACGCAGCAGCACGAGGCTTCGCTGCGTCCCAGCATGCCGTTGATCACTGCGGCAGCGCAGCCGACACCCGCCTGGACGGATACAGCACCCACAGGGCAGTTCCGGCTGCATGCCCCGCATTCCATGCAGGCATCCCTGTTCAGGATATGGGCCTTCCTGCCGTTCATCGCCAGGACTGCGTGGGGGCAAACATCCAGGCACATGCCGCACCCGATACACGTGCTTTCATCGATCTGCAGGGTGGATACGTTTCTGAGATACACGAGTTCTTTCATGCCGTGCCCCTAGGGAATGAACCTGGAAATAATGAATATGGCGAATCCGGTCAGCCCGGCGGTCATCTCAAGGGGAAGCGCCCAGCGCATCTCTTTCTTCACCCCGGACAGGGAGGTGTAGGTGGACGCCCCGGTAAAGTTCATGGCAAGGTATGCAGACACGGCGGAGACCATGAGCAGCCAGGCCACCGCCCAGAGCATATCCCGCAGGTGCTGCGGGCTGTACCCACCCAGGTAAAGCAGGACAAAAGCCGTGAAGGAACCCATGGTGAATCCCTTTATGGAAAAGGCCCTTCCCGGCAGGTACGGCAGCAGTATGGGATTGAGTATGGCCCCTGCAATGATGGCCCCGAATACGGCCATGACGGAGAAGACACCATCTGAAAGCAGATTCACCATGAATCCGTCCCGGCCGCCGATTCCACTTATGAGGAACATGACCGGGATGACGAGCAGGGACGTCTTGAGTGCGGCCATGAGTTCTATGGGGATCAGGACGACCCGCTCCGAGATGGTGAAGGTCTTTGTCCTCATGGCAGGGGTGGCTTTCATGCCGGCATCGAGATATGAAGGCAGGTCCGCTGCGCTCACGGGGCCATAATGGACCTTGAATCCTGAGTGCTGCCTTATCAGATGGGCTGCCACGCCGGGAGCGCCGAGCTGGGGCACTATGAGGTCGCGGTGTCTCACTATGCCTTTCAGCCCGCTTGTCTCGATCCGGCGCAGAAGCTCCCCGGTTCCAAACGTGCCTTTGCCGGCCGCGCACCAGACATTGATGCCCTTTGTGTCCAGGACGAGGATCCAGGCATCTCTCCCCGGCAGGGCGCCCCTGAGGCTGTCGAAGCTCATCTTGTAGTTGGCGCTCACGAGCACGGGGGAATTCTCATGGGGCTGTCCCAGGGCATAGAGACCCGGATCAACGGTATAATGCATCCTCCCCACACCAAAACGTGCCTTGATGGCGCCCAGGTGATCCCGGGCCTTCAGATTTGAAGACACCCGGGGAATCCTGCCCGAAGGACCTTCCATCCGGCCGTCCACAAACGGCTGATCCAAACTGGGTGGCAGGGGAGGGATCGTCTCAAGGGCACCAGGCGGTGCCATGGGCAGGAGGACCCTGGTGGGGATCTGATTTCCCGGGAATGTTTTTTCCGTCATCTCGTCACCTTTGATCTTGATGGTATCCTTGTTCGGACTTTACGTTCCTGCGAACAGGTGCAGCACCCATTTCCTGAAGTGCCTTGGTTCCGTACGGCCGAGACGCGCTGCATTGCACGGAGGAAGGTCCTGGCACCATCCAAGACCGCGGACCTCTGTTCTTCAGGGATCTCATCCGAAACGGCCTGCGTGAATGTTCTGAGGCACTGCCAGACCTTTTCATGAATATCTTTGCCGTCATCCGTCAAGCTCAGCGTTGCAGCCCGGGAATCATGAGCGGCCTTTTTCCTCACAACGAGGTCCCTCCTGATCAGGGGTGCAATCAGCCGTGTCGCGGTGCTCTTGTCAACGGACAGGACCTTGTGGAGACCGGTCATATTCAATGAGCGGTCCTTGGCAATGGCATCAAGGATGATGAACTGGGTATAGGTGACACCTTCGCAGAATACCTCGTCCTGGCGGCAGCACCTCACGGCCTTGGGCAGGTCCGCCATGAGGGAGAGTATTTCGCGATCAAGGGATAGCATTGTCTTGTCCAAGGTTGTACTATACAACTAATAAAATTTCTGTCAATCCCCCTGCCATTTCATGTCGTGCAGGGCTATGTTGCCTTCAGCTCATCCGTGGCCCTGCCCACGCTCAGGAATACCCCTGCAAGCAGGGCATAGCCCAGGGCAATGGTGCAGGGCACTCTCGACGCAACCGTCCAGGGCAGGTAGATTTCGCCCGTGGGCAGGACGGAATGGATGATGCCGAAGAGCGTGAACACAGCACACACGAAGGCATACAGGGCAGCCATTCTCGGCCTGCGGTCAATGACAAAGGCCATCATGCCGCCCCACAGGAGCGCTGTCATGATGAAGCCGTTGCTGAGCACGGTGAGGGAGAGCAGCATGGTATTCAGCCTAAGCGGCAGCTTGTCGGGTGTAATGCCGGCCGCACTGAGAAACTGGCCCAGGATAATCATGGTCATGCTGGCCATGACCGGCAGGAAGCTGAAGCTCACCGCCTCCGAGTGTTCGGGCGGGGATTCCCGGTATGCCTGGCGCACGATCTCGAAGCCGATGAACATGAAGATCGGCGCCAGGGCCGCACGCGGGATCAGGCTTACAATGAGCGATAGCAGGCCCACCATGGAGCCCACTCCAATGAGCAGCCCTGTGAGCAGTGTGTACCACCAGGTGGCCCCCATCCTTTTGTAGGCAGGATGTCCGATGTAGGGCGTCGTCTGGGCCACCCCGCCGAAGAATGATGCTACCAGCGAGGTCAGCGCCTCTGTCAGGAGGATGTCTCTGGTCCTGTACTCGTCACCGGCCAGCCGGGCGCTCTCGGTGTTGTTGATCCCGCCGATGATGGTCATGATGCCGAAGGGAATGGCGATGGGAAGGTACTGGATCGTCTTGGGGAGGGCAGAGAGAAAGCCCAGTGAAAAGACCGGAAGGCAGAGGCTCGTCTCGAAGCTCGGTCGTACGAACTCGGGGAGGCAGCCGCTGTATCCCAGGAGGAAATGCAGGGCAGTGCCCAGCAGCACGGCCGCCAGGACGCCCGGGATTCTGTACGGAAGCTCGAGACGGCCCAGCAGCACGGCAAAGATGAGCCCCAGGGCGACCATGCCCACCACGACCTCGTTGAAGATCTCGACAAGGGGCAGAAACCCCAGCAGCATGAGGCCAACGCCTGCAATAGACCCCAGAAGCCCGGCCGTGGGGATGGTGCGCTGCACCCAGCTGCCGAGAAAAGAGGTGATGACCTTGACGATGCCGATCATGAAGAGTGTCGCCATGCCGATGTGCCAGGTGAGTTCGGCATCTCCGGTGGCTACGTAAGCCGGCCCGAGCACGGCATAGGCAAGGCCTATGGATGAAGGCGTATCCAGCCCCAGGGGCATGGCCGTAATATCCGACCGCCCGGTCTTTTTCCTCAGTCTCAGCGCCAGCCAGGTATAGATGAGGTCGCCTGTCAGGACGCCCATGGCGGTCCCGGGGATCATGCGCTTCAGGATGATATCGGCGGGGTAGTTGAAGGTGAACATCAGGATGGAGCTCAGGAATACGAGCACCCCGAGATTGTCCAGAAACAGGGCCAGAAAGGCCGTCGTCTCGCCCCACAGCCTGTGCCTGTCGCGCATGTCCACCCCCTTGAGAAAGGAGGAAAAGCCTCCTCTTTAATGTTGCAATATGCCCAATCTACTATGAAAGTTAAGGTGATGCCACACCCTTTGATGGCAAGGCCTCATGAAGCGTGCAGGCAGAGTTCAAGAGACACGGGGTCACTGCGCTGCTATGAATTACGGATGAGGCGGGTGTAGAACTCCACCATCTTCACATAACCCGTTACGGATATCCTCTCGTCAACTCCATGGATCCTCTGGAGGTCGAGGGGGTGCAGCACTATGGGATTGAACCGGAATATGTTGTGTGTGAGGTGGGCATAGTGCCTGCTGTCCGTCGCTGCTATGACCAGGCCCGGGGCCGCAAGTGTCTGCGGGAAGACCTCGCGTATGGTCTGTACGATCGCCCTGAACCCGGCAGACCCGGTATCCGAGACGAAAGAGGGGTCGCCCCTGAACCGCTCCATCTGTCTGACCGTAACCCTCGGGTCGTCAATGACCCTGGTGACATGCTCCAGCACCCCGGTTATGGTATCACCGGGCAGCAGCCGGTAGTTCACCACCGCACGGGCCTCTGATGCAAGGATGTTCTCCTTGACCCCGGCATGGAATATGGTGGGCGCTGCGGTTGTGCGTACAATGGCGTTCGTCTTGGGGTCTGCGGAGAGTTTTTTCTTCACCAGGCCGCCAAAGAGCCACAGGTTGGCGAAGACCGCCCTCATGCCGAAGGGCATTCCCGGCGCAAGGCTTGAAAACATCTGCCTGACCGGGTCAGTCATCCGGGCAGGTAACTTGTCCTGCTCAATCCTGCCGATGGCCGCGCTCAGTATACCGATGGCCGTATGGGCCGGCGGCATCATGGAATGCCCCCCCTCGCTCTGTGCGCAGAGTTCGATGCTCAGGTACCCCTTTTCGGCGATGCCCACCAGGGCGACAGGCCTATCTATGTCCGGGAACAAGCCCTTGACGATGCTGAGTCCTTCGTCGAGGACATAGTCCATCTCGATACCCCGTTCGTTCAGGAGGTCTGCAACCTTTGCGGCACCGGCGTGGCCACCCACCTCCTCGTCGTGACCGAAGGCGAGAAAGATGTTCTGGTGTGGCTGGAAACCTTCATCTAGCAGCCTTTCCACGGCCTCGAGGATGCCGAGCACGCAGCTTTTGTCGTCCAGCGAACCCCTCCCCCAGATGAACCCTCCCTCAATGCGGCCCTCAAAGGCGTCATGGGTCCAGGAGTTGTCCTGGGAATACTCGGACGGCACCACGTCCAGGTGGCCCAGGAGGAGAATGGGCCGTGCAAATCTGTCCTGGCCCTTCCATGTGTAGAGCAGGCTGTAGTCCTCTACGGTCTCCCTTATCAGCGTGGCATGCACCTTCGGGAAGGCCCCTTCGAGATAGGTGTGGAACCTCTTGAATTCATCCCCCTTGAACTGGCTCGGGTCCTGGTGAGAGATGGTCCGGAAACGGATCGCCTGTTTCAGGCGTTCTGCCGGGGCCTGGGGATCCAGTTCGATTCCAGTATCTGCCTTCACCGGGCTCTGTGCGGAGGTGAGCAGCATGGTCCTGATCAATACGGTGAGCACAATGAGAATAATACCCGCAGCTGTGAAAAAGAGCAGCGCTGTCATTGTATTCCTCCAGGCTAAGATTGGAGTGGATCTTTCAAATACATAACCCCAAAGATAGGATTTGTCATCACGGAAGACATAAGAAACAGTTCCTTGCGCATCTTAAGCCAAGATTGTGCATTTAAATGTGTCCATATACACCCTACCCTTTTAAGGGTGCAGTTACTGATGGTTCTTGCCAGGTAAAATTGTTTTTCATGAGTCCGTTTGAAACCCCTTCAAACGCACAACCCGGGTTAAACCCGCCCTTTATGAGAAACGCGATAGATGCCCTGTATGGTATTGTGATGACCTGGTGTCCTCAGGTCTCATCCGGGATGAAACCGATGCGTGATTTCTTCCCCGACGAGCTGGTTTTGGTCAGCTGCTTCATCAGGCCTATCATGGACAGGATCTTTTCGTCGTGCTCGGCCAGCCGCCTTTCGGCTCTGGTGATCCTGGTGGAGAGCTCCTTGTGCTCGGTGATGACCCGGCGCAGTTTGACAAAGGCCCGCACGATGAAGACGCTCACCTCGACGGCACGGGAAGAGTTGAGGACGCCGGCGGCCATGATGGAGCCGTGCTCGGTAAAGACATAGGGCATGCTCTTCGAATATTTAAGGCTCTCGAGGTGTTCGCAGTCTTCCATCACCTCGTCCTTCTCCTCGGGGGTGAGCTGGAACATGAAATCAGGGGGAAAGCGTTCCTTGTTCCTCTTGACCTGCTCGTTCAGCCGCTTTGTGGGAACCCCATACAGCTCGGCCAGGTCGGAGTCGATGATGACCCGTTCACCGCGGATGATGAGAATGCGCTGGTCTATGGTTCCCGCTTCAACCAGTTGAGTTTTCAACGACATGACAGTGCTCCCTTCATGTTCAGTACCCCTTGGGCCTCTGATATGCCTGTGCCGCCCTGTCAAGCTCCTGTGCGATGGCGAGAAGCTCCATGTCATGCCATCTTTTGCCCACGATCTGGATGCCGATGGGCATCCCCTTGGCCGTATAGCCGATGGGGATCACCACCACCGGGTTGCCCGTGAGGTTGAAGAGGCTGGTGTATGACATGTTCGCCACCAGGTATTTCACGGGTTTGTCATCGACCATGACCGGGGCCGTATACACCGGGTACGGCCCGAAATAGCGCCAGGGAGCGATATGCTCATAGGCCTCGGTGCTGCTCACCGGGCAGAGCAGCGCGTCCCTGTCCGAGAGGAACGAGTCAAAGGCGCTGACGAAGATATCCCGCCGGGTCAGGGTGTGGAGATATTTTTCATAACTCTGGGGAAACACCATGGTGATCATGGGGACATCGGTGCGGTACCAGGCACCGAAAAGGTAGCTGATGAGCCTGAAAAATGAGGATTGATTGACCCCGAGCTCCAGGTCCATGAGCCGGCCGTAGGTGGCCCAGGCCTCCTGGTAATCGAATGAGGCCGGGTCGGCCCGGTTCACCCCGTAGAGGTCCCTGGCCTCCGGAGCCGTGGATGCGATATGGGGCTCAAAGGGTGACGAACTCAGCCTTTCCACCCGGCAGCCCTGTTCGGCGAGCCGCGATGCAAAGGACCTGATGGCCTCGCTGGTTTCCTTCGTGACCGGCACGCCCCCGAAGTCATCCGTCCAGGTCAGGTGAAGGTCTTTCAGTCTCCTGACGGGCTTCTGTCCCAGGTCGACCCGGGGGACATCGGGATTCCTCAGGTCAGGCCCTGCAATGACGGACAGGCCCAGCTTCAGGTCCTCGACACAGCGAGCCAGGGGACCGCCGCAGGCCATGTGGCGTATGGTGCGGATATCGCCGTTTGTGCCCCCGGGCGAGATGCCGTAGGTGGAGGTGAAGTTCTCGGTCGGTTTCATTCCGTAGATCCCGCAGAAATGCGCCGGGATGCGGATGGACCCGCCGATATCGTTGCCCATGCCCAGCGCGGTGAGGCCGGCGGCCACTGCAGCGGCATCACCGCCTGATGACCCGCCCGTAGTCCGCTTGAGATCCCAGGGGTTGCTGGTGAGGCCGAAGAGGGGGCTGTTGGTCTGGGTGTCCATGCCCAGCGCAGGGAGGTTTGTCTTGCCCAGTATGACCGCGCCTGCCTCCCTGATGCGCTTGACAACCGTTGCGTCGTATGAAGGTACGTAATCGCTCAGTCCGGGAAGGCTGCTGGTGGTCTTCAACCCCCTGGTGGCATAGTTGTCCTTGATGGTGACCGGCACGCCGTGCAGCGGCCCCCAGACAATGCCCTGGGCAAGGGCTTCGTCGGCCTGGCGGGCCCGCTCGCGGGCACCGGGCTCATCGAGGGTGACGATGGCGTTGAGCTTCGGGTTATGGAGCCTGATCTGCTCCAGATAGGCATCCACCACCTCCGAGGATGTTACGGCGCGCTCGCGGATCAGCTCTGCAATGCGGTGAGCGGGCATGAAGAGGAGTTCGTGCCGTTCAGGCTGATCCGTGTTCCGGTCGTCTGCAAGGGCCGCTGTGGAGAACAGGACAAAGGTGAATACGCACAGGATTGCATATGTTGCCGGTTTCGGGCTTGTGCTGAAGCGGGCCTTGTCTGATGACAGCATGTTTTTCACCTCCGTAAGAAGAACGCGCACTACAGCTTTAGAAAGCCATAATAGGCTGCGCCGCAGAGCCCGTTGTTCACGTTCGTGTTGAGATAGACAGGCACCTGATCGAGGAACGGGCTCTTGAGTGTTGAAGTCACAAATTCCTGCCGGAACGTGTCGTTGTCCACCAGGAAGGGGTGGTTCCCTGCAAGCCCGCCGGAGATGAACAGGATGCATGAGGCAGAGATCTTGGACAGACAGAAGTTGCGGCAGCAGCGCGCATAGAAACGTGAAAACCACCTGGTGGTCCGGTCGCCGGGTGTGATTTTCCGGGCCACCTGGTCGGGGGCGAGGTCTTCTCCGGTGAGGAAATGATGCAGCATGGCAAGACCAGGGCCCGATACGACGGTGTCGCCCGTGGGGTAGGGCAGGCTGATCTTTCCCATGATGAATTCCCTGTAAGCCAGTTCCTCTTTGTCAATGAAGGCAAAAGGTATCTGGCCCGCCTCTGCAGGCATGGGGATATGTCCGCCCGAGCCGTCGGATTTGAGATAGCAGTGCCCCAGCCCGGTCCCTGCACCTATGACGGCCATGTCGTAATGATCACACAGGTTGCCGTCCTTGATCTTCATCTGTTCGGACAGGGGCAGGGTCAGGCAGCCGTATCCCTGGGCCAGGAAGTCATTCATGAAGAAAACGGGCATATCGAAGCGTTTTTTCAAGGAGCTCATGTCGAGCGTCCACGGCACGTTCACCATCTCCACCTTGTCTTCATCAAGGACCGGACCCGGTATGCCCACCACCAGGGCATCACTCTCGGCAATGACGATATCAGGGCAGTTCATTTCCTGCTGGGCGATCAACTCGTCGAAAGACCGGGCCTTCGCGGTACTCAGCCAGATGGAGTTGATGAATGTCATGGCATATGGAGAATGAACTTCGACCACGGCAAATCTGCTGTTTGTTCCTCCGATATCAACGACAAATATCCTCTTCATGCCTTTCTCCGCAAAGATGTTCATTATTCACATAAATACCATAGAGCAAGCGCTTCTAACAGGTGCATAGATATCTCATGGAGGATTGCACGATTTTTTCCATTTGACAAGTCGCCGGCCAAGATATTAATCCTGAAGGTTCAATCTCTCCTTCACGAAGAATCAGACGAAACCGAGGAGGCCATGATGCAGAAATTCGTATACCGCAAGCCGGACAATCTCGTGGAGCTTTTCGAGACAGCGGTCGAGCTCTTCCCCCATAACAAGCTTTTCGGGATCAAGAACCCTGCCCAGAATTCCCTTTCCTGGCTGTCCTACAGACAGATAGGAGAGAGGACCGACAACCTGAGGGCGGGCCTTGCGAAGATCGGCATCAACAAGGGCGATGCCGTGGGCATCATCGCGAATAACTGCCCCGAATGGGTCATCGCCGCCTTTGCGTCCTATGGCAGGGAGGCCCGCTTCGTGCCCATGTACGAGGCAGAGCTTGTCAAGATCTGGCAGTACATCGTCGCCGATGCCGGGGTGAAGGTCCTCTTCGTTTCCAAGAAGTCCGTCTACGAAAAGGTGAAGGACTTCCCCGGCAGTATCAAGACCCTCGAGAGGATTATCCTCATGGAGGGTGAGGGTCCGGGCACCATGAAGGAGCTGGAGGCCATGGGCGGCATGAATCCCATCCCCTCCGCGCAACCCGGTCCCTGTGACACCGCGGTGCTCATCTACACCTCCGGCACGACCGGAGACCCAAAGGGGGTGCTGCTCTCCCACGGCAACCTCACCCACTGCGCCAGGAGCGGCTATCATATCTACCCCGAGCTCGACACGAAGGCCAGAAGCCTGTCGATCCTCCCCTGGGCCCACTCCTACGGCCAGACTGCAGAGCTCTACAACTGGTTCCAGTTCGGCGGATCCATCGGTTTCATGGAGAGCGTGGACACGCTGGCAAAGGACATGTCCCTGGTCAAGCCGTCTTTTCTCATCGCAGTCCCCCGTGTGTTCACCAGGATTTACAACGGCATCTGGGCCAAGATGCGCGAAGAGGGCGGCATGAAGCTCAAGCTCTTCGAGACGGCCGTCACAATGGCCAGACAGAAGCGCGAGCTTGCCGAGAAGGGCATCTCCGACCCGGTCCTCAATGCCAAGCTCGCAGGGCTCGACCTGCTGGTTTTCGCCAAGATCAGGGAGCGCTTCGGGGGCAGGCTCAAGGGGGCCCTCACGGCGAGCGCCACCATGAACCCCGATATTGCACATTTCTTCTTCGATATCGGGATCCCCATCTACGACTGTTACGGACTCACCGAGACCTCTCCGGCCGTCACCATGAACTGCCCTGCCAGCTACCGCCTTGGGAGCGTGGGGCAGACGGTCGAACGCGTGAAGGTGGTCATAGACAGGTCCGTGGTGGAGCCCGACGCCACAGACGGGGAGATCATCGTCTACGGTCCGAACGTCATGCAGGGCTACCACAACAAGCCCGACGACACTGCTGTGGTCATGACCGCCGACGGAGGGTTCCGCACGGGCGACCGCGGCAGGTTCGACAAGGACGGGTTCCTCTTCATCACAGGCCGCATAAAGGAACAGTTCAAGCTGGAAAACGGCAAGTATGTCTTCCCTGCCTCCATCGAAGAAGACATCAAGCTCATGCCCGAGATCGCCAACGCCATGATCTACGGCGAGGGCAGGCCCTACAATGTCTGCCTGGTCTATCCGGATTACGCATTCTTGAGAAAGTTTGCGCGCGAGAACAACCTGCCGGACAAGCCCGCCGAGATGGCGACGGACAGGCAGATCCAGGACCATGTCATAGCCGGGATCAACGCGGTGCTGAAGGGCAAATACGGCGGGTACGAGATACCCAGGAAGTTCGTGTTCCTCTCCGAGGACTTCACGCTGGAAAACGGCATGCTCACCCAGACCATGAAGCTCAAGCGCCGGGTGGTGCTTGATCGCTACATGAAGGACATCGAGGCGCTGTACAGGGAGTAAAGAAAACAACTCGATACGCATAGATAAGAAGTATATAAAATTTGGCCCGTTCAGAAAGGTGTTTTTGCCGGGAACAGGCTTTTAGCCTGTTCCCGGCAAAAACACCTTTCTGAACGGGTATATTTTTCTCCTCTGCCCTTAAGGTATGCGGCGAATCTCAGGTAGACAGTTTAAAGAGAGTTGACTTCAGCCTTTTATTGCCTCGGCAATCTTCTGTGAGAGCTCGCTGAGCTGGTAGGGCTTCTGGATGAAGGACACCGCCCCTTTTCCCATGATCTGTTTCGCACGCCCGGTGAGGCTGTATCCGCTGGCGAGGATGACCTTTGCGGCCGGGTTGATGGTGCGGAGCTCGTCAAAGGTCGCATCCCCGCTCATCTCGGGCATGATCATGTCGAGCATGATAAGGTCGATGTCCTGCCACCTGGATCGGTACAGATCTATGGCCTCCTTGCCGCCGCGTGCAGTCATTGCCCTGTAGCCGAGCTTCTCGAGCAGTTCCGAAGTAACCTCCAGGATGAACGCCTCGTCGTCCACCACGAGCACGGTGCCGCCTCCCGAGCTGATCTCTTCCTCATGAACCTTCTCGTGGACAGGCATCGTGTCGCTGGCTGGCAGGCAGATGTTGAAGGTGGTCCCGTGGTCGATCTCCGAGTACACCGTGATCATGCCCCGATGAGCCTTTATGATGCCATAGACCGTTGCCAGGCCGAGTCCGGTTCCTCTGCCCATCTCCCGGGTAGTGAAGAACGGCTCGAAAATACGGTCTCTTGTCTTCTCATCCATGCCGGACCCTGTGTCCGTCACCGAGGTCTTGACATACCTTCCGGCAGGCAGCTCGTATGATTTCGTGTATGACTCGTCCAGGATTACGTTTTCCGTGGATATATAGATGCTTCCGCCTGTGGGCATTGCCTGCCAGGCATTCACGAAGAGATTGAGCAGCACCTGCTCTATCTGGCCCCTGTCGGCCTCGACCGCCCAGAGATCCGGAGACAGCCGGTGATATACGGCAATCTCCTTCTTCGTCCTTCCGAAGGTGTGCGATGTCTGCTCGATGATCTCGTTCAAGTCGAGGGATTTAACCTCATACCTGCCTCCGCGGGCAAAACCCAGGAGCTGGTCCGAGAGGTCCGCCCCGCTCTTGAGCTGCATCTCGATGCGCTTGAGCTTGTCGTAGTGGGGGTGCGCCGGGTCGAGGCCATAGAGCATGATCTGGGTGTATCCCTGGATGCCCATGAGGAGGTTGTTGAAATCATGGGCGATACCCCCGGCCAGGGTTCCGATGGCCTCCATCTTCTGGGCCTGGAGGAGCTGGTTCTCGAGGCGCTTCCGGTCGGTCACATCCAGGTCCATGCAGAACACCTCGACCACCTCACCATTTTCCACGATGGGGAACATGGTCGAGTATACCCAGCGTGTATCACCGGTGCGGCTGTGTGTCTCCCACTCTCTCGGTGATGTGGGTTTTTGCGTGGCCCATATCAGCTCGAGTTCTGAATCAAAGTCCGCGCTGGAACCGGGTGAAAAGATCAGGTCCTGTACGCGGGCCCCTTTTGCCTCGTCAGCACTGTATCCGTAGATTTCGGAACATGCATGGTTCCAGTGAATGATTCTGCCCTGCCTGTCATATCCCTGGATGGCAACGAACGGCGCATTTTCGATGATGGACTCGAATCGCGAGAGTGCGTTTTTCAGGTCGTCGTTGAGCTTCATGAGCTCCTGGGAGCTCAGGTCAAAGGCCCTCTCGAGCATATGCCGGTCGTCGTCGTTTTCATGGTAAGCCTTGTCCACTGCATCGATGAATTCCCGTAAACCCTCCGGGAGTGGATCCATTTCCTTGAGGTATCGTTTGATCTGCCGGGCAAGGAGTCGATGCACTTTCTACACCTCGCTCAAAACCGTGATGGTCATGGTCTGGTTGTGCAGCTCGCAGGCGCCTCCCTTGGCAAAGGGCGAGATCTCGCCGTAGGAATAGAACCCGGTGAAGGCGGCGCTTTCGCCGAGTATGTCCCGCACCCCTTCCACCTCCTCCTCGATGCGCTGTTTAAGGATGAGCTTTCTCCCCACACAGCTGATGAGGATGGCAAGCTCTGCGTGAATGGCCCCGATGGTATCGGAGGAAGATCTGGCTGCCTCGACAGCCCCGTCGATGAGCCGCTCGAGGTTGGCCTTCATGAGCCTGGCATAGACGTTCTCGGGCATGTTGCCGGCAAAGGTCATGCTCTGGTCTTCTTCGTTCACGGAAAGCAGGGTTCTCACAACAGGCCGTGAGGATTCTCTCATCCTGAGGCTCAAGGGAAACAGCAGCCCGGTGGCGGGCAGGCCCTTGGCATGCTCCCCGAGATATTCCTTGTACAGGCCCAGGGCCGATTTCCCGTCCAGTTCATAAAGGACGTTATCCTTTGCACGGGTGATGAGGCGTTCAGGTCCGAACGTATCCCAGCCCCCGAAAGACCCATAGCCTACCTGGAGCCCTTTCCCGTAGAGTCCTATGGCGCCGGCCACACCTCTTTGGGGTTCACCGTTGAGCATGACATAGGTCTCCTGAAACCGGTCGCTGTCCCCTGACAGCCCTCCGGTTAGGGTGGTTCCTGGCGGGAGGTGGTCTTTCAGGCCCCTGACGAGCTCCGATCCGTTTATACTGAGCCCCTCGGAGAGGATGAAGACATGCCTGAGAGATTCCCCGGACAGAGCTTTTGCCAATTCCTTGCCGGCCCCGTAGCTGTCATCCGTGCCGCCGATCTTTGCCAGGGCTCCTTTTACCGTGGCCTTATCAAAGGCGACAGCTGTTATTACAAGGGAATCGTCGAGCACCCGGGTGCCGATGATCTCGCCGGCAGTGGAGCATCCGAAGATGCATGCATTCGGGTATGAGGTCCTGATCTTTTCTGCGAGCCCTGCCTCTTTCAATCTGCTGGTGGCGCCAAAGATAAGGACAAGATCCGCCTGTGAGCCAAGGGTTCCCTGGTGGAGACCATCTGTCAGGATGTATTGTTCCGTCTTCATCGCGCCTCTCAAAGTGTTATATGCTGCATCAGGATCATTGCGTTTCAAGGCCCCCGGGGATCCATGAATGCCGATGGGGATTTCATCTTCCCCGATCCAGCGGTGCAGGGGAGGTAAGCATTCATCGTACGGCATCCTCACGCAAGGGAATACGTTACCTACCTGATCGGATTTTTCCCTGTCAATCGTGAGTTTCATAGCTGTTCCGCAACCTTTGAATTTTTTTAGGGAACGAAGGTGACGCTAAAAAAGCGATTGACTAGAATAATATTCTAAAATAAGATTCTAATATGAAGAGGCCAAAAAGGAATCACGCCGGGACCGAGGGGCGCAAAAGGGATATTATCCGGGCCGCCCTTACCTGTTTCTCTGAGATCGGCTATTCCCGGACGAGCATGGCGGATATCCGCGATCATTCCAGGGCGAGCACCGGCAGCATATATCACCACTTCAAGAGCAAGGATCAGCTCGCGGCAGCCGTCTACCTCGAAGGCATCCGTGACTACCAGGCAGGCATAATAAAGGTCTTCCAAAACGACCAGGATGCGCGTGGGGGTATCCACGCCATCATCGAACACCACCTGCGGTGGGTCGAGGCCAATCAGGAGTGGTCGCGCTACCTGTTCCGGAAGAGGCACTCGGGCCTTCCTGCCTCCACGGAAGAGGCCATCGACGGCATGAACCGGGAGCTGATGAAGAGCGCAACGGTCTGGTTCGAGCGCCATATGGAGGCCGGTACGCTGCGGAGGCTGCCCTTGGATATCTATATATCCCTCATCCTGGGCCCGTGCATGGAGAACACCCGGCAGTACCTTTCCGGCCAGGCCGTCACCGAGACAGGCCCGGCCGTCCATGAGCTGGCGGAGGCGGCATGGCGGGCCGTGGCGGCCGGCATCGTGGAGGAGTGACATGGATTTTTATCAACAAAATACTCATATCCGGCGGGCAGACGGTACGACGCTTCGTCCAGCGCAAAGCAGGATGATGAAAAGGGAAAGGACGGGCATATGAAGACCCTGGAGCAGATAGGCATCAACGGGATCAAGGAACACATCCTCAAAAACTGGATGACGCACGACGGCATGTGGTTCTTCCACTGCCTGCAGGCCCACGGGATCAAGGAGGCGAACCGCATCAACAGGGCTGCCATCAGGTCCCTTGCCGCCATCGAGTTCGATCGCGCACGCAGGCTATTCGGCATTCAAGAACAGCCGGTCGAGACCTTTGAACAGCTCAAGGAGGTCATCCATGCGGCCTTTTCCGTGAGCAGGGGCGATTTCATGAACTTCACCTATTCGTTCCCGGAAAAGAACGTCCTGCACTGGGAGTTCGCCCACCAGGCATGCTTCGCCTACAACGGCATGAAGCGCATGGGGGTGATCGATCAGTATGAGTGCGGGGTCCTGTACCGGGTGCTCTGCTGGCTCGAGCATGCAGGCGTGGAGTACGAGGCGCCTCAAGACGCCTTGGGGTGCATGATGAACCGCACGGGAACGTGCTCAGGCGAGGTCAGGTTCTCATTGAAATGACAAGGGCCGTTTCATGGTTCAGGCGATGAGAGCTCTGCGTTAATCGATAGAATGTGTGCATAGGAGGTCTTATGGTTCCTGGTCTGCCGGTTATCGATGTATGGATGCAGCACCCCACGCTGGATTTCATCAACCACCCCATGTTTGCAACGCTCAGGCGCTGGATGGGGATGGAAAGGATCATGGAGGATATCCCTGTTGAATTCACCCTGGGCGCCATGGATCAGGGGCATGTTCAGACCGGCCTCATCTGCTCCTGGTGGGGGCCTCAGGGTCCGCTCATTACCAATGACTATGTGGCGGACATCGTGAGGCGCCATCCCGGGCGCTTCGCGGGCATCGCATCGGTGGATCTGTACCGGCCCATGGAGGCCATCCGGGAACTGCGGCGGTGCGTGAAGGGGCTGGGGTTCAAGGGGCTCAGGGTTGTTCAGTGGCTGTGGAACCTTCCACCCAATGACCGCCGCTACTATCCCCTGTATGCGGAATGTATCCAGCTGGATATCCCGGTATGCCTCCAGGTGGGCCATACCGGGCCGCTGTGTCCCTCGGACCCGGGCCGGCCGATCCCCTATGTGGACGAGGTGGCACTCGAGTTCCCCGAGTTGAGGCTGGTCTGCGGACATCTCGGTTATCCCTGGACGACGGAGATGATCGCGCTGGCAACCAAGTATGAGAATGTCTACATCGACACCTCGGCCTATGCAGCCAGACGGTTCCCCGAGGAGTTCGTGCGCTACATGAGAAAGAACGGCCGGAGGAAGGTGATGTTCGGCACCAACTACCCCATGATCACGCCGGCAAAATGCCTTGAGGGGCTTGAAGAGCTCGGTCTCGATGACGAGGCCGGGAGGATGTACCTCCATGAAAACGCACAGCGGGTGTTCAGGCTCTAACCTGCCGAACCGCTGAACATACCGGAAAGGAAGGAAAACCTTGGACGCATATGAAAATCTCCGCGGGATGCTCGATGCCATGGCTGGCAAGACCATTATCTATATAACTGACTGCAATTATGATTTAAAACTAAACAATGATCATGAGATGTGCTTTTTGAGAGTATATTGATAATTTGCTCAAGGTATTGAATTGAATAAAGCAAGAAATGCAAAGAAAGGCTGCAGATGGGCCTTGCCAGGACATCCAAGCTTATGCAATGAAGGGGTCACGCCGATAGAAAACAACACAAACAGAGACACCCAAGGGGAGAACAACCTGAGTATGGGAGCCCATAAAACGTTACGCATCCTGAGCTACAACACGCATGTGTGCATAAATGCGTCAAAGAGTTCCGAGCGCCTGAAGAACCTCTGGAAACATGTTCTGCCTTCAAGGTGCAAGATGGACAACCTCGCCAGGGTATCCGAACTGGTGAGATCGTTCGATATGGTAGGACTTCAAGAGTCTGACGCCGGGAGCCTCAGGTCGGGCTTTTTGAATCACACCACATTCCTTGCGTATCTTGGGGGGTTTGATTACTGGGCCGAGCAGGTCAACCGTGACATGGTATTCGCCAGGCACAGTATCGGCTTCCTTTCCCGGCACCGGATCACCGACGTTGCTAGGCACCAGCTTCCCGGCAAGATCCGCGGCAGAGGTCTGATGGTAGTCAAGCTGGATTTTCAAGGCCAGAGTGTTGCCTTTGCCGTATCCCACCTTTCTCTTGGCCCGAGGGACAGGATCAGGCAGGCGGGCTATATCGGCGACATCATCAGGGATCTCGACTGCAAGACGATCCTCATGGGTGACTTCAACTGCAGCGCCGACAGTAAAGAGCTCTCAATCATTACCGAGAGGGCCGGTCTGCTCCCGGCCCTGAAAAACATGCCCACCTATCCCAGTTGGAAACCGTGCCGGGATATCGACCATGTCCTGGTCTCGGAAGGCATCACGATCAGAAAGGCCCATGTGGTCGACTTTGCCATGTCGGACCATTTGCCCCTGGCCATAGAGGTGCTCATCAAAAGCACGGAATCCCGGTCGGGCTCGGCATTGCCCAAAGCGGCCTGACGGCCCGAGACCGGAACATTCCGTCTGAACAGTATTCCCACTTTTATGAGTTTTATCATGTCAAAACCTTCTATGAACTCTTAGAGCCTCTGGTATGCCCGTGGAAGCGGGCGTATTCCACCATGCGGCTGAAGGCGTAGATGGCGCGTTCCGGCGTGGGGTAGCTCGGGACACCGAGCTTCATGAACCCTTCGTGCGTGTGCCTGATCTCTTTTTCCGTACCCCCATAGTAACTTACAAAAACAGGCTTGTGGCTGAATTTCTTGATGATGTCGCCGAAGGCCTCCTCGATGTCGAAGGTGCTCTCGGGCATGTGCACGAAGATGATGAGCAGGGCGTCTATATCGCTCTGGTCCAGCAGGCACCTTGATATGTGGCTCATGGTCCTGAGCGAGCCGTGCTGTTCCACGGCGGACCAGATGTCTATGGGGTTGCGCACGGGTGCCCAGTCAGGCATGACCTCCCTGAGCCGTTTCAGCGTTGCGGGCTTCAGGGGAGGCAGCATCACCTTGTATTCGTCGCAGGCATCGGTGGTCACCACGCACCCCATGCCTGTGATGGACAGCACACCCATGCGGTTGCTGCGGGGAAGGCTCAGCGATTCGAAGCCTGCGAGGCAGTCGAAGAACGCCTCGGAATCATGGACCCGGATCAGGCCGGTGCGTCGGCATACGGCATCGAACACGGCGTCCGAGCCCGCCAGCGAGCCTGTATGAGACGCAATGGCAGCGGCCCCGGCCTCTGTCCGGCCCGACTTCACCACCACCACTGGCTTTCTCCGGCAGGCCTTTGCGGCGGCCTTTACGAAACGGCTGCCGTCAATGATCCCCTCGAGGTACATCCCGATGGTCGTGGTTTCCGTGTCTTCGGAGAGATACTCCAGGAGGTCCGACTCGTTCACGTCACCTTTGTTGCCGATGCATGCGACCTTCGAGATGCCGAACGGTTTGTAATCGGCGATCCACCGGCCCCAGCCCGACGAGAAGACACCTGACTGGCCGATGAGCGACACGCCACCGTGGACGATGGGCTCCAGGCCGACAATGGACGTGGCAAGCCCGGCTGCGGGGTGGATGGTGCCGATGCTGTTGGGGCCCATGACGCGGATGTTCGCCCTGCGGGCGCTCTCCACGAGGGTCTTCTGTTCGGCCGCCCCGTCCTCCCCGATGTCCGAGTACCCGCCCGTGCTGAGGATGATGGCTTTCACTCCCTTTGCCGCGCAGTCTTCAATGGCGGCAGGGACGGCATTTTTCGGTATGACGATCATGGCCAGGTCCACAGGGCCGGGTATGTCCCGGACGCCGGCATAGGTCTTCATGCCGAGGATCTCGTGGCCGGAGGGATTGATGGGGTGGATCGTCCCCTTGAACCCTGCCTTGACGATGTTTCTCAGGATGATGTTGCCCCCCTTGCCGTAGCTGCGCGAAGCGCCGATGAGCGCAAGTGACCGTGGGTTGAAGAACGGATCGACCGACGTGGTGTCAGGCAGGGTTCGACGTGAGGCCTTCGGTTTTTCCGAGAGTCTGATCAGGGTATCCACGGCTGTTGCCTCGTGCTCGCCAGCAATGAACGGGTTGATATCGATCTCAAGGATATCGGTGCGTTTCATGATGAGCCGGGACAGTGCAGCGATGGCATGCGTGAGAGCTTTCAGGTCAACAGGTGGCTGGCCGCGGAAGCCTTTCAGAAGGGCTGACCCCCGCAGAGATTCGAGCATGGCCATTGCTGCGGAAGTGCTTACCGGGGCAAGCTCCATGGCCGTGTCACGGAAGACCTCGGTAAAAATACCGCCGATGCCCACCAGGACCACCGGTCCGAAAACCGGATCGCGTCTGGCGCCTAAAATGAGCTCTGTTCCGGGGCCTGCCATCTTCTGGACGAGCAGCGTATGGGGTATGTCCGAAAAGCGTGAGCGCATCTCCCGGGCCTTTGCCCTGAGGGTTTTTTCCTCACGGATATTAAGGACCACACCTCCTGAATCGGTCTTGTGGGGCACGGCATCCGAGCAGATCTTCAGGGCAACCGGGTAACCCAGCGTTCGGGCTTTTTGAACAGCCCGGCTCTCATCTTCGGCAACAGCTTCATCAATGACAGGGATACCCCATTCCTTGAGAACAATCTTTCCTTCGAACTCGTTCATGGTACGGATCAGGTGGTCTTTCATGGATGTCCTCCAAAAGCTGAGATCGACCCTACAATTATCAGGGCGGGGGAAAGGGTTGCAATGGAATTATCCGGAAATCATAAGGGACAGTCAGGATACAAGCAGTTCAAAAGGCTGTATACGATAATAAGGTAATAGCTGACTGGTTATGCTGGAGTCTTGCCAATCATGAGGATATTGACAGCAGATCTCTGATCAATATAGTTCAAACTCGTATCATTACGAATGGCACGAAATCATCACTTTTCCAGATGCTCAAGAGGCACCCGGCATAGGGCTTCTCATATGATGACTGCCCAGATCAACCACCGAGTTTATATATCGACCTTGAGTCCTCCACGAGTAAAGTAGTCCTGCACAGTCCCCAGTAACGGGCTTTCTAAGCGAAGTTTGATGGCCTCCTGTGGACAGTGTGCTGCGCAGAATCCACACCCCAGACATTTCTGTGTGTCGATCACAATATGATTTTCTTGAAGAGATATGGCCTGAACAGGACACTGCTCAATACAGTGCAGACAAGTGACACAACTATCATCGCTCACGTTGGCTTTCCATCCGATAGACTGGAAGCGATCCTTGATCTCCTTGAGATTCGATGCCTTTATCAGTTTGAAGGTGCCGCAGCAGCAGGGACAGCAAAAGCATATCTCCAGCCAGTGTGCTACCCCTTTCTCCCTCTTGACACCCAGCAGATGACGCTCAACCTCAACCCACATCGCCTGACCTATCAGACCCAGTTCAGCAGCCTTGTCAACGTGGGCAAGGGCTTGTTCCACGCCGGCTTCTTGGCCCATGCGATTTTTAACGATCCCCCGAGCTCCCTCACCGATAAAAATACAGCCATGATTGTGAGGAAAATCCTTGCAATCATACGCAGTGCGGCACAGGCATGTATTCATAATTGCCCGGTAGCTTGATTGTTGTATCGCCTGTTTCATCATATCAATAGGCAGGACAACTCCCTGCGCCAGTTCTGTTACGTCTTCATTGATATTTAGTGTATAGGACTGTGTATGTGCATCCGACTCAAGTTCGGACAACCTTCTCAACAAGGGGCCTATGACCGGATAACGGAAATACGAGGCCGACTTGAAGAATAGCCTGAATACCGAGAGCATTGAATTCCATGTGGTCTTTTTGATAAGTCTATTGAGTTTGCGTCTGATCTTCATGGTTGTCCCCGATACTGATAAGTTTGTGTTTTCAATACCATGTCAGTAATATCAATTATATCAGAAAAGCGTGTAGGATCTATGCGCTCTCATTTTCATCGCTGTATATTTCTGCGATAGATATGCGGTTTCCCTTTCAGATGATCAAAGGTTGATCTCTGGTAACAATCTATTGTGCAAGATCTGATTCAGAAACTTAATCTGAGTTTTAGATTACTTCTTAGTTATTACTGCCCAGTCGAGGTCGGGGGTCTGCTTGCGCTCACCCCCAACCTGTGTAGGGTCTACGATGGCTGATCCGTTTCGCTCCTACCCGATATACTCCAGCGCGATTTTCAGCATCCTCCTGATGGGTTCGGCCGCGCCCCACAGGAGCTGGTCGCCCACGGTGAAGCAGGTGAGGTATTTCTCGCCCAGGTTCATCTTGCGGATGCGTCCCACCGGGACGGTCAGCGTTCCGGTGACGGCTGCCGGGGTCAGGTGCGTCAGGGTCTCTTCCTTGATGTTGGGCACCACCTTGACCCAGTCGTTGGCGCCCGCGATGATCCCGGTGATCTCCTTGACGCTTATGTCCTTCCTGAGTTTGATGGTGAGACCCTGGGAGTGGCAGCGCATGGAGCTCACGCGCACGCAGAGGCCGTCCACGGGAATCGTCTTCCTGGTGCCCAGGATCTTGTTGGTCTCCACGATGCCCTTCCACTCCTCGCGGCTCTGACCGTTCTCCATGGCCGTGTCGATCCAGGGCAGCAGGCTTGCGGCCAGCGGGAAGCCGAAGACCTTTTTCGGGAACGTCTTGTCGTGCAGGGCTGCCAGAACCTGCTTGTCAATCTCGAGAGCCGCTGTCGCCGGTTTTGAGAGAAGCTTCTTGGATGCCGTGCCTACGTAGGCCATCTGCTCCACAAGCTCGCGCATGTTGTTGGCGCCGGCACCCGAGGCGGCCTGGTAGGTCATGGAGGTGACCCATTCCACCAGGTTCTCCCTGAACAGTCCGCCGATAGCCATGAGCATGAGGCTCACGGTGCAGTTGCCGCCTATATAGTTCTTGACGCCATTTTTCAGGCCCTTATCGATGACGTCACGGTTCACCGGGTCCAGGATGATGATGCTGTCGTCCTTCATGCGCAACGCCGATGATGCGTCGATCCAGTAGCCCTTCCACCCGGCCTTTCTCAGCTTGGGATAGACCTCCTTGGTGTGGTCGCTGCCCTGGCACGTGACGATGATGTCTGCGGTCTTGAGCTCCTTGATGTCGTAGGCATCCTTGAGCGGCGGGATCTTGATGCCCACCCTTGGGCCCTTCTGCCCGACCTGGGAGGTGGTGAAGAAGACCGGTTCGAATCCGTGGAAGTCGTCTTCCGCCATCATCCTGTCCATGAGGACCGAACCGACCATGCCGCGCCAACCGATGAAAGCTACTCGTGCCATGAGAACATCCTTTCGTTGTTTGATGCCCTTTTTAATCCGGGACAATAAACACTTAAAGGGAAATGTATAGAGTGTCAATCGGCAGGTGAAGGTGTGGGGGTTGTGCTTGAGGTTTGAAATCCATGATGCATCACCATAGGGCACATCATGGTTGTCATGAATGTGTGTGTACGCGCCTTGTCCGGCGCCTACGACTTGTGCAGGATAAGCACCAGCACCAGGCCTAAGGCCGCCAGGACAGACTCCATGTAAAGGGCATAGGTGAAGCCGCCCGTGAGCTCCTTGACCCTTGCGAAGACAAAGGGCCCCAGGAAGCCCGCGAACCCGCAGGCAGTGAAGATCACCCCGTAGATCTTCCCGATGTTCATGGGGCCGAATTCATCGGCGGCCAGTGCGGGCATGGTGGCCATGGTGCCTCCGTAGCAGGCCAGGAGATAGAGGCAGAGCCCGGTAAAAAGGGAGACGGCATTCACGTGGGGGAGCAGGGAAAATCCCAGGGTGAAGGAGAGGAATATGAGGGCAAAGACCGCCTTTCTCCCGATGGCATCCGAGACCCAGGCCCACAGGAATCTGCCCAGCCCGTTGAACAGGCCTGCAATGGCCACGATGCTCCCTGCAGTGAGCACGATGGCTCTCATTTTCTCAGCAGGCACTTCCGGGCCATGGATGCGTACCATGACATCCTGGGCCATGGGAGAGAGCTGGGATATCATGCCGAGCCCGGCAGTGATGCTGACAAAGAGCATCAGCCACAGGATCCAGAACCGGGGTGTGCAGATGGCCTCGGAAAAGGTGGAGGAGACAGTCAGTACGGCAGCCTTCATCGACGCGGGTTCAGCATGACCGGGGTTCCATCCTTCAGGCGGGTTTATCAGGGTAAGAGATGCAGCGGTCACGACAATCAGGCTCAGGCCCCCCCAGAGGCAGAACGTGCTGGCGACTCCGTATCGCAGGATAAGATACGGCCCGATATTGCCGAGTATGAATGCGCCGAGACCGTACCCCATGACAGCCAGCCCGGTCAGCAGGCCCCTCTTGTCGGGAAACCAGCGGATAAGTGTGGCGATGGGGGTCACATAGGCGATGCCGCCGCCGAGTCCGGTGATGAAGCCATATGCGATCATGAGCAGGGTGATGCTCTTTATGCTGTTGGCCAGACCTGAAAGAATGATCCCCGTGCCGAACAAGATGCCGCCCAGGGCACCGGTAATCCTGGGGGCTATCCGGTCCGCCATTGTCCCCCCGAACGCGACGGCAAGGGCGAACATGGCGGAATTGATCATGAAGGCGGTCTGGGTCTGGGTCTCGCCCCAGAGATTTGCAGACATCATGGGCTTCTTGAAAATGGACCAGGCGTAAACCGTTCCAAGGCACAGCTGTATGACGATTGCCGAGGCGGCAACATATCTGCGACGGAGGGCCGGATCCTTCATGGCCTGTTACCTGCAGGAGATAAGGCGGTCCTGTTCATAGTCGTACCTTAAAGGTCATGCAATGGCCTGTAAAGCTTTATATAACCGTCTTTCCGCCTTTTTAATATGTCAGCAGCGAGCACCCTGTGAACCCATTTCCGTGCAGGCATAAACAAGAGTCTCCTCACGGCCTGAATAATCCTTTAATCTAGTCGTCTCCGGTCCGATAAGAACGTGCAAAGGAGAAAGAAGGCTGAACGTGTGCCCGAAAAACGGGCATGTATTCCGGACATGATGACACCAGGCGATATACATGGAATATTCTCCGAGGTCGTACCTGCAGTTGCGACCATTCTCTTCTGCGTCTCCATTCTCTTCCCCTTGGTAAGACAGCCAGGGAAGGAGGAAAGATTCAGGATCCTGGGCATCATGTGCTTTATGGCTGCAGTATACGGCCTTGGGTCCCTGGGATTCCTCTACAACGATTCCGTGCATACCCTCCAGGGATTACGCAGGTTATTGTTTTCATTTTCTCTTTTCTTCCTGCCACTTTCCATTCACCTCTGCCTGCGCGTGTCAGGAAAGAGGTCCACAGAGAAAGTCCTGGACGCCGCATATGGAGGTACCATCCTGCTTGTTGCAGGCTCATGGTGGACAGAGTCTCTCTCCGGGGTGATATTCCCCCTGGCAGCATGCAGTGGTGCACTCTATTGTGCATACATACTTGCCAGGCTCGCGGCGGGACAGAAAGATTCCGGAAGGCGTCCCTCTATCTGGCTTATGCTTGCCGGTATTACGGTGCTGCTCATCATTGTGTCGGTGCATCAGTTCCTGCTCCCAGGCATGAACCCCTTGTTGTTCGCATTTATCCCCCTGAGCATCCTTGCATTGGGGGCGGCAGGGTATGAAGAGTTTCAGGAACGGCCTGCCATTACAAAAGAAGAGCTCGTCAGGTGGCTGGCAACGGCATTGGTCCTGATTCCGATTTTTACCGATCTGGTAATTCTTCTGGTGAACTTTGGCGATATAACTCTAGAAAAATACTTGCTTAATATATTATCGTTCGGATTGGCCAAGATCCTGGCGGCCGTGGTCTGTATAAGCCTGGCCTTGTTCATCTTCACCAGAAAGACCGACCGTACGAACAGCACGCTGATTTCGGTATGCTGCATGATCCTTGCTCTGTTCAACCTGCATGATATCATCATACCACTCCTGCCCCCCGGCTATGCCCCGCATATCGACCTCCTGCATAAAATCTGTATCGCGTTGATCATCGGCGCATCCATACACCTGGTGTACCGTGTTGCGGGCAGGAAAGGGAAAACAGCCATCCACGCAGGGTATGCCATGAGCTTTATCATCATGGTCATTACGGCCGCCTTTGCCTTATTCCCGGGTTCGGTGAACAGATGGGGGGGAGGTTTTGTCCGTGAGAACTGGCAGGACATTTACATGGGTGTACTTTTTCTGACATTTTCTCACTGCGCCGCCATCTTGTGGAACTCCTGGAAAACGGAAGCCGATTCGCACAGGAAGGAAGGTCTGAGGATCATCTTTATCGGCGCAGCCCTGGGGGTGTTCCTCCTGTCCTTCAATCTCACAACCACCCTGGGCATAGGATCTACTCACCTCAATACCCTTCTGGTGATCCCGCTCGGTATCATCCTCTACGGGTTGACTTACAAAGATCTCTTCAACATGAGCGGTTCTTCCAAGCGAAAGATGGTGGCCTCCAGTCTGAAGGCCATCCTCATTGTTGCATATATCGCCATCAGCCCCGTATTCCTGTGGTTGTGGAGAGAATACGGGGCAGACTACATCCTGGCGAGGATTATCCCGTACGGTGTCCCCCCGCTCCTGTCGTTCATCTGTGCCGCATTCCTTTCCTTATTCGTCCTGGGGCTTGAGCAGAACAGACCCGAGGCCATACTCTTCAGCCTCATCAATTTCTGCTACGCGATGTTGAACCTCGATATTACGCTCGTCGCCGTTGTCCCTGACATGCACCTTGCGCTGAAGGTATCCAGGCTCGATCATTTCTTCCTGAGCCTCATCATGCTCGGCGTCAACCTTCACCTCATCTATCTCGTGACGGGAATGAAAACGAGATGGTGGGTGGTGTATGCGGGCTACCTTGTAGGCATCGTCATGGCCCCCCTTTCCCAGACACGCTTTTACTATCAGGGAATGTATACCTACTACTGGGGATTGTTCGCGCACAAGGCGATCCTCTTTGATATCATGAGTGCATTGTGGCTTGCCGGCCTTTGCTACGGGATCTACCTTCTCTACCGGGAATTCAGAACAACGCAGTCCACCCAGAAAACCAAGGTGAGACGGGTCCTTACGGCCTTCATAATCATGGCGGCCTTCAGCATGTCGAATATCCCGGCGATCAACGGATATGAGATCTATCCGCTGGGCACCTTTGCCTTTGTGGGTCTCATCTATCTGGCCTACGGTCTCTTCAAGTTCAACATGAGGAATGCGCTCCAGTTTGTAAGGTCTGTATTATTCGGGGGCGGCATGCTCCTCATGCTGCTCGTGATCGGGATGTTGCCCGGCAAGATTCTGGATATAAAGGATTACGCCGTTGCCCTGCTTGCAGGGGTGTTTGGAGTGATTGCCTTTATCCGTCCTGTTCGCAGGTCATGGAACGCGCTCATCAACCTC
This sequence comes from uncultured Bacteriovoracaceae bacterium, assembly GCA_964600235.1. Taxonomy (GTDB): domain Bacteria; phylum Desulfobacterota; class Desulfomonilia; order UBA1062; family UBA1062; genus MWEI01. Next base: position 94,894 of record CAZRIV010000005.1, on the reverse strand, counting down.
TTCATCCCAAACGAGAGGGATGAACTGAATGAGGAATATATGCGCTTCACCAAAGACCTGTCTCACGCCCATCACTTAAGCGACATTAACGATTCGTTGAAACAATGGTTCTTCAGGGTCTTCTCATGTTCATTCTTCACCTTGATGGTGAGACGCCGGGGCGATGAAGCCTTCCATGGATGGAATGCGTGGAACTCCCATATCACCGAGGGTCTCTTCAGGAAGGCCGACGAGGTTCCGAGGGGGGAGCAGAGGCTGCATATCGATCCGGGACATGCCCTTGTCGATATCGCCGGCAGGATCAACGGGATGACGACAGGCGATTCACTGGCCAAGCTCTTCTCGGGGTTGAGCCAGGCTCAGCGCGAAGACGATATCTTCGGTTATGCAGAGATCATGCTTCCCATAAGCATTGGGGACGGGAGTCGTGCCCTGCTCATTCTGGGGGCTAAAAACGATGGATCGGGGTACAGGGCTTCCGAGATCGATATCATCCAGTCCGTGGCCCTGGTACTCGGCCCTACCATGGAAAACGCACTGCTCCTGGAGTCGCTCGAGGATCAGGTTGATAAGCGGACGAGCGATCTCCATCATGCGCTCGTGGAGGCCATGGTCAAGGAGAAGCAGATTATTGAGCGCAATGCGGTCATTGAACGGCAGAACCGGATCATGGCCGTACTGCTGGAGACAGCCTCGCGGATGCGTACCATCGAAGGGCTTGAAGAGCTGTTCGGGTTCACCCTCTCACAACTGAGGATACTCTTTCCTGATTTCTGTGGAGGAATAATCCTCGAGGACACCAAGCGCAACATCCTCGAGGCCAGCGCCTTTACCGGGGTGGATGACGCGGAGCAGAAGGTCATCCTGGAGCAGAGGCGTGCCTTTGCGGAGCCCGGTTCGGATGCCCTTCTGAACCCTTCCTCAAAACGCCCTGTGGCCACCTCGGATCATGCAGGCATGACGCCCTGGAAGATAGTCCCCCTCCAGGGAGGCACGGACAAGGCTGCTGGGTATGTGGTCATGAAGGAACAGGACATGGAAGGACAATCAGGAGAGACCATGAGGCTGTTCATTGCCCAGATCTCGGCCGTTGTACAGAACAGGCTGCTGCTCAAACATCTGGAGAGGATGGCGAGCACGGACGGCCTTACGGGCGTATATAACAGATCCTTCCTGGACCGTGAACTGGACAAGGCCATAAGGCACGCGAGGCGTTTCAGGGATATGACCTTTTCGCTCATGATCATTGACGTGAACGGATTGAAGCAGATCAACGACACCTATGGCCACGGGGTCGGGGATGAGGTTATTGTCAAGGTTTCCGGCATGCTGAAGGCTGCATGCCGCGAGACGGACATCGTCTCCCGTATCGGGGGCGACGAATTTGCGGTTCTTATGCCCTCTACAGTCCGTACTCAGGCGGAGATGCTCCGATCCCGGATCAGGGAGGGGGAGAAGGGGCTGAGGGTTCTTCTCACGCCATCCAGAGGCGCTCACATCAATATCCGGATCCATATCAGCATAGGTCTCGCAAGCTCTGACGAATCGGACCCCGATGCTGTCATGAAAAAAGCAGACGATCTCATGTACCTCGATAAACAGCTCTATTATAAGAGGCTGATCAGTCAGGCGGGCCCCACCCGGCAGTAATCCCGTAAAAAGAGCCAAAAAATATTCATAGAAACCATTGACATCGGGGGGGAAAGCAATTATCAAATGATGTTAAGTAAATAATTCCCTCGCTGAGGATACCGTAAATGAAGAACAAGGAGGAGGTACCTATGAAGAACCGTTGTATGTACAAGATTTCAGCAGTCGTGGCGTTTCTGATCATCTGTCTCTGCGCTACCGGGGCTCTTGCAGAGAACAGGGCCGGGTCGTTCAACATAACCCCCTTTGTCGGAGGATTCAATGTGGATGGCGATTTGCCCTTCGACAACGGGCCGGCGTTCGGGATCGGGCTTGGATACAACTTTTCCGAGAAGCTCGGGGCCGAATTCACCTTCCACTATGCCAAAACGGATTACGACGGGGCCGTCTCTTATAACAGAGGAAATTCGTTTGACTGGGGCGATGATGATGGAAAGGCAATGATCTACAAGCTTGACCTGCTCTATCACCTCACAGGCCTGATCCCGGGCGACTTCATCGTCCCCTACCTTGCGGCCGGTCCCGGCGCCATAACATGGGATTCAGACCAGTCAGGCGTTGATTGTGATACTGACTTCCTGCTCAACTACGGCGGAGGATTGAAGATATTCGTGACCAGGAATCTTGCCCTCAGAGGCGATGTGCGGCACGTCATCAATTTTGATGGCGGAGCCGATGACAGCTTCAACAACCTCCTCTACACCGCCGGCCTGACCTACGAGATCGGCGGCAAGGAAGAGGTAAGGGAAGAAGTTGCCGAGCCCGAGCCAGAGCCAGAGCCTGCACCGGTCGTCGTGGCACCGGTAGCACCGACGCCACCGCCGGCACCCGTGGTACAGGAGCAGGGCTCCATTATCTTCAGGAACATCCAGTTCGACAAGAACAAGGCGGATATAAAGGCCGAGTCTTACCCGATACTCGATGAGGTTGTGGACTACCTGAAGGCCAACCCGAACGTGAAGATGGAAGTCCAGGGCCATACCTGCAACCTGGGCAAGGCGGAATACAACATGAAGCTTTCCGACAGGAGAGCCGCTGCAGTTAAGACATATCTCGTGGGCAAGGGGGTTGCCGCCAGCAGTCTCGAGACAAAGGGCTACGGCCTGACCAATCCTGTCGCCCCGAATGACAATGAAGATAACAGGGCTAGGAACAGAAGGGTGGAGTTCAAGCCTATCCAGTAGCCAGGGCGCTTTATCATAGAGAACAGCAAGGGAAGACCGGGCTGAAAAGCCCGATCTTCCCTTCTATATTTTCAACCCCGAAACAAGAGAATCCCGTTCACATGCCGGTTCGAACAGCGGTTTTAAGGCAGCATCCAGACTTTTGCACAGCACCATAGCAAACGTTGAACAGCACAAAAAAATTTGGCCCGAACAGATGATATATCCATCCAGGGAAAAGCAATCTGCTTTTCCCTGGATGGATATATCATCTGTTCGGGTAAGGTTTTCTCGCCTGACTTAATCCCGGATTCAGGGGTATAAAAACATTTCCGTTAAAGCCGACGTTCCCGTCTTGCACGGGCATCTCAGGCGCGTGGGCATATCGATTCTTTCAGATGGAATTCATTGACTCTGCGGAGCTGCAGCCTATTATTAACCATGTCATAATGTTCAAGCTATCCCCGTCGGCAGACGGAATAATTTTCCGCTCACTGGTGCATGCGGAATAGAAAGGAAGGTTATATGGACGAGAAACAGCGTGTGAAATCACTGGAGGTGGCTCTCCAAAATGAATTGAATGAGAGGGAGTTCTATCTCAAGCATGCGGCACGCACACATAATCCCGTGGGAAAGGCCATGTTCCAGAATATTGCAGATGATGAAATGGAGCATTACCTCAGGCTGAAAGACCTTTATGAACGGTGGCTGAAGAAAGACAAATGGCCCGATACGATACCACTGTCCGTCAAGACCACGAATATTCAATCCGTCCTGACAGGGCTGATCACGCAGCTGGAAGGTTCCCCCGAGTCTGATTCCGATGACCTGGAAGCCATAGGTATAGCGGCGGCCTTCGAATCAAAGGGATATGAAACATACCTGGATCTCAGCAGGAGTGTAACTGACAAAAAGGAGAAGGCCTTTTTCGAACTGCTCGCAAGCATCGAGCATGAGCACTACCTCTCGCTCAAGGATGCCCAGGAATATCTGCAGGATCCATCGTCGTGGTTTGCAAAAAAAGAGCGTCATGGCCTCGACGGGGGCTAGGGTTTCAAGGGGGAGCATGTCCAATGACATGTTTGAAGAGCCGTGCACGGCCACGGATCCATAAAAAACCTTGCTTGACTTCCGAAGGGCGATTAAGCCGGATGAGAAAAACCTTACCTGAACGAAAGATGGTTCCGGCCAGGGGCAAGCACATTGAAAAGTCCCTGGCCGGAACCATCTTTCGTTCAGGCTAATTTTTTTGGTGCTGTTCAACTTTTGTAATGAAGATGTGCAGCGGTCTCCATAATATAATTCTTTGACGAGGGTAACCATGGGTAAGGCTGGAAAAGGAAGCTCAGACCCTCACCCGGCACCGGTATTCATTGTCTCAGGCGGGATGGGATCGAGCGGCATGCAGCTGGTGAACACCGTGCTTGCCCAGTTCCCCGGCTTTCATGTCCCTGTATCAACGAAGGTACATGTCAAAGGTGACGAGGAGCTCCATGAGGTGTTGGAGGTTGCAGCAAAAAGCGGTGGAACAATCGTGCACACCCTGGTGGATACCCGCTTGAGAAACACGTTGAACTCACTAGGCAAAACATATGGGGTGGCGGTCATCGACCTCATGGGGCCACTTATTGAGCGTATTTCATACGTACTTGAAAGTACCCCGGTCTGCCGTCCCGGCCTTTACCGAAGCCTTAACAGGGAGTATTTCGATCGGGTCGAGGCCATAGAGTTTTCCATGGGCCATGACGACGGCCAGGGTATGCAGGATATCTCGGGTTCGGATATCGTGCTGGTGGGTGTGTCGCGCGTGGGGAAAACGCCCCTTGCCATGTATCTTGCCATGAATGGATACAAGACCGCAAATGTGCCCTTCGTGCCGGGGCAGACGGGCCCGGGGGTGTTCAAGGGGGTGGACGCCGGGCGGATCATAGGCCTTATGATGGATGCCGAAAGGCTTGCCTCCTACCGTAAGGAACGCAAAGAGAAGCTAGGACTCAAAGGACCGGGCGACTACTCGGATCTTCGGATGATCTTTACGGAGCTCGAGCAGGCCAGGGATTTTTTCAGGAAGAAAGGCTATGCCGTGATAGATGTCACGGACAAACCTTTAGAGACAAGCGCCGACGAGGTCTTGAAGATCATCAGGCGCAGATTCTTTTGATACCCCGGATCACCAATAACACTGCCATATGCATATTCCCGCCCAGGATATTCAATGAGAAATGTATAAAAAAATCCCAATCATTCTATTGACATGGGCAGTATGCAATGATATGTCCACATCCATAATATACATGTGTTTTTCCGGTCCGTTTTTTGCGGGTCTGGTGTGAAAACCGGTGCGCTTGAGGGAAACTCCATGAAATGCCGTATATGCTTGCGGTGTTCTGACATGTAATCTTGTACCCGGTAACAGGCATGATGGGTGTTAAACATTCACAAGGGAGGGATTTGGATGAGAATTATCGCAATGATCAATCAGAAGGGTGGGTGCGGCAAGACGACCACTGCCATAAATCTTGCCGCATGCCTGGCATATCTCAAGAAAAGGGTGCTCGTAGTGGATCTTGATCCCCAGGCCCATGCCACACTGGGGTTCGGCATCAACCCGGGAGAATATTCGAAAAGCATCTATGACCTTCTCTTAAAGAATGAGGAAAGTCAAGTTGTTGCGGGTGATGTCATCTTGAACCTGTCTCACAACCTGGACCTGATACCTTCGGATGTCATGCTCAGTGCCGCCGAGCCCATGCTGCTCCAGAAGGATAACCGGGAGTACCATCTCTCGAAGATCCTTGATACCTTTTCCGACAGGTATGATTTCATATTGATCGACTGCCCCCCGAACATAGGGATACTCACCTTCAATGCCCTGCATGCATGCCACGAGGCCGTCATTCCCATGGAGAGCGGTCTGTTCGCGCTGCACGGCCTGGCGAAACTGCTGGAAACCATAGAGATCATCAATCTGAAGAGGGCCTCCAGGATCGCCGCCTATGCCCTTGCAACCATGTATGACCGCAGGACAAGGATCGCCTTTGAGTCCCTGGAAGAGCTCAGGAGGCATATGCACGGGCATGTGTTCAAGACGGTCATCAATCTCAATGTGAAGCTCAAGGAGGCTGCAGGGTACGGTCAGACCGTCATCCAGTATGACCCGGGCTCGCAGGGATCGAGGGATTATCTGGATCTCGCCAGGGAGGTCGTGGCCGTCAAGAAGCTCAGGAAGGCGACCCCCCGGGAGGAGTCGAAGCTGCTCAAGCCGGTGATAACAAAAGACGGGGTCCTGTTTACCTACTATTCCCCCAGGGCTTCCCAGGTGTGTGTGGTGGCCGACTTCAACGACTGGAAGGTGGGGCAGCTTCCCATGGTGAACGTGGAGGGCACGGGCATGTGGCAGAAGGTGGTCCCCCTGGGCAGGGGCGAGTATGAATATAAGTTCCATGTCGATGGCCAGTGGGTGAGCGACCCCGATAACCCGAACAAGTCCATGAACGAATTCGGTGAAAATTCGAAGATAGAGATTAAATGACCATGAAGGAGAGGCCCAAGCTGGGGAGGGGGCTCCAGGACGTATCCAGTTATTTCCTCACCAGGGAACCCGCGAGAGACCATGAACCGGAAGAGAACCTCTCCCCGGCCGGTTCGAAAAGATCCGTATGTGTCTGCTTTCCCGCCTTCAGACCGGCCCAGTCAGCCATCGTCACAAACATTGCACTGGAGCTCGCTCGGCACAGATACGGCGTGGTCATAGAGGATTTTTCCGAAGATCCTTCGGAGCGCACGGCAGACCTCATGGGCACCATCCTCTCCAGGGGCGATGGGGAACAGGGCGACTCCCGGGTAAGGCTCTACGGGCTGCCGGATATCATCATCCGGGAGAAGGCCGTAAAAGGACCCGGGAACAAGCCCTCAGCCCCTGGGCCTGATATGAAAGCCGACGATGTCTTTCCCGCAGGATTCATGCTTGTGAACCCTCCCCCCTCGCTCGGGTTTCTGCTCGAGGCGGAACAAGCGGGGGATTATATTGTCATCGCAAAGACCGATGAGAACTCCCTGCTCCAGTGTTATGCATACATAAAGGTCATCCATGCGCGATCCCCCTCGAGCAGGGTTCATGTGGTCTTCGACCATGCCGGTTCCATCGGCGGCCTCGAGGCGGTCTTTCAGAAGTTCGCACACTTTATTCAGGATAACATGGGATTCGCGGTCGATTTTTTCGGCACCCTTTCAAGGGACGGGCATTTCGAACAATCCATGGCAGAGAAGAGGCCCCTGGTCCTTGCCGGCATCCACTCCGCTGCAAAGGATGCATTGATCAGGATCTGTTCGCTGCTGCTGGAAGTGCACAGAGATCAAGACAGGAACTGCGAAGAATGATGCGGATGCTGAAACCTGTAAACATCGCCGACACGGCCCATATCATCAGGATGTGCGCCGGGTGGCTCAAGGAAGGGCTGGGATTGAAGATCGTGGAGTACCGGATCGGGAACTCCTTCACCGGGAGCATCGATATCCTGGCCGGCGGCAGGGATGCCGTCTATCTCGTCACCATAAATACGGGCAGGCTCGGCGATGCACTGCTTGGGGCCCTGACCGGGTACCGGTGGTATCTCGAGAACCGCGAGTTCCTGGCCAGGGTCTACCAGCCGGGCGAGGTGGACCTTGGTCTGCCCACCAGGCTCATGATCCTCTCCCCGTCCTTTCCTCCGGAGATCAGCTCCATACTGGGGCATGGCCTGAAGGCCGAGGTCAGGCTTTTTCAATATATCATACTCGGCTCGGAGGATGACCCGGATATCTGTGTGGAAGAGATCTGTCCCTCGGCCGCACCGGAAGAGCACGGCACGAGGAGCTTCGCGGCGCTCGCGAAGGAACTCGGGGTGGAAGAGGCCGGCATGAGTGATGATGAGATGGGCAGGTTCCTGGATGCCATGAGGGCGTAAACATCGAAGGTGCCCGATCGAAGGAATCAGCTACCTGGAATGCGGTTCAATACTCAAGGGGCCTTGGGGCCGTCCGGTTTATCCAGAGGAATGATATTCCGTTCAGGCAGACCGGGACCCGCATTCAGATCCAACGGCGGTTTCTGAGAAGCAGGTTCATTCAAAGAGACCTTTCCCTGACCATGTGATTCGGGCCTGACGGTCAACGCGGAAGATGGTATCCACCTGTCTCGGATCGCTCCTTCAGCACCCGTATCCTTCACTGCCTGAAGGGCCTGGTTGATGAGGCCGAGGGTCTCGAAATTACCCTTCTTCACCGCGATGCCGTAGCATTCTTTCGGTACCTGCACGCCGTCGGGCATTACTCCGAATGTCGTAGCGAACTTATCCCTGTACGATTTGTTGTTTACGGCATAATCAAGCGCCACGGGCGAGTCACAGAGGACTCCCTGAATAAAACCCTTGGACAGATCCTGGAAGGCCTTCTCGGTCTCTTCGACCGTATAGAAGCAGATACTGACCTTCTGATACAGTCTCAAGGCCTCTGCCCCGGTCGTCAGCTTAAAGGCGGCGATGGTCTTCCCCCTCAGCGGTTCTTCCACCTTGGCCCTGGGAACCACGAAGATCTGCTCCGAGGTGAAATAGGGGTCGGAAAAATCGTATTTTTCCTTCCTGCCCTCGGTTATGCTTACCGATGCAAGGACGGCATCATACTTCCCCTTGTCAAGGCCGCTCAGGATGTCTTTCCATGGCACCTCGACGAACTTGACCTGAAATCCGGCCGCCTCTCCCATGGCCTTTATGAGGTCGATCTCATACCCGCTGACCTTGCCCTTTTTGTCCTTCATCTCCATTGGGGGCCAGTTGGGGTTGATCGCCACCTTGAGGATTTTATTCGCAAACACCGGGGTACAGAAGATCATGGACAGGCAGATGCAGGCCACGACACAGGATATCAATCGGTTCATGAGATCTGATTCCTCCTGAAACGGATTAAATAGCATATCGGGGTGAACTGCAAGGCAATTTTCATGATCTTCCTTTTCACCCCCGAGGACCGTACTATATTATCTGAAAAGCCCCATAAGCTTTAAGGAGGTTCCAATGGGCAGCAGTCTCATGGAAGGGTTCCTTGAACGGATGGAAAAGGCCCTGGGAAGGAAGCTCAACCGGAGGGAGTTCCTGCGCTATCAGGCAAAGGGGGCGTTTTTCCTCACCGCTGCCTCTTCAGGACTCGTCACACCGCGCCGGCTTTATGGCGGAGCCATGCCGGATATAGGCATGGCCGTGGGCAGCCCTGCTGCGGCGGTACGTGAGGCGGTAAACCTTTTAGGCGGGATGAAGGCATTCGTAAAACCCGGCGAGAAGGTGGTGATCAAGCCCAACATGAGTTTTGACGGTCCTGTGCAGGATGCCACAAGCACCCATCCCGAGGTTATCCGCGAGCTCGTTGCCATGTGCAGGGAGGCGGGCGCATCAAGGGTCAGGGTGCTTGATCACCCGTTAAGGCCCACCGAGAAGTGCATCCAGGGAGTACGGGAATCATGCCGCATCTTCGGCAACGACATCGTGCATGCCCTGGACAGGGAGGATTTTTACCAAGAGGTGAAGATAGCAAAAGGGGCTTCATTGAAAGAGACCGATGTCATGAAAGAGGTCCTGGATTCCGAGGTCCTCATAGCGGCCCCGGTTGCAAAGTCCCACGGGAGCACGGGGGTGAGCCTTTCCCTGAAGGGTATGATGGGGCTTGTCCTGAACCGGTCGGTCATGCACTGGCGCTACAACCTCCATGAGTCCATTGTGGACCTGTGCACCATCCTCAGGCCGCGACTGGTCCTCATCGACGCCACCAGGGTTCTCACCACCAACGGCCCGGGCGGACCCGGTAAGGTCATAACCCCGCGCACCGTCATTGCCTCCAGGGACATGGTCGCGGCGGACGCCTCTGCAGTGGCGATGTTCGAATGGTATGGCAGAAAGATGGAGCCGCGCCAGGTGAAGCATATCAGGCTTGCCCATGAGCGCGGCATCGGGCGCATGGACATCGGGAACCTCAAAACGAGGAAAGTCGTTCTCTAGATGAATATCAGGAGGGTCATACAGGCTGCAAGTTTCTTCTTTTTCATGATATTGCTCTTCTACGCAGCCTTTCCGCTGGTATTCCCGGTGCCTGTTGATCTCTTTGTCCGCATGGACCCGCTTGTCGTGGTTGCCGCCATGATCGGATCCCTTGATTTCATAAGGACACTTCTGCCAGGCATCATCCTCATGGTCCTCACCATGGCGGCCGGCAGGTTTTTCTGTTCCATTCTCTGTCCCCTGGGGACCACCATCGATGTTACGGACAGGGTGATCAGGGGTCCAGCCGGGGCAGGGGCAAAAAGGACACCACCACAGAAGAAATACAAGCTGCTGAAATACCTCGTGCTGATCTTTATCCTCACCTCAGCCCTGCTGAAGGTATCTCTTGCCGCTTATGGGGCTCCCATACCCATCATCACGCGGTTTTTCGCCCTGGTGGTCCACCCTGTGCTCACGCTCGTGGCGGATGCCGGCTTAACCGTCCTCAGGCCGCTTGCCGGGAGGATTGACATTGCCTCCCTTGCCTATGCTGACTTCATAAACCCGGTGTTCGGCCTTCAGTGGCCCATCTTTGCCCTGCCTGCGGGAATATTCGCCCTGGCCCTGTGGGCGCCGCGTTTCTGGTGCCGCTACCTGTGCCCTGCCGGGGCGATCCTTGCACTTATGGCCTGGCGGCCTCTTTTTATCAGGCGGCAGGTGAGCGCAGAATGCACCTCCTGCGGGCTCTGCAGGAAAGCGTGCCCCATGGAGGCCATCCACGAAGACCCGCATATCACGGACCATGCCGAATGTATCGTGTGCCGCAGGTGCTCGGATATCTGTCCTGAAGGTGCGGTGAGCTTCATCCGTGCCAAGGGGGTAGTATCCGGACGCGCTGCGGGTTTTTCCAGCGGCAGAAGGGCCCTCGTCCTTGCCGGCCTGGCAGGTTTCGCCTCGGCCCTGATGGTCCGTGCCGGGCTTACAGGAAGGGCATGCGAAGGCGGTCCGGGCAGGATCATGGCCCCGGCGCTCATAAGGCCTCCGGGCGCCCTGCCCGAGTGCTCCTTTCTGGAAAAGTGTGTAGGGTGCGGCCAGTGCATGAAGGCATGTCCCACCAACACCCTGCAGCCCGCAGGCCTTTCAGCCGGCATCACCGGGATCTTCACCCCGGTTCTCGTGGCACGAAGAGGCCCCTGCGACCCGGCATGCAATGCCTGCGGGCATGTGTGCCCCACCGGGGCCATCAGGCCGCTGCCTCTGGAAGAGAAGAGATATGCCAAGGTAGGGACCGCAACCATCATGCGTCAGCGGTGCATTGCCTGGGAACAGGGCAAGGCATGTCTCATATGTGATGAGGTATGCCCCTACGGCGCAATCAGCCTGCAACGCAGCGAGGGCGCCGGGGTTGCCGTGCCTTTTGTGGAGGAGAGCAGATGCAATGGGTGCGGGTTCTGTGAATATTACTGCCCGGTGCAGGCACGCTCCGCCATCGTTGTAGAACCCATGGATGCCGTGCGGCTGGAGAGCGGGTCATACAGGGAGACGAGCAGGCAGCTTGGCATTTCCATTGAGCCGAAGCAGGCAGGCAAGGAAGGAAGCGGCGGCTCATCGGGGATACCTGATGGATCCCTCCCGCCGGGTTTTACCGACTGAGCGCCCCTCATTCTTTTATCAGGCAGTTCCATTATCAGTGCCGATGCCGTATAATACCGACAGGACTGCACGGTGCCGGCCATGAGCATGAGGAGATCAATGAGGTATAAGGTTTGTCTCGGGATGATAGTCATTCTCTCGCTCCTGGGGGCATGCCAGCCGAAGGTCGTCTATAAATACACCTACTACAGCGTCCCCGCACTCGCCCCGGGCACACGTCCCGAGATGAACACCGCAGGTTTCTGGATCGGCCGCCACCAGGATCCGGATGCCCTTGTCATGAACGAGGAGGACATCGCGGGCTTCAATGAATATATCGTGACCAAGACCAGGGCCGTGCGTGATATCACGAAGATATCCGTCTCCCGTAACGGGCGGTCTCTGGCAGGTTCCCTCAAACAGATGCTCGAGCAGAACCAGGGTTATGTGGACAGCGCAGGGCTTGTGATGAAGAAGGGGTACGGTGCAGGCATGGAGGCCCTCATGGGACTTGGTCGGATCCCGGACACCATCACCGCCCAGTGGGCATACGTGGTGATGCCAGCCGACCAGCGTCTGCTCCCGACGGAAAAACCCTTTTACCGGAGCGCGACGGATACCTCCATCGACAGGCTCCAGAATAACGCCCTTGACACTGCAACGCCCGTGCTGGTCCTTACACAGAGCACCGACAACAGGTGGGTGTACGTCATATCACCCGATTCAGAGGGCTGGGTGCTCGCAGAGAAAGTTGCATTCTGCACCGCAGAGGAGATGGCCTGGTTCGAGGCATACGCTCCTTTCGTGATCGCCTCCGGGGCCAAGGCGGATCTTTACCTGGATTCCCGCCTCACACAGCACCTCACCTATGTTCAGATGGGATGCCGGCTTCCGTTCCTGGAACAGTGTGAAACCTCGAGTACCCAGGTCCTCGTCCCGGTCCGTAAGGAGGATGGATGGTGTTCCTTCGAGGCAGCGTACGTTCCGGCAGCGGACGTCCACTCGGGATATTTCGCCTACACCCCGCGGACAGCCATAACCCAGGCCTTCAAACTGCTCAACGCACCTTACGGGTGGGGCGGCATGCATGGCGAACAGGATTGCTCCCGCTTTGTCCAGCAGGTCTTTGCCACCATGGGGATAGTGTTGCCCCGGAATTCCGCCCAGCAGGGCAAGGTGGGCAGGCTCATTGCGACGTTCACCAGGTCGCATCCGCTCGACGAACGGCGCAATAAGATCTCGGGGGAGGCCATGGGCGGGATCACCACGCTTCAGTTTCCCGGGCACATCATGCTCTATCTCGGCTCCATCGAGGGGGAACCATATGCCATACACGACCTTTACGCCTATACCGAACCTGCCCCGGAAGAGGAAAGGCTCGTCCCCATCAGCAAGGTGGTCGTGAGCAGCCTGATTCTCGGCGAGGGCACGAAAAAGGGCCCGTTCATCATGCGTCTCGGCACGGTAAGAGAGGTTTCCCCCGAGCCGGGTACGAATTGAAAGATTCCTGTTATGATTTTATGAGGTATCTGAAATTTAAATTTCTTTTCTTCCATTGACTCCTTATCTCTTTGTACTTATTACATAACATACTGCTTTGTTATGCCAGATAATATATGGAAGAGGTTTGCCCTGGATGAGTTTGAAGAGCGGCGACACCAAGGGGAACAGGAGGGTGGAAAAGGCCCGCAAGGAAGGGCCCGGGAAGGCGAAGCCTCCTATGTCTGCCCCTGAGGAAAAGGCAGCTGCGTACAGGAAAAAGACTCAGACCCACCTCACGGAAGCCCCGGACCTGTTTGAAACCCTTACCGACAATATGCTTGACGGCCTTGTCGTCATTGACTGGGGCGGCAACATCCTGTTCGCCAACAAGGCCGTTTACCGGATAGCCGGCATGAGGCCCCGCAAGGATCCTAAAGGTCTCACCATGGCCCAGTTCCTCCACCCGGAAGACCTCGAGCGTGCCATGGAAAATCACATGCTTGTCAAGGAGGGGAAGGCCGGAGTCTTTGCCCAGTACAGGGTCGTCTCCAAACAGAAGGAACCACGATGGATCGAGACCATTGGCCAGAAGGTCTTGTTTAATGGCCAGGAAGCTGATCTCGTTACCATACGGGATATTACGGACCGGAAACGGATCGAGGTGCAGCTGCAGCTGTCCGAGAAAAAATTCTTCACCGCCTTCCATGATAACCCCGATCCTGTCATGATCAGCGTATCCGCTACCGGCGTAATCATCGACACCAACAGGGCCTTTGAAACATGGTCGGGCTACAGGCGTGATGAGCTTGTAGGAAAGACGGCCAATGAGATGGGTATCTGGGCTGATCCCGGGGAAAGAGAGCGTTTATTCGGAATACTCTCTGCCGGTAAGCCGGTCAAAGGCTTTCCTGCTCGACTCAAACAGAGAGATGGTCAGATCCGCGACATGCTGTTTTCAGCAAACCCTATCGTGATTGAAGGCAAAGAATACGCCATCTCCATTGCGCGAGACATCACCGATCTGAAGCAGGCCGAGCAGGCCCTGAGGGAGAGCGAGGAGAGGTTCCGTTACCTCCATGAAGCCTCTTTCGGCGGTATTGGTATTCACGACAAAGGGATAATCCTTGACTGCAACCAGGGCCTCGCTGCAATAAGCGGTTACTCGACGGATGAACTCATCGGCATGAATGGCCTGGATCTCATTGCACCTGACTGGCGTGATCATGTCATGCAGAATATCATGAGCGGGTACGAGCAACCCTACGATGTGGAGGGTATCCGGAAAGACAGGACAATCTATCCACTTGAGATCCAGGGCAAGAATATCCGTTACCATGGCAAAATAGTCAGGGTGACCGAGTTCAGGGACATCACTGCGCGCAAGATGGCGGAGGATGCCCTTCGGGAGAGCGAGGAGCGCTACCGGAAGATCGCGTCGGCCGTGACGGATTATATCTACACGGTTCACATAGAAGGGGGAAAGCCGGTAATGACGGATCACAGCCCCGCATGCGAGGCGGTGACCGGCTACACGGTGGAGGAATTCAATGCCGATCCGTTCCTCTGGTTCACCATGGTGGTGGAGGAGGACCGCCGGAGGGTACTGGAATATTTCAGCAGGGTCATTCTCGATGAGCACGAGGGTCCCATCGAGCACCGCATTCATCACAAGGACGGCTCTTTGCGCTGGGTCGCCAACATGCCCGTGGTCCACCGGAACGAAACCGGCGACATCATCTCCTATGACGGGGTCCTAAGCGATATAACCAAACGAAAGCAGGCAGACGAGGCCATCAGGCAGCGGCAGGCAAAGCTGGACAGCATCTTCCGTGTGGCGCCAACGGGCATCGGGGTCGTGACAGACCGCGTCCTGCAGGAGGTGAACGAGCGCATCTGCACCATGACAGGCTATGCCCGCGAAGAGCTCGTCGGCAAGCCGGCCCGAATTCTCTACCCCACCCAGGAAGACCATGATTATGTCGGCACGGAGAAATACCGCCAGATCAGCGAGAAGGGCACCGGTACCGTGGAAACCAGGTGGAAACGGAAGGACGGCGCCATTATAGACATCCTTCTCAGCTCCACGCCCATCGTACCGGGGGACCTCTCCGCGGGTGTGACGTTCACGGCCCTGGACATCACCGACCGGAAACGCTCCGAGGAGGCCCTGCGCGAGTCGCGGCAGATGCTGCGCCTGGTCCTGGACACAATCCCCGTGCGGGTCTTCTGGAAGGACAAGGACTCCAGGTATATGGGCTGCAACACTCAGTTCGCCAAGGACGCCGGGCTGGCGTCCACCGAAGAGGTCATAGGCAGGGACGACTTCAGCCTGTCATGGTCCGACCAGACGGAGCTCTACCGGGAATATGACCGATCGGTCATCAGCACCGGAGAGTCGAAGCTCAACTATGTCCAGCCCGAAACACGCGCGGACGGCTCTCAGGTCTGGCTGCGTACGAGCAAGGTGCCCCTCCTGGATGCCGGGGGAGAGGTCGAAGGGGTTCTGGGCATCTATGAAGACATTACCGAAAGCAAGCGCTCCGAGGAGGCCCTGAAGGAGAGCGAAGAGCGCTACCGGCTCATGGCCGAGCTGACAGGCAAGGTCGTGTATGACTATGATGTATCCACGGGAAGAATAACCTGGCACGGAGCAATATCACAGCTCACCGGCTACACCCCCGGGGAGTTCGATACGATCGATTTCAAGCGGTTCAACGCGATGATTCATCCCGAAGACCGTGCAGGGACCATGTCCACCCTCGATGCTGCACTGGGCGAGTGCGGCGGGTACACGGCCGAGTACCGTCTGCGCAGGAAGGACGGTGCATATATCTATGTGGAAGACCATGGGGTTTTCCTGTGCGGCGACGGCCTGGGAGCGACTCGAATGCTGGGCAGCTTCGGTGACATCACCAAGCGCAAGAAGGCCGAAGAAGCCATGAGGGAGAGCGAGGAGCGCTACCACAGCCTGTTCGACAACAGCCATGCCGTCATGCTGCTCATCAATCCGGACACCGGCAGCATAGTGGATGCAAATCATGCGGCCTGCATCTATTACGGCTATACCAAACAGGAGCTGACCGTAAAGAATATATCCGAGATCAATACGCTCGATCCCGAAGATATCCTCAAAGAGATGCAGCGGGCAAAAGAACATGATCAGCGTTCCTTTTTCTTCAGGCACCGGCTGTCGGACGGGGACATCCGGGACGTCGAGGTCTTCAGCGGCCCTGTCAGGATAAGCGGCCAGACACTCCTGTGCTCCATCGTTCATGACACGACCGAGCGGAAAAAGGCCGAGGCGGCCCTGCGGGACAGCGAAGAAAGATTCCGGGGAATCACCAACAACCTCCCGGGCGGGGTCTTTCAGTTCTATGCCCGGAAAAATGGTGAGATGGGACTTTATTATGTGAGCGATTTCGCCACGGAGCTGTTAGGCCTGGGAACTGATCCACAGAAAGTTTACAACAAGTTTATAAAAGGCATCGCAGAAGAGGACAGAGAGAGATTTCTTGCGAGCATTGTTGAAGCAGTCCGCACCGTCAGCAGATGGGACTGCGAGGCGAGGTTCATAAGACCGACCGGCCAGGAGATGTATATCCGCGGCATCTCACAGCCGACACCGCTTGCCGACGAAATAATTTTCAACGGCGTACTCCTGGACATCACCGACCGGAGGCGGGCGGAGGATGCCCTAAAAGAAAATGAGGAGAGATTCCGGTCCCTGATCCAGAGCTCTCTGGACATCATTGTGATCCTGGATGAGAACGGATTGATCACCTATGAGTCACCGTCCATGGAGCAGGTCCTGAAATATCCACCCGGGGAAATGATCGGCAACAACCCGCTGGATTTCATCCATCCCGAGGATGTTGAAACGGTGGTCAGCGCACTGGGTGAAGTCTTTGAGGATGTGAACAGGGGCATTCCTACGGAATTCCGGTTCAAGAGGGCCGACGGTATCTGGATATACCTGGAGGCCATAGGAAACAACCTCATCGATTACCCCGGCATCAACGGCGTCGTGATTACGGCACGCGACATCACCGAGCGCAAGAGGTCCGAGGAGGAACGCATCGATATGGAGCGCCGTATGCTCCATGCCCAGAAGCTCGAGAGCCTCGGGGTCATGGCAGGGGGCATTGCCCATGACTTCAACAACCTGCTCATGGCCATCCTGGGCAACCTCGACCTGGCGCGGATCGACCTCTCGCCGGTCTCGCGCTCCCGGCCCTTCATCGACCAGGCCCTCGTGGCTGCCCGGAGGGCCGCGGACCTCACGAACCAGATGCTTGCGTATTCGGGCAAGGGGAGGTTCGACCTGAAGCCCTTCGACCTGAGCGAGCTGGTGCAGGAGATGGCGCACCTGCTCAAGGCATCCATCTCAAAGACCGTCACCCTGAATCTGCAGATGGACAGCGGGCTGCCTTCGATCATTGCAGACCCGAGCCAGATCCAGCAGATCATCATGAACCTCATCGTCAATGCATCAGAGGCCATAGGGGAGCACCCGGGAGTGGTCACCATCACGACAGGCGCCCTTGTCTGCGATGAGGACTATCTCCAGGCCAGCCGGCTCAAGGAAAAGCCCGCACCGGGTGTCTTTGTGTTCTTTGAGGTCAGGGATACGGGGTGCGGCATGGACGAGGAGACGAAAGACCGGCTTTTCGACCCGTTCTTCACCACCAAGTTCACCGGGCGTGGCCTGGGCATGGCGGCGGTGCTGGGCATTGTCAGCGGGCACAAGGGTGCCATCATGGTGGAGTCCGAGCCCGGCGAAGGAACAGCCCTCAGGGTGCTGTTCCCTGCAATGGATGGCAGGAAGGCTCTAAAAAGTGATAAGCAGGCAGCATCGGCAGATGATTCGAGGGCAGAGGAAACAGCGCCCACCCCTGGTGCCGTCCTGATAGCCGATGATGACGAAATGGTGCTGAACCTCTGCAAGACCATGGTGGAGCGGATCGGCTACAAGGTACTCGTCGCCTCCGACGGTGACGAGGCGGTCAAGATCTTCAGGGAGCGTGAAACTGAAATCGTCTGCGCCATCCTCGACCTGTCCATGCCCAAGCTGGACGGCATGGCTACCTTCGATGAGCTCCGGCGCATCAGGCCGGACATCAAGGTGATACTTTCCAGCGGCTATGACGAGCAGGAGACGACCCAGCGCTTCTTGGGGCGCGGTCTGGCCGGTTTCATCAAGAAGCCCTACCAGCTTTCCAGCCTGCGCGGAGAACTGATGAGGGTAATCAGGGAAACTCTTTAAACCGGATCGTGCGTTTGAACGTATACATTGTCATTTTAGGAGAATGAAAGTGCCTGCCCGGTCATTGACTCGCCGTGCTGCGTCCTTATTATTCCCGGTAAGGAATAAAGCTTCTCCTTCACAGCACAGACAGCGCATCGAAGTCGGGAGGGAGACTCATGGATTTCGAGCTCAGAGAGATCAAGGTCGTTGACACCCAGCAGATAGCCCTGCAGTTGAAGGCCCTCTTTTCCAGCCAGGGGCTAGCGGTCGTATCAACGCACGAACATGGCCAGCCCTACTGCAACCTGGTGGCGTTTGCGTCCTCGGAAGACCTGAAACAGCTGGTCTTTGCAACTACCCGTTCCACCAGGAAATATGCAAACATCGACGAAGACCACCGGATTTCCCTGCTCATCGATAACCGGAGCAACCGGGTGTCTGACTTTCACGAGGCCATGGCGGTAACGGCCATAGGCCTTGCAGGGGAAGTCATGGGTCCTCAAAAGGACTCCCTGCTCAAAGTCTATCTCGGCAAGCACCCTCATCTGGAGGATTTTGTCATGTCACCCACCTGTGCGCTCATGCAGGTGCAGGTGACCAGGTACTATGTAGTGAGCCGGTTCCAGCACGTATTTGTGCTCAATATGAATGAATGAACCTGATTGTTCCCCTGGACAGCCTGACTGACGTGCATCCGAGGCAGGTGGGCGGCAAGGCTTTCAGCCTGGGAGTTATATTCCGCAAGGGAATGCGGGTCCCCAGTTCCCTGTGCGTTACCCAGGATGCCTACGAGATGTATGTCCGTTCCACGGGTCTCATGGAACGTATCTCCCTGGAGCTGGGCCGGAAGGATTTCCGCGATATGCGCTGGGAGGAGCTTTGGGATACCTCGCTGCGCATCAGGAGCATGTTCCTGAATACCGCCATCCCGTCGGCACTCATAAGAAAAATCCGGGGGCCCATTGAGGATCACTTCGGCGAAGGCCCAGTGGTGGTGCGCTCGTCGGCCCCGGGAGAAGACTCCTCGACCGCATCGTTTGCAGGGCTCCATGAGTCATACATCAATGTCCGGGGGATCTACTCCATCCTTGACCATATCCGGCTTGTATGGGCGTCTCTGTGGTCCGACGCAGCTTTGCTCTATCGCAAGGAACTGGAGCTTGACCCGCACCATGGCACCATGGCCGTGATCATCCAGGAACTTGTTGCAGGCCAGAAATCAGGGGTGGTATTCACTCAGGATCCATCGGATGAGAGCCATGTTTTGATTGAGGCCATGTATGGTCTCAATCAGGGATTTGTCGACGGCACGGTGGAGCCGGACAGATGGATTCTGGCCCGCGCCACAGGGACCCCCATCACCCATCAGGCATCGCAGCGCCTCAAGATCATGTGTCCGTCGGCAACAGGTGTTACCCTGAAGGACCTGGCCCCCGGCTTTCGTCATACCCCCCCTCTGAATGACGCGGAGGTGAAGGAGGTATACCGGCTGGCCATGCAGATGGAAGAACTATTGGGTTCTCCTCAGCATGTCGAGTGGACCTTTGCCGACTCGGACCTCTATACCCTCCAGGTCAGGCCCATCTCTGAACATTCCTCGAAGGCCGCAGGCGACATACGTAACTGGTATTACAGCCTGCAAAGGAGCTTTGAGAATCTCAAGGGGCTGAAAAACAGGATCGAAGATGAACTCATACCGGAGATGAAGAGTGAGGCGGCTGCACTTCCCCATTGTGATCCGGGGGGCCTGAGCAACAAGGAGCTGTCCGCAGTCATCGTTGATATGACAGCCACGTATCAGGCGTGGGAGCGGGTATACTGGAAGTACTTCACTCCCTTTGCCCATGGCATGCGCCTGTTCGGCCGGGTTTACAACGACGCGGTCCGGCCCCACGACCCCTTCGAGTTCATGGATCTTTTGAGGTCATCCTCCCTGCTCAGTATGGAAAGGAACGCACGCCTTGAAAACCTAGCATCCCAGGTGAGACAATCCCCGGCCCTGGCCGCGGCGCTCAGTGAAAGAGGGGATACATCGAGGTATCCCGATTTTGAAAACGAGATAAGGCGCTTTATTGATACCTTCGGTGACCTCTCCTGCTACGGCGGATGGTCCCGGCGCGAGGGTGAGGTGGTGCGCAACATCGTGCTCAAGCTTGCAGGAAAGCCCGATGTTCTGATAAAGCCCCACGCCTCATCCATGGAAGACCTGGAAGAGTATTACCTTGGCTTTTTCCCTGAAGAACGAAGGAACTTTGCCATGGAACTGCTCAGGTTGGCCCGGTCAGGCTATCGCCTGAGGGAAGATGAAAGCATATACCTCGGGAAGATAAAGGGTCGCCTCAGGTCGGCCCTGGACGAGGGGGGAAGAAGGCTCCAGGGCGGACTGCCGCATATACGGGATGCTGATATCCCCAAGGCCCTTGTGGATCCTGACTTCAAACCGTTATATCAGGAGGAAGGCCCTGATAAAAACATCAAAGGCCCCTATGCACTGCATGTGCGCCAGTTCCTCGGCCAGCCTGCCGGAGAAGGTATTGCCACCGGAACGGCTCGGGTGCTTTTGAGGGAGCGGGACCTCTCGGACTTCAAGGCAGGCGAGATTCTCGTGTGTGATGCGCTGAACCCGGATATGACCTTTATTATGCCCCTCGCTTCAGGTATTGTTGAGCGCAGCGGAGGGATGCTGATACACGGGGCCATTATGGCGCGCGAATACGGGCTGCCCTGCGTCATCGGTGTCCCCGGTGCGGTGAGCCTGATCAGGACGGGTGACACGGTGACGGTTGATGGACACCTGGGGATCGTGATCATGAATGATTAGCCGGAGGTATCTCAAGCCCGGCATCCCAGATGCACTATTCATAAAACAGAGAAAGGATGTTTTGATATGTGTCAGGAGAACTTCAGGAGAGCTTTTCATGTAAGAACAGAGAAGAACAGGATTGTCCTTTCCGGGACAATCGGCACCGAGGTCTCGGGTGCGCTGTGTGACGCCTACGCCCCGGCGGAATCGGCCCCTGAGATCATGCTCGACCTGTCAGGGGTTGAACACATCGATATCCCGGGCATCAATGAACTCATCAAGCTGGTGCTCAGGGCCCGGGCACATGGGAAAATCCTCGTGGCAGAGGGCATGGGCAGCGAGCTTGCGGACATCTTCCGTGCCACCTGTATTGATGAGGCCTTCCTGATGAAGGCCGGTCCTTCACGCTCCGGCGGATCTTCATACGATAAGGCACGGGTATCCGCATGGGCGAGGCCTGTTGAGCGGTTATCCCTCCGGGACGTCCCGGAGGGGGCCATCAATCTCAATGTCGACGGACTCCGGGTACAAGGCCCCATCCAGGGGTTCGGCCAGCTGTGGGAAAAGACCTTCCGGGTCCGTCTTGCGGGGGTGGACGCTTCTCCCCGGGAGGTCATGAAGGCCTTCAAGGAAAACTTCGTGGGCCTGCAGCCGCCCCAGAACCGTTTTTTCCCCACCAGTGAAGGGCTGGCACCCGGCGCGGTGGTGCTCATCAACGCCCATACCCCTGCAGGGCTTATCTGCACGGGGGTGTGGGTGGTGTATGCCGATGAGACGGCCTTCACGCTCATGACCCCCCAGGGTCACCCCGAATCCGGCTGGGTGAGCTTTTGCGCCTTCGAGGAAGACGGTTGTACCGTTGCCCAGGTAGCGGCTTTTGCCCGGACCAACGACCCCCTCTTCGAGGTGGGCTTCCGGCTCATGGGTTCCAAGGAGCATGAGCGTATCTGGACCCAGGTGCTTGAATCCCTGGCAGCTCACTTCGGAGTGCCCGGGTGGGTGCGCATGCAAAAGGCCTGTGTCGGGCCTGATCTCCAGTGGGACAGGGTGCAGAATGTCTTTTACAACGCCCAGATCAGGACCATGCTCACATCCTTCAAGCGGGCGTTCTTTTAAGCCTGCCAGGCGCCCATGAGAGGCAACCGTTACGATGCCACAGTCGTCGGGTCAGGCCCCAACGGGCTGGCCGCTGCCATCACCCTGGCCGGGGCGGGCAGGAAGGTCATGGTATATGAGTCCAAGGACACCCCCGGAGGCGCGGTAAGGTCCGGGGAGCCGACCCTTCCCGGTTTCGTCCACGACATGGGTGCGGCCGTATTCCCCATGGCCGTGGAAACACCGTTCTTCAGGGGTATACCGCTGCAGGATTTCGGGCTGGAGTTCATCTTTCCCCGGGCATCCGTAGCGCATCCCTTTGATGACGGCACCGCAGCGGTCATCTTCCGCGACCTGGAACGGACCATGGAAGGGCTCGGACCCGACGGCGCGAGGTACAGGGCGTTCATGCTTCCCCTCCTGCAGCGGTGGGACGACCTGGCGGACGACCTGTTCACCGCTGTCCACATCCCCAGGCACCTGGAGCCACTGGCTGCCTTTGCCCTGCGGGTGTGCACGCCCGCAGGCATCATGGCGCGACTGCGTTTCAAAACAACCCATGCGCGCGGTCTTATGGCAGGGCTCGCCGCGCACTCGATCCTGCCGCTGACTCATCCCATGAGCACCCCGTTCGCCGTCATCATGGCGGTTCACTGCCACTGGCCCGGCTGGGCCATTGTGAAGGGGGGGGCAGGTGCGCTTACCGGGGCCATGGTGTCATACCTGCGGTCCCTCGGCGGCGAGATCGTTCTCGATCACGAGGTATACGGACTCACCGGCATGGAGCCCACGGGCGCGGTCTTCTTCGACACGGCGATACCCCACATGCTGCGCATCGCAGGTGCACGGCTGCCCCAGGCCTATTGTCGCAGGCTCATGAAATTCCGGCAGGGTCCGGGCGCCTTCAAGGTGGACTGGGCGCTTCAAGGCCCCATCCCCTGGAAGGCCTCCGCCTGCAGCGAGGCCGCCACGGTCCACATCGGAGGCCGCCTGGAGGACATCGCCCGGGGGGAGGCTCAGGTGTGGAAGGGTGTCCACCCCGACCGGCCCTTCGTGCTCCTGGTGCAGCCGAGTCTGTTCGATACGTCCCGCGCCCCTGCCGGCAGGCACACGGCATGGGCCTACTGCCACGTGCCGGGCGGCTCTGATTTCGACATGACAGGCCGCATAGAGGCTCAGGTGGAGCGGTTTGCACCCGGGTTCAAAGACCTGATCCTGGCACGGCACGTCATGGGGCCTGCGGCCATCGAACGCTTCGACGCCAACTGCATCGGCGGAGACATAGCAGGAGGGGCCAATACGGCAAGCCAGGTATTCGGCCGGCCGGTCTTCAGCACCAACCCGTATGCCATGCCCGCGCCCGGCATGTACATCTGCTCGGCCTCCACCCCGCCGGGCGGAGGGGTGCACGGGCTGTGCGGGTACCACGCGGCCCGTGCGTTTCTGGGAGCAGGGTGAGGGTCATGGTCCCAAGATTCCTCCTGCACGCTGCCCTTGTGACGGTCTTCGGGATGATCTTCCTGCCGTGGTCTTCAGCCCAGGATGTCGCTGGGGGCCCGAACCCCGATACCATCTCAGTTTCCGGCGTGGTGTTCGAGAAGACGCTGGAGATCCAGGGCAGGGTCATGGAACTGGCTGGAGCCGGCCTGCTGCGATACCGGGTCGTGTTCAAGGGGTATGTAGCGGCCTTGTACCTTGGGTCCGGCAGCACCCCCGGCAGGGTGTTCGAAGATATACCCAAGCGCCTCGAAATCGAGTACTTCCATGCCATTTCCGCACGTGATTTCCAGGACGCCACCCGGGAAGGACTGGAAAAGAATCTGTCGGGCGCTCAGATCGCCCGGATGAGCCCTGGCATTGAAAAGCTCCTGGCGGCATACCTCCCCGTGAATCCCAAGGACCGGTATGCCTTCACCTATGTGCCGGGTAAGGGCTCGACCCTGACCCTCAACGGCCGTTCTCTCGGGGTGTTCCATGGGCTCGACTTCGCAAACGCCTTTCTGTCCATCTGGATCGGCCCCGACCCGGTGAGCGGGGAGCTGAAAAGGCAGCTGCTCGCCGGGCACTGACACCTGTTTACGGAATATTCACACAGATTCACCCGGGGACCTATTGCCTTGCCGGTATCTGAACACTATGTATTCAGTATGCATTTATACATGTGAGGCCATTGAATGAACCCTGATCCCCCCCGTAGGATAGCCGTAGTGGGCGGCGGCGTCGCAGGCATCGTTGCCGCCTACCTCCTCCAGAGACGCTTCGAGGTGAGCCTCTTTGAGAGGAACGACTATGTGGGCGGCCACACCCACACGGTCGTCATCCAGGATGGTCCCGATGCCGGGACAGGGGTGGACACGGGCTTCATCGTGTTCAACGAAAGGACCTACCCGAACTTCATCCGCTTCCTTTCCCTTCTCGGGGTGGAAAAGCACAAGAGCAGCATGTCGTTCAGCTACCATGACGCCAGGACCGGCTTCGCCTATGCCAGTACCAGTGCCGACACCTTCCTGGCCCAGCGTGCCAACATCCTCAGGCCGTCGTTCTGGATGATGGCTCTGGCCATCTTGCGGTTCAACCACATCACCCCGCGGCACCTGGAGAAGGGACTCCTCAGGGGGCTCACCCTGGGGGAATTTCTTGCCGTGCACCGTTTCAACCGCCATTTTGTGGAGCAGTACCTCATCCCCATCTGCGCCTCGGTCTGGTCTGCCCCTGACATACGGATGATGGAGTTCCCCATGGAGGCCTTTGCCCGGTTCTTCCTGAACCACGGCCTGCTTTCCATCGTGAACCAGCCCCAGTGGTACACGGTGGAAGGGGGCAGCCACGCGTATGTGAAGGCCTTCCTCAAGGCATTCAGGGGAGAGGTGTTCACGCTCACCCCGGTACAGGCCGTGCAGAGAACGGACGGAATGGTTCGCGTCCGGACGGCCCAAGGCGTAAGGGACTATGACGCGGTGGTGCTGGCATGCCACGCGGACGAGTCGCTGAGGGCACTGGCAGACCCGTCGGCCGAGGAGAAGAGGCTGCTGGCGGCATGGGAGTATTCCCGCAACAGGACGGTCCTTCACACGGACACCTCGTTCCTGCCGCCTCTGGCCAAGGTGTGGGCCTCCTGGAACTACCAGAGGATGGAAGAGGTTCAGGCGGGTTCGCCGGTCATGCTCACCTACTACATGAACCGGCTCCAGGGCCTCGAGACAATGAACCGGTACTGCGTGACACTGAACCCCAAGAAGCCTGTGCAGACAGGTGCGGCGATCCGGGAGATGGTCTACACACACCCCGTCTATACCCCGGAATCCCTCTCCACCCAGGCCGGCATAGCGGGCATCAACGGCCGGCAGAACACGTATTTCTGCGGCAGCTACCTGGGGAACGGGTTTCACGAGGATGCGGTGAGGTCGGCAGCGGCCGTAGCGAGGTCGTTCGGAATAGAGCTATGAAATCGAGAATCTACAAGGGTTTCGTGGAGCACACCCGGTTTCTGCCGGTCCATCACGTCCTTAAGTATTCCCTCTTCGTGTACTGCCTCGACCTGGACGAGCTGGCCGGGCTGGACCAGACCCTGCCGCTCTTCGGGTACAACCGCTTCAAACCGGCCTCCATTCATGACAGCGACTACCTCGATGCAGGGCCCGGCTCCATCAAGGAGAAGCTCCTGCGCCGTCTGGGCGGCAAGCTGGCGGAGCGGGTGAGCCGCGTCTTCCTCATCACCCAGCCGAGGTTCTTCACGGCCGTGTTCAACCCGGTGAGCTTCTACTACTGCTTCGACGCGGCCGACGCACTTGTGTGCACCGTTGCCGAGGTGAACAACACCTTCGGCGAGCGGCACGTGTATGTCCTCACAGACCGCCAGGGAGACCTTGACGGCTACCCGGCGGCCTTCCCCACGGACAAGGCATTCCACGTCTCACCCTTCAACAAGGTGGACGGGTCCTATGTGCTCACGTTTTCCGCCATCGGGGGTTCCATCGATATCAGCGTGGACCTCATGCGGGAAGGCACGAGACACTTTACCGCTGTGCTGAAAGGCGACGAGCTGCCTCTGACCACACTCAGCCAGTTCCGGATCATGGCCGCTCACCCCCTTATCCCCAGGCTCACCATGGCGCGGATATACTGGGAGGCGGCGAAGCTCTACTTCCTTAAGGGGCTTTCCTACAATCCCAAACCCGTTGCCCTGAGCCCCATGACCATCAGGAAGAACCCGGCCGGCCTCACCGATCGCCTCTTCCTGCGGGTTGTGGGTGGCCTGCTGGGCCGGATTACAAGGGGGCGGCTCAGGCTTGAGCTCCCTGACGGGGGGATAAGGGTGTATGGCCCGGAAACCGGACAGGGTAGCGCAAGTATGAGGATACATGACTATGCCCTGTTCTCCCGCGTGGCCCTGGGCGGCGAGGTGGGCCTCGGCGAGGCCTATGTGGAGGGCCTGTGGGACAGCGATGACCTCACCGGGTTCCTCAAGCTGTTGATCATGAACCGCACCGCTCTTTCCGAAGGCAACCCGTCCCTCTCGGCAATTTCGCAGGCGCGGAACTTCAGGCTGCACCGGAACAGGCCCAACACCATTGCGGGCAGCAGGAGCAATATCGAGGCCCACTATGACCTGAGTCCGGATTTCTACCGGACCTTTCTGGATGAGACCATGACCTATTCCTGCGCCGTGTTCGCACATCAAGGCGAGAGCCTGGAACAGGCACAGCGGGGCAAGATCCGCTCCGTGATCGACAAGGCCCGCATAGGTCCAAAGGACCATGTCCTGGAGATCGGTTGCGGCTGGGGCTCTCTGGCCCTGGAGGCGGTCAGGGCAACGGGCTGCTCCTGGACCGGCATCACCATCTCGAGGCAGCAGTACGAGCATGCCCTGTCCCGGGTGAGGCAGGAGGGTCTCGAGAACCTCATCACCATAAAGCTTATTGACTACCGGAACGTTAAGGGCTCTTATGACCGGATCGTGTCCGTGGAGATGATCGAGGCAGTTGGCCATGAGCACCTGGGCGGGTTTTTCGCCTGCTTGGAGAATCTGCTCAGGCCCGACGGCATTGCCTTCATCCAGGCCATCACCATCCCGGACAGCCGCTATGACCATCACCGCACGCATCCCAACTGGATCCAGAAGCATATCTTCCCGGGCGGCGTACTGCCCTCGCTTACCGCCCTGTGCGATGCCATGACCGCACACTCGCGACTCATGGTGGAGTCTCTGGAAAACATCGGCATCCACTACGCCGAGACCCTCAAGCGCTGGCGGGAACGGTTCGCGGCGGCAGCGGGAGATCTTGCCGGGATGGGCTATGACAGGGCTTTCCAGAGGAAATGGGTCTATTACTTCTCCATGTGCGAGGCCCAGTTCAGCCTGAGGGTCTTGAACGATCTCCAGCTCGTGCTGACGCGGGAAGGGAACAGCAGTCTTATGAAAGAGGGCCTTGCCCGGGGCATCTGAATGACCCGCCTGCAAGGCGGTTATGGAGGTGCAGACATGCACAAGAGAAAAATTGCATGGGTCATGGTGCCGGCAGCCCTCTTAGTGCTTTACGGCTGCGCCGGCCCCGCGGCAAAGGGTGTACACGACATCAGGGTCACGATTGAGGCCCTGCGCGAAACAGAACCGGGGAGGATGAAACTCATGGAACCGGGAACCGATACCGAGAAGGCCGCCGTCGAGCGGTTCAAGGACTTCTACAGGGTTTTTTCCGCAGAGAGGATCAGCGCGTCCATCAGTGAGGTATATGCAGGGGACGCCTATTTCGAGGACGGCATCCGGCAGGTCAGGGGTCTTAACGAAATAAAGGCATATTTCCTCGGCACCACCGGGGCCTTCGAGTCCTGCACCTTCGACATCAGGGACGTGGCTGTGAACCAGGGCAACTACTACTTCCGGTGGGTCATGAACCTGAAGCTCAAACGTGACCCGGACAATCCCCTCATCCTGTCCGGCATGTCCCATGTGCGTTTCAACGAGCAGGGGAAGATCGTTTTTCACCAGGACTACTGGGAGACTCTCCAGCTCTTCGAAAGGTTCCCCCTGATCGGCACTGTCATCAGATGGATCAAGACAAGGATTTGAATACGGTAGCGTTTTTTGATGCAGGAGCTGTTTCGTGCAGGGTGGTTTCCCATGGGTAAGAGTTTGTATTGTATCGGGGGGGTACAAGGAGTATATTGTTTTCCAGGCAACTTCTTCGGAGGCCTATGAGCGTCTCATGTCAGGTTTTTTCAAGAGACTCCCGGTGAAGTCCAATAAGTACACAACAAATATCTGGAGGTCACATGAATATCTTTGTAGGAAATCTATCGCGCGATGTTACCAACGAGGATCTGCAGCAGGCGTTCCAGGCATTCGGTGAGGTAACATCCGCCAATGTCATCCGTGATAAATTCAGCGGTGATTCGCGGGGATTCGGTTTTGTGGAAATGCCCGCAAAGGCCGCGGCGCAGGCGGCCATTGAAGGGATGAACGGCAAGGAACTGAAGGGTCGCGCCGTCAATGTCAATGAAGCCCGGCCCCGTACCGACAACCGCAGCGGCGGAGGCGGCGGTGACCGGGGCAGGAGACCTGGCGGCGGCGGAGGCGGCTACGGCGGCGGTGGCGGCGGCCGAAGGCGTTTCTAATCACCGACCGGTCGGCTGGGCAATGAAAGGCCGGGAAGAAACACCGGTACGGGCCCAGGCAAGAAGAGCAGATTTTCATGAGAAGGGGGCGGCCCGCAAGGGTTGCCCCTTGTTCGCACTGTCATATCTGCGTACAACGAGGCGAACATCATATTGTATCCTGCCGGCAGCAGGACGGCCGATGGTATTCTCTGCACGTCCATCAGGTGGAGCCGCCTGCCCCGGGATACGATCCCACCGGTGACCCGCCTGCTGCAATGCGCAAGAGACGGGCGTATAAAGCCATATCGTCGGCCCTTGCCCCGAGATTGAACAGCGCGTGAAACATGGTTGACGTCATCCTGTTTGAATTATAAGATCCATTGTACGCTAAAGGGCTGCAACCGAAAGGATGGATATCGCCATTGTCATCGCAGAAGATCGAATTATGGCTGTCAGATGAATGTAACATCCGGATATAGTAAGAAGTTGGTAACTATCGGTGGCGGAACCGGTAGTTATGTCGTTTTATCAGGCTTAAAATCATACCCCGTTGAGATTTCAGCCATCATCGGTATGTTCGACGATGGCGGATCAACGGGTATCTTGCGGAAGGAACTGAATGTGCTGCCTCCGGGTGACGTGAGGCAATGCCTGGTAGCGTTATCCGAGCCGAAGAATGTGCTGAAAGACCTTTTTGAATATCGATTCTATGAAGGGTTCCTTTCCGGTCACAGTCTGGGGAATATCATATTATCGGCTCTGGAAAAGAACACGGGCAGCATATCCAAAGCCATTGACCACATAAGGTCGCTGATGAACATAACCCATCGGGTCGTGCCGGTCACCCTTCAGGGGGCCAAACTCTGTGCCTTTATGGATGACGGGGAACGGATTACAGGCCAGGATACTATTAACAAGTCGTCTCTCGTCGATCGTTCGTTCAAGCTGGCACTGGTCCCGGATGTCGAGATAAACGACCATGCCCGGAAAGCCATCCTGGAGGCTGACAAGATCGTAATAAATCCGGGTGATCTCTATACCAGCATCATCCCCAATTTCCTCGTGAAGGGAGTGAAAGAGGCCCTGGTACAATCTCGGGCAAAGGTCATATATGTAGCCAATATCATGACTATTCACGGACACACGGACAACCTCACCGTATCGGACCACCATAAGATACTCGCCGACTACATGTATCCGAAGAAGATCGATTATGTCGTTTATAACACGGCTGTCCCTCACGAGGGCTTATTCAAGGTGTATAACGCACAGAACCAGCACCTTGTTGAACTTGGAAAATTCAATGGTGAACCGGAGATAAGGGTTATCGGCGAAGACCTGGTAGACAGAAAAATCTACAAGAAAAGAAGAGGCGACAGGCTGCAGAGATCATTCATCCGCCACAATGCCGGCAAGCTCGCGGCCATTCTTTATGAACTGTGACCCCTTTTGCTTCCGACCCGATCATCTGACGTGCGCACGCATCATTTTTTCAGGCCGGATTGTGGTGCCGTTCAACCCGGATTTTGCGTTTGAACGGACTTGTTGAAAACAATTTTACATGGCACGTACCATATGCCAACGCACTCCTGGAGTGTATCAGGTACATGTGTACACTTCCAAACGCACAATCTGGGTTCTACTATGGGTATGAGGTTGTGCGGGAGTCTCGCAATATCCGGTTATTTTTCCTGATCGTCCCTGTACCGGTCGCTCTCCCAGGCATGATCGTTGGCCGCCGGGTTCGCGTTGCGGTCTTCGGCCAGGATCTGCTCCTGGAGGCGGATCTGCTCGCGGGCGTTGAAGATGTATGACTTTTCATCGTGGCGGTGAGGGGCCAGTTTCATCAGGGCAGCCTCGTCGTTCTTCAGGAAGGTCTGGCCGGAGCGGGTTGCGCTGTACCTTCTGTACCCGAGTTTTATGAGTGCGTCCACGCCGAGCCTTATGGATGTGTCGAGCGATTCGCGGTACACATCGGTGAGCCCGAGGTTTATGAGATCATAGGCCTCTTCCCTGTCCTTTACCCTCACCATGAGCTTCAGGCCCGGGAAGTGCTTCTTCAGCCGGTCGATGAGATCATGGTGGGTGGACGGGTCCGAGACCGCTGCAATGAGTATCTTCGCCTCTTTAGCTCCTGCCGACTTGAGGATATCGAACCTGGTGGCGTCGCCGTAAAATACCTTGAACCCCATCTTCCTCAGCAGGTCCACCCGGTCGGAGTCGTTGTCCAGGATCGTTGACTCGATGCCGTTGGCCCGCAGGAAGCGGCCGATGGTGCTGCCGAAATCGCCGAACCCGGCAATGATGACCGGGTGCTGCACATCGATGGCGTCCGCCTCGATCTCCTGGGCCTCCAAGGTGCCGTAGCGCGGGAGGATGAAGCGTTCGTTGATGAAGAGGAAAAATGGCGTGACGGTCATGCTCAGTGCGGTTACGGCCATCATGACGTCTGTCCAGTGAGCGGACAGGATACCCAGCTGGTGGATAAAGGCAAAGAGCACAAAGGCGAACTCGCCCACCTGGGACAAGGAGACGGAAAAGATGAGGTTCTGGTCAAAGGAGAGCTTGAAGAACCTGCCGGTGGCCATGAGTGCGGCCGTCTTCAGAAAAATGAAGAGGAAGACCAGGGACAGGATCAGATGCGGCATCTCGACGATGAGCCTGAAATTGATGGACGATCCGACGGCTATGAAAAAAAGCCCCAGGAGCAGGCCCTTGAAGGGCTCGATGTCGCTTTCGAGCTCGTGCCTGAACTCGCTGTTGGCAAGCACCACCCCTGCCAGGAAGGTTCCCAGTGCCGGGCTCAGGCCCACAGCCTGCATGAGGCCGGCTGTGGCGATGATGATGAGCAGTGCGGCGGCGGTAAGCAGCTCCCTGAGGTTCGTCCCGGCTATGAGCCTCAGGAAAGGTGCGATGACGAAGCGTCCGACCAGGACCACGAAGGATACCGCTCCCAATACGGCGAGGGCCTGGAGCCAGCCCGGCAACCCCTCGAGTATATGCAGGGAGTGCCCTGCGCCGCTGCGCATGGCAGCGGTTGCGAGGAGCGGAAGAAAGGCCAGCACGGGGATTACGGTGATGTCCTGGAACAGGAGGACGGAGAATGAGCTCTTCCCTGCATTGGTGTCTGCCAGGCCTTTTTCCTTCATGGACTGGAGGACTATGGCGGTCGAAGACATGGCAATGGCCAGGCCCGAGGCAAGGGCCGCCTGCCAGGAGAAGCCCATAAGCATAAGTCCTGCGGCTGCAAAGAGTGCGGTGAGACAAACCTGCACCGTGCCCATTCCCAGGATGCGGTTTCGCATGCGCCAGAAGTGTGTGGGTTCGAGCTCCAGGCCGATGAGGAAGAGCATCATGACGACACCGAACTCGGCAAAGTGCATGATGTCCTGGCCTTCCGTGCCCACGAACCCGAAAAAATACGGCCCGATGAGTATGCCTGCCAGGAGGTACCCCAGGACCGACCCCATGCCGAGCCGCTTGGTGACGGGTACGCAGACAATGGCAGCCGTCAGGTAGACGAGTGCCTGGGCAAGGAAACCCTGGGTCATGGCCCCTTCCTCCCCTGTTTTTCCAGATACCAGTCATTGAGGCAGCGGTGCTCATGCATATCTCCGGCAAGATCGCCACGGGAGAGGCATTCAAGAATGGCTCTATACAATGCCGTGTACCACGAGAGCTCGGCATCGCTCAGGCGGTACGTGCCCTGAACGGCAAAGGGGGGCAGGTAATTCATCCTGCAGAGCCTGGCGGTCTGTTCGACGGGATAGAGGAATTCCTGCAGGCTGTAGCGGTTGAATCCGCCCCTGTCATATGATTCCCGTGTCCCTCCTGTGGTGACGGCATTGAAGGCGGCCTTGCCCTCGAGGTTATGCACCCCGGCGCCGTGCGCCCACCCGAACTCGAGCACCATGTCCATCCACTGTTTGATCATGGCCGGCGCACCATACATGTACAAAGGGTGCTGCCAGATGATTATGTCGTGTTCCAGCAGCAGGCTTTTCTCGCGCGCCACATCGATATTGAAGTCCGGATACATCTCGTAGAGGTCGTGGATGGTGATACCCTCTGACCCTGCAAGCCCTTCCAGCATCGCCCGGTTGACCCGGGACTTCTCATAGCGTGGGTGTGCGAAGAGGATCAATATCCGGTTCATGTATTCATCATATAGGTGATGATTTCAAAGGAATCCATCTTTAATGTGAAAAGCGCCCCTGCATGATCCGGGCGGAATCGTGAGTAAGAGGAGAAAAACTTACCCGCTCAAGCGGTGCAACCTGACTGATTTTGTTCTTCCTGAGCGCGTGTATCCTCTGCCCTGTCTATCAAAAAACTCATATTCTTGTAACATGTTATGCAATCAGGGCTTCCCCCTTCACGAGTTATCGGTTAATATTAAGATACTGTCCGTTCACCTTAAAGGGGTACGGTTCATGCCTGCAATTCAAGATTTGTGTAGGGGGGGTACATAACGTATGGGGGTCCACCATTTGGCCGGTCTACCGGCGCCGACCGAGATGCTCCTGGATGTGAAACCGCTCATTGATGCATACTATACCCTGCATCCGGACATGGCTGTCCCTGCCCACAGGGTGGCCTTCGGCACCTCGGGCCACCGCGGCACTTCTCTCGCATCGAGCTTCAACGAAGACCACATCCTGGCCATCGCCCAGGCCATCTGCGACTACAAGAAGGATCTCGGCATAGACGGGCCGCTGTTCATGGGCAAGGATACCCATGCGCTGTCCGAACCTGCCTTCAAGACGGCCCTGGAGGTCTTTGCGGCCAACGCGGTGACGGTCATGATCGACGAGGAGGACGGCTACACCCCCACGCCAGTCATCTCGCACGCCATCCTCGAGTACAACAGGGGCAGGAAGGCCGGGCTCGCAGACGGGATCGTCGTCACGCCGTCCCACAACCCGCCCGAAGACGGCGGATTCAAGTACAACCCGCCCGAGGGCGGACCTGCCGACACGAACATCACGGCGTGGATCGCAGCGAGAGCGAACACCATCCTCGAGGGGCACAATGCCCTGGTCAGGCGCATCCCCTTTGAGCGGGCCGTCAAGGCACCCACGACGACCCGATATGATTACATAGGCCCGTATGTAGAGGGGCTCTCAAGCATCATCGATACGGTCGCCATCGCCTCTTCCGGGCTGAAGCTGGGCGCCGATGCCCTGGGCGGGGCAGGTTTCGCCTTCTGGCCGCGCATAGCCGAGCGGTATGGCCTGAATATCGAGACCATGCACGCGTCCGCAGACCCGACGTTCGGGTTCATGAGCGTGGACCACGACGGCAGGATAAGGATGGACTGCTCCTCGCCGTACGCCATGGCGGGCCTGATCGGCTTGAAGGACCGCTTCGACCTTGCCTTCGGCAATGACCCGGACTTTGACCGGCACGGCATCGTGACAAGGACAGGCGGGCTCATGAACCCGAACCACTACCTCGCAACTGCCATATCGTACCTCTTCACCACCAGGGGCGGGTGGAGCAGAGATGCGGCCGTGGGCAAGACGCTGGTGAGCAGCTCCATGATAGACCGGGTTGCCCAAAGCCTGGGCAGAAGGCTCGTGGAGGTCCCGGTGGGATTCAAGTGGTTCGTGAAGGGCCTCATGGACGGATCGCTCGGCTTCGGGGGAGAGGAGAGCGCCGGGGCATCGTTCCTGCGCATGGACGGCTCCGTCTGGACAACGGATAAGGACGGTATCATCATGGACCTCCTGGCCGCAGAGATGCTCGGGGTATCGGGCAGAGACCCCCGCGAGATATACCAGGGCCTTGAGGAGCAGTTCGGCCCCTTTGCCTACGAGCGCATGGATGTCCCGGCAACCAAGGCCGAAAAGGCGGTGCTCGGCAGGGTTTCCCCTGATCTGATCGCGAAGAAGGACCTGGCGGGCGATGCGATACTCTCCGTCCTCACTTCAGCCCCGGCCAACAGCTCGCCCATCGGCGGGATCAAGGTGGTGACCGACGGCGGCTGGTTTGCGGCACGGCCTTCCGGCACGGAAGATATCTACAAGATATATGCCGAGAGCTTCAAGGGTGCCTCGCACCTGGAACTGCTTCAGAAAGGGGCGCGAGACCTTATCGCCCAGGCCCTTGTCAGTGCGGGTCTCTGAGAAGGCTGCCCGCAGGCGCTTGTTGATGCACATGTAACCGGGGTCCACAGCAGGTCTTCGAGGGTACAGGACTTATGATAAAAAGAGATGTCCGTTCACGCCCTGCACGCTACGCCGTGGACAAGCTGACCCTGATAAAGGATTTCGCAGTGTATCTCGTGCTCATGGGCCTCATGGTGTTCCTTATCATCAAGGGGACCGACACGCTCGGCTATAACTGGCAGTGGTACCGGGTTCCCAGATATCTTTTCACACACACCGACACAGGCTTTCAGGCAGGACCGCTGCTGAAAGGGCTCATGGTGACTTTCCGCATCACGGCGCTCAGCATGGTGCTGGCCTTTGCCATCGGCCTCGTGGCGGTTCTCATGAGGCTTTCCAGCTCGTTTTCCGCCCGGGGGATCGCCAGGGCATACCTGGAGCTGATCAGGAACACGCCGCTGCTGATCCAGCTGTTCATGCTCTATTTCGTTATTGCGCCCATTGCGGGGATCAACGCATTTGCATCGGCCGTGCTCGCGCTCAGCCTCTTCGAGGGGGCCTATATTTCAGAGATCTTCAGGTCGGGCATCGAGTCCATCCCCAGGGGGCAGTGGGAGGCCTCTCTGGGTTCGGGGCTGTCCACGCTGGAGTCCTACCGGTTCGTGATCCTGCCGCAGGCCGTGCGCCGCATCCTGCCACCGTTGACCGGCCAGGCGGTTTCCCTCATCAAGGACTCGGCCCTGGTGAGCACCATTGCCATCTATGACCTGACCATGCAGGGCCAGGCCATCGTGGCAGAGACCTTTCTGGTGTTCGAGATCTGGTTCACCGTGGCGGCCATATACCTGGTCATCACCATGAGCCTCTCCACGCTGGTGTACGAAATGGAGAAGCATCTCAAGGGCAGGACCGTATAGAGGCACGAGAGTTTCCCCTCAGGGGAAGGGAGGTGTTTATGAAGGAAAGGAGATTCATCTTTACAACGGCCCTGGCGCTTATCGTAATTATCGCTGCAAGTTTCCTGATTGCGGCCAGGAGCGTCAGGGAAGACCTGGCAAGCCAGAGCACCATCGAGCAGGTGCTCCAGAGGGGCGTGCTCAGGGTTGGCATGTCCACCTTTGTGCCCTGGGCCATGAAAGACAAGCAGGGCAACCTGGTGGGGTTCGAGATCGATGTGGCCAGAAGGCTTGCCCGGGACATGGGGGTGAAGGTGGAGTTCGTGCCCACCAAGTGGTCGGGCATCCTGCCCTCCCTGCTCACGGGCAAGTTCGACATCATCATCGGCGGCATGGGCATCACGCCCGAGCGCGGCCTCAAGGTGAACTTCTCCGCGCCGTACGACTACACGGGCATGTCCATGGTGGCCGGCAAGAAACTGGCCAAGGGGTTCAAGTCCCTAACCGATTTCAACAAGCCTTCCGTCACCATTGCGGCCAGAACGGGTACGACGGCAGCCGCGGCTGCCAAGAAATACATGCCCAGGGCCACCCTGAGGCTCTTTGACGACGAGTCCCAGGCCGTGCAGGAGCTGCTCAACGGCCGCGTACACGCGCTCGTCGCTTCTGCCCCCCTGCCTGCCTTCCAGGCCCTGGAATACCCGGACAGGCTCTTCCTGCCGCTGAAGCAGAGCTTCACCCGGGAGCCCATAGGGTTTGCCGTCATCAAGGGGGATGTGGACACCCTGAACTTCCTGAACAGCTGGATCACGGTGGTGGATTCCGAAGGGTGGCTCGGCGAGCGCAAGCGCTACTGGTTCGAGACCAAGGAGTGGAAGAATTCCATTGAATAGGGGTCTATAAGGGTTGCGGGGATGCGGCCGGCCGGCATGTTCCGGGGCAAGACGGCCGCACGGGCACTGCACCGGAAGAAAGATACGTGGAAAAGAGGCTCAGGTTCACCATCGTCGATGCGATCGTGCTGTGCATACTTGCGTCCATTGCCCTGTGGGTATTTCACCGCATCAGCGTGGATCTGCGGTATAACTGGCGCTGGGAGACCATCCCCCAGTACTTCTTCAGGTATGATGCGCAGAGCAGGGCCTGGGTGCCGAACCTCCTGGTCCAGGGATTTCTCACCACCATCAAGCTCAGTGTGTGGTCCACCCTGCTGGCGACGATCCTCGGGGTTGCCATGGCCCTGTTCAGGGCCGGCAGGGGCCGGCTGAGGCGCATGATCGGCAGGACATACGTGGAACTCGTCCGCAACATGCCGCCTCTGGTCCTCGTGTTCATCGTGTACTATTTCATCAGCGAGAGGATTCTAGACGCTCTGGGAATAACCCGCCTGCTCGGGTCCCTCGGGCCCGGATCCCGGGAATTTCTGGCACACTGCTGTGCGCCGGCGCCTCAACTGAGCGTCTTTTTTTCCGCCGTGATCATGCTTGCGCTCTATGAGGGGGCCTATATCACCGAGATCGTGCGTGCGGGAATCCAGTCCATTGAAAAGGGCCAGTGGGAGGCCTCCTCGGCCATGGGGCTCACCCGGTGGCAGCAGATGCGGCATGTCATCCTTCCCCAGGCCACGGTGCGCATCCTGCCGCCCATGGCCGGT
Organism: uncultured Bacteriovoracaceae bacterium; assembly: GCA_964600235.1. Taxonomy (GTDB): domain Bacteria; phylum Desulfobacterota; class Desulfomonilia; order UBA1062; family UBA1062; genus MWEI01. Next base: position 57,560 of record CAZRIV010000005.1, on the reverse strand, counting down.
CAGGTGATCTCCACCATCAAGGATTCGGCCATCGTGTCGGTCATCTCCATCCAGGAACTCACCTTTCAGGGGCTCGAGATCATGTCCGCCACCTACCGCACCTTTGAGATCTGGATCACCATCACGGCCATGTACTTCATCCTGACCTTTGCCTGCTCGCTGGCGGTGAGGCGACTCGAGTACGCCATGCAGAGGAGGTGAACAAGGGCTGAGGTAAAGGTTTTTTAATCCGGATTGTGCCTTTGTTTTTGTCCATACGCACCCGAAACACTTTCAGGAGTGTATGGACGGATGATTCGTGGTGGAATTGATTGTTTTTATAGGCCCGTTAAAGCCGGTTATCTCGCAGCTTGGAATGACGGGTAAATTCAGCATTTCTGAAAAGCTGCTAGATAACCGGCTTTAACGGGTCAGGTTTTACACCCCTTCGAAAACAAAATCCGTGTTTATCCCAGCAGTTTGTTCTTGAGCAGGTTCAGTCCCTGTTCCACTGCACCGCCTTCGGGCACGGCCCCGTCCGGGGTCAGCTTGTCTATTACCTTGGGCAGCAGTCCGGCCAGCATGGTGGTAACTTCTGCCCCGGATATGCCTAGCTTGCCGGCAATCTGCTGGATCTTTTCACTGCTGATAACCTGCCCAATCTGCTCGCCGGAGACAGGAAGATTCTCACCCTTGCCCACCCAGGAGCTTACGACACCCTCGAGGCCCTTGTCCTTGAAGCTCTGCACCAGTCCTTGAAGGCCTCCGGTCTCGGGATTGTTTATCATACCGATCACGCTCTCCATAAGGTTGCTCTGGACACCGCTGTCGGCAAGTTTACCTGTCAGTCCGCCCATGACCTTATCCAGTAATCCCATAACGATCTCCTTTTTACGGCTTTGATGGATGAACGATCCTTGCTTCTTAAACCGACAACCTGAAGGGCCTAATCTTTCCCTTCAGGTCTAGTCCGGAACACCTCCGGCATCTCAGGCGAGAAGACGCCGGAAGACTGTTCGGATAGTCATGGTCTATTTCTTTTTAGGTGCTGACTTTTTGGCTTCAATGCTTACCGCCTTCATGGTGTACTGGACCGTGACTTTTTCCCCGACCTTCAACTCGCCGGTCACTTTCGTGTCTTTGTCGCGGGCTATTTCCCACTTTTCTTTCCCTTTTTGAACGATGATGGCATTGTCCTTCACCTCCACAACAGGTCCGGTAACCTGGTAGGTATTGGTCCCGGCAGCGAAGGCAACCGATGAGGCGAGAAGAAACACACACAACAGGGCTAAACAGCGTTTCATGATCAGATCCTCCTTTTCCATACATTTTTCATAACCGAACGACCCAAGGCATGAGGGTCTTTTCTGCATTACCGGTAAATTATCTGTGCCAGGCTGTGTCCTGGGAGAAGATGGCGACCCTGGTGACCTTCCCATGGAGGTTCTGCACCGGATAGAGGCTTGTATGGACGAGTCTGTTTTCGCGTTCGTCCTTGAACCGGACAGGCCTGCCCGTGCTGATGACCTGATCGAAATAGATTCTTCTCCGCTGGGCGACATCCCTGGGCAGGTGACTGAAGATACAGCTGCCCACCAGTTCTTCGCCATTTTTCCCCAGGGTGACCGACGCTGCTTTGTTCATGTGAAGGATTTTCCCTTCGGTGTCGATCAATGCCATGAAATCCGTGCACGCGTTCAGGAGTGCCTGGGAGATCGCTCTCGTTTCCTGCATGGACGTCTCGTGAGCCAGCTGATGGGTGATCTCCCTGGCAACGCAGACGACCTCAACCACGCGGCCGTCCCGTATCAGGGGGCTGCCGCTGATCTCAGTGAACCTACGAGATCCGTCTTTGACGATCAACTCGTAGATGGAAGACAGGATCGTCTGGCCGGAGAGGAGATGCAGGGCGTTGTCATGGGCCTCTTCCATGTATTCAGGGGCCATCAGGCCGAGTTCATACATGGGTCTGGCCATAAGCTCCTCGGGCGTGTACCCGCTGGCCTTCTGCGCGTTCGGAGAGACGCTCGTGATCATGAACTTGTGATTGAAGGTGAACATGATGTCGTTGGTGAGCGAGAAGTGTGTGCGGAACCTGTCGAGGAACTCGAGCAGGGTCTGTTCCTGTTCGATGCGGTCGGTGACTTCCCTGGCAACGGAGATCAGCATGGTCCCGCTTCCCTTTTTTATGAGGGGGACACCGCTCACCTCGCCGAACTTTATTTTCCCGTCCTTGGTGATGAACCGGAAAACCGGATGGCGGCTCTTTCCTCCTCTGAGCACGTTCATGGCATTGTCCATGGCCTTTTCCAGGTCGTCCGGGTGGAGGACGTTCATCTCCGGGATGCTCCTGTCCACCAGTTCTCCGGGCGTATACCCGAGGATCCTTTCCACGTTGGGCGTGACGCTCCTCATCTGGAACTCTTCGTCGCTGGTGAACAGGACGTCGTTGCTCAGGGAGAAATGGATGCGGTAGATCTCTTCACTCATGAGCAAGGCGTTCTCCGCCAGCTTCCGATCTTCGATCTCCCGCTTCAGGCGCTCGTTTGTCCGGATGAGTCTGTTTGTGCGTTCTCTCACGAGGTCTTCAAGGTGATCACGGTGTTTTCTGAGTTCTTCCTGGGCCTGCCTGCGCTCGGTTATGTCGCGGGTGATCCCCATGATGCCCTTGACCTGGCCTGCAGCATCATAGAGCGGATTCACCGTGATCTCCGCCCAGAAAACAGACCCGTCCTTGCGGATCAGCTCAAACTCGGAGGTAAACGAGTATTCGGGTCCGTGCAGGTGTCCGTTCATCTCCAGGTTGAGTTCCCTCTCGAACAATTCCTTTGCCCTTTCATAGGATTCGGGCGTCATGACCTGGTCGAGGCTCTGCTGCATGGCCTCTTCCACGCTGTATCCCCTCAGGCGTTTTACCGAAGGGCTGACATAGGTGTAGCCGAGATTGAGATCAAAGACCCACAGCACGTCATGGGCATTTTCCACCAGGTTGCGGTAGCGCTCTTCGCTGCCCCTGATGGCCTCCTGGATGCCTGCGTGATCCGAGGCCTTTTGTTGCAGTTCGGAAATCAGCTGGCGTGCTTCAGCCAGTTCGATGGCGAGCCGCTCTTTCGTGGGTTTTTTGCCATGTCTCATTTCATAAGCCTTGGTTGTGCATCCAGGGTCTGATCATGCCAATCCAAGGAAACACAAATCAGTAGTATATCTGTTTAATCTTTATAATATAATCATTGTGTCATCCAGCGCAAGAGAGTCATGACAGAATATCATCACAGAAAAACGGCAGGGCTCATTCCCGCTGCCTGATGCCCTGGAGACTGGTGAAGGATTCTCGGGAAGGGTGTCGTGTTCATGGACCCATGGCGGCCGGTATTGAAGATGAGGATGTAAAAGAAACGTAAAACCACTGAATTGTTTTTTTCCCCCTCCCATCAATATGGTACTGGATACACATATTGGGTTGCATTACAATAGCATGGTGTGAAGTCTTGTATGAACATCTTCAGCGTTCATGATCCTTGCGGCAAAAAAACCATAAGCGGGAGGGGGTTCTTCATGAAGAAAATACTTGCAGTCATGGCTGTGCTGGTTGCCTTCTCGGTGTTTTCGGTCCCTTGTTCGGCAGATGAAAAGATGTACACGATCGAGGTCCTCCAGGTGGCCAGGATCGAGGCATTTGATATGGCATTAAACGGGTTCCTCAACACCCTCAAGAGTGAAGGCATTGTGAGAGGGAAAAACCTGAAGGTGAACCGCAAGGTCATCGATTATGACGTTGAGGGTGGCGGGTTCATGGATAAGGCAGGGCTGTATCTGAAGCTCAGGAGCGAGGCATCCCGCATTGCCGAAAGCAAGCCCGACCTTGCCGTTACCATCGGTACGCCGGCCACCAAGTATGCACGGGACAAGATCACCTCTGCAGGGGTTCCCCTGGTATTCATCGCTGTCGCCATCCCCCAGGCGGCCGGATGCAAGTCACTCACCGACGGCGGCCCCGGGGTTACCGGCGGCACGCTCTACATGGACATGAAGAACGCGCTCAAGATCGTGAAGGCCGCCTTCCCGAATCTCAAGACCATCGGCATGATAAGCAGTGAAGACGAGAACGGCATTGCCCACGTGCTGGATGCCAGGAAGAATGCGCCTGCCTTCGGAATGAAGGTGGTCGCCAAGGAGGTTACCAAGAAAGACGACATCGTCCCTGCAGCAAAGGCGCTCAGGGACCAGGGGGCCGAGGCCTATGCCATCCCGCTGGATACCTATTACGGCATCAAGAACTACCAGAATGTCACTGATCTCGATGCGTTCTGCAGGGCGAACAAGATACCCATTATAAGTTTCGTCTTCCAGCATACCAAGGGTGCGGTCCTCTCGGTGGGCACGGACTTCGACACGGTGGGCCAACTGGGCGGAATCAATGCCGTCAAGATCCTCAAGGAGGGCAAGAAGCCCGAGCAGCTGCCCATACTCAAGCAGGAGGACCTCAAGATCATGGTCGATACGGAACGCATGAAGGCCCTGGGTATAGAGATCCCCATGGCGATCCTTCAGCTCGCGAAACCCGCCAAGTAGGGAGCGTCCGGGAGGTATCCCTAATCTTTTTCCGGATTGATTGGAGAGCGGACATTGCAGAGGTCCTCAGGGGGACAACCCGGGGACCTCTTTTCGTTGAATACTGTTGAACTTCGCCGGTCTTCCTTAAGCCTGCCAGTAGATGGCGCCGGCTTCGTCCTGGGATTTCTTGATATAATCCCGCCTGGCCTTGTCGGTGGAGGAATAGAGGACCTCCGGATAGAGCGCCACATGCCGGTTGCATCTCGGGTTCGGGCATGTGCCTCTGTACTGGGAGCCCCGCTCCATGGATAGCTGCACAAAGAACTTTGAGTTGCACCGGTCATGCCCGAAAAGTGCCACACTGGTTGATTCTTCCATACGGGACCTCCTATCTTATTAAACTTCTTATGGATTTATATTAAACCTTTCCTGATCCATGTCAATAGGATGCTGCAATAAAAGATATGAGAAATCATGCAGCTATACGCGCTTATTTCTGTAGAATGGCTCTGGATAAGAAATTGCGCATGGTCATGATAAGGGATATGTCCATGAAATAAAATTCCTTGTGGTCATTCTCCAGATCTTTAACCCCAGAGCGGATTTGATTAATAATGATAGCGTATTTTTCCGAAGAGGATTGTGGAGGGTAGGGATTGGTGATGAAAAGATTTTTTTTCAGGATATTGGGCCGGCTCTCAAGGGCTCTGTCCCGGGTATTCAACATTGTCCGGACGAGAAATATCTATGGATACAATTCGCTCTCTGAAAGGATCTTCCGGAGTTTTACGGGTATGCGGGGAAGCTCGAAGAAAAGTACAGTTCAGAAAAGACGTCTTGGAATTGAACGTGTCTCACAGGGCTGATCATGCGGGCACTCGGATGAAGGGGGGGTGCATATGAGAAGGAACACGGGCTGGATGCGCGATCTTGCGTTTCATTATGAATCCATGAGGGTCCAGTATCCACATAAGACCCTTATGATCGTTTTCGATATAGACGGGACGATAATCGATGAACGCCACATGGTCGTCTCCGTCCTGAATGCCTATGACCGGGAGCACGGCACCCATTTCTTCTCGAATCTCCAATGTGACGATCTCTCGTTGTCCGCGCAGGATATGGGCAGGTTGCCCAAGGGTCTCGCCATCCCTGCAGGGTGCCGGGAGGATCTCGTTTGCTGGTGCAGGGACAATTTCTGGTCCAAGGCCACGATCCTGGATGCCCACAAGCCCCTCAGCGGCGTGCTCGATGTCATCAGGTGGTTCCAGTTGCAGCCCAATACCGTCGTCGGGCTGAGCACCTCGCGTTCGGAAGAGCTTCGGGGCGATACCTTGAGGATACTGAACACGCTCGGCGAGGAGTACCACGTGAAGTTCGACGATGCGCTGCTCTCCATGAATGCCGGGGCGCCCGTTTGCCAGGGTAAGATCGACGGCCTGAGGCATTTCAGAGGGCTCGGCTATCATATCGTGGCCGTCATCGACAACGACAGGGAAAACCTCGAGGCCATAGCCGACAGCGGTCTTCAAGGGGAGATGCTCCTTCTGCACGCCGAGGTCATCCGCAAGTCTTGGCAGGGCCGCAGGGCCGCCATGGCCGTACAGGGAAAGTATTTTGACCTGACCGAACTCATCAGCCCTCAGCACCTGCCCGGGCACATCGAGTTTGTCTGGCACGGTGTGGATGAAGAATCCATACTGAGGCAGTTTCTCGTCTCATCGGTGCAGTGGGCCGAGCTGCATGTGCGCGAGAAGGCCGGGAGCAGGGATCTGATACTTCGGAGAAAACCCTATGCGGAGCTCCCCGCGTTCCCCGGCGAGACCCCTGCGCGGCTGGACGACTTTCTCTATATCCTGGGCGATGCGTCCCGCGGCGTGAAGCTCGACCTGAAAGACCCGGGATTGACGACCCGCGTGATAGAGCTCCTCAAGGTATCCGGGTTCACGGATGAGAGGATCTGGATAACCATCAACATGGAAGAGCTGCGCAGGGGAGGCCTCAAGCTGATCATGGACGCCTTCCCCAGGGCCATCAAGCAGTGCCCGGTGGATAGCCTCTCCCCCATGATGAGCGCAACGCCTTCCGAGGCGCACAAATACATCGGCATGCTCGCGCAGTGCGGGATCGACCGCTTCTCCGTGAACTGGAACACGCCCTCCTCAAGGAGGATCATCATCCAGCTGCAGAACTGGGGATTCGATGTGAATATCTACAACGTGCCCGACCTCGAGGCATTCCTGCAGGCAGCCCTCATGCTGCCCAAGTCCATCACCTCGTTCTTCAATTTCCCCAAGTGGTTCTACACGGGCAGCGCAGATGAGCCGGAGCAGTACCACCGCGTGAGAACGGCACGTATGATGACCTGACGGCGCGCTGAGGTGTAAAAGATCCGGCTTCATCAGTGACTGGTAATTCCCGCCTATACCTGCACCAGTTAAGGACAATCGCAAGAAAGCATTCCGGTGATTACACGAAGTTGTGCGTGGGTGCACCTCTTTCCCGGTATGAGACGTTCAGCCGGATCGTCTCCGGCACGCGCATTTCTTAAAAGGACACGATTACCGATCTGGAGATGAAGAACTGTTAGTGGTAGGATGATGGACCCGGTAATCGAAGGAGAACGGTGGCCATGGAGAAAAGCTTTGATGTCGTCGTCATCGGCAGGGCATGCATAGACCATCTCTGCGTGGTGGACCGGTATCCCCCTGAAGATGCCAAGGTCCCCATGGGCATGCGGCTGGTGGAGGGAGGGGGACAGGGCGCAACGGCCGCCTGCTGCGCCGCAAGGCTGGGCGGAAAGGTTGCTTATGCGGGGTGCGTCGGCGATGACGAAGAAGGTCTGTTCTGCCTCAAGAGGCTTGGTGATTACAGGGTGGACACCACCCACGTCAGGTCGGTCAAAGGGGTACACACCCCGTATGCTTACGTTTTCATTACGGCATCGAGCGGCAAGAGGACCATTGTCTACGAACCGGGTGGCCTGCCGCCTGTTGAGATGGATGGTGAACTGCCGGAGCTCTTCAGGCACGCCGGTGCGATTCTCCTGGGCCCCCAGGCGACAAACCTTGCAGCGCAGCTGAGAAAGGTGCCTGGCTTGCCGCCCGTGGTCTATGACTGCGAGAGAGACCGGCCGGGACTCGAAGAAATGATGGACCTGGCAGATTATTTCATCCCCCACTACGGGTTTCTTCAACACTCTGAACTGCCCATCAACGGTTCATCCAAGTGTGAGAGGATCATGTCTCTTTCCGGCATGGTTTCAGGCATGCTCATTGTAACCGACGGCGAGCACGGGGCGTACTATCCTTCTGAGGAGGATCTCGTCCAGGTGCATCCTCCCCGGGTTTACGCCAGGGACACCACCGGTGCCGGTGACAATTTCCATGGCGCATTCGCATTGGCAATAAGCCGCGGTTTCGGCCTTCATGACGCAGTGCGCTTTTCCACCGCAGTGGCGAGCCTTTCATGCCGGGAGATTGGAGGCAGGGCGGGAATACCTGATTTTGATGAGGCAGTAGGGGTGATGGAGACGCTTGAGTAGAGACTGGATAATAATCGGATCCATCTCAACAAATTTCGTTCTGGTATCGCTTGTCGAATAACGTGGGATTCGACCTTAAGGATTCTCAACTCTTCTTCTGTATGCGGTTCAGTCGTTTAGGGGCATATGGCGGCATGTATTGAGGGCCTGTTAAGATCGGAGTGGGGGTTGTCCCCAATCTTATGACTGACCAACGGACATAAGCAATTTATAACTGACCGGGGGTTATTTATCAATACATAATTGACTAGCGGTCAGTTGAGGAGTATGTTCCTGCCAGGATGAATGTCTGGGATAAAATAACCCAGGTTCACAATAAGCCGACACAGGGCATGTGCATCACGTTTGGACCTGAAATCAGCCAGCTTCTCAATGAGATAAAGGGTGGATAGGGGTCGTCTATGGCCAGGATGAGACGTGCGATGAGTGAGGCGGACAAGGTCAACCGCAAAAAGGCAATTCTGAAGACCGCCTGGCAGCTCTATAAGAAAAGCGGTGGCCAATTGCCCACGGTTTCGCACATCGCGCAGAGGGCGAAGCTCTCCAAGGGGGCGATCTATCTCTACTTCAGGGCCAAGGAGGAAATCTATCTTCAGCTTTTCATGGACCAGCTCAGAGAGTGGGTGGACAGCAATAACAGCATAAGGGGCCTAACACCCGGAAGCTTGTCCGAACAGGAGTCCGTAGCCATACTGACCAGGTACATAAGGGAGAATCCTTTGGTGGTGAAACTGGGCACCCTTGTCCAGGGTTTCTTCGAGAATAATTCCAACGCGGAAATCATCATAGAGAACAAGACCCAGCTTTCGGACATACTTTCCGACGGTGGTGAAAACCTCTCATACCTCTTCCCGCAGATTCCCAAGTCCAATGCAATACAGGTCATGCTGCAGATTTATTCCGTCATCTGCGGCCTGTGGCAGGTTGCATCCATGCCGGAACAGGCCCGGAGGGTTCTCCTTGAACGAGGTGTGCAGGCATATGATTCCAATTTCTCCGATATTGTTCTGGAAACTGTTCACGCACTGATCAAGGGCACCATCATATTGAATTCATACGTGAAGGTCTGATCGTTTTCAACTTCATCCACTGCTCCTGATCGGCACGGTAATGCCGGAAGCGCAGGGGGGTAAAGGGGTATAAGGCGCTACTGCCTGCTTAAAGCCAGAGTTGACATGACGTCCATCATGAAAAGGCCGCTGCATGGAAGATCCGTGCAAAAACACCAAAACAGTCGAATCATGTGCATCTTGTGCCTCAACAGCAAAGAGCAAGATCCACGTATAACAAGGGGATATATGCATCACAGGATTTTCAAGACAACCTAAGAAGCCATAGGGAAGGGGGTATTTATGGGCTATTCGGAAAAAAACATCGCAGGGATTTTTCACAACAGGGCGCAGCAGTACCAGTTCGAACCGTTCGTCCGTTACGTAAAGGATGGGAAATACACACCCATCAGCTGGCGCGAGATGCAGAGCATGGTCACCAGGGTCGGCCTCGGTCTCATATCGCTGGGCGTCGAAGGGGGCGACATGGTGGGCATCTTTTCCGAAAACTGCTGGCAGTGGATGGTTGCAGACCTTGCAGCGCTTTCTATCGGGGCATCCGATGCGCCCATCTATGCCACCAATACCGGTGCAGAGGCTGCGTATATCATCAATGATTCGGACACCAGGGTGGTCTTCGTTTCCGACAAGGATCATCTGGACAGAATAGTATCGATGAAAAAAGAAACGAAATCACTGAAGCATATCATTACCTTCGACGTCATCGACACGAACGAGAAGGATGTAATTTCCTTTGACGAACTCATGCGCAAAGGTGATGCGGTCAAGGACAAATCCGTGTTTGAAGAGCGGCTGAATCATATCAGGCCGGATGACATTGCCACTCTCATCTATACCTCCGGCACCACGGGACAGCCCAAGGGAGTCATGCTCACCCACGACAACTTTGTAGCCAATGTCCTTCAGGCCTATGCTTCTCATCCAATCATCGACCACCAGGATGTATCGTTGTCGCTCCTTCCCTGGAGCCATTCTCTGGGCAGGACAGTCTCTCTTTATCTCATGATCCACATAGGGGCTCTCATCAACCTGGCAGAGAGCTTCTCAACCGCACTCAAGAACATGCAGGAGATCAGGCCCACTCTCATGGTGAGCGTGCCGAGGCTCTTCGAGAAGCTTCATTCCGGCATCAAGTCTCAAGTGGACAAGGCCCCGCCCCTGAAAAAAAAGCTTTTCGAATGGGCAGTGTCCACTTCGAACCAGGCCGTGGATTATCTGGTGCAGCACAAACCCATGCCCGCTGCTCTCAAGGTTCAGTACACCGTCGCGGATGCGGTTGTTTTCAGCAAGCTGAGGGCCGCCCTGGGGCTTGATCGCATCAGAATTTTCATCAGCGGTGGAGGTCCCCTTGCCACAGAGATCGACAGATTCTTCAACGGGATGGGAGTAGCCATACACAATGGCTATGGGCTGACTGAGACGTCTCCTGTCACCAACGTCAACCGCTTCGATGTGTTCGAGTTCGGTTCCGTGGGTCCGGCCCTGCCCGATACCCAGGTCATGATTGCGCAAGATGGTGAGATCCTCATCAAAGGGCCGCAAGTCATGAAGGGCTACTACAACAAACCCGAGGACACCAGGGCGGTCTTTACCGAAGACGGCTGGTTCATGACCGGAGATATCGGGAAGATAGACGAGCGCGGGTGCCTGTATATCACGGACCGTAAGAAGGACATCATCGTAACGGCCGGAGGGAAGAACATTGCCCCCCAGAACATCGAGAACACCCTTGTTGCGGATATGTTCATAGAGCAGGCGGTGATAATCGGCGAAGGCATGAAATATCTAAGCGCACTCGTCGTGCCCAACTTCAATGAGCTCACAGGTTATGCTAAAAAGCAGGGAATATCCTTTGACACCCACGACGATCTTGTGAAAAAGCCTGAGATCATAGGCTTCTATGACCAGAGGATAAAGACACTCATGAAGGATTATGCCCGTGTGGAGCAGATCCGCAGGTTCACAATCGTGCCGAGGGAGTTCACCATCGAAAGCGGCGAGATCACCCCGACTCTCAAGATCAAACGCAAGGTGATCAACAGTAATTTTGCGGCTGAGATTGCGGGTATGTACAAGGAAGATTAAATCCAGGATCGCCAATAAGGGGCGGTTATCAATGCCGCCCCTGTTCCCCTAGGGAATATGGGTGCCGGGATGAGCAATAACGGAACCCCCTGGAATAGACCCGGGCAGAGGATGTTTTCAGATGCAATCCGCACGTTGAGACATGATACATCAGAGACCACAGCATGGCATGTAATCCCGGGCTTCCCATATCATACCCCTGCACAGGCCCATGCAGTGTTTTTTGTTTACTATTGTGCTATTTGGAAGCCGACAAAAATGTAGTTTAAGAGGTGAGAATATCATTGCAAAAACGGGCCTTCTGGTATAGACACACAGCAACATTTTTCAACGAACAACTTACGACGGAGGGCAAAAATGGATGGCGAAGCCGCCCATTGTCCGCTTACAGGGGGTGACTAAACGATTTGACGACGTAGTGGCCGTCGACTCGTTAGACCTCGACATCTACCAGGGGGAGTTTCTCACCCTCCTCGGTCCTTCAGGCTGTGGCAAGACCACGGTCCTTCGACTCATTGCAGGCCTCGAAATGCTCACCTCCGGCGAGATCTCCATGAACGGAGAGCGCCTCGACAGGACACCCCCCAACAAGCGCAACGTCAACACCGTGTTCCAGAGCTATGCCCTTTTCCCGCACATGAGTGTCTTTGACAATATCGCGTTTGGCCTGCGCATGAAGCATCTCGACAAGCAGACCATCAGCACCCAGGTGAAGGAGGCACTGGACATCGTGAAGATGGCAGGGCTCGAGATGCGCAAGCCCTACCAGCTTTCGGGCGGACAGCAGCAGCGCGTCGCCATGGCGCGGGCCATCGTGAACAAACCCCAGGTGCTCCTGCTGGACGAGCCGCTCTCCGCACTGGACTACCGGCTGCGCCAGGAGCTCGAGATCGAGCTCAAGCGGGTGCACCGCCAGCTGGGCATCACCTTTGTCTTTGTCACCCACGACCAGGAAGAGGCCATCAGCATGTCGGACCGCATCGCGGTCATGAACGAAGGCGCCATAGAGCAGATCGGTACCCCCATAGAGATCTATGAAGAGCCTCTGAACATGTTCGTGGCCAAGTTCGTGGGCGAGATAAACGTCTTTCAGGGCCGCGTCAGGACGGTGAACAACGGCAGCGCCGAGGTGGAGATACACGGCAGGACCTTCCCGGTGCAGAACCGGAAAAAGGCCGCAAAGGGGCAGCAGGTGAAGGTGCTGCTGAGGCCCGAAGACATCCAGGTCACCACCCAGGAGGCGTGGACCAATGGCGGGCCGTCGCTCACGGGCAGCGTCGAGGAGGTCATATACAAGGGCAAGACCGTGGACCTCATCATCAAGCTCGACGAGGGCGAGACCATATTCGTCACCCAGTTTTTCAACGAAGACCAGGAAGAGCTCGTCTATCGCGAGGGTGAGAGGGTCCATGTGGACTGGCTGTACGGCTGGGAAGTCGTTCTGTAGCCATGCCGACCCAGAGCCGGTTCAGATTCTTCGCCATAGGCTCCACCATGCTCTGGATCTGTGTCTTCGTGGTGGTCCCCTACATGTTCGTGCTCCTGTTCAGCTTCTTTACGCCCGACCCGGACGCACTGATCGTCTGGAGCTTCACCCTGCTCAACTACCGAGACATATTCTCGAGCGTATTCCTGGTGGTGTGCTGGTACTCCTTTCTGCTGGCCCTGGGCACGACGGTCATAACGCTGCTGGCGGCCTATCCCTTTGCCTTCATCCTGGCGCGCCTCCCCATGGGCGTCCAGAGGGTACTCCTCCTGCTCATGATCATCCCCTTCTGGACCTCCTCGCTCATACGGACCTATGCGCTCATCATCATCTTCAAGGCCAACGGCATCATCAATACCTTCCTGCTCTGGCTGGGCGTCATAGATGAGCCCTTCATGATGCTCTACACCCAGATGGCCGTGTTCATCGGCCTGGTCTACACCCTGCTGCCCTTCATGGTCCTGCCCATCTACTCGTCCATCCAGAAGCTCGACTGGAGGCTGATCGAAGCCGCCCGCGACCTGGGCGCCACCCCCTGGCGCATCTTCTTCAGCATCATAGTCCCCCTGACGCTGCCGGGCATCATCGCGGGCAGCACCATGGTGTTCCTGCCGGCGCTCGGGCTGTTCTATATACCCGACCTTTTAGGCGGGGCCAGGGTGATGCTCATCGGGAACTTCATCAAGAACCAGTTCCTCACCTCGGGCAACTGGCCCCTGGGGTCTGCGGCCAGCGTCATCCTCACGCTGGTCATGTGCCTGTTCCTCTACGTCTATTTCCTGAGCGCGCGCAAGGCCCACACGCAGGGCATGGGTGACATGGCATGAAACGGGCGCTCAGGAACATCTACCTCACAAGCATCTATCTGTTCCTCTACGTCCCCATCCTCATCCTGGTCATCTATTCCTTCAATGACACGAAGTATTCCACCAACTGGCAGGGGTTCACGCTCAAGTGGTATGTCCAGCTCTTCACCGATGAACCCTTGAAGGAGGCCTTCCTCAACTCCATCATCATCGCACTCTCATCGAGCGTCATCGCCACCATCTTAGGCACCATAGGCGCGCTCGCCTTCTACCGCTACCGTTTTCTCGGCCGCAAGGTCATGTATACCTTCATCTACATCGTCATGATGAGCCCGGATATCGTCATGGGCATCTCGCTGCTCATGTTCTTCATCACCATCGGCCTGGCCACCGGCCCGGTGACGCTGCTGCTGGCCCACATCACCTTCTGCCTGCCCTTCGTGGTGGTAACGGTCTATTCCCGCATCAGCGGGTTCGACCGCAACATCATCGATGTGGCCAAGGACCTGGGCGCCAGCGAGCTCCAGATGTTCCGCCACATCATGCTGCCTCTGCTCATGCCGGCCATCATCGCCGGGTGGCTTCTGAGCTTCACCCTCTCGCTCGATGACGTGGTGGTGAGTTTTTTCACCACCGGGCCGTCGTTCGAGATACTCCCGCTGAAGATCTATTCCATGGTCAGGCTGGGGATCAAGCCCGAGATCAACGCCCTTTCCGCGGTGATGGTCTTGCTTTCCCTGATCACGGTAAGTGTCGCCCATCTCGTTACAAAGGAGAACCGATAAATGAAGAAGTTAATTGCCATTTTCCTGCTGGTACTCCTGCCCGGGCTCGTAGGCGCCGCCAGGCAGGAGGTCGTCGTGTACAACTGGACCGATTATATCGACCCTGCAGTGCTCAAGCAGTTCGAGAACCAGACGGGGATCAAGGTGCGCTATTCCACCTATGACAGCAACGAGGCCATGTTCGCCAAGCTCAAGATCGTGAAGAAGTCGGGCTACGACGTCGCCTTTCCCTCCACCTACTTCGTGGAGCGGATGAAGCGACAGAACATGCTTGTCGCCCTGGACAAGACAAAGATCCCCAATATGATGAACATCAACCCCGATGTCCTGAACAAGCCCTACGACCCGAACAACACCTACAGCGTGCCCTACATGTGGGGGGCATCGGCCATCGGGATCAACAGCAAGGTCATAGACCCCAAGACCATCACCAGCTGGAACGACCTCTGGAACCCCAGGTTCAAGGGCAAGGTGCTGCTCATGGACGACGTGCGCGAGGTGTTCGCCATGTCGCTGAGGTCACTGGGGTATTCCGGGAACGACCGGGACCCGGCCCACATCAAGAAGGCCTATGAGAAGCTCAGGCTCCTGAAGCCCTCTGTGAAGGTCTTCAACTCCGACTCCCCGCGTCAGCCTTTCCTGAACAACGAGGTGATCATCGGCCAGATCTGGGGAGGCGAGGTCTACCAGGCCAACAAGGAAAACCCGGACATCAGGCTGATCTATCCAAAAGAGGGCGCCATCATGTGGGCCGACAACATGGTCATACCAAAGTCCGCACGCAACCTGGACGCGGCCTACAAATTCATCGACTTCATGTGCAGGCCCGAGATCGCCAAGAAGAACTGCGAGTTCATCGGGTATGCCACGGCCAACCTCAGGGCGCAGAAGATGCTCGACCCCAAGACCAGGAACAACAAGGCCGCCTACCCGGACGAGGCCCAGGTGAAGAAGGGTGAATTCCAGTCCGACGTGGGAGATGCCATCATGATCTATGAGAAATACTGGGAGATGCTCAAGACCCAGTGATGAATCATGGGGAAAAACCGGTTTAAAAGGGGCGGGGCTCCATGCCGCCCCTTTCTCATTGAGGCCCTTTTCCCTCCCATGACATGGCGGTTGGGCTGTTTGAAGCCATTGAGCTCTGGATTATTGCCTCTGAAGCGGTTATAATCCTGTATGACCACCTTTGAATGAGTATGTGTTTGATGTTCCATCTCAAGCAGGAGGCTGCACGTGGATGAAGATCTCTTTTCGGGCCGAAGGTCCATCAGGGCCCGTGCCCTGTGCCTGGGTGAGCGCATCGACCTGCGGGCGCTCGAGACCGGCCGCAGGCTTGCCACCAGCCCTCTTGTGCTTGCCGTGGGTGACCATGGCTGTGCAGCACTCTTCCGTTACGGGGCGACCGTGCTCTTCGGGCTCGATCCCCTGGAGGAGGCCACCTTCATCTCCCAGATCAGGCCTTTTGTGGATGAGCCTTACGGCCAGCCCCAGACCGAAGACCTGGAGATCAAGCTGGACCAGTCGAGGGAGGGGATCTTCGAGGACGGGGCGTTGCACTTGAGGAGATTCAACGTTGAGATCCTCCAGGTTGTTGCCGATGCCCTGGCAAAATCGGTGGTTCTCGCACACTACGAGGGTGGTGTTGCAGCGGCCTTCGACCTCGTCGAGCCCCTGGCCGCAGACCTGAACAAGGGGCGCGGTTCACGCCGGGGCAGGGAGCTCCTGAAATTCATCGGCAGCACGCTGCTCATCCAGCAGAGGATGGTAGGCCGCGTGGAGGTGGCCGAGAAGCCCGACCTCCTCTGGGACCAGCCCGACCTCGAGCGGCTCTACAGCAGGCTCCAGGGCGAATACGAGCTCAAGGAGCGCCACCTGGCCCTGGAGAGAAAGCTTTCGCTTATCGCCCAGACGGCAGAGACGCTCCTGGACACCCTCCAGAACAAGCGGTCGCTGCGCGTCGAGTGGTATATCGTGATCCTGATCCTGTTCGAGATCCTGCTCACGCTCTACCAGATGTTTGGTTGAAGGGATGTGCGTACCGAGCGCCATGGTCATTGTGAAAAAAAACGTATCAAACACATGACGTTGCCTTGACAAGATATGGCGATGAATATAGAGTTGAACAATCTGTAAATTATTGAAATGCGAGGATGAAATTCACAACCGGCATCAGAAGAAAACCAAAGGCACCAAGGCTGTTCACCCGTCTTGGCGGAGCTGTCCAGAATGGCTGAACCCACATTGATACCCTATCTCGCCGGGGCGGATACCCCCTTTCACATCGCGCTCGATCCCTGCGGTGACGACCTGCCCGCGGGAACGGCACCGCGGTTTCCCTTTGCCATTGTCCATGATTCCGGGGCGTTGACCCGCATCATCAAGGCCCGCGTGGAAAGCGACGTAGGCAGTCCTGTCAGGGAGGTGTTTCTGCTGATTTCCCGGGATGATTATCCCCCTGGCCTAGGAGGCATGGGAGCTCTGACCAACGCTGATGTGGAATCCGCCTGGCAGGGGGCTTATGAGGCTCACCTCAGGAGCGGCTCGCTGATGGCGTTGCGTGCCCAGGATGATGGAAAAGGCGGCATACTCCCATTTTCATCGGTCTTCTACTGCAGGAAGGTCAACGGGTTCTTCCACCCCCCCTGCCCGGTGTGTGCGCAGGGGCTCTCCCTGTGCCGGGACGACAAAGCCCTCGAAGATGCCGGGCTCCAAGCTTACTCCACCTCGCTCAAGCGATACCTCGCATGCCCGGCATGCAGCGCGGCCAAGGGCAAAAAGACCTATTACTCATGCATCTTAGACCCTTCGGACCCGCCAAGCGTCAAGGGCCTCCAGGAGCTCATCCTCGGCTATGCCGGGCTCACAAACGGTGATCTCCCCTGCGTCGGCTGCAAGGAGCGCGGCACCTGCTACCAAAACGGTGAGGTCCTTTCCGTCATCGTGCCCCTCGCCTTCTATCCCTTCCATCTCCTCATGGTCGAAGCGGCATCGCTCAATGCGCGGGATTTTTTGTCCCTGGTCTCGGGCGCCACGTGCCCCGAGCTCGAAGAGACCCTCCTCGCCGAGAGGCAGTTCGGACGCAGGGGGCTCGTGAAAGGCTTCGAAGGACGTGCAGCAAAAGGCCTGCTGTTTGCGGGAGACGAGAGGAGGTTCCTGGAAGTCCTCTACCTGAAACTCGCCTTCTTGGACGAGGTAGCGCGATATGTGCTCCCCGGACAGGGGAGATCGTCCTGCACCCGGATCGGGCCGAGAACCGACGGGCTCTGGGTGAAGGTGCCGGATCAGGGCAGACTTCTGGGCGCCTTCTGGACCTTCAAGCCCACGCTCATGGATATGGAGCCGGTTCTCCCGGAGGTGCCGGCGCCTTCCGGGTCCGGTTATGCCGCCTGGTGCATGGGCATGCTCTGGTTCCACAGCCTCCTGGGCAGCCGGTCCCTCGACGCTCGTTCCATCAATGAGGGCATCGCGCGGATGCTCGGGGGTAATCCCCTGGAAGAGGATGCGCTCATGTTCGGGCCCGACAGTATCTTCCGGGAACCGGCGCCTGTACCCAGGCGGTGGCTGGGTCTCTGGGAAAAGACCCTGGATGTGGGCAGGACCCTTCTCCAGGGCTTTGGGGCGCGGGGCGATATCCTGCGTGAATTCACCGAGAGGCTTGAGGCGATCATTGAAGAAACGAGGAAGGAGCTTTTCTCGCCGGGAGCCCCGGAGCGGGCCATGCCCGTGCCTCAACAAGGAGAGGAGCCCCACGAGGCGCAGATAGGCGCCATCCTCACCAGGATCAGGTCCAAATGGTCCCAGGAAAGCCCTGGCCCCATCCCGGACGTCGCACCCGAGCCGGCTGCCGTCATATTGCCGCAGCAACCCGAGGCCCTCCACGAGGAGGCGGATGCCACCCTCGTCATGGCGCCCCCGCAGCAGCAGACAGAAGCACCGCCCGTGGATGATGACTTCAGCACCGAGACCATCATCATGCAGCACCCCCCTCAACCGGCAGCCCCAAAGGAGCCGGAGGCCCCGGACCAGACCGTGGTCATGGGCGCCGTACCGCCCGAGGCTGTCCCTAAGGATGCCTCGGCCCGAAGGGAAAGTCCTGCAGAAGAGGATCTCGAGGCGACCATCATCCAGGGCGCCCCTGCAAAGTCCGCACAAAAGGCCCCCCCGGAAAGGCCCGCGGCCGGGGACTCGGATGAACTGGAAGAGACCGTGATCATAAAACCGGACAAGTCGAGGTAAGAGGTCCACGCAATGGAACCATCCATGGATAACCTGGCCGGGGCGCTCAGGAGTATCTACGCCCGGGACCCTGCAGGTGCCCAGGCCGCCATCGAGTCCTTTCTCCATAAGGAGCTCGGGGGGCTTGCCCGAATCGAGCGGCTGGATATCCTGAGACGGCTGGAAAGCATCTTCGCCCCCGCAGGTCCTCCCACGCCTCAAGGTGCCGGCGACGAGCTGCTGGAGCGCCTCGTGCCCCTGCTCCTGGGCAGGGACGTACCCGTTGACCCGGGTACGCCCGAGCTCGCGAGCCGGCTGTCGCACTCGCTGGACACGGTGTTCACCATGCTCAATGACCTTATCGCCCTGATCAACTCGACATTGGGGGGAAGCACCCAGGCAGACGAGACCATCAGGCACATCATCGGCACCAGCCTGGGAGGTGGGGGCGAGGTGGAGTCCATCGAGCAGTACCTGGGCCGGATCAGGCAGGCCTTCCTCGCCGCGCAGAAGTCCTCCCAGGAAGCGGCCCGCACCGTTGCGGGATACATCCTTGCCGAACTCGACCCCAAGGCCATGGACCAGGGTTCGGGCGGGTTCAAGATAGGCCCTATGAAAAAGGCCGAGAGCTTCGAGCTCTTTGAGGAAAAGTACAAGCGGGTGAAAAAATGGTTCGACTCGGAGCGTTTCGCTCTGGACTTTCTCAGGCAGTTCGAGAAGAATTGCCAGAAATCATTCACGAAGACAGGGGGTGGATAATGCGCAGAGCAGTCCTGGTGTCTCTCTTCCTTGCTCCATTCATTTTCTCGTGCGCATCCGCACCGGTGGAGCCGGTGAAGTACGCCTACGAGAAGGATGCCATAGAGCTTCACCTCAAGGCGGACAAACAGCTCAACTACAAGGACAAGAAGGCCCATGCCCTGGTGGTCTGCGTCTACCAGCTCATGAGCCCGAACGCCTTCAATCAGCTGGCCGGGAGCAGGAGCGGCCTGTCCACCCTGCTGGAATGTTCCGTCTTTGACCCCGCGGGCGTTGCGGTGAGCAGGCAGATAGCGGTGAGCCCGGGCAAGGACGTGAACATCAAGCTCGACAGGGCCGAGGGTGCGAAGTACGTGGCCCTGGTGGCGGGGTACTATACCCTTGACAAGGAAAAGATCACCAGGCTCTATAAAATACCTGAGGTTACGGAAAGGTCCGGGTTCCTCTGGCTGAACAAGACCACTAGGCCCGAGCGGCTCGAGATCAGCCTGACCCTCGGTGCCCGCCAGCTGCAGGACCCGAAGGCCGACAATGAAGAAGACAAGCCGGAAAAGGAAACCAAACCGGCCAGGAAGAAGGCTTCAGGGGATTCAACGGCGCCGTCCGTATAAAAAAGGATTATGATATCCTCATAGAAGGGATTGAGAATGGAAAGACCTCTCTTATGGCATCAGGGGCTGTTTCTCCAGCCGCAGCACTTCCAGTTGTCCGACCTCTATCACGCCTCGCTCCTCACCCCGCTCCAGAAATATCTCATACCCAATTTCTGGGGAGCGGCCAGGATGGAGATACGGACATCCGCTTTCGGCACCGGCAGCTTCCAGCTCGACAGCGGCGAGTTCGTCTTCGGTGACATGACCTATGCCGTTGTCCCTGACAACGCGACTGTCCAGCCACGCAAGTTCGACAGCGACTGGGTCGACGGGGGCAAGCCGTTCACCGTCTACCTCGGAATCCGCAGGTTCAACCCGGTGGGTGAGAATGTCACAACCATAAGCGGGACAGAGAGCCTTTCCGGCGTGAACACCCGCTTCATCTCGCCTGCCGCAACGGAGGAGGTCAGGGACCTCCACGAGAGCGGACCCTCCGCCCAGGTCAGGAGGATGAAATACGCCCTTCGGATCCTCTGGGAGACGGAAAAGGACTTCTTCGGCGACTACGAGACCATCCCCATCGCCCAGATCGAGAGGCAGGGTGAAGAGGTCGTGCTCTCAAGCAGCTTCATTGCGCCCTGTCTGGCGCTGAATGCATCGGGCGTCCTGGAAAAGATTGTGAAGGAGATCCGCGACCAGATCGCCTCGCGCGGATACCAGCTCGAGGGGTTCAAACGCGACAGGGGCATACATACCGCCGAGTTCGGAAGCCGCGACATGGTTTATCTCCTGGCACTCAGATCCCTCAACCGCTATATCCCCCAGCTCTATCACCTGAGCGAATCCAACGCCCACCCCTGGGTGGTCTACGGACTGCTCCGGCAGCTCATCGGCGAGCTTTCCAGCTTCTCCGAGCAGTACGGCGTGTCGGGTGATGCCGTGGACGGGTCCTTGGAGTTCCCCAAGTACGACCACCTGAACCTCTGGCGCTGTTTCTCGCGCGCCGGGAGCGTCATCACCGCGCTGCTGGACGAGATAACCGCAGGCCCGGAGTACGTGTTCGCGCTCAACTACGACGGCACCTACTATTCATCCGATCTGCCGCCGGCCGTGTTCGAGGGCAGGAACCGGTTCTACCTGATGGTCGCCACAGCCGAGGACGCCAAGACGGTCCTGGGCGCCCTGGCCACCGGCGCAAAGCTGAGCTCACGGGAGAACCTGCCCATCCTCATCGTGCGGGCCCTGCCCGGCGTGGGGATGACGCACCTCGAGCGTACGCCCCAGGAGCTCCCTCGCCGCGCAAACGCCTGGTATTTCCAGGTGGACCACAACTCCGAGCAGTTCGCGGGCATCACCAAGGGCCGCAACATTGCCCTGTTCTGGGAA
The DNA here is from genome assembly GCA_964600235.1 of uncultured Bacteriovoracaceae bacterium. Classification (GTDB taxonomy): domain Bacteria; phylum Desulfobacterota; class Desulfomonilia; order UBA1062; family UBA1062; genus MWEI01. The sequence goes on along the minus strand of CAZRIV010000005.1, from coordinate 36,295 downwards.
TCGGCGCCAAGTGACCTGAAGGTTGAGCTCATGGTGGTGGGAAGGGGGTAGGTCATGCACTTGAGCGAAGCGTTCGTCGATGCGATAGCCTATGTTGTCTATTTCCTGAAGACCGCACAGAAAAGGCAGGCGCCCTACGATCAGGTGAGGACAAGGATCACTCAGCTCCTTGCCGAGAGCCAGCGCAAAGGAGCCGATTTCGCCCCTGAAGATTATGACCAGGCGCGGTTCGCCATCTGTGCCTGGATAGACGAGGCGGTCATGAACTCCCCCTGGCCTGAAAGGCTCGCCTGGACAAAAGAGCCCCTCCAGTTGAAGTTCTACCAGACCACGAACGCCGGAGAGCTCTTTTTCGACCGTCTCAACGCACTGGGGCCCCACCAGAACGAGGTGCGCGAGGTCTACTACCTATGCCTGGCCATGGGGTTCATGGGGCGCTACGGCAACGCGGAGGACGCCTTCCTGCTGGAGCAGCTCAAGACCTCGAACCTCAAGGTCCTCACGGGCGCCTCGGTGGGGATCCCTTCACTGAAGAAAGGCGAGCTGTTCCCCGAGGCCTATCCGGCCCAGACCCAGGAGAAGATCCCTGAAAGGCCTCAGGCGAGGTTCAACCTCATGAGCATCCTCCTGGCAGCATTCCCGGTCGCGCTGTTCGGTGTTCTGTATCTCATCTATGCCTTTGTGCTCCATAATGTGAGCAACACGCTGTTCAACATAGTGCCATGATAAAACAAATACTCAAGTACACGCTCATAGGCCTCCTGGTCCTCCTGGCGCTGCTGATCGTCTTCGGAATCGTACTGGTGCTGAACTGGCCCTGGTGGGTGGGGCTGTTCCTGCTCCTGGGCGTCATGGGCGCGGGTATTGCCGCCTACCTGATCAAGCAGATCCTGATGAAGAAGAGGGAAGAGAAGTTCGTCAGCCAGCTCGTGGAACAGGACGAGGCCTACCTGAAATCCCTGAAGGCGGATGAACTCAGGCAGTTCACCGACCTCCAGTCCCGCTTCAAGGAGGCCATTGACGCGCTGAAGGGCTCCAGCCTGAAGAAGCTCGGCAACCCGCTCTATGTGCTGCCCTGGTACATGGTCATCGGCGAGAGCGCCTCGGGCAAGACAACGGCCATCAAGAGCGCCAGGCTCTCCAGCCCCTTTGCCGAGATGACCCAGATCTCGGGCCTCTCGGGCACCAAGAACTGCGACTGGTGGTTCTTCGAGCAGGCCGTGATCATCGACACGGCCGGGCGCTACGCCATCCCCGTGGACGAGGGCCGTGACAGGGACGAGTGGCAGAGATTCCTGAACCTGCTGGCCAAGTACCGGAAAAAGGAGCCGCTCAACGGTCTGGTGGTTGCCGTCGCGGCGGACAGGATCCTCCAGGCCGGCGCAGAAGCACTCGAAGAAGACGGCCGCCAGATCAGGCGCAGGATCGACGAGCTCATGCGCGTGCTGGGCAGCAGGTTCCCGGTCTATGTCCTGGTGACCAAGTGCGACCTGGTCCAGGGTATGACCGAGTTCTGCGGCCAGCTCGACGACGAGCTCCTCCAGCAGGCCTTCGGGGCCATCAATCACGACCTGTCCACGGATTATCCCGGCTTCATTGCCAGAACGCTGAACACCATTTCCGAGCGCCTCACCAAGCTGCGCCTCCTCATCTTCCACAGGCTCGAGACCAGGACCCCGGATCCGGCCCTGCTTCTGTTCCCGGAAGAGTTCTCCCGCATGAAGGATGGATGTGAGGCCTTCATGAAGGGGGCCTTCCACGTGAACCCCTACCAGGAGACCCCCATGCTCAGGGGCCTGTTCTTTTCGAGCGGCCGCCAGGAAGGCAGCCCGTATTCGCATTTCCTGAATGCCCTGGGACTCATCGAAGACCGCGAGGTGCTGCCGGGTACGAGCAAGGGGCTGTTTCTCCACGATTTCTTCGCCAGGATCCTTCCCAAGGAGCGCAGCCTGTTCGCGCCCACCAGGCGGGCCCTGGCCTGGGACCGGCTCACTCTCAATCTCGGGCTGCTCGCGTGGGTGGCCATAGGCATCGCCATCTGCGGCATGCTCAGCTTTTCGTTCGTGAAGAACCTCGGCATCATGAGGGGATTCCCTTCCGAGTTCACCCGGGCGGTTCAGCTCAGGGGAGACATGGGCGCCGACCTGGACACTATGAACAGGTACAAGGCCGCCGTGATCCGCGTCCACGACAGGAACGAATCGTGGTGGATACCCAGGCTGGGCCTGACCCAGAGCAGAGACGCCGAGGACAGGCTGAAAAGGAACTTCTGCAGGCTCTTCGATGAGCGGTTCCTGGCGCTCTACGACCGTCAGCTCTCGGTGGATATCAGGTCGATAGCCCCTGCCGATACGCGCCTCGGTGAATACATCGTCTATCTCGTGCACCGCATCAACCTCCTGAAGGCGCGCCTGAACGGGGAAGACCTGAGCGCCCTGACGGGCCGGCCCATTGTCGCGCTGACCTCTGCAGGCCAGAGCGCCCAGGGCGCAAAGACCTTCATGCAGCTCTACTCCTACCGGCTCCTGTGGGAGGAAGACGTCGAGACCCTGAAAAAGGAGAACGCATATCTGGAAGGCCTTCTTGCCCAGGCAATGGACAAGGCGCAGAATCTGGAGTGGATTGCTTCCTGGATCAACTCCAGTTCGCCCGGGGCCGCGGTTACGCTCAAGGGCTTCTGGGGAGGCAGCATCGATGCCGCAAGCGAAATCAGGGTGGAGCCCGCATTCACCCTGGTGGGAAAAGCCCAGGCAGACGGATTCCTGCTCGATCTCGAGAGCGCTCTGACCAACCCGGCCTCGATCGCCGCGCGCAAGGCCGAGTTTGTCTCCTGGTACTCCAGGACCTATGTGGAGGCATGGCATGCCTTCGGCCTGGGCTTCGGACGCGGCATGGAGCGCCTGGGCACAAGCCGGGAATGGCGTGCGCTTGCATCGAAGGCCGCATCGAAGGACGGCCTGTACTTCCTCTCACTCAAGCGCATGGCCGACGAGCTGAAGCCGTTCAGCACGGAGTCCATGCCCGACTGGATGAAGTTCGTCTATGAGTTCGAAAGGGCGCAGGCAGTTGCGACCCAGCTGCAGACCGGGGCCATTGCAAAGGCTGCCGAGACGGCCACGAAGCTGAAGGAGAAGATCCAGGAGAAGATCGGCCAGGAAAAGGCCGTGGATGCAGCGACGCAGGGCTACAACGCAGCGAAAGCGCTCAATGACTATCAAAACGCCCTGAATAAGATAGCCGCATCGGTCGCCAAGTCGCGCTCCGAGGCATTCAAGGCCGCATCCGTTGCCTACGGCGACGACCCGGCGCTCTCGCCCTTCATGGCGGCCCAAAGTGCTGCCAGGCGTCTGAACGCCGAGAGCGCCATGCCGTCAGAGGCCCTGTGGAAGCTTGCATACGGGCCCTTTGACTTCCTGTTCGCGTACACCTGCCGGGAAAGCGCGTGCCATCTCCAGTCCCTCTGGGAGAAGGAGGTCGTGGCGGACATCCAGGGGATAACCGACGCGGGGCAGCTGAACCAGATCCTGTTCAGCCCCGAGGGACTGGCCACCAAGTTCATCAAGGGCCCGGCCGCACCCTTTGTGGGCAGGGATCTGAAAAGGGGATATTACGCAAAAGAGGTCTTCGGCAGGGCACTGCCCTTCGAACAGGCCTTTCTGAGCTTTTTCTCCAGGGCCAAGGTGGGCCTGGCGGTTGCGGCCATGGCCGCGGCCGCATCGGATAACGCAGTGACCGTGAACGGGCTTCCCACCGAGGCCAATGACAACGCACGGGTGCATCCCCACGCCACAAAGCTTGTGCTCCAGTGCATGGACTCCCAGCAGAGCATCGTGAACATGAACTACCCCGTGTCCAAGGTGCTCACCTGGTCGAGCCAGCGCTGCGGTGGGGTCATCTTTTCCATCGAGGTGGGCAACCTCTCCCTCACAAAGACCTACTCGGGACCCGAGGCCTTTGCCAAGTTCCTCATGGAGTTCGGCAGCGGCACCCGCACCTTCTCGCCGGGCGACTTCCCCAAGGAGGCCTCGCTGCTCAGGGGCATGGGGATCAGGTACATCAAGGTGCAGTACCGGTTCAGCGGGCACCAGGCGGTCATCAACCAGGCCAAACCCACCATGAGCCAGCCCACTGCGGTGCCCGACAGGATCGTGAAGTGCCGGGACCAGTGAATCCTTGTGCCTCATGGGCCTGGTCCGCATGGGGCAAGCACCCCGTGGTGAAGGATTATATCAGGTTCGGCCACGAGACACCGGCGGCCCTTTTCCTTTCCCGGTGGGTCGAAGAGGGGTATGCCCGGGTCAGCCCAAACGCGCTTCTACGTTCCTGGCGTTTCTTTGCCAGAGGGACACGCCCCGGGGAGCTTGTCAGCGGACTGCTCCGTGACAGCTTCGACGGCGCTGGCAGGCCCTTCCCGTTCCTGCTCGTGGGCGCCGGGAGGCTCGAAGGATGGGAGAAGCGCTGGGTGTATCTCCCCGAGATATTGGGCGGGATCTGGGAGCGCCTCGAGTTCCTCAGCACCAAGAGGGCCTTTGACCTGGAAGAGCTCAAGGCGGATGTGGGCAGGCTTCCCTCGCCGGTTTTACCCGGTCAATGGCGGCCCGCGGACGTGCCCGTTGGTGACGGTTCCACGTTCGAGGGCCGGGAGGGGATGTTCTCCACAGGGCTCAAGGGGACCGGGGACCACTGCGGAGAAATAGTGCGGCTGCTCAAGACGCTGGAGGCCCGACCCACAGGCGTCCCCGACGCGGTGTTCATGGGGGGTCTGCTGGAGCGGCCCTTTCTGGTGGCGTTTTCAAGGTCTCTGAACGATTCGGATTTTTTACGCCTGTGGACGATGGGAGACAGGTGATGGGCACGCAGGGGCGGGAATGGAAATGCCCTTTTCCCCTGTCCGGCCGGGAAAGACCCATTACTCGCCACTATCTTTCCTGAATCTATTATGATAGAGAAACTCAGAGGTTACTTGCTATGACGGCAAAAGAACTCATGAAGGCAGGCCGTCTTTCAGAGGCCCGCATGGTCTTGATCGAGGAGGTAAAATCGAAACCCTCGGACGTGGGGGCCAGGACTGTCCTGTTCCAGGTGCTGTCGCTGCTCGGCGAGTGGGACAAGGCCCTGCGTCATCTCGACATGGTCTCCACCCAGGACCCGAGCCGCGCCATAGGGGTCCATGCCTACCTGAACAACGTGAAGGCCGAGCAGGAAAGGGCCAAGGTCCTCAAGGGCTCGCAGCTGCCCTCGGTCATGCCGGAGCCGCCTGTTTATATGCCGGATTATCTGGATTATCTCGATGCCCTGAACTCGGGCAGGTTCGATGACGCCAGGGCAAAGCTCGCCCTTGTGGAAGCGGCCAGGCCCGTGGTCAAGGGCACCCTGAACGGGAAACCCTTCGGGGGCATGAGCGACACCGATGCACGGCTTTATCCCTTTCTCGAGGTCTTCGTGCACGAGCGCTACGTGTGGATACCTTTCGAGGCCATACGGGAGTTCATGGTCCACGAACCCAGGGACTCGTTCGACCTCATCTGGGTCACCGCGAGCATCACCACCTGGGAGGGGCTGTCCATGAACTGCTCCATGCCCGTGACCTACCCCGGGACAGCCGATGAGGCCGACGACCAGCTCAAGCTCGGCAGGCTCACCCATTGGGAGCCCATGGGCGGCGGCCTGTCAAGAGGAGTGGGGCAGCATGTGTACGCCATAGGCGATGAGGATGTCTCCCTCCTCGAAATCCGGTCCACCACCTTCGAGCTGGCAGGTTCGTGAACATGGGCAAGGCAAAGTTCGACATCGATGCCATCCTGGCCCCCATCCCCGGGGACAACCCCTCGGGCGAGGACGTGCGCTACACGGACGTCTACGAGCGCATCAAGGAGGCCAGGCGGGCCGACGACATGCTCAACCAGGGGGACTGGCAGCGAGAGGTCAAGCGGTCCGACTGGGGCACCGTCATCGATGTTGCGGGTGCTGCACTGAGCACGAAGACCAAGGACATCCAGATCGCGGTCTGGCTCACCGAGGGGCTCATCAGGAAGCAGGGGTTTGCCGGGTTAAACGCGGGAATGACCATACTCGAAAGGTTCATCCGTGATTTCTGGGAGAGCGTCTACCCATCAGCCGAGGACGGCGACCTGGAATACCGGGCAGGCCCGCTGGAGTTCCTCAACGACAAGGTGTCGCTGGCCATTCGGGACATCCCCCTGACGGACGAAAAGGCGTCCGAGGGCTTTTCCTGGAACAGGTGGCAGGAATCGCGCCAGGTGGGCTATGAAAAGGACACCAAGAACCAGTACGGCGACTCGGACGAGAACAAGATGCGCATCCGCCAGGAGCACATGGACGAGGGGAGGATCCCGGCCGAGACCTTTGACACGGCGGTGAGCCAGTCGTCCAAGGACTTCTACGTGAGGCTCGCAGACGATATAGACGCATCGCTGGCAACCTATGCCAGGCTCGACGCCGTGGTGGACGAGAGGTTCGGCCGCGAGGCGCCCAGGCTCTCCGACCTGGTCAAGGCCTGTGAGGACTGCGGGCGCGTGGTGAACGCCATCCTCAAGGACAGGGGCGGGCGCGACATACCGGCGCCTGCGCCTGCGGCGGACGAACCCGGGGACGCCCCCGAGCCTGAAAAGCCCAGGAAGGGAAAGGCGCCAAAAGCGAAGCAGGAGGAGGCCATGGCACCTCAGAGCGACTCTCAGCCCCCCGTCCAGGCCAGGCCCTTCGTCGCCCCGGCGGTCCAGTACGCCGAGACGGCATCCCTTGAGGATGCCGTATGGCAGACCGCGCAGGATACCCTGTCGTCTTCGGGCATCAACCCTGCGCTCACCCAGCTGCTCGGCGCCTCGGGCAGCGCGCCGTCGGCCAGGCAGAAGAACCGCTACCGGCTCATGATGGCGAAGCTCGCGCTTCAGGCCGAGCGGCCGGACATCGCGCGGCCCATCGTGGAAGAGCTCTATGCGCTCATCGGCGAGATCAACCTGGAGAAGTGGGAATCGCCGTTATGGATTGCGGAGGTTATCGAGGCGTACTACCAGTGCCTCACGTCCCCGGGAGCATCGGAAGACGACCGCGCGAAAGCGGAGAATGAACTTTTTCCAAAGCTGTGTTCTTTGGATATAACCAAGGCGCTTGCGTATAAGAAAGGAGGGTAACATATGGCCAAAAAGGAGAGTTTGCAGCATACCCTCGACAGGGTGAGGGCCCCCAGGGTCCAGATCACCTATGACGTGGAGATCGGTGACTCCATCGAGATGAAGGAGATCCCGTTCGTGGTGGGGGTATTGGGAGACTTTTCCGGCAAGCCGGACGAGCCGTTGCCAAAGCTCAAGGACAGGAAATTCATCGAGATAGACAGAGACAATTTCAACAAGGTGCTCGAGGGCATGAAGCCCCGCGTGGCCTACCGGGTGGACAACAAGCTTACGGGTGAGGGGCAGATAGCCGTTGACCTGCGGTTCAAGTCCATGGACGATTTCCATCCCGAGCGCGTGGCCGAGCAGGTGGAGCCGCTGAGAAAGCTCGTGGAGGCCCGCAAGAGGCTCTCCGATCTCTTGAGCAAGCTCGATGGGAACGAAAAGCTCGAAGAGCTCCTGCAGGATGTCATCTCCAGCACCGATTCCCTGAAGAAACTCGGGGAAGAGGCCGGGGTGGCCAAGCCTGAAGACAAGAAAGAGTAAGGAGGGGGGAGGTCTATGGCTGAGAAGGATCAGCAAAAAGAACAGGCAAAAACCGAAGCGGTCGCAGAAGAGAAGAGCCTTCTGGACCAGATTATCGACCAGGGACGCATGGCCCGGGACGAGAGCCAGCGCTCACGCGCCAAGGACCTCATCAGCGAGTTCGTGAGCCAGGTGATGGAAGGGGCCATGACCATCTCCAAGGACACCGAGGCCATGATCAACGCCCGCATCGCCCAGATCGACAAGCTTTTGAGCGACCAGCTCAACGAGGTGATGCACCACGCCGACTTCCAGAAGATCGAGGCGTCGTGGCGGGGGCTGTTCTACCTGGTGAGCCAGAGCGAGACGGGCGAGAAGCTCAAGATCAGGGTCATGAACACCACCAAGAACGAGCTTTTGAAAGACATGGAGAAGGCCACCGAGTTCGACCAGTCGACCCTGTTCAAGAAGATCTATGAAGAGGAGTTCGGCATGTTCGGCGGCGCCTCCTACGGCGCCCTTATAGGCGACTACGAGTTCGGCAACCACCCCCAGGACCTCTCTCTCCTGGAGAAGATCTCCCAGGTGGCCGCCGCTTCCCATGCGCCGTTCATCTCCGCGGCATCACCCAAGATGTTCAACCTGGACACCTATACCGAGCTGGGCCAGCCCAGAGACCTGGCCAAGATCTTCCAGAGCGTGGATTATGCCAAGTGGAAGTCATTCAGGGACTCGGAAGATTCCCGCTACGTGGCGCTGGCGCTGCCGCACGTGCTTTCCAGGCTGCCCTACGGGTCAGCCAATGTACCGGTGGAGAACTTCAACTTCGAAGAGGACGTCACCGGCACCGAGCACGACAAGTACCTCTGGGGCAATGCGGCCTATGCCCTGGGCTCCAGGCTCACGGACGCGTTCGCCAAGTATCACTGGACTGCGGCCATCAGGGGCGTCGAGGGAGGCGGCCTGGTGCAGGGCCTGCCGGTCCACACCTTCAAGACCGATGAGGGCGACGTGGCGCTCAAGTGTCCCACCGAGATCGCCATCACGGATCGGCGCGAAAAGGAGCTGGCGGACCTGGGCTTCATCCCGCTCGTGCACTGCAAGGGCACCGACTACGCGGCCTTTTTCAGCACCCAGACGAGCAACAAGGCCAAGACCTACGACACGGACGCGGCCAATGCCAATGCCAGACTCTCATCGCAACTCCAGTACATCCTGGCGATCTCACGGTTTGCCCACTACCTGAAGTCCATCATGCGCGACAAGATCGGCAGCTTCATGACCCGCAAGGAAGCCGAGGACTTTCTGAACCGGTGGATCAGCAAGTACGTCCTGCTGGATGACAGCGCGGGCCAGGAGATCAAGGCCAGCTACCCCTTGCGCGAGGCGCGGGTGGACGTGGCCGAGATACCCGGCAAGCCCGGCTGCTACCGGGCCGTGGCCTTCCTCAAGCCGCATTACCAGCTCGACGAGCTCTCCGTGTCGCTGCGGCTCGTGGCGGACCTTCCGCCCCCAGCCAAGGGATAAGGGGCTTTAAAAGCCTTCGATCAGGGAAAAGGGAAGTGAACACAGTGAATCTGTACAGCCATTACGGTAGAGAAAAGGAGGGATGGATATATGGCTTTTGATGCATTCTTAAAGGTAGATGGCATACCGGGCGAGAGCAGCGACGACAAGCACAAGGAGTGGATCGAGGTTCTCTCGTACAGCCACGGTGTATCCCAGGCTTCATCGGGTTCCGCGAGCACGGGCGGTGGAAGGTCGGCCGAGCGGTGCAACCACTCGGATTTTTCCATCGTGAAGGCGCTGGACAAGTCTTCCCCCAAGATCGCCCTGGCGTGCTGCAACGGGACGCACATCAAGGAGGTCAAGCTGGAGCTCTGCAGGGCCGGCGGTGACAAGATCAAGTACATGGAATACAAGCTCTCGGACGCCATAATCACCTCGTCACGGCCGGGCGGCTCATCCCAGGGAGGCGAGACGCTGCCCTTGGAAGAGGTGTCTTTCAGCTACGGCAAGATCGAGTGGACGTACACGGCAACGGATCCCAAAACCGGCAAGACCTCCGGTGACGTAAAGGCCAACTGGGACCTTACCACGAACAAGGGCGCCTGAGACGCAGAGAAACGACGAAGCTGTTGAGCACATGAGCCATTGAGCTGGTAAGCACCCGACACGGATGTTTACCAGCTCGAAAAGCTCGACAGTTTCCTTGTTTATTCCAAGGACACATTGGACCACGAGAACCTTCAGGCATCCATCCTGGACAGGCTTATAGACAACGAGCCCGAGGTCTTTTTCGAGCCCGTCCAGTTCCGCCTCCTTGACATGCGCCAGATCAAGGCCCGCGTGATCCGCGACCTGGAGAACCTCCTCAATACAAGGCGCCTGGCCGACCCTCCGGACGCTGAATTCACCGAACTGAACCGCAGCGTCCTCATCTACGGGCTCAAGGACTACATCTCGCTCAGCCCCAGGAGCGCGTCCGTGCGCAAAATCCTGCGCCAGGACATCGAGAGATCGATCGGGCGGTTCGAGCCCAGGCTGAAAAACGTAAAGGTGCAGCTCGAGGCCGACCAGAAGGGCCACAGCCTGAGGTTCAGGATCAATGCCATGCTCGTCATCGAACCCGAGAAGGAACCGGTGCAGTTCGACACCTTCTTCGACATCAACCGGAGCGAGTATATGATTTCAAAATAGGAATGATGCATGGACGACACCCTTCTCCAGTACTATGAACGCGAGCTGACCTTCATCAGGGAGCTCGGCGCCGAGTTCGCGAAGAAGTACCCCAAGATCGCGGGACGGCTCCTGCTCGAGGCGGACAAGTGCGAAGACCCGCATACCGAAAGGCTCATCGAGGCCTTTGCGCTTCTGAGCGGACGGATCCACCACAAGATCGACGACGACTTCCCGGAGATCACCGAGTCGCTCTTCAATATCATCTATCCCCACTACATCAGCCCCATACCCTCCATGACCGTGGTCAGGTTCGAACCCGTCAGGCAGACCATAACGCCTGCGGGCTACCGCATCGACAAGGGGACACAGCTCTATTCCAAGCCCGTGGGCGGGACGGCGTGCCAGTTCTCCACCGCATACCCCGTGACCATCTGGCCCCTGGAGGTGGTCGGCGCCGGGCTCAAGGACCCCGTAAGGCCCAGGGAAGGGGCGCAGCAGGCCGTCTGGATACAGCTCAAGACCTTCAACAGCCTGAGTCTTTCGCAGCTGGGCGTCGAGAACGTGCGCTTCTACCTGAACGGGTCACACCAGCACATGTTCTGGCTCTACGAGCTGCTGTGCAACAATGCCACGCTCGTGGAGCTGGAGTTCAAGGGCCATGACGGCAGGCCGCAGATAGTCTCCCTGCCCCGCGAATCCCTCCTTCCGGTGGGGTTCGATCCGGATGAGGTGATGATCCCGGCATCCCCCAGGTCGTTCCCGGGCTATCTCACCCTGTTCGAATACTTCTGCTTCCCGGAGAAGTTCCTGTTCTTCGACCTCGCCGGGTTCGACAGGATAAAGGACCTGGCCGGAAGCGACACCGTGGACATCTGGATCTACCTGGACAGGCAGGTCAAGCAGGGCCTGGTGGTCAACGCCGACACCTTCTGCCTCAATGCCGCGCCGGCCGTGAACCTGTTCAGGAAGGTGGCCGAGCCCATACGGGTGGAGCGCCGCTTGAGCGAGTACCGGGTCGTCCCGGACATGCGCAGGCAGGAGGCGTGCGAGGTCTACTACATCGAGAAGGTGGTCTCCACCCTGCCGTCGCAGCCCGGCAGGACCTTCGAGATCAGGCCGTTCTATTCAGTGCGGCACCACCTGGAAGACGAGGCGAAGGACGCGTCTTTCTGGCATATGAAAAGGCGCCTCTCGGGCAGGAAGGGCGACAGCGGCACCGAGGTGTTCTTAAGTTTTGCCGACCCCGGCTTCAACCCGACGGATCCCGGGGTCGAGGTGTTCACGGTGTACAGCGTATGCACCAACCGGGACCTCCCTTCCAGGCTGCCCTTCGGTGACCCGTCGGGCGATTTCAGCCTGGATACGGCCGGCCCCGTGAGCAGGATAAACTGCCTCATCAAGCCGACACCGGTTCGCAGGCCGGGCCTGAAAGGGGCGCTCCAGTGGCGGCTCATCTCGCATCTGAGCCTGAACTACCTCTCGCTGGTCGAGGGTGGGGAAGGGGCGCTGCAGGAGCTGTTGAGGCTCTATGACTTCGAGAACACGCCTTCCACCTCCCAGCAGATCTCGGGCATCGTAAAGGTGGAGTCCGCGCATGTGACGCGCCGGATGGGCAGGTCCTTCTGCCGGGGCATGCATGTCACCATTACGCTCGACGAGGACAGGTTCGTGGGCGCCGGGCTGTACCTGTTCGCATCGGTGCTGGAGCGGTTCATGGCCCAGTATGTTTCGGTGAACTCGTTCACCCAGTTCGAGGTGAAGACCGTGCAGAAAAAAGAGGCACTGAAAAAGTGGCCGCCAAGAAACGGCAAGCGGATCCTCATATAGAAACGGCCCCTCTCATGGAGAGGCTCTTTAGGGAGTACCACGCCTTCTCCTTTTTTCAGGCGGTACATCTCCTGGAGAGCCTGACCCCGTCTGCCGTGCCCCTTGGTGAAGGCCTGGAGCCCCACCGGGAGGCCGTTCGGTTCTCCGTCAAGCCCGACCTGGCCTTTCCCGCATCCGACATCACCTCGCTGACCAGCCAGGGCGACAAGACGCCGGCATCCATGGCGGTCTCCTTCATGGGCCTCATCGGGCCGTCCGGGGTCCTGCCCTACTGGTACACCGAGCTCGCCATCGAGCGGCTGAAGGCCAAAGATTCAGCAATCCCCGCCTTTTTCGACATCTTCCACCACCGCCTCCTGAGCCTGTTCTACCTCGCCTGGAAAAAGCAACGCTTTCCCGAGAACTACAAGCCCGGAGGGCACGACAAGCTCACCGGGTATCTCCTGAGCCTGTGCGGCCTGGGCACGCCGGGCCTGGCCGGGCGCATAGGCCTTTCCCCGGAGTCCCTGGCGTTCTACACCGGGCTGTTCTCCAGCAGGGCCCCGGATGCGGCAGGCATCGAGGCTGCCGTGTCGTACCTGGCCGGGACCAATGCGGAGGTGGTCCAGTTCATCGAGCGCATCATCGCGCTATGTGAAGACGACCATACCCGGCTCGGCATGGCGAACGCCCGGCTGGGCGAGGATGCCCTGTGCGGGAGCTATGTCTGGGACTGCGAGACCAAGTTCAGGGTGGATCTCGGGCCCATGGGCTATGACGACTTCCGGCGGTTTCTGCCCGGCGGAAACATGCTCACTCCCATTTTCTCGCTCATCCGCTACCGGGTGGGCATGGAGTACGAGTTCGACCTCAGGATCATCCTGGCCAGCGACGAGGTGCCGCCCTGCGCACTGGGCGGGGACAGCAGGCTCGGCATGACGAGCTGGCTTCTGAAACCCGGAACCCGGCCTGACAAGGATATGTTCATAACCATCGGTGAAGACCAGGTGATGCAGTGAAAGAGGCACTGTATTGAACAGGCCGAGGTTTCACCCGGAGCATATACGAGGCCAAGGCCTGTCGGATTTGTATAGGAACCCATTGACCATTACCGCTTGAAAGGCGGATTGAAAGGAGAGACCATGTCAGTATCCAACCTGAAGACCCTGATCGGAAAGCTGAACGCCACCTGCAGGGGTGCCCTGGAGTCGGCGGCAGGCCTGTGCATGTCGCACACCCATTACGAGGTGGACCTGGAGCACTTCCTCATAAAGCTCCTGGACCTCAAGGATACGGACTTCCACAAGATCCTGAGGCACTTCGAAATCAATGCCGACCGCCTCACCGCAGACCTCACCCGGGCCATCGAGGGCTTCAAGACAGGCAACGCCAGGACCCCGGTCTTCTCTCCCCAGATCCCCAGGATGATCCAGGATGCCTGGATGATCTCATCCATAGAATACGGCGACGAACTCGTCCGCTCGGGCCACATCGTGCTGGCCCTTCTCAATGGTGAGCAGACCGCGCGCATGCTCATCTCGGACTCCGATTCCCTGAAAAAGATAAAGGTGGAGACCCTCCAGGAAAACCTCATGGATATCGTCAAGGGCTCCGCGGAGGACAGCGAGGCGGCCCAGGCGGCCGCCGCCCCTGGCGCGCCGGAGAAGGGCGGCAAGCCCGTGGGCACCAAGGCGCTCGACCAGTTCACCATCAACCTCACGGCCCAGGCCAAGGCAGGCAAAATCGACCCGGTGCTGGGACGCGACTTCGAGGTGCGCCAGATGGTGGACATCCTCATCCGGCGCCGCCAGAACAACCCCATCCTCACGGGCGAGGCGGGCGTGGGCAAGACGGCCGTGGTGGAAGGCTTTGCCATGCGCGTGGCCGAAGGCGACGTGCCGCCGGCGCTGGCAGGCGTGGAGATACGCTCGCTCGACCTGGGACTGCTCCAGGCAGGTGCCGGGGTGAAGGGTGAGTTCGAGAACCGGCTGAAATCGGTCATCAGCGAGGTGAAGGGCTCGCCCACGCCCATCATCCTGTTCATCGACGAGGCCCATACGCTCATCGGCGCAGGCGGTTCGGGCGCCGGCGACGCGGCCAACCTGCTCAAGCCCGCGCTCGCGCGCGGCGAGCTCCGCACCATCGCGGCCACCACCTGGGCCGAGTACAAGAAGTACTTCGAGAAGGACGCGGCCCTGGCACGGCGCTTCCAGGTGGTGAAGGTGGAGGAGCCCGACGAGGAAAAGGCCCTTGTCATGATGCGGGGCGTGGCGCCCTTTCTGGAGAACCACCACAAGGTCATGATCACGGACGAGGCGCTGGAGAGCACGGTGAGGCTGTCGCACCGCTACATCTCGGGCAGGCAGCTGCCGGACAAGGCCGTGAGCGTGCTGGACACGGCCTGCGCCCGGGTGGCCATCGGGCTCACCACGAGCCCGCCCGCCGTGGAGGAGGCCACACGGCGCATCACCCACATAAAGGGCGAGCTCAAGGCCCTGGAAAAGGAGACCCTCGTGGGCATGGACCATGCCGAGAAGGTCAAGGCCCTGGAAAAAGACCTCAAGGACACGGAAAAGCGCCTGGAGGCCCTGGACCGGAAGTGGAAGGCCGAGCTCGACGTGGCGAACAGGATCCTGGAGGCCAGGCTCGAGATCCACAAGCTCCACGAACAGGACCCAAAGAACAAGGACATCGCAAAGAAGGTCAAGGAGCTCAAGGACCTGGAGAAGCAGTTCACCAAGGCCCAGGCCGACGAGCCTCTGGTGAGCGTGGCCGTGACGGGTCAGACCATCTCGGAGGTGATCTCGGGCTGGACCGGCATCCCGGTGGGCCGCATGATGGCCGACGAGATCGCCACCGTGCTCAACATGGAGAACCTGCTCAAGGAGCGCATCATCGGCCAGGACCACGCTTTAGCGGCCGTGGCCCAGATGATCCAGACCGCGCATGCGGGCATCGATGACCCCTCGAAGCCCACGGCGGTCTTCATGTTCGTGGGCACCAGCGGAGTGGGCAAGACCGAGACGGCCCTGGCCCTTTCCGAGCTCCTCTATGGCGGGGAGGAGAACGTGATCACCATCAACATGTCCGAGTACCAGGAGGCCCATACGGTCTCCAGCCTGAAGGGTTCGCCCCCGGGCTACGTGGGGTACGGCGAGGGGGGCGTGCTCACCGAGGCGGTCCGCCGCAGGCCCTACAGCGTGGTGCTCCTCGACGAGGTGGAAAAGGCCCACCCGGACGTCCTGGAGCTCTTCTACCAGGTCTTCGACAAGGGCAGGATGGAAGACGGCGAGGGCCGTGAGATCGACTTCAAGAACACGCTCATCATCCTCACCTCGAACACGGGCACGGACACTATCATGAAGGCCTGCGCCGACGAGGAGACCAGGCCCGGTCCGGACGCACTGGTGGAGCTGGTCAGGCCCGAGCTGGTCAAGGTCTTCAAGCCCGCGTTCATGGGCAGGCTTAAAGTTGTGCCGTTCTACCCCATCACCGACGAGATCATGCGGCTCATCACCAGGCTCAAGCTGAACCGCATCAAGAAGCGCATGATGGCGAACAGCAAGGTGACCCTGGAGTTCGGCGACGAGATCGTTGATTCCATCGCGAAGCGCTGCACCGAGGTGGACAGCGGGGCGAGAAACGTGGACCACATCCTGACCAACACGCTCCTGCCCGAGATGTCGAAAGAGATCCTCACCCGCATGGCCAGGGGCCAGGAGATCAGGAAGGTGAAGGTGGCCATCGAAAAGGCGGGGTTCGGGTTCGCCATCAGCTGAAGAGGAGGTTTTTTTCATGGCATTCAACAGGATCAAAGGGTGGAGAACCATCGGGTTCAACCAGGGGGAAGAAATCCCCGAGGTGCTCAGGAGCTGGCATCTGAGCACCGGCGAGGTCTCCAGGCATCCTTCCGTGAACGGGGTGTGCTACTCGCTGAGCATGGACTGGATGAAGCGCAAGCTCTCGCTGGGCGAAAAGGGCGCCCAGCGCGTGGGCAACCTCAACGTCGGCAGGGCCATCAACAGGCAGGCCCTCTACGACGGTGTCGTGGACTCGGGCAGGGATGACGAGTATCAGCCCGCAGAAGGCGCGCTCGGGCTCAAGATGGTGGAGATAAAGACGCTGAATGCCCCTCTGTGGTCCGGCAGCGCCTGGATGACCGACCAGATCGCCGTGAACTTCAGGGGAGGTGCGGGAAGGGCCTTCCTGATGGGGTATTACTTCAAGCAATACGATACCGGGACGTCCTCCTGGGTCGACGGCGGGGGCGGGCATGCCGTTGCATGGTACCTCTCCCACGGCGCGCTGCACATGGGCAGCATATTCGGCGGGCGGCACGTCTATCTCTTTGACCCCAACTGCGGCGAATATCGCCTGAAGGAGAGCGAACTGGGCACATTTATAGGAAAGTATTTCGAAGACGTGAGGGAGACCTTTGCCCCGCACCTCTTCCCCTATACCTATTTCCTGCGCGCCTATGAAGGCACAAAGTCCGCCAAGCAGAAGGTGGGGAAGGATGCCGTGAGCGCGCTTAAGAGACAGCTCCAGGACAAGAAGAAGAGGGGCGGGATATGAAAGGCGCCGTAGCGGCGGGCCCAAGGTGAGAAGATCATGAAGAAACCCATAACCTTCGGTTCCATCAGTCTCGAGATCGTCTCCTCCCTGGAGGAGACCAGGGGCCGCGCCGAACCCGGCACCCCCTTTGCCCTGTGCATCCTGGGTGATTTCACCGGCCGGGCCAGCCGGAACATCGTCGAACCGGTCAAGGGCCGCAGGCCTTTCCCTGTGGACCGGGACACCATCGACGAGGTCATGGAAAAGATGAAGGTGAAGGTGCGCCTGGACTCGGCCGGGACGGCGCTGGACATCTCGTTTTCCAGCCTGGACGACTTCCACCCGGACCACCTCCTGAACCGCATCGGGGTATTCAGGGCGCTCAAGGATGTGCGCAAAAGGCTCGGCGACCCGCGCACCTTCTCCGCGGCCGTACGGGTGCTCCAGGAACTCACGGGCATCCAGGGCGGCCAGGAAGGGCCGGCAAAAGAACCCCCGAAGCCTGTGACCAAGGGCGGCAGCCTTTTGGACGAGATGATCGGCCAGGCCGTTTCCGGCACGGACAGACCCGTGGCAGGACAGGACCTGGACGCGTTCATAGAGGCCGTTGTCAGGCCTCACCTCGTGGCGGGGGAAGACCCGGAGCAGGCCCGGTTGACCGCGGCGCTGGACCAGTCCATTTCCGGACTCATGGCAGAGGTCATGCACCACAGGGACTTCCAGGCCCTGGAGGCGGCCTGGCGCGGGGTCCAGTTCCTGGTGTCGCGCATCGAGACGGACGAGAACCTGCAGGTCTTCCTCCTGGACATATCCGCACAGGAGCTTGAAGAAGACCTCTTCTCGGACGACGACCTGGCCCGCACCGGCGTGTACCGGCTCCTGAAGGAGGGCCCACGCGGTTCGGCGGGGACCATGCCTTTTTCCGTCCTGGCGGGCAACTATTCCTTCGGCCACGGCGACGCGGCGCTCCTTGGACGCATGGCCAGGATCGCTTTTGCCGTGCATGCCCCGTTCATCGCCCAGGCCGACCCCTGCCTGGCGGGGTGCGCCTCCCTGGACGGGACGCCTGACCCCGCCTCCTGGCGGACCTTCCCGGACAAAGAGACCCTCGCCGCATGGGACGACCTCAGGCACCTCCACGAGGCGGCTTGTCTGGGCCTGGTGATGCCCCGCTTCCTGCTGCGCCTGCCCTTCGGCCGCGACACGGATGCGGCCGAGACCTTCGACTTCGAGGAGATGGCCTCCGGAAACCTCCACGAGCACTATCTGTGGGGAAACCCAGCCCTTGCCTGCGCATACCTCCTGGCGCGGTCCTTTTCGCTCTACGGCTGGGACATGCACGAAGGCGCGGTAAAGGACGTGGACGACCTGCCCCTGCATGTGTATTCCGACCAGGGATCCTCTGTGGTCAAGCCCTGCGCCGAGGTGCTGCTCAGCGAAAAGGCGGCAGAGGCCATCCTGGATGCGGGCATCATGCCTTTGGCCACGCTCAAGGACACGGACACGGCGCGCCTCGTGCGCTTCCAGTCGCTGGCCGAACCGCTGAGGCCGCTTGCGGGGAGATGGAATGCCCCCTGATGTGCCCCAGGGGATGAAGGGGGTTCTCATGAAGGGGATCATGGCCGTCCTTGCCGCGGTCCTGCTCTGCTCTTTCCCTTTTGATGCACGTGCCCTTGACGACTCCGCCCTCTTCGCCCACAAGCCGGGCATCTGGTCCATACAGGGGAAAGGCACGCTTGAAAGGTGGATCGTGATCCACAACCTCACTGAGGCAAAAGACACCGGCATCTTCCACATCGAGGTCATCGGACACGTGAAAGGCAGGCCTTCCTGGGACATCAGGCGCATCTGCTCCCACATGGCCGTCACGAAAGACGCCCTGAAAAGGAGCGTGAGAAAGCCCCTGAACAGAGGCTCGGTCTATCCCGAGGCCTTTGACGACGCCTATGCCGGGTGGAGGAAGGACGCCGAGGCAGGGCATAAGATCGTATGCGACAGGTCGGTGCTTCAGTGCCTTCCGGCGAAATGACCGGGGCCTGAGAAGCGGCCATGCTCTGCCAGAAATGTGGATTCAGGGAAGCCTGCTGCATCGCCACGAGCTGCAACGGCATCGACTGCTATGAGCTGCATTTGTGCCTGACCTGCAGGGACGTGCCGGGGCCGGCCCCGAGGGCCGAAGACCAGCAGACCCTGGTGGGCGCGGCCATGAAGGATGCCTACGAAAAGGGCCTGAGCTACGAGGATGTCGCGCGCGCCCTGGAGATCGACGCCGACGAGATCAGGAGGATCATGGACGGCCTCGGCGTGTCCGAACCTGCCGTGTGGGAGAAGATCATGGCCCGCCTGGTCGTTGAGGAAGAGTAGATAGACGCTTCAGCAGTTTAGTAAACCTAGCCAAAACCTGTCGCTCGCTTCGAGTTAATTTGGATACAGGATGAATTGATTCACTGGAGGAGGGGTAGGCTTGAAATTAACTAACAGTCCATCAAAGTCAGTACATATTCTGTTATACCGAAAAAAGTCGGTATAGTAATTGTTCGCCCTATAGATTGCCTCTTCCCATGAAGTCATATTGGTTGTATCATTGGTTGTACAATAGGAGGTATTGCCAATGTCCAGGGCACCAAAAATTATCCCCATCTCTGACCTAAGACAAAATGCAAGCGATATTGTCAAGCGCGTAGCATCATCCCGTGAACCTGTTTTTATTACTCAGAGGGGAAGAGCTGCTGCCGTAATGGTAAGCATGGAGGAATATGAGCATACCCAGCATGAAAACGAAATCCTGCGATTATTGGCGCGTGGAGAAAAGGAAATTGAGGCAGGAATTGGCCACGAGCTTGAAGATGTGATGAAGGAAGCTGACAGGATTCTTGGTATAAAACCTTGAGAATTCTCTTTACACCTACTGCCCGACTTCAATTTATTGAGGCGTTAGAGTATATTCGCAGAGATAATCCTTCAGCTGCAATAGATTTTCGGAACAAGGCAGAGAAAAGCTTATCACGTTTATTAAGATTCCCTGAGTCAGGTAGGTTCCTACCCGAGTTCCCAGATCTCCCGTTCCGCGAAGTAATCGTGCAGCCTTATCGTTTCTTCTATAGAGTAAAGGACGATGTGGTGTGGATTGTTGCTGTTTGGCATGGCGCACAGTTACCTCATGAGCCAGACTAGTGGTCAAGGCGAACAATTCAATCCAGCTGACCGGGGCTACGCCCCGGCAGCTGATCTCAGTCGTGTGAGCCTGTCGAAAAGCTCAGAAGGAGAAAGGTCACAAAAAACGTCCTCACAGAATGCCCGGCATTGGATCTGTTCTAATCAGGTCCTGTGTTTGACTCTCTGAAGGAAAAGATATTCAAGATTATCGGATTTTTTCGACAGGCCCGCCGGAGTTTGACAAGAGTTGAGAAGATGAGATAAAATTTATTAAGTTTGACGGGAAATCTCAATGCATAATGGAATGACGGAGCAGGACAAACCCTTCAACCTCGATTACCCCCTCGACGTGGGACTTTTCCGCAAGACCTTTACGGCCAGGGGGTATGTCCAGGCCGCCCTGGCCGAGACCATGAACCTCGACGCACCGGAAGGCCCGCTGGCCAGGAAGGCGGACGTGTACGCCATCCTCAGACGCACGGAGAGGCCCACGCCCTACAACACCCTGGTAAGGCTCTTCATCCTGGGTTGCGAGGTGTCGCAGGCGGCCGCGCAGGAGGCCCTCGAGCCTCTCAAGGTGGCAGACCTCCTGGGAGCGGGCCTCCTTTGCAGGGCAAACACCGGCATCCGCGCAGAGGCGGCTCTCATGGCATATGAGGACGTGTTCTTCCTGTGCGACTTTCTCCCCCAGGTGACAGGTTCCCAGGCGAAAGACGATTTTGTGCTGGGGATCGGGCCTTCGACGGTCGCCCTGGCCAACATGACCGTGCGCGAAAAGACCGGCGACATCCTCGATCTGGGTGCAGGCGCCGGCTACCAGTCCCTCAGGGCAGCCTCCCACGGCGAGAGGGTGTTCGCCACGGACATCAATGCCCGGGCGCTCAACTTCGGGCACATGAATGCCCGGCTCAACGGCGCGACGAACATAGAATTCCTTCAGGGCAGCCTCTATGAACCGGTTCACGGCCGCTCCTTCGACCTTATCGTCTGCAACCCGCCCTTTGTCATCTCGCCCAAAGGCCTCTACCAGTACCGCGACAGCGGCATGGAAGGGGATGCGCTCTGCGAGCGGATAGTAAGGGGGGCGCCGGGGCTTCTGAATGAAGGCGGGTACTGCACGGTCCTGGTCAACTGGCACCACCGGAACCCGGACGACTGGAGGGACAGGCCTCTTTCCTGGCTCGATTCCAGCGGGTGCGACATCATGCTGCTCTGCTCCGAGACGGAAGACCCCATCTCCTATGCCTCGTCCTGGCTCTCGCGTGATGCGGCGGTGCCGCCGGAAAAATTCCCCGAGACGCTGGATCGTTGGCTCGAGTACTACGACTGTCTCGGCATAGGCAAGATAAGCTTCGGTGCGTTGGTCCTCAGGCGCCGCACGGGCGTGAAGAACTGGGTATTCTCGGACAGGGCGTCCGAGTACCGCGCAAAAGGACCCTGCAGCGACCAGCTCAAGAGGATCTTCGCCGCGCAGGACATCCTGGACTCGGGAAAAGACATACTCGGCCTGAGGTTCATCCTGACCTCCGAGCACGAGCTGACCCAGACCCTCGAGGCCGACGAGGGCACATGGAAGGTCAGCAGCGCCCAGATCAGGCAGTCGGGGGGCTTCCCGTTCACGGGGAACGTGGACAGGCTCATGGCCACCCTGCTCGCGGGGTGCACCGGCGAGCGCACTCTGGGCGAGCTCGTGCGCGACATTGCCAGGGGATTGAACATGGATCCGGGCAAGATCGAGGCGCCGTGCGTCGATCTCATGGGCAAGCTGATGCAGAAAGGTTTCTTATCAGTGGTGGACGGCCTGTGAAGGGATGGGAATAAGGTTGAACACCGTTCTTGCCCGGA
This sequence comes from uncultured Bacteriovoracaceae bacterium, assembly GCA_964600235.1. GTDB lineage: Bacteria > Desulfobacterota > Desulfomonilia > UBA1062 > UBA1062 > MWEI01. The sequence goes on along the minus strand of CAZRIV010000005.1, from coordinate 14,597 downwards.
CTGCGCTTCGAACCGCTCAGGGCTCCCTGCGCGCGGCCGGCAGCAGGAACCCCTGCCCGATCAGGGACCTGACCACGGGCATGAATGCGCCCTGCATGGAATCGCTCGATTCGCCCAGGTCCCGGGCAGTGTCCTCAAGGGCCTCCTTAAGGGTTTTCTGCCCGGTGCATGCGATGAGGAAGTTGGCCATGATGCCGTCGATGTTCCCGGAATACCTCAGCCCGCGTTCCAGGCTCAGCCTCAGGGCCGTGTCTTTCCAGCCCTTTTCCGATGGCGTGCAGACCCGTTCGAGCCTGGCGTCGGCCGAAAGCGCCAGCCGGGCGGCCAGCAGGTCCGAATCGGTCGAAGACTCGAGGAAGTCCTTCAGGGCAAAACCCGTAAGGATGCTTTCCCCGCAGGGGCCCAGCATCTTCTCCGGGGCCTCGTCGGCCCTGAACCAGGGGCAAGAGCCGGTCCTTCTGCGCAGCGTGACGATGCCCGAGCCTATGCCGGAGATGCCCAGGTGGTCATAGTAGCTCATCCACTCTTCGAAGCGTTCCATGGTGATGCCTCGCCCATGGGATTCGGTGTGGCGGATCCAGGTGGAGGCATACGACGCGATGTCGCGGGACTGGGAGCGCATGGCCCAGGCATCGCAGCCGCTTCCCTCCACCCAGCCCCTGACGCGCTCCGTCCAGGGCCGGCAATCGGCCTCGGCCCAGTTGCACAGGACCTGGCAGAAGCCGCCTTGGGCGAGCATGGCCGGCGCCTCCCGGACGATCTTCCGGCACAGCCCGTCGCCTTCGAGGCCGGCGCTGCAGTAGGTGCAGTCATGCTCGGGCGAGATGACATAGGGCGGGTTGCTGATGATGAGGTCGAACTCTTCCCCTTTGACTGGCTCGAAGAAGTCGCCCCGGCGGCACTCCACGTTCCCGATGCCGTTGAGCGCCGCATTGAACCCGGCAAAGGCAACGGCCCGCTCGTTGATGTCCACGGCGATGACCTTTTCGCTGTGGACGGAGGCCAGGAGGGCCTGGAGCCCGCATCCGGTCCCCAGGTCCAACGTGAGGCAGGAGGACTTGCGGATGGTGAGGTTGGCCAGGGTCAGCGTGCTGGCGCCGATGCCCATGACATAGTCCCTCCCGGCCACGGTGCCGAGCATGGAGGGCAGGTCGAAGGCGAGGAGAAGATCGTGGAACGGCAGGACCTTCACGGCAGCGCGCACCCGGGTGCCGTCCATGGAGATGAGGCCCGCCTCTGCCCAGTCCTTCAGGTCCGTGGTACCCGCCGCCCGGCCCACGGCATCCTTTTCGCAGGGCACCTCCACGAGGAAGAGCCGTATGAGGGTGTCCAGCGCGGAGCCGCTGTCGGTTCGGCGCATGAGGATGGGTATGTCGCCCGCCCTGAGCGAGGGGAAATCACCCGCCCGGATCTTCTCGAGTATGCCGGTCCTGGTATAGCCCGCCTGATCAAAGGCGCTGCGGATGGAGATCATCTTTTCCGGGGCCAGGATCTTCATGGTATGGTTGTACCGAACTTTGTGCGTGTTGTCCAAGGAGAACATACGTGATGCAGCGAGGCTATCGCTCTAAGGGGAGAGTATGCAGCTTGTGAACTCCACGCCTTATCCGGCCATGCTCTACAGGGGGGGCATCGACGAAAAGCGTCTTTTCGGGGCCGTCATAGCCCGGGTCACCTATGACCTGGCAGGCCATGAGCTAAGGGTTTCGGCCGACCAGGCATGGAAGGTCTCGCCGCCTCCCTGGGAGTGCGAGTACGGGCCCATGGACTCGGACGAGGTGTTCTACCGGGGCGGGGTGGATCTCTTCGCCTTCGGCTCGGCCCGGCCGGGGCGCGGCGAAGCCACCACCATGGACGTGACCGTGGAGCTCGGGGAGACCTTCAGGGCCGCCGTCAGGGTCTTCGGGCCCAGGATCTGGCGCAGGGAGGCCGGCGGCCTGGTGCCGAGCCCGCCGTACCCCTTCCGGGAGATCCCGCTCACGCTGGCCTATGCCTACGGCGGCAAGGACCTCTGGGACTCGCTGCCTGTCCCGTTCCCCAAGAACCCTTCCGGCAAGGGGTTTTACCTGGAAGAGGCCAATGCCGTGGGCAGGGAACTGCCGAATATCGAAGACCCCATGAACCTCATACGGAAGTGGAACGACCAGCCCGATCCCGTGGGCGTGGCGCACTGCGGCATGGCCTTCGGGCCCAGGCTGGAAAAGTCGCTCGTCTTCGACGAGAAGACCTTCGAGCTCAGGGAGATGAAACCCACCCTGTTCAACCAGGCCTTTCCCTCCATGGTGGCCCCTTGTGCCCGCGAGGGCGAGCGGATGCGCATCACCGGCATGAGCGAAGGAGGCCCGGTGGAATTCATCCTGCCGCATTCAGGGCTCATGGTGAGGCTGCGCTTCGGCGAGGAGATCACCCTTACGGAGCCCGCCATAGACCAGATCGGGGTCGAGGTGGACAGGAAAAGGGTCTTCATCACCTACCGCTACCCGTTCCGCTACGTGCTCGTGCCGCTGGTGAAGCGATCGTGCGAGCTCCTGGCGGAGAGCTAGGAATCCCAGAAGAGGAGATCAAGAGATGCTGTGCGCGGTATTGAAACAATGGCACCCCGTCACGGGGGTTGACTTCCACATCCCGTGGCCCCCGGGCTCCCCGTCGCCTTCCCCGTCGCCCGTGCCGTACAAGACCTTGACGACCATGTACGGCCTCGGCGTGACGGCCTCGCCCGCCACCACCCATGTGCAGCAGGGCTTCGGCTGGACCATGCAGGTGCCCACCGATGTGGGACCCATGATCCCGCACGTGGGGGCGCCGTCCGTGACCCTGCCCGTCGACATGGCCTTCAGCGCGTCCAAGTCGTACTTCGGCCCGGCGAGCACCGAGTCCCAGGGTCAGCGCATCGGGGCCGCGCTGCTCCAGACCGTGAACCTGAACCTCGACTGCGGCATACCCTGCCCCACACCCACCGGGGTCGTCATCGCCTTCGTATCGGTCTACACCAACATGAGCCTGGCCGACATCATGTACGGGTTCAACGCCATGGCCATAGACTGGTGTGTCCAGACCGTGCTCAACGCCCTGGGCAACGGCGTCGGCAACGTGGCAGGCAGGCTGCTCGGCCGGTTCGGGCCCCAGGTCATGAGCAGGGCCGCGGCCAAGCAGCTGCTCAGGAGCAGGGGCGGGATCCCGGGCAACATGATCAACCAGGCGGCCAGGGACTTTGCCCAGTCCCAGAGGGCGGCCTACTCCCGGATGCTCGCCAGGGACGTGCCCGCCCACCTGGGCAACGCGGTCAACGCGGTCACCGGCTTCTTCGGCGGAGGCCCCATGGGCGCCGACGGCGGTGACTTGGGCCTGTGGACCCCGGGCGGCGCGGCCGGAGACGCGGCCCAGGGCTATCTCAACGGACCGGGCCCCGCGGACCACGGGGGTTCCGGCATGGGCGGCGGCGGACAGACCGGGAATCTCTAGGAAAAGGGGAAAAAACCAATGCCCGTACAGACCACGCCGTCTTCTACCCTCATGCAGCTTTCCGGCAAGGACCCTCAAGGCCGCTACATCCTGTCCGTGCTGCTCAAGATCACGTACGCCATCATGCCCGACGGCCGCCTGGAGCCTTCCGGGAAGCAGGTTCCCCTGGTCATGGAGCTCGAAGACCACCCACAGATCAAGTGCCTGCTCGTCAGCGACAGCGACATCTACCCCTATAAGCCGGCCACGGACGTGGTGGTCAAGGGCCATGCCTACGGCAGGGGCAGGACCATCTTCGAGGCGGCCGTGCGCGTGCAGGAAAGCGAGAAGCGGATCCTCGTCATCGGGGACAGGCGCTGCTCTCTGAACCCGAGGGGCGCGCTCGTCTTTTCCGACCCGCAGCCCGTGGACAAGGTGCCGCTCGCCTACACGCACGCCTACGGCGGCCGCGACAAAGGCGCCGAGAAGAAGTACGGCAACCCTTTCCTGGAGCTGCACCCGGGCGTGGACAAAAGGCACTGCGACATGGACATGGCGAGCCCCTTCCTGTACCCGCGCAACCCCTGCGGCAAAGGCTACCTCATCGAGCCGGAGCGGGAGGCCGTGGAGGCCGTTGAGCTGCCCAACCTGGAAGACCCCTCAGACCCGCTCACCCCTGAGAAGCTCCTGGTGCTCGACCACCAGCAGTGGATCCGCATGCCCATGCCCCAGGCCACGGACTGGTACGACTACAGCTGGTTCCCCCGCATCGCGTATGCCGGCATCGTGCCCTACTTCGAGCCGGAAGGCGCCGTACCCGCCGAGGTCAGGCGGGGGCTCGCGCCCTCCTGGATCACCACGGAGCGCCCCCCCGACGTGCAGGGCTCGTTCCTCATGACCAGCGGCGCCTCGCCGGGTCTTGCCGTAGCTTACCTGAAAGGCGGCGAGGAGGTCTGGCTGGGCAACATGCATCCCCGAATGGAGGCCCTGCGCATCAGGCTCCCGCATAATGCCCCCCGGCTCTTCACCGACGGCAGGAACGGCAGGATGAACCCCACCGAGCCGGTCATGCACACCGTGCTCGTCGAGCCCGACCAGGACCGCGTGAGCATCCTCTGGCGCGGCTCGGCGCCGGCGCTTCGGCCGTACCTGCCCGACGAGCTCGCCTCCATGCCGCTGAGGGCCGAGTGGCCGTGAGGTGCCTCCGAGGGAAGAGCGGGGGAGTATTGACCTGATCAAGAGATCGTCCTCGACAAAAAAACCGTCGAGGACGATCTCCCGATCAGGCTGGAGAAAAAACAGGTGCATACACTGAATATCATAGAGCACAAGATAGACCTTACCAAAGGAGTGAGACCATGACATTGACCCAGGAAAACCGTCTTCTCTCCATTACCACACCGCTTGGCGAAGAAACGCTCCTGCTCACCGGGTTCTCGGGGTCCGAGGGGATCTCCCAGCCCTTCAGCTTCGAGCTGACGCTCGCCTCCGAGGACACGGACATCAACCCGCGCGACATCATCGGGCAGAGCGTCACCGTGTCCATCGGCCTGACCGATGACGAGCGGAGACACATCAACGGCGTCGTCTGCCGTTTCTCCCAGGACCGGCTCGGCGATGGTTCCGACCAGGAGCAGTACCTGAACGTCGCCACGTACTCGGCCACCATGGTCCCCTGGTTCTGGCTTTTGACCAGGACCGTGAACTCGAGGATATTCCAGGCCAAGACCGTACAGCAGATCGTGGAGCAGATCTTTGCCGACCGGTCGTTCGCCGACTACGAATTCCGGCTCTCCGGCAGCTACGAGGCAAAGGAATACTGCGTCCAGTACCACGAGAGCGACTTCAACTTCATCTCTCGGCTCCTGGAGCAGGAAGGCATGTTCTACTTCTTCGAGCATGAGGAGGACAGGCACGTCCTTGTCTTGTCCGACTCGGCGGACGAGCACCACGACTGCCCCCACCAGGCCAACGTCCGCTGCCAGCTCACCGGAGAGACCACCCTTGAGACCGAGGACGTGATCAAGAACCTCGGCTGGGGGGAGGAGATCAGGTTCGGCAAGTACACCATCAAGGATTTCAACTTCCTCATGCCGCTGACCGACCTGCGGGTTGAGATGCCCACGAGGATAGAGCATGCCCAGGGCGACCGGGAGCTGTACGACTACCCGGGCGAGTACCTCACCGTGTCCGATGGCGAGCGGTACGCCAACTTGCGCATGCAGGCCGAGGAGGCCCAGATCACGGTTCTCTCCGGCACGAGCAACTGCCGGTCATTCATCAGCGGCTACCGTTTCACCCTGGCCGAGTATCACCGGGAAGACATGAACGAGCGGCCTTATGTGCTGACCGCGATCAACCATTCGGCCGGCGAGCCCATTGCAGGGAGCGGGGCTGAGAGCGAGGCATTCTATTCCAACAGCTTCGCGTGCATCCCGCACAGAATCCCGTTCAGGCCGCCGCTGCTCACGCCCAAACCCGTCATCGTGGGGGTCCAGACCGCGCTGGTCACCGGGCCCGAGGGCGAGGAGATCTACACCAACGAGCACGGCATGGTGAAGGTGCAGTTCCACTGGGACCGGGAAGGCCAATACGACGAGAACACCACGTGCTTCATCCGGGTGGGGCAGATCTGGGCGGGCATGGGGTGGGGCGCCGTGTGGCTCCCGCGGATCGGCCAGGAGGTGATCGTGAGCTTCATCGAGGGCGACCCGGACCGGCCGCTCATCATCGGCAGCGTGTACAACGGCACCCACACCCCCCCGTACACCCTGCCCGACGAGAAGACCAAGAGCACCATCAAGTCGGAGTCGAGCATCGGCGGCGGCGGTTTCAACGAGATCCGCTTCGAGGACAAGAAGGGCGAGGAGGAGGTGTTCATCCACGCCCAGAAGGACCACAACATCGTGGTGGAGAACAACCGGAGCGCCACGGTGGGCGCCAACGACTCGGTGGGCGTGGGCGGCGACCGGAGCCTCACCGTGTCCGGCAACGAGACCATCGAGGTCACGGGCGGCTGCACCAGGACCATCCACGGCGGCGAGACCCTCCTGGTGGAGTCAGGCAGGGACGTGGCCGTGACGAGCGGCGAGACCCAGAACATCAGCGGCGGCAGGGCGGTCACCATAGACGGCGTCGAGAGGCTCACGGCGCAGGCCGACCGCATTGAGGAGGTCACGGGCAATTACAATCTCACCGTGCACACGAACATGGACGTGACGGTGGACGGAGACCACCGGAATTCTGCCACGGGGAGCAATGCAATCATGGCCAGCGGGGAAGCGGTTCTTGGATCCCTGAGCAACGACACCACGGTCAGGTCCATGAGCGGCCGGATGTGGGTCAATGGTGGAGGCAGCGTGGATATAACCTCCAACGGGGCGATTCTCATCAGCAGCCCGTCGAGTATCACCATCGAGGCCGGTGGTTCGACCATATCCATCGGGGCCTCCGGGATCACCATCGAGTCGGGCGGCATCATCTCCATCACCGGCACCCTGATCCAGAACAACTGCTAAAAGGAGGGACAGGAAATGGAAGACCATATCACTACAACTGCGGTCCAGGTGGTGGACCTCAGGGGTGACCAGCGCCTCCTCATCGATTCCGGCACTCAGGAGGACCGCCTCGTGATCACGGGCGCCAACGGGAAGGTGAGCCTCACCATCACCATTACCGAACACGGCCCGGTGCTGCACCTGGAGGGCTCAGGGCTCATGATCAGAACCGACGGCGACCTGGCCATCAATGCGAAGAGCCTGGCCATCCACGGCCGCGACGGCATCGCGCTTTCCAGCGGGGGCGACGCGCACATCAGCGCGGCGGGCGACCTCACCACGCAGGCGCGCGTCCAGAACATCACGGCCGAGCTCGGGAACGTGAACGTCCAGGCCAACGACGACGTGAAGATCGACGGCGAGCGCATACTCATGAACTGCTAGGGATCTGCGGGGTTATTTCTTGAAGATGTCGAAGATGGATTTCGAGGCCTTTTTGGCAGGAGAGGGTTTTGCGGGTTTCGCCGGCATCGGCGCCTCTTCGGAAGGCGCCTCTTCGTACTCGGCAAGCCTTCCCTCGCCCAGGAAGCGCAGCGCCGGCCCGGCCGGGGCCAGCGAGATGATGTCCTGGGCCTTGAGCGGAGACTCGAAGCCGATTGCCAGGCCGTTTACGCTGATGAGGTTCCTGCCCGTGAGGTCCCTGATCCAGTACTGGCCCTGGCTGAAGAAGATCTGGGCGTGCTCGTCCGCCATGGCGGCGTGGTTCAGCACGAAGTCTGCCCCCTGCTTTTTCCCGATGACGATGGGCAGTTCCTTGTATGACTTGAGCACGGGACCGTACTGGACAATGAGCGTCGCGGGCACCTTCTGGACAGTCTGGCGCACGGGCGCTGCAGGCCTGGGCGGTTCCTGGGCGGGCTTCGCCGGTGCGGCGGGCGGTGCCGCCACGGCGGGCTGCACGGGAGGGGGCGTGGCCGCCGGCCGTGCCGGGGCCGCGGGCTCCGGGGGATTGACAGGAGGCGCCGGGGAGACAGGCCGGGCTGGCTCCACCGGTGGTGCCGGTTCAGCCGGGGGCTCCTCGTGAACGGGTACGGAAGCGGGCTCGGCACGCACCGCGTCGGTTATCTCGGCAAGGTAGCTCACCTTGGGGCCTCCCTCGGTGAACATGATCACGTCGCCGTCCTTGAGGAAGGATTCGCTCAGGCGCTTGCCGTTCACGAAGGTGCCGTTGGTGCTGCGGTCCACGACCTTGTAGCGGTTGCCCTCGCGCACGAGCTCGGCGTGGTTGCGGGAGATGGTGGTGAGGTCGGTGGGAAACTGCACTTGGCAGGAAGGGTGCCTGCCGATGGTTATCCTGTCCTCGGTGAACTCCTGGATCCGGCCCATGAGAGGCCCCTGGATGTGCACGAGCTTTACAATGATAACCGGCAGTTCCTTCATACGGGTGAAGAAATTACAGGCTCGATGAAGCCGTGTCAAGGGGATAGAACATGCCATGTATGCAGGGCCTCATGTAAAAGCAGTATTGATTCGGGGAAGCGTGCTCAATAAGCAAAAGACTGCATCATGCTGTGATAGGGAGAAGATTGTACTCTTCAAGGAATGTATCTCACCTTGAAAGAGGTGAGATACATTCCTTGAAGAGTCTTGGTAAAACAGGAGTGTCCTTATGTATGTAACGGCAGAAGAATTTTTAGACATGCTCCACGAGGTAAGGGAGCGCTACCGGGACTCGCACCTGAACCTGGACGACCCTGCGGTCATGCATAGGCTCCTCAGGAGGGAGTTCCCCGAGGTGGAAGGCGTGGTGCCGCCGCCTTCCTACCAGACCGTCCGGGAGCGGTACATCCCCCGGGAGTGGCGGATGCTGATCCCCGAGTCCAGGCGGGACGCCCCTGCCATATCTGCAATAGGGCCCGATGAAGTGGTGTCCACCGTCGACCCCGTGGCCGTGTGGTGCTCTCAGGTGGTCGCCGACCTCGACAGCCTGCGGGGTGATGCCTTTGTCGCCATGAGTTACCTGGTGCAGCGGAGCAGGGGTGCGGACTCGCGAACCGCCATGGACCGGGCAAGGGCCACGGGGCAGGTCATCCAGATGTTCATGATGTTCACCCCGGCGGGCATCGAGGCGACTCACCGGGCCGTGTCCGGCTCCACGGGGCAGCCGCGCGACATCCATCAGCAGCGAGCCGCCCAGTTTACCGAACAGGTGCTGGTGAGCAGGGCCAGGTCCACCGGGACTGTTTATGACAGGCGGCCCATGCCCTTGCGGCCGGTTTCCATAGCGGCCAGACCCGGGTATCCGGCCCGTGCACCGTCCGTGGTCACCCTGCCGCGCACCAGCCCGCCCGTGCAGGCCAGTGCGCCCCCGACCATGGCGGTGAGGGCGAGGCCGCCGGCCCCGGTGGCCACCTCGGCTGCGCCCGTGCGCACGCGGGAGCGGCTGAGACGGATGGCCGAACAGGCGGGCAGCCCCGGCAGCCCGCGCAGGCGCTGAAAAGAACTTGTGAAGGTTCCAGGATAAGGGGAAGGAAGAATGAGGATCAAGACAACAGGGATCACGGATGTGGGGCTCAAACGCACGAACAATGAAGACGCCTTTGCGGCGCTGCCCGAGCTGGGCTTCTGCGTCGTGGCCGACGGCATGGGCGGGGCTGCGGCAGGCGAGATCGCGAGCCGCATCTTCGTGGACACGGCCTCTGAGGTCCTCTCTGGGCCCGGGCCGGCCGAAGGCATGACCGAGCGGGTGAAGCGGGCCTTTACCCTGGCCAACGCCAGGATGCTCGAGCACGTGGCAACACACCCGGACCATGCGGGCATGGGGTGCACGGCCGAGATCCTCGCCGTGGCGGGTGAAGAGGTGGTAATCGGGCACGTGGGCGACAGCCGCACCTACCGCTTCCGTGCGGGCGAACTCAGGCAGCTCACCGTGGACCACTCCCTGGTTCAGGACCAGCTCGGCAAAGGCCTCATCAGTGCCGAGGAGGCCAGGAAGCACCCCATGCGGAACGTCATATTGAGGGCCGTGGGGGCGAAGGAGACCATCGAGCTCGACGTGCTCAAGGGCAGGGGGCTCGCCGGCGACATCTTTCTTTTATGTTCGGACGGCCTGACCGATATGATCGATGACGCCGAGATCTCAGGATGCCTCAAGGCCTCTGCGGACATCCGGACGGCATCTAAGGGGCTCGTGGATAAGGCCAAGGCGGCGGGCGGCAGGGACAACATCACGGTGGTCATGGTCGAACTGGAGTAAAGCGGGTATGAGGACTCATATGAAGCACGATGTTTTCATCACGGCACTCATCCTGTTTTTTCTTTATGCCCTGAGCGCGCCGGCTGCAGGGACGCCGTCCACCGGGATCATCGGCATACCGAGGTTCGAGGCGGAGCAGGTTGTGGCGGGCTGGCTGAAGCACGGCGGCTACCAGGTAAGCAGGAAAACCCTCGCGGATACGGTACACCTTTCCGCTGTAAGGAAGACCAGAGAGCTGAGGGTGACCCTGAGGCACCACTCGCCCATGGCGACCGAGATCTCGGTGGAATCGAACCCGCCGGAAGCGGCCGGGGAACTGTGGAAATACCTCGGAGGCTACCAGCAGGGGTATTCGACGAACCATAACGGCGGCAAGGGCCCTTCGGACTCGCTCAAAGACATCCCGGAGCAGATTGCGCTGAAGATGGACCTGGTGGTGTGCATCCATGCATCCGCCGGCGGCAGGCCCACCCAGCTCTCCGGGTTCGTGGTGGACGCCTCGGGCCTCATCCTGTGCACGGCGCATACGCTCAAGAAGCCCAGGGACATCACCATCACGCTTGCGGACGGACGCACCCTTAAAGGCCGCCTGGTGAAGATAGATTTCAAGAAGGATCTGGCCCTGATAGACTGCAGCCACACCTTCAGCAAGGCCGTGGCCATGAACAATTCAGGCCTGGTGCCCGACATGGGCCAGAGGGTCTACACCATAGGATGTCCGCTGGGCAACCGGGGAACGGTTTCGTCAGGGTATGTGGACGGGCCGCCCGGGGTCGTGGACGGCCAGGCGCTCCTCCAGGTGAGGATGGAGGTGGAGCCGGGCAGCAGCGGGAGCCCCGTGTTCGACAGGGACGGCAACCTTGTGGCCGTGGTGAAGGGAAGGCTGAAAGGGGGCAACGCCTCGGGCCTGCTCATACCCATGGACACGATCATATCATTCGTGAGGGAAAAATAGCCTATGAACTACGGCCGCTACGAGATCGTCAAGGAGCTGGGCAAGGGTTCCATGGGCGTGGTCTACCAGGCCCACGACCCGCAGATCGGGCGCGAGATCGCGCTGAAGGTGCTCAGGCCCGACCGCGTGAGCAGCGAGGACTTTGTCCAGCGGTTCCTCAAGGAGGCCCGCGCCATCGGCCGCATGCAGCACCCCCATATCGTCACGGTCTACGACGTGGGTGAAGACCAGGGCACGGTCTACATTGCCATGGAGTTTCTGGAGGGCGTGCCCCTCAATGCGTACGTACGGGAAAACCCCCCGGGGCCCGAGGAGATCGTGGACATGGGCATCCAGGTGGCGGAGAGCCTGGATTATGCCCACAGGCGCGGCATCGTGCACCGGGACATCAAGCCCCAGAACATTATGGTGGCGCCAGGCGGAATAGTCAAGCTCACCGACTTCGGCATCGCCCACGTGGAAGACCCCGAGGCGAGCCACCAGACCCAGGCGGGCGAGATTTTAGGCACCCCCAACTTCATGTCGCCCGAACAGGTCATGGGCAGGAAGGTGGACGGAAGGTCGGACCTCTATTCGCTGGGCGTCATCCTCTACGAGCTGGCGAGCGGGACCAGGCCCTTCAAGGGGGACAACCTCGCGGCCATATTCCACGCCATCACCTCCGAGACCCCGAAGAAGCCCCATGAACTTAATCCCGGCTTCCCCCCGGCGCTTTCCGAGATCATCATGAAGTGCCTGAACAAGGACCCCGGAAGCCGGTTCGCCGACGGCCGCGAGCTCTCGGACGCCCTGAGGGCCTTTCTCAAGTCGCAGGAGCCGGCGCTTGTTCCGGCAGCACAGGAAAAGAAGAAGCCTGTTGCCCTGATCTTCACGGCTGCTGTGGCGGCGCTCATCGTGGCGGCGGGAATCTTCTGGTTTACCGCCTCGAAGAAGGCCCCGGATGTCCCCATGGGGAGCGTCGCCATAGAGAGCACGCCCCCGGGCGCGCAGGTGTACATAGACGGCGCGTTCAAGGGCAAGACCCCGCTGTCGCTGAAGGTGAGCGTGGGCGGCCACGAGGTGCGCCTGAGCATGCCCGAGTACTACGAGTGGGAGGCGAGCGTGCAGGTGGAGGAGAAGCCCTTAGAACCCCTCAGGATAGACCTGGTGCCGGTGGAGAAGTGAGCAGGCCTGACGCCCTCATGCAGGCAGGTCGTCGAGAGGGCTTTTCACCCCGGACCCGCCCTGCTGCAGCATATGGGTGTATATCATGGTTGTAAAGACGTCGCTGTGCCCCGGGAGGGTCTGGATAGCCCTGATGTCGACACCCCCTCTGGAGGAGGCGGGTCGCAAAACTGTGCCGGAACGTGTGCGCGCTGATGCGCTTGGCCGGCCCTGTCTTCTGCACCGCCGAAAAGAATTCAATGATCCAATCCCTGCCCCCAAAGGCCGTCGCCTTGCCTGCGCTTAGTGTCCAGTAAAAAACCAAACCAAAGAATCCACCAGACGGCTTTTGGCCGCCGCTGGTCCGCACGTTAGGCGTCATAGTTGGTGACGGAGAAACCTAGCAGAAGGAGATTGCTATGATGTTTGAGATACCCCGCCCGATGAAGGTTGAGCACGAGGAGCTCCACGGCATGTTGCGAAAGGCAACGAAAGAACCCGGTGAACTTGGCGAGGCGGCAGTCGTCGTTGCGAAACTCATGCACCCACACTTCATCAAGGAAGAGGAGTACGCGCTGCCGCCGCTTGGTCTGCTTCACAGCTTGTCTGAGGGAAAGATCACCCCAGAGATGGCAGAGGTGCTTCCCATGACCGACAAGCTGAAGGCGGAGCTACCTCAGATGTTGGCTGAGCACAAATTGATCGTTGCAGCCCTTGAGAAGCTATCTGTTGCAGCAGAAAAAGCCGGCAAGAGGGAGTACGTCGATTTTTCCGAGGCTCTAATGCTTCACGCCCAGGCTGAGGAGGAGGTGGCTTATCCCACAGCCATACTCATCGGGGAATATGTAAGAGAGAAGTTGAGCCTTCGCTAGGGTCTGGCATTGCTGCCGCCCAACAATTCGCAGCAGGCGCGACAGCCCTGACGGGCCGCGGCCTGAGCACAAACGTTGGATGCTATAAGCTGTTATTGATTTTCAAAATCAGTGTGCTACAATGTCTTACCATGAACACATTAACAATTAGATTACCAGAAGATCTGAGGGATGACTTACAGAAGCTCAGCGAAGAACAGAGCAAGCCCGTGAGTGATATAGTGAGAGAATCCATTCGTCGCTATGTAGCCGTTGAGAAATTCCGTTCTTTGAGGAAAAAGGTACTACCATTTGCCGAGGCCCAGGGCTTTTTAACTGATGAGGACGTCTTCAAAGCAATTTCATGAAGATTGTTCTTGATGCCAATGTTATCGTTGCAGCATTCGCATCTCGTGGACTCTGCGAATCAATCTTTGAACTATGCCTGAGCGAACATGAGTTAATCCTTTGTGATGACTTGCTGAATGAAGTCACAAAAAATCTCCAGCGAAAAATAAAAATTCCTGCCACAATGATTCACCCTATTAAGGAGTTGCTTCTGGAACATTCCTCCATGTTCAATCCGGTTTCCCTGCCACAAGATGTATGCCGTGATGCGGATGACATAAAAATACTTGGGCTAGCGGTTGCGGCCAAAGCAGATTACATTGTAACAGGCGATAAAGACTTGCTCATCCTTGAGAAATATAAAAGGATACCAATCCTAAGCCCAAGATCATTTTCAGAAATCATTCATAAAAAGTAAAATGATCGTATGCCGTTGGTCCGTGGCCGAATCTATCCACGCCCGAAAGGAGGTTTCCCGAAATGGACATTCCACGGATCTTCAACATCACCGAAAGCGCTCACCGCATCCATAACCCGTTCACACCCGAAAAGCTCGCCACTCTCGGCGCGGCGCTGCGTCTGGAAACGGGGACCCGAGTGCTCGACCTCGGCAGCGGTTCGGGGGAGATGCTGTGCACCTGGGCACGCGATTACGGAGTCATCGGCACCGGCATCGACATGAGCCGGCTGTTCACCGAGCAGGCGAGACTCCGCGCCGAAGAATTCGGCGTCGCCTATCAAGTCAGGTTCATCCATGGCGATGCCGCCGGCTTCGTCTCGGACGACAAGGCCGGTGTGGCAGCCTGTCTCGGTGCCACGTGGATCGCCGGGGGCGTCAGCGGCACCATCGAACTCCTGGCGCAGAGCCTGGGCCCCGGAGGGATCATCCTCATCGGCGAGCCCTACTGGCGGCAGTTACCGCCGTCGGAAGATGTCGCCAAGGGGTGTCTTGCCCACTCAATCTCCGACTTTCTCCTGCTTCCGGAACTTCTCGCGTCCTTCGGCCGCCTCGGCTGCGACGTCGTGGAAATGGTTCTGGCAGACCAAGACGGCTGGGACAGATACGAGGCGGCCAAATGGCTCACCATGCGCCGATGGCTTGAAGC